>NZ_AUXS01000042.1 GCF_001625565.1 Pseudoalteromonas luteoviolacea NCIMB 1944
ATTTTGAATTTTAATTCTCTATGATGGGGTTGTTTTGGTAAGTTAAATTATTGGCACTTTTATAAAAGGTAAATGCTCGTGCGCACGACCGAACTCGTAGATGGTTTTCGTCAATCAACTCCTTATGTAAATGCTCACCGAGGGAAAACTTTTGTTGTGATGCTAGGTGGTGAAGCTGTTGATCAGCCTGGATATCGCAGCATTATTAACGATGTGGCGTTGCTGACCAGTCTTGGTATTAAAATTGTGTTGGTGTTCGGTGCTAGACCTCAGTTTGATACTGCGTTGGCCAATGCGGGTATTCACAGTGAATTTCACAATCATATTCGAGTCACTGATGGAGATTCACTCCACATTATCAAGCAAGTGAGTGGGGCTATGCAGCTTGATATTACAGCCATGTTATCAATGTCTCTGAGTAGCACACCAATGTCAGGAACATCACTTAATGTGGTGAGTGGGAATTTTGTAATTGCGCAACCAATAGGTATTGATGAAGGGGTGGATTATCACCATTCTGGTCGAGTGCGGCGTATTGATGTAGAGGGTATTCGACACCAACTTGATAATAACAGTATTGTCTTACTCGGCCCCATTTCGGCCTCGGTAACAGGAGAAAGTTTTAATTTAACTGCCGAGGAAATTGCAACGCAAGTCGCACTGCGTTTAGATGCGGATAAGATGCTTGGTTTTTGCCATGAAGCCGGTATCTTGGACGAACACGGTGAAGCCATTGCTGAGTTAATGCCCAATGAAGCTGAGCTGTTACTGGCCCGTGGAGAAACTTGTAATGCACCTTGTAAAAGTGCAGCCGTGTTTTTACAGGCCTCAATTGATGCATGTCGTGGCGGGGTACACCGCTGTCATTTAGTCAGTTATCGAGAAGATGGTGCCTTGTTGCAAGAGCTTTTTTCACTTGATGGGATCGGTACTCAAATTGCGCCACAGAGTTCAGAGCAACTGCGAAGCGCCAGTATCGCTGATATCAATGGCGTGCTTAACTTAATTCGCCCTTTAGAGGAGCAGGGTTATCTAGTTAGGCGCTCTCGTGAGCAGCTGGAAATGGAAATAGAGCAATTTACTGTGATAGAGCGTGATGGGGTGATTATTGCGTGTGCTGCGTTTTACCCTTTTTCGGAGGAGCAGGTAGGTGAATTTGCCAGCCTTGCTGTTCATCCACAATATCGAGATGCCGATCGGGGCAGCTTTTTACTGCGCACTGTCATTAATAAAGCGCGCAGGCAAGGGTATAAGGCCCTGTTTGCGCTGACAACACGAAGCATTCATTGGTTTTTAGAACAAGGCTTTGATTGTGCGGGTATAGAAGACTTACCAGCAAAGAAGAAATCACTTTATAACTACCAAAGGCGCTCTAAAATTCTTAAGTTAGATTTAACTCGGTTGCCTAAAAACCGATTGTTATAAAAAACGGGGCTGAAAGGCCCCGTTTTGCGTAATAACGTGAAATGTATTGCGCTATTGCTCAATAAACATCTCTTCCATTTTCAACCCTGTGAGCTTTTTCAGCGAGTTAATTAGGTAGTACAGGGCAACAAAAAAGATCACCATGGTGGGTAATACAATAACCGGATAACTCAATGCGGTCATACGGCCTAATTCATTGTTATATGCTTCAGTCCCAGCTGGACTAACGACAATCATTTTAGCGAGCACATAATTGAGTACGGATGATAGGAAAAAAGATCCAGCAAGAATATTAGACGCAACAATTTGCACTTTGGGTAACTTATCTAAATTCCCTTTTTCTTTTAACGCGGAGTCAATTTTGGGAATGTCCATGACGTTTTCATTAAACAGCATGGTTTTAAGCAATGGGTACTTGGTATACTGACTGACCACAATCGCAACCCCTATCACCCCAGGGATCAAGGCTTCTTTAATGGCGATATATTTGGCGTCGAGCTCGAGAAGGCTAATCCCGCCAGTTAATAAAACAGAGACAATACCAAGGGCGGAAATAAAGTTAAACTTCCCCGTTTTTTGGCGCTCCCAAAGACCAAATCCAACAGGGAATGCCAGTGCGACTACGACACCCAGTGACGGCCCTAAGTGCTCTTCTCCTGAAAAGCGCGTCAAAATAATCACTGGAAGAATAATATTAAAAAGCATCTGGCTAAAGAAGCCAGAGGGTTTGTTGTCGGGTTCAGCCATTGATACCTCAAAAAATAAAATGCATTAATGCCCAGAGTGTACGGCAAGAGGGGGCTGTGCGGCAATCCCTATACGCCATAGTGGTAATATTGCAGAGCACGTAGCTGGCAAATGGATTGCGAGATATAATAGAGCCATTAATGTTTATTTTGAGTTTAATTCATCTCAAAGTAGCGTGAATAAGTGTATAGAGAGTTAAAAACCATGATCAACGACCAAGAAGAAATCAGCAGTTTAGCTGAATTAGAAGCATTTTTACTGCTAGTGGAAAACGGCGGGTTAGGCCTTGAAAACGTGGCGGGAATTGCACTGGCAACCCACAATAGCAATGGTCACCCATTCGTCGCAGTACTTGACGACAAACATCAACTGCTACTAGGGCGTTGGGTTACCCAAGACGTATTTGAGAACGGTAAAGAGTTGGTACGTACTGGACCGAAAAAAACACATTGATGGCTTCGGTGAGGGTGGGGGTCTATCCTCACTAACTCACTCCCCTCATGGTCGTCATGATCAACTCATTGATACGAACCTAATATACACAAGTTAATTTGGTTCCTATTTCTCTTCGCATACCCACCCTTACAAGATAATATTTTACTACATTTGTAACTGGTAATGATTTGCGTTAGCATTTATGTACATTTGCATTTGGGTATTTAATATGAAAAGAGAACGGCCTACGAATCTGGCAATTCAGACTATGGCGTTACCTATCACGGCGTACGCGTCAATTTTACACCGTGTCAGCGGCGTAATTGTTTGGATGGCATTGGTTGTTTTATTACCGCTGCTTATCTTCGCACTTCAATCGACACACAACTTTAGTACATTAACGTCTTTATTTACCGAAAACTTCTTGATCCAGTTTATTGTTTGGGGCCTGTTAACAGCATTGGGCTATTACTGCTTGGGTACAATTAAGCATATTATTCAAGAGTTTGGCTACTTTGAGGAGCTTGCCAGTGGCTGCATGATTTCACGGGTTGCTATTGGTTTGGGGATCGTATTGAGTATCGTAATTGGAGTTTGGATATGGCTATAACGGGAATTGCACGCTCGGGAACAAAGCAGTGGGTATTACAGCGTATTGGCAATGCACTGATCGTTGCATACAGCATTATGTTGCTTGTATTGCTGTTCAATGCGCCTATTTCGGATCACCAGAGTTTGCGTGATTTTCTAGCGCCAACTTGGTTCAAAGTGGTGTCTACGCTGTGTGTGAGTATTTTTGCTTTGAATGGCATGCTTGCCGGGTGGCAAATAGCTGGTGATTACGTTAAAGGCACCGGCGCAAATAAGGTATTTAACACACTGTGTGTTATTTTAAGTTTAACAACCATTGCTGCGGTGATTAAACTGCTTTGGTTATCCTGATTTGATCAACCAGCTATGCTAGTGCTCTTCTTCTAAGGAGAAGAGCAAATCTAGCCCAGGTAACAACACACTGACAGCCAGTAGAGCTGCACACAATGCCCAAGCATAGCTCAATTCAGTATGCGTCTTTACCAGCCAAGAAACGCTGCTACTTAGCCAAAAAACATTAATAAGCATAATACTAAAATTGGGTCTTAGCGGCTTGGCACAGTATTTACAAGTCAAGGGCTCGCGATTCAGTAAAGCGATACGCTCGGTTAGCTTGAGTGGCTTATTACAGCAGGGGCAGGTTCGAGTAGCAAAATCTTTAAACATACGCGTAGACTTGAATGATAATTGTTATCATTCAAGTCTACGCGTATTATGGAATAATTAAAAGCCCAATGAGAAATTTATTGTGTAGTAAGGGGCGTTTTTGTGTTTCAGTTGGAGGGGGAGTTGTGGTTGGTTTTGACTGCGTTAAAACGGGTAAGTAGCGAAGGTGAGTTTCCTTCGCTATGATGATGGTGTTACGCCGTAGTACCTGGGCAGGCAAAAGCGAGTTTGGTTGGCAAAGGCATATCACCTTGTCTACCACCTGCAATGATTGCTGTGGTATGTGGTGAAATCGCCTCGCTGTGTTGAGACAAATTCTTAAGTTGCTTTTTATTAATTTTTGTTTTCATAAAATATTCCTTATTTATGTTGTTATTTGAAACAAATATACAATTTCATGTTTGTAATTGAATTGCAAGCCTTTTAAGGCCTTTAAGTACAATAATAAGTAGCTGAAAATGCAAATGAAGACATCCGTGTCTCCCGTTTAATTAGTTAAACAAGTCCAGTCACGATCCCGGCCAATATAAAAGTTAACACCAACCAAATGATGGGGAGCTTGAGTTGTTTCAGTAAGAAAAAACCCACCAGTACTAGCGCAATATCATAGGGAGCGAAGACCGCGCTGACAAATACCGGCTGGTACAAAGCGGCTATTAACAGTCCCACTACGGCGGCATTAACGCCATTGAGAGCTCCTGCGACGTGCGGCATTTGCGCGAGTGTTTGCCAGTTTTTTAGCACTGCCAACAGCAGTAAAAAGCCAGGTAAAAACACGGCGATTGTTGCAATCAGAGAGCCTGCAATCGGGTTGTCTGGTAGTAGTTCATAGCCGATATATGTTGCAAAAGTAAACATTGGACCGGGTACAGCTTGTGCCGCGGCATAGCCAGTTAAAAAGCTATCTTGGCTGAGTTGATCACCTACGATGTTTTGTAATAGAGGCAGAACAACATGACCACCACCAAATACTAGGCTGCCCGCTTGATAAAAATCATTAAACAGGGCGACCGAGGGCATGAGCTTTGCGGCAAATGGCAGACCAATTAAAAGTGCTAAGAATAAAAAAAGTGGGGTGTAACTCGGTTTAAAAACTTGGTTTGTTGGTTTGGGTTGCGTCTGTTTTAAATAATGTGCACCGACCATAGCTGCAAGTAGTAAGATCCCAATTTGCACTGAGATACTTGGTGCGATGAGTAACACCGTCGCTGTTAAAATACACAAACCAACGGTAAGGGTGCTTTTGCAAAAGTTTTTGTACATACCCCATGCAGCGTCGGCAACCACGACGACAGCAAGCAATTTCAAGCCATGTACTACGCTCTGAAAGAGGTCATTTTGGGTGATTTGGCTGGCAACCACAGCTAAGCCAATCATGATTAATATCGACGGTAGTGTGAACCCTAAAAAGGCGGCCAAAGCGCCGGGCAAGCCTCCTCGTTTATAACCAAGAGCAAAGCCCACTTGACTTGATCCCGGCCCTGGTAAAAATTGGCTGAGAGCAACTATTTGGCCATACTCATGGTCATCGAGCCATTTGAGTTTTTCAACAAAGGTTTGTCTAAAATAACCGATATGTGCAGCGGGTCCGCCAAAGCTAACCCAGCCAAGCAAGAAAAAGAGTTTAAATATGGTAAACATGTTGAGTGCTTTTTTGGATGCGAGTTTAATTCATGCCATTAGGTTAAAAAATGCATTACAATTAATCAAATTAATAGTATTGATTGTTTCTATGAATTATATGGGATGTTTGGGTGAGTTTTAGTGACGTACAGTGGCGTAATGTAGATCTGAATTTATTGGTGGCCTTTGCGTATTTATATCGTTACCAAAGTGTGAGTGTTGCAGCACACAAAAGTTGTGTTAGCCAATCCGCTATGAGTCATAGTCTTTCACGACTGCGCTCGCTGTTTAACGATGTGCTATTTGAACGGCAAGGACATAAAATGGTGGCCACCGAGCGTGCGCATCTCTTGGCACCAACAATCACCAAACTACTAGATAGTGTAAGTAACGACCTTTTGACGAGCACACCATTTAATCCGGCAGAGTATGCAGGGGTGTGCCGTATCGGGCTAACCGATTATGCGGAATTTATCTTTGCTCCGGCGATTTTTGATGCCATCCGTAAGCAGGCACCGAAGGCACAAATTAGCTTTATCAATGTAAATCGAAGTAACTACGTCACTTTGGCAGAGCAAGAGAAATTGGATATTGTCATCGGCAGTATCGCAAAGCCTGATCCCGCTTTTTGTGCTCATCATCTTTACACTGAACGGCACGTATGTATTGCTGATCCTAGGCATGTTGTATGTGAAGAAGGGCTATCTGCAGCGGCATTTGCACAGGTTGAGCACGCCTTGGTCAGCCCCGATGGACAGTTGACAACGGGCGTTGACGACACGTTAAAAACGCTAGGGCTCACACGCAGAGTCACTGTGGCCACGCGTAACTTTATGACTATCCAGAGTTTATTACAGGGTCGAAAATTAATCGCCATAGTGCCAAAAAAGATGGCTGATATTGCATGTAAAAACAGCCGGCTGCGTCATTTTGAGCCCCCCATTGTGGTGCCCGATTTCGCCATTGCGATGCTGTGGTTTAACCGCAAAGAAGGCGATGACAAAAATGTGTGGCTCAGAGCCCTATTACATGACTTGCTGGCAAGTGCATAAATGATAGCCACCGTTGACTAACCGTGGCTATCTTATGAGCCTATTGCATTAAAGTGATCTTGATAAATCCAATATTCTCTCCACTTGTAAAGTGAACGCCATTTGTAAAGTCAGTATCAGTGCGTTCACTGCTGAGTAAAGTGATGGTGGCTTGTGGATCTGTGGGCGAATCAGCGGCGCTAAATGTCGCGCCACTGTCACTGCCAGCATCGTACACTTTAAGTTGGATAGTTTGTTCATCTACCCACTGATTATCATTAAAAAGTAACAAGCTATCGATCCCAATAAACCAGTCAGGGCTGGGAGCAACCATAGAAACCACACTCAGATAAGGGAAAGACTGGCTTGCCTCAAATGTCATTGAAACACTTTTACTGCTACCTGAAATGCCAGATTCATCAATTAAGTAACTCGAATTACCCAGATTTTGTATATCGCTTATTTCATTTCTAAGTAGTGTCTTTGAGCCAGTTTCTGCCATGCTGGCAATCCCCGCGCTCGCCGAGGTTTCTCGCTGAAAAATCCGCCCTTGTTCATTGTGTGTGAGGCCGATAACAGGTGAGAAGTGAGTACCGCTGGGGTAATTTGTCGGAAAGTTGCTGCGCTCCCAAGTACGGGTAAATGTCAGCTCATAAGTCACTGTATTGGCAGGTGCAGGCGTCGTGGTTGTTGTAGAACCAGTGGATGTATTGGTGGGTGTTGTTGCGGCTGGCGAATTTGTTGGAGATGACGAGGAGCTGCCGCCGCAAGCAGTTAAGCCCATAACCGTACACAGTATTGCCAATTTGAGTGGATTTATCATAATTGAGCCCTCAAGCGAATTAAAGTTGCCTGTCACACAGACCTTAATAACAGTAGTTATATTTCACTTATTCTGCGTTTTTTTTGCACAAAAGTGCTAAATCCTGATCGCGTTTTGCATAATGGCTCTGCCTTCGGTTTCAACATAGGTGAGAAACACACTGGCAATGGGGGAGAGTGCTTTTCGCTTGGTCCAAGAAAAAGACCACTTGGAGCGAATCGGTAGTGACTCGACATTGATCACGTTGACATCATGTATCTCGCCAAATGCGAGGGTATGCGACGAGAGTATGGAAACCCCTAAACGTGACAGCACTGAGTGGATAATGGCCTCGTTACTGGCTATGGTCATTTTGATATTGGGTGTAACATCTTTGTTTTTGAAAAAAGCTTCGGTTGCAAAGCGGGTCCCAGATCCAGACTCACGGATCAAAAAATCTTCTTTGCAAAACGCCTCTAGCGATACGCATTCTTGTTGGCTAAAAGGATGAGAAGCTGGTGCAATGGCAACCAGATCATTGGACATAAATTCAATCACTTCCAAATCTAATCCCTCTGGTAAATGACTAAACACATAAAAGTCATCCAACCCTTGTTCAAGACGCTCTATTACCTGCTGTCTGTTGGCAACCGTAAACTGAATATCAATATCTGGATAACGCTCGCAAAATGGCCCAAGTAAATGGGGGATAAAATATTTTGCGGTGGTTGCGCTGGACAATCTGAGTGTGCCGGCTTTGAGCCCACGCATATTGGCAAGGTGCATGTCTAATTCTTCGCAACTTTGCAATATTTGTTTTGCCGTAGAAACGGTTGCTAGCCCGGCATCGGTAAATTTCAGCTGTTTTCCTACTTGTTGATATAAAGGGAGTCCGATAGCCTCGGCTAATTTTTTAAGCTGCATTGAAACCGTTGGTTGGGTTAAATACAGCTTTTCGGATGCCGCTTTAACACTGCCGCCTTCATGCAAAGCAAGCAAAATTTCGAGTTGTCTAAAGGTGCCGATGTGGGCATGTAATCTGGAAGCCATATATCCTACTTAATTATCAAGTTAGATTTTTATCTATGGTTATCATAGTTACTATCTATTTTTATCTATGTTGTGACTTTTGTAAAATCTTCAAAAATACAGAGGAGAGAGTTATGGCATTTAAAAGTTTGGTGTTATCCCTTATAACGAGCTTAAGTCTGTTGGCGTTTTCTTATTTGAGTAACTTACTCGGTCATGGCGGCATTGGGTTTATTTTATTGGCCGTACTTCTCTTTACGTTGTCAATTTTTAGCGTGTTAAAATCTTCACCTAACAAAGCTCAAAAATCGCAAAGCACCTCTCATTCTTCTCGTTTAGCTGAGGTTAAGTAATCCATGATAGACGCGGTTGTTGCTTTTTTTATACTGGGTATCCTAGCCCAATTATTAGGTGCAAAACTCTCGTTCCCAGAGGGTCTGTATAAGACATTAAGCCTCTTTTTGATGGTGGCTATTGGCCTAAAAGGCGGAATAGCACTGCAGCAACATATTGACCCCGCACTGCTGACAATGTCTCTTGCCGTTGTGGCGTTTGGACTACTATTGCCGTTGGTGGCGTACCCGCTATTACGTTATTTTGGTCAACTAGATAAGATCAACGCCGGTGCGATTGCGGCGCATTATGGCTCGGTCAGCGTAGCAACTTATGCTGTGGCTGTGGCGCTTTTAGAAGCCGCGAATATTGCCTATGAAGCCTATTTCCCGCTGTTTGTGGTGTTACTTGAAATGCCTGCAATTGTGGTTGGTTTAGTACTTGCTAAAGGGAATATAAAGGTTATCAATCGCGCGTTTGTGAAAAAAGAACTGATAGCCAACCAGAGTATTTTGTTAATGGTAGGGAGCTTAATCATCGGCTTTGTCGGTGGTGAGAGCGTGCAAAAACTCACGCCTTTTTTTGTCGAGTTATTTTCCGGTGTTCTGGCTCTATTCTTATTAAAGATGGGCCTAGTTGCGGGTGAGCAATTGGGCACATTAAAAAAGAACAGTATATTTTTAATTAGCTTCGCGATTTTAATGCCAATGTTAGGTGGCCTAGCAGGGACAGGTCTTGGCGTGATGTTAGGGCTCAGTGCCGGTGGACTTGCGCTAATGGCGGTGCTTGGTGCCAGTGCCTCTTATATCGCGGTGCCAGCTGCAATGAAAGAGAGCTTACCTGAGGCCAATGCTGGGATGTCTATCACAGCGTCACTGGGGATCACTTTTCCGTTTAATGTGCTACTTGGTGTGCCTTTTTTCATTGCTTTAGGGCAATATCTCGGTGCTTAGTCAAATGTACAATGTGAAGTAAAATCGAGAAATTGATGTTTTATGCTGACGCAGCTGTGGCGTCAGTGTAAATTAGGCGCACTGCAATGAGAAAGTAACCTAGGCTAGCAAGTGTGTCTGAAAAAAATCTATTAAAAGCTGAGCGTGTAGCATATATATTGACAGAGCTTCAATCTCGTTACCCTGAGCCTCCAATCCCCCTTGATCACAAAGATCCGTATACATTATTGGTTGCGGTTTTATTATCAGCGCAATGTACCGATGAACGTGTCAATCAGGTAACACCGGCACTGTGGCAACTGGCTGATAATCCATTTGATATGGCAAAACAGTCGGTTGAGGATATAAAAGCGATTATCCGCCCATGTGGTTTATCACCACAAAAATCCAAAGCGATTAAAAAGTTGTCAGAAATTTTAGTCGCTGAATATGACGGGATTGTGCCTGAAGATATGGATACTTTGGAAACCCTACCGGGCGTTGGACACAAAACCGCAGGTGTTGTGATGTCGCAGGCATTTGGCGTGCCCGCTTTTCCTGTTGATACCCACATTCACCGTTTGGCACAGCGCTGGGGTTTAACCAGTGGTAAAAACGTGGCGCAGACTGAAAAAGACCTAAAGCGACTATTTGCAAAACAGTATTGGAATGACCTTCATCTGCAGTTTATTTACTATGGTCGCGAGTTTTGTACCGCCAGAGGGTGTGATGGCACTGTATGTCCTATGTGCACCACCTGTTACCCAAACCGTAAAAAGCCCAAAGTGGTTAAAAAGCCATAAGTGTGTTGTTGCAGGTTATAAAAGGTTATTCCCTCTGTGTTTATAGTGGAATGACCCGAGTTTATCTGCTCAGTTTTAACTAACTTAGAAAGGGTAAGCCATCCACACTTAGGCGTGCTCTTTTGTGTACTTTGTTGAGCAAATTCAAGTTTAAAAGAGTCACGCCTGCTTAGCTAATTCCTTGGTAAATAATCAATATGATTGTTTTCCACTATAGCGTATCAAGTTGTTGATGGATGCTATTGACCAACTCGCGAGGCAAACAAAGCTGATTGGCTAGCGCTTGCAAATACTGTAAAGAGACTGCCTGTTTAAGGTCAATCGCGCTCGCACTTGCTGCATATACTTCAATACCCGTTTGTGCGTTTGGCACCGCTGCCACTAATTCGTTAAGGCTCATAGGTGCTCTTAACTCATCAAACAACATGGCCTTCTCTTGTACGCTTAAGGTCATGGTTTCGACTTGCGCAAATATTTTTTGCCGTTCAGTCTCATCGATATGGCCGTCGGCATATGCGGCAGCAATCATTGCCCGCATGAGTAACAGTTGCCCTGAACCCGTATCATCTTCGACAACTTGTTCGAAGCTTTGTTCGGGCATACTTGCAGGTTGAAAATCAAATGTCCGATGAGAGTGTGAACGTTTTGCCATCGCTTGTTCATATGCTTGGCTGTCGCGTTGTTGTGATGCGGATTGAGTTTGTTCGCTGTACTGTTTGTATGCTTTCCAAGCGAGCCCACCAACAGCTGCTAAGGCACCATATTTAACCGCTTTTTTGCCGGTTTTTTTACTTTTTTTACCACTTAATAGGCTGCTGACCCCGCCTCCGGCGACACCACCTAAAAAGCCGTTCAGTGCACCAGATTTATTCAAGCCACTGACTAACTTTTGTAATTCTTTCATCGCGTTCTCCATTTGCTTTTACCGTTTTAGAGTAGGGGAAAGCATTGTCATTGAAAATAGCAAATTTGTTACAAATCGATTCAGCAATACGACGCTTGTGCTCAGGGGGAATCTATAAATTCATCATGCGTTTTTAGTCGCTGTTTACTAACGAATACAGGCCTAAAACATCAGCGCATTCATACTGTGGCTCTATTTAGAACAAAAACGACTTTATTTCGCAGTTGAGTGCTGTAGTTTAAATGGGTTGATCGCTCAATAAATCTTTTACCGGGATTTGATAGAAGCGAGCCAGTTCCCGTGCAGTTCGGTGGTATACTTTGCAGCCGCATTCAGCGCGTTTAAGGGTTGCAATGGAAACACAGAGTGCTTTCTCTTGACATGCACATGCGAGCTTTTCCTGACTTAACCCCAAGTCACGGCGTAGCTGTTTTAGAATTTTACAATCCAGTTTTACCCTGCCATCCATAATCTGACTCCTTGAAAAAGGGATGTTAAGACTAGCAACGCGCGGTGATTTACGCCAATAACTGAGGTGAAGTTGGGTGTGCGGATTAGTGTACAAAGATGTCAAAAATGTTGCACAAATTTACGGCATTTAATCTGATACCAAAGTGATACTAAAGTGATACTAAAGTGATACCAACAGGCCGCCCAATTACGCCTAGACTAGTCGCATCTCAAGCAACTCCGAGGTATGGAGTATCTCTTTCTCAATGACATAAAAGGATAAGACAATGTCTGAAGCAAATCGTATTTTAGGTGGTTTTGGCCCAATCGTATTGGCGCAGGATTTTGACAAAGAATACATCAATGCATTTGAACATATTAATAAGCGTGAAGGTGTGGATATCAAACCTTTAGCTGGACAATCTCAGATTGTAAATGGCACCAACTATGCGTTTTATTGCTTTGTGTCACCGGCTGTGGCGCCAAACGTACCAAAAGTAAATCGCCTAGAGCTGATTGTAGTCAATCAACAAGGTGAACATTTTACTCAGCTATCGGATCGCACATTCAGTGAGCCTGTATTAGTGCCGCCGATTGGCTCGTTTGATTCAGTTGCCTTACGTGATGACTTCAGTGAAGCGGAGCTGCGTGCCGCACAACAGATCGAATCACTGGAAGGTGTTAATTACAAGATTCTGGCCGCACAGCAACAGGTTGTTGCAGGTCTTAACTTTGCGTTTTATTCAGTTGTGATCCCGGTTACACCAAATGCTCAGGCATTCTTTGCGCGAATTGATGCACACCGTGATTTTGAAGGCAAGTTAGTCAACACCCAGCTTCACCATATTAACCCTTAGTATTGGCTGCCATGGTGTAATGTGATGCGACACCATGGCTTCTTCCCTTCGCCTTTCTCTACTAACTACCCAAAGCAACGGGGGCATCAGTTTGTGATTTAATCGCATTTAACACTGTAACCAGCGTGTTGTGCTCACTCATTGCGTGTGCTTTTAAGCTAATCGAAGTTATCTCCCCTTGGGCTGCCAATCGAGCGATGTTCACTGCGATGGCGTCAGGGTCTACCTGTTTTTGATTCAAGAAAATACGGTTTCGCTGATCGATGCTAAATTGGGGAGTCAAAGTTTGCGAGAGTGTAACGTTTGCCTTGTTTGGTCTATCAATATCAAGAACGTGTGCTTTTTGAAAGCTGGCTGTCACAATAAAAAAGATCAGCAGAATGAAAACGATATCGAGCATAGGGTTCATATCAACATCAGTGTTCGAGGGCGCAGCGGTGTGGTTTTTATGCTTCATATAGTTCACCTTGTTTCTGAGGAATGTGTGTTTATATGTATAACGTTGGGCGCAGAAAAAAGGGGTGATGAATGGGCCACTTTTTTGTGAAAAGTGTGTATTTGGGTGTTGTACTTGGTTTTTAGCATTAATGAATGAATCGTAATATTCACGCTATTTTACCTTCAGAGCCCCAATTATTGTGCGCTCAACATACAGATACTGGATGTGTTTATAGCAACCAATCTGAGTATCAAAATGAAATTAAGCTCTCTATTTCCACTCTGTGCATCTGGATGTTTTTTGGTGCCATCACTGACTCATGCGACGACTTCGTCACTTCAGGCTAAAAATGACCATGCCCCTCAGGTATATGGCCGTGCTCGTTTGTCCTTTAATACAGCCGATTTGGGAGAACAAAGTACGGCTGAGGATACCCGCCGACAGTTTATTGCGACGCATGGTTCTAGGTTAGGTGTAAAAGGCAAACAAACGGTCGATGAGCAATGGCAAGGGCTGTATAAAATTGAATTTGGCATTAAGGCCTCAGGTGATGAAGACAGTGAATTTTGGTCTTTGCGTAATACCTATGTGGGGCTAAAGCACCGTGATGCTGGGCGGTTCCGAATTGGTAAAATTGATACTGCTTATAAATCGATGACAGGAAAGCTCGATATATTTTCTGGCACTGTGGCAGATTACAATCAAGTCATTGGTGCGGCCAGCGGCGAAAAAGCATCGAAGCTTTTCAACGTACGGGCCAAGCAAGTGGTTGTCTATGATAGAGCCCTGCTCAAAGATTTATCCATATCAGCTAGTTACTCAGAAAATCAGCTGGCAACTGAAGATGTTGAAGTCGGTGAGCGAGACAATGTGTCATTCGCACTGCGCCAAAACAAAGGTGCTTTTACATTTGTTACGGGCTATGAACGGCAGCGCTTCGCTGATATCGAGTTGTCTGGCAAAAAAGTTGCGCTGCAATATCGACTGCAAAAGGGCAAATTTAGCTGGATGTATGAATCCATCACGGATTCTCGCCTTGCCTCTAGCTATTCCCGAGATGCTTTTTTATTCAATGCGCAATGGCAACACGATCATTTCACCTATAAAGCGCAATTGTGGCGAGCGGGAGAAAGCGACGCAGGCAACGATGGCGCAAAAGGTGTGAGCATCGGGGTTATATATCGTTTCTCCAAGCAGTTAAGCTCGTCGCTTATTTACTCTGCAATCAATAATGAGGCTCATGGCCGCTATGGTTTTAATGCCGGAGTTAGTCCCACCGTTACACCAGCCAAGTCTAATATCCTGAGCGATGGCACTGAGCAAGGGGCAGATCTCGCCATTGTGTCACTGGGTTTAAATTATCACTTTGGCTATTAAGCAGGTGTAACAGTGTATGCTTGATTATTTGATCCGATGCAATCGCTATGTTGGACTGTTGTTACTGCTCTTGCTTATTTATTTGGTCCCTCAGTACTTCCAAAATAAAACCCAGGTGTTTGAACAAAAAAACACGTTGGCGTACGAAGAGACCCTCTATGCAGCTAAGCATATTGAGCGACAAATTGCATACCTTATCGAGGTTGGCGACACCATAAAATCTCAGCTAAGTGAAGAGAATTTCAGCCAGCAGCATATGAGTTTAGCGTTAAATACAAAAGTTAAACGCATATTGACTCAGACATTGCAGAGCAACAAACACCGCCAAGAAGGACAGATTTTTGCTGTTGGCGTATCGCTGGACAAGCATATACTCAATACACCGGATGCAATTGCCAGTGATCAATATGAATTGAAGTCTTGGTATGCATTTCAGTCTAACAACCAAATTCAAATTAAACCCAAAAACTATGATTACACGCAAATAGGCAGTAAAAAAACTCAGTGGTATACCAAAGCCGTAGAGCAAGGGCGTGCAATTTGGCAAGAGCCTAAATTCAGCAGCACCAGTGGTGCATACATTATCGGCTACTCTATCCCATTTTTTACCGATGCGAGTCGCTCTCAAATTGCGGGTGTGATCTCTCTCAACTACTCCCTGACCGAGCTTAAATCCATTATGCGTGCGCGGCACTTTTGGAAAACTGGATATGGTTTTGTGGTGTCTGAGCAAGGCAATCTGATTTATCACCCGAATGAACAACTGGCTAAACAAGAAGTGGTGCTAACTAATGGCGGTGTGAGCCAGTATGCCAGTAAAAAAGATGTGATTTTAGCCTGTTATCTGCGCGGTGGGGCTTGTTTTACAGAGCGGTTGTTGCAGCGAGAGGCACAAGCAAAAACATTTCAATTGCAAAGTGGTAAAGCAAAAGTGTTCTCTAAACTCATTGCCCACACCAACTGGCAATTGCATGTGGTGTTTATGACCAATGAACTGGGATATAACGCCAAAGAATTGCATCGCATGTACGTTAACTTGGTATTGGTTTCAACACTATTTGTGATCAACTGCATTATAGGTCTGTATTTTAAGACTAGACATCGCATTACAACACCGAGTTGGTTGCCATCTAGTTGGCTGTTTGTCGGGGCGATTTCCATGAGTTTTATGGTGGGCCTTGCACTGATCGCCAAAGAGGCAAGTGTTCATTTATACGAGCACCAGAGCGACTCACTTAAGCTCACCGATGAGCAAGATGTATCAAAAGCGCGGGCGAGATACCTGAGATACAGCGATCAAATAAAACAGCACCCTGCCCAGTTTGTGAAAACAGGTATATTGGTGCGCTCCATTGAATACCAAAACCTCAATGAGCTGGTGATCAGTGGGTACATTTGGCAAAAGTATGATCTTGACGGTCTTATTGAAGATGAGCAAAAGGGCGTGGTGTTTGCCGATGCTGTAGATGGCAAGTTATTTTATCGCTTCGGTGAGCATCACTATCGGGACATAACACATAACACCGAAACCCTTGGCTGGTATTTTAAAGTCGTCTTGCCATTGGCAATTGACCACAGTTATTACCCATTTGACAGTGGTACGGTTTCATTGCGCTTAAAGCACCTAAACATGGCAAATAACATTGTTTTGGAGCCCGATTTAAATGCTTACCCCTTGGTTTACCACTCTGCTAAACCAGGCCTCAACACCGCCGCTAAATTGGCTGGGTGGGATATCGCAAATAGTTATTTCAGTTTGCGCAAAAGTCATTATGAAACGGACTTTGGTATAAGCAATTACATCGATAGATATAACCTCGCTGAGCTGTACTTCAATGTGTCTATCAAGCGCGCTTTTATCAATCCATTAATCACCCATGTCGCGCCGATGATGATGGTGTTTATCATTTTATTTTTGTTATTGATTTTATCCACGGCAAATCAAAGCCAGGCGGATGTGTTTGGATTCAACCCCATGGCGGTGATCACAGGTTCCTCAGCTTTGATGTTTTCAACCATGCTGTGGCACAGCACACTCAGAGGCGAGTTAAACGATGCGGGGATCAATTATTACGAGAGTTACTATTTTCTCGCCTATTTAGCCTTAGCGCTAGTGACCATTAATAGTGTGTTGTTGTCACGTACAGAGCGTATGTATTTCATCCACCACAAAGATAACTTATTACCCAGACTGTTTTATTGGCCCTTTTTAAGTTGTGCCTTGTTTTTTATTACCTATTTGAAACTAGGTTGATTTCAATTCGATTTAAGTAGCGACAAGCTCGGAACCATATTATGAATGAACAATTATTAGCAAATAAACACAGTGCGCTTGACGGCGTCCACTCAGATGGGGAGGCCAGTCGTGATTTACCTGTATTACAGCGAGATATTGAGCGCCTTAGCCAAACAGAAGAGTTCGAAGATTGGAGCCGACAGCAGCTCGCGAGATTATTGCCTTATATACAAAAGTATCAAGTTGCCCCTGGTGAAAAACTGTTTCAACAAGGGGAGTCGGCTGAGCAATATTATGTACTACTAACTGGTAGTGTGCTGCTGACGAGCTCCACAGGAGAGTGCCAAACCTTGAGTGAGGGGGTAGTAGGTAAAGAAGCGCTACTTGGCGTGAATGGCTATCTCAGTGAGGTCGTTGTTTTAGAGTCATCGATATTTTTGGCCATTCCAAGTGATAAAGCCCATGAAATTGCGCCTGAACACACCGCCTCTAAGGACATGTTTCGCAAAGTGTTACTAGAGCAAGTGCACACGCCTGCGGCGCTGGATGCACAGCAAGAGCTGCTAGAAGTCCCTGAAGTTGATACTCAATATAAAGACTGGTTCAAGGCGCTGGGTTGGCTTTTGGTTGTTCTGACGCCCGCTTGTATCTTGTATTTTGGCGAGCAAGGAGGAGATGCACTGCTTAATTGGCGGCAAAAGCAATTTATCGCCGCATTTAGTGTGACTTTAATTATGTGGGTATTTCAACTCATTCCTATGTACGCCGCAGGTTTGTTTACTCTCATTATTTGCTTAAGTTTGGGCGTGGTGCCCAGCGAGGTCGCGTTGTCAGGCTATGCGTCGGGGAGTTTTTTTATGGCCTTGAGCATTTTTGGTTTGGGCTCGGTGTTGGTCGCATCAGGCGCAACATACCGCGTTGTATTATGGATTTTGCAACGCTGCCCAAACTCGACCTTCAGTTACAATTTTAGTTTGTTGCTACTGGGGATTTTCTTGACGCCCATGATCCCAAGCTCCAATGGCCGAGTGGGGCTATTGTCACCCATGTTGGTCGATATGAGTAAAAGTCTGGGATTCAAAAATGGCAGTGCGGCAGCAACGCGTTTAAGCCTATCTATGTTTGCTGGCGTGAGTATTTTTTCAGCCATATTTATGACCAGTAAATCACTTAACTTATTGGTGTTTAGCTTACTGCCTGTGCAGCGCCGAGAAGAATTTCAATGGATGAATTGGTTTACCGCGGCATCTGTAGCGGGCTTGGTGATGTTGACACTATTTTTGGTGTGTTCACATTTTATGTTTAAACACAGTGAAAAACCTAAAATATCGAAGCAAGACATAAAAGATCAACTGGCTATGCTAGGCCCAATAACGAGTTTAGAGTGGTTTGCCTTGTGTGGCGTATTGTTTTTTCTGTTGGCTGTGGTCACAGCTTCATTTCATAAAATCCAGCTATCATGGGTAAGTTTAACGGTATTATTTGTCTTTTTAGCTCTGGGTATGATCAGCAACAAGCAAATTAAAAATGACATTGATTGGCGTTTTTTGATTTTGCTTGGTTCAATGATTGGCATGGTGCATATCCTCAACTATACACAAATTGATGTGTTACTCAGTGAACGACTAAATCTTGTTGGTGTGTTTATGGCCCAAGATTTTGAGTTTTTTGTACTGATATTAATAGGCATTGTTTTTGCGCTGCGATTATTCTTACCGATAAATGCTGCCGGTATGCTCACTGCCGCTATTTTTATTCCTTTGGCAGAGTCACATGGTATTGATCCTTGGGTGGTGGCCTTTATCATTCTCATGCTTGCAGAGTGTTGGCTTTTTCCCTATCAAGCCTCGTATTTTGTGATGTTTCAGGGAGTCGTTCAGAAAAAAGCAAAACTTTACAACCATGCCTCTTTTCTTAAATTTAACGCGCTGTCGGTGCTGTTTCGCATCGTGGCCATCTATTGCACACTGCCGTTTTTTCGCTGGTTAAACATGTTATAAGACAAGGAGCCCATCATGGTTAATCACTTAAATCGATTGATCCCGTTACTATTTATATTCGGATTTATTGCTTACACCCTTATTGCGGTACAAAACAAACCCAGAGTGCTGGTTCTGCACAGTTATCACATTGGTTACTCTTGGACTGATAGGGTTAATATCGGGATAGCCCAAGTCCTAAAAGATGAGGCATTTTCGGTACGATATCATTATATGGATACCAAGCGTCATTCTGGCAGCGGGTTTAAATCGCGCGCGGGCACGCGTGCTCAAAAGTTGATTGATAGCTGGGAGCCGCATGTGATCATCGCAGTTGATGACAACGCGCAAAAATATGTGACCAAACACTATTTAAATCACCCCAAGATAAACGTGGTATTTTCTGGCGTAAACGCCAAACCTGAGGCGTATGGTTTTGATCAAGCAGATAATGTAACGGGAATTTTAGAGCGACGGCCGCTGCCGATTGTCAAAGAAAGTATCTTAAAAATATTTTTTCCCGATAGCATTAATATCGCCGATTCTAATCCGGTAGACGTGGTTTTCATTACCGATAACTCGACAACCAGTAAGTTAAATATTGAGTTGATCAAGCAATATACTTGGGCGCCAGAAATTAACCTAGATATCATCAAAGTTTGTAGTTACAAACAATGGCAAGAAGCGGTGTTATTGGCCAATCAGCAATCTGATTTAATTTTATTAAATGGCTACAAAACACTGGTCCCAGCCAAAGATGCCGAAGGGAAAGATCCATGTAATAGCAAAGGGAAAGATCGTGTAGCAGTTAAAGAAGTGATCAAGTGGACACAGGAAAACACCGCCAATGTGCCTGTACTTGGGTTTTCTTCTTCCTATGTTAATGATGGAGGACAAATAGCGTTTAGTGCGTCGCCAGTTGAGCAAGGCCATGTAGCCAGCGAAATGGCCATTCAAATAATTCACGGTAAACGCCCCAGTGAGCTGCCTATAGAAAGTGCTAAGCAGTTTACCTTTTACATGCGTGAGTCACTATTTGAGCGTTACCCTGATATTGAAATTCCTTTTGTATATAAAGCATTGGCAAGGGCGACGGGCAATTACTATGAAAGTGATAAAAAGTAACTAGATGGGTGTCTGCGAGTCTTTAAGGCGTTCCAACACATTAATGGCACTGAGGTAATGCTCTTTAGAAGCGCGGGAATGCCCCCCCAATGAAGCTGATATCTGAAACGTATATTTCATATCATTGAGCATGTCATGTTTTTTTAGAGGTGTCTCGTTCATAGATGAGGGGGCCATTAAGATCATCATTTGGGAGGTATTAATAAAGCCGGCTTCGAATAAATCTCGTGACATAGCGCCTGCTTCTGCCTCTGAGATATTGTGCACATCATATTTATTGGCAATGGATTGCCATTTAGTTTCCGCAGTTTTGCCGCCTTCGCTTATCAGTACCTGCTCTGTGTCGGTGGCATTGTTCTGATCGAGCTTTGCTGTTTTTGCCGTTGCGGTGCTCGAATAGTTGTAAAGTGAGTATGTTGCGTCGTTTACATTCATCGTTTGCGTGTCCTTTGCATATCGCGAGTGTAAATAACTAAGCAGGCTTAATGCCAAGAATATCCCGACAGTTTTATATACTTTGTAACAACAAAGAACACTTTTTCGACAACAAAAGGAGAGCCTAGATGCTTGAATAATAGGCGTAAACCAAACCACAAGGAAATTGAGATGAAACCTTCTTTAATTGTTACAGTAATAGCGGCAACTTTGTCACTAGGCACCGCAGATGCGATGGCTAGTGATTCCAAATCTTATCAAAAGGAATATCGTAAAGTACTGCGCAGTGAACTTAGCCACAGTGAACCTGGGGCTGCTGCTTTGATCAGTAAAGACGGTGACGTGATTTTTAAAAAAGCCATTGGCCGTGCCAACTTAGAGTTGAATGTACCCCTAAAAGCCAAAAGTGTTTTTAAAATTGGCTCAATCACCAAGCAGTTTACCGCCGCGGCGATTATGATTTTGCAAGAGCGTGGGAAGTTGTCTGTAACGGATGATATTCATAAATATGTGCCCAACTTTCCTACTGACGGGCATGTGGTCACTATCGAGCACTTATTAACGCATACGTCAGGCATTGCCAATTACACCGAGGATAGAGAGTTGATGCTAAAAGAAGCAACAGCTCCAGCAACCTTGGATGAGATACTTACAAGGATTGCTCAGCACCCGATGAAATTCCAGCCCGGCGATGATATGGCTTATTCAAATACAGGCTATCTATTGCTAGGTAAGATCATAGAGGTGGCCAGCGGACAGTCCTATGCGGAGTTTATAGATGAGCAAATCTTTCAAAAACTAGATATGAAAAATAGCCATTATGCTGGACGCAAAGTCATCAAAAATCACGTGTCAGGCTATGATGCTACATCAAATGGTTATATTACTCCCGTCCATGTTGACACGAGTTGGCCTCATGCTGCAGGTGCGCTTTCTTCCAATGTGTTTGACTTAAATACTTGGTTTTATGCGCTTGCAAATGAACAATTAATCAGTGAGCAAAGCTACCAGCAAATGCTGGCACCGGTAACATTAAATGATGGTCGCATTTCGAATTATGGATATGGCATTGCTGTGGCCACCTTGGGCGATTACCAAGTGATCACGCACAATGGCGGGATCAATGGCTTTGTTTCTGATGCGCTATATGTGCCTGAAGAGGCACTTTATGTTGCTGTGTTGTCAAACAACACCAATATTTCGCCACCAGTTCTTAGCCAGCGCTTGGCAGCAAAAGCGCTAGATATAAATATGCCGAGCTTTAAAGAAGTTTCTCTCTCCGATGAACAACTTCGCGCGTTTGCGGGTGATTATCGCCTGCAAAATGGGGCTGTCTATACGGTCGCTTATTATCAAGGTGACTTGTATTTCCTACAGCAGGGATGGGGGTATCAAGAGTTATATGCGATGTCGCCAAATAGCTTCTTTTTTGAGGACAGTAATATCTACCTCACTTTCACCCAAAATAGCGATGGTCAGGCGGTATTGAATCAATATGTGAACTTTTCATCGACACCTATTAAAGCAATAAGACAGTAAAACAAAAGGTTCGGGCCAATGTTGCCCGAACCTCGTCACGATATGATTAATTTAACAGCGTTAACTTGCTCACACTGCGCACACCTGGGTGGCTCATATAGTCATTTTTAATGCCTTCGACTCTCAAGCGTTTACCGATTAATTCAGGATTGAGTAAAGGGCTGTATGTATCGCGCTGTGAAGACTCAAGCTTAATATAAAGTTTATTACCAGTATTGTTTGAGTCTGTCAGTTCCAGTGCATATTTATTATTAATTGCTGCTGTGATAGTGCCAGATACAACCACAGGTTGACCATTGCTCATTGCTAACACATCAGAGACACTGAGATCGCTGCCTTGATCTGGGTTAGTGCTATTGTCATCTGAAGTCAGAGTAATACTCGAAACTTGGCGTACCCCGGGCTGACTCATATAGCTGTCACGTACCCCTTTGATCACTAAAGTTGCATTGAGCACATCCGGGTTCAACACAGGACTAAACTGCGCGCGCTGGCTGCTTTCTAATTTGATATTGATGGTAAAGCTTGGATCATTAATGTCTTCTAAAATCAATGCATAAATATTATTTAAAGCAGACTTTACTCGACCAGTTAACTCGATAGACTCACCTTGTGCAGTGGCCAATGCTTGTTCAACTGACATGTATGACGGCGCTATTTGCAATTCAGTGACATAGCGAATGCCTGGTTCACCCATATAGCTGTTGCGCTTTCCTGTCACAATAATATTTTGATTTAAAATTGCAGGGTTTAGCTGTGGGTTAAAGTCGGCTCTTTGGTTGCTTTCCAGCTTAACAAAAATGTGTGTTGCGGGATTGTTGAGGTCGCTTAGTTGCAATCCGTAAATACCATTGACCGCCGCAGTAACCTTACCGATCACGACCAGAGGTGTATTCTGCTGTGCCGCTAACGCATCGCTGACAGATACAGCATTACCCGGTGTAGGGTTTGGATCCGGGTCAGGATCAGGATTTGTTTGACCGTCTCCATATGGAGCATTAAACGAATTGTTTTTGTAGGTATCTGTGTCCCATGGATTAAAACCGCTAGCTGGCGTGCCCCACGGTTGACCATTGTTGGGATCTGACATTTCTTGAGATGCCATGGGGGTCGGTGTAGCAAACCCGCTGGCATGGCCATTTTGACCATCGAAGTATTGATAACTTTCAGGGGATGCAAGCCAGTTTATGATATTAACAGCGAGTACAGAAGCATGACCGGGATCTGTCCAACCAGGATAGGTTTTTTTAGTGTTGCCGTTGTCTTGGCGACGGTATTTTGGTGTCGCATCTTCTATCGGAGATGAATCACCGATGAAAGCGGCTTTACCGGCACCAGATTTGGCGATAGCAACGTAGGGGCCTTCAGCTTTTCCGCCAAAATATAATCCGTCATCTTTGGCATGTCGCCATTTGACTGGTGTATCTGACTCTGAGAAGTAAACCAGTCCCTTGGCTTTTTGTGGGTCAACAATTGCGAGGGTTGCACCAGCTGCCATCAAGATCGGGTCAACACCTTGTGTGATCCCTTCAGTTTGAGTGCTAGGTTCTACACCACTCACACCTTGTTTGTAATCAACACCATTAAAACGGAAGCGGATCCCAAAGTTTTCAACTAGCCATCCAGCATGAGCCGATTTGGGGTTGCGCCAGTCGCCATATGCGCCACCCATGTTATATTTACTCAGATCTGAGCGGTTGTAGCCGTTGAATACTTCGGTCGCGTCCCAAGTATTTAAATTGCGATCCGCATCATAGTGATCGGCAACGAAAAATATGCCTTTGCCACTGGCGACATATTGCTCAAGCGCAGCTTGCTCAGCCAATGTAAATGGTCTATTGGTTTCCGCCAGTACAAACACATCGGCGTCTTTGATTGCATCAAAGGTAATGATGGCTTCATTTGTTTGTGCGCCATTAGTACGATCATCGTAAAAGCGGATACGGCCATCATTGTTTAGGTCAACACCGCGGTATTCTTTGACGGTATAACCTTGTTGAACAAGTGCGTCTGCAAAGTCTGAAAAAGCGCCGTCAATGACCCAGTCAGCATTGCCTTCAACGCCACCATGAGATACGTCAAAATAAACGGTCTTGCCGTTATTATTGGCTGCACTAGGTACTTTAACTGGCGCTGTGTTATTCCAGTCGTAGGCTGCGGCGGTTGTAAAGGTTGAATGGGCAAGTAAACCCGCACTGAGCAAGACTGATAAAGTCAGTTTATTTACAGTCATTTTTCAATTCCCGTTGGTTTGGTTTATTGTTACAGCCAACTTCCTAAATAGCTGCAAAGGAGGTGAGGTGCACTCTTTTGTGCACCCCGTATGGGTATTTGGGTGTTATTGGTTGTTAAGTTGAGATAAGTTCAGCTGATACAGTGCAAAGCCAGCTTCATTGGTTTTATCAAGCGGCTGAATATGGTTGAATTGTTCACTGTATGTTTTAGCGTGTTCACTGTTTGACGTAGTGAACTGAATTTGTGCGTTTTCAATGGCAGTAAATGACCAGTTCAAATCGGCAGAAGGATCTAAACCTTTCCCTTCATTAGCACCGCTTTGGTGGGTGATATAATTGGCAACAACTTGACGATTCTCATCAGGTGATGGGTTGATGATTTTATCAGCGCTGATGCCCGGGAAGTTACCACCACCAGAAGCGCGATAGTTATTGGTGACAACTAAAAAAGCTTGTTCTTGGGAAATAGGCTTTCCTTGATATGAGAGTGCTTTGATACGCTGCCCATCAGATACTTTTTCGCCTTTGCTGTTGTAACGCGCAGGTTGAGTGATATCTATTTGGTAAGTGACGCCGTCGATAACATCGAAATTATATGAAGGGAAGTCGCCATTGATCAATGACTGCATTTCCATTGAATCAGGGTCAATTTGATTAAACTGCCCAGCCGACATTTCTAGCCACTCTTTTACTTCGGCGCCATTTAACTTCAAGATTGTTAGTGTATTTGGGTAGATATACAAATCGGCAACGTTACGGTAGGCAATATCACCAGCAGCGATATAGGTATAGTCGTCGGCGCCTCCACGTCCAGCTCTAAATGGTGCGCCGGCAGAAAGAATAGGTAAGCCATCATACTCACTTCCCTGCACCGCTTCTTGAGTATACCAGGTCTGTGCATCGGTCACGATTTGGATGGAAGGGTCATCGTTGACGAGGGCAAAGAAGCTATTTACTTGATTGGTGATTTTTGCAAAAGGTTCATTTACCCAAGTGCGAGTTTCTTCGTGGTCATGATGCACAGCAGCTTCAATATCGGCATCGTTGTCAGCCAAAGAGGTGACGTTTCTATCTGCATCTTGTTCATATATCGGCATGAGTGTCGATTGCGATCCTGTTACAGCCCAGCCGTCAGCTTGATAGGTGAGAGTTACATCGATAATACCGAGGTGATTGCCCCAAAAGCCCGGCATAACGGCGGCCACGCCATTAACCGTGCCTTTTTTGGTGTCAATCCCTTTGTCTTCCATGCCTTCATAGCGTGGGCCTGGGAAATTGGTATGAGAATGACCAAACATGATGGCATCAATACCGGCAACTTTAGACAGGTGGTAGCTGGCGTTTTCTTGTTTTTCAGTATGTGCGGAGGTATCGATCCCTGAGTGTGGAATGGCAATGATGATATCCGCGCCTTTTGACTTCATCTCTGGCACGTATTTGTTCGCCATCGCGACGATGTCTTTGGCAATGACTTTACCTTCAAGGTTAGCCTTATCCCATTGCATGATTTGCGGAGGCACAAATCCGATATAACCGACTTTGATGGTATGAGTATTACCATCTGTATCTACAAATGCTTTGTCTTGAATAAGATAGGGAGAGAACAGAGGCTCATCATTGCTATCATCATCGTCTCCATCGTATTTAAAGACATTGGCAGAAATATAGGGGAAATTTGCGTCATCAATGGCTTCTTGTAAAAACTCTAAACCGAAATTAAATTCATGGTTACCAATATTGGCAACGTCATAGTCCAAGGTGTTCATCGCTTTATAAACAGGGTGAACTTCACCGTCTTGCAGGGTTTTTATTTTAGCTATGTAGTCACCTAAGGGACTACCTTGGATGAGATCGCCATTGTCGACAAGTACTGAGTTTTGCGCTTCGTTTCTTGCTTTATGGATTAAGGCTGCGGTTTTTACTAGGCCGACTTTGTTGTCTTGCGCATCTGTAAAATAGTTAAAATTAAGCACATTGGCATGTAGATCTGTGGTTTCCATCAGGCGCAACTCGATAGCTGTGCCAATCACCACTTCTTGATTTGGGACTTTGGCTTTAACTTCGTTGTCATCTGAATCAAAACAACCCGTTAATAAGGTGGTTGTGCTACATAACAGCGCCAATGGCAGTAATTTTGTTTTCATAATCCTTTCTCATTTATCGGTTTTAGTGACGCTACTATAGAGAGCAAAAAAGACAAATAAGCTAAGAAAAAGTGGCAAGTTGGTTCCAAAAATATGACAAAAATATTGAGTGGAAGAATCGTGTTCGGTTTGTTCTGAAATACTTTTACCTTATTAATTTATATGAAATTATTTATTTTTAGGTTGGGTGAAATGCCTGTGGGTTAGAATTTTTTATTTTGGTTTTAGGCGTATTTTACATCGTTTTTAAGACCGGAGAGGGTCAGATAGATACCTGTGTCGCAGGTGGTAGAGTTTGTCTATATTGGTTTGGTGTTGAGCCTGTATAGGCTTTAAAGGCGCGAGTAAATGGACCGACGGAGGCAAAACCGCTTTCAAGCCCAACGACAAGTACCGACCAATGTTGTTTATCGGCGTCGCTTAATAACTGCATGGCATGTTGAATACGAAGCTCATTGATATACTGGTTAAAGTTACGGGCGCCCATATGCTCTCGTAATGTTTTGCTGATCTTGTACTCAGAGACATCGAGTTTCCTTGCAATGTCTGCCACTTTTAAATTTGTTTGCAAGTAGCCTTGTTGCTCGATGATAAGGTTGTGAATTTGCTTTGCAAGGAAGTTAGTCGCTTCAGCGCTGGGAGCTAGTGGTTTTAAACTATGTGCGTGAGGCGCAGTAGTGTCCTCTTGTGCTTGTTTGCGCAATGTGCTGCGCCAAATAAGCAGTGCTTGTAAGCAAATTAAGATACCTATGGTGAGCAGCGATGTGATCAAATCCAGCTGGGCTGGGTTTCCATTAAGCACATTTTGCGCGGTTTTACTGATCAAAATAGCACTACCAAAAATGCTTAAAAACACAATGCGCTGTTGTTTATCCCTGCGAGATGCACGATTAAACCCTCTACAGGCTTCCCAGCAAGAGAGCATCAATATGCCTGACGACAGTAAAAGGGTGACCTCTCCCAACGAGCTGACCAACAAGCTAAGCCAGCGGGAGTGCAGGGTCCAGTGTGCCGTGACAAAGAGGTAACCTTGCTGAAACACGACCAGTACAGCAATCGTAATTGCAACGGCGATGTGCTGCCATGCAATCGGATTCTTTTCTCGAAAGAGCGCTCTTGCGATCAACCAAAAGCAATTACAAGTTGCACAGGCAAGCATGCCGATAAGGTATTGATAGGGACCAAAGTCTGCGCCAGTAATACGTTTGGCTGCGGTCATTGCAACTGAGCCACAGAAGATTGCAAATAAAATATGGAGTGTCTTTTTATTACGCACACCGAGCTGAGCAAATAGCAATATAAGGCTAACAGCTAGCAAAATGACATGAATGTGTGGCTGTGTCATGTTGTGGTCCTAAAGCTCGAGCGCAGGTAAAAAGTCAACATGTCAATCGTACTCAACTGGTCCCCATACCTCAATTTTGCTTTTGTAAGTAAAGATTGCAAAAAATCATGCGCCGAATTTCGAATTCGGTGCGACTAGTCGCTTTATTTTTGCCACCTTAGTAAATAAATCAATAGATTACAAAAAGGGGCTAAGATGATTTCTTCGACTTTATCACAATTTAAAATACCCACATTGACGGCTGAAAAAACGCTCTACGGTGCGGCTAAAAGCTGGATGGTGGTGGCCTTGGTAGGCCAGTGGGCATTTGCCATCTATATCTTGAGTTTATATGCGCTGCCATTGGTTATGGGGAGTATTGAAAAAGCGGGAGCGATATCTCCAGCGCAAGGACTCAATAGCAATATTAATTTTCAATCAGCGATATTTTTTGCGCATGTATTACCAGCAGCTTTAATGGCATTAAGTGGTTTATTTCAACTGATCCCGAATGCGCGCAAGCGCTACCCTCGTTTTCACCGCTACAATGGTCGCGTATTCTTTTTACTTGGCCTGTCAGGAGCGTTGACCGGGTTATATCTAACATGGGGTGCAGGTCACCGACTAAGCGATATAGGGTCATTGGGGGTCACGCTCAATGGGATTTTGATCCCTATTACCATTTACTTTGCTTGGCGTTATGCCATCGAAAAGCGTTTCGGTGCACATCAACGTATGGCGGTACATAGTTTCTTATTGGTAAATGGGGTTTGGACGTTTCGTCTGTATCTGATGGGGTGGTATTTGGTCAATCAAGGGATGAATGGTAACACGCTAACACTTGATGGTCCTGTTGATATATTTCTTTCATTCGCCTGTTATCTGTTGCCAATGGCCATGTATGAAATAATTTTATGGGGTAAACGCCACCAACATGTGGGTGTTAAATGGTGTGTAGCTGGGGTAGCTTGCTTTGGTGTTTTGATCACTTTTATTGGTGTTTCTGCCGCTGGGATGATGATGTGGTATCCAAGCATAAATGCAATCTTAACGGCTGTGCTTTAAATTTCCTTCAGTGCGCTGAGCTTATGCGGTCAGCGCGCTTGTTCGAGCTTAGGGTAGTTCAGGTATGACTGTTTGTTTGAAACGGGTATAACCTTTGTGTGCTATTTTCCACTCGTTTTGTACTTTAAGGAAAAATAAGTAATCGGTATAGGCTGTGCCCGTTTCGACATTGACATTGTTGACCTTGGCCATCGCTGCATCATGTGTGATGTCGATAAAATAGACTCTTGTTTTTAAGGTCTCCGGCGCACGGGTCTTTAATCCCTCTGCTAGTTTGTCACCTTGTAGTATCCAAGGTTTGCCTCTGACATTACCTATCATTTGCATCTCAGGTAGAAATACGTCTTGTAAGTTTTGTGCATTGGCTTCAGAAAAGGCAGCGAAATATTTGTTGATAGCAGCGCGGATTGCGGTTTCATCATCTGATTGTGCCGCGCTAATTGGGGTATGTAGCAATGTGACTAAAAATAAAAAGCACTGGTACTTTTTCATAACGAGTTCCTTGTAAATTCTTATTAAATGACCTCTTCTATGTGTGTGAAAATACAAATTTGGCCTATTAATTAGCCTAGTTTGTACCCCTAGTTGGTGCAAGTGTGTGCAGCTTATAAAATAAGCTATTGGTCGCAGGATCCTGTA
Organism: Pseudoalteromonas luteoviolacea NCIMB 1944; assembly: GCF_001625565.1. GTDB lineage: Bacteria > Pseudomonadota > Gammaproteobacteria > Enterobacterales > Alteromonadaceae > Pseudoalteromonas > Pseudoalteromonas luteoviolacea_F. The sequence continues at coordinate 29,165 of NZ_AUXS01000042.1, forward strand.
GGCTGGTTACTGGTGGGGAGGGTTAAGGTGATGCACTGCATCACCTTGATGTATTTTTATAACTTACCGTCATTAACCAGCTTATGAAGTTCTTCCAATGAAGCCGCAATTTTCACACCGGGTACATTGGTACCAATGGTGGCTTCAAACGAGCCCTCTACTTGAGAGCGGAAAGAAGTGAATGAAATACGATAAACCCCTCTGACTAAAGATTCGGTCGGGTTGTTTAAATTGGTTGTTTGTCTCAATAGCGAGTTGTAATAAGCGCCACTGGGATTTGCTGGTAGCTCTTGTGTGTCATCGTTGTATCCCAATGGCTGCAATACTTTACCGCCTTGCGCTATTTTTTTGCTATCGATGATATTCATGCGATCAAAAACGATGTAAGTATCAAAGTACTTAGCTTGGTCTTTTTCCATTCCCGGAGCAAAGTTTGTGTGCACAAAGTCTTTGTCAGTTGGTTTTGACTCAACGGGCGATTGCATTGAGATACCAATTTCGTCAACAGCGGCAGGTACCCAAGCGTACAAATAGTATGTATCTTTCCCTTTATACACGCCTTCTGGTTTGACCGTAGCGTCAACATAGCCATAGTAATTGACGTAGTTTGCATAAGGGGCTCTAACCTCTAATGGACCAACTCCCTGAGATAGAGAACTTTTTAAATAAGGTGATTGAGATGTGCTCATACAAGCGGTAAGTGTGGCAAGAGAAAGGACAGCTATCACCTTTCCTGTTGTTTTAAGCGTCATTAAATAACTCCTTGTCCTGATAGAATTCAAGGCAAGTCTAGTTGTGATCGCACACTTTGCAATGTGAAATGAATGGATTTTTCTTCATCTTAAAAAGTTGAAACTGCGTCAACCCCATCGCTTTTTTGTGTCTGTGATTTTAGGTATTATAGCGGTCTGTAAAGGTTGTTGATTTGTAATAGATTCTTTTGCCTTTATGGGCTTAAAACCTGCAATCTTGATGCTGTGGTGTTAGAAGTAAGGATAGGCAATGTCAAAAAAGGTAATCATATTAGGCGGCTATGGTAATTTTGGTCAGCGAATAGCTAAATCTTTAGCTAGTCACGATATTACCTTGGTAATAGCAGGAAGAAATCTAGCAAAAGCAGAACACTATGTGGAGCTACTGAAACAATCCGCTAAAGCAACACTTGAAGCTTGGCAGATAGATTTGCATGCAAGCGCATTTTCACAGCAATTAAAAGCACAAAAGCCGTTTATGGTGATCCACACAGGGGGGCCTTATCAAGGCCAAAGCTACGCAGTACCGAAGGCCTGCATTGACGCTGGTGCCCATTATATTGATTTGGCTGATGACCGACAGTTTGTATGTAATATTGGCAGTTTAGATAAATTGGCGCGGGAAAGTGGTGTGTTAGTCGTAAGTGGTGCCAGTTCGGTGCCGGGGTTATCTTCGGCGGTGATCGAGCACTTTTTACCTTTGTTTGAAAATATAGACAGTATTGATATCGCCATCGCACCCGGTAACAAAGCCCAAAGAGGCACCGCAACAATTGAGGCCATTCTAACCTACACCGGGCATCCTTTTTCGGTATTTAGACAAGGTCGCTGGCAACCCGCCTATGGTTGGATGGATGCTAAAAGCCATGACTTTGGCGGTATTGCAAAGCGCCGTTTGTTAGCCAATGTAGATGTGCCAGATCTGGCCTTATTTCCCGATCGGTATGGTGTTTCCGAGCGAGTTAGTTTTCAAGCTGGGTTGGAATTACCTTTATTACACTGGGGAATGGTCGCAATGGCCGCCATTGCAAAGTGGAAAATAGTCAAAAATTGGGCTCCTTTGGCCAAGCGGCTCGATGTTTTGAGCAACTGCTTTTTAAAATTTGGCAGCGATATTGGCGCAATGGAGGTATCGATTAAGGGACGAGATTTAAGCGCCCAGCCTCAGACATTGACTTGGCGACTGTATGCGCCAAATGGTCAGGGGCCTTATATTCCCACTTTTTCAGCGATAATTCTTGCTAAAAAACTGTTATCAGATAGCGTCGCTCACCGAGGAGCCACCGCGTGCGTTAGTCTGCTGAAACTATCGGAATTTTATACGCACTTCAATGCGTTTGGCATATATCAAAAAGAGCAGGTATTGAAATGATGGAGCCTTATTTTATCGCCAAATTTATTCATATCTTAGCGGCGATTGTGGTGATGGGGACGGGCGCAGGTATCGCGTTTTTTATGTTCATGGCAAACCGCTCTAATAACCCTCAAGCAATTTATGTGACCACGCAACATGTTGTATTAGGAGACTGGCTATTTACTACACCGGCCGTTGTCACACAGATAGTAAGTGGTCTCTATCTAATGCATTTGCTTGGCTATTCCTTTCAATCCCCTTGGTTTTTCGCGGTTGCCGGGCTTTTTGGTTTTATAGGTCTTTGTTGGCTACCAGTATTGAAAATACAATATCGATTACGTCGATTAGCCAAAGAGTCTATCGAAAAAGGGCATGTGACTGCAGAATTTAAAGCCTTAATGCGACGTTGGACCCTGTTGGGGGTCCCGGCTTTTATCGCTATTTTAGGGTTATTAGTGCTCATGGTCTTTAAGCCACTATCGGTGGTATAACTGATGTTTTTACAGCACAACACATTGTATAACTATGCCTGCTTTAGCCTCGCTTTTATCTGGATATTTACTGGCTTAACTTCAGTGTTTTTTGCGCCACATATTGGTTTTGATATTCTTGCAGAAGCACAAATTTATGGCTCCGTGGCCAAGGCCGCTGTCTATGGTGGTGGCGCATTGGATATTGGGTTGGGGTTATGGTTGTTGGTTAAGAAAAAAATCAAATTGTGTTGTGTGGTGCAGGTGCTGACTATTATTGTATATAGCGGGCTATTATCTTGGATTGATAGCAGTTTTTGGTTGCATCCGTTTGGGCCCGTTACTAAAAACTTGCCAATAATTGTGCTTATTTTATGGGTCTATCATACTGATTCAAAGCAACCATAGCGGTCAGTGTTTTGCGTATCAAGCGCTCGGTTATTTTGAATAATACGCGCTGCCTATCTATATTTTAGTTAACTTATTCGGTGGAGAGGTGATGTGCGAGCTGCTGAGGTAATTGCCTTACTTAGTCTTATTTCAGGTACGGTTGTGGCCGCTCCGCTGGACGATAAGCTTAAAGAAGCGGAGGATTATCTACGTGTTGATCCTTCTCGAACACTGAAAATTCTCAATAATATACCTACGCCTCACGCCTTGACGGATGTACAGCAAATTAGATGGCATATTGCTGCGATGCGGGCGTCCGTATTTACTGGCGATCTGAAACAAATTATTGATTCTATAGAAGCAATTTTTCATCATCAAACACATCCATACTTTATTGATAAGCTCGTAACTGTAACGAGTGGCACTGGTATTTGGCTGCGTAAACACGATTACATCATTGACGCACAGATCAGTCTTGAGTGCTCGGTGAAGTATGCCATTAACGATAGGCAAAGGCTGACCATTACAAATAGTTTGGCACTGCTTGCTCGGCAACTTGATGAATTGGAAAAAGCGAAAGCCTTGTATAGCAAAGCGCAGAAATTAGCGAAACTTGCAGATAGAAAGAACTTATTGGCAATCATTGAGAATAACCAGGGTTTGATCGCACTGGAAGAGGGGCGTATTGAGCGGGCAGAGCAGCACTTCAGGGCGGCACTGGCAGGTTATCAAAATATTGATAAACGCTCGGGCCAGATCTCTGCAGGCGTAAATTTACTATTTGTCTTTGCCTTGCAGCAACAATGGGTCAATTTTCAAAGGTTATATAGCCCAACAGAAACCTTAACGTTGGCATTTCCAAATGCGGGCAAGCAGGCTTTGCTACTGTGGCTCAATACACGATTTAAGCATATGCATGGGGAGCCTTTAACCGTTGAAGAAAAGAAATCGCTGCTCGACGCTTACGCACAGTTAGATGATGATAGGATCCGTAAGTTAGTGCGCGAACACTTATCAACAGGCATGGATATGGTGTTACCAGGATTAAAAAAGCCGGCCACAAAGCGTTTTAATCGACCATGGTTTGAAAAAGTGAAGCGCTGTGACTGGTAGTCGCTGAAACGGATTGCAGTTGCTTGTGGGCTCATCGGTAACTAAAGCGAGCTATCGCATGTGGAAAGTTTACTGCTTATCAATGCCGTACCACCTAGATCGGCATTAATATGGGGAACCTAGTACAGATTATTAGCCTTGACACCAACCTCTGGTATTACAACCTTTATACGGGGTTGTGATACAGGGTCCATTGGTCCAGCATGGCATTTGACCAGATTGACACCAATAGTCTTTCGAGGCAATAGCACCACCGCCAATTTGCCTAGTTGCATCTGAATCGAGTCGTTTTTGGCTTAACTGCTTAATGCCTTTTTTATTTAGTTTTAATTTCATGTTATATCCTTTTTGTTTGTTTTTTGTACTGCATGCTCAGAGTCACAATTAACCTCGTGTTAGTCAATTGCATTTTTTTTATAGTGTGATTGTGTGCTTCAATGGTATGAGCTTTGCAGGATTTAAAAGAGGGTTTTCAGTGTGAAGTCGATCATCTCTTACTACGGTAATTAGTCGCAGTTGTTTTGAATAGTCCATTTGTTTAAGGCATCTTAGCACTGAACTGATAATTGATATAATGTAACAATACTCATTGACATCTTATGTCGGTAAAAACCGTGATGTTAAGGCGATGAGTTCATTACTAAGAGTCTGAATATGAAAAATAAAAACAAGCTACATTTGACGCTGTTGGCAGCGAGTATGCTAGCGCTACCAGCTATGGCTAAAGATACTCACTCAAACAACACGTGGCAGTATGAGGATGTGTTCAATATTGAATACGCGGCTTCCCCGCAGGTTCACCCCGACGGTTATAAGGTTGTCTACGAGCGAAGAGCGATGGACATCATGTCTGATAGCACTCGTATTAACCTATGGGAGGTAGATTTAAAAACCAATACCCATCAACCATTATTGTCTGGTAAAAATCATTTTCGCGGCGCGCAGTATTCACCAGATGGTAAGCGATTGGCATATTTAGCTAATGCAGAGGGGGATAATCAGCTGTATGTACGTTGGTTAGACTCAGGGCAAACGGCAAGGGTAACCAATGTGCATCAGAGTGTGGGCAATATAAGCTGGTCGCCAGATGGTAAATGGATAGCATTCACCATGTTTAAGCCAAAGAGCAAAAGCGGCCTTTTCAAAGATATGCCAAAGAAGCCTAAGGGCGCTCAGTGGGCGGGTAATGCAACATATATAGATGACATGCTGTACAAGCGTGATGGCGGTGGCTTTATTAAACATGGTTATCATCATATTTATGTGGTACCAGCGGAAGGCGGAACACCTCGACAATTGACGCAAGGGGACTTTCATCACCGCTCGTCATTAACTTGGAGCAAAGATGGAAAAGCGCTTTATTTCAATGCAGATCGTCATGATGATTGGCAAAATAGGCCACGCCAATCAGATATTTATCGCATCAATGTCGCTGATAGCCAGGTTACTCAAATCACCGATAGCAACGGTCCCGAGTATCGTCCTAAACTGAATCAGCAAAGAGATAAAATTGCCTATCTCCACTATGAAGATAAGCGCTTATCGAGCCAAAATTTTGATATTTACATGATGGATCCAGATGGCAAAAACCCGGTCAATCTCACCGAGTCATTAGATCGCCCAATCAGTGCCCATCAATGGGATAAAAAAGGACGTGGGCTTTACTTTAGCTATGTAGATCATGGTCAGCAATATGTAGGTCATGTCACTTTAAAAGGCAAAGTGACAGAGAAAGTTGCTGAGCTGGGAGGATTGTCACTTGGACGTCCGTATACTTCGGGCCATTTTGCCGTAGCTGGTAGTGGTCGCTTGGTGGTCACCACAGCTGATGCACAGCGACCTGCTGATCTAGCACTGGTGGACAAAAGAAGAAAATCAGTACAGCTTACAGACTTAAATGAAGATTTGTTAGGGCATAAAAAGACTGCTGAGGTCAAAGCAATCACCGTCAAGTCTTCGGTCGATGGCAGAGACATTCAAGCTTGGTATGCTCTACCCCCTAATTTCGATGGTTCAAAGAAGTACCCAATGATTTTGGAGATCCATGGTGGTCCACACACCGCATATGGTCCGAACTACAGCACGGAAGTGCAACTGATGGCGTCAAAAGGCTATGTGGTGGTCTGGGCTAATCCAAGGGGCAGCACGTCTTATGGTCAGGAATTTGCCAACCTCATTCACCATGATTATCCGTCAAAGGATTACAACGACCTTATCGATGTCGTCGATGGTATGGTGGCGAAAAAGTTTGTTGATGAAGATAACTTGTTTGTTACTGGCGGCTCAGGAGGCGGTGTATTAACAGCTTGGATCATTGGCAACACTGATCGCTTCAAAGCCGCCGTTGTGGCAAAACCTGTGATCAATTGGATTAGTTTTGCATTGACGGCAGATGCGTATAATTACTACGCAAAATATTGGATGCCAGGCATGCCATGGGAAGCAACAGAACACCTATGGAAGCATTCTCCACTGTCGCTGGTTGGCAATGTTAAAACGCCAACTATGTTGCTAACGGGTGAAAATGATTACCGCACGCCAATGAGTGAAACTGAGCAGTATTATCAAGCACTACAGCTGCGCGGTATAGAAACGGCAATGGTGCGTATCCCCAAAGCGGGGCATGGTATTGCCGCAAGGCCTAGTAACTTGATACAAAAAGTGGGTCATATCGTGGCTTGGTTTGAAAAATATCGAGATACCGACAAATAAAATCACAGAATAGGCAGCCTTCGAGCTGCCTTTTCTTTTTTAACAGAGGCTGACTTGAGGTTTTCCTTCCACGGAAATACTGCGCTTTGCCACCATCCATAAACTGACAGTGATGGTAATACTCATCATGACAAAAATAGCGAGCATGATCATCAGCTGATATTTAATTGCCACCATGGGGGATGCGCCGCCTAGTATTTGCCCTGTCATCATACCTGGTATGGTGACCAGTCCCGTTGTTGCCATTGTAGCGAGTATAGGGGACATGGCTTTTTGCAATGCCTCTTGTACAAACGGTCGAGTTGCAGCACTTGGAGAAGCGCCTAGCGCCAGTGCCCCTTGATATTCAGGCCAGCGTTCTTGCAGTGCGCTATAGTAGCTTTGTAAGCAAATAATATTCCCAGAAATGCTATTGCCAAGCAACATGCCAGCTAAAGGGATAACATAGCGCGCGTGATAAAAAGGTTCTGGTTGAATAATACCCAAAGAGAGGATCGTCATTAAAGGCAACAGTCCCGCAACTAAGCTGAGCGCAACGGGTATCAATACAATGCGTCTTGGAAAATGAAGTTTGTTGATGATCGCACTGCTGCCAACGAGAACCATTGCAAACATCCAGGCTAAGTTGACCCAAATACTATTGAGATCAAACAATAACTCTAGATAAATGCCGATCAAAATCAGCTGTAAGGTCATTCTAACTAGGCTTATGACGGTTTCTTTCAACAAGCCTAGCTGGTAATGCATATTGATGTAATAAGGAACGATAAGCGTTAGGCTAAATACCGCCAGCTGCCACCATTGAATATCTATGACGCTTTGCATACTTCAAACTACTGTAATTGAGTGCGTAAAACTGGGTTGTTGTTTACGATTATGCTCACGCTATCATGGTGATATGACACTTTTATTGATAGCCATAAAATGCGTTGAGTGGATATCAAGAGGTGAAAATACATGGCTACGTTGTTGTGAAGCCACCTCAATGTAGTCGCCCATTCAGCGAGGCCTGTTAAGGAAAATTAATACTGAATGGACAATTCGTCTTGCAAGTAGGCGCTATACTTTTGCAAGGACAATGTCATATCGATATTGATTGGCTTTTGATGTTGCTTTGGCGGTCATCAAGGCCTGCTCTTGGCGTGTTTTACTTCTAAATAAACCGTCTTTATCATTGAGAGGATGATCGGGAAAGTACATTTGAGTCAGTAGCGAATGATAACCTCTTTTTGAAATTTTTAAGTGAATGTGCGGTGTACGTTGTTGTGAAGCATTCAGCGGGTAGGCGCCGGGAAAGACGGTTTTAAAGCGAAAATGCCCCCCAGCTTTTGTTTGTATTATCGCCCATGCCTGAAAGTGCTCGTCAATGGGGGCATCGCTATTATCGTGTGGATGATGGTATTTGCCAAAGCTGTTAGCTTGCCATAGATCTATGGTTGCATCTTCTAAGGGGTTCCCCTGATTGTCGAATACCTGTCCGTATATTTCTATCACGATACCTTTTGCTTTACCTTTTTTACCAACAACTTGAGTGAGATCTGCATCTTGATCTTTTTGCGGTGTGATCGGGTAATAGGGTCCTTCCATTTCGCTGGGGGTAAGGGTACGTGCGTGTACGTGTGTGCCAATTAAGCCCACAAGAGAGCCGAGTGTAATGTTTTTGATAAAGTGACGGCGATGTAATTTCATTGTGATTCCTCATGCAAAATGTTAAATCGCACCACACAAACCATATCGTACACGGCCTATCATTGCCAATAGGCAAGGTATTTGAGCGCTTGAGGCAGTCTATGTGGCGGCGTGATATGAGTGTTGAATATCACGTCCCTCTCTGTCTTAATGAATATCTATTAATTGCTCAATAGAGTTTTAATAGATATCTAATAACATGATTTATAAGCTTATATTGTATTATCATCAGTGACTACAAGGTGTTTTTGATAATTGCTAAATGTGGTCTTGGATGTTTCTTCTATCTCGATAAAGAAGGAGAAGGTACCGGTCATTTCCATCGTGTTATATTTGGGAAGTACCGTATTATCTATGGTCATAAACTGCATATGCAGCTTAAAGTGATCAATCTCTGCCAAGGCGACGGGGCTGAATTCATCGGTATTGTGGATGGATATATGGTCAATATTCAAATGACGTTTATCTATCTGAATGCTACCAACTAACTTACCGAGGGCATCTTCGCCCAGATCAGATAATTCGACGGGGTAAGTGAAGGTGATGTATTCAGGCGTTTCATGGTGAAGTGTTAATGCGTCTGTTTTTATCAACTCTTTGATACTCACAGAAAACCCTTCGTTTTGTCGCTTTTTAGCGAATTTTTCAGCTTGTTTCGAGGATGGCTTCTTACCATTGAGTTGTAGTAGGTGCCAGCGTTTATCAGCGTTGGCGTGAGGTATGTGCTGTGCAAGTACTTCAGTTTTTTCTCCTTCCTCAATTTCTATACTGTGAACTTGATACGACCAATGTTGCTTATTGGCTTGTGTAAATCGCTCAACAGCTTGGTTGACCAAGTTTTGGTGAGCAATCGATGCAGCCAATGCGGGCGTCGCAAGCAGAATAAATGAAGAAATAACAACGTTACGGATGTGACTAAACATGAGGCGGCTTCCTTTTTTGCATTACTTTGCAGGTGACGATGTGAAGCCAATGTGAAAACCAAAGGGTCCTTGGTATTTTAAAGTTCTAATTGAGATGCAATATCTGCATTAAAGTCACGCAAGGCTAGTAAGATTTCTTGTCTGATGACTTGAGTCAATTTGCCTCTTGGGTAGTGGCCTGCTAAATGTCTATCGACACTAGTTGACGCATGGGGATCGTAGCAGTTGTCACCACCTGCTAGCTGGTAAAACTGATTGACGATGCCTGTCGTATCATGCGGATCGGCTTCAATCATGATCATGGCTTGCGCTAATACGGCGCGGTAAAGCCCAAATTCATTGGTGGGAGAGAGTGCTACTCGCTGAGCGGTTCCTGCCACTTTGAGTGCATCAATATTGAGATTAAATCGACCGTCGCAATATGCCCCAGGAGTTTCTCCATATTCACTCTGCAAGCCAAGGTTGCGCAGTGCATTGCGAATAGGCTCACACAAGGCGATATAGATAGCGTCTAAATCCAAAGGTTGGGTTTTGGTCTGTGCAAAGATGAGCGAAAAATTTAAGATACCAGGACCGTGAGGGACCGCTGTGCCGCCACTTTCTCTGACCGAAACAGGCCAACCCAGTTGAGCTAAGGTGTCACAGGCGCTGTTAAAATCCACTAATTTGGCTTCTTTACGGCTAACAATCAATGATTGAGGGCATTCCCATAAACGTATTGTTGCAGGTTTTTCACCGTTGGCGACCTGCTTAAGAAGCGCCGAGTCCAGCTCAAGAGCACGTTGTGTGCAAGTATCTATGGGATCATTGAGCACAGACCATTGGTGTGCGCTATAAAATTGCGTTGCTAGCTGTTTTTCATTCATGGTTGTCCCTAATAAAATTGCTGCACCATACAAGTATAGACGCCAAAGCTGCGTGGCGATTTACTGTTTATCGACCTCAGCGCTTTGTGTCGTTGGCATAATCATACTTTGGTATCTGAGCTCACCTAAAAAAGTCCTTGCTGCAGGCCCTAGGCTATCTCCGTCGACAAAAGTCAGGTGTAGTTGGGCTTGACGCGTTCGCCCTGATTGTAAATTGAGCGCAACAAGCTCACCACTTTCAAGCTCTTTTTCGATTAAGGGCACTGGCAGCCAAGCAAAACCAAACCCATTTCTAATCATATCAATGGAGGTACGCATATGGCTGACTGTCCAGCGTTGACTTGCCTGTAGCCATCCTGAATCATGACTTTTTGATACGGCGGAATCTCGTACTACGATTTGTCGGTGTGATTTTAAATCTTCTAACGTCAGTGCCCTGTCACTTTGATGAAGGGCATGTTGTGGGCTCGCAACGGCGAGAAACTCTATTTGGCAGAGTTCTTCACTAAATAAGCCTTCAAGGGTGAATGCGGAAACGGCGATGTCGACGTTGGCATTTTGCAGCTGCTCATTGGCGCCATTGAGGACGGACTCAACCAGTTCAATTCGTAAAAAAGGAAACTCTTGGGAGACTTTGTCGAGCACCCGGTAAAGCAAATGGGCTGGGAAGATCTCATCAATGGCGATACGCAATTTGGTTTCAATACCTTCTGCAAGGTTGGCACCTATGGTTTCTACCTTAGCGGCTTCATCAAGTAAGTATTCAACACGGCGTAACATAAGTTCACCAGCAGCAGTCAGTAGTGTTTTTCGGCCCTCAACACGAAATAGTTTGACGCCAAGCGCGGTTTCAATTTTATTGACCGCATTGTGGATACTAGATTGGCTTTTGTGGATCTGAGCAGACGCCTGGTTAAAGCCTCCATGTTCAACGACGGCTTTAAACATACGCCATTGTTCGAGAGTGACTTTGAGCATATTACACCTGTGTACTTTAGTTACTTTGACTGTAGAGATATCAGCATGATACACGAAATACTAAGAGACTATCACACTGTTCAAGTAAAGCTATGAACCAAAACATGAGGGGAGAAAGTGGCAATAAGGGTGCGGTCTAAATTTATATTATTCAGGTACAGTCAATATTTCCTTCGCTAAAGTACTCGCTCCCAAGCAGTGAGGCTCATTCATTTCTGAATGGGCTTTTTTAATGCCCTTATTAGATAGGGGCGGACCCCCAATCTCGTTTCTGTCCTTTCTGGGCAAGTTTTTTAGCTCGTTTGAGTTCACTTTTACGAACATGCTTTGCAATCCACTTGATCATTTTAGGGGTAAGTTCGGGTGGCAAGTTATGACCCATACCAGGGACAATTTTGAGTTTGGATTTACGGATCTGCTGAGCTGTTTTGATACCCTCTTGGCTCGAAATAATGGGATCTGACTCTCCGTGGATCACCAAAGTGGGTGCTTTTACTTTGGCCATTAAATTTTGACGGCTGCCGCTGGCGGCCATTGCAGCGAATTGCCTTTGGAAAGCGTGTGGGTTATAGGCGCGCTCTACGGTTTCAACCGCTTGCGCTTTTAAAGTTTGCTCGTCCTGAGGGTAAGCTGGGCTACCAATTAATTGATTAAGCCGAATGTTGTAGCGGATCGCGGCATCACGATTGGGTTTATCGGGGCGTAGTTTTGCGAGCTGTAAAAATACTTTTAAGTTAGCGTGAGTCAATTTAAGTGAGGATGAAGAAGACATGATGGAGGTTAAGCTCAAAACCTTCTTTTTCTGTTTTGCAGCGATAAGCTGCGCGATCATGCCACCCATGGAAGCGCCGACCAAGTGTGCTTTTTTAATTTTGAGTGCTTTCATTAATGCCAGCGTGTCTTCTGCCATTTCTTCCAGTGTATAGGGGGCTTGGCTGCGAAGTGGCAAACGGGCGCTTAACCAAGATTTAAAGAGGCTGGGTTTCCCGAATTGTTCTAGATGAGTGGATAATCCAGCATCTCGATTGTCAAAGCGTACAACTCTAAAGCCCTGATCAACCAAGCCATAAAAAAGCGCATCGGGCCACAAAGTCATTTGTGCACCAAGCCCCATGATCAAGATAATAGCTGGATTGTTTTTATTTCCCACGTCTTGATAACTAATGGAAATGTTGCCGCTAACAGAGATTGATTTCATACAAATTTGCGTCGCGTTTGCTCTTTATGCAGTTTAGGCATAAAAATAATAAATGCGTATGAAATCGAGTATTTTATGGTTACAGGCTCGATGATTGCACTGCGATACTTTTTGGTTTGGGTTTTTACTTGCAGAGGCGAGTATGACAATGAATAATAAGTGCTCATTTAATTCATGCAGACACAAAAGGTCAAACTATGAGTAAAAAAACACAACACACCTGCGAACATCGCCGTGGTGAAATTAAAGATAATGCGCTCAAAGCATTGGTTACAAGCCCAGTGTTTAAATGTAAGGTTGAAAAAGCGAAAAAGGGTAAAGGTAGCTTTCGCAGAAAAGCAAAACATCAAGGCCAAGAGCCTTATTTTATGGCAGCATAACCGAAGAGGTTGTGGCGAGTCATAAAATAGGGCTTTTAGGCGAGAAACACTGAACAATAAACATGGAGCAATTGATATGAAATGGAAGTGTTTAGTAACTTTCTTGCTTGCTTATGGGTTGATAGGTTGTCAATCAGCCCCATTTACTTACAACCCCGACGGGTTGGGCCAACTTCAATTGGCGCGTATTCAGGTTGACCAAGGGCCGCGTAAATACGCCAGTGATTATCTGGTAGAAATAGAGTATATCTGGAATGAGCAAGGGCAGGAGCTCAGTGGACGATTACCCTATGTGAGTGCCAAGTATAATCACCTGACACTCTCTTCTGGGGTATACCGTATTCAAGCAACTTGTGCCAATAAACAGCATACCGGCAGCGTAGAAGGTATTTTCAAATTTAGTTCTAGACATCACTATCGCTTGTACTGTGAGTTAAAAAAAGACCGCCATACACTCGGGTTTTCGGTCTCAACACATGTGGCTCTAAAATTAGAAGTGACTGAGCCCTAATCAGGGAGTCGGGCACACTCAGTGGAAGTAGCTTGGTCTTCCTCTTGCGCTATGACTGGGCGCTTACTCCAATAACTCGCGAGCATTGAGCCGCTGATGTTGTGCCAAATTGAAAACAGCGTGCCTGCAATGGCAGCAGTTGGTGAGAAAAACTTCATGGCTAGCGCAACTGCTAAGCCAGAGTTTTGCAAGCCTACTTCAAAGGCGATGGTTCTGCAGATCTCTTCACCAAATCCACACCACCTTGCAACCCAGTATCCGCTTAACAGTCCGATCCCATTGTGCATGATAACTGCGATAAGAATAATAGGGCCGACCGCGGTGATATGTGATTTATTGAGGGCCACAATAATGGCAATGATTGAGACAATAGCGAACATAGATACCAAGGGCAGAATACGATGTACTTTGGCAACTTGGTTTTGCAAAAAAGTGTTGATCAATAACCCCAGAACAACTGGTGCGAGAACGATTTTTAATAGGTTGAGGATCATCGCTTGAGTCGGAATATCGACCAACTGTTGGGCGTACAGCGAAATTAAAAATGGCGTGATCAGCACTCCTAGCAAAGTACTGATTGCCGTCATGGTAATGGATAAAGCCACATCGCCTTTGGCTAAAAAACACATCACATTACTTGCCGTACCACCTGCGACGCAACCAACGAGGATCATGCCAAGGCTGAATGAGTCATCTAATTTAAGCATAAATACGATGATCAGCGCCACCACAGGCATAACCAAATATTGTAGTAGCACACCCAGCAAGATAGCTTTGGGGGCTTGCATAACTTTATTAAAATCAGACCAAGTTAAGGTCAGCCCCATACTGAGCATGATCACAGTTAACAACGGGATAATGGCAGATTTAAACGGTGTAAAGTGCTCTGGCGTGAGGTATGCGACAGTGCTAAGAAGCAGTGCCCACAGCGGAAAGAGTTGTATCGCTCGGTTTAACATGGTGCTCTCAGAATGATTGATAGTTTTGGTATTGAACCGCTAAATTGTGGAACGAATATGTTGCTGCGCAACTGTACACACATTTGTATGTTTTTCATTCTGTTGTTATGTTAACAAGCAGTAACACATAGTCAATATTGTGCAGCTTAAAGCCTTGTCCTAAAGTGACTTTTGAGCCGCAACGCATATGCAGGGTAAATTTATGGTTGAGCAGGGTGTCGCATTTATCAATCAAGTATTGTGGGGAGAAGGCCAACTTCTTATTTATGTTCTGTTATTTGCTGGTGGCTGGTTTACTTATCAACTGCGCGCTATCCAGCTGGTTGACTTCAAACATATGTTTGGCTTGGTGAGGCACAGCGCGAGTTCGGATCCAAACGGGATTAGCTCTTTTCAAGCTTTATGTACTGGGCTAAGTGCAAGAGTGGGTACTGGTAATTTAGCCGGTGTGGCGATGGCCATTTCTTTGGGGGGAAGTGGCGCGGTTTTCTGGATGTGGGTAATAGCGCTGCTTGGCATGGCGACAGGATTTGCTGAAAGTGTGTTGGGCCAGCTATACAAAGTGAAAGACAGTCAAAAGGAGTTTCGAGGCGGGCCTGCATACTACATTCGTGCAGGGCTAAACAAGAAGTGGCTGGCCGTATTATTCTCAATCTGTTTATTTCTAGGCTACGGTGCGAGTTTTAGCGCTATGCAAGCCAATACTATGGCTGAAGCACTCAATAACACCTTTGCGATTCCGACTTACCTCAGTGGTTTGATAATCGCATTGGTTGCAGGCGCGATTGTGCTCGGTGGGCTTAAACGTATCGCCCGTTTTGCTGAGGTGGTTGTGCCTTGGATGGGGGCTACCTTTGTGCTGACTGCGATCATCATCAGTGCTGTGAACATAACCCAATTGCCAGGATTAATTGCAGATATCGTACTTTCAGCATTCGGTTTAACTGAAGCATCAGCTGGGGCATTGGGCGCGGCGATCAAAAGTGGTATTCAGCGCGGTATGTACTCCAATGAGGCCGGTGCGGGTAGTGTGCCCCATGCAGCAGCCGGCGCAGCGCCTAATCCTAATCATCCGGTTGTTCAGGGGTATATTCAAATGTTGGGGGTTTTTGTTGATACTATTGTATTGTGCAGCTGTACGGCCGTTATAGTGCTACTGGCTGGCATTGGTGCCAGTGGTGAAATGGCGGGGATCGGTGTGACCCAACAGGCAATGACCATTCATTTTGGTGAGTTTGGCGATGACTTTATCGCGTTGGCAATTACGCTTTTTGCCTTTACTTCTGTGGTAGCAAACTATGCTTATGCTGAGAGTAATCTGCACTTCTTTAAGCTAGACAATCGGCTTGGTAGGCTCAGCTATACAGGTATTTATTTGGCGATGGTGGTGTGGGGAGCAAATGCAAGTTTACAGCAGGTTTGGAACTTGGCTGATATGTCTCTAGGGCTGATGACGCTAGTAAATGTGTATGCCATTGTTTTGCTGACGCCAACGATAAAAAATTTAACGCAGGACTATCGAAATAAAAAGCAAGCTGGGAACTCTCTGGAGTTTCGACACGCTGACGTAACAGTTCAAGGTAAAACAGCAAAGGGGGTTTGGGAGTAAAAGACCGCCAAACAATGAAAAAGTGGCCAAATTAGCCACTTTTAATGATTTATCATTTATTAAACCAAGTTTTAAGCTGCGCCTGATAGGGAGTAATATCACCAATGTTATTTTTGACCCACTCAGGATTGTAGTAGGTATCTAAGTAGCGCTCACCGCTGTCACAAATCAAGGTGACGATGGCTCCGCCTTTACCTTGGTTGTTCATCTTTTCAGCCGCGCTGAGGGCGCCCCATAAGTTAGTGCCTGTGGATGGCCCTGCCTTGCGACCGGTAAATTCTTCAAGCCATAGCATGGCTGCAATACTGGCGGCATCAGGAACTTGCATCATGTGATCAATGACGTCAGGTTGAAAAGATTTTTCTACTTTTGGGCGGCCAATACCTTCGATGCGGCTAGAGCGGCCTGTGCAAATAGCGTCGTTATTTTGCGTGTACCCTTCGTAAAAAGCAGAAAACTCAGGGTCGACTACCATCAATTCAGTTTCATACCCTTTATAAAGAATATAGCGACCAAGGGTTGCGGAAGTACCGCCAGTCCCAGCTCCCATCACAACTAAGTTAGGTACAGGGTAGGGCTCGAATTTCATTTGATTAAAGATGCTTTCGGCAATGTTGTTGTTGCCTCGCCAGTCTGTGGCACGTTCTGCATACATGAATTGGTCCATAAAATAGCCATCGAGCTGTTGAGCGAGCTCAACGGCTGTGTCGTGCATATTTGTCGCGCAATCGACAAAATGACACTGACCACCATAAAATTGAATTTGATCTATTTTACTTTGTGCCGTGGACGCTGGCATCACAGCGACAAAGGGAACACCTATCATTTGCGCAAAATAGGCTTCGGAGACCGCGGTGCTGCCGGAAGACGCTTCAATCACTGGGGTATTTTCTTTGATTTTGCCATTACATAAAGCATATAAAAATAATGAACGTGCTAAACGGTGTTTAAGACTGCCTGTGGGGTGGGTGCTTTCATCTTTGAGGTAGAGATAAATGTCATTAAATTGAGGGAGCTGAAATTTAAACAAATGTGTATCAGCCGAACGGTTTTGGTCCGCTTCTATTTTTGCAATGCTTTGTTTTACCCAGCTTTTCATTTTCTATCGCTCCTCTTGTATGGTGCGAGTTCCACCAATGAGTTTATATTCTTTTTAGTTATAACTTATTCTATATGCAAATTGGAGATATTTTAAGCTTTATTTTTCGGCTTGCACTAATAAGCGCATTTGTCTTGTTACTTTTTGTAGCACTCTAGTTGCTTAAAACCTAGATGGCCTACTTTTTATTGGTTGCTTGAATATGGCACACTTACTCAATGGGCAGCGCATTTTATTTTGTCATCGGCTGTGTGAAACAGTCATATAGGAACTAATTTGAGTAATTCAATCAATCAAAAACCACAAAAGGCAATAGCGAGCTTATTGCCGATTGTTTCCTTTGTTAAACCCTATAAATGGGTTGCGATGCTGGCGCTATTGGTGCTGTTAATTACCGCAGGGCTCAACCTTTCTATCGGGCAAGGCGTGAAGTTTGTTATTGATAGTGGATTTATTGCAGGCTCCAAAGCGCAGTTAACGCAGGCGATCACAGGTTTGGTGGTGCTGATATCTCTGGTCGCAGTAGGCACTTTTTGTCGTTTTTACTTGATGAGTTGGTTGGGCGAACGGGTGAGTGGTGATATTCGTAAAGCAGTATTCAATCAAATTGTTCACCTTCACCCCAGTTACTTTGAGGAAAACCGCAGTGGGGAGATGATGTCTAGGCTGACAACAGATACGACTTTATTACAGTCTATTGTTGGTTCTTCTTTTTCTATGGCACTGCGCAGCTCTCTGGTGCTGATTGGTGGGTTGGTAATGTTATTGATCACCAATTTAAAGCTGACCTTATTGGTGATCACCTGTGTCCCCCTCACTTTGGTGCCGATCATGATATTTGGTAAGCGAGTGCGAAAACTCTCTGAAAATAACCAAAGTGCCATTGCGGATATTAGCACGTATGCCGGTGAAATTATTCAGCATATTAAAGTAGTCCAAAGCTATACTCACGAAGAAAAAGAAAAGCAGGCATTTGGTGGTGAAGTTGAAAAAGCCTTTAATGTAGCCAGACAAAGTATCAAACAGCGTTCATTTTTGATTGCGGCAGTGATTTTTCTTACCTTTGGCGCGATTAGCATTATGTTGTGGGTCGGCGGTATGGACGTACTGGAAGGACGCATGACTGGCGGTGAGTTAGGCGCATTTATATTTTATGCCATTATGGTGGCGATGTCCGTGGCAACCATCGCTGAGGTATATGGTGAGTTGCAGCGTGCGGCGGGAGCTGCAACTCGATTGCTAGAGTTGTTACAAATTGACAGTGCAATTAAAAATATCGCCCAGCCCAAACCGATGCAGCATGGCAATGAAATCAGCATTGCTTTCAAAAACGTTGATTTTTATTACCCATCAAGGCCTGATACTGCTGCGCTAAAGGGTATTAACTTGTCAATTCCAAAAGGTAAAATCGTTGCATTGGTTGGTCCTTCAGGCGCCGGGAAAACCACGTTATTTGAGTTGTTACAGCGTTTTTATGATCCGCAAAAAGGCGACATAATGTTTAACAATGAAGCATTGACGCAGTTGGCGCTGACAGATCTACGCCACTGTATGGGGATGGTGCCGCAACACCCTGTGTTATTTAGTTCAAATGTCTGGCATAACATTCGCTATGGTAACCCCAATGCAACGGATGAACAGATAATTGAGGCAGCAAAACGCGCCCATGCCCATGACTTTATTGAGCAACTGCCTGAGGGGTATGATAGCTTTTTGGGAGAACAAGGAGTGAGGCTATCTGGTGGTCAAAAGCAGCGTATTGCTATTGCACGAGCGATTTTAAAAGATCCAGAAGTACTATTATTGGATGAAGCAACCAGCGCACTTGATGCGCAAAGTGAATTTCATGTTCAAGCGGCGCTCAATGAGTTGATGCAACACAGGACGACTTTGATCATTGCGCACCGTTTGGCGACCGTGACCCATGCTGATTTAATTGTGGTGATGGACAAAGGGCAAATTGTTGACTCGGGGACACATCAGGAGTTGCTGGCACACTCTGAGCTTTATCAACGTCTATGTGAATTGCAGTTTGATAAAGCACAGACTGTGAATGAGTCAACCGTTTAGAATTGGTAAATCAAATTGACATTGGCTAAGGTGTCATCTTCGTTTCTATCGAACCAATTTGAGCGACTATGCACCAGTTCTAGTGAGCCTAAAAAGTGATTGGTAAACGCATACTCAAAGCTGACACTGAGGCCATAGGCAGAGCCATCATCTTCAAATGTGCCGACCTCGCATTCTGGAGCGTGTCTACCATCGCAGCGAGTGAATATTGAGCTGTAGTATGCGCCATCAATTTCACCAGTTTGATAAAATATACTACCGTACAGTAATGCCTCTGGTGACAGGCGGTAGCCAGAGACCCAAGCAATATCAATCAGGTCATGGTCCAGCTTCCAGTCGCTTCTATCATCTTTGTAGGATTTATCGGCAGCTCTGAAATATTTACCAGTCTCTTCGTCAGAGAGGTAGGCTAATGTGATTGCATGAGAGACATTGCCTGTCTGTGCTGATTCAGCGTGCTGTCCTGAAAACTGGTATATTAACGTGGTTTTGAGCGCTTTACCCGTTTGCACTTTGGCTGCAAAGCCGCCGCCTAATGACACCTCTAAACTGGCGTAGCCGTCGATATCATCGGACTCCCGTGAGGCATCACTAATGGTAATGGGTTGTCCCTCATCTAAGCCAATTGCCATCTTTACATTCAGAGGTTGGCCGTGAACTTCTGGGTTATCGAAACGTACTGAACCTATATCTGACTCCGGTGGTGTTGTGAAACAGCCTGTCAGTACCAGTGTAGAAGCAAGAGCAGCTGCGCACTTTTTCATATTTTTTAGTCCCATTTTATATTAAGTAATGATTACTATTAGTAAGGCGGGATGGTATCTATATTTCCTGTAATAGCAACAATATTGAGAAAAAACTAATTGTTTCATGAAACTTCTCATTCTTTACTATGGGGTTGTGGGACTTATGCGAAGGTGTTGTTGAAGCCATATGCTTACTGACATTTAATGAAAGGATAGAAATGAAAAAATACATTGCGTTTGCTTCGATACTGCTACTTGCTCAGACAGTGAGACTGGTGATGTATCTCTGGGGTTATTTACGCTCAAAGATATAAAACTGAATTCAATGATTGATCCTGTAGTGGCGGGAGTGACTTATCATGTGGCCAGTGTCGAGGCGGACCTGAGCTTATCAGATCCCAGTGATAGTTCTATTTCTTGTCGTCAAACAGGTGAGATAGCTCCTGCCATGATAGCTAAATTGACAAGCCAAAATCAGACGAAGTGGCGTTTAAAAAATCCAAAAGTATATTTTTAAAAGCGATGAAAGTGCATCGTATTTATGATGCAAAAAGTAAAATAATCATGTGCTTATCTTATAGTGCTAAAGAAACCTCAGGAAGCTTTAAACACAGCTTGTCGACAGTGCTATTGTGGGGGACGCAAGCTTATGTGACGCCGTCGTTGTCGTCCAAATAACCATTTTTGGCCGAGTTTAGCTCGGCCCAAATTAATGTCGCTACTTTTCACCTAACACTTCAAATTCATCATATATCAGGCGCGCGAGACCGTCCTGCTCTACAATCCAATGCCGTTTGTGCACCACGCCGTACGCTTTATTTATAGTCCACTTAGAGGTCGAAATATAGCCACTTTGAGGTGAGGGTTGCCATTCGATATCTCTATAATCGACACTGTGAAAACCTTGATCTATGATACCTTGCTCTGATCTTGGCTCAGCGACACATCAGGACATGCTGACACACTCTGAGCTTTATCAACGTCGATGTGAATTGCAGTTTGATAAGCACAGACTGTCAATGAGTCAACCGCTTAGAATTGGTAAATCAAATTACCATTGACCAAGGTGTCATCTTCATTTCTATTAAACCAATTTGAGCGGCTATGCACCAGCTCTAGGGATCCCAAAAAGCTTTTGGTAAACGCATACTCGAAGCTGACACTGAGGCCATAGGCAGAACCATCGTCAGAAAAGGTACTCTGGGCACATTCTGGAGCATGTCTCTCAGCGCAGCCACCAAATGTTGAGCGGTAGTATGTGCCATCAATTTCACCGGTTTGATAAAATATACTGCCGTACAGTAACGCTTCTGGTGAAAGGCGGTAACCAGTGATCCAGGCGATATCGATGAGGTCATGGTCTAGCTTCCAGTCTCTTTTACTGTCTTCATTGATATACTCGCCTGTCTCGAAGTCTGTACCTGACTCTTCGTCGGTGAGATAGGCCAATGTGATTGCATGAGAGACATTGCCTGCCTGTGCGGATTCCGCGTGCTGTCCTGAAAACTGGTATTTTAAAGTGGTTTTGAGCGCTTTACCCGTTTGCACTTTGGCTGCAAAGCCGCCGCCTAATGACATTTCCAAGCTGGCATAGACGCCGGTATCATTGGAACCTAGGGGAGAGTCGCTAATGGGAATGGGCTGACCTTTATCTAAGCCAATTGCCATTTTTACTTTCATAGGTTGGCTATGGACTTCTGGACTATCTAAACGAACCGAACCTGTATCCGCTTCAGGTGTTGAAAAACAACCCGTCAACATCAGTGTAGAAGCAAGAGCAGCAGCGCATTTTTTCATGGTTTAATCCCTGTTTTAAATAAGATTATTACTATTTTTAGAAAAAATTGATGGTATCGTTATTTCCTGTAATAGCAACAATTTTTATCAAAAATTAATAGTTTCATGAATCTTTCTAACAACTATTATGGGATTGGGAACCCTGTGATATGGTGAATTCATATTGATACGCTTACAGACATTTAATTAAGGGATAAAAAATGAAAAAACACGTCGCTTTTGCAGCCATATTGTTGCTTTCAGGTTGCTCAGACAGTGAGGTTGGTGATGTCTCTCTGGGGTTATTTACACTCAAAGATATTAAGCTAGATTCTATGGTTGATCCTGTGGTGACGGGCGTAACCTGTCATGTTGCCAGCGTCGAAGCGGATTTGAGCTTGTCTGATCCCAGTGACAGCTCTATTTCTTGCCGTCAAACGGGCGCAATTACCCAAGCTATGATAGCCAAAATCGACAAGTCAAAATCAGGTGAAGTGGTTTTTAAAAAATCCAAAAGTATATTTTTAAAATCGATGAAAGTGCGTCGTATTTATGATGCTAAAAGCCAGACTATTATGTATTTATCCTACAGTACCAAAGAAACCTCAGGGAGCTTTAAGCACAGCTTGTCGACAGTGCCATTATGGGGGACGCAAGCTTATGTGACGCCGCCGTTGTCGTCCAAATAATCTTTTTAGGCCGAGTTTAGCTCGGCCCAAATTAGCGCCGCTACTTTTCACCTAACACTTCAAATTCATCATACACCAGACGTGCCAGACCATCCTGCTCGACAATCCAGTGTTCTCTGTGAACAACGCCATAAGCTTTGTTCATAGTCCATTTAGAGGTCAAGATAAAACCTCCTTCAGGGGATGGCTGCCAATCGACATCACTGTAGTCAACACTGTGAAAACCTTGATCTATGATGTCTTGCCAGAATTGGGCAATTTGTTCTCGGCCATGAAATACGCCAAATGGTTTTGCTTCCATAATAGCATCTCGAGTGTATTGCATTGCACAGGCTTGCGCATCTTGGCGGTTAAACGCTTGCTGCCAAGCAGCAATACCAGCTTTACACTGGGCTAATGGTGTTGATTCTGTATTCATGATGATCTTCCGCTAAATTTAAACTTGTTTAAGCTTAGAGGTTTAATTAAATTAGAAAAACAGTGTAAATAGAATCAATTGTTTAACTGAGAAGAACAATCAATGAATAAATTGCGCCATATGTCACTATTTGCCCATATTGTCGAATGCGGTTCCATCACTGCCGCAGCAAGTGATTTAGGGTTATCTAAATCTGTATTAAGTCAGCACTTAAAAGTACTTGAGCAGGAATTGGGTGTGACTTTGCTCAAGCGTACGACCCGAAAACAAAGCTTGACCGCAGCGGGGGAGAGTTTTTATGGGCAGTGTAAATTAATCAATCAAACCGCCCAAATTGCATGGCTTGAGGCGGCGCAGTTTAATCAAGAAGTAAAAGGAAAATTAAAGATCACAGCGCCAAATGTATTGATGACTACGCTTGTGGCGCCTGCGCTGGCTCAAATATGCATTCACTACCCCCAATTGCAGTTAGAGTTGCTTGCTGATGACCAACAATTGGATTTACAGGCGCAAAACATTGATTTGGCGATCCGCGTTGGGCGATCTCAAAATAGCGATGCCAAACAACGAAAAATCGGTGAATTCAGAGATGTCTTATGTGGCGAACCACAATTACTGTCAGCTCACCCACCGCAGCAACTGAGATATATCGCCAATGTTTGGCAGGGGGCGGACATTGAACATGTGTTCATATCTTCTGAAGGAAATGAAAAGCGGTTTTCAGCTACACCAAGCTGTGTCGCTAATTCATTCGATACTTGTATGACTCTGATTTGCCAAGGCGCAGGGATTGGTTTGATCCCTGAGTTTAAGTTATCTCAGTATGCTGCGCACTTGGCAGAAGTTTTTCCTCACTATAAATTACCGCTCAACCCTGTGTTTGCTTTGCATACGTTCGACAAACAAGTTCCACTGAGTATAAAAGTGTGCTTAGAAGCAATAGAAAATCAGCTTGCACACGGGATGGGGAAATAGATGACCACACAGTAAGTAGTGTGGTCAAAAAAGCTTAATCTTTTGGATAAGTCTGTAAGTCACCTTGTGGTACATAAATGGTATAACCACGACTTGGTGCGCTAAAATAGCCTCTGCCATCTTCATAGACTGTGACTGTATCATCGGGGTCAAAGGCATTAACTAAGGTTTGCCCGGCTAAATTACTAAACCCAGTAGCGTGCGTAGTAACCCAAAGCCCTTTGCGCTGCGTATCATGGTTATTTAATACTACAATGGCTCCCTGTTTTTGTAGTTTGCCGAACCGTCTCGCAACATAAACATGTTGAACATCACCATAGGGAGAACCTATTTTTGATAGTACCGCTAACCCACCGTCCATGTAGGTATTGCGAGCAAACATGAGTTTGTTGATTTCTTGCTTTAAGCTCGCAGGGGCTGTGATGGTTTTGCTGGGGTCATGATAATCGTATTGCTTTACACCATAATAGTGAGAGTAAAACACCGTTGGTTTGCCTTCATGACTGAGGATGTAGGCATAAGCAAGTTTGTGGTCTTTGCTCACCCACTTATCGTACTCTTTTCCTGTATCGTGGTTCTCGACAAAGGTGACCACTGACGTCCCCGGCAATTGGTGTCCTCGGTCATTCCTTACTAGCCCCGCATGATTGAGTGTTCGCATATCAAAATTTTGGTTTTGATTGGTCATCTGTGTAAGCACTGACTTTAAAGGGAAGTCAAACGCATCGACATCGGCGCCCGCGTTGTGCACTGTATCCACCCAAGATTTGATGCTGCTGTCACCACCCCAGTATTCAGCGACGACAAATGGCTGTTTGCCATTGTGTTTAGGTAGGTTATTCACCCATTTTGCGGCAAACTCTGGCTGAAAGCCGCGAACGAAATCAAGGCGAAAGCCATCAAAATTGTGCTCTGTTTTAAGCCATTTCCCCCAGTCGATCAGCTTTTGTTGTACTCGGGGTGAAAAGGTATTGGTATCATTGCCAAAAAATTTGGTATTGGTGATCACTTCGTCATTGCCCATTTCGCCAAGCCAGTCATCGCCATCAACAGGATGGAAGTCATGATACCGCCAGCCATCATCGCTGTTTGGGTAGTTGCCATCAGCTTTGCGCTGAGGAGGGGCTATACGTGTATTGGTATAGGCGAATAAGTGACTGGCTGTGATATTTACTGCGGGGCTGTCTGGCGTACTTTGTTGCCAGACTTCAATGGGTAAGAAACCGTTTGTTTGCGATGTATCAGTCCAGTTTGTTTGGCTGCTTGGATCACCTTGCTTTGCACTGAGGCTCAGATATAAGCTCTGTTTATTTGGGACATCTAGCCAGTACTCGTCAATATCAGCTTGGTCAATTACCTGGCCTCTCATCGTTGTATTCAGCCCAGAAAATGCGTTACTTCCGGGTCTTATTGCCGAGTAGTTGCCATCGTTGGGTTCTTGCTCGCGGTGGATTGCATTGGAGGGGATTTGTCCTTTAGAATCCTTAATTGACAGCGCATATCCTCGTGTTGTGATACTTTGTTGCCATGGCATGGTTGAGCCATAGCCTTGCACTTTAATGAACACCCGTCCTTGTACATCTTTGAGCTGCCAGTTGATTTCATTGCTCGGATAGGCCACATATTGGTGCTGATGAGCTTTACCAAGTGCGTAGGCTTTCACTGCAGGATTTATTTCACTGTCTTGTTCGTTGCTATAAATATGATTTAACACTACATCTGCATATACGTTAATGTGGTGCTGTTGCAGTGTACTTATCATATTGGTGAGCTCAGCTTGGCTACCAAAGCGGGTTTCAATACTGCCCTTTTGCAAGTAGCGACCTAAGTCATAGTGGTCGTAAACACCATATCCCATGTCAATGATCCCCCAGTTCCCTTTTGATGGAGGTGGGATCCAAATGCTGGAAAATCCAGCTTTTGCGAGTGCAGGTGCCTGTTCAGCGAGATGATCCCACCAAATACCATTTTTGTTTTTTTCATCTACAGGCACATCCCAATAAAACCCTTGTAGCATCACATCGTCAGTGGCGATGCATAAGTGGGAGGTGAGAGATAAAAGTGTACTCGCTATTATATATCGGGGCTTGAAGCGGGTGTGTAGTCCGAGTGACTTATTGGTATTTTCGAGCATAGCAGTTCCTTGCAAAATAATGGTTGAGTTTTATCAGCATTGAAAATAATTAAAGTAGCACTTTTGTAAGTTTTTTGTTTTGAATACGTATGCATGACTGTATTTTTATCAAGGAATAAAGGAGGAGGTATGTATGTAGCTAATCGTGAGGGGTTTGTTATGTTATTTAGGTTATGTTATACCGTATCTTTCTGGTGTTAATAAAGGGACTGATTATGTATTTTGTCGCATTGTTTATTGTGCTTTCTAGTTTTCAATTAATGGCATTAGAGGTAACAGAGTTGAGGATCCCCGTTCGTGACAAAACGGAGCTGGCTGCAACGATTTACACGCCCGTTTCTTCACCCAGTAGCGAGAAAAAGTTTCCAGTTATTGTACAGTTTACACCCTATGGCAGAAGTGAAGCGCTGCAAAGAGGGCGCTACTTTAGTAAGCATGGCTATATCTTTGTAGCAGTGGATAGTCGGGGGTTAGGTGACTCAAACGGCGTATTTACCCCTTTTATTGACGAAGGTCGTGATGGTTTTGATGTAATTGAGTACCTCGCAAAACATCCGATGAGCAATGGGCTGGTGGGCACATTGGGGGGGTCGTATCGTGGCTTTGCGCAATGGGCAATCCAAAAATATCGACCGCCCTCGTTGCAGTCAATGATTGCCATTGCATCGGTTTACCCTGGCTATGACTTCCCAATGGGCAATAATATTTTTTCTGACTATACAATTTCATGGCTAGATTTTGTATTGTCCAAGGGGAATAACAAACGTTATGGCAATGGGGATGGGTGGCAACAAGCGTACTTAAGGCAAAAAAATAGCGGTACAAGGTTCAAGGATTTAGACAAAAACGCAGCGCATTTATCTGATGTATATCAGACTTGGCTTGCGCACCCAAGCTATGATGAATATTGGCAGGAAATGGTGCCCAAACAACAAGATTATGCCGCCATAACTACACCAATATTGTCTATAACGGGTCACTATGATGGTGACCAGCGAGGCACGTTGCAGTATTTTAAAAATCACCAACAGTGGGGCAATAAGGTAGCCCGTTCTGAGCACTATTTGATAGTTGGGCCGTGGGATCACAGCGGCACTCGCAAACCAAAAAGCCATGTACATGAAGCGCACTTTCTCAATCTCAGTATGCTCGACATGTTTAAAATTTACTTAGATTGGTTTAATTGGACCCTAAAAGGCGCGGCAAAGCCTGCTTATTTGACCGCGCCTGTGATGCACTATATCCAAGCGTCAGGTTTGTGGGTTGGCCAGACGCAATTAAAGTCGGGAGCCGATGTTCAACACTTGTCTTTGCAATCACTACAGACTCAAGGTGAACAGCAACCTGTGAGCAGGTATCGTTATGACCCGGCTACACCACACGCATTGCCATTATCAAAAGATATGACGGGCTCGGTCAACTTACCCAATGAGCACGATGGTTATGTGGTATTTGAAACCCAGCCTTTGGACAGTGACAAAGTATTGTTCGGTCGCTTGGAAGCAGAGGTTTGGTTAGCGATGAACGTACCAGATAGTGATTTTTATCTGGATGCATTTGAGGTGTGTGCTAACACTCTTCCTCGGTTACTAAGTAAAGCACGCAAGCGGGCAAAATATCGTGATAGTTTAGCTAAGCCAGTTTCAACGCCCATTAACGAGCCTTTTTTGATCCAGTTTAAAGACTTTGATTGGGTGGCGCGAAACATCGAAAAAGGGTGTAAATTGCAATTTGTTATACGCTCGTCACAGTGGCATCGGCAAAAGCATTTTAACAGCGCTTTACCCGTTGCATTTCAGACCATGAAACAAGCGCAAATTGCTGACATACAGATATTACATCAGCCACAATATCCGAGTTACATTACAATACCCTGGTTACAACCAGGCGATGTAGGCAAACCCGTTGTTTTACCTTTGAGTCAGTAGCCGCTTAGGCGGTGGGCAAATTAACAAAGACAGAGGTGCCTGTTTGCTCATCGCTACGATATTCAATGTAACCCTTTTGTTGTTCTGCAAGTACTTTGGCTGTATAGGTGCCTAGACCAGAACGCGCCTCTTTACCGTATGAAACAAACTTATCAAAAAACTGATTGCGTATCTGTTTGGCTATGGGATCAGGGTTGTGGATTGCAATAGTGTGGAATTGGGCGTTATTTTCACTTTGTATGCTAATAGAGACTGTTTTGTCTCGAGATGTTGCTTCTAAGGCGTTTTGAATCAAATGGGTAAACAAGGCAAATAAAAGCTGTTGCTCTCCCTTTACATGCAAATTGTTTGGCACCGTGTTGGTAATATTGATCTGATGCTCTGAGATTATGTGGCTCAACCCCATTAGAACCTTGTCGAGCAGCTCACGCAATGCATGGGGGGAGGGCTCTAATGTATACTCGTCACGTTCAATTTTTTGCAAGGTTTGCATATTGTCCAAATGAAGCTGTAATTGTTGGCAGTTCTGTTGGATAAAATCTAAATATTGCTGTGCTTTTGACGGGTTATTTAAGTTATCCGACAATTGGTGGCTGGCAGTTTGAATTTCTTTGATTGGGTTGATGACTTCCTGCTGATTTACAGTATCAAACTGATCTCTGAGTTTGGCATTTTCCATCATGGTGTCAATTTGGGTGCGCATTAACCGATTTGAATCTATTGCGCGGCAGTGTGCTTTAACTCTCGAACGCACAATAGAAGGGTTTGCCGGTTTGGTTATATAGTCCACAGCGCCTAGCTCTAACCCTTTAACGATATGCTCTGTTTGCTCTAAAGCCGACAAAAATATTACGGTAATATGCTGTGTATTAGGGTCGGCCTTAAGTCGTTTACACACTTCAATGCCATCCATGTCTGGCATCATAATATCTAACAGTACCAAGTCGGGTTGGGGCTCCATTGCACATATTTGCAACGCTTTTTTTCCATTTAAGGCTGCCTTTACTTTGTAATCTTTGCGCAAAATATCACTGATAACCTTGATGTTATCTGCGACATCGTCGACCACTAGAACTTGAGTTACGTGCTCACTTTGTGCCGTCTGTTCTGCTGCATTGGCTTTCATCGGCCTAACTGGCTTACTTAGTGCGCGCTGCAATCGGGATAACAAAATTTGGCTAGAGAATGGCTTGACAATGTATTCGGATACGCCACTTTGAATGGCTTGCATCACATTACCTTGATCTATGGTGGCAGAGGTCATAACAAAAGGGATCTGCGCTGTGCGAGGAGTACTGCGGACATACTGTAGTAAAGAAATCCCATCTAATTTGGGTAATTGCCATTCAGAAATGATGAGTTGCACATCGTTATAAGTGAGTTTTTCTCGAGCATCTACACCATTTGAACTCTGTACGACAGTGACATTTGCGGCGAGCTTTTTGGCTGTACTGGCTATCATGGAACGAATGGATTCGTGAGGTTCCACAAGAAGAATGGTGATTGGCTGGGGGTTGTCACTCCAGGTCATAGCGCTCTCCGCGTCAAGTTTGCTTAATGGAAGTTAAAGGCTAATTGGCTGTCCTTGGCACGCGACTACATAACTGAGTGATTGATAGACAAAAATTAACTCTTCTTATTTTGCACATGTTATCGAAAAGTGTCTAATAATTATGCATACACTCATATTGATTGAATAGGCAGCACTTATTTCCCTGATGTGTTGCTACAGAGTGAAAATGTTTGCAATCCAGATATCTCAAGGAGTCAGATATGCGCCTTTGGCGGCTGTTTTTGTTTTTAATAAGTTTGTGTATGTATGTCGAAAGTGTCGACGCCACCTCGCAAGTTAAGGTGGAAGCCATTTCAGCATATAATGGTTTAGCAAACCCACAAATTTACGCGGTGTCAAAGGATCCTCAGGGATTCATGTGGTTTGGAAGTGCCGACGGTGTTAAGCGCTATGATGGATATCAATTCGTCAGCTTTAATCACGACCCAAACGATCCTCATTCGTTGTCTGCAAACAGTGTTGGAGCATTACTCTTCGATAACCAAGGTCGATTATGGGCTGGCACATGGGGTGGCGGTCTAAACCTGTTTATTCGCGAAAAACAGCATTTTGTGCACTTTAAACATGATGACAGTGATCCCAACTCCCTCGGCGCCAATAAGGTACAAACACTATTTGAAAGTCGCGACGGTACTCTGTGGGTTGGCACCAATGGGGGAGGACTAAATCGATTGAGGGGAGATCTGCAAAGCTTTGAGCGGTTTGTACAGCAGCAAAATAATCCCCATAGTTTAGGCAATAACCGAGTGTGGAGTATCAGTGAGGGGGAACAGGGCGGTATTTGGGTTGGAACATCAAATGGGTTGTATCGGCTAGATCGAGATACTGGGCAATTTCGAGCATTCGGTGTAGCACCTCGCTCTTTGGATCACGCTGAAGTACGTCAAGTATCAGTGGACGATATGGGCCGGATCTGGGTAGCGACGCGAACAAGCTTTGGTTTGTTTAACCCTGAAACGGCTGAATACCACACTTTTAACTTACCATCAGGTACCTTACCGAGTGTCACTAGGTTACATCATTTTAATGACGATATTTTATTGGCCACGTTTGCAGGCGTGTATCGCTTTTCACCTCGGGTGAATCAGTTTGTTCCCGTGATAGATAATGGTGAGTTGACGCTACTTCAAAACCGTGATGTCAGGCAAATCCTGATTGATGACAGCGGGTTGCTGTGGGCGGCGACGCGATACTCCGGCGTGCAAAAGGTGTTTCCAAACCCGCCTGCTTTTGTGTCTTGGCAGAACTTTTTGAACGAGCAATTACTCTCTGGGTTATTTAATCAAGTACTGGCTATTGAGCCTGCCAAAATGGGCGGGGTTTGGTTGGGCACAGGTCGCGGTTTAGTGCACTTCGATGGCAAATCGCAGTTTACACCTTTTGCCGATGCGAAAACTTTACAGGGCAATTATCGGTTGCGTATTCACAGTATGGCCCGAAATGCACAAGGCCAGCTATTTGCAGCAACCAGCTTTGGGCTATATCAAGTTGATGAAAACGAAAAATCGCTAAGCTTAGTGCCTCTACCTTGGTTAGATGATTCCCGTCGCTCCGTTGAACATGTCAGCTTTGATAAACAAGGGCAAATGTGGCTTGTGCTGGCTGGGCGTAGTGGTTTGACACGACTGAATACGACAAACAATGGAGTGACACACTTTTTAGCGGGGCAGGACTTGGAGTTTACCTTTCATGACAGTGAAGGACAGGTATGGGCAGGCACCGATGGAGAAGGGGTATTTAGAATCGACCAGCAAACCTCTGAGTTTGTGCAATATACGGCGCACACAGGGCAAGTAGGGCCCAATGGCAACTATGTGACTCATGCAATGCAACAAGGTGAATACATTTGGCTTGCCACCAATTTGGGGATAACGCGTTTCGACATGTCTAACAAGCGTTTTAAACAGTATGACAACACCGCGTCGCAAGTTAACTTTGCAGTGAAATCAATCGCCCAAGACAAAGACGGTTTTTTATGGTTTGCCAGTGCCAGTGGCGTGTTTAAATTTGACCCAACCTACGGTATTTTTCACCAGTTTACGACAAATGATGGTTTGATAAATCATCACTTTTTGGCTCGTTCATTTATTGTGATGGATGAGCAAATATTGTTTGGCAGTATCGATGGGATCACAGGTTTTAATCCCAAAGATGTCAAAGTGAATACCAGTGCACCCCCAGTCGCGTTCACGCAAGCTTTT
The DNA here is from genome assembly GCF_001625565.1 of Pseudoalteromonas luteoviolacea NCIMB 1944. GTDB lineage: Bacteria > Pseudomonadota > Gammaproteobacteria > Enterobacterales > Alteromonadaceae > Pseudoalteromonas > Pseudoalteromonas luteoviolacea_F. The sequence continues at coordinate 60,678 of NZ_AUXS01000042.1, forward strand.
ATTGATGGTCGCCCTACCGCAATCGACAACGGTGAAATCCGTCTGAGTCATCGCGACAAAAACTTATCGATTCATTTTGCAGCACTAGATTACCAAGCCACTGACGACAATCGCTATCGCACTTGGTTGGATGGCTATCATGATAAGTGGAGCGCCATTACCCCCGAGCACATTGTCAATTATCGCGAGTTACCGCCAGGCACATATCGCTTTCGGGTTCAAGGAAGTAACAACCACGGTGTGTGGAATCAAGTTGGTATTGAACTCAAAATCATCAGTGTTCCAGCATGGTATCAAACTTTGTGGTTCCGTATATTAATGCCATTGCTTGGGGTGTTAATTCTGTTAGGGGCATTTTGGCTCAGAGTAAGGCAGTTGCGAGAAAACAGCATCGAGCTTGAACGCAAAATAGCCCGTAGGACGCGAGATATTGTGGTGTTGGGGGAAGTTGGGAAGGAGGTCGCTGCAACCTATGATATGCATGTGATAAGCGAAACTATATACAACCATTTGAGTGATATATTGCACTGCGAGTTTTTTGCTGTTGGGGTATTTTATCCGGAAAAAGACTATGTCGATTATATTTATGCGAACCAGCAAGGGGAGCTATACGAGGCATTGGAAAGCCATACCAAAGTGATCAGCAGTGCTGACGTATACTGTGTGTCAAATGGCCAAGAGTTTTATGCTGCCTGCGAAGAAGAATGGCAAAGTGTTGATTTAAAAGCATGTAATAACCTCTATGGGGAACAAACTAAGTCGGTATTTTGCGCGCCTTTGGTGGTAGACGGTAAAGTAATCGGAGTATTTACCGTGCAGTCAAACAAACCTCGCGCATATAAAGAGGTTCATTTAAACGTACTGCGGTCCGTGGCCAATCACATTGCTGTTGCGCTGGCGAATTCTTTGTCTTATAGCGAATTAAAAGAGGCTGAACAACGATTGGACTTGGCGATGCAAGGAGCAAATGCGGGCACGTGGGAATGGGATTGCCAGAGCGATTTATTGGTCACAAACGCGATTTGGTCAACCATGTTAGGTTATCAAGAAGGTGCGTTGGAATTAAACTATGGAAATACCATAAAGCGCTGGCGAGAGCTTATTCATCCAGACGACCTTCCCCTTGTAGAAAACGCACTTCAAGCCCACTTATCAAAACAGACAAAAACTTACCGCTGTGAGTTGCGGATGAAAACGGCCAGTGGAGAGTGGAAGTGGATATTAAGCATGGGTCAAAGTGTTTTCGTGAATCAAGATAGCCGACGCAAGGAGATGTTTGGTATCCACATGGATATTTCAGACTCCAAAGACTTAGAAGTCGCGCTAAAACAGGCCAAAGAACGCGCTGAAAGTGCAACGCAAGCCAAGTCAGACTTTTTGTCAAATATGTCTCACGAGATCCGTACCCCGATGAATGCCATTATAGGTATGAGCTACTTGGCATTGGAGACAGAGCTTAACTTTAAGCAACGTAATTATGTTCAAAAGATCCATCGTAGTGCCGAATCCCTGCTTGGTATTATCAATGATATTTTAGACTTCTCTAAAATAGAGGCTGGCAAGCTGGATATTGAGCAAGTTGAATTTTGTGTAGAGGAAACGCTGCGCAGTTGTTTAGATTTAATTGCAGTCAAAGCCAAAGAAAAAGGCTTGGAATTGTGCGCGCATATAGAATCTGCCGTACCGAGCAAGTTAATTGGCGACCCGCTGAGACTGTCGCAAATTCTGCTTAATTTAGGTAGTAATGCGGTTAAATTTACAGAACAAGGGGGCGAAGTATTAATTGATGTGCGCGTTGAGCAGCAGCTTGGCGGAGAGATCACGTTACAGTTTGCAGTGGTGGACTCAGGAATTGGTATGTCTGAAGAGCAGCAAGCCAAGTTGTTTAGCTCATTCTCTCAAGCTGACACATCAACAACACGAAAATATGGCGGTACAGGGCTTGGGCTCGCGATTTGCAAAAAGTTGGTGGAACTAATGCATGGTGAAATCCATTGTCAAAGTGCATTGGATGTCGGAAGTACCTTTAGCTTTACGTTGGTTTTGGATGATGCGCTGTATGAACCTGAAGCACGGGGCAATATACCTGCAACTCAAGCTGTGATCATAGATGACAACCACAGTGCCAGCCGTAATCTCGTTTCTTATTTGTCTAACTTTGATATTCAAGCGCACAGCTTAACTTCTGTCGAGGTCAAGGATGTGACGAGTTTAGTTGCAGATAAAGATATTATTTTTATTGATATGAGAATTGAGTCGCAATTTGGATTGGTACAACAGCTCAATAAAGCTGGATCTCAAACCCCGGTAATTTTAATGCCACTGTACGATGCGCAAATAGTTGAACCTTATCTGCAAAATCAGCAAAAACTGAGCTTCGTAGTTAAACCATATTTGGCGGTTGATGTCTTGGCGGCCTTACAGCGAGTTTTTGGGTTAAGTCATGATGGCGACTCAGCTTCAGTGACTCAGCAAGAGAGCATTCATTCATTGGCGGGAGCGCGTTTGTTATTGGTTGAGGACAACGATTTGAATCAAGAGTTGGCGATTGCCCTGTTGACTGGGAAGGGTATTGCCGTCGATGTAGCTGAACATGGCCAGCAGGCCTTGGATATGTTGGCGCAAGCGCAATACGATGGTGTCCTCATGGATTGTCAAATGCCTGTAATGGATGGCTATACAGCGACACGCGAGATCAGAGCGCAAAGCCAATTTGAATCCTTACCTGTTATTGCTATGACTGCCAGTGTGATGATGGATAACCAAGAGGCCGCATTGGCTTGTGGCATGAACGATATTATCAGTAAGCCGCTCAACGTAGACAAAATGTTCGCGACATTGCAAAAGTGGATAAAGGTATCCGAGCAAAGTCAGCATCATGCTGAGCAAGTGGTCCCCGCAAGTGATGAGCTTCAATACCCAAAAATTCCTGGCGTTGATGCAGGTATTGCCAAGTCTATATCTCAAGGAGATGTGGCACTTTACATGCGTTTATTGCAACGATTTGTTGATAGACAGCAGCATTTTCACGCACATTTTGAAGAGGCACTTGAACAGGTTCACACAGATCCTGATGGGCCGATGCGCTGTGCACATACGCTAAAGGGGACCGCAGGTAATATTGGGGCTACGCAGGTACAGTCTGTTGCGGGAGAATTAGAGCGAATTTGCGCAGACCAAAAAGCGCATACGGTAGCCTTGAATCAAGTGCATGAAAAGCTTGAGCCATTAATATTTGCGATTCAGCAAGTACTTAATAGCATGGATAAGGAAGAGCAGAGTGTCCCGATTAACTCAGTCCAGCTAACTGAACAGCAGATTGCACAAAAATTAAGCCAGCTAACTGCTTTGCTGGAAGATTATGATACTGACGCAATTGATCTGGTTAGTGAGCTTCTGCCTATGTATCAAGGGACACGATTTTTCGATGTCTTTACGCAGTTAGTAACATTGATTGATGATTATGACTTTGATGCGGCAAGTGAATTGCTAAGTCAAATTAAACCTGAACTACGCGTATCAGAGCAGGCTTAAGGCAAATGTGTAGTGCATCTAAGTCGCTCGACTTTTAACTAAAAAATGCTGAGCGTGCCAGTCAAGGTATGTTGGCAAGGATTGACATTTAGGCACGCCCAGCAAAAAGTTTTGGCAAACTATATTCGCCTATCTTGTTCGAAATAATCCGATTAGTAAGCGGATTGCGTCACGTAATGATGGTTATTCAGCTCGTGTCGCAATACCGAATCATTCAAGTATGAAAAGGTTTTTGGGCGGCCAGCGGCATCTACTGAGCCGTCATTTTCTATACTATTCTCAATGATTCGATGTGCAGAAGCTGTATTGATTGCATAGAGCTTCAAAGCATAACTTCCCGGGTGAATAATCAAGTTCCCTTTGTAGTCGTGCGGCAATCCATTTTGAATACTAGCGTCCTGCTGTGCCATATTTCGTGCAAAAATGCCATTTTCACCAGCATAAATAATGTGGTTATTGAGCACTCTAACCGCATCTCCCTCGATCATCATGCCATTGCCACCACTGCGATAAATGAGGTTGCCTCTGACTTCAACGTCATTACCACCAATTTGAATCCCTGTATTTTGCCAGTGGAGATCGAAAGGGCTGACACCTGTTCGGTAAATCGTGTTGTTATTGACAAATGTATTGCCTTGGATGGAGTTAACTTGAATACCATCCGCTCCGATGTTTTCTAACTTATTGTCAAAAATATGTACATCTTGGAGTTTGTGCGGATAAACGGTCGTCAATGTGTTATCACACAATAAGGTACGTGATCTCCCTGTATATCCGATATACATGCCTTCTCCACTTTCAGTGTCGTGGATGTAGTTATTGTGAATGCGGATCCCTGTCATAGTAAAATTTTCAGCCCATGTGGCTGCGTCACATGTGGGATCTGTTTTTATCAACATACCAGCAAATCTGGCGCGATAAATTTCAAGATGATCAATTTCGATTTGTTCACTCAAAGTGCCAACACCCAGTGTGCCGCCTAATCGAAGTCCATACTCAGACACATCTTCTACAGGCTTTGAGGTGATCCGCAGCCACTGGCTATTTTCTACTGCAATACTGTATTCATAAGGAGAAAATGTCACTACGCTATCTTGATTGCGAATGATAATTGGCGCCGATGCACTTCCTTGCACATTGCGTACTCTAAGCGGCCCTCTTGTGCCGCCTTCGAGGCATAAAGTGTCACCTGGATTAACGCCCATGGTTTGGCCGTCTATCAAGTGCTGATTACGATTTATGTAATGATCACACTTTAGATTTGTTATCTGTTCGTGGCTATTATTTTGCAGGTCAATATTTGCAAAACTAGGGGCTGTGATGAGTACACTACATACTACCAAAGCGCTTTTTGAGGATTTAATTGCATTCGTCATTGGACACTCCATTATCAAATGTTTGAATATATTGTTGATTCAAAGTGAATAAGAAATTGCGTTTATCTTGATGAGCATGTTCAGAAAACACTAGAAAAATAGGGTAAATAAAGAGTAAAATTACTTTTACCGGATATGGGTAAGTGTTAGTTGTTGATATTTATGGATAAGTTTTTTATGGATGAAAAAAAGTTAAGTTTAGAAAAATGTAAAGGGTTCTGGGTTGGTAGTGTTTATGCCGATTTAAACACTAAAACTTTGAGCAAAAATGAACTAAAGCAACCCTTATCGGAACTGTCTTTCTCGCTTCTTTTGACCTTGATTGAACATCAAAATAACCCACTGCCAGCAGAGCAATTGCAAAATATTGTTTGGCAGGGCGTGATCACAGGCAATGAGAACGTAAAACAGCGTATCAGTATTCTCAGAAAAGCCTTCCAAGCACTGGATGAACAAGAGCAAATAAAAAATATCCGCGGCAAAGGGTACTTGTTGGCACAACCCGTCAAATTAGATTATATGGATCACACATTTAAGAGGTGGCCATTTGTGATTGCCGGAGGTGTCGCTGTAATCGTTGTCTTGATTTGGCTGAGCTGGTTATATACTTCAACCTCTAAAGTATTAAAAAGTGAGCAGTATCAACTGTCTGTATTGAAGGGAGAGATTATCAAACTCGCCAACAAGAAATCCGATATGGCCTTTTGCTTAGATGGTTTTGACGACTATGTTGAGGTTGTTGATTCTGAATTGGATGTGAGTACAGGTGATTTTTCAATCTCTACTTGGATACAAACTTCATCGACAGGTCAACATATCATTGTCGATAAACGGTATGAAGACCAAGTCTCCGATGTACAGGGCTATGTATTTTATATTGACGATGGTTATTTGGCACTTCAGCTCGCTGACGGAGATGGCAGTTGGTATTGTCAAGAGCAGGACTCGTCTTGTACTTTTTACGATTCGCAGGCGTTTGTTGCAGATGGACAATGGCATCATGTTGCGGTCAGTATTGATAGAGACCGTAATAAAGGCATTCGATTTTATCTCGATGGGCAGTTTAATAGTGCGTTCGACCCGACAGGCCGTCAAGGTTCCTTGAGCAATGAAAAGCCGCTGCGTATTGGCAGCCGTTCTTCGTTTAAAACAGGCTTATTTAAGGGCGCGATAGGTGAAATTCAAATACACCATAATGTGATGACGCCATCACAGATACGAGAGCAATATAAGCAAGGTAATTACCGAAGTTGCAGCGGATCTGGTAGTAAAGGTGGGATATGAAACAAGTTGGCGGTCGAATTCTAGGCGAGTAAAAAGGCGCTTCAATGGGGTCGAGAATAGCGCAGTTGCTGGGTATATTCCCAGCAACATATGTTTAGATTAAGACGTTATTTTTTGTACATCTCAAACCATGCGAGGGTATGTTCGATTTTAGAGATCATACGAGAAGGTCGGCCAGCAATACCGTGTGGAGCGCCAGGTACACGTACTAGTACTGTGTCAACTTTACGTAGTTTTAATGCTTGATAAAACTGCTCTGACTCCGACATAGGCGTACGTCTATCCAGCTCACCTGTCATGATTAAAGAAGGCGTGGTGACGTTGCCAACCAATGATAGTGGTGAGCGTTGCCAGTAATGGGCCAGATTTTCCCATGGAAGGCCGGGGAACTGATTGCGAATTTGGCCTAGGTAACTATCTGCTGTGAGCACTTTACTGATCCAGTTAATCACAGGTTTGGTGATGGCTGCTGCGTTAAACCTGTCTGTCAACCCAATCGCATAAGCTGTTGCAATACCACCCGCTGAACCACCAGCAATGAAGAGGTTTTGCTCATCTATAAAACCTTTGGCGATCAGTGCATCCACTGCAGAATTGTGGTCGGCAAAGTCTTCTTTTGAGCTGTATTTACCATCGAGTAGGAGTGCAAATCGCTCACCATAACTGGTTGAACCGCGATAGTTAACATAAACAACAACGTAACCTTGTGCTGCATAACGCTGTAATTCAGCACTAAAATGTGGGCCATAAGCGAGATGCGGACCACCGTGAATTTCGACTAAAAGCGGGTACTTTTTCGATTTGTCAAAATTTGGTGGCGTAATGTACCAGCCTTGGATCTGTTCGCCATCAAACTCTGATTTGTAATTGAGTTCGTGAACTTCTCCGAGAGTTCTGTGGGCTAACAAGTCTGCGTTTAACTGTGTCAGTGTTGCCGTTTTCCCTTTGCGCCAATAACCTACATCGGCAGGAGAATGGCTATTGCCTTGTGTATAAGCAATGGTGCCATTATTTGCCATCGTAAAATTACCGCTGACATACGGGCGGCCTAGAGTTGTACCAGAGACATCATCAGTTAATTGAGAAATTTTGCCACGGGTAGAAACTTTTGCCAGCACTCGCTTTCCAGTGTCATCATATTGGATCACAAAGTCGCCTTTGCCTGCCCATTGGTAGTCAGCCACTGAACGGTCTAGATCATCTGTCAATGAAGTAAGCTTCTTATCCTTTATTGACAATAAAGTTAGCTGATTATTGATATAGGGAACCGGGGCATTGCCACGACTGATAAAAGCTAGCTTGTCACCTTTTTTGGAAAATGTTGGGTTGTACTCAGAACCAGGTAAATCGGTTAGTTGTGTCAGAGATTGATCTGTGACGCTGACTTTGAATAGATCCGTTTCGGTTGTGCGGTACTCCCACTCAGGGTGTTGATCCGATGAGAATACGATACTTTGATTGTTAGGGCTCCAAGCGAGAGGACCTCGGTGTTGAAAGTCTCCCTTAGTCAGCTGTCTTGGTGTACCACCGTTGGCTGGTAACACAAAAACATGCCTAAAAGCAGGCTCTAAATAACCTCGGCCATCGGCTTGATAGCGTGCTTTTTCGAAGATTTTAACAGGCTCAGACCATTCGGCGCCTTTGGGTTTGCTCGGCAGCTTAACTGATTTTGCAAATTTGGATTTGCCTTGCGGGACATTCATCGTGAATGCAATCTGTTGGCCATCTGGTGACCATGTAATATTCCCAATTGCTTTGGGAAGCTGGGTTAAAACGGCTTGTTTATCTTGTGCTAACCAATACACATGCAATTGGCGAGAGCCACTGCTGTTACTGGTAAATGCGATTTTTTTACTGTCGGGAGACCAGCGCGGCTGACTGTAATTAAACTGATCAGCAAATAGTGGGTAATGTGCTTTTTCAGCGATGTCATATAACCACAGTGTACGTTTCGGCTTGTCACGCATAATGTCGTAACTGCTTCTTTCGTAAACTATTTTCTTACCGTCTGGGCTTATCTGCGTGCTGGCCGCATACTCTAGCGCAAAGATATCATCGGACTTGAAGGTTGAGCTAGCGACACTTTCAGTGGCCGCAAAGCCAAATAAGGCACCAGTTAAGGCGAGCGTTGTTATTGGTTTCATAAAGAGAGTCTACCGTTTTTAATTTGCTTTACATTAAAAGTGAATCGTAGGATAAACAAGCGTTATGAGATGGGATCACGCAGTGCTTAGTCGAATGGATGTGTATGGTTTTGATTTAAATCAAGTAATATAAAATAAGGATTATTGCTAAGACTAAAGTAGTAATTACTGGAGAGGCATAAGCAGTGTGCTTCGTACCGCAAGTATACCCAAGTGTTGGCCCGGTTTTAAGTTTTATCATTATTTAGGATTGTGCATTTTTCTGCTTCATTATTAATCATATATTCTATTGTGTAGGGATTTTGTGGGTAAATAATTCCTTGATATTGGCTGGTAAAAGGATACTTTATGCATGCCAGACAGAGCTGGTACATAAGTTATATTAAATAAGGAGATAATGATGAAACTAAATCTTAAAACAAAGAAATTAGCTAACCTTTCGAACAAAGTGGTTACTCAGCACCTAACCGACAAAGTTGCTGGCGGGGCAGTGATCACTGGGTGTTATTTTCCATGTAAACCACAAACTCATACGGGCAAATAACCCGTAAGAAGCGGTGCCATATCGGGTCGAAAGACGATGAATGGCACCTGCTCAATATGAAGCACTGAGCACTTAATGGTTATGTGTGCTGGCGGGTAAAAGAAGATTGGGCACGACGCTCCATTAAGTATTGTGGCGCTTCAACACTGTCAAAGCCAAATTGTTGGTACAAGGTATGAGCATCGTGTGTGGCTAGCGAAAATCGTCTAAGCCCCTGTAACTTTGGGTGTGTGACCACAGCATCCAGTAACTGTTTAGCATGGCCAACACCGCGAAATGGTTCTAATACAAAGACATCTAACAGATTGGCAAATGTCGATTGATCGGTGACAACTCGGGCAAAGGCGATGAGTTGATTATTTTGTACTAAAGCAAAGCACAATGAATGATCAATGGCTGTTTGTAGTTTCTCTTTTGAGATCCCTTTACTCCAGTAGCTACGCAGCGACAAAAATGTGTGTACCTCATTGAACTGAGATTGAGTTAGTTGATTCACTATGTGCATGAGATGAACTCCTGTATCTAATTGAGGTGGATCAGTGGAAGACAGGCGAGCAATAAACTGGCCATCAGATAGTTGAATTTTTGCATGCGAGCTTGGCTTTGCAGCTTTTTGCTGATCACCTTGCCAAAGTAGGTCCAGCTGAGTCCACTGCCTAGCGCGACAATATTGAATACCAACACGCCAAGTATCGCAGAGTGCCAATAAAAGTCTCCGGGCAATGTAAGTGCTGTGGTCAGTGACAGCAATGTGGCCATGGTTTTAGGGTTAATAAGCTGAAATAACGCAGCTTGCATAAATGATAGTGGTTTTGCTTGCTGGGGTTGAAGGCTGTTTTTCGCGTGTTTAAATGCAATCTTATAAGCTAAGTAGATGATGTATCCACTTGCCAAAAATTTAAAGGTTAAATGCAATTGTGGGTTTGCCAATACTAGGTGACCTAGCCCCATTAGCATGACGATATGGATAGCTGTCATTCCTGCGCGAATACCAATGAGATGTGGCATGGTTTTTTTAATACCAAATTGAGACCCAGAGTAAGTCAGCAGGATGTTGTTAGGGCCAGGTGTAATCGATGCCGCAAAGCTGAATAGCATCAAAGCTGGCAGTAAGGTAAAAATTTCCACTGATGGCAAAGTGAACTCCTTATATTGTATCAATACAATTGTTGCTATTTGTTCTGTTTTTAATTATTGTCATAAGTACAAATAGGCATCAATTTATTTATTGTTATGGATACAATTTGGCAGGCTGATTGTGAACAGTTTTCACAATTAGCAAGTACTCAACCTAAATATATGGCACTTGCTGAGCTCATAGAGCAAGCAATAGATAATAAACAGCTGGCTTTTGAGCAGCGATTGCCTGCGCAAAGAGCATTGGCAGATGCGTTGCAGATAACACATGGCACAGTGACGCGCGCTTATGAGCTACTGGAGCAGCGTGGTTATGTTCAGGCAAAATTAGGTGCAGGTACTTACGTAACTAAAAACAATAGTCTACACCATCAAATGCAAATAAGTGATTTAGCATCGAGTGTGCAGCCATTGATGGGACAAGAAAGCATCATTGCACGAGCCATGCAGTCGCTTGCACACAGCCATACTGATCTATCGGAGCTGTTAACTTATAAGCTCAATGGTTTGCCTCGCCATCAAAGCTTTTTCCGGGATTGGTTAATTCAGCGCGGGTTTGCGTGCGAAAAACATGAAGTGGTCTTTACGCAGGGCGCACAGCAAGGGATTTATAGCTGTTTATCAACGCTCTGTGATCCTGGCGATGTTGTTTTACACGAAGCTTTAACGTATCCCGGCTTTTTCAAAGCATGTAAGAGTTTACAGATACACACCAAGGGTATTCCTGTTAACAGTGAAGGCATTGACTTAGCTGTGCTCGAATCAATTTGTCAAACCCAGTCGGTGAAAGCGATTTACATTACACCAAACTGCCAAAATCCAACCAATGTGCGCTATAGCGAAGCGAGGTTGCAAGCGCTGTTGGCTTTGAGCCGTAAATATCATTTTTTCATCCTAGAGGATGATGTGAATTATTGCTTGCCAGAAAACTGGCGATTACCACTTTGGCAGCAAGCGCCCGACCGTGTGTTTTATCTAGCCAGTTTTTCCAAGTATTTTAGTGGTGGCTTACGCGCAGGTTATCTGCTTGCGCCTTTATTGTGGCAACAGCAGGTGATCAATACGGTTCATGCACAATGCTGGTCGGTGTCGATGACGAACTTTGAGTTGTTGATGCGTGCGCTGCAAAGTAAAGAATACCAATATGTACAAACAAAGTTGGAGGACGAAATTCGTTATCGCCAAGCAGCGTTGAACAGTGTGCTAGCTCAGTTTTCATTTTCAGCGGAATTTCAGGGCTTGAATGTTTGCTGGCAATTACCTGCAAATTTAAATATGCACTATGTAGCAGCTCAGTTTAAATCCCACCAAGTCGAGGTTCGAGCTTTAGATGTCTTTTCTTCTCCATCAGAGGCATGTGAGGATAATGGAATACGGTTTACTTTGGGCGGGCCTGCAACTCGGGAGGCATTTAACTTTGCAATGTCACGGGTTGAAGTGGTGTTACAAGAGCTATTGATGCAATCGGATGTGGTCATTTAAAGGACATTTGCCGACTTTGGTCGGCAAATGTGACTGATCAGTCTTTTTTCACAGCTGCAACCACAGACACTTCAACGAGCAGTTCAGGTCTGGCCATCGCCGCTTCAACGCAGGCTCTTGCAGGCGCGTGGCCTTCAGGGACCCAAGCGTCCCATACTTCATTCATTTGTGCGAAGTATTGCATGTCACTGATATAGACGGTTGCACTTAACATGTGCTTTCTGTCACTGCCTGCTTCTTCAAGTAGGGCATCTACTTTATCGAGCATGGTTTGCGTTTGCTCTTTAATACCTTGTGTCGCATCTTGACAAACTTGTCCACATAAGTAGATGGTATCGTTATGCACGACGATACGGCTCATTCGTTGGTTTGTATGTGTGCGCGTAATGGTCATATTTATTCCTCGTTAGCAGGCCTATATTTCAGGCTTGGGTAGTTAGGTTGAAGTTCGCTTGTCATACATGTTCAGTGTCAATGTCCATGTGTGGGCGTGATGTATTTGTCCAGTAGTATATTGCAATTAAAGCGCTTAATTAAGCGCGATTGTCAGACGTTGTACCTGTTTTACTAGTTAAACCGCTGTTTGTACTGGAGGCAACAAGTGGGATGTTCACATTAAAAGCGAAACGCTTTAAGTTAGCGTGAAGGGGGCTGATATGATGAAAAAAGGCCAATGCTAGCACAGGCCTATTTTAGTTAATCCTATTTACACAGAGATCATGATTAAGCCGATGGCGCAAATGATGGTTAGGCCAATAAATATGTTAGCTAAGTTACCAGTATCAGCAATTGGTTCTGGAATGATTTCAGGCTGCGGGATCTCTTGTTGCGTCATGCGATAATAAAAGTTATCACCATAGCGTGCTTTTAGATCATCACGCTTGGTCCACTCCAATTGTGTGGTGAGAAAGATCAGCACTTCGCTGGTGACCATTTCTTTATCATTTTGACAGGACTTTTGGTGCGCCAATACTCGATCAAATATCAGGGCGGCTAAGTCTTGCCTGAGCTCTATCTCTTGGCATGCTGGATGATCTATAAGCAGCTGCCATGCGGAGACTTGTGTATGCCTATGTGCATTGCCCAGTAACTCATTTAATTCTTCACTAAACTCGCTAAACAGCGGGTTCGCTATGCTCTGCTGCGAAGGCGTAAATGGCTCTGCCAGTCCGCTGATCACCGATTGATAGGCTGCATTGAGCTGCGTTTCTTGTTCAGCTCGGGTTTCTTCTGGGGATGTTTTTAAGTCTTCTAGCTTTTGTTGATACGCCGCTTCAATTTGTTGCTTATCTGAAGTTGGAGTTAGTTCTAGTACATTCCAAGGATCTTTTGACACGGTTTAGCTCACCTTTCTTACTCTGTCAGTTTAATCTGTCATTATTAATGACATAAAGACTACAGTCATGTGGTTGAGTGTAGCAGACTCCTTCTACTTTTCTAAACCATAGGTGACGGTTTTGTTGTTACTTTGGGTAAATTTAGGGAGGACGGTTTACGGGTGAATATAAATGACGTGCTTATCGCATTGCGAACGAAAGCATGCTGATACAATGGTCTTGCCTAAGTATTGCTCTAGCTTCAGCTCTGGCTTTTTTTGCGGTGCATGATTGATGAACCAATTAACATCAACTTGGCGTGAAGATCTTAACGGCAAAACGTCCAATTGAGATCGGTAGTAATGTTGTCCACTGCGCAGAGAGGTGATGGCGATGCCGGTATCAACGGTAGTCGCATCTGTCGTGGCAGACCTTGGGTTGGGTTGGCTAGGGCTTTTTTTGGTGTTCAGCCAATCAGAGAGCTTTTCTGGCCAAGATGAGAAAGTCGTAAAGTCACCATTTATATTCATACTTGGTGGCGTTGCATGGTTTATTGTCCAAGCTTGATGCTGAGAATCACAGCTATCTTTTGACACCTGAGCCAGTGCTAAGCCACTTGGCCAGCATATGATGGTATTGGTAACTTGCTGAGGCCGAATAAGTTTACGACTATCTGGTGGTAACAAGTCAAATGCATCAAACATCAAAGGTGCAGCTTGTGTTGCTCCGAGGTAGCCAAGCATAGGGCTGGCATCTGGGCGGCCAACCCATACTGCAACAGTGTAATCAGGGCTGACGCCCACCGACCAGAAATCGCGATACCCATAACTTGTACCTGTTTTCCATGCGATTTTTCTGCGTATAGACGGGACCACTCGATCTGGTGCACTTTGAGCACTGAGCATTTGGAAGGTGATCCAACTGCTTTGTGCAGAGAGGATTGATGTTGGCGACTGGAGGTTGAGATCATGACTTAGCACCTTGAGCGGGGCGACATAACCGTTGCTGGCTAATGCACGGTATAGTTTCGCCAAAGTAAGTAGCTGGGTGCCCGTCCCCCCTAGACCCACAGACAAATTGGCTTTTTTATGACTGAATTCAATACCCGCACGGGAAAGGTTGTGTTCAAATCGAGCGGGTGTAATACGATTTAATAGCTGAATTGCAGGTACGTTTAATGACTTTTGCAAAGCGCGCTCAGCACTGATCGGGCCGTTAAAATGACCATTTAAATTTTGTGGCTTGTAACCGTCGAAGTTTGCTGGAATATCACTCAAAAGGCTTTTACTGTGAATAAGGCCCATATCTAGTGCTTGGCCGTATATAAATGGTTTTAGTGTCGAGCCAGGTGAGCGTGTGGCGCGTACCATATCAACGTGTGCAAATCGGCTGACATTTTGGAAGTCGATAGAGCCCTGATAGGCTCGGATCTCTGCACTGGGGTTATGCAAGACAACGATTGCTGCGGAGGCCTTGTGGGGTAAATGGGTGCTGGTGTGACGCAGTAGCGCAGCCAAACGTTTTTGTAGCGAGTAATCTATCGTGGTAGTGAGTTTGTGTGCATTGGAGTAACGTTGTTTTAAATAGCGGCTTAGCAGTGGTGCTAATGTGGGCTGCGGATCTTTGTGCAGCTTAACGGATTCTTTACGTAATAGTTGGTACTGCTCCGAGCTTAACAACTTCCCTTGTTGCAAACGCGAGAGTACTTTATTGCGCATGGTTTTTGCGCGTTCTAGATATCTGTCTGGTCGATATAGAGAGGGCTTTTGTGGCAACACAACCAACAATGCAGCTTCGTTTTTATTGAGTAATACTGGCAACTTATCAAAGTATCTAATGGATGCTGCGGCGACACCTTCAATATTGCCGCCAAATGGCGCTAAATTGAGGTAGAAAGTGAGGATCTCTTTTTTACTATAGTGCCACTCCAATTGGATAGCCCTTGCAATTTGATGAAGCTTTCCGCCAATGGTTCTGGAGTGGGGATCAATTAAACGCGCGACTTGCATAGTCAGCGTAGAGCCACCCGATATGACTCGTCCATTGCGTATCCACTGCCCAGCGGCGCGCAGCAACGAAAAAGGATTAACGCCAAAGTGATAATAAAACCATTGATCTTCGTAATGCAGAAGCGCATTTAAATAGAATTGATCTACGTCCTTTGGCGTTACGTGATAGCGGTGTACACCTTGCTGGTCACCAAAGGAGCGCAAAGTCCGTTCGTTACTGGCGGTGACAAGTGTCGATGGCCCGTGTGGGTATATAGCCGGCAGAGGGTTATGGGTATGCCAAACAACCGCAGCCATGATTATGGCAAGGGTGGAGGCTGCGACTGTGAACAAAGCTTTTTTCAAAATCATCTAATGCTAATTGGCAGGAATAAAAGCCCCGTCTGGGGCTTTTTCGTTACCGTTCGATTGTGATTGTAGAAGGAAACTGTGTATACAACACATGTTTTTGAGGTCGATACATAGACTCCATAAAGCTTGCTGGGTTTGCATAGACTCCCGGTACTTCTGCTCGTAATAAATAGGCAAATTGCTGCCTTGGGGCTGCATCATTAAAGCGAGTGTATGATCTTGGCTTAAGATCTGTCACAGCAACATATCTATCATTGCGATATTCTTGGTGCTCTACATCGCTTAAAACTACGCCCTCAGGAAGCAAGCTTTGAATGTCTAAGTCTTGCAAAAGAGCTGGGTTTTCGAGTACGAATCCCGCTGGGATTTGATCGACAATCATGGCGTCATGGATCCGCTCTTTGGTCTCGACATCTAGGATGACCAATATGCGTTCACCGACTTTGATAGGCGTTTTATAATCTAAAGGCTCTGCGTTTAAATTAAACCAGCGCCTCACAAAATGTTTCATTTTAACGGTGTTAAAGGGGTTAATTTTGTTTGCGATGGAGCTATCAAATTCGACATAACCAGTATGTAGCTGTTGAATATAAAGGGTTGAGTCAGTGTCGTTTTTCAAATGCAAGTCTGGTGTGAGCGGGTATTCCAATACGCCGTGGTGAGTAATAGATTGACCGTTGATAGTCACGCTTAAAGGAGCTTGATTTTGGCTACTCGCGGATACAGCGCTTCGTAATAAGGCGGCACGCTCTTGGGTACTCAACCAGGGGTTATTTGCCGCCAGATCGGGTAGCTGCTCGATGAGCCTATTGACAATTTTTTGCGCTTTAGAGTTTAGTCCTCGTAGTCTTTTTATGTCGTATAAGGTGTTAATAGTCAGCGCTTTGTCGCGGATATCACTGCCGTAATCGTAGATGTAGTCTTCGACTCTGGATTGATTGTCAAATTGGTTGAGGAGTTTTGAAGCTTGTGCAATGGCACCGGTATTAGCCAGAGCTGCAACAAACTGGATCAAACTCAATTGTGTCGGGAAAGTGGTGATATCTAATGCCTCTAAGTCGCTGTAGCTGAGCTTACCTAAACGGCTAGAAAAATATGCTGCATAGGTCGTGGCAGCAATAGCGGCATCGGGACTATATGAGAGAGCATCGACAAAGTCACCTCTGGCGTAGCGAAGCACACGGTACTGCGCTTCTTGCAACATCTCTGTAGGCACAAGTTCAGGGTGTTGTTGATGTACTTGGGTAAGAAAGTCCGTTACATAGACGGTGAGCCAAGGGGACTCTTTGCCGTAGCTGCCCCAAGTGGCAAATCCCCCGGTGGTTTTTTGCATGGTTTTTAGTCGGCCCACTGCCATGCTGAGATATTCTTTATTGGTCTCGAGTTGAGCATCTTGGCGCAAGGCGGTGTGTTGGAACTTGTCTAACTGTGGATGTTGTAGTGTAAATGGCCAAGCTTTGCTGGTAGTCTGCTCCGCACAGCCATAGGGGTATGCGTGCAGCCCAGACGCAAATTGGGCAATGTTTAGGATCGGCGAATGGCTGATCAGCAGTTTACCTTCTTTCCCGGTGAGCACTTTAAGCCCACTCCAATGTGTGCCATCAATTGTTATGGATTGCTCAGGAACGAGTTGGCTGTTTACGGTGTTGGTTGTCCAAGGTTCAATGTAGTTAATGGGTACTCGCCAACTGCGTTCAAGGTTGAGGTTTTCACCTGTTACTTTAAGCGTAAACGTCGTAATGCCAGCCGCGTTATTATCTAATGTCTTCACAGAAGTACTCGCACTCCAGTGTTTACCATCATTGAGTACAACGCTGTGTTCAGCCTGACCTGTCAGTTCAACGGTGTTATTGGCACTCAATTTGACCGTCAACGCCTGTTCTTGACCACTTAAATTGTGAATATCCAGTGTGACGGAAGAAGTATCTCCAGGGATCAAAAAGCGCGGTACACTGAGTTCAGCAACGAGGGGCATACGAATAATCTGGTCTTGTACCAGTTGACCTACTTGCTGCTCGTTAAAAGCGGTGATAATGATCTGTGCTTCACCATTGTAGTCAGGTAATGTGAGTTCTATCGATGCTTGCCCGGCTTGTAGCCTTACGGGTTGAGACATCAATTGAATGGTTTTACTCTCGACTAAGTCATCATTACGATTAGTATTATTCTCGACGCTGTCACTGCCAAAGCGTGACTGTGCAAATGGGTTTGGGCGCGGATCGTATTGACGTGAATACAGGTCAACAATATCCCCGCTGTAGCGTCGTTGAGCGAAAAAGTGATCAAATGGGCTTTTGGGTTTAAAGCGACTGAGGTTTACGATCCCTTTGTCTACCATAGATACAGTCACCCAAGTTTCTTGATCAGCCATCAGCCCAGTTGCTTTGATGGGAATTTGAATCGTTTGTAGTGGTTCAATTTGCTCTGGCAAAGTGGTTGATAATTGGATTTTTCTCTCGCTTCTATCCAGTGAAATTGGTATGACGCCTAAATAGCGTTTCGGTGCACCTTGTTGCTGTCCAAATACACTGGCTGTGATATATAAATCGTGGCGAGCGAGGTTTTTATCGATAGGGATATTGATATGTGATTGCCCTTTTTTTACTGGTATTTTTTTAGACCAAAGGACACGATCGGATTCAAGGGTGACTAACAGCTGACCATTTATGGGCGAGGTCAAAGTTGCTTGTGCCTGCTCTCCAGCTCTATAGGCTTGTTTATCTAGAGAAAGCTGTAAATGCTCGGGTTTAACGGCTGGCTGGCCATAGCCACGGTACCAGCCAGCATAAAATTCATAGCGTGTTTTTGTTCCACTACTTAAATCTGTGGCTTCCAGGCGATAGTTCCCCCAGCTTACGGGTAACTCAATACGCATTGTATCTGCTGTTAAATCAATCACACTTTGGTGATCTTTACGCCATCGATCTTGTTTTTGCTGTTGCCAGCCGATGCCGTCTTCATACATCCAATAGTATCGACCTTGATCATAATAGAGCTCAAGTTTTACACTGCCACTGGACAGTGTTTGCCCGTCAGCAGACAAAAGAGCCACTTCGAAAGCGGCATCGGAGTTGTACTCAATCGATTTGTTGAGAGGTTTTATACCGGGAATAGTCGTGTTCTTCCAACTAGTGAAAGAGACGGAGCGCTGCACGGCAGCGCCTCCTGATTCTTGTAGTGCAAAATAAACTTTTGTTTTAACAGGGCTTTTTATCTTGTTTGCACTTGGCGTCGCAACTTTTACTTGTGCGTCACCTTGCTCAGATAGTTGCTTGTCCTTCAGGTATTTTAAATTGTTGTACAAGTAAAAATCTTGGCCGACAATGAAGTCTTTATAGGGGCCTAAGAAGTGTCTAACTGGCTGATGGATGATATGTGTTGTAAATGTATTGCCTGCCGCTGGGCTACCAAATAAATATTTACCTGAGAGATCGACGCTATTTTCTTCACCCGAAAAGACAAATTTAGTTGCTGTTTTGGCCTTTAAGTCCATGCGCTCAGGCACAAACTCTTCGAGTTGAAAATTAAACTCTGCGATTGTTTGCTCCGCGCTGGGGTCTAGCTTTACACCCACTGTATAGCGTCCTGTAGGCCAGTCTTTGGCAGTTTTGAGTGATTTACTAAAATAACCGCTTGCAGATGAGTGCAATGTCTCTTTGACAACCTCTTCCTGACGCGGGTTTTTTATCGATAGGGTGAGTGTATTGGTATCTATAGTACGTCCATCAAAGTCACGCAGTAAAATATTGAGAGGTAGGGAGTCACCCGGCCTGACTAAATCTCTATTACTGTAGATAAACGCTTCAATGTCTTGATATAAACGACCTCCTAGCTGATATGCCGAGAGGTCAAGTGGCGTTTCTTTAATTGGAAGTAACGCTATTTGCGGAGGCTGACCAGCTTGCTCAAGCTCGGCAATAACGATGTCGCTTTGTTCTAGTGATACAAAAAAATCAATGCTACCTTGTGTGTTTGTATGTCCTTGACGCACTAGCTCATGCTTGCGATAGATACTGACTTTTGCATTGGCTACGCTAGCCCCATCTTGTAACTGACTGATAGTAAATGTTGCTGCATTTTTTTGTACTCTTGCTTGGATCCCTAACTCAGTCAGCAGCATGTGCTTGACTTGCAGCTCATCAAACTGCCCAGCCGCTTTTAGTGTGACAATGTACCAACCAGATGAAAGGTGAGCTGGGATAGGCAGCTTTGCAGAATGAACGGTATCTGAGACTTTGTTTGGCAGTGTATACCTGTCTGCAAAAACACTTTCGTAGCTATAACTTAACCTGTCAAGTGTACTCGGATAGATTGAGCCGTTTAAATAATGGCGTTGTAAAAAGTCATGAGGGCTTGTCAGTCGTAGGATCTCAATGTCCACTTCGGTAGTATTTTTATAGCTAATTGGAATAGCTTGGCCAGCCCCTTTGGGTACGAGTGGACCGGCACCGACAATGGCCACTTGAGGTGTTTGCAGTTTTGTATTGTTTGCTTTTGCAGCATTGTGCCAGCCAACGAAGAGCAACAATATCGACAAAAATACACAGTACGCTCGCACGCTCCATGTGTTCATGATTTTCCCCTAATAATACTGATTTTAAATAAGTTTAAGTCACTTATCATGAATGTAATGTGATTATCTTACTTCTTGCCTTTAAGCGCAAAGGCTTAATATCAATTTGACTAATTGGGGACGCGGACTGAATAGTCTTAGCAATGGCATGTGCCTTTTACCACTTTGTGACGCTAAATCTGAGTGCTTAAATTGAGCAGATTGTGGCGCAAAAATACTGGTGCCCGTACCTATAAATTTAAGAGGTTGTTTAGATTAGCCACTATATTTAGTGGCTAATTGAGTATGTGCGTACTAACTACTTAACTAAAAAATTGATGCGAGTTAACAGGTCTTTGGGCGCTGTATTTTTAAGGTCGTTGAGATACTCTTCAAAGGGAGGAAAGTCAGCAAGTTCGAATTGACTTTGTGGTAGCCATTGACCATACAGCCAGTTGTATGGCTTTTCAAGTTCTGCATAATCGCCTTTAAATAAAATGCTCACGGTGTCGCCTGCTGGGATAGTTAGCAGCTCAAAGTCGTGTTGCGGTGGTAGCTTGTTTTTATCAATGGTAATGCAGGCCATAGACTTGAGTTTATCTTGAGGCACAGATTCTGGGTCATCAAAGTAAATACCAAAAAAACGCGTGGTGTCATCAATCAGTGCTGATTTGCCAGCCATCAATGATAATTTTTCAAATGCTTGACCAATTTGCATATAGTCGCCGTGGTGGTTAATGCCAATTAATTCAATGTCGGAAATCGATTGCTGCTCTACTGGATACATGATGTGATACTCCTTGGTTGACTTAGGATAAAGTGCAGTGACAGAAGAGACTGGTTCAGCACGCAGTTGGCGATACTGATTCGGTGTTTCTCCATAATGTTTTGTGAAGGCTCGGTTAAATGCTTCAACGCTGCCATAGCAAACCTTTTTTGCTATTTGCTGTTGGCTTAAGTCACTGCGGATCAAATAAGTCGCCGCTTTCAACATACGCATTCTTCTGACTGTGACATTAATTGTCTCCCCGGCGTATTCTCGATAAATTCGATGAAAATGGTACGCTGACATACAAGCAATATCTGCCAAGGTGTTCACGTCTAATTCGGACTCTGCATGCTCGTATAGGTGATCAATCACCCGCAGCAGCCGGCCTTCATAGTAATTTTGTGTACTTAGCTTATGTTTCATCGTTTCACTACTCAATTGGGGTTAGTCTAGTAGTACGCCTAGTTGATTGTGACGACAAGGCTAAAGTAGCGCAAGGTGGATTGATAATGTTTGCGAATTTTGAATTGAAGAAAAGGGCCCGAATAGTGTGGCCCTTTTTTGAAACTACAGACGTTCATTAAAAAACGGCAGCATATGATGTTCTAAGCGTGCTAATGCTTGGTCACTGTGGCCACCTGGGAATACATCAAATGTAATAGGCACCTTATTCGCTTGCGCTTTTTGTTTAAGAGCAAGCACCCCCTCTGAAATCCAGATATAGTCATCTTTGTCGCCCACATCTATGCGTACTGAACTAAGTTGCGCGACCACAGATGGCGTCGAATACAGGTCAATAAGCTCACCAAATCCACTGTACCATAGAGGCTTCTGTGCTGGATCAATACTATAGTGCACGCCAAAAGGTTGTTCTGCACTGCCAGCAAAAGCACCGGCATAGGCCATAAGGTAAGCACTATAACTATTCGCTTGACCATTATTCCAAATTTCACGGCCTTGAAATGAAGCAAACTCTGATTTCATAACCGCTCGAGGATCTTCAGCTGTGGCCAATTTTTTCTTAAACGCTTGATAGCGTTTAATGGCGACTTCAGAGGTTAAGTATGATTTTGCCATGCCTTTCTCATCGAACATGCCTGGGCTTAGCGCATAAACGTGGCCAAATAGGTCTGGGTTTTTGGCTGCAAATCTTAAAGCGCCAGTTCCGCCCATCGAAAAGCCCGCAATACCGCGGTGGTTTGCTGAAACTTTAGTACGATATTTGTTGTCTACCCAAGGTAATACTTCTTTGATCACGTAGTCGCTAAAATTACCATGGACCGCTGAATTGACATAAAAGCTGCCTCTCAATGGCGTATTACCTTCTAACATCACAATGATCATTTCCATATTTCGACCATTTTTTTTATGGTTATCGAGCATGGCTTCGATGTGCTGGCTGTATTTTATTGGCCAGCTATAAGCGCCTAATAAATACAATACTGGGTACCTTTTGTTGCTCTGATGGTAGCCCTCAGGTAAGTAGATATGGATATCTCGTGTACTTTGAGTACCAATCAAACTGTTTTCGAGTGCTTTTGAATGAAAAGGCAGCTTGATGATTTGTGCATGCAGTTGACTACTTGCTAAAACAAGTAACAAAAATATTATAGTTTTCATGATGATGACTCCTGCTGATAAAGCTTGCAGTTAACTTACAATGTGCCTAAATTAATAACAAATATAAAAACAGATTGATTTATATGTAATGAATATAAATTGGATGGATATTAAAAAACTAAATTATGTAGTTACAGTTGCGCAGGAGTTGAGTTTTAGTCGAGCTGCACAAAAACTCCATATGTCGCAGCCGCCATTGAGTCAGCAAATCCGCCAAATCGAGCAGTATTTAGGTATGCCGCTATTTGAGCGTTCAACGCGCTCAGTCAGTTTAACGACTTTTGGTGCGCTATTTGTGAGCAAAGCTCAGCGGGTTCTAGCTGCGCACAACGATTTGGGGGAGTGTGTAAAAAGTTTTCAAAATGGCGTCCAGCAGCCTATCAAGTTGGGTTGTATTGGACTGGCGTTTGAAGCATTAATGGCAAAGAAGATGGCGATTTTATCTGAGTGTTCGCCAAAGCTTGACTTGGCTTTGGAGGAAGGGAGCAGTGCTGAATTGGTAGCTCGGTGCCAGTCCGGGCAATTGCACGGCGCAATTATTCGTCTCTTTGCTCCCGATTTACCCGCAGAAAATATTCATTATCTTTGCAGTGAACGATATGTTTTTGCCTGTCCGAAACAATGGCACTTGGAGTCCACGGTTTCATCAATAAAGGCATTGTGTGGTAAGCCGTTCATTCATTACCCAAAGGCATTGCAACCAAAATTGCATGAAGCAATAGAGGAGGTTTTTCATCAAGCGAAAGCTACAATGAATGTGGTACAAGAAGTTAAAACCAAATCGACCACACTATCTTTAGTTGCCGCAGGTCTGGGATTTGCGATCGTACCGCAATCAATGATGAACAAGTACCAATCTCAGGTGGATTTTATTGCTATTGAAGAGCACTTGCCTAGTGTGGATTATTATTTGTATTGCCAAGATTGGCAAGTGCACCATCAAATTAAGAACTTATATCAATTACTGAGCGAACCATAAGCTATTTGAAGAAGTCATCGTCATTTTTAGCTAGCATGGCTTCAATATCTTCAATGAGTGCCTGTGGATCTGGCTGAGCGAGATCTGTGCTCTGCACTGGGCTGGAGATTTTATTGTTTTCTTCTGACCACTCGCCTAGATCTATAAGCTGACAACGTTTAGAACAAAATGGACGGTGTGGGCTTTGTGCCGACCAGATCACCTCTTTTTGACAGGTTGGGCATTGGACAGCTGTTGGCATAGTAATTACTCATATTGTAGTGGAGCGGTATAGTTTACTGCTTTGAAGTAAACTATACCAGCGCCGCTCAGAAACTCGGTTAGTAGTTTGTGACGCGGTTGATTTCAGCCAAAGAAGTGACGCCGGATGCGGCCTTTTTGAGGCCGGATTTACGCAAATTATCAAATCCCAGCTGATCAGCTAATTCGGCAATTTCTAGAGAGTTAGCACCAGCCATGATCTTATGTGACATTTCTGGGGTTATTTTGACAACTTCATAAACACCCACTCGGCCTTTATAACCGTCTGTGCAGTGGTCACAGCCTTTTGGCGAGAATAAAGTGAGCTCTTTTATCTGTGTGTCGTTAAAACCTTGTCGACGCAGCTCTTCTTCAGGGAGTTGTTCCGGCTCTTTACATTTAGGGCATAGCCTTCTCGCTAATCGCTGAGCAATGATTAAGCTGACTGAGCTGGCAACATTGTATGCAGGCACGCCCATATTGAGTAGCCGAGTAAGTGTTTCAGGGGCTGAATTGGTATGCAGTGTACTCATTACCAAGTGGCCTGTTTGTGCAGCTTTTATTGAAATTTCTGCGGTTTCCAAATCACGGATCTCACCCACCATGACGACATCCGGATCTTGCCTTAAAAATGCTTTAAGCGCATTGGCAAAAGTCATATCGGCTTTGGTGTTGATCTGTACTTGGTTGATCCCTTCAAGGTTAATTTCTACTGGATCTTCTGCTGTACTGATGTTTCGCTCAGGCTTGTTTAAAATATTAAGGCCAGTATAAAGTGACACGGTTTTACCAGAGCCTGTTGGGCCCGTAACTAAGATCATCCCTTGAGGCTGCTCCAGTGCATTCAAATATAGATCTTTTTGCTCTGGTTCATAGCCCAATACATCGATGCCTAATTTGGCAGCAGATGAATCGAGTATACGCATTACTATTTTCTCTCCCCACATAGTTGGGAGGGTACTGACACGAAAATCGATGCTTTTGCGTTCAGAAATTTTAAGCTTTATACGACCATCTTGTGGTTTTCGTTTCTCGGCAATATCGAGGTGTGACATAACTTTGATACGTGCCGAGAGGCGGCTTGCCAACGAGTTTGGGGGGCTGGCCATTTCATGCAAAATGCCATCAATTCGAAAACGAACTCGGTACTTCTTTTCGTACGGTTCGAAGTGTAAATCTGAGGCGCCTTTTTTTATCGCGTCCATCAATATTTTATTGATGTATACGATGATAGGAGCATCATCTTTTTCTTCATCTTGCTGTTGAGTCTGAGGCTCATCTTCGACATCTAGGCTCGCGAACTCTTTAAATTCATCCTCACTGAGAGAGAGTCCTGAACTTGAGTCAAAGAGCTGGTCAATTTTTTGTTCAAGCAGTTTGTGATCGACGACTACGATTTCACATTGCAGTCCTGTGCTAAACTCGAAATTTTCGAATGCACCATAATCCGTGGGATCGGATGTTGCGATAAACAACTTACGATCTTTTTTCACCAACGGCAGCAGGTAATGCTGACGAATTAACTTTTCTTTGATCAGATCTTTGGGCACATTGGCAACATCAAAGCCATTGAGATCGAAATAAGGCACACGAAATAAGTCGAGACATTGTTCCGCTAACTCTTGGCCAGACATACCGCTACATAAGCAGATGAGCTCAGCAGTTGTGGTCGCATCGGCTTGCTTCGCCTTAATTTGATCTGGCGTAACCCTACCTAAGGTAATGAATTTTCTCAGTAATGGAGAGTGATGTTCCATAATGTCCTTTAATACTTCAACAGCTTACATTAATGTAGCAAATAAACAGTAAACCTGCTCAACCTTAGCTAAGCCAGTTTATATCTAATCATTCTAAAGAATCATATAAAATTCAACAAATAAAGCGTTTAAATAACCTTGCTCGCGTCTAAAAATTTTTTGTGCAAGTGGTTCAATTCTTCATGCACATCTTCTAAAGGCCGATTATTATCGACAATATAGTCTGCTTTTTGGCACTTATCTTCTCGGCTCATCTGTGCAGCGATAATATTTTTAACCTGCTCTTGAGGTACTTGATCTCGGTTGCATGTGCGAGCGATCTGTACATCTACTGGCACGTCGATCAATAAAGTTTTTTGGCAGTAACGCTCTAAACCATTTTCGAATAAAAGAGGGGCACAGAGAATACAGTAGGGGCTTTTGGCTTGCGCGAGCTGTGTTAAAATTTGCTCTCTTATTATTGGATGCAATAAGGCATTGAGCCAAGCTTTGTGTTCTTCATTATCAAAAATAATACTTCGTAGTTTCGCTCTATCAAGCGTGCCGTGCGATGATAAAATGTCGTCTCCAAAATGAGCAACAATGCTATTTAGCCCTTGTGTGCCGGGCATTACAACTTCTCGAGCAACAATATCGGCATCTACAATATCTATGTTGAGGCTTTGAAAGTAGTTTGTTGCTGCTGATTTTCCTGCGCCGATGCCACCAGTCAGACCCAATATCCAAGATGACATGTTACACTCCTAATAAATTCAAATACCAATTTTTCAGTGCATCACCATAAAACAAACATAGCCAACCCGCGATAGCTAGATATGGACCAAATGGAATTGGTGTCGCTTTGTCTTTACCTTGTATGCTTAGCTGAGCACTTCCGATCACCGCGCCAACGACACTCGACAATAATATTATGGTGATAAGCGCTTGCCAGCCTAGTAGCGCGCCAAAAATAGCTAACAGCTTGAAATCGCCATAGCCCATGCCTTCTTTCCCTGTCAGCAACTTAAACAGCCAGTAAACACTCCATAGGATCAAGTATCCGATGGCTGCACCCCATAAGGATTCAACGGTGGGGATGGTATACCCTGCTGCTGAGGATAAAAGGGCCAACCATAACATGGGTTGGGTAATTTGATCTGGAAGCAGCATTTTGTCTATATCGATAAAAATGAGCGCAATTAACCCCCAAGTGATTAAAATATAAAGCAAGGCGATTGAAGTTGCGCCAAAATGCCAGGCCACCCATAAAGAGCTTATTGCAGTGAGCATTTCTATACTGGGGTATCTGACAGAGATTTTGCTGTCACAATACGCACAACGGCCTTTGAGCATGAGCCAACTCAAGACTGGAATATTGTGGTGTGCTTTGATTTGTGTTTTGCAGCTAGGGCATGTGGACCGTGGTGTTATAAGGTTGAATGTACTTGTGTTGGTTGTGGCTGCGTCAGGGCTCTGTTGGCCGAGAATAATTTTACATTCTGATTTCCATTCGTTTTCCATCATTACAGGTAGACGGTAAATGACGACATTTAAAAAGCTGCCGATACAGGCGCTGATTAAGCCAACCGATAACATAAAAAACCAAGGTTGTTGCTGCATTAAATGCCAAACATCTTGCATAGGGTGCTCTTATTATTGTTGAGTTTATTGTCCGTTAAATTACGGAACCGAGTTGGAATATAGGCAGATACATAGCCACGATCAAGCCGCCAACCAAAACGCCTAATGTAGCCATTATTAAAGGTTCTAACAAGGTCGATAGGCCATCTACGGCATCGTCCACTTCTTGTTCATAGATACTCGCGACTTTGCCAAGCATACTATCTAAAGCGCCAGATTCCTCGCCAATAGCGACCATTTGAACGACCATATCTGGGAAAATTTTTGAGTTGCGCATGGCCCAGTTCATTTGGTTACCTGAGCTTACTTCGCCTTTGATATCCAATATCGCATTTTTGTATATCACATTTCCTGCGGCACCTGCTGCAGAGTCGAGAGCATCTACTAAGGGCACACCAGCAGCAAAGGTGGTGGAGAGAGTCCTAGCATATCTGGCAACAGCGGCTTTTCTTAAGATTTCCCCAACAACAGGGAGTCTTAGCACAAGCCTGTCGTTGGCATGTTTTACATCTTGGTTTCGTATCAATAATTCTTTATAAATGTAGCCACCACCGCCAAGAGAGAACAGTATTATCCACCAATACTCTTGCATAAACTCTGAAATTGAAATGACTAGCCGAGTAAAGGCTGGTAATTCGGCACCAAAGCCTGCAAAAATATCTTCAAATTGCGGTACGACGAAAATAAGAAGTATAGATGTGACAATAAGTGCCACAGAAATAACCGCGATAGGGTAAAACATGGCCTTTTTGATTTTTGACTTGAGCGCTTCTGCCTTTTCTTTATACAGCGCGACTCGATCAAAAATTCTATCTAGTGCGCCGGACTGCTCTCCAGATTCAATCAAGTCGCAATATAAATCGTCAAAGTAACGGGGGTGTGCACGCAGACTTTTTGCAAGCGGTTGACCTGCTTTTACTTCATCAGCAATAGAGCCAATAAGCTTAGTCACACTTTTATTTTTTGCGCCGGAGGCGATCATATCGAGTGATTGGACAAGCGACACACCAGCGGTGAGCATGGTTGCTATTTGTCTGGTGACAATTGAAATGTCTTTTGCAGAGATTTTTTGAACGCTTTTAAAGCCAAATAGAGGCTTTGGTTTGCGTTTTACCTTTGAAGGGGTAATACCTTGTTTACGCAGTTGGGCTTTAACTAACGCTACACTTGTGCCGGTCATTTCACCTTCGAGTTTTTTACCTCGTGCGCTAACACCAACCCACACAAATGTGTCGATTTTATTTGTACTTTCTTTTGAGGAGAGAGCCATAGAGTTTATTCACGTAAAAAGGAACTGAGGTCAACTCAGTTCCTTTTTTAAAAACGATTTAGGTGATTATACCGTACAAGTACTTGGTAACCAGTTTGCTTTACTCGCTACATCAACTGTTGCAGTACAAGTCCATGAATGGATTGAGAATGAAGCCTTGAAGTCGTCTTTGACTACAGCTGTATTAGCTGATTTGTTAGGTGTTAATACCATAACGATACCAGCTAGGTCACCAGTTCCTGTGATTGTCATAGCACCTGTGTCGCCAACACCTAAAGTTGTAACATATTGACTTGCTGTGAAGCCATTTGCACAGTTTGTAGGTGTAGCTGCAAGTTGTGCTTTCTCTTCTACACATGCTTTTGGCATACTTGAAGCGGCAAGCATTTCAGAAGCTTTGGCGCGGTTAACATAGTCAGTGTAAGCAGGAAGTGCTACTGCTGCCAAAATACCGATGATTGCAATCACAATCATTAATTCGATAAGGGTAAAACCACCCTGTCGTTGTTGCGTCATGATGTGTCTCCTAAGGGATGTTAGACCCGGTGGCAGTTAATACTTACACCAGGATTTTTAAATTATCGTAATGGCGCTGCCTGTTAATGTCTAAAATTACACTAATAGCCAACTGCAGTATGTAACACGATTAAACGTAAAGAATTAATCTAAATCATTAATTTAATTCTTTTTTATTAAATATGCTTTGTAAATAAATGTCAACGAAATAAATGAATATTTAGTTACATTTTTATTACACGAAAAACTACATTATTCAAATCGCATTGATAAGTCTATGCTGTGTACGTGTTTAGTTAACGCACCGCTCGAAATGTAGTCTACGCCCGCTTGTGCATACTGTGCCAGAATGTCTAATGTCATATTACCCGAGACTTCGAGCTTAGCTCTACCTGAGGTTAGTCTAACGGCGTTTTGAATGTCTTCAACGGTAAAATTGTCCAGCATGATGATGTCACTGCCTGCAAGTAGCGCTTGTTCTAGCTCATCTAAACTCTCAACTTCCACTTCGACAGGCTTGTCTGGGTGAGTGCTTTTGGCTTGTTGAACTGCTTTGTCGATCCCGCCACACGCTGCAATATGGTTTTCCTTAATCAGGAATGCGTCAAATAAGCCAATACGGTGGTTTTTACCGCCACCACAAGTCACCGCATACTTTTGTAGCGCCCTCAAGCCAGGAATGGTTTTTCGAGTGTCTAGTAATTGTGTGTTACTGCCATCCAGTGCTTGCACATAGTGTGCGGTTGTTGTTGCAGTACCGGAAAGTGTTTGAACAAAGTTCAGAGCAGTTCTTTCAGCGGTAAGGATCGCTCGTGCCGAGCCCTTAGCTGTAAAAATACGAGCGTTGGCGCTTAGCTTGTCTCCATCGTTGGCTAAGACCGTCACTTCAACATTGGGGTCTACCTGTCTAAAGACTTCTAGGATTAAATCTTTGCCACAAAACACACAGTCTTCACGGGTGATAACATAAGCGTTCGCCTGTTGTTGCTCTGGGATCAGGGCTGCGGTGATATCACCTTGTGCAGCGGATTGATGGTTAAGGTCTTCATCGAGTGCAAGTTTTACAAGTTGCGAAATAAGTTCAGGTTGCATAGGTGAATCATCATTGTTTCTTATACTGTAAATTCTACTGTGATTAGTGCAATGAAACAATTTTCTTTCATAAAAGGATGTATGCTTTCGTAAAATAAATTTGCAATAGTGCTGAGAAGTAATTCTTGCTAAGGTAGTGAGGTTACAATTGAAAGCTAATTTTTTTATGGAAAATCAAGATCAATGGCTGAAGTTTGCCAAACATAGACCTTCGCCTCATCATGATGAACGACCCAAAGATTGCGATATCGATTTGCTCGTCATTCACAATATCTCTTTGCCTGCAGGCCAATTTGGCACGAGCTATGTCGATGATTTGTTTATGGGGACTATCGATTGTCATGCGCATGAAAGCTTTGCATCTTTGCAAGGAGTAAGAGTCTCTGCTCACTGTTTTATTCGCCGAGACGGTGAAGTGATCCAATATGTGCCTTTTTCAAAGCGAGCATGGCATGCGGGTGTATCGAGCCATCAAGGACGCGAAAAATGTAACGATTTCAGTATCGGCATTGAATTAGAGGGAACGGATAATGACGCATATACAACTGCGCAATATGAAGCTCTCGTGGCTGTAAGCCGCGCTATCATGGTGCGCTTTCCGAAAATTACCACTGAGCAGATTGTTGGCCATTGTGATATTGCGCCGGTACGCAAGACAGATCCAGGAGAGGCATTTGATTGGTCGTACTATTTGGATCTATTACAACGTGAATTAGAAATATTTGAGTAAAAATCATGATATTAATTTCGATATTATTGGCACTGATCATTGAGCGTTTAGGCGCAAGGTCAACACACTGGCAAATCGACTACTATTTGTCTCGTTATCAGCAGTGGAGCTATCAACAAAGTGCGGCAAGTTGGCTATATAAGTCCAGTTTAGGTGTCATGTTATGGCTGACCATTCCGGCCTTGCTGGTTGCATTTTTATATAGCTTGTTTGAATTTGTGTTGTGGCAACTCGTACTTAACGTATGTATTTTGCTGATTTGTTTTGGCTGTGCGAAATACCGCAAATCCTACAAGGGATACCTCAATGCCCTAGCAAGAGATGATAACGAAGCTGCCACTTTGTACGCTTTGCAAATGGGCCAAACGAAAACAGAACATGAACCCGGAGGGGAGACCTTTGGCCAAACATTGGCGTGGATAAATTTCACCCATTATTGTGCGGTGATGTTTTGGTTTGTATTGCTAGGTGCGCCAGGGGCTGTGTTATACGCCACAACACGAACAGTTGTTGAGATACTAAAAGATAAAGTGAATGGTGAGCCGTCAATAAGCGAACAAAAATGTATTGAAGTTATGTCTGCGCATACTCAGCGTTTTAGCACACTGTTTCATTTCCTCAATTGGCTTCCAGCAAGGCTCGCGGGCTTCGGTTATTTGATTATCGGCAACTTTTCAAAAGGCACTGGCAGCTGGCTTAAATACTTATTGGACTTTCAAGCTTGTAATCGCAAAGTGGTCGCAGAAACAGCACTTGCAGCCGAGCAGATAGAGCAACAATATTTTGGTTGCACATATGAGGCTGCATGTATGATGCGCTTGGTTAAGCGTAATGTTTTATTTTACTTGTTTTTAGTCGCTGCATTGACATTATTCGCAGGGCTCAACTAAACGGCCCGTCGGTGGCTGACTAAAAGTGCTTAGTTAGCCACTCGCGTTTTCGATTTTGCATACGCTCAATCAAATGATTCTCCAGTCCCAATACTGGCATCATTACATCTGTTACATCGACGACATCACAAACACCGTTAACCGACCAAAGCGCTTCTTCTAGGCCTTTAGCCTTGTGTAGAGCGTAGTGGCTCACATAACGCAATTCATTGGCAAGATGATCCATATCAGGGCGGCCTGTTTTGGACACATATAAATGGCAGATAAACAAAATGCCATTCTTTAGGGCTTTTTTGGCAAATAAAAACAGCGGCTCAATAGGCTCACCAAAAGGAATGCATTGGGACTTAACGCCATGGTTTGATTCATCTGATTGTTTTTCATCGTAGTGTACAAACAGTGTAAACCGCAGCGGTTTGTCTTGTCTGGATTTTTCTTTCAATTGCTCGGTTAAAGAATCGCCAATGAATTTGTTGGGAAATAACTTATTTGGGAAAAGGAGCTCTTGTCCATTGTGGTTGATGAGGTGTGGCAATAATATATTGTGTAATGGTGAAGGGTAGAGTCCATGACCTACGGCGCCAATTTCCATATGAGATGCCTTTTTATGGAGGTAAAGCGGTAGCTGACAGATGCTTTTGGTAACCATATTTCTGAGCGCAGTGGCGAGGCCCGGTATCTTAGGTGCTTCTTCACTGGGTTGGAGCTTGTCTTTGTTATTGTCGATCAGCGCAGTGAAAAATTCGATGGCTGTATGAGATGCATTGGTGACTTGTTTGACCTTAAGATTGATGATGGTTTTTGATTTGCTAACAGCCATGACTTCATATCTCAAACCTGACAGTACATGCTGTTTGGTGATCTTTTGCAGGTCGGGCAAATCGACAGTCACGAGGTCCCCTTTGGCTACATCCACAGCGTGTTCAACTTCAATTTGCAAGCCCATAATCGAAAAATCACGGGTATTACCATTGAACACCTGACTTTCAGAAATATTTAACGCGACCCCGGTGCGATATAAAAAGCGTTTGTGAGACCTTAAATTCACATACTCCAACGCGACCTTTTCCAATGGCGGCGGATTCTTAGACTTACCATGGCCAAATTCTTTTAAGCGGTTGATGCTCTCTTGTGGATAAGTTAACTTGCTGCAATGTGATTTATGTTCAGGTGTGGTTATCTCAGTGAGCAGCATGAGATGGTGTACCGGTTCAATTAATCCTTGTGCACGAGGGGGAGGCCGCCTGTTAAGCTTTTCAACATTCTTCCCCGCGCTTTTAGGTAATGATAGCGGAATGTAGGCGTCTTCATGGTGGCTTGGCATCAACTGTACTTTAAATACTCGCCAACTTTCTTTTTCACTACCAAACCCTAAAAATAGGCTTTTTAATTCAGGGTTTTCTTCGAGTTCGTAATCAAAGGCAGAGTAAAAGTAGATCTTGCCACCATTTGAGTGAGTAAATGTGTAGCAGTAGGCCTCTTTTACTGGTGCTGACTGCAATAATAGTTTTTGTAGCCGTTTGTTGTTGAAGATACTGTATAAACAGGAGGTTTTGCGCTCATCTTCAAAGTAGTAATTGATAAAAGCGTTGTTCTCATTGGTGAGCGCCATGCTCGGTAGTAACATGTTGTTGATGCGACTAAAAAACACAAATAAAGAGCTGACACGAGGCAAATAATATTGTTCATACCCTTTGCAGACAACGGCATCCATAGTGTTGTCTAAATTTATCTTATAGCGTCGTTTATTGCCATGAATAAAGCTTTCCAAAAACTCGTCAAACCCCGAGTTGTTCTCTACGAAGGTTCTTTTTAAACGAACATAGTTATAATCTGAATTAGACTCTTCAACAGCGACAACCTCGTATTGGATACCCTCTTTTAAGCCGAGTTCGAAATCTTGCTCTAATCCGACTAAGCGCAATGTAATGACGTTTTTTGGGTGAACATGGTAGCTTTTCCCCAACTTTATTTTTGCGCCACTTAAAGAGATGTCAGAAGTACTTGCGGGTATCGTAGTACCGCTTTTTAGCTCAACTGTGATCTTGATAGAGTAATTCATACGCTCTTCGATACGGCTCTCATAGGAAGCAAAGCGGATTAATTGGGCTTCATGCTCAAATACGACTTCTGGCTCAGTGTCATCTTGGACCTGAGCTTGTTTTTGCATTACCTTATAATTATTGTCGGTATGCATGACCGCTTCATATACAGCCATTGTATAGCCACCGTGCTGCGCAACTTCACGCTCAAATACACTGATAGCAAGGTCGTCCATAAAGTGCTGCTTACCGTCATGCTCGTATGGTTTTACATCACCAGATACCTGTCCTCGCAAATCAATAAAGCGCGCAACAGGTTGCGATAGGCGTGTCATTTCCATTTTTAACAAAAATTGGTCTGGTTTGCTCAGTTGTGCTGTTTTTTGCTTGAAGATAAAATCAAAATTTGGATCGCCTAAATCTCCTTTTAGGTCATTAATAAGGTCTTGATGTAGTTCTAGTTTATCTTCACTCATAGCCGTTCGCAGTTTGTCCGCAGACAATGTCTCTTTGTTATTATTTCAGCCTTCGCCAATTTTATGTCAGTATAGCTTCATTCTTAACTTGTAGCTTAACTGGGTTTTCCTTTTAAGCAATAACTATGCCTTGATATATATGGGAAAAAAGAAAACCGCATTTGTATGTAGTGATTGTGGAGCGGAATTTGCTCGTTGGCAAGGGCAATGTTCTGAATGTAAAGCTTGGAACACTGTAACAGAGTTTCGTGTACCTTCTGTGAAAACGGCTCCACGTAGTGCTGGTACCACCGGGTATGCCGGTGTGGTAGAAGCAAAAATCCAAACCTTAGATGAAGTAAATCTTGAATCGTTACCTCGATTTTCTACAGGCTTTAAGGAGTTTGATAGAGTTTTGGGAGGTGGTGTGGTCCCGGGGAGTGCCATATTAATTGGTGGTGAACCTGGGGCTGGTAAAAGTACCTTACTTTTGCAAACTATGTGTTTACTTGCGCAATCTATGCCGACGTTATATGTAACTGGTGAAGAGTCATTGCAGCAAGTCGCTATGCGCGCAAAACGTCTTGGGTTGCCAACAGATAAGCTTAAAACTTTAGCTGAAACCAATGTTGAAACCATTTGCCAACTAGCACTGAGAGAAAAGCCTGCCATTATGGTCATCGACTCGATTCAAGTTATGCATATGACAGATGTTCAATCTGCGCCTGGAAGTGTCTCTCAAGTACGTGAAAGTGCAGCCTATTTAACGCGCTTTGCGAAACAAAACCAAGTTGCCATTGTAATGGTTGGCCATGTAACAAAAGACGGGACGCTGGCAGGGCCTAAAGTTTTAGAGCACTGCATAGACTGCTCGATCCTATTGGAAGGCAGCAGTGACAGCCGATTTAGAACACTGCGAGGAAATAAAAACCGCTTTGGTGCAGTCAATGAACTGGGGGTTTTTGCGATGACGGGACAAGGCTTAAAAGAAGTCAACAACCCTTCCGCTATTTTCCTTAACCGGGGTGAAGAACAAACCCCTGGCTCATTGGTTATGGTAATTTGGGAAGGTACTCGTCCACTTTTAGTGGAAGTTCAAGCTTTGGTCGATTATTCGCAATTAGCAAACCCGAGACGTGTTACGGTGGGTTTGGAGCAAAATAGATTGGCGATGCTGTTAGCGGTGTTACATCGTCACGGTGGCTTGCAAGTCGCGGATCAAGACGTATTTGTCAATGTTGTCGGTGGCGTAAAGGTCAATGAAACCAGTGCGGATTTAGCTCTGATCACAGCCTTGGTATCCAGCTTTAAAAATTATGCATTAGATAAACAGTTAGTTGTATTTGGTGAAGTAGGATTGGGCGGTGAGATCCGCCCGGTGCCAAGTGGTCAAGAAAGATTACGAGAAGCGGCGAAACATGGTTTTAAACGTGCTATTGTACCTGTCGCAAATAAACCAAAAGAAGATATCGAAGGGATGGAAGTGATAGGGGTTTCCAGCTTAAACGATGCATTAGAAGCGCTATTTTAAGGAGTTATTATGAATAAAGCAGCTCTTACAGGTGTCGCACTTGCTGTTGCAGGTGGCGTTGCAGGTGTTAACTGGTATGCAAATAAAACCGCAAGTGAAGTTGTTGCTGAGCAGGTACTGCAATTCTCAGAGCAGACCGGATTTGATGTCAACTATCAAAGTGTAGATTATAGTTTGCTAAGTAATACGGTTGTACTCGAAAACATTTCATTTAAAGCACAAGAAAGTGAGCACGCATTGGTAGATATTGCGCGCTTCTCCCTAAAAGGGTATGAAAACGGTAAAGTTAGCCCTCTCACTGAGTTGGAGATAGAAGGGTTATCTTTGACTGACGAACTTAAGGCCCTTTCTTTAGAAGCGCTTCCTACTACATTGGCAAATGCGAAATATAATTTAAACTCGACAATGAGCTACGATGAAGCCAGTGGAGACAGTCAGTTTAAATTTGCTGTTTCGGCCGAAAAAGTGGTTAACTTTGGTATGGATATCGCTTTAGCAAATAGCCAAGATTTGATGGATTTACAGCAGGATATCCAGAAAATGCACGACCAAGGTGAGGTGTCTCTGGAAGCTGAGTTACAGATGCAGAGTAAAATGCTCAGTGCATTACAATCTCTTCAACCCGTTGATATGGCTTTTACCTTGAAAAATGAAGGAGAGTTAAAAGCCTTAGTTGATGAAGTATTGCAGCAAAGCGGCTTAGATCACGAACAGTTAAAAGCGTTATTGGCAGTACAAATGGAAAATGTACCTGCAAGTGACAATGCTAAGCAGGCAATTCAGTCTTTTGTATCTGGGCTCTCTTTACTTGAAGTAAGCATGCAGTTTCCAGAAAAGACGAGCTTTATGCAGTTAGGTATGCAACTTCAACCGCTAGCTGGTGATCCTCAAGCGCTCGAAGAGTTTTTAAAGCTCAGGATTGTTGGTCGATAGATAGAAAAAAGGCGAGGAATTCCTCGCCTTTTTTATTCAAACTTCGTTATTTGTCATTCAAAGCTAACATCAATTCACGTTTGCGCTCTAATCTCACTAACATTTTGTCTGCAAGAGGTCTGAACTTAGCAAGCTCCTGCTTTGGTAGTGGTAGCGATTTTGGCAGTTTGACTGTTTTTGGGTTACGGTGATTACCGTTGACCAAGAATTCGTAATGCAGGTGTGGTCCTGTTACGCGTCCTGTTGCTCCAACAGTACCAATCTTTTGTCCCTGTTTGACCTTTTGACCAGCTTTTACATGTAACTTGTGTAGGTGCAGGTACTTTGTTGTGTACTGGCTACCGTGTTCAATAAAAATGTAATTACCGTTGAGTCGATGGTAACCAGCTTTGGTTACTCTACCATTACCTGCCGCAACGACTGGTGTACCAACCTTTGCAGCATAATCAATTCCTCGGTGCGGGCGCACTTGTTTGGTTACTGGGTGCAATCTTCTCGGGTTAAAGTTCGAGCTGATATACTTAAAATTCACCGGTGCACGTAAAAATGCTTTTTTCATACTGCGTCCTTCGGGAGTATAAAACTCACCGTTGGTATGCCTAATTGCAGTATATCGATCACCTTGGTTTATAAACTCAGCGGCAATAATTTTTCCATTGCCAATTTCTTCGCCATCTACATAGTGAGATTCATACACAAGAGTAAAGGTATCACCTTTACGTATGTCGTTTGCAAAATCTACATCCCAGCCAAAAATGTTGGCAAAGTTCATAATTTGTCTTTGCGTCAGACCCGCTGAAATGCCAGCCGTCCAAAAACTCGAACGAATTTTTCCACCGGCGGTTTTTTCTCGGGTTTCAATTTCTTTGCTCGCTATTTTGGTTTCGTAGCTGCCATCGTCTATGCGCGTTACGTACAAAGTATCTGTTTTGGATAGCACATATTTCAGTTGCGCGAGGTTACCCTGTTTATCGCTGGCAAAGCTCAGTGTTTCACCTGGGTGTATTTTTGTTAATTTACGTGTTTCTTCATTGGTGTTAACTAAGTTATGAAGTGTTTGGGCAGAATATCCGGCGCGCTTAAACAAAACAGCTAAACTATCCCCTGAGCGAACTTTGTGATCAACGTAATCATAAGTGTATGTATTTTCTTGCTCTTTAGTGGGTTCAGCTTCAGCACTTAATATAGTGAGCTGTTCAGGCTGCTGTTCTTCAACTTTGATAGGAAGCTCATAACGCTTGCCAACTTCCAATGCATCGTCTTTATGATCTTTGGATGCAGTGGCCTTTTCTGAAGGCAGCAAGGCAATCCCAGTCATTGCAGCTAACAAACCGACAATAAGCATTTTGTGTTTTTTGGGAAGCTTATTTACTGCAGGTACCATAACGTGCCTTTTTCGCTGTCAAGAAATTTTATGAATAATAGTGCAGCATATACGTAATAAAGCGTTAATACCAGTATTTTGTGCATTTAAACTCCGTGAAATATAGGCTAGAATCGGGCGATAAACTGAATTTAGAGTTGGAGTGATAATGGTGGACATTGAAACTGCATTTGCTGAGATAAAGCGCGGTGCAGAAGACATATTGGTTGAAGATGAGCTAAAAGAGAAATTAAAGTCAGGTAAAAAGCTGCGTATTAAGGCTGGATTTGATCCAACAGCGCCTGATCTACATTTAGGTCACACAGTACTAATTAATAAATTAAAAACTTTCCAAGATTTAGGTCACGAGGTCATTTTCTTAATTGGTGATTTCACCGGTATGATTGGAGACCCAACTGGCAAAAATGTCACGCGTAAGCCGCTTACCCGTGAAGACGTACTTGCAAACGCTGAAACCTATAAAGAGCAAGTATTTAAAATTCTTGATCCGGAAAAAACCACTGTTGCATTTAACTCGCAATGGATGGAGAAATTAAGCAGTGCAGAGATGATTAAGCTTGCATCGCGACAAACTGTAGCTCGTATGCTAGAGCGTGATGATTTTAAAAAGCGTTATGCTGGCGGTCAGGCAATTGCCATTCATGAATTTTTATATCCGCTAGTTCAGGGCTGGGACTCAGTTGCACTAGAAGCCGATGTTGAGCTAGGCGGTACGGATCAACGCTTTAACCTATTGATGGGTAGAGAGTTACAGAAAGAAGAAGGTCAAAAGCCACAAACAGTCTTAATGATGCCGTTGCTTGAGGGCACCGATGGTGTTCAAAAGATGTCTAAGTCATTAGGTAACTATATCGGTATTACAGATGCCCCAACTGAAATGTTTGGTAAAGTCATGTCTATTTCCGATGACCTTATGTGGCGTTACTACGAGCTATTAAGTGCTAAATCATTGACTGATATTGCAGCGTTAAAAGAAGAAGTTGCAGGTGGTCGTAACCCTCGCGATATCAAAATTGATTTTGCGAAAGAAATGATCGCACGTTTCCATAGTGAAGATGATGCGCAGGCAGCCCATCAAGATTTTATCAAGCGCTTCCAAAAGAATGCACTCCCTGATGAGATCCCTGAAGTAACAGTGAGCATTGAAGGCGATACAACATTTATTGCCAACTTACTAAAAGAAGCTGGCCTTGTGGCAAGTACTTCAGAAGCAATGCGCATGATTAAACAAGGTGCGGTGAAGCTCAATGGTGAAGAGAAAATCACTGATACTAAGCTAGAAATAGCAAAAGGCAGTACTGAAATTTACCAAGTAGGTAAGCGTAAGTTTGCGAAAGTGACAGTAGACTAAGTCATTTATTCAGTAGCCAAGTGATAAAGCTCACTTGGCTATATTAAATTAATTGCAAACCAAATTAATACGGTTAGACCCAGCCAAAACCACCTCATACTGTTCAATAGCTTTAGCATGTGTTGAATATCTTCTACAGTAGGTTGGCGATCGCTTCCTATCCTAATGTTGTCAAAACGCTCTTCATGGTAAAAGCGGGGACCTGCGAGCTGCACATTCAAGCTGGCAGAAAACAACGCTATGATCCACCCCGAATTTTTATTTACGTAGTGCTGTGCATAATGCTTTAAGTAATGCTGCGTTTTCGCAAGGTTTTGGGTTAACGCCATAATTAGGATGAAGAATCTAATAGGAAGCCACTCGAGAAGGTATATGATTTTTTGTACGGCAGCCATGAAAGGGTGTTGCACGCAAAGTTGTTTTCGCCAGCTTTGATCGCATAACAGTAAAAGTTTATATGCCAGTGCTAAATAGGGGCCCGCAATCAGATAAAAGATGATAATTAGATAAAAATGACGGACTGTATTAAGCGCCAGAGAATCTAACGATGCCTTTATGATGCCAACTTCAGATAACTTTGCAGTGTCTCGAATTACAATGCTGGCTAATAGTTGTTTAGCTGAGCCTTTTTGACCTTGAGATAACAGTCTCGCAATGCGCTTTGCCCGTCCTTCAAAGTGGGTATCCAAACATAAAAATAAAATTAACCCGCCAAACCACTGTGGATAAAAAGAAATATAGGACAGTGCAAATAGCAGTAAGACGACAGTTAGTATAGGCAACATACAAGCGAGCGCGCCAGAGAGCTTATGCTGAGTAACCGTATTGCTTTTTTTTACTACACGCTTGGCTAAGTTACTAGTTATTAGCGTAAAAATGGTATTGGGGTGATAGAGCTTAGATAGATTTAAGCTAAATGCACAAAGTACAGCTAGGCAGAAGATAAGCAAGCCCTCTTGGGCTTGCAATAAAATGAGTGCCACTTTATAGGGTTACCTGTGTTAACTCTTCAAGTAATGCGATGACAAGCTTTGATGAGTTTACAGATGCAATTTCTAGGTATTCTTCAAATGATTGAGGAGATTCCTTACCTGCAATATCAGACAATGAACGGATCACCACAAATGGTGTATTTAGTACATGACATGCCTGTGCAATTGCTGCTCCTTCCATTTCAACAGCAAGCATATTTGGAAAGTCTTGACGTGTTTTATCAATACGTACAGGATCGCACATAAATGAATCACCAGTACAAATCTGACCTACCATTGTCTGGATATCTTTTAGTACATGAATGCTGGCTTCTGACGCTTTAATTAAAGCTGGGTGAGCTTCAAATCCTGCGGGCATTTGAGGCACTTGCCCCATTTCATAGCCAAAAGCTGTAACGTCTACATCGTGGTGACGTACTTCACTTGATATAACCACATCACCCACATTGAGTGAAGGTTCAAAACCACCCGCTGAACCTGTATTGATCACGCAATCTGGTGAAAAGTTGTCGATAAGTAGAGTGGTTGCAACAGTTGCGGCAACTTTACCGATACCAGACTGCACTAATGTTACTTCGTGGCCGCCTAACTCACCGGTGTAAAATGTAAATCCGCCTTTTGTAAGTGTTTTTGGAGACTGCATGGTGTCACGTAAAATCGTAACTTCTTGCTCCATCGCACCAATAATGCCAATTTTCATAATTATTCTCTTTGTATTTTAGTTACTGCTCATTATATACATTCTTATTTTGAAAGCATTCTTTTGGCGGCAAAACAATGAAGCAAGCTGCTTGAAGCGCTCAAGCAGCCATATGAGGTCTAAATTTCTGCGAGTTGTGTACTTGCGGCTTTAGCCTGCGATGGAGAAAGTACTGCTGGCTTGTAACTGCGGTTTCGTACTGGTTTGGTTTGCTCTGGTTTCTGTCCAAGCTTGAATAGGATAGCAGCTCTTACCTCTGGGCTCTTATAACCAGATTTGATTTTCATGCGGATATGAGGGATCCCTGCGGATTCTAATGCACCACTGACAAACCAATCTTTTTGTGCTTTATGGCCATTCTTATTTGAGTTATTGACCAAATCCACAGCCGCTACAATATTAAGCGTGCTTTTATCTACCAATACATAATCAAGCTGTTTATTTTGTGCTTTAGTGATAGCTGAGCGACGTGCTTTTTTGGATAAACCCGGTTTACACTCTATGACATCGACAAGTTTAACACGGCTGACTATCTTAAACCTGTCACCAACGGCACGTTCAAGTAGCTGCAAAAATGATGCTTCGACGGTCGTAAAAACCGAATCTTTGCGATTAAACGGATATGGATTGCCGCCCACATCGGTATATTTTGAAATTACGATAGAGGCAATGACTACAAGCGCTAAAATAGCTAAAAGTGTTAATTCCATAAATCACTCCACGACAACAAATTGACTTTGGTAATTTACTAAGCAAAGAGTGTGCCGGAAGTGATTTATCATTGGCGTTACAACCACAAAATTTAACGCCACTTTGAATATTAAACTTGGTAACCGCCTTCTACGCCTTTGACAGCGTACGCTACGGCATCGTGAGCGTGAAGTGATTCGTAGTGATTGATTTTGACGTAAAAATCGTCGAAGTTATTTTGGTTGAGCAGTGCTTTGAGTTTTCTTGCCGCATCTTCACAAAACATCAAGTTTTGGCCATTCAATCTGGCAAACTCTTGCTCATCTTCTCGCTTAACTGCCGCTTGTACAGGCGTTTTTAGTTCTTGTTCTGCGATATCTATTAAGCCTTTAATATCGAATTCAGTGGCGCCTTGTGGCAACTTAACTTTGATATTAGCAATAGAGCGCTGTGAGTGCGGAGTAGCGACTACGCCTTCAGTTGTGCCTAACCAAGCGTGTACGCTATCGTGATCTAAAGGCTTGCCAGAAAATTGCTCTTCAAATGCATTTTGAATAAGTTGTCTTGCAAGCGCAGCTGAACATGGACAAGTTGATGAGTAAGTTACATCGACTGCCAGTTCGATACTTAATGCTTGCTCTTTTATCGTCGCTGTAATGGTTACAGGGTAGCTCTTCCAACCTTGCTTACCACTTAAAAGTGATGCACGACGTAAAGGCAATTCAAAATTGAGTACAACTTTTGCCGCGTTACTGAGATCTTTGTGCGTTGTCACAAATTGATCAAGCAATGATGCTAGTGTGACAGGCGTCAGAGTTTGTTCACATGATAGCGTATCTAAAGCCAAAAACAGTCGTGACATGTGTATGCCTTTTGCTTCAGGCTTGTCTAAGCTGACAAATGCATCAGCCTTGGCATTCACAGGAAGATCATTAAGGTCCTTACTAGCTAATTGTAGAGGCAGCTCAATGTCCCCCATTCCTACCCATTCTAAGGTTCCGGTTTGAAGCGCATCTGCATTGTGTGCAATGTCTGGCATTGAAGTTGGCATTTAAACTCTCTTTAATCACGACATCAAAAATGCTCTCATATTACACTAAAATGAGTTTTTTTTCTGTGGATATTCTTAATTAGAATAAACAAAATCCCATTGAGTGTGCAGTATTTGATACGTTATCACACTATTTGTGTGGTTACTCAGGTTCGGTTATTTTTTAAAAGTTTGAGATTTTTCAATAAAGTTACACTATTTGGCCGCTCGCATATGTGCTCAGCTGAGGTATAATGGTCAAGTTAACAAGGTGACTATTATTATGCTTGATTCTTCGTTCGGGTCTTGGGCTCGAATTCTCTCTAATTTGGTTCGAAAATACGGTGAACGCAAAGCTGGAGCAATTGCTTATGTTCTGGTGCTCGTGGCGTCATTGGTTTTATCCTGTATGTTTTATTATGTGGCACTAGGAACAGTCACTTTGGTAAATGTATTGTCTGTTGTTGTATTTGCAGCACTGACTTCGCCTTTACTTATCTCAGTTGCTGTTTTTGCTATTCGCCAATTGGAGAGCTCGAAAGAGTACTTAGAGTCAGCCACTCAACAAGAAAAATTGTTGAACCAAACACTAAAAGACAATATCAACCGACTTAATAATGAAATAGATGAACGAAAAATGGCATTGCATGCAAAACACCGTGCAATTGCAGAGCTGCGAAACGA
The DNA here is from genome assembly GCF_001625565.1 of Pseudoalteromonas luteoviolacea NCIMB 1944. Lineage (GTDB taxonomy): Bacteria > Pseudomonadota > Gammaproteobacteria > Enterobacterales > Alteromonadaceae > Pseudoalteromonas > Pseudoalteromonas luteoviolacea_F. The sequence continues at coordinate 103,682 of NZ_AUXS01000042.1, forward strand.
AATAACTGAACGTCGAAAAGCAGAGCAAGAGCTTGCCCAGCAAAGTATGTTATTGCGCTCAATTGTTGATTCATCCCCTGATTTATTTTATTACCGAGATGAACACGGTGTGTTTGCTGGGTGTAATAAAAAGTTCGAACAAGTGATTGGGAAAGATAGCGAAGGCCTAATTGGTAAAACCGCAGATGAGATTTTTGTCGATCAGGTCGTGCCTAAAGTATTGGAGACAGATGCACAGGTCAGTGCCACTCAGCAAACCATTTCGTTGGATGTAGAATATCCAGTCAAAGATGAAAACCGCTGGTTCGAGATGCGCAAACTGCCTTTTATTAATAATGAAGGCGAATATATTGGATTGTTAGCGTTTGGCCGTGACATTACCAGTCGTAAAGAGGCGGAGCAAGCATTAGAAACGGCATATAAAGACAAAGGGAAATTTATTGCCACGTTAAGCCATGAACTTAGAACGCCGCTTAATGGGATCGTAGGTCTAACACGCATGCTTTTAGATACCGAGCTCACTCAGCAGCAAAAAAGTTGGTGTAATACGGTTTTCTCAAGTGCTGAAACCCTTGGTAATATTTTTAACGATATTATCGATCTGGACAAGATCGACAGGGAGCAATTAGATATCGCGACGGATAGCATTAATGTATCTGATTTTATCAACGACGTAGTCAACTTTTCAGATCTGATTGCTGGACAAAAAGGACTCGAGTTCAAAATTCAACGCTCTGGTGTGTTAGATGTTTACGCATTGCTTGACCCTACACGATTGCGCCAAGTGCTTTGGAATCTTATTAATAATGCTGTGAAATTCACTCACCGTGGCTGTGTGACTCTTGAGTGTCGCAGAGAAAACCGCGACAGTGGACCTTGGTTGAGTATGAGTATTATTGATACCGGGGTGGGGATCTCAGCAGAGCAGCAAGATAAAATCTTTGATATGTACTACAAAGCGCCTGATGCTGAAGGCAATAATGCTATCGGGTCAGGGATCGGATTAGCGGTGACAAAGGCCTTGGTATTAGCGATGAAAGGGCGCATCGCAGTCAGTAGTATGCCAGGTAAAGGAAGTCGATTTGATGTCGAGATCCCATTGGAGTTGTGTAGTGCACCAAATCAGCAAAGTTATGCCGGCCGTGGTTTATACATATTGCTTGTAGAAGATGTTCCGCTAAATGCTGAAATAGCGACAAACTTACTTGAGCAGCGCGGTCATGAAGTAATTTGGGCAGAGACAGGTGAAGATGCATTGTCCCTTGTTCAAACTGAGGATGAACTTGACCTTATTCTACTTGATATGCAGTTGCCTGATCTAAATGGTGACGAAGTTGCTAGACAAATTCGTGACGATAGTCATTTTGATGCTTTGCCAATTGTTGCTTTGACAGCAAATGTCAGAAGTGCAGAGCAGGAGCTACAAGGAATAAGCATTCAAGGTGCATTGGCAAAACCTATTAATACCACCAAGCTAGACAAGATGCTGGCTGAATTATTTGGCATCGATAGTGTTAAAGAAGACGTCAGTACGATTCAGCAAAACACGGTAGAGGTATTAGAGATAGAGCGCAATTTACTCGATATTGAAACTATCACGGACTTCGTAGCATCTATGGGGGTTGATACCTTTAAACGTAGCTGCGAATTATTCGCTAAACTAAACCCAACGTACTGTAACGAGCTTACTGTTGCAAATCGTGACGATGATGTCGCTGAGTACGGTTCTGTGGCGCATAAATTAAAAGGTGCAGCAGGATCTGTTGGACTTAAACTAGTACAGCAACATGCGAAGGTAATGGAAACTGAGTGTGGAACCGCGGATACGGAGATGCGTGAACAGTGGATATCAGACTTAGAAGAATTAATAAGAGAAGGGCAGTTAACCCTTCACTCATTAATTGCAAAACTCGCTGAAAGCTCTTAGCGAACTATGGTTGAGTGTTATCGATTTTACCAATGAAGCGATAACCTTCACCGTGGATAGTACTAATAAGCTCAGGTGTGTTACTGTCAGTTTCGAAGTGCTTACGAATACGACGGATAGTAACGTCTACAGTACGGTCATTTGCACGAAGCTCACGGCCCGTCATATGCTTAATTAGTTGCTCACGGCTGAAAATGCGACCCGGAGAGTCAAGCATTAAACGTAGCGCTCTATATTCACCTTTTGGTAGGCGTTTAGATTCACCTGTAGGTGATGTAAGACAGCGACTATTTTCGTCTAATTCCCACCCGTTAAACGTGATCACACCATTGCTGTCGATTGTCGACTCTTCAGGCGTTGATCCTGTACGTGAAATAAGATTACGTACACGAATAGTTAATTCACGTGGGTTGAATGGTTTTGTAACGTAGTCGTCTGCACCGATTTCTAAACCTAAGATTCTATCGACATCGTTGTCACGACCTGTTAAGAAAATTAAGCCTACATTTTTTTTCTGGCGTAACTCACGAGCCAAAATTAGGCCGTTTCTACCAGGAAGGTTTATATCCATGATTACACAGTTGACATCGTCGTTTGCTGTCAATTTTTCATGCATATCATCGCCATCAATGGCTTCAATTACCTTATGACCTTCGGCTTCAAATAAACTAACGAGGTTCAGTCGAGTTACGTCTTCATCCTCAACAATTAGAATGACTGGCGTTTGCATTATTAATTAACCTTTTCGGAATGTTTTATTTACAAAAACTTCGGTGTTATATAATAAAACCGAATGTTAACGATTATAGGAGTATATTCAATTGTTAACAAGTAAAATCAGTCAGGATAGAACTTAGAAACTGCGAGTAGCCTAGAGAGCACTTTAAAGTTATGTTGAGCAACTTCTTGTCTGTTAATATATAACCGAATTTTACTCCCTTCTTGGACCAAGGAAGCAATCCCACCCCCTTCCAAAAATTCGATACTTTCGCCTACAGTCACCATATTTAAGGTAATTGTATCGGTCCAAGAGGATAGTATATCATCTTCCATTGTTTCATCAATGTATGTGATATCACAGCGCTTGGAAAGTTCCCTAAAAGGGTCAGAAAGATTCACTTTTATTATATCTATGGGCTTACCACGTATTTTTAAGTTATTATTTTTATTTAAAATAGCGCCTGGACCATGATTTAAATCATAAAAACAAAATCTGGTTACTTGTTTATTTTTTTGCTCTGGAAAATCGATTAGCTTAGCCATTTGATATAAAAAAGCGGAACGGATTTCATGTGGTGATTTTGCGTCAACGTTTAAACTACAAAAAATAAAAATAAATGCAGCTATTAGGTACATTATTTTCATTAAATTACCCCTTTTAGAGGCAAAGTTATAATAAATTCCGTACCTTTTTTATTGTCATCTGATAGCGTTATAGTTCCGCCTAAAGCTTGAGTAATTAAATTGTAAACCAAATGCATGCCCAGCCCACTACCACCTTCTCCGCGTTTTGTGGTGACAAACGGGTCGAAAATACGTTTTTTTATTGCATTTGAAACACCCACGCCATTGTCTGTGTAAATAATTTCAAGGGATTGACTACGCTGCTCAACATAAATGCTTATTTGGTTGTCTTTAAGGTCTAAAAAGCCGTGGATGAGTGAATTAGATAGCAGTTGTTCAAAAACTTGTTGAAGGAGTCCGGCTTTTGTTCTCACTGTGAGCTGCTCTGGGCAAGAGAGTTGCCAAGTGACATTCTTAATATCTATTTCTGCCCGCATACTGCTAATAATTGCACTGAAAAGCTTGTTGATATTCACTTCTGAACTTACTTCGACGTCTTGGCTTACCGCGACCTTTTTAAAACTGGATATTAGCTCTGCGGCGCGATTGAGATTACGATAAATGAGATCTAAGTTTTCAATGCCATCATGGATAAAACGTTCTAATTGTTTTGAAGTAAGAGTTTTTTGTTCAAAAGCTGCGTTGATATCTGCAAGTTTGTCTCTCAGTAACGTTGAGCCGGTAACCCCTAACCCGATAGGTGTATTTACTTCATGGGCAACACCAGCAACCATTTGGCCTAATGAGGCCATTTTTTCATTCTCAACAATTTGGTTTTGATACTGGTGCATCCTCTCTAAGGTGTTGAGTAGCTCTTGGTTAGCTTCGCGCAAAGCTATGGTGCGTTGATTGACCTTTTCTTCGAGGTTTTGGTTAAGTTGCTTTATCTCGAGTTTATCAGCTTGATGACGTGCCAATTGGTTTTGCGTACGGGCCAGCATAATATTGAGGTTATTTGCCAGCATATTTACTTCTTCAATATCACTTTTAGTTGCTCGGGCTGAGTAGTTGTGATTTTTCGAAACGTCTTGTAGGAGCAATGATAAGGAATCTATCGGGTTGGCTATGCGCTTTTGAATAGCACGGGCAACAAATAGCACAAGAATAAGCACAATTAACGTCAGTGCTATATCAACGAGTATTTTCTGGTTGATATATTGAGATAGTCGTTCTAAGCCGCCTCTGACATACACATACCCCTCTATTTTTCCTTCGTATTCGACGGGAATGATTAACTCAACATAGTCTGTGGATACTTTAGGCTTTTTAAGTGTTTCTATTTCATTTACTTTGAGGGGGACCGGGGGCGTTTTACTGGCGTTATAGCTGGTGAAAAACACCGGTTTGTTGGTGACATCATCAATGGCATAAATATGGATATTTTTAACCAGTTCAACTTTGTTGAATGATTTGAGTCGTTTTTCTTCGGTTTTTCTGTCGTCAAAAATCAGCGTGATCTGCGCATTAAATGCGATGATCTCCGCAATCATTTGTAACTTATTGACAATTAGTTTCTTCTGCTCTTTTACATCAAGGTAAGTTGAGATTGAAATGGAAAGTGAGAGCGACAAAGCTGTTACTAACATAACAGCACTTATCAAAACTTTTCTTATACTTGTTTTTGTTGCGTGTTTTCCCATTGCGCGCTCATAGGTGGACCTCTTAACAGCTAATCTTAGTTTAGCAGCTTAGTTAAGTAAGTTAACAAAAAAGCAGATAATTCCCATTAACTTGTTATCAGCTAAAGGTTTAACGCTGTCTTTAGCTGAAATAAAAAGTGAAATTTTAAGCTTTTTGTGCTCGATATACGGCGAACTTCGAGTTTTTAACTTCTGTTTTGAACTGACTAAAGTGCTGGTCAATAATTGGTGGGTACTTTAAGAAGCTATTTGCAACAATTTGTAAGTTAGCGCCCTTTTTCATTTTATGCTTTGCATTTGCTATAAAAGCTTCTGCAATGCTGTAATCAGTATTCAGGCCAGTATGAAATGGCGGGTTACTCACGATTGCGTCAAATTGATGTGTTACTTGCCCTAAGCCATCACTTAAAATGAATGTCCCGCTATGACCATTGAGTTCCAAGGTTTGTTCGCTAGCGTACAAAGCCAGTGCACTGACATCTAAGCAATGCAGTGATAAGCTTGGCTGTGCATTAAGCATAAATGTTGCGATCAGACCTGCTCCGCAACCAAAATCTAAAACAGCTCCCTTGGAAGGGATTAGGAGGTTGTTAAGTAACAATTCGGTTCCCACGTCTAGCTTCCCGTGGTTAAACACGCCCGGTACACTGATTGCATTGAAGTTTTGTTCTGCGACTTTGACACTGAAGATTTGATGGTAGTCGGCGATATCAAAGCGCTCTTGGGCTTCTAGGTCGTTAAACTCGTATAAAATACAATGTTTAGCACTGTCTAATTTGTAACTAGCTTGTGCATATGGTTTGAGCTGCTTTTCGACTGATTTTACACCCCCTTTATTTTCACCGACAACCAAAAGTCGAGTTGCCTTACCTAAATTTGCCCTGATGTTTGACAACATCATATTGGCTTCAGGTTTTGACTTAGGGTAATAATAAATAACCAAATCTAAGTTTTCGATACTCGGCAAACTGTGGCCAACAAAGCTATTTATATTCGAGTGCTTAGACGCTGCGAGGTGATCGGCAAAGTTGTAACTGAAGGCATAAATTTGTGCTGATGAGTTAAGGTTGGCTAACTCAGATAAAAAACCATCATCGCTGTGATTTATGACCAGAACTTTATTGCCATGGAGCTCTTCTTCATTGCGCAGTAAAAGTAGGCTAGGGTTAGATAGTTTTTGCATTTTTTATCTCAAAAATGTTAGCTGGTAGGGTCGTGTGGTTAGATTTAAAAGGGGCTATTGTGCCCCCTCAAAAGCACTTAAGCTGTGCGTTCAAACATAAGGTCCCACACGCCGTGGCCCAAACGGTGACCACGCTGTTCAAATTTTGTTAGCGGTCTAAACTCAGGTCTAGGTACGTAATCGCTAGTTCGAGATTGATTAGCATAGCCTTGTGCTTGTTGCATGACTTCCAACATATGCTCAGCATAGTTTTCCCAGTCAGTTGCCATGTGGAATACACCACCAACTTTTAATTTCGCGCGGATCTTTTGTACAAATTCAGGTTGTACAATACGGCGTTTGTGGTGGCGCTTTTTATGCCATGGATCAGGGAAGAACAATTGCAGCTTACTTAGGCTGCTGTCAGCAATGCAATCTGCCAAAACTTCCACAGCGTCGTGCTCAAAAACACGTAAGTTTGTTAGGCCGTGCTCGTCGGCTTCCATTAAACATGCGCCTACACCAGGACGATGAACTTCAATACCGATGAAGTTTTGCTGTGGGTTATTCTTAGCCATTTCAACCAATGACTTACCCATACCAAAGCCAATTTCTACGACAACATCATTGTCATTGCCAAATACTTCATTGAAGTTGAGTAGGCCTTGGCTATGCTCAAGCCCAAGGGTTGGCCAGCACTTTTCTAGTGCAGCTGCTTGGCCTTTAGTAAGGCGACCTTCACGTTTTACAAAGCTGCGCACTTTACGGATATATTTACCTTCCTGCTCAGCTTGCTCTAGTGCTTGTTTACTCGATTCGTTCATTGTCATCATCTGCGGTGTAAAAATTGGGCGCACATTATCCCTGTTCACGCTGATAAGTACAAGGGCTTGACGTTTTTAAAAAGCTTCTTACACTGGCGGCTGAAGCAAGTAGACAGAGAATAAAGATGGCCGTTGATCGTCAAACAGCAGACTGGTTTGCAACAAAAGTTGTGGATTGGTACCACGTCCATGGTAGAAAAACACTGCCATGGCAAATAGATAAAACACCTTATAAGGTGTGGGTGTCCGAAGTAATGTTGCAACAAACCCAGGTCGTAACTGTGATCCCCTACTTTGAGCGCTTTATGTCTCGATTTCCTACAGTTATCGACTTGGCGGATGCACCGGAAGACGAAGTTCTTCATCATTGGACGGGATTAGGCTATTACGCGAGAGCAAGAAATTTACACAAAACGGCTAAAATCATTCGTGACCAATATCAAGGAAGGTTTCCAGAAACATTCGAGCAGGTTGTTGACTTACCGGGTATAGGGCGTTCAACCGCAGGTGCAATCCTCTCTTTAGCACTGGGTCAACATCACTCTATACTCGATGGCAATGTAAAACGCGTCTTGGCGCGCTTTTTTATGGTGGAAGGGTGGTACGGCGTAAAGAAAGTTGAAAATCACCTGTGGGAGCTAACGAATGCTGTGACGCCTGCTGGTGATGTACGAGAGTTCAATCAAGCTATGATGGACTTAGGTGCAAGTCTTTGTTCGCGCTCAAAGTTTCAATGCGAATCTTGCCCTTTGGTTGAAAGGTGCCTTGCACATAAAAACAATAAAGTTAGAGAGTTTCCTAACTCTAAACCCAAAAAAGAAAAACCTAAAAAGTCGGCATATCACCTTATGGTCAAAGTCGATGAGCAAGTGTTGATGGAAAAAAGACCAAGCAGTGGTATTTGGGGGGGGTTATTTGGGTTCTTCGAATTTGCGGAGTTATCGGAGTTGAACGCTTTTTTAGTTCAACAAGGAATAGAAGCGACAACATATTCGTTGGCACCTTTTGTACATATATTCACGCACTTTGAACTGACTATTAATCCTATTTGTGTCGAGTTAGCGCAGATACCCGATTGTGTACATGACAATCAGCTGCTCTGGTACGATATAAATCAGCCGCCAGAGGTTGGACTTGCCGCGCCAACAAAAAAGTTAGTTAAAGTATTAAAGGCAATGGGGTAAACTTGTTGCATCATACGAGACTGAGTTATAGGTAAGAAGATGGCACGTACAGTTTTTTGTCAGAAGTTAAATAAAGAAGCTCCCGGTTTGGATTTCCAATTGTATCCAGGTGAGGTAGGCGAGCGTATTTTCAATAATATTTCGAAAGAAGCGTGGCAGCAATGGCAGCATAAACAAACGATGCTGATCAATGAAAAGCATTTAAATATGATGGACCCTGAACACCGCCAGCTGCTTGAAGAACAAATGGTTGGATTTTTATTCGAAAATAAAGAAGTAGAAATTGAAGGCTATAGACCGCCAGAAAAGTAAAAAAGCTGCCTAGGCAGCTTTTTTATTAGGATATTAATACTCTCTATCTACAGAAAGCTTAGCAAGGGCAATGAGTGCTTCTTTGAATGTAGAGTTGTCTAAACAATCTAATTGTGCAATTGCTTTGTCCGATTCTTGTTGGGCTTTTTCCATTGTTTTTTGCAGTGCTTGAGTATCTTCAAGTGTTTGCAAAATATCAGACAAGTTATCAATGCCATTGCCTGATTCGATCGCTTCTCTAATTTGTGCAACCTGAGTATCGGTGCCAGATTTCATCGCGTAAATAAGCGGTAATGTTGGTTTGCCCTCTGCTAAGTCATCCCCGATATTTTTGCCGAGAAGCTCAGCGTTAGCGCTGTAATCTAGTACGTCATCTACCAGCTGAAAAGCAGTTCCAAGGTGCATGCCATATAGCTTCAGAGCGTCCTTTATGTTTTGAGGTTGCTCAGATACGACAGCAGGGAGCAAGGTTGCAGCTTCAAACAGTTTTGCTGTTTTGCTATAAATGACCTGCATATAGCTTTGCTCAGTTGTATCTGGGTCGTTGCAGTTCATTAGCTGCAGTACTTCGCCTTCAGCAATTATATTGGTCGCATCGGCTAATATTTGCATGACCTCCATATTGTTAAGGCCAACCATTAGCTGAAAAGAGCGGGTATAAATAAAGTCTCCAACAAGTACGCTCGCAGCGTTGCCAAATTCAGCATTGGCAGTTGGCTCTCCGCGCCTTAAATTAGACTCATCAACAACATCATCGTGTAACAAAGTTGCGGTATGAATAAACTCTATAATAGTTGCTAGCGTGATGTGTTTGTTCTGTTGTTCTGCTTCAAGTGCCTTTGCAACAAGCAAAGTCAACATTGGTCTTACGCGCTTTCCACCACTGTTGACAATATACAAACCCAATTGATTTACCAATGCAACATCTGACTGCATTTGCTCAAAAATAAGTTGATTTACAGACAGCATGTCTTGCTCAATCAATGATTGGATAGTCTTAATATCCATAGTATACCGTGCTAAAGCCCCTGTTAGAGATAAACGCCGCAGATTGTACATTAAAATTTCAGCCGACTCGAATTTTATGAGTAATGATAGAGAAAAAAAAAGCATTTGGATTAAATACTGATCAGTTTTGTGGTCGTTATGTGTACTGTCATGAACTGTCAAGTGTTTTTGTTGAAAGTTTTTGCAGTAAAAAACAGTTTGGCAATGCGAACTTTTTAGCTAGAATAGGCGAAAATGAATTAATGCTCTCAAACAAGCCAATTTTTATTCATTATTTTATCCTTAGGGTATTGCGCGCAGTTCGACATTAGCGTAAACTTCGCGCCCTATTGAAGAATATTAAGTTGCGTCGATTTGAGGGCGCACAACGGAGTTAATTATGTACGCGGTTTTCCAAAGTGGTGGTAAACAGCACCGTGTGACTGAAGGTCAAACAATTCGTCTAGAGAAATTAGACGTTGAGACTGGTGCATCAATTGAATTTGATTCAGTACTTCTAGTTGCTGATGGTGAGAAGATCGAGATCGGTGCACCATTCGTAAATGGCGGTAAGGTAACAGCTGAAGTTGTTTCTCACGGTCGTGGCGAGAAAATTAAGATTGTTAAGTTCAGACGTCGTAAGCATTCTCGTAAGCAGATGGGCCACCGTCAGTGGTTCACTGAAGTTAAAATCACTGGCATTAGCGCTTAATTTTTAGAGGTACAGAAAGATGGCACATAAGAAGGCAGCTGGTAGTACTCGTAACGGTCGCGATTCAGAAAGTAAACGCTTAGGTGTTAAGCGTTTCGGTGGCGAATCAGTTTTAGCGGGTAACATCCTTGTTCGTCAGCGTGGTACTAAGTTCCACGCAGGTTCTAACGCAGGTATCGGTAAAGACCACACTATCTTTGCAAAAGCAGATGGTAAAGTAGTTTTCGAAACTAAAGGTCCTTTAAACCGTAAATACGTTAGCATCGTAGCTGAGTAATCGGTAAAAGATTTAAAAAACCCCGCTTAGGCGGGGTTTTTTGTTTTTATAGCTACATATTATTTATCAGCAGCTAAGCGTACCTTGCTATAATAGCTGTTGCTATTCTAATCCAGTAAGAGAGTAACCATGAAGTTTGTCGATGAAGTAGAGATCCGTGCTGAAGCCGGCGATGGAGGGAGCGGTGTTGTTTCGTTCCGTCGAGAGAAGTTTGTCCCAGATGGTGGTCCAGATGGCGGTGATGGTGGCGACGGCGGCAGTGTATTTTTAGAAGCTGATGAAAACCTCAATACTTTGATTGACTATCAATTTGAACGCTTTCACAGAGCTGAACGTGGTACAAATGGTCAAGGTCGCAATTGTACTGGTAAAAAAGGTACTGACTTAGTTCTAAAAGTTCCAGTGGGAACACGCGTCACAGACGTGGATACACAGGAAAGCCTTGGTGATTTAACTCGTCACGGGCAAAAGCTTTTGGTTGCTAAAGGCGGTTATCATGGTTTAGGTAACACTCGCTTTAAATCTAGTACTAACCGAGCACCCAGACAAAAAACTCTAGGTACACCTGGCGAAGTTAGAAACTTAAAGTTAGAACTGATGCTATTGGCTGACGTCGGCCTGCTTGGCTTGCCTAATGCGGGTAAGTCTACCTTTATCCGCAGTGTTTCAGCAGCAAAGCCGAAGGTTGCAGATTATCCATTTACTACATTGGTGCCTAACCTTGGTGTTGTGAGACCTGAGGCAAACAAGTCATTTGTGATCGCTGATATTCCAGGGTTAATTGAAGGGGCATCAGATGGCGCTGGACTGGGTATTCGATTTTTGAAGCATTTGGAGCGTTGTCGTGTGCTACTGCATGTCGTAGACGTGATGCCAATTGATGGCACAGATCCAGTTGATAACGCATTTGCCATTATCAACGAATTGCACCAATACAGTCCAAAACTTGCGGAAAAACCTCGTTGGTTAGTACTCAACAAGATTGATTTACTTGCTGAAGATGAACTTGAGGAAGTATGTGAGCGTATCGCTCAAGAGCTTGATGCCACAGAAGTATATCGAATTTCAGCTGCGAATAAATTCAACACACAGCAATTGTGTTACGATATACAAGGCCTGCTGGATACCTTGCCAAGAGATAAGTTTGACGAGGAACAGCAAGAAGAAGTTGAATTCAAGTGGGATACTTATCATCGCCAAGCTACACAAGAAAGCAATGACGATTGGGATGATTGGGACGAAGATGACTACGATGTAGAAGTTATCTACGAGCGATAATAGAAGGGCCACTAGGCCCTTTTTTAATACAAAAATATTATTGGAGTAAATTGTGCTTATATCAATGATAGCAGCGATGGCAAAGGATCGTGTGATCGGTGATGACAATAAAATGCCGTGGCATTTACCGGCAGATCTTCAGCACTTTAAAAAAATAACCATGGGTAAACCAGTTATCATGGGACGTAAAACCTTTGAGTCAATTGGACGTCCATTACCCGGAAGACGAAATATTGTTATAACGCGAAATGAACACTATCAAGCTGAAGGCATTGAAACAGCATCTTCAACTGAAGAAGCCTTAGCTTTAGTAGATAAAATAGACGAAGTTATGATCATTGGAGGTGGAAATATTTACGAACAGTTTCTACCATTATGTAATAGGCTGTATCTAACTCATATCGATCTGAAGGTCGAAGGGGACACGCAATTTCCAGATTACTTACCATTTGGCGAGTGGGTAGAGAGTGAAGTTGAAAGTTATGAGCCTGATGATCGAAATAAATATCACTATAAGTTCGTAACTTTGAATAAAGGATTATGACTTTGTTGCTAACAGTTGTCTGTATTGCTACAATAGTGTTTGTCCTTATGTAATAAAAAAGTGCTAGGTGAATTGGCAATGAAATTTGTACCTGTTTTGTTAAGTGTTTCTATTGGTTTGGGCGCGTTTTCTTTAAGTTTTGAAACTAAAGCAAACGATCAATTAGCTGTGACGCTATGCGAATACATCGCAGTAGATGATAAGGGGCGTGTTCGTAAAGCCTTAAAGAGTTCTCGTGTTAAAGTTCGTAATATCTTTGGTTCAATTCAGTGCAACGGCAATAATATTTTACGCCACGCAATTGCAAGCAATGCAGTTGAAACGGGTAAACTTATTGTCAAAGGTTTACCTAAAAGTGCATTAGCAGACGGTGCTGACATTGCTTGGGCAGAAAGCAATGGTCACGGTTCTTCACCGCTTATTGCAGAAATTAAGAAAAGAGCTGGCTTATAATAAGTTAACTTGCTCTGAGAAAGCTCCCTGATGGGGGCTTTTTTTGTGCCTGGTATTCCCTAAAAATGTAACTTGCGCCCAGATGTGAGCGCATTCTTGACCTCTTTCCTTGCATAGTTCAACCAACAAAGTTATATGACCTAAATCAAACGTATAACGGCATGATGACATTTTTCTTAAATTAGGCCTTGAGAATTGGGGCTTATGCTCCAATACTTATTTATAGGGTAAATAAAAAAAGGAAGATCCTATGAAGATTAATCTTTCTGGTCATCACGTCGATATGACAGATTCAGTGAAGCAGCATGTACAAGAAAAGTTTGCAAAGATTGCGAATCATTTTCCTTCTTTGTTATCACTGGACATTATTATCAGTAAAGAACACAAAAAGTTTTATACGGAAATTAGCACCAACTATGCGGGGTCTAGGATCTCAGTTAAGGGGGAAGATGGTGTAATGTATCCAGCGATCGCAAGTGCAGCGAAAAAGCTTGATGCTTCTTTAAAACATAGGAAAGGGCAATTAAAAGCAAATAAACATGAAAAGCCAGTAAGTACAACTCCACCAATAGCCCATGAAATTATTCAAGAAATGAATCTCAATTAGTATTTAGAGGCCTTTATAGGCCTCTTTTTATGTTGTTCATTCCAATGACATGATTAGTAATCTACAATCAATTTCAAAGTTAAATTATATTATTTAAAGCGAACATTTATGAAAGCTGTGATACCAGTTGCGGGCTTAGGGACTCGCATGTTGCCTGCAACAAAGGCAATTCCAAAGGAAATGCTTCCCATTGTGGATAAACCACTTATTCAATATATCGTGAAGGAATGTGTGTCTGCTGGTGTAAAAGAAATTGTTTTGGTGACTCACTCTTCAAAAAATGCAATTGAAAACCATTTTGATACAAGCTTCGAATTGGAGGCGACGTTAGAGAAGCGTGTCAAAAGAAAACTGTTAGATGAAATACACTCAATTTGTCCTGAAGATGTGACTATTATGCATGTCAGGCAAGGCGAGGCTAAAGGCCTTGGACATGCAGTATTGTGTGCAAAACCTATCGTCGGTGATGACGATTTTATCGTTGTACTGCCTGATGTCGTATTGGATGAGTACAGCGCTGATCAGAGAAGTGAAAACTTGGCTGCCATGGTCAAACGTTTCGAAGAAAATAACAGCAGCCAGATTATGTTAGAGCCTGTTCCTGTTGAAGATGTCAGTAAGTACGGTATTGCCGATATTAATGGCGTAGACTTGGCCCCAGGTCAGAGTACAGCCATTAAGTCTATGGTAGAGAAACCAAAACAAGCAGAGGCGCCTTCGAATCTAGCTGTAGTTGGTCGTTACGTGCTCTCAAGAAAGATCTGGTCGTTATTAAAAAGAACACCGGTCGGTGCCGGTGGCGAAATACAGCTTACTGATGCAATTGATATGCTTATGGAAAATGAGACTGTGGAAGCTTTTCATATGAGTGGCGTATCTCATGACTGTGGTGATAAGTTAGGCTACCTAAAAGCAATCGTTCAATATGCAATGAAGGATGAATATTTGGGCACTGAATTTACTCAGTATATTAAATCTCTATAGCGAGCATAGATCAAGCAGGCACTTGAAGCCTGCTTGATAGAAATGATCAACGTCTATACTCTCACTCTAGTGGCGCTCAACGAATCTTTGCCAGCTAATGTGGTTATTGACCACCCTCACAGGTTTTATCACCCGAGACAGTATTTCAAGGTCGAGCTTTTCAACAGCAGCTCCGTCCTCTTTTAGGCCTAGTAAATAGCTCATAGCTGGACGTTTTCCCAGTTGAATTGCCGAGATATAAATTTGCTGCTCGAAATTTAATCTTAAGCTGCTGATCGCAGTTTTTAAACCTTGTTGATCAATATTAGGCAGACCACATTTTTGTAAATAGCCTAGACGCTCGCCTTCTCCGGAAAACCAAATACGTACTTTTTCGCTATATCTCCCTGACTTTGACGGCAAATCAAAGAGTAGTCGATCATGGCCCGATTCTTTTACAAGCTGTATGTAGCGCTCGAGCCCGGCTTCCCACAAGGCGCTATGAATAGGAACCTGTCTAGATTGAATTTTTCCATGAGTATGAAAATCGAAAGTGTGAATGGAGTCTACTTTCTTAATATCATTGAGAGTTAGGTTTCCCAGCTCGTCGCTGTATGCACCTGTATAATAAGCCAATAACGGCAACCAAAAATGCCAGTGTTTGGGCTGCTCTCGTTTGAGTTTCTCGTCACCATAAATGTAGCCATTAAATAGACTATATAGTTCCATGTGGGTAAAGGCGCGCCTACCAAACTGAGATTTCATGGGTAACTGCTTTAACTGTCTGACATTTGGTAGACAAGTCTATAGCGTTTATATGGATTGATAAAGTGATTTATAAATCCTTATGTAGTAATAGGTTACTACCACTCGCTTTTTAATTTTGTGTACCATTTTCCAAATAGGTAAGGCAGGAAATACGCAGTAAAGAGGCTAGGTTACTAACAGCACCATGCCTTTCAACTGATTCCTGGTAGAGCATAGAAATGAACTTCGCAACACTGATCTGCTCTTGTGCTGCGATCTGTTCCAATACTTGCCATACCTTATTTTCAAGCGCCAAGCTGGTCACGACTCCCTGTACGCGAATTGATTTTTTGCTGACTAAGTACAAGTCTGGTGACTGGGAGGCGTAGAGTTCGCACATTTTTGGAGGCTCCAATGGCTAAAATGATTCATTCAATGATCCGTGTAAAGGATCTCGCAGGCTCAGTTAAATTCTATCACGAACTGTTTGGGTTTGAGGTGAGAAGAACAATAGAGTTTGATAACTTTTCGTTGACTTACCTAGGTGATCGCGAAAGCCACTTTGAACTTGAATTGACACATAACTTTACCAATACCGCGCCCTACCAGCTGGGTAATGGGTATGGTCACTTGGCCCTGTGCTCGAATAATATCGAATTTCTGTGGCAGAAAGCTAAAATGCAGGGTTACCAACCCTCTGAAATCAAATCTTTAAATCAACAAAATCAGCTGGTAGCAAAATTCTTTTTTGTGACAGATCCGGATGGTTATCAATTAGAGGTAATTGAACGAAACCATATTTTTAATTAAGCCATTGCAAATTCGTCACGATTGCCCATCCAGCGAAGTATCAGCGGGTCAACGCACTCCTCATGTTGATTGAGTAATGAGAATGCAAGGCCTCTGATGCTGGGCAGCATATGTTTGTCTCGGGTCAGATCGGCAATTTTTAGATCCGCAAGTCCAGTTTGTTTAGTTCCCAGTACTTCACCAGGGCCCCGGATCTCCAAATCTTTTTCAGCAATAACAAATCCGTCGTTACTATCTCTGAGCACTCCTAGCCTTTTTTGTGCGGTATTTGATAGTGGTGCGTGATATAGCAATAAACAGTGTGACGCTATGGCGCCACGGCCAACCCGCCCTCTTAGCTGATGCAGTTGAGCAAGGCCTAATCGCTCAGGGTTTTCAATGATGATCAGACTGGCGTTAGGTACATCAACCCCGACCTCTATCACTGTTGTTGCCACTAAAACATGATAATTTCCGGCTTTAAAGTCTGCCATGATCTGCTGTTTTTCTTGGGCTTTCATGCGCCCATGTACGAGTGCAATTTTGAGTTCAGGTAATTGTTTTGTGAGCTGCTCAGCTGTATCTTCTGCCGCTTGACATTGAAGCACTTCCGATTCATCAATCAGTGTACAGACCCAGTAAACTTGCCGATCTTGTTCTAGGCAAGCACTTTTAACGCGTTGAATCACTTGATCTCGGCGTGTATCAGGCACTGCAACTGTGGTAATGGGTGTTCTTCCGGGCGGCAGCTCATCAATGACGGATGTTTCCAAGTCGGCATAAGCCGTCATCGCAAGGGTGCGGGGGATAGGTGTTGCTGTCATGACTAACTGATGAGGGTAACAATCACCAAATTTGCCTTTTTCCCTGAGGGAAAGTCGCTGATGCACCCCAAACCTATGCTGTTCATCAATGATAATTAATGCCAGGTTTGAAAAGTTAACCTGCTCTTGAAAGAGAGCATGGGTGCCAACCACCATTTGCGCTTTACCTGACGCTATTTTTTCGAGGGTTTCTTTGCGCTCTTTGCCTTTTGTTTTGCCACCTAGCCAACAGGTTTCGATATTTAATTTAGCAAACCAGTTCTGAAAATTGAGCGCATGTTGCTCTGATAGGATCTCAGTAGGTGCCATGAGCGCGACCTGATAACCTTTCGCGATGGCAGTAAGTGCGCTCAGTGCGGCAACTAAGGTTTTACCAGAGCCGACATCACCTTGTACTAGGCGTAACATGGGTTCTGATTTTTGCAGATCTTGTTTTATTTCACTGACGACTCGACTTTGCGCATTGGTTGGTTTAAAAGGGAGCAGTGCTAAAAACTCGGGTTCTATTGAGTTGGTCGGTGGTAGGGCGACAGCTTTAACCGCTTGGCTTTTTTTTCTTAGCTTTAAAAGGCTTAGATTTTGTGCCAACAGCTCCTCAAAAGCCAAGCGCTGTTGTGCCGGATGCTGTCCCAAATCCAATTGAGTTAAATCGACATCTTGTGGTGGACTGTGTAACAGCAGTAACGCATCTTTCAAGCTCAACTGGTTGGGCCTAAATTGAACAGGTAAGTGGTCATCAATATCATACTTTTGCAATAACTCGACAGCTTGCTCGGCAATGGCTCTAATGCTTAATTGTTTAAGCCCCTCGGTTGTTGGGTAAACTGGGGTCAGGGTTTCATCTACCTGATCAATATCATCTAGTGAGCTTTTAATATGATACTCAGGGTGCGCCATTTCAGGTCCAACTCGACCTCGTCGCACTTCTCCGAAACAGCGCATAATTTTACCTGGCTGCATGGCATTTTTTTGCGCTGCAGAAAAGTTGAAAAAGCGCATAGTTAGCCTACCTGTGCCATCATTAATTTGGCAAACCAACATACGACGTTTGCCAAATGTGATATTCGCCTGCTCTATTTCACCTTCCACGCTTACATGCATATGCGGCATAAGAGACGCGATACTATATGTTTTGGCTCTATCTTCATAACGCAAAGGTAAATGAAACAGCATGTCTTGTACGTGTGCGATACCTAATTTAGCCAATCGCTGCGCCGCTTTAGGGCCGACGCCTTTTAAGTCTGTGATTGGGTAGTGTGCTAAATTAGGTGAAGACATAACTATCCTTTCTGTTTGCTAAATTTAAGCGTGTTCCAAAATGTATCATCGGCAATGATTTCGCCTTGATCATCTAGCTCGGGGTAGGGTAATCCTTTTTCATTGCAACGGTTTGCAATGATTGGGTGGCAGCCTTCAAAAAGTAACTTGTGTTTTACTTTTGGGTCTAGCATATCTTTTTGCAGATACATGCCCGCAGCTTCTCTTTGTCTTTGTGCTTCGTACAAAATCAATGCCGCTGCTACGGACACGTTTAAAGACTGCACCATACCCGCCATGGGAATAACGATATGCTGATCAGCATGTTCAAGTGCTCGATCTGAAATACCTAGGCGTTCTTGACCAACAATTACCGCAGTCGGTTTTGTATAATCGATTTCTCTAAAGTCTACTGCGCTGTCGCTCAAATTGGTGGCCAGTAATTGGATCCCCGGGTTTTGTTCTCTGATAGTAGAGACAGCCTGATCGATATCATCATGCATTTGTGTGTCTACCCAGTTTTTGCTACCACCTGATGTGTTATTAGTCAAACGTCGCTGATCTTGTGGCCATACGGCATGAACGTAGTGACAGCCAACTGCGTCGGCGGTACGTACAATCGCTGACAAGTTATGATGCTTATGCACCTCATCAAGACATACCGTTAAGTCTGTTTGTCTTTGCTCTAAAATGCGTTTAACGCGCTGAAAGCGATTTTCTTCCATCGAGAACTGCTCTTAAATTCAAAATTGCAGCGCATTATATCAAATTAATTACTGTATAAGTACACACCTATTTATTTACCAAGCTGGCTAAACTTAGGGTTGAATCTCGCGCATGATAGGGGCTTGCAAAGAGATCAAAGTTTCGGTGGACTGTATTGCTTCAATTGATTGTATTTTATTGACTAGTACATCGTGTAGGTGATCCATCGAGCAGCTCAGCACTTTGATAAATATACTGTAATTACCCGTTGTATAATAAGCCTCAACAACCTCTTCAAAGCTTTCAAGCTTGGCGATGGTGTCTTGATAATCTCTGGCATGTTTGAGGTTAATACCGATAAAACAGCAGACATCATAGCCGAGTTTTTTGGCATTGATACATACTTTTGTACCTTCAATAATACCGGCCTGTTTCATTTTCTCTACTCGTACGTGAATTGTTCCTGCACTGACAGCAAAGCGTTTGGCTAATTCTGCATATGGCGTCCGCGCATCGCTCATTAATGCGTTAAGGATAGATTTGTCGAGATTATCGATCTGATAATTTTCCATGGCTTATAGGGGGTGAAATTATTGATTCAATAAATATACAGGTGTTTTTTTAGTGATTAAAGTTACTGTTGGGTATTTTTGTTTTTGAATATTGAATTTATCGCGAAATTTGTTGACGATGAGTACATCAGATAAATCACAACACAGAATCATCGATAATTTGGAATGGGGATCAATATGAAATCACAATACTTAAAAACACAGCAGCAAATAGCACGTGTCAAAAGCGTTTTCTCAGCGCAGCTAACCGAAAAACTGGGGCTAGTAGAAGTACAAGCACCTATCTTGGCAAAAGTTGGTGATGGCATTCAAGATAACTTGAGCGGTACAGAGAAAGCGGTAGCTGTAAACGTAAAAACCCTTGCTGACAGTGAGTTTGAGGTGGTTCATTCGCTGGCTAAATGGAAACGAAAAACACTGGGTGACTATGGCTTTGGTGTTGGGGAAGGTCTCTACACGCATATGAAAGCACTGCGCCCAGATGAAGATCGTCTATCTCCAATTCATTCAGTATTTGTAGATCAATGGGATTGGGAAAAGGTCATTTGTGGAGATACACAGCGAGATCTTGCAACGTTAAAAGATACCGTTAGCACCCTTTATCAGTGCATCAAACACACAGAGCAGGCAATTGCTGATGAGTTTGGTAGTCAGCCATTTTTACCAGAACAAATTACTTTTGTTCACGCTGAAGCGCTGCGTAAAATTTACCCTGATTTTAGTGCAAAACAGCGGGAAAAAGCGATTGCGCAAGAATACGGTGCGGTGTTCTTAATTGGCATCGGTGGCGAGTTAGGTGATGGTGAAATTCATGATGTTAGAGCGCCTGATTATGACGATTGGTCAACGGCAACATGCGACCAATATCAAGGGTTAAACGGAGACATCCTTGTATGGAACCCTGTGTTAGAGGATGCTTTTGAAATCTCATCTATGGGGATCCGCGTATCACCTGAGTCTTTATCTCATCAATTAAAAATCAGTGATGCGCAGGAGCGACTCGCATTTGATTGGCACAAGGCGTTATTGGCGGGAGAGTTGCCACAAACGATTGGTGGTGGAATTGGTCAGTCTCGTTTAGTTATGCTGCTACTGCAAAAGCAGCACATTGCGCAAGTTCAGGTCGGCGTTTGGCCAGACGAGCTCAAAGAGACTATTGAAGGTGTTTTATAATTGGCAATAGGGGGCAACGTCCCCCTAACTTTTAAACTCAATCTCAATTTGGCCATCAATTAATTTTGCGGTGCACGGAGGGTAGCTGCGATTTGTCGTATATGTTTTATCAAAAATATGGAGCTCGACGCCAGAGTGAAGTGCTGATGTAGCCTGCAAGTGTGTACCTTCGAGTAATTCATGCAATGTATGGTCGAGTTCGCTGAGCTTATTTTCCAATGCTTCAGCTTGTTGACAGTAATGAGTTTGGGTTGCACTGATTTTTGCCATGAGCACTTTCTTTTTTTCGACATCTTTAAGCTGATCTGCTTTTTCAACCGCTTTTTGGAGATTATCAAGTTGCTCGTCAGTTTCTCCCAAGTCTCTTATACACTGGTCGGTTTTACTGGTGATTTCAACTCCTGAGTTAGCAAGATAGACTGACATGGTGGCACCTGATGGGCTGCCGATCTCTCCCGCTGTGATTGATTGGGCATCAAATACTGTACCGCCTATAAGTTTACCGCGAGGGTTATCTTCCAACCCTATTCTGACAGTTCGTAAGGCTTTTATATCGCAGTGATTTGCTTGTTTTTGAATGTAGATATTTCGCGCTTCCAAATAGGTGTACTGTCCGTGTACGATATCAATGTTGCCCTCGGCAATGAGCTTGCAAGTTAAGCTTTGATCGTTGTCACTGTGATCCAAGTGGCCAATAACACCTCCACGCACTTCAATGTTGCCATCACTGATAATTTCTCCTGACTCAACCGTGCCCATGACAGTAACATCACCAGACGCTTTTACGCGCATGCCGGGTTCGACATTGTGAGTAACAATGACACTACCGCTAAATTCAATATGTCCAGATTTAACATTGACGTCAGCGATGGTAAAAATATCATCTACGCGCATACCATTTTGAATATCTGAAGGGCAGCCGGCAATGGTTGCAATGAGTTCTAGCGGGTTCGTTGGAGAAATTTCTGTGCCTTCTCCTGCAACTAACTGAAATGATTCACCTGGCATAGGTTCAATGCTTTCTCCTGTCACTGTAAATCCCTCTTTGCCCGGCGTGGCAGGGCGTTGAGTGATCAATAGTGTGCCGGGAGAGACGCTGGATAAAGCGCCAAAATCACGCATATCTACTGTGCCATCTTCTCTGAGTTTTGGCTGCTTCAAGCGTTCTTTTAGGGTCAAAACATGCGAGATCAGCTTGGCTGGCAGACCATTTTCTGGTGGGCGACCTTGTGCGATAACACCGTGATGCTCAGAGCCCGGAGGTGCATCAAATTGTTTGGAAAGAATACTTTCTAAGAAGGCTTGCTTATACCCTCTGCATACGCCGGACTTTACGATGATTTTTTTAGCTTGATCTAGGCTAATGAGACTGCCACCTTGCGCAGTCCTTAAAGTGGCTGAAGCCTGCATCTTATCTTCTGAAATGGAGATCCGTAACTGGGCGTTTTTTTGTTTTGCGACCAGCAATTGTTGCTCAGCATCTTGACTCTGGAAATAGGCGGCAATGGAGTCGTGATCTACTTCACAATCGGCATAGGGTGAGCACTCAAGCGCCTCGACGATGAAGGCTTGGCTAGGTGGCGTAGCTGACGCAACGTCCATTAATATTTGGCCATCTTTAGTGACTTTAAACACAGACTATTCCTTATAGACCGAGCGGCTCTATAAAAGAGTCCGCACTTCAACTTACCCTTTTTATTTGCAGTGGCGGCAAAAAATACCTCTTACACATAACATATTATTTGTAGTTAGTATGACAACCAAATGCTCAATAAATTCCGACATTCACCTTTAAAGCTGTAAAACCAAGCATCGATTGACTCATTTTATTAGGTTATACGTATGTATGTGTTACCAGCTTGCTTAATTAATATTATGTAGTCAAGCTGTTAAGATCAAAGTTCGCTGGAGAATTTTAGGCTTTTTGTGTATTTGCTCTCTTCGTTTAACACATAGAAGCAAAAACGGCCCGCTAAAAGCGGGCCGTTTTGATGTAAGTTCAACAATGAAAATTTAATTCATTGAAGGCAGTTCCATAATACCGTCAATCTCTATTTGGACATTTTTTGGCAACTCTTTTACACCTATAGCTGCTCGTGCAGGGTAAGGGGTTTTAAAGTACTGGCTCATAATTTCGTTGACGGTTGCAAAGTTACTCAAGTCAGTCATGAAAATGTTTACTTTCACCATGTCCTGAAGTTGCCCGCCAGCCGCTTCACATACAGCTGATAGGTTTTTAAATACTTGGTGTGTTTGCTCACTAAAATCTTCTGAAACGATTTCCATAGTGTTTGGCACCAATGGAATTTGGCCCGATAAATAAACAGCGGTGCCAACCTTAATTGCCTGATTGTATGTACCGATTGCGGCCGGAGCTTGATCGGTAGAAATAATCGCTTTGTTCATAATAACTTCCTTTAGCGTTTTCTATACACGCGTTGCACGTCTGGCATAACGCGAATCTTACGCATAATATTTGCGACGTGGATCCTATCTTTAACGGTCACGCCTAAATCTATAATATATAAATTACTTTCTTTTTCTTCAGTGGCGATTTCAACAATATTCGCTTGAGCACTGGAAACCACGTTGGTCAGCTTAGCAAGTGCACCTTGGTGATTGATGATTTCAACGCGCAGAGCTGCAATGTATTCTTTTTCTGGGTTATCTTCCCACTTTACAACACAATATTTAGCACGCTCGCTTTCCCAGCCTTTGATGTTGCGACACTCTTGTCTGTGCACCATTAACCCTTTGCCTTGGCTAACATAGGCTGCGATGGCATCACCAGGAACAGGACGGCAGCATTTAGCATAGGTGACAAGCATACCTTCAGTACCAATTATTGCTGCCTTTGCTTGTTTGGCAAGGCTTTCAATGCCATCGTCCGCTTGCAGTAGGCGTTTGGCTATGAGCACACTCATAATATTACCGTTGCCAATCTCGACTAAAAGCTCAAGCAAGGTATTGAGGTCGTGCTCTTCTAGTACACGCTCAATTTGCTCGGTTGGAATATCATCCAGTTTTTGTTCACCTAACGCTGAATCGAGCAGTCGTCGGCCAAGTTGAATTGACTCTTCTTGATGCTGACTTTTCAGATAGTTTCTCACGCCTAAACGCGCTTTACCTGTGACGATAAAGTTAAGCCATGTCGCATTGGGGTGCGCCCCGGAACTGGTAATAACTTCTACCGTTTGGCCGGTGTCTAGTGCTTTGCTCAGCGGATAAGGTTTGCGGTTAACTCGAGCCCCAACGCAGGTGTTACCAACATCGGTATGAACGGCATAAGCAAAATCAACAGCAGTCGCACCCATGGGGAGTTCGACGATTCGGCCATCTGGCGTAAACACATAAATCTCTTCAGGGAAGAGTTCAGTTTTGACGTTTTCGACAAATTCAAATGACGAACCAGCACTTTGTTGTAATTCAAGCAAGCTTTGCATCCACTGACGTGCGCGTTGCTGAGCTGTATGTCCTGCACTGTCACCGGATTTTTTATACATCCAATGTGCAGCAACCCCTTTGTCAGCCATATGATCCATGTCGTGGGTACGGATCTGAATTTCAACAGGAATACCGTGTGGGCCGACTAGCGAGGTGTGTAAAGATTGATAGCCATTGGTCTTAGGTACCGCGATATAATCTTTGAAACGCGTTTCAATTGGCTTATACAAGTTGTGAGCCACACCGAGGACACGATAACAGGTATCTATGTCGTCGACATTGATGCGAAAAGCATAAATATCCATGACTTCATTAAACAGCAGCTCTTTATTGAGCATCTTACGGTAAATGCTATAGAGGTGCTTTTCACGTCCTTTGACAGAAGCCGAGATACCGCTTTCTTCCAAACGAGATTCAATCTCTGTCTGAATATTGCTGATCACTTCTTTGCGGTTACCACGCGCTTTGGCAACTTCAGATTTTAATGCTCTATGGCGCATCGGATATAAGGCTTGAAAACCTAAGTCTTCAAGCTCATTTTTGATATCGTGGATACCTAAACGATTGGCAATAGGTGCAAATATTTCGAGTGTTTCTCTGGCAATGCGTCGACGTTTTTCAGGTCTTAAAAACCCTAATGTACGCATATTATGTGTTCTATCAGCCAGTTTGATAAGAATAACACGTATATCTTGTGTCATTGCCATGATCATCTTGCGATAGTTTTCAGCTTGAAACTCTTTTTTATCTTTAAAGTCGAGTTTGTCTAGCTTACTGACTCCAGCAACGAGTTCAGCAACGGTTTCACCAAATATTTCAGCCAGATCTGCCTGACTAAAATCGGTGTCCTCGATAACATCATGCATCAGCGCAGCCATGAGGGTTTCATGGTCTAACTTCATGCTGGCAAGTATCTGTGTCACTTCAACCGGGTGAGTGATATAAGGTTCACCACTTGAGCGAGTCTGACCTTCGTGCGCTTCGCGAGCGACAACATAGGCTTTTTGTACCAGCTCGACGTCTTCTGGTGATAGGTACTCTGAGATTTTTTTCTTGAGGCCTTCAAATAGATACATTCACACTCCAATGTTCCAGTGAAGTTAATAGATAGTTATTATTGAATATACGATGAATTGGCTCGGAAGCCAACGCAAAGGCGTATAGCTTTTGCAATATAATGAAAAAAAACGCCAGCTAGAAGCTGGCGTTATCTTAAACTTTACTTAGATTCGGCTTAAAAAGCCGTCTAGAAGTTTATTTTAGCGGTTACCACCAACGATAGCTGCTACAGCTGCAAGCTCAGCGGCCTCTTGGTTTTGTTGCTCTTCACGATCGATCAAATCTAGAGAGTCTGTTGTTACCAGACCTTCTTCAATTTCACGTAGCGCAATAACGGTTGGCTTGTCATTTTCAGCATCAACCATTGGATCTTTGCCACCAACAGAAATTTGACGAGCGCGACGCGCTGCAACAAGGATTAAATCGAAACGGTTACCAATTTTATCTACTGCATCTTCTACAGTTACGCGAGCCATCGAAGCACTCCAAAAAATTATACATTTAGCAAAGGGCTAGTTTACTTGAAACCACCGAGTTCGCCAAGTGAATGGTTAAAATTTATCGTTAATCTACACAGTAATAGGGGGACAATGCAGGTTTATTCTGCTAAAAGTTCCGCAATTAGTGCCTGATGACGTACTTGTTGTGCTTTAGTTTGTAGTCTCGCGGCAACAACGATGTGCTCAAGTTCGGTTAAAGCTGTCTCAAACTTGTCGTTGACAATGACATAGTCAAATTCGTTGTAATGACTACTTTCTGATTTTGCTTCGGCCATTCTTGCTGCTATTACTTCTTGCGAATCTTGGCCGCGATTGTTTAAGCGCTGCTCCAGTTCATTTTGAGAAGGAGGCAAAATAAAGATTGTTTTTACTTCAGGCAAAAGCGTTCTTACTTGTCTCGCTCCTTGCCAGTCAATGTCTAGAAAGACATCAATGCCATTGTTAAGTTGATCTTCAATGGCCTGTTTTGATGTGCCATAGTAGTTTTCAAATACTTGTGCCCATTCAAAAAAGTCCCCTTTATCAATCAAGGCTTTAAATTCATCCACTGTGACAAAGTGGTAGTGCTCACCATTATTCTCTCCTGGGCGAGGGGAGCGCGTTGTATGGGATACCGAAACTTTAATGTTGGCTTGTTTGTCCAATAAAGCTTTGATCAGGCTAGATTTACCTGCACCTGAAGGGGCAGATAAAATAAACAAGTTACCGCGTGTCTTTGTCATAGTGGAACCTTTGTGTACGCAAAAGGGAGCAATAGAGCTGATTACTGCCCGTAAAAAGCCCTATTTTAAATCTTTGTGCGCCTCGTTACCAGTTTGACTAACTGCGCAATCTAAATCGACTCACTAAAACGGCTAACTCTTCGGCTTGCTTATTCAGTTCCTGTGCCGAGTGCGCCGCGACTTGTGTGTCTTGCAACGAGCTCTGACTCGATTGCTCAATTTGTGAAATATCACGTGCCATTTCGCTTGCGACAACAGATTGCTCCTCTGTGGCGGTTGCGATTGACTGGATCATGGACGCAATTTCACTGGCGCCTGTAACAATGCCTTCAAGTTGTGTTCCTGCATCTTCAGCCATAGAAACACTATGATTTACTTGAGCAACACTATTTTCCATGGACTTAACAGCATGCTCGGTTTGAGATTGAATTGACTGCACAGTACTGACAACTTCTTCAGTGGCTTTTGAAGTGCGCTCAGCCAAGGTTCTAACTTCATCTGCTACTACGGCGAATCCGCGGCCCTGTTCGCCCGCACGTGCAGCTTCAATTGCAGCATTGAGCGCCAGAAGATTAGTTTGTTCTGCAATGCTTCCTATCACGCCGATCACATTACCTATTTGGCTACTTAGCTCACCCAAGTGGGTGACATTTTCAGCGGTGTCTTGCACTTCATTGGAAGCTGATTTTATTTTCTCTACCGTTGATGTAACCGTTGAGCCCCCTTCAGATGCGAGACTACGCGCGCCATCGGCATGACTGGCAGCGACCTGACTCTGCGATGCCACCTCTGATACTGTGGCACTCATTTGTTCGATTGCCGTAGCAACCTGAGTGGACTGATCCGCTGACGCCTGACTGCGAGATGCAATCTGGTTATTGGTATCTGCAATGTTGTCACTGGAAGTTTTAACATCATTCACCACGTTACTGATGGCCTGTAACAACGTGTTCAACGAGTTTGACATTTTATTAGTGGCTTCGGCCAAGCTATCTATTTCATCTTTACCTGCATGAGACAGAAGTGGCCTTGAAATATCACCTTCACTTATTCTTTCGGCTATCGTAAGCACCTGGCTCAATCTGGTTACAATCGAGCGGCTGATCACATAGGCAACCGCAATCGCTATAATGGCCGCGATTAAAGTGATCATAATAATAATCACCAAGGTGGTATTGAGACCTTCTACGAGTAAGTCTAATGCCCTTATGGCGTCGTCTTTTTCTTCTTCGCTCGATACATCAAGGATTTTAGACAGCTCAATCATTTGCTTTGACGTCAAATCGGCGAGTTTACGCTGTGCTTTCACATACGCCGTAGAGTCATAGCTTTTAAATATATCTTTAGCTTCGCTTTGAATCGTACCGAACATCTCTTCAATACGGGCAATATCTCGCAGTTCATTCGGTTTTTGTTCTAGTGGCTTGAGTAAATTCAAGTAGTGCCTAAAGCTTTCTGCATCGTCATTAAAATCAGCTTCCGCACCGCTTGCTCCTGTGGTATGAGAAATGATGGCCGCTATCATATCGCCAGCTTCATCAACCAGTTCTAGGTAGTACCGGACTCCCGGTAAGTCATCGTTGAGTGACTCTTGTAAGTCAGTAGATTTCAGTGCGTCATTGAATTCTTGCTCTTTTAAAGAGTCCAGTAAACTTTCCAACTGTTCGCCAGTTTCTTGCTCAAGCTTATCTACGCGTTGCTTCACCTGCTCATAAGCTCTTGGGTCGTATTTGGCGAATATCTCGTTGTTAACTTCACGGTGGAAGGTTTCAGCAAGGGTCATGATCCGCGCCATTTTCTCGCGGTCAGCTTGTTTTGCCGACTCATATCCATACAGCTCTTTTTGGGTGGATTTGAAGCGCTCAAACAGCTGGTTAAACTGCCCCACTTTACTGATATCTCCGTTGAGGTATTCAAGCGCGATGTTGCTTAATTGGTACTCTAGGTGCAGTAATCGGTTGTATAAAATCATCCCCGGCAAATCATCGCCTTTTACTTCGAATGCACGGGCAGTTTCGGTGGAAACTTTAAACCAAACGACAGTACTGGAAAACACCATCAATGCTATGAGGCAGCCAAAGGCCAAATAAAGCTTTTTACTCAAGTTCATATTGTTACCCAAGAAAGTTATGTACTCCGATTCCTTGGAATATCAAATTTGCCTTCCCAAATTATTATTTAAGGATACGAAAATTGCGAATTTCAGAATTAATTTGAGTGATTGTTTCTTATCCAGATATGAAGAAGTTCATAAATTAGGGTTACTTGGTTAAAGTACAGGTTTTAAGCGTCAAACAACCAAATACTAGATTTGAACAACTAATATCGAGCTGTGGTATTGGGCTTACACGTATTTTTGAAACATAGCTTTGTTTAATTAGGCGGTAATAACGTTGGTGAGTTAGGCTAAAACGCAGTGTGGCTGCAGAGCGTTCAATTGAATTGTGCAAAGGATTCTCAAGCTACACTTTTGTTGCGAGAAATATAGTCACAAATCCAAGTCACAGAGAATGAGCTTTTAGGCCAAGCCCAAGCCGCTATGTAGGCTCAGCCTATATGCCAATCAGTTTTCACTGTTGCTCAGAGGCTTTCTTGAATGAAAAATTGCCAAGGCAATATAAACACACGTCGCATACATATTTAGTAGGGGGACCACCGCCATGCAAACTGCAACAACCTTACTGTATTTATATTTCTGTGCCACGAAAATATTAATCGCAAGACAAATTAACACTTGAATCACAAGCACTACCGGGGCTAAATGTAATTCGCCATTTCTAAGCATTTCTATCATAGTTTAAGTCCTGTTAATGGGGACGATCGTAACTCTGCCCCTTACTCCTGAATAAATTACTCTTACTCTAATTCCGTACTCAGCCGCTTTTTGAATGTACTGCTCAAGCTTATATTGCGACGAAAATTGATAAGTTCCTTCGATAGATGTACCTGCATCTGGAATTCGATTTCCATCAGAGTCAATCGCACTATGCCGTGTGTAGGATAAGCGCAATTTAGTACCAGATCGCAAAGTTGCTGCTTTCATTATGAGTTGAGAGCCATCTTCGAACTCAAATAATAGTTCAATTCCAGCAAGTGGGTCGTAAAATAAGCCGCCAAATATCGAAATTATTTGTGTCGACCAATACTTCAATGAATCGTTTTGTGCAGCCCAATCGTCAAATCTATCTCTGCTACTACTATTTCGCGCCATCTCCCAAGCGGAGCGGTAGCCGCTAGAGGCGGGAACTCGCGTCTTTTTGGCCAAATACATATAAGATTGTGCACGTTTGGCCTGATCAATTAGGTGTTGAGGCGTCGATGACCTTCTTGCGGTCACTGTGGTTTCAATTTCTCCAAACCTATTTAATTCTGGTCGAGAAGTGACGCGAAATGAGCCTGCAATGCCATTGGGAATACTAACTAAATGAACGATATAGGTAGATGACATACTATCGCCATTGGTCCTATCAAAAATGTAAGATTTGGCTTTACTTTGCATTGCGCCAATAGATGAACAACTAGAGCAAGTTATGTAATTGTCTGCGTGTGCTTCTAGGTTGGTAAAAAGCATAAATAGCGTGAATAAAACAGAGTTGAGTAGCTCTTTTTTCATATTGATATCTCCTTATTGAATTGCTTGTTAAATGTTGTGTAGTTTGGTTGATTCAGCAATTAAATGGAGTTGAGTAAATATCTGATTCAATTGACTTTATATTAACTATTTTATCGAGTGAGTGGTTTGTTGCACATATTGAGAAGTGGTAGCAAAAACAGGGTTTAAGTAGTTGTTTTTATGAGGGGGCTTTAGGCTTGTTCGGTCGCAAATATTCTCAATTTAAAATTTTATATCGTTAATTATTGAATAGAGCGCTTGTCTTGCGGTCTTGCTTGGTCTTAGGGTGGGGGGAGCTTGTTTTGTTGGCATCTTGGTCTAGGGTATTACTTATGCTGAAAGCTTCCGAAGAATAGAAATAATGGGTACGTAGCCGTTTGGTAACCTGGACTATATTGAGAGCTTTATCTATCTTACGCCTTGTTCTGATATGAACAATTTTTTAAGTGAGCAATTAGGAATTTCTTTATTCAGAATGTATTCAATTGAATGATAGTCATTACCTTCGTATTAAGGGGGAGATTGTATTCTTAAGTTTAGGAAAAGAGTTAAGATGACTTCTTAAGTCACTGAACTCTAGAAAATTAAGCTCTTAATTACGAGTAAAGAGAGAATGTATTAGAAAATAAGTACTTTGATATGTTTGTCAGCAGGAAATCTTCATATTTTTGCAAATCAACAGCCGTTATAAAAATGTATATATTCATACAAAAAGCGCCATTAAAGGCGCTTTCTGCACTAAAGAATGAATAGGCTCAGCTACTATCTAAAACAAGAATGTGGAGTAATCTTGGGCTTAGATGCTGGTTGGTTCACCGACTGAGCACGTTGTGGCAAGTCAGGATCTCTAGAGTGCTGTCCACCTTGGATACGCGCTAAAAATTCAATATTTAGTTTGTTCATCGTTCTATTCCTTCGATTGCAGTTGTATCGTGTGGCTAAAGTAATGCGTAGAAAGTCCTACTAAATGTGGTTATTACATTACCTGAGCTTTTTTCATAGTTTGTTTTAGTAAGTTCTATTTAAGACAAATAGCACTGAGAATCAGAGTCGAGAATGCTTAACCGGCTCTTTAACTGTCGACTAAATGTCCAGCGTTAGAATTAAAGAGTCGTTTGTTGAAACATTAGGGTTTATTTTGTGCAGTATGGTCTGAGTTCTAGGTGGGAGCTTGGGGGCATTGGCACTGCCACAGACAATATGTTTTGTATGAATTTTACTAAGTACTTTCATATTTTAATTTCCTTATAAAATACTTTTTCATGTATATTTTCATCGGAGTAAGCGCAAACATGCACCTACTCATTGAAGTGAAGGTTTAATCTTCTAGTGACTTTTTATAAATTCCACTTTTCTCAATTCTTGGTAGTGCGACATGTTGAGCTCTTTGTGGTAAACTTGGTGAATCTGCACTTCCTGTCCCGCCTTGAACGAGCGTTAAAAGATCAAGTTTCAGCGATTTCATAATGTAATTCCTTACAAAATACTTTTGACATGTTTATATTCATAAGAGCAAATACAGTAGCAATGAACATATTCATAAAAAGTTACTTTGTTGATCTAATGACACTTTTAATATCGGGTTGCGAGGCTCCTTGTGCTCTCACAGGCAAGTCCGGGGAGTTTCCGTTTGCCCCTCCTTTTATCTTTAGTAATTGCCTGTAATTAAGTGTTTTCATAATTTAGCTCCCTTGATTCTGCTTTATTCGCATAGGTTAAAAAACATCCGCACAAAATAATTTGAAGAAGCAAAACAATATTGTCTCTTAAGTAAAGCTTAATAAAGGCATTATCAATCCAGTAATATTTGTAAGACAGAACTTCAAGCCATGTAATAAGATTTACTGCAACTAAGATAATAACTACAAGTACAATCATGCATTCCTGTGCAGAAAGTGCCTGTTTTCTGTAGACACAACGATAAAACTCATTGCCAGTCATGTTGTATAGAAACAGTGCAAGATCCCTACGATAGATGATTGGTATAAGAAAGGCAATGGAGACCAACGCATCAAACAAATAGTAGTGAGTATTCCATTGGATAGTTAAATGCATAGTTAACAAATTAGTGACGACAATAGCTGAATAAGAAATCATGAACCATCTTGCAGTCGCTACCTTCCAACTAAGAATTAACCCAATTGCGACGACTAACGGAAATACGTGATCAACGATAGAATAAATATCAAACATAATAAGCTACTCCTTTTCTTGCTCTTCTTGTTGTTTATCTGCAATTACCGATGTTTTAAAATCGAAGATACCGCTTAAGTCCTTACCAAAAATAAGAAATAACTCAAATAGTTGAGTAAACGTCATATCCGTTTTTCCAGACTCATAATTACTGATGGTTGCTTGGTCAACTCCTAGCTTTCTACCTAGCTGCTCTTGAGTCCATTTCTTTTCCCTGCGCAGTTGCCGCATTGAACGCTGGACATACATGCGAAAGTTCTCTGTTTTGATCCTTCTTGTGCTGCCTACCACACCCTTATACCTCTTCCTTAATAGATTGTCGTAAATTATCAACAGATGAAACTTTGCGCAACTAAAAATTAACAAAAACCCTTTAAAATTAGCATTTTATAAAAGTATTAATAAAAATAAGGTGGATTAATCGAAGTCTCAATAGGGGAGTTGTTTACATGAATGTTGTTATATAAGGTACTGTTATGGAAGCGTAAGCTTACAGTTTTTATGTGCGCTTCTTTTGCCCTTTATCAATACAGCTTTACATTAGCGCCTTCTCTCATTTCTAAGTAGGCTGTTATTTATGTCCTTAGCGCGGTCACCAGATTGTTAACACCACTTTAGTTCTTTCTACTTCATGTTTGCATTGAGCTATTTAAGCACCTTCACTAATAGAGGTGCTGCAAAGCACGACTGTTGTTTAAGTTTTTTTGCTATCGGTGTGTGGGTAACTGGTTACTTATATTCCTTATGCAAACGTTTTTTTAGCAAACAAAAGCCAGTGCGCTAGCCACTGGCAATCAATACTGAATAGTTTACAGCGCTAAAACTTATGCCAAAGTTTTTTGATTTTACCTTTAAACAACCAGTACACCATAAGGCCGAGTACGAGCTTTTCTGGCAAGCTTAACCATACCGAATATTGTAGATTTTCAGGGAACAACTTGGCTTGCCCTTCGAAAAAAGCACTGCACGCGATATATAAAGTAAAGGCCATTCGCCAAATGTGTTGGCTCATGCGCTGTTTAAAGCTGTGAGCTTTCCCAAGTCCAAACAACAAGTCATAGCCAAAAGCAATTAAGGTGACTAACGCAAATTCATAGTACTTGATCGCTGGAATTTGGAAGTGGCCAAAATCATCGGTGATGCCATTCATGGCAAGGTAGCTTAAATAACTGGCATAAACAAAAACGGGCAAACCCAAAAATATCGGTAAGTACCTTGTAATTATTCGATATTTAATCTTTTTTTGAACGTATAACCAACTGGTTGCAACCAGATAAGCTGTCAACACCGCGGCAAACATAGAAATATGTACAGCTCTTATATAGGCGTAATAAAACCCAGTCACAGCCATTAATATCATGGCTATCACGTATATTCGGCCAATGAAGATGTGGTTAAGCGACCCCTTTTTAGCAATAAAGGCTGAAAAACCCGCAATTAGTCCCGCACCACCAAACACCATGTGGCCAACCATTCCCACTGTTAAACTCATTATTACCTCTCTTTGTTTTAACAAGGATATCGCGTTAAATCTGCACTATTTGTTGTAACGATGCGTCCGAGAAAGCTAGGTAGGACTAAAAACTGCTTCAAAATGAATGATTAAAAGCGTGCGCTGCGGTAAATTAGGGGTAACTATAAAGCGCTCAGGAATACCATTTAGTACCGATGGCAAGTCTAGATATTTGGAAAGTCATAATTTCGTCAATGACCATTGCAATGTGTTTTTTATCAATGGCAATAGTGCTGACTAAGCAGTCTGGGCGAAGTGATCAAGAGCGATTCCTTGCGCTATTTTTGTTTATTTATGGTTTGGTTAAGTTTGACCAACTTTACATGCACACTAACAGTTTTGAAATATGGCCGCATCTTGCGGGGATCATGTTCTCGCTCAAGCTATTTTTACCTTCTGTTATGTACTTTTATACTAGGTCGTTAACCGAACAAAAAGAGCAATGGTTTAAGCGCCAAGATACTTTTGCATTATGCGCTCCTTTTATCGCAGCGTTAGTTGCTACGCCTTATTATGTGTTGTCGGCAGAGCAAAAGGTGGCGCTCATGAACCCGTTAACGCGCGATCCTGTGTTGTATGAGCGTGCTGTATTAGGGTGTCAGATAGGTTTGGTTTTATTTGTTGTCACTGCTTTTACATACTTGGGCATGTCCTTTAAGTTGTTCAGAGCCCATACATCGCGACTGAGAATGTTGTTTTCACAAATTGAAGATAAACAAATTAGTTGGTTGCGATGGGTAATTATCGTAATCACACTGGCTTGGATATGGTACGCAATTTGTGAACTATGGCTGTTGACAGGTAAGCAACCGGGCAGTGTTTATTTAACCAATATGGTTATTGAAATGTTCTTTGTTGGTTTTATTGCACTTCGGGGCATCAATCAGCAACCGGTGTATCAAGAGTCTAATGCTGAGTTGGATTGGGTCGAAACAGCCTCAAATTCAGACAAAGAGTCTGTGTATTCAAAATCGAGTTTGACTGAAGAGGCGAGAGTAGAAATTGCCAAAAAGCTCCTTTATGTGATGGACGTTGAACAGCTCTATAAAGACAGTGAACTCTCGCTGCGGACTTTGTCTGACAAAATCCAAGTCTCTGAAGTGCGAATATCAGAAACTTTTAGCCAGCATATGAAGACAAGCTTCTTCGATTTTGTGAATCAACACCGAGTGCGCGAAGCATGTCGATTACTTCAACAAACGGATCACAAAATTGTCGCCGTTGCTTTTGACGCGGGTTTTAATTCACGTTCGACATTTGGTGCTGCATTTAAAAAGTATATAAAACAAAGCCCTAGCCAATATAGAAAGCAACACAGCGCAAACGCTGCATCAAGGGGAGGTTAAAAGAGATGGGTAAGGTGCGTGGGCAATAACGTGTCCAGATAAGCTGGGTCGGTCGCCTACATAGTGTTTTGGTGAAAATATAGCGTTTCGCTGACCAATACTTTTTTTGGTCCAGATTTAACGACAATATTTAGGCCGAAATAGGATTAATATGTACAGATTCTTTATTTTATCTCTTTTATTTGTTTATCAGCACCTTGCATGGGCAAACTATGATTCAACAAGCCAGGTGTCTTCTTTTGCTATACCCAACTCATCTGTTTATGAAATTAAATCAGAGAAGTTGAGTAGAACCTATTCAATATTTGTTGCTGTTCCCAAAGGTTACTCAAAAACAGCAAAGACCAAATACCCCATGGTGATTGTGAACGATGGCCCTTATGCATTTCCGTTGGCGGCCAGTTCATTGAGTGTACCTATGAGTGCAGGTGTGCTCGAAAAAGTCATTTTAGTGGGAATTGGCTATTCAAAGGGAGACAATATGATGCATAGCCGCATTCGAGATTATACCCCTTCGACTGATGCTAATTGGCGCGCTTTTAAACCCGGTCAAGCCCAGCAATACCTAAGCTTTATTGAAAGTGAGTTACTGCCATTTATTGAAGCCAGATACTCAATTGACCAAAACAAACGTACCTTGGTAGGGCATTCTGCTGGTGGCTTATTTGCAAGTTACGTATTACTCAATAAACCCGACTTGTTTGAGAGCTATGTGGTATTAAGCGGCGCTTTTTTCTGGGACAAACGATTGTTGTTTAAACAAGAAAGGGAATACGCAAAAAATCACGATGACCTAGCAGCTCGGGTGTATTTTGCCGTAGGCACACATGAAACATCAAAAAGGTATCCTTTCCAATGGCTGGAAGATCAAACTGAATTTGTAAAACAGCTGTCAGCTCGGCGCTATGCAAACTTAAACATTAAACAGGATGTGATCGAAGAAGGGCTGCATGAAACAACCTTCCCAATTGGATTTATGCGCGCAATGCAATGGCTTTATGCGAGGTGATATAGCGCCTACTTAAACTGTTGACCTCACATTAGGATTGACCAACCCTAGTGTATCCGCCCCTGTAATCGTATTTGTAAACAAACACAAAAAAGCCCAGCTATGCTGGGCTCTTGTCAAGACTAAAACTGAACTGCCACTCGTGCTAACATTTTAGCTGATGAAATCAAACCCTTCGCTGTATGCTCGATTTCTAATATTTAGAGCTTCCTTACTTTGCTTATTTGACGGAAGCTCTCCACCCAAAAACATATTTGCACATTTAGTCGGAAGAGAGATGTTCTTATGGTAATGGGGGTAGCCTTGATTTTTATAGAAGCTACTTATTGCAAGCCACTCTTCTTTTTTAACATCCATTACCCCTGTTTGGGAGTCAATTTGAGCACCAGCTTCATTGAAGTGTCTATTATCTTCTTTTTTCTCTTTTAATTCAGTGCTATCAAGAACGTCAGAGCTAGCAAGTTCATTTAAATCGAAACTTAAATTTTTAATAGCTTCCCAGCCTTTTGGAGATTTACAAAACTCAGATGGGTTTCCTTGGCCACCCCTAAATGTTGGATTCAATATCTTACCTCTAACAAATTTACCCAGAACTTCAATCTGTTTTGATAATGTTGGAGAAACACATTGGTTTTGAAAAATTCTTACGAGATTAATATCTTTTTTCTGTTGAACCAATAAGTGTCTCAGAAATGCTAAGGTGTAGGTAACAGCTTCGGCTTTAAACCCTTTTTCTTCCTTGTACCAATCTGATTTTGAGATAGTTGAATCTGCATTTTTAAATAATAATGCTTTTGCTATCAGCTCCCTGTAAAACGCGTGCCTATATTGTGTTTCATCTTTGCCATATTCTTCTGAAATAACTTCACCAAGCAGTTTTAAGTTAGCTTGAGCACCTTTTTTAACCTCGTGAGGATTCATTCTCCATGTGTTTTCATATTTCGCCATGTCAGTTTTCGAAAATTTTTGACTTTTGGGAAACTCAAGCATAAAGCGCTCTTTTTGAGCTTTAGTTAGTGCTCTACTTCTAGTCGCGTACTGACCTCTTGCTCGCTCGTAAAACCACTTTGTAGACAAACCAGATTCACCAGCAGGCATCGGAATTGAAAGTGCCAGCTTTTCTAAGTTTCGATGGAATGGGTGATTAGAAACTAAATCTGATTTTTGGATTGAATTTTGAGTGTTAGCATATTGGCTTATTCGTGATTTGAGGTTTTCAATTTTATCTTCTTCACGAATCACCGTAAGCTTCATCTGAATAAAAACTTTTCCGAGGTCAATATCTTTATATAGTTTATTTCCGATACCTCCGTTTTCTCTAGGTGCAAAATATATCGAAGCTGTCGTTTGACCACCGTTCACTATTTGTAGGTTGTCCAATTTAGATATAACTCTTCCCCCACCAACATCTGAAAACTCTACATTGGTAGCAGTGCAAGTTAAACCATTATTGTATGCGAAGAAATTTTCAGGCTCCGTTAGTAGTGCTCTTCTAATACCGTTATTTACAGAAGAACGAAAATCAAGGAATGTCCTTACATTAGCCTCGAGCAAGCGTTGTCCATATTCATCATATATTTTACTTAGTACTTTTCCAGGCATTACACATAGATAAGTATGGGTACCTTCATTCTCTGTATTCGCGGGTAAATTGTTAAGACCATTGCAATAATTGAGGAAATTTATAGAAAAAGGCTCATTTTCTGTTCCTGATTCAGACAAAGTTTTTAACCGTTCTAAGTCCCAAATCTCAATTGACGTTGGCTTATTTCTTATTTCTTCAATAGCAACTTTTTTAACTCGATCACTTAGCTTTCTAGTACTAAGTACAACAACTCTAAATTTTAAAACATCTGGAAGATAAAAATTCATTGAATTAGCGATAACTCGGTCAGTAGATTCTTCTAGTGAGTTTAAAAAAACTTCATCATCGATCTTTTCCAAAAATCTTGATACGTTCTTACCAAGCTTAACCAAGTCGGATTTGGTTATTGTTAAGATGCCTTCTTCGTCTTCATAGTCTGTAATAATGCCGCTAAGTGTCTTTTCTAATGGATTCCAGCTATATCCATCGATCTTCATGTACTTATTTGTGTTTCTGTAAGAGTGATACTCTATATTATCTAAGATTCCAGCTTCAGAAATTGACTCCGAGATAAGCTCAAAAAACTTTTCTTCTTCAAAACAGAGATCTTTTTCAGATGAGAGCTTTACGCCATTGATTAGTTCATTTTTAAACTGAAGTAGCTGTTCCATTCTCAATGATCTCACTTATTGTTTTCGATGTTTCGTAATTCCCAAGTGAATTGCCATCTATCGTATAATTCACTTTTAATATTTTCTCATGTGGTGAGTTCTCTGGAACTATTCGAGGGAAGTCTTCTGATATTTCATAAGTTATCATATGTAAATCAATGAACTTTCGTTTAAGTTCAACATCAGTAGCTTTACCATATTTTTCAGAGATCTTATGTTGAAATTCACTTTTTAATGCTTCGTTATTACCGATTAACGATACGCATTTATCTACCAAATCTGTGATGCTTAAACCTGAATATTCGAAATTCTCATTAATTCTAAAGGCTATTAGGTATAGATTGCTTGTAATCTTTTGGAGCTGTTCAATTGAAGAAATCTTAAGGTTATTATCATCACCAACAATGCTGGTTTTGATCTCGAAAGAAACATCATCAAAAGTAAAGTCCTGCTTTTTGTTTTCTGGTCCTATCCATGCCTTCAAAGCATTTTGAAATCCGCAATTTTTAGCGAAGTATTCGTGAAATATAAATAATTCGCCCCAAAATCCAATTAGTTCACGAAACCCCAGACCTGACCTTGATGGTTTCAAAAATTCACTCCATGAATAAATTCTCAATATAACACAACGGAACATATTCAAACCGCCATACTCTGTCGAATATGCAGCAACATCTTTAGCAATTGTACGAAACTTATCAAACATTTCGGCGTCTGTAAGAATACATACAAGTCGAGTTTTATCACTAACCTGATCTAGCCTAATGTCTAGACAGTCCAATTTATTGGCTATATCAAATTCAAAACAACCTTCTTCTTCTGCAAAAAATAGAAAGTTTCCTTCTGCATTAACTGAAACCCAAAACCTAGAATCCTCTTTATACAACCTTCTAGCTGAAGACGGATAAGAACCCGATTCTATACCTTCCCAAGGGTTATCTTTAAAAAATTCTTGATAGTTATTCGTCATCATCTTCATACTCAAGTACAAGATCTTCATTGAGAGCTTTCCATATCTGATTGACTACATAGGAGACTTTTGTTGCTCTGCTCAGACGATCAATCTCTCTTTTTGACTTACCTTTTAAGTTTTCGATTAAAGGAAAAGAGACTGAGTAGCTAATCGTTGGATCTTTGTGAGGAACTCCTAAAATTTCATCGCCACCCTTCTTAGCATTTTTAGGTAATGTGCCGATAGATAGCGTGTATATTATTAGCCCTGGCTGGTTGCGCTCTGGATTTGTAATATAATAAAAGGGGTTCGATTCTTCTGGTGCATTATCGGGGTCTTGCAAGAAATACCTTTCGTCATGCTTATCACCAATCTCTTGTCTCTCCCAGCAAACAGTATTCCCGCTGACAGATGCCAATAACTTCCGCTTGGACGGTTTTATTTGAGGTAATCTATGATCTAATGAAATAATACTTGGTAACTCAGGATCTCCATCCTGAACTTGCTTTTGAGACCACCATAAATTTTTCTCGTTTTTTATATTTTTGATACATACGGTAAATTTAGGTAAACCAGACTTTTCAAGTTTAGAAATATACTGTAGTAACAAATCATCGGTGACTTCTCCCTCCACATACTTCGTATCTGAAATAAAGTCTTTAATGAAAGAGTGATCAACATCATAAAAGATAGTTGAGCCATCAGCGGCACTGTATTGATTTACACCTTCATCAAATAGACGATTTATCAGGTTTCTAGTAACATTTAGATTGTTTAAGTTATTTTCATCCGAAACGTAAAACTCATACTTTCTTAATCTCCTCCCAGCTAAGTCTAGCGAGCGTGTATGGTTGTGTGCCGCATTCATCTTCTGTTTCGCAGTAATCAACAACGCTCCTGGGTGCTCTCTAACCTTTAATCCAAATTCGCCAGGGGTTTTCTTTTGTTCTGACATCCTTTCAAGCTCAAGATAAAGCTCATCAATTGCATTGGAAATAAACTCGTACCATTCAAATGACTCCTCTGTTATGAATAGTTTGCACAAGTCTTTATATCCAGGTCTATATCCAAACCAGCGACACATTTGCATCAACGTATCATAGGTTTTAGAGTTTCTAGTGAAATAGGATATGGTGAGTCCTTCTAAAGTAAGTCCTCTAGACAGCTTATGCCCTCCAATAACAATTGCTGATAAACCGTTAGCCTTGTATGCTGAGTAGTCTAAACTTTCTCCTGACTTGCCGTGTACAGCGAATACCTTCGTTTTACCAATTGCTCTCTTTAAATGATTAAAAATTTCCTCAAAAGATTCATTTATTTCATAAAACTTATAGAAACTGTCTTTAATATCTGAGATCACACGACTTTTTTTAACCGCTAGCTCCATCGAGTAACCCAGTGCAAAATCAGCGGCGCTGCGTATTTCATCCATGTATTCATCAACTACTTCTGCAATTTTATCTTGTAGAAGAGTTAAGTGAGTCATGTTAATTAGCATTGTGCTATGTGCCTTAGGCGTGCCCCTAAGTGACCTCACAGCAACAGTAATTAAATAACATCTGATTGCTTCCTTTAACGATTCTGGCAATACACCTACGGGAGTCTCTTTGTTACTTTTTGCAGGTAGAAGAACCTCATTGTCGTCAATTATGACAACTGGGTCGGACTTACTGTCATCATTAGATTGAAAAAAGTGTTTTTGTCCAACGTAACTATCAGGAGTGGGAATTCGGATCATGAAGTCTTCAGGGAAAAGATCATCACCAATATCTACATGTTCCTCGTCAGGATCGATAAAGATGTTGGCAAATGGTGTTGCTGTGTAACCAATATACGTAGAGCGATTAAATAGAGATAAAAGCTTTCTTATGTTGTTGTTTATAGCTGTAATATCACCTTTTTCATGTTTGGTATTAATTGAAGCATAGTCAGCTTCGTCATCTATTAATAAGACTTGAGTGTCTAATTTTTTCCCCTCTTCTAAATTTAAACCGTGGTGATCTTCAATCCATTCAAAAAGGTTATTCAATACAGATGCCCACTTTTTTATTACAAAAATTATAGGGCCTTCAACTTTTGTGAAATTAATACCAAAACGATTAGCGACAGGCTTGCTAAAGTCACCTTCAATTGTTGTAAGAGGATGTGCCACATAATTTTTGTCTCTATATTTAC
Organism: Pseudoalteromonas luteoviolacea NCIMB 1944; assembly: GCF_001625565.1. Classification (GTDB taxonomy): domain Bacteria; phylum Pseudomonadota; class Gammaproteobacteria; order Enterobacterales; family Alteromonadaceae; genus Pseudoalteromonas; species Pseudoalteromonas luteoviolacea_F. The sequence continues at coordinate 144,745 of NZ_AUXS01000042.1, forward strand.
CAACACCAATAGGTTGCCCCCCTTCATAGCGCCTTTTCGATTCCTTACCGGTAACCCCTTCATCCAATCGTACCTGAGTTTGCATTCTTAGCTCGTTGAGGTGCCCGCCAAGGACGATTATAACTTTATAACCAGCATCAACAGCTTTGTTTATTAAACCAAGGTAATTTTGAGTCTTTCCAGATTGGACATTGCCCATAACAAGCCCTCTTCGGTTCCACTTCCCTTCTATAGTAGGGTCACCAGAACAGTCCAAAATATCGTCAATTGTTTCTTCTGTTTTCTTTATTACCGTTTTATTTCTGCCTTGATCTAGTAAATAATTTTCATAAGCTTTCCAATACGTCCATTTAATTTCGCCGCGCTTATGATCTAACCAGCGTTCCACTTTGGGATTAGCAAGAACTATTGGTGGCTCATCGATATCGACGTTTATACTAGTTTCAATTTTGAACTTAACAGTTTTCCAATCTTCTTCACTCAGTTCTTTGTATTGGGGAAGCATAACTCTAAGTTGTTGAGTCGTACTGTCTATAAACTCCTGATCAACTTTTTTTCCAGATACCTTTGCATCATTAAAAATTCTAAGGAGCGTATTAGTGCAATCTTCAATAGCTACTTGTTCCATAATTTCTTCAATCCTTCCAATAAGTCGGTATAACTAATATCATTCTGATTAATCTGATTAGGCTCAGAGGACATTTTTTCGTATATATGATGAATAGGTATTTCTGCGGATAAATTTTTTAAATACTCAATTAGAGTGGATGCTTGTTCATTATTTAGCGTCGATAAAAGGTGTTTTAGCAAGGTATTATCTTTTGCTATTTCGTAGCTAATACTCTTATCCCTTTCATTCTCATTAACTTTCCAGAATGCGTTAGCTTCTTCTAAACGGCCTCTATAACGATAAGTTTTTTGTGATCTTTTAATTGGTTCTCTGATCAATTGTTTAAGCTTAGCTTTAACTTTATGTGGTATTTCTAGTGATGATTTCTTTACGTCTGTTGACCATTCTTCATCGAGGCTTGTTGGCACATTTACTTCGACTCTAGCTAGTTTACCCAGTTGAGATAATCTAGTTAAACCAAACCATCCACCTGAGATGATGAGCCGATTTGCTCTATAAACGTATAGTCCTTGGTTAGCTGTTATCTGATCTGTGCCACCTAACTTCGCTAAGTCAGATTTTGTTAACTTGGATTCGTGAGGAAGTATATGCACTCTGAGCTCAATGCTGCCACCTTTCTTAACCCTAAACTTTTGAGATGGTCCTTCTTGATAGCCGCTACGACTTCTTAAAAAGGGATCGAAATGTTCTAGCTTTTGATAGTTAAAATAGAAGTTTATTGCTCTTTTACCTTCCATAAACTTATGGAAGTGTAATCGAACATAGCTTTTTAAATTAGTCAGGTCTTGACCCAAGACAGCTTGAAGCTCTGAAACTGGATATCCATCATATTTTCCTATATTTTCCCATATGATGGCTGTCCCTTGCTTACCGAATTGGATATTGAATTTGGAACATAAATCATTTGTTTCTACTTCGGAGTGTTTGATAAGTTTCCAGGCATTTTCATGTTCAACTAAATCCAAATCCCAAGTTGCACTCTGGGGTTTCGAGTTTGAATCCTTACTTATTACGGTAAGCTTTCTCGCTTGAGAAAAACTAGCCATTTTCATTCCTGAACCAAATCGCCCCAGATCAAACTCGTTTCTAATATCAGCCGGGTCTTTACACCCAATTCGCATTGAATCTATAAGCGTCTCAGGGGTCATTCCGTAGCCATCATCTAGAATAATTAAAACGGCTTTCTCATCAATAATATCTATTTCAATGTAGATGTTGTTAGATTCTGCTGTGACAGAATTATCAATAATATCGCTTATTGCAGAGTTAAGGTTGTACCCTATTCTTGCTAACGTTTTAATATGTGATTTAGGGTTTGGAGAAAGGTCTATATGTTCAGGCACCTGTTATCTCCTTCCAAGATATTTTCCAAAAATTCATTACCTTGTGGAGGGCTAAGTTTTCTTTTAGATCTAAACCGTCTGCTGAGGCAGTTTTAACCGCTAAGCTAAGTGCTAGTAGTTGACTTTCTTTATCGGTGATTTGTTCGCAGTAACTTTCTAATTGAAGGTCTTCTTCAAAGAATTCATCGATCCAAGAATCTAGAGACTGCCTGCTAACGTTTGGAATATTTTGGGCCACCAACTTGATTAATTCACTTTCTTCCTGCTGGGAGAAGACTCCGTCATTACATGATATATAGAGTGCTACCTTTACAAGTGACTTTTCGAAATTCATTGAAGCAATATCCCTTTTAATTTTAACTTAGCATAGGAAACATTTTTAACATAAATTTATCTAAAAATCATTGAGCTAGTTAAAAAATATGTACTCAATGTAATAGTTGTTTTCCTTATAGTTACATGAAAGGTGAAATTTCCACAAAGTTATTATATATATGCTGAGTCTCTCGTTTTAGACTCGCTTATAATATTTATATTTTAAAAGATGTTGGGAGTTGAACCTCTGACCACTTAAGAAAAAGTTAATTAAGAAATAATGTATATAGATAGGTTTTTTATTTTTGGAGTGTATTTGTTGTTGAAGTGGTTGTGAAGTGTAATTTAACTCTATTATTTAAGGGTTTTAAAAATAGAAGTGTGTATGGTAAATTCCTGGTGGGGTGGTTGAAAGTTTTCGCTTCGTATAAAGTGGGTTAAGTGTATATCTAATATGGGATTTAGTGTTTTTTAATTATAATCTCTGGTTGTGTTCGTTATTTAGATATTTAATCAGATGGCCAAAGCAAATGGGAGATTATCAAAATAATATTGGCCTTGGCTTTCAAATTAAGGTACAGAAATACTCGCAAATCGAGGAAAGTATAAAAATCAGGGTAGCTCTTTTTAAGCTTAAACTCTTATGAATTTAACATATTTAATACAATTTTTCCTATTTGCAATGCCAAATATGGAGGTACTGCATTCCCAACTTGGACATATTGTTGTGTTCTATTTCCTTCAAAGAAGTAATTGTCGGGGAAAGTTTGCAGCCGAGCAGCTTCTCGTACAGTAAGGCTTCTACATTGCTGAGGGTCATAGTGGATAAAGTAATGACCATCTTTCGATATATGACTTGTCACTGTAGTAGCTGGTTTATTTTCAGCCTGTGTTCTAAACCTATCAGCATGAGAACCTGAGTTCCAGTTCTCATGCTCTGGTGCTAATTCAACAGGAAAGTCTCTAGATTTAGGGGATATTCCCTTACTTAGTTTTGTGAAAGCGGCACTATATCCATAACGTAGTAAATCAGAAGTCATGTGTCCTCTAGTTTCATGATTAAGTACGCTTTTTGGTGAGTTAGTTAGATACCATTCTTTAATATGGTTCGGCATTTTAGGCTTTACTTTGGATTTTTGTGAGCTCGAACGAGTTAGCCCTTTTATTGGATAGAGTGCAAGAGTTGAGGTAGCTTCATTACCAAACCTATTATTCAATAACTTAGTAAGTATTTTAGAGTTGTTAGCAATTTGTTCTTCCCAATCTGATTGAATATCTTTTTGTTTGGAAAAGCCACTTCTTAAAGCTGGCAGGTCTGCTATAGCTTCTTCAACAGTTACTTGCCGTTTTACTTCATCAATTATTTTAGGTATGCAACCTAAGTCTTCTCTGACTCCTAATAAAATTACTCTATGTCTAGCCTGAGGGATCCCATAATATTCAGCTTTAATCAGGAAATCGGATGAATTCTTATATTGAGGATTGTTGGAGTTTTCTGCAGGTGTCACCAATGAGTAGATTTTATATCCGGGTACACCTTTCATTTTTGTAACTTTTCCTGGTTTTCTTAAATCTTTAAGAATTTGAGGAAACATTACTTTGCCATTAATTTTTGCTGAAAGGATACCTCTAACATTTTCCATAACGAAAATATCAGGCTGAGCAATCGATAGGACTTTCAAATATTCTAAATACAAAAAATTGCGGTGATCTTTTTCTGCTTTATAATTCTCTATGCCAGCATTACGGGATCTTCCTGCAAGTGAGTAAGCTTGACATGGAGGACCACCAATAACTACCTTTGGCCCATCGTGGTTATTAATTAATTCCTCGATACGGCTATGAATAAGTTTATTGTCTTCACCAAGAGCTTTTGGGCCGTCAAGTGTTTCTCTTAAAGCAAGTTCCGATTGTTCTGGAAACTTTTCAAAGAGCTCATCACGAGATAATTCACCTTGCAAATATTGGTTATAGAAGTTTAACCCCTCAGGCATTGATTCAATTTTTCTAAAGAATGATCTAGTCGTTAAGGTTTTATGAGCAGAAGGTTCTTTTTCAACAGATATACAAATATCGAACGGTCTATTGCCTTTTTTATCCGTTGTAGCTGAAATGCCTTCTCCGAGCCCTCCCGGGCCAGCAAATAGGTCTATTACCAAAACCTTATCTTTATTCTTCAATCTTAATTACCAATTAGAAATGCCGGAATTGATCATACCAGGGTCATCGGCTTATAAAAAGCTAAACCACATTATTTCTTCGGGCATGTTTTATAGGTTTCTTTAAAGGCTAAGGAATGTAAACCTCTATCTACATAAATCGATGTCGTGACACGGCTTTTTGTCAACTTGATTGAGTTGCTTGGAGGTATCTCTCACTATTTCATTTGTTTTTACTCTTTTTAGCCCGTATATTTTTAGAAATATTTGTAAAAAACACAAAAAAGCCCAGCTATGCTGGGCTCTTGTCGAAAATTCATTGTTACCAAAATATCACTCAATATTCTGGATCTGCTCTCGCATTTGCTCAATCAAGACTTTAAGCTCAACGGCGGCGTTGGTGATCTCTGAATTGATTGACTTAGAGGCCAAGGTGTTCGACTCGCGGTTAAACTCTTGCATCATAAAGTCCAAACGACGGCCGCATGCACCGCCTTTTTTCAAGATTTTATGGGTCTCTTTAACGTGAGACTTTAAGCGGTCTAGCTCTTCTGCTACATCTTGTTTTTGTGCAAGGTAGATAAGTTCTTGCTCTAGGCGAGACTCATCGATATCAGCTTGTAGTTCTTCAAGTTTTTGCGAAAGCTTGTCGCGCTGCCACTTGGTGACTTCTGGCATATGGCCTTCAACGATAGATACTTGCTCAAGAATGCCGTCTAAACGCGTGGTGATCATGTTCTCAAGGTTTGCACCTTCAGACGCTCTGGCTGCTTTAAAATCTTGAACTAGCTCATCAAAGCCAGCTAACAAAGCGCCATTGACTTCGTCTAAATCAACTTCTTCCGCTTCCATAACGCCGGGCCAGCGCAAAATTTCAGTCGGGTTAATGTCACCACCGCTGATAGATTGCACCCATTTTGCGTTTTCAAGAATTTGTTTTGCAAGGGTTTCATTGATAGACAGCTGACCAACGTGAGCTGGGTTTGCTGCAAATTTTAAATAGACTTCCACTTTGCCTCGCTGTAATTGCTTGCGAAGGCGTTCACGTACTACTGGCTCTAGTGCCCTGAATTGCTCCGGCGCGCGGATAAATGTTTCGAGATAGCGTTGATTAACTGAGCGGATCTCCCAAACCCCAGTGCCCCAATCGCCTTTAATCTCTTTTCGAGCGTAGGCGGTCATACTATGGATCATATAAAGTTCCTATTTAATTTAGTTTGCGTGGCCATTATAGCCTAAGAAAAACGCTGCTCGATAGGTAAAGCTAAGATTTCTTTTGGTATTGCGTGGCATAGCGCAAAGGATCCCTTTATAATATTGCGAAACTTTGATGATAGGGGAACGTGGATGCGTCCAAGCGAAAGAACTGCAAATCAGATTAGACCTGTAACATTTACCCGTAACTATACAATGCATGCCGAAGGGTCGGTGCTTGTAGAGTTTGGCAATACAAAAGTGCTGTGTACAGCCACTGTGGAAGCGGGCGTACCGCGTTTTATGAAAGGACAGGGTAAAGGTTGGATCACTGCAGAGTACGGTATGCTTCCTCGCTCTACTCATACCCGTAATGGTCGCGAAGCTGCAAAAGGCAAGCAAGGCGGTCGTACAATGGAAATTCAACGCCTGATCGCACGAGCTTTACGTGCCGCTGTTGACCTATCTGCACTGGGTGAAAACACCATTACTATTGATTGTGATGTACTGCAAGCAGATGGCGGAACACGTACTGCATCTATCAGCGGTGCTTGTGTTGCCCTTGTTGATGCCCTGACGCATATGCGTGCCAAAGGTATGATCAATGCCAATCCTCTTAAGTTTATGATTGCAGCGATCTCAGTTGGTGTATACAACGGTGAAGCCATTAGTGATTTAGAGTACCTTGAAGACTCAGAAGCTGAGACTGATATGAATGTGATCATGACAGAAACAGGTAAGTTAATTGAGGTTCAGGGCACCGCTGAAGGTGAACCTTTCTCATTCGAAGAACTTGACGAGTTACTGGCACTAGCCAAGCATTCAATTCGTGAGATCATCGATATTCAAAAACAAGCATTAGCGTAAACAAAAGGTTAGTTATGAAACAGTATCAAAAAGATTTTATCGAGTTTGCTCTTGAAAAGCAGGTACTTAAGTTTGGTGAGTTTACGCTTAAATCAGGTCGTACAAGCCCTTACTTTTTTAACGCTGGTTTATTTAACACTGGCCGCGACCTTGCGCGCTTAGGTCGCTTTTATGCTGCGGCACTAGAGGATGCGGGCATTGAGTATGATGTGCTGTTTGGCCCTGCGTACAAAGGTATTCCAATTGCAACAACTACGGCGGTTGCACTTGCTGATCACCATGACAAAGATGTGCCTTATTGCTTTAATCGTAAAGAGAAAAAGCAACACGGTGAGGGTGGCAACCTAGTAGGTTCTGAGCTTAAAGGCCGTATCATGTTAGTTGATGATGTGATCACAGCAGGTACAGCGATCCGTGAGTCGATGGAAATCATCAAGGCGAACGAAGCGGATTTGGCAGGTGTGTTAATTGCGCTTGATCGTCAAGAAAAAGGCAAAGGCGAGCTTTCAGCGATTCAAGAAGTTGAGCGTGACTTCGGCACTGCAGTGGTATCCATTGTAAAGCTAGCTGATTTGATTACTTACCTTGAGCAGCAAGGTAGTGCTTCTGAGCACTTAGCAGCAGTAAAAGCTTACCGCGACCAATATGGTGTTGCTTAATCAGCTTCACTCGATTTGAAAAATACCAGCCAAGTGGCTGGTATTTTTTTGTCTGTGCAAAACTGTTTTGCATATAAAGTCAGCCTAGGCTCATTGGAGTATGTTACTCTTACTGCAATTTTCATAACTAGCTGAACTTATGCATATTCATATTCTTGGGATCTGCGGCACCTTTATGGGGGGCATTGCAGCCATTGCACAATCTTTGGGCCATAAAGTAACAGGCTCAGATCAAAACGTTTACCCGCCAATGAGTACCCAACTAGAGTCTTTGGGGATTGAGTTAACCCAAGGCTATGATCCAGCTCAGCTAGAGCCCAAACCAGATGTGGTGGTGATCGGTAATGCTATGAGCCGCGGCAATCCGTGTGTTGAATATGTGCTAGAAAAAGGCCTACCATACATCTCGGGGCCTGAGTGGTTAAAACATCATGTGTTGCAAGACGCGTGGGTACTGGCAGTTGCCGGCACCCATGGCAAAACCACCACGGCAAGTATGCTCGCATGGTTACTAGAATACGCAGGCCTTAAACCCGGATTTTTAATCGGTGGAATTGTACAAAATTTCGGTCTGTCAGCACGTGTAACAGACACGCCATTTTTTGTGATTGAGGCGGATGAATACGACACCGCTTTTTTTGATAAGCGCAGCAAGTTTGTACATTACCTCCCTCGTACTTTAATTTTAAATAACTTGGAGTTTGATCACGCCGATATTTTTGCGGACTTAAACGCCATTCAAACTCAGTTTCACCACCTAGTAAGGACTTTACCGGGGCAGGGGAAAGCCATCTATCCAGCACAAGATAATGCAATAAATGAAGTACTTGAACGCGGATTTTGGAGTCAAAAAGAATCGCTCGGCGGAGATTGGTCGTATCAATTAATCAGCTCAGATGGCAGTCGCTTTAAAGTACTGCTCGAGAGTGAGGTTGTTGGAGAGGTAAGCTGGTCTGCTATTGGTGAGCACAATGTGAAAAACGCCATGATGGCGATAGCGGCAGCGCGTCATGTTGGGATCCCGGTGGAAGTAAGTATCGAAGCATTGCAAACCTTTAAGTCGCCAAAACGACGTATGGAGCTCAAAGCTGAGATTGGCGGAGTGCGAGTATATGATGACTTTGCGCACCATCCGACCGCGATAAAAACGACCCTAGCAGGTCTTCGTGCAAAAGTGGGTGATGATGAAATTATTGCCATTTTAGAGCCGCGTTCAAACACCATGAAAATGGGCGTACATCAAGATACCTTGATGAATGCGTTACAAGCGGCAGATAGCGCGTTGGTATATGAGCCTGATGGACTGGCTTGGTCACTCAAAGATGCGGCGCAAAAAGCTGGACGACAGTGTTTTTCAAGTACTGACGAGATCATTGCTCAAGTCATTGCGCAGGCCAAACCAAATCAACATATTTTAATTATGAGCAATGGTGGTTTTAATGGCATCCATGATGCCATAACGACTGAGCTAGAAAAGGTAATGTCATAAACATATGTCACAATATAAAGATCCTATCACATTAGCATTTAGTGGAGCATCCGGTGCGCCCTACGGTTTAAGGTTACTAGAGGTTTTAGTTGCACTGGACTATCAAGTGTATGTACTTATTTCCAGCGCGGCACGGGTGGTACTAGATACCGAATCTAATGTTAAGCTTTCTGGGAATGAGGCTAAGGCAACTGAACAGCTCAGTGCTTTGTGCAATGCCAAAGACGGTCAAATTCAAGTGTTTGGTAAAGACAATTGGTTTAGCCCTGTGGCATCTGGTTCTGCGGCACCGAAAAAAATGGTCGTTTGTCCGTGTAGTGCAGGTAGTGTATCTGCCATTGCGTTAGGGGCCTCGGATAATTTACTTGAGCGCGCAGCCGATGTGGTAATTAAAGAGCGTGGTCAATTAATTTTAGTACCTCGCGAAACGCCGTTTAGCCCAATTCATTTAGAAAATATGCTCAAACTGAGCCAATTGGGCGTCACCATCATGCCAGCAGCACCTGGTTTTTATCATCAGCCTCAGTCTATTGAAGACTTGGTGGACTTTATGGTTGCGCGGATTTTAGATCATCTGAACATAGAGCATAATCTCGCCAAACGCTGGGGTTACGGGGAATAAATTGATTCAAAACACATTATGGGGATTGGGGATCCGAAGTACATGACAACTGCATTAAGTATAAAAGGCTTAAGAAAAGTCTATAAAAACGGTGTTGAAGCCGTCAAAGGGATCGATTTGGAAGTCGAAGAAGGGGATTTCTTCGCATTATTGGGCCCAAATGGTGCGGGTAAATCAACCACCATAGGCGTAATCGCTTCTTTGGTAAATAAAACCCAAGGTGACGTCAAAGTTTTCGGTCACTCCATTGATACTGCATTGGAAGATGCTAAATCTGAATTGGGGTTAGTACCGCAAGAGTTCAACTTTAGCCAGTTTGAAACTCTCAACCAAATATTGGTGAATCAGGCGGGTTATTATGGTGTACCTCGTCAAGTGGCGCACCAGCGAGCAGAAAAATACCTTAAACAGCTCGGTTTGTTTGATAAAAAAGACAAACAAGCGCGTACCTTGTCTGGTGGTATGAAGCGTCGTTTAATGATCGCACGTGCATTAATGCATGAACCTAAGTTGCTGATACTGGATGAGCCAACAGCTGGTGTAGATATTGAACTGAGACGTTCAATGTGGGACTTTTTACGTGAGATTAATAGCCAAGGCGTCACTATCATACTAACGACCCACTATTTGGAAGAGGCGGAGCTGCTGTGCCGTAATATCGCCATCATTGATAAAGGGGTCATTGTTGAGCACACCACGATAAAAGCGCTACTGGCAAAACTAGATAAAGAAACCTTTGTCTTGGATTTACACGCGCCGATAAAACCCGTGAACCTATCGGGTTATGCGTATTCCTTGGTAGACGATCATACTCTTGAAGTCGAAGTTGAAAAATCACAGGGTTTAAATGGGGTTTTTGCTCAATTAAGTGAGCAGGGAAACACTGTTTTAAGTATGCGCAATAAAGCTAACCGCTTAGAGGAGTTATTTGTGGGGTTATTAGAGCAGGGGCGTAATCAATGAGCATATTAAAATATCGTGTTGCGCTAAAAAGTATATGGATCAAAGAGTGCATTCGCTTTTTGCGTATCTGGGTTCAGACTTTGGTACCGCCAGCGATCACAATGACGCTCTATTTTATTATTTTTGGTAGCCTGATAGGCTCACGCATTGGTGAAATGGGTGGTTTTGGCTATATGGAATTTATCGTCCCAGGCCTAATCATGATGTCGGTGATCACTAACTCATACTCTAATGTGGCGTCGAGTTTTTATTCCACCAAGTTTCAAAAAAGCATTGAAGAGCTGCTAGTTGCACCTGTACCAAACTACGTTATTGTACTTGGTTATATGGGCGGCGGTATGGCGCGGGGCATTCTGGTGGGCTTGATTGTCAGTATAGTCAGCTTATTTTTCGTCGACATCCAAATTCACAATATTGCAGTGATTGTCGCCACTGTGGTTTTAACCTCAGCGGTGTTTGCTTTGGGTGGACTTATCAATGCCGTATACGCAAACAGCTTTGATGATATTAGTATTATCCCAACGTTTGTATTGACACCGTTGACTTATTTAGGCGGAGTGTTTTACTCAATTCAACTTTTGCCTGAGTTTTGGCAAGGGGTATCGCAGATCAACCCAATCATCTATATGGTTAATGCGTTTAGATTCGGCTTTTTAGGTGTCTCTGACGTTAATATCTATGTTGCATTTGGCGTGTTAATTGGCTTTATTTCTGTGCTGTTTACGATAGCACTAACCCTGATTAAACGTGGTGTAGGGCTAAGGCACTAATGGCAATATAAAGGGTCAGCTGAAAGGTATCCTACTCTTTTAGCTTGCCTCATTAAAAAACCGATATCAGCGATGGTATCGGTTTTTTTATTGGCGCAAGACAAAGAACAAATGTATGGTGCGCTTTTTGGCGTGTTAATGTGATTCGAGTTGCATTAAGGAGTCTGTGTTCTAATACACACAGTTTAATTGGCAATAACGTCATTTGATAAACGCGCTTAGCGCTTTGTTTTTTCATGCAGTAATGTTCTGTCCAATATAATCATACACGGCGAACTGCTGCTCGCCGTGTATGCAAATTGAGCCTAAACAACAAGCTTAGCTTTTAAAGCAAAGTAATATATTGAAGTAAGCAAGTCACATCGCCTTGCATTTTTTTACTGTCGTCTAGCGTCAGTAAAATTTTTGAGTTAGACGCTTTGGCCATAAGGGCAATACTCAAGGCGCTATCATCACCCTTAGCAACGGCAACTGCGTATTTATTGCGGTATTTTACGCAGTTCGGGTTTTTATCTGGGTTTTCTAATGATATCCAAACAACCCCATTCCAATGGCTACCAGCCGTTGACTGAGTCGAACCGTGAAATCGAATTTCACCAACATTTGCTGTTATGTCATATCGCGCAGCATTAGCTGAGGTAGTAATTAATAGCGCGAATAAAGCGATGATAAATGTTTTCAATTTTGTATCCTTAAAAGTTTTGTAAATTAATGATATTTAAGCTGTAATTATATCTCGTATCATTACGCTTGTGCATATTGTACCCAAGTAAGGCATGAAAAGAAGCATAGAATGAGGGGGTTGGGTCTAACGATGCGCTTTTGATATTTTGGTGAGGGCGTTGACTTATACGTATCGAAATGTTGATTGTCGCTGTATTGCTATACCTTAGGGACAAGTCTATTAAAATTGGCAGTCCCCTATTTACTTTACTTCTCAAACTTCTAAAATTGCCCCATTTAAAGTTAACGATACGAGCAAAATGGCTGACGCAAACTCTCGGAGTATCACCTCAAACCAAACTGACTTGCACGAAAAGTTAGATGAAATCGTGCAAAAGCATCTGGAAGCTGAGTTCAAAAAACCCATTGCTGAGCATACTTTAAAGGCATTTAATGAAGTAAATGACAAGGTTCAGGCATTTTCAGGCCCAATTATTTTGGATTCATGTTGTGGAGTTGGAGAAAGTACAGCTAATTTGGCTAAACGCCATCCCGATGCCTTAGTGATTGGAGTTGATAAGTCTTCTCACCGACTTGATAAGCACGATATAGAATACAAGCAAAGTGAGCGCGGACAATACATTTTAGTTCAAGCCGATTTAAACGACTTTTGGCGTTTAGCCGTTGAGGCTAAATGGCAACCGAGCCATCACTACTTGTTGTACCCAAACCCATGGCCAAAGTCTAAACACATTCAAAGACGCTGGCACGGCGCGGCAGTATTTCCTTTCATAGTTAAGCTTGGTGGTGTGTTAGAGGTACGAAGTAACTGGTCAATATATATAGAAGAGTTTGCTAGAGCTTTGCAATTAGCCGGAGTTGACGCCGCTGCTGAAGCATATGAAAGTGCACAAGCTATTACACCATTTGAGCGCAAGTACTGGGCCAGTGGACAGTCCAGTACACGCTTGGTCGTGAGTTTAACGCCTCAGTAGTTTGAAGCAATGCCCTTATGATACATCCAATATTGGTGGGGCCAAGTTATCTTTAATATGCGGCGCTGCGGCGCCGATATACTCCCCTTCAAACAAGGTAATATGGGTATTAGCTAGTTGCTGCAATTGCGCTTTACTCTTAATGCCTGAAACTATCAAAGCAATCTGACTATTTTTACACTGCTCTCCAATATGTTGAACGAGCCCTTTTACTTGTGGGTTGTCAGCCAGTTGCTCGATAAGGGTTTCTTCGAGTTTAACCGCATTAATAGACATTTTTAACACTCGGCTGATAGTAAGCAAGCCACTATTACGTGAATTCACTAAAATATTAACCCCTTTGCTGCGCAATATACTGATAATGGCAGTCATATCATTGAACTGGCTGATCAGGGCTTGTTCATCTAATTCAAAGGTGATCAAATTGGGCTGCGGATAGCGGTTAATGGATTGTGTGATGCATTCCATCATTTGCGGGTCACGCAGATCTTGAGGTGTTAACGCTAAACTCCAAGCAATATTGGTTTTTCTAAACTGGGTCACGCATAGTTCAAGCATCTGTTTGGTTAACTGTGAGTTCAAACGTGAGTGCTTAATAACTTCACCAAAGGCTTGAGACTTTAAGATCACGCCCTGCTCGGTGAGTACCCGAGGCGCACAGTGATATTGCACTATTTGATGATCGTCGATGCTGGCCCGCGGGGTAAAATACGGAATGATGCGATGTTGATCAAAGGCACTTTGCACTGTTTTGGCGATGGCTAAGTTGGACTCTTGTAACAACTTTGTTTTTTGTGTCTGCTGACCGTAAATATAAGTCGTTTGATATAGCTGCTGCGCTTGCCGACAAGCGATAAAAGCATTTTCAAGTAGTAGCCCTTTATTCCCTCGGGCGATCCCCGCTTTGAGCTGAATGTATAGCATAGGCTCATTGAGAATTGGTCGAGAGAAGGGAAACTCTGAAATTAAATTGTTTAAATAGTGCTCACCGTTTGGTGTGTCACACAGCAAGACCAACTTTGAGGTCGCCAACCGATATACCTTAAATGGCGAGGTTAAGTTTTGGAAGTAGCGCATGACATTTTGAATGACTTTGTCGCCTACGCCAGCACCATAAAAGCTGATGATCTCTTCAAGTTCACAAATTGAAATGATAGCAAGACTGAGGTGTGGTCGTTTTGCCCTCGCTAAGTCTTGCTCTAGTGCCAAGCGATTCGCAAATCCTGTTCTTGCGTCAGTGGTTAGGGTACGTCGATACACCAACATATAGGTGCCTGCTACTAACAGTGCGATGCAGAAAAAAAAGCTTGCAGACAGCGCTGCCTGCGTTACATTTTCCTGCAATTGAGATTCTATATGTGCAATTGGGATGTCAGCACCCGTTAGGTATATTTGACCTCCAGGTGTAATGTGAGGCACAAATATGGTCTTAAAATGGCCCCATTTATCTATTGATGTTTCAAACACCTCAGTGGTTGAACGAAACGCCCCTTTGTTAATGGTTGTGGCTTCTTCGTAGATATCTCTATATTGAGTAATATTACCTTGACTGACATCTTCAATCGTATAGCTCGAAGCTGTAAAGCGAACATGGGGAGAGTCGTAAATCATGGTATAGACATATTGTACCCCGACAGCCTGCGCGAGCTTAGTAAGACGCTCACTCTGAGCTTTAAATTCTTGAGTTGATAACTCATCTAGGCGGTCATGGTAATCTGCCCCGACAAATAGGTTTGCGCTGTGCGCCGCGATACGCAGTTTTTCATCAATATCACTCATGATGGTTGTTTTACTACTTTGATAAGTGTAATAAACGTAACCAGCGAGCGAGATCACAAAAGTTAAAAAACCAACGAGTACCCAGGTTAAAGAAAGTGTACGGTGAGCAAAGTTCCATTTATTCATTGCAATTCCGGTTTGCGAGGTGATTAGAAAATATTACAAATTTTATATCTTTGGTGCTGAGTTTACAAAATTTTTAGTAAATTGAGTATGTTTTTTGTCCCTAAAAACTTTTATTTCCTCTGTTTATGAAGAAAATAGCAACCGAGTTTATTTTTTTGCTCTGCATTTGCAGACTTTCCTACAACTTTAAAGTAGAGTTAGTCATTTCGTAATAAATTAGTAAGGTGGATGTGTCTGTCAGTCGCTATGTTAGCGCTTGAACTAATCTACTCTTTATTTGTGATTGGGAATAACAATGGGTCCAAAGCGTTGTGCAGTCGCTTCTGAAGAAAGCTTGATGCGAATCTTTACCGTACCGGAAGCCCCTGGCTCTACACTCAGTAAAATTGAACAAGAGATCTCTCATAATCTAGCGGGTTTTTTGAACGAAAATATTGCTGCGGTTGAAAAGCCTCTGCATGAGATAGAGAAAGACTTTCAGTCTGCGGCTATCCCAGAAGAACCGACTTTTGTGTCAGATTATGCTCAAGATATCATGGAGCAGTTGGTTGCACATTCGGTTCATACAGCGTCGCCTAGCTTTATTGGTCATATGACCTCTGCCTTGCCTCACTTTTTGCTACCACTTTCTAAGTTGATGGTAGGTCTTAACCAAAATTTGGTAAAAATTGAGACCTCAAAAGCATTTACACCATTAGAGCGTCAAGTTTTAGGCATGATGCACCACCTGACGTACGGCCAAGATGAAGGGTTTTATCAACAGTGGATGCACAGTGCGAAAAATGCGCTTGGGGCGTTTTGCTCAGGTGGGACGATAGCCAATATTACGGCCTTATGGATCGCACGTAACCGCTTGTTGAAACCTGATGGCGATTTTAAAGGGATCTCCTCGCAAGGCATGTTTGCGGCAATGATGCATTATGGTTACAAAGGCTTAGCTGTACTTGTGTCAGAGCGCGGGCATTATTCATTGGGTAAAGCCGCCGACGTGTTGGGTATTGGTCGAGAAAACTTCATTGCTGTACGCACCAATTACGACAACAAAGTGGATATGGTCGCAATGCGTGAAAAAGCCCGAGAGCTTGAAGCGCAAGGGATCAAAGTCATGGCGATAGTTGGGGTTGCGGGTACAACTGAAACGGGCAGCATTGATCCGTTAAATGAGATGGCTGCGCTCTGTGAAGAGCTAAATTGTCATTTTCATGTGGATGCTGCATGGGGTGGTGCAACACTGCTGTCAAATACATATCGCCACCTTTTGTCTGGTATTGAAAAAGCAGATTCAGTGACCATTGATGCACACAAACAAATGTACGTACCAATGGGCGCAGGCATTGTTTTATTTAAAGATCCAACGGCAACTGACGTAATCGAACATCATGCCGAATACATTTTGCGAAAAGGCTCCAAAGATTTGGGTAGCCATACTCTTGAAGGTAGTCGCCCGGGTATGGCGATGCTGGTACATGCGTGTCTTCAAGTGATTGGTCGCAAAGGTTATGAAATGCTGATTGATCACAGCATTGAAAAGGCACATTATTTTGCCAATCTAATTTCAGAGCAAGATGACTTTGAGCTGATCTCTCAGCCTGAGTTGTGCTTGCTAACTTATCGCTACGTACCTAAAGAGATTAAACAAGCACTGCAAGGTGCTGATGAACAAGAAAAACTCGACATTTATGCAGCCTTAAACCGCCTAACCGCCAGTATGCAAAAACGCCAGCGGGAGACCGGCCGTTCATTTGTATCAAGAACACGTTTGACACCACCACAATATGGTAATCAGCCAACAGTTGTGTTCCGTGTTGTACTGGCTAACCCTCTGACGTCTTATCAAATGCTTGCTGATATATTAGAAGAACAAAGGGAGATGGCGAAGGACGATCCCATCTTTAAGAAATATCTAAGTAAATACATCGCATAATAAAAGGAGCTAACAAGCTCCTTTTATTTTGGCGTAAATTAGATACGTGGCGGCCTCTTAAGGGCTTTAATTAGGGTTTTTACCTATAGTGGGTGCAACTAAAATAATTTATCTCTCGACAAGTTCCTTTTATGGGATAAATTGAGTGCTTTTTTATCTTATAGGCGTATTATTAATGTAACAAGTAGCCGATGGTTTTGCCTTAACGCGTTATACCTAGTTGAGCTGTAGACCTAGAATAGTTGAGAAAATGAAGGCTACAAGCTAGAACAAGTGATCAGCAACTGAGGTCACACTGTGTATTAACTAGATGTATTTGGGTGAAAGCATTGGCTGTAGATGTGAAAGAGAATGATGGAAGTGTGTCGAATAATCGGCACAATGAACTAACACATGTCACACAGAGACTCAGAAGAGTTTTGTCGAAAGAGGTTGACGTATCTGTCGGCCATCAGCAATTTTTATCAGACATAATTTTAGAAGCAAAGGCATTGCTGAACGTAAGCCGTGTATCGGTGTGGCTATTTGATGATGTGTCTAATCCGAAAAAGTTGATCAACTTTGCCAATACGGATTGGGAAGGTGTGATCACGGGACCTTTGCCTGAACTGACAGTATTAGATTACCCCAATTATTTTCGCGCGATTGTGAATGGCGAGACCATTTCTGCATGCGATGCAATAACAGATCCTAGAACAAAAGAGTTCACGGAGGGTTATTTAATTCCGCAACAAATTTGTGCACTGCTGGACACGGCCATTTTTCAAAATGGCTTGGCCATCGGTGTGGTGTGTTGTGAAGGGCGCTTTGAGCCTCGAGATTGGTTGCAATGGGAAGTTGTGGCAGCGGAGTTGATCGCGGATTGTTGTAGTCGACGACTGTTAGTTCACGAGCTGTGGCAAATGCAGCAGCGCTTAACGGAAATGGCATTTCAGGATGTCCTTACCGGACTAAAAAACCGACGCTATCTGATGGATTATGCGAGAAGTGAAATGAGCCGCCATCAGCGCTCAGATAGACCATTAAGCCTTTTGATGATTGATTTAGACAGGTTTAAATTGATTAATGATGAATATGGTCATGATGGTGGAGATGAAGTACTTAAACAATTTGCTAATTGTTGCAATGCACTGGTTCGCACTGAAGATTGCGTGTGTAGACTGGGTGGTGAAGAGTTCATTATTTTATTGCCCGAAACTGAAGTCGCCAAGGCAATGAATGTTGCGCAACGTTTGCGAGAAGAAGCCGCGGGATTGAAGGTGCAATATGAAGGCAAGGAGATCCGCTTTACAGTGAGCATAGGCGTTGCTGATGTCAATTTACACATGCCATTTAGCCAATCACTAAAAGCGGCAGATCAAGCTGTTTATCAAGCCAAGGCTGCCGGCCGGGATCAAATAAAACTGGCGCTATAGCTTAATCATTGGGAATGATTAAGCAGGGCCTTGAGTTTAGCTGGTTTCAATGGCTTTGTTAGATAATGGATTTGCTGTGCTTTTACTTGAGTTTTAAGCGCTTGATCTCGCACAGCAGTGATGAGCACGGCAGGAATATCATGTTGCCAAACCTCTCTGAGTGTTTTTATTAAAGTGACACCGTCACAGTGCGATCCGAGCTGGTAGTCAATTAACAGTATGTCTGGTGCTTTATTATTTTTCGCGTAGTCCAGAGCTTCGTCAACCTGAGAAAATAATGTGTGTTGCAGTTGCCATTTAACCAGCAGGCTGGACATGGCTGCTAGGTTATTTGGATCATCATCTACGGCCATCACCGTTAGCTTTCGTTTATTGTCACTGTGTCCAACTGCATCAACGGTTTGTACTTGTTGTTGCTCACCAAGGGGGACTTCAATGAAGAAGCGACTGCCTTTAGTCAGCTTAGAATGCATTGTGAGAGGAATACTCATTAAATCACACAAGCGTTTTACGACCCCAAGACCCAAACCAACACCGCGATTGTCACCTGCCTCAATACGGTAAAAGTCATTAAATATCTTTTCTTGTTCGTAGGGGGAAATACCCGGGCCGGTATCCCAAACTTCAATACGCAAGCTATGGCCGCGTTTTCTACAAGCGATCAATACCGCGCCTAAGTCAGTATACTTCACTGCATTAGAAACTAAGTTTTGAATGACACGACGTAAGTAGGTGATATCACCGTGTACAACGTGGTTGATATTACGCACTTTGAGTGTCAGTCCTTTGTCTTGGCAGATCAGGGCATATTCGTTTGCAAGTGGATTAAGGATGTCACTCAAATTAAAGTGTTTGGGTGTTGGTTGCATCGCACCTTGTTCGAGTTTGGCAATATCAAGGAGCGATGACATGAGATGTACAGTAGAGTCTAAGCTGTCTCCAAGCTTGCTCAAATTGCTTTGCTCTGTTTCGGGAAGCTGTTGTTCGTTGATGGCTCCAAGGTATAGTCGTGCGGCATTGAGTGGTTGCAAGATATCGTGACTTGCAAGGGCTAAAAAGCGCGTTTTACTATCATTGGCGCGTTCAGCTTCTTTTTTGGCGGCAACTAAGTCTTGCTCTATTTTTTCTCGTGTGGCTATCTGTGCTTTCAAGTCTTGGTTTATGGCGCGTATCTCCAGCATTCTAGCCTCGATGCGATTTTCCAAGTCCATGTTAATTTCTTCAAGCGCATTTTGTGTTGCCATGTGCATGGTAATGTCCGAAAAGCTGGTAACAAACCCGCCTCCCGGTAAGGGGTTACCTGTCATTTCAAAAACCTGCCCATTTTCCCTGTGGCGAATATAGTGGTGAGGAGTCCCATTTCTCAAGTGTTGAACGCGTTTTTCAACCAGCTTTTCAAGTGCGCCAGGACCACATTCACCTCGCTGGGCGTTATAGCGAATTATTTCTTCAATGTCTTGACCAACTTGGAGGTAACCCTGTGGGTATTCAAACATTTCATTGTAGCGCTTGTTCCAAGCAACCAATTTGAGGTCCCGATCGACAACGGATATACCATGGCTGAGATTCTCCAAAGAGGTAAACAGTAAATTTTGATTAAACTGCAAAGCTTGTGTGGTTTCGTCGAAAAAGGTGACAACTTCTTCGAATGCCATTTGTTTTCCGGAAGAAACTGCATGGATCAGGGCCTGAGCTGAAGATGCACCAAGTACCCCTGTCAAAGCGCGTTCACAAAAACTTATAAAATCAGGGGTTGGCGATGCATTGTTTTCATCTATGTCTTCATTGAGTGCATAGTGCCCAAGCAGTTGTTGGCTCCTTTGAATACCCAAAAATGTCTGTAGTAACACTTTAAAGTCATAGACCGTTGCTTTGACTTCTTTGTTTAGCTTTTTGGCCAGTGCCGCTTGTTCTTTAGGTCTGACAAATGCGGTCGCTTGTAGTTTATCAATCAGTCGTTCATGGGCTCCTAGAGAAAAGCTAATGTAGCAGCTGATGTTTGCCAGCAAAGCGAGTAAGGTACCTCTGGTGACAATTGTCTGTTGAGTTTGATAATCGAGTAACTCAGGTGACGATACGATGGGCAATAACATAAACAACGCCCAACAGATAAGTCCGGCAAGCAAGCCTGCGTAGACGCCATAAGCATGACCCTTGCGCCAGTATAAACCGCCGACAATGGCAGGAAGTAATTGAGTAACCAGAGAGAAAGCAACCAAGCCCATACTCGCCAGCGCCGCACCATGACCGATCCATTGCTGATAAAGATAAGCGAGCAATAAGATAGCGCCAATAATAAAGCGTCTGACCAATAAGATCTGGGATTTGTAGTTATTGGTTAATAAACTCTTTTTAAAGCGTCTTTTTAGGAGTAAGGGTAAGACAATATCGTTAGATAGCATGGTACTGAGTGTCAAAGTCGCAACAATTATCATGGCGGTGGCTGCGGAAAGCCCGCCTATGAAGACAAATGTCGACATAACAGGGTAGTCAAAGCTCAGTGGCAGACCTAAGACAAAGCTATCAGCCGCAATATTCTGCCCTATCTGTGGATGAATCGCCGCGCTGGCAATGGGAATGATCATCAGGGCTATCAGCAGTAAATATAAAGGGAAAGCCCACCTCGCGGTATTGAGATGGTTACTATTTTGGTTGTCGACCACTGTGACGTGAAATTGTCTGGGCAGGCAAATAATTGCTGCGCCAGCCATGAGTGTTTGACCGATAAAATTGAAATCCGCAAAATTAAAGGTTTGCCAATGATGCCAAATTGATTGGGTCTGGGTTTGCATAAGTAATGCTTGCAATGAAATGTACGCCACTGCAACGAGGGCCAAGAGTTTAACCAAAGATTCAAATGCGATGGCTAACATCAACCCAGAGCGATATTCCGTGACATCGACCTTTCTAGCACCGAAAAATATGGCGAATAGTGCCATCATTAAGGTGCCGATGAGTGCTAAAGTTGCACCAGATACATCGTCATTTTGACGCAGAAGTTCAAAGCTATTTGCAAGCGCTTTTAACTGCAAAGCAATATAGGGAATAGTTGCTAGCAGTGCGATAAGCGTGACCATAACTGCGGTCATTTGCCGCTTGCCATAGCGCGCACTGATAAAATCTGAGATTGTCGTTATATTTTGTTTTTTACTTACCAATATCATTTTACGTAAAAAGCCATGGCCGAATATAAACAGCAGCATGGGTCCAAGTAAAATTGGGAAGAAGTGCCAACTACTGGCTGCGGCAGTGCCAACTGAACCATAGTAGGTCCAAGAGGTGCAGTAGATCCCTAAAGCTAGCGCATAAACAAAGGGGTGATGGCTTATCTTTTGTGCCAACGGCGTATGTTTATCTCCCCAATTGGCGAGCCAAAAGAGCAGGCCAATATAACTTAAAGCGACCAGAATAAGCGCAGCTGTCATCGTAAGTCCTAGTTGATGTTATTGATAATATTATTAAATTCGATGAACGGTTTGAGGGGTAATCTTATCTGGCTTAGCTGGAATAAGCCAGAGTGCCCTTGCTGGAAATATAATACGTCGCTTCAGTCTTAAAGCGCATACTTTATTGTGCTAATTAGACTAATGTCTTATACCGTACGAATTGTTAATTATTCTGAATGCTCAGAAATACAAATTTATCTAACCGTCTGATTATTAAGACTATTAATTTTGTTCAAGTTGCTTTAATTCGCAGTTTACGTAAACGTCAAAATGTGTTTACGACTAAGGTCTCAATTCAATCGTGACAAGCCGTTGCTAAAGTCAAAGGGTCAATTCATACCAACGCATTCATACAGTTTGCGTTAAACGGGGAGTTAATCATGGCCTTTAAAAGTGAAGAACAAGCAAAAGCATATTGGTCAGAAAATCTAGCCTTGATGTTTAAGCTATTAGCAGTTTGGTTTGTGGTGTCATTTGGGTGTGGCATCTTGTTTGTAGACGTATTAAATGAAGTACGTTTTTTTGGGTTTAAGTTGGGCTTTTGGTTTTCACAACAAGGCGCAATTTATACATTTGTTGCTTTGATTTTTGTCTACGTATCGAAAATGGGTGCGCTTGATAAAAAATACGGCGTAGATGAGTAAGGAGCAACATAATGGATGTTCAAACGTTTACATTTTTAATTGTTGGGCTGAGTTTTGCCCTTTATATCGGTATCGCTATTTGGGCTCGAGCAGGATCAACCAATGAGTTCTACGTTGCTGGCGGCGGCGTACCACCGTTAGCCAATGGCATGGCGACGGCTGCCGATTGGATGAGTGCGGCATCGTTTATTTCAATGGCGGGTATCATTTCCTTTGCAGGGTATGATGGTGGTGTATACCTGATGGGGTGGACTGGAGGCTACGTACTACTCGCATTGTGTCTGGCACCTTATTTACGCAAGTTCGGCAAATTCACTGTGCCTGATTTTATTGGCGATAGATATTATTCGCAGGTTGCGCGTGTGGTCGCTATTTTATGTGCCATCTTTATCTGCTTTACCTATATTGCCGGGCAAATGCGTGGCGTAGGTGTCGTATTCTCGCGCTTTTTAGAAGTCGATATTGAAACGGGTGTGTATATTGGCATGGTGATTGTTTTCTTCTATGCCGTTTTAGGTGGTATGAAAGGGATCACCTATACACAGGTTGCGCAATATTGTGTGTTAGTTTTTGCCTATCTAGTGCCTGCAATTTTTATCTCTATGATGATGACAGGGCATTTGCTACCCCAAACAGGGTTTGGTGCGACATTAGCTGACGGCTCAAATACTTACTTACTCGATAAACTCGACGGACTCAGTACAGAGCTCGGCTTCGCGCAGTATACCGAGGGCTCGAAGAGCATGATTGATGTGTTTGCAATCACCGCAGCCCTGATGGTCGGTACTGCTGGTTTACCGCACGTAATTGTGCGCTTTTTTACTGTACCTAAAGTAAAAGACACGCGTATTTCAGCTGCATGGACTTTGGTGTTTATAGCGATTGTTTATACCACAGCACCAGCGGTTGCATCGTTTGCTCGAGTGAACATGATCGACACCATTAATGGTAAAGATGGCAGTGGTACAGCGTATGCTGAAGCGCCACAGTGGGTTAAAAATTGGGAAAGAACAGGCCTTATCACATTCAATGATAAAAATGGCGACGGCAAGATGTTCTATTCAGCTGGCAAAATCGATGATCCAGCCAGTGCCAACGAAGTAAAAATTGACCGCGATATTATGGTACTTGCCAACCCTGAAATTGCCGATTTGCCAGCTTGGGTTATTGCACTCGTTGCCGCTGGTGGTATCGCTGCGGCACTGTCAACGACGGCGGGATTATTATTGGTTATTTCGACGTCTGTGTCTCATGATTTGCTCAAACGCACACTTAAACCGGATATCAGCGATAAACAAGAATTAATGGCCGCACGGCTCGCTGCAATGGTGGCAATTGGGATCTCAGCTTACTTTGGCATAAATCCGCCTGGGTTTGTCGCCTCGGTGGTCGCGTTTGCCTTTGGCTTAGCTGCGGCGAGTTTCTTCCCTGCAATTATCATGGGGATCTTCTCGAAACGCATGAATAAGGAAGGTGCAATTGCCGGTATGATTTCAGGTATAGGCTTCACGGCGGCGTACATTATTTACTTTAAGTTTGTTAGCCCAGAGCTGAACGCGCCGGCAAATTGGTTATTTGGTATTTCACCGGAGGGGATAGGTATCATAGGTATGCTGGTTAACTTTGGTGTTGCGGCTGTTGTTATGAAGCTTACAGCAGAGACGCCAGAAGAAGTAAAACGCATGGTCGATGGGATCCGTAATCCTAAAGGTTCAAGTGCGGCGCACGCACACTAAAAGTAATGAGGAAAAACTAGCCCAGCAGTTTGCTGGGCTAGTGTCTTTTTAGGGAGCAAAAATGACACATTCTCAGAGTGTTTCGCCTGTAGTTGATGTTTTGGACTTTGTGACAAAGCAATTGCCCTTCAGTGAACTGCCCCCTTCATGTGCACATTTTTATGTAAATCACGCCAAGGTGGTTTATATCACGTCACTGAATCAGTCAGAGTTACTGGCATCCACAGACAAATATTTATACCTAATTCGCTCTGGTGTGTTTGATTTAGTCAATACCGTAGGTGAGGTGGTAACTCGGTTGGGGGAAGGGGACTACTTTGGCTATCCATCACTGTTAACTGGAGAAGAGATAAAAAACCACCTGGAGGTGCAAACCAGTGGATTGGTCTTTTTGTTACCACAACAAGACTTTGACTTTTTGCGAAGAGAATACCAAAAGTTTGAACAACATTTTGTTCGAGCGCACAAAAAGCGCTTATTATCAAGCCACTATCAAGAGCGTGGACGGGCTTGGCCTGAACATAAGGTATCTGCTTTGATGGGGAAATCGGCTGTGACCATTGAGCCCCATGCGCGCATAGTCGATGCAGCTAAATTAATGCAAAAAGCAGGTGTGTCATCGGTGATAGTCACTGAAAAAGGCGAGCTGTCTGGAATTATAACCGATCGCGACTTGCGCAATCGAGTTTTGGCAGCCGAACTTGCTCCGAGCGCCAGTGTTGCGCAAATCATGACTCCAAACCCCAAGTTTATTTTTGAGAATAATCGCGCGTTCTCTGCGCTACATTTGATGCTCAAGCACAATATTCATCACCTCCCTGTACTCAATGAAGAACGCGTGCCGTTGGGTATGGTGACCAGCACGGATCTGCTGCGACAACAAAAACATGATCCTGTGCAATTGATTGGGCAAATTTACAAAGCCCACAGTCATCAGGAAGTGATCCGTTTAGCGATGGAAATCCCAGCATTGTTACGCGGCTTTTCCAATACCGTTGAAGATATCTCATTTATTGGGACTTTGCTCAGCGGTTTAACGGATGCGTTGATGAGTCGTTTGACAGAGTTATTCATTCAACAAGCAGGTGAACCGCCATGTAGTTTTTGCTGGATCTGCTTTGGCTCACAAGCGCGAGAAGAGCAGACATTACACTCAGATCAGGACAATGGATTGGTTTTTTCCAATGCCATTTTGGACCATCAACGAGACTACTTTGCGCGTTTGGGGGCATACGTGTCTGGGCATCTTATCAGTTGTGGCATCAAAGCCTGCCCAGGTGGCATTATGGCGAGCAATGCTCAGTGTCGAGGAACGGTTGACGAGTGGGTATTGCGCTATGAGCAGTGGGTACATACACCAACGCCTCAAGCCATGTTAAACAGTAAAATATTTTTTGATAGGCGTTTTATTTATGGTGAACAAGCGTTGTATCAAAGTCTTAATACGGGGCTGAGGGCATTGCAACAACAAGAACTATTTTTTGCCGCTATGGCAACGGATATCAGCACCAATAGTGTGCCTATCGGCTTGTTTATGCAGTTTAAATTGGAGCAAGATAAACACAAGCACCGATATTTGGATTTAAAAATAAGGGGCGTAGCAATTGTGAACGATCTAGTGCGTCTCTACGCGCTCAAGTGTGGCATTAACAAAGCCAACACTCAAATGCGCTTGGCTGCACTAAAAGATTTTGGCGTGCTCAGTAAAGAGGACATATACAATTTACAAGACTGCTGGCGATTTTTAACTCAGTTGCGTTTTAAAATTCAAATAGAGGCCCCTGATTTACCTCCAAATTGCATTAACCCTGAACACTTAAGTTCACTTGAACGCCATCAACTAAAAGAAGCATTTCATTTGATAAAGCAAGCTCAGCAGGCGTGTGTATTTAAGTTTGCTCGTGGAAGTTTATAGCGCAATGAAATGGCGACTACCTCAGCTTTTTCAGCGCACTGAAAGTGCGTTGTGGCTAAATAGTGAACTTTTAGTTGTGGACTTAGAGTTAACCGGGCTTGACCCCAACTCACATGAAATCGTATCGATTGCTTGGGTGTTGATCAAAAATGGCCGGATCGAACTTCAGCAGGTGCAACATAAATTAAACAGTGATGTAAAGCAGCTTGCCCAAAGCCCTGTGTATCATGGTATAGGTGAGCATCAGTTAGCACAAAGCGGCGAGCGTCTTGAACAGATTATCAGAGCTTTGGGGGCGGAGTTGGCGTCCAAGTCACTGGTGTGTCACAACGCATCCCTTGATTGGGGATTTTTACAGAAATATATGAATCAATATGGTGTGAATGTAACGCCGGTACATATCATTGATACACTGAAAATTGAAAAAAATAAGCTGTTGCGTAGTCAAACATATTTGGCTCAAGATCAGCTGACTTTAGCAGCATGCAGACGTCGCTATGGTCTACCGACTTATCAAAACCACAATGCACTCAGTGACGCGCTCGCGACAGCTGAACTGTTGTTGGCACAAGTGAGTCATTTAGATAGGCAAGGGGTAATAAAACTGCGCAATTTGGTATGTTGAGTAAGTAGCCCACATCGGTTTTTTGGCAATTTACCTCATATAAAGAAAAATTTTTGCTTATCACTTACACATTTGTTCAAGGTCGATTACAATAGCGCCATCTTTACAAAGGAGTCTTGGTCACTTCTTTTTGCATTTAAAAAATGGGTCTTCTAGTTAATGACAATCAAACTGGCAATCAATGGTTTTGGTCGCATAGGTCGCAATATTGTCCGAGCCCTCTTTGAGTCTGGGCGCCACAACGAATTTCAAATCGTCGCTATTAATGAGTTGGCAGATCCGGAAGGGATCGCACATTTAATGAAATATGACACATCACATGGTCGTTTTTCTTTTCCCGTAACTCTTAATAAGCCCTATCTAGAAGTTGCCGAACAACAAATTCAAATTTTTAACGAGCAAGACCCGAGTCATTTACCCTGGCATGCATTAGATATTGACGTTGTGTTGGAGTGCACTGGCGTGTATCACTCGAGGCAACATGCAGAAGCACACTTGGCCGCAGGGGCAAAAAAAGTTCTATTTTCGCACCCAGCAGATGCCGATGTAGATGAGACAATTGTCTACGGTATTAACGAAGATAATTTACGCGCTGCGCATACAATTGTGTCAAATGGTTCATGTACAACGAACTGTATTGTTCCTGTCATTAAAGTATTAGATGATGCTTTTGGTATTGAGTCTGGTGCGATTACCACTATTCATGCGTCGATGCATGACCAGCAAGTGATTGACGCATATCATAAAGATTTGCGAAGAACGCGCGCAGCAAGCCAGTCTATTATACCTGTTGATACCAAGCTAGCGCGTGGTATTGAGCGAATATTACCTAAATTTCATGGTCGCTTTGAAGCAATCGCTGTCAGAGTACCTACAATTAATGTGACTGCAATGGACTTAAGTGTGTCGTTGCAAAGCGATGTCACATTGGAACAAGTTAATCAAGTATTGGAACAAGCTGCCTCTGGCAGGCTACATGGAATCCTAGATTACACCGAAGAGCCTTTGGTTTCGGTTGATTTTAATCATGATCCACACTCCAGTATTATTGATGGCACCCAGACCCGAGTGAGCCATAAACGCTTGGTGAAGGTGTTAGTTTGGTGTGATAACGAGTGGGGTTTCGCAAACCGCATGCTCGACACCGCAATGGCAATGATCAAAGCCTCTTAATTTTAGTATCGTTCTTTTAAGGAGATGTCCATGTCAGTCATCAAGATGGCGGATTTAGATTTAAACGGCAAACGCGTGCTTATTCGTGAAGATTTGAACGTGCCAGTGAAAGACGGAAAAGTAACGTCTGACGCACGTATCAGAGCATCGTTGCCAACCATTAAATTGGCACTGGAAAAAGGCGCCAAAGTAATGGTTATGTCTCATCTAGGTCGCCCAACGGAAGGGGAATACGATGCTCAGTATTCACTTCAGCCAGTTGTTGATTATCTAAATGAAGTACTTGAACAAAACGTCAGATTAGTCACAGATTACCTAGATGGTGTTGAAGTTGCTGATAACGAAGTGGTTGTTTTTGAAAATGTACGCTTTAATAAAGGTGAAAAGAAAAACGACGAAGCACTTTCTAAGCAGTTAGCTGCACTGTGTGATATTTATGTAATGGATGCGTTTGGTACAGCTCACCGCGCGCAAGCGTCAACGCATGGTGTTGGCTTATTCGCCGATGTAGCATGTGCAGGACCATTACTGGCTGCGGAGCTTGATGCTCTTGGTAAAGCGCTTGATAACCCTGCTCGCCCATTAGTGGCAATTGTAGGTGGCTCAAAAGTGTCAACTAAACTAACTGTATTAGATTCACTTTCAACGGTTGTCGATCAACTTGTTACTGGTGGTGGTATTGCAAATACATTTATCGCGGCGTCAGGTAGCCCTGTAGGCAAATCTTTGTATGAAGAAGAGTTAATTCCTGAAGCGCAAAAGCTAAGTGCTGCAGCTGAAGCGAACGATGGCGCAATTCCAGTGCCAACCGATGTTGTTGTTGGTAAGGAATTCTCTGAAACAGCCGTTGCAGTGATCAAAGATGCGTCTGAAGTTGAAAGCGATGACATGATTTTCGACATTGGTCCAAATACAGCAATTGAGCTGGCGAAAATTATTGAGCAAGCTGGCACTGTGGTTTGGAATGGCCCAGTTGGTGTCTTTGAATTTGATCAATTTGGTAATGGTACAGAAGCCATTGCACATGCGATTGCTAAGTCAAAAGCATTTTCAATTGCTGGTGGCGGTGACACGTTAGCAGCGATTGATAAATATGGTGTTGGCGATGAAATATCGTATATCTCAACTGGCGGTGGTGCTTTCTTAGAGTTTTTAGAAGGCAAAAAATTACCAGCGGTTGATATGCTAGAGCAAAGAGCAAAAGCATAAAAATTTGTGGGGGCCTTTGGCCTCCAGCTATTAATTTAAACACTCTCTCACTCTTTGTTTAGGTTAATAGAGGTTGTGATCCAACCAAACTAAATCTACCCCGTTCAAATAGATAGCCAAGAGCTATCAAAAATTGGAGAAAAGCAATATGGCTTTAATCAGTATGCGTCAACTTCTCGATCATGCGGCTGAGAATGGATACGGCGTTCCTGCCTTTAATGTGAATAACCAAGAGCAAATGCGCGCAATTATGGAAGCGGCTGACAAAACAAACAGCCCAGTAATTGTACAAGGTTCTGCGGGTGCAAGAGCCTATGCTGGTGCACCATTTATTCGCCATATGATTTTAGCTGCTGTTGAAGAGTGGCCACATATCCCTGTTGTTATGCACCAAGATCACGGTACATCTCCGGCGGTTTGTCAACGCTCGATTCAATTAGGTTTTTCATCAGTGATGATGGATGGTTCATTACTTGATGATGGTAAAACACCGTCAACGTATGAGTACAATGTTGATGTAACACGCCGCACAGTTGAAATGGCCCATGCCTGTGGTGTATCTGTTGAAGGTGAGCTAGGTGTTTTAGGCTCGCTTGAAACTGGCGAAGCGGGTGAAGAAGATGGTATCGGTGCTGTTGGTAAATTGACGCAAGATCAGCTTCTTACAGACCCAGAAGAAGCGGCTGATTTCGTCAAGAAAACGGGTGTTGACGCATTAGCTATCGCTTGTGGCACGTCACACGGTGCATACAAATTTACTCGTCCACCTACGGGCGATATCCTTGCAATCAACCGAATCAAAGAGATCCACGCACGTATTCCGGATACACACTTAGTAATGCACGGCTCTTCATCTGTACCTCAAGAGTGGCTTGCTGTGATTAATGAGTTTGGCGGTGAAATCCCAGAAACTTACGGTGTGCCAGTAGAGCAGATCGTTGAAGGGATCAAACACGGTGTTCGTAAAGTAAATATCGACACGGATCTACGTTTGGCTGCAACTGGTGCTATTCGTCGCCACTTAGCACACAATCCTGCTAACTTTGATCCTCGTAAATACCTAGCGGAAGCGACTAAAGCGATGACAGAGATCTGTATTGCACGTTACGAAGCGTTTGGTACAGCTGGTCAAGCATCTAAGATCAAGCCAATTTCACTAGATGACATGCATGTGAAATACCTATCTGGTGAGCTTGCTCCAAAAGTAAAATAAGATACTAATTTTAAATAACTAAGCCCCAATAGGGGCTTTTTTTATGGGTGTTTGTTTTACGCCGGTGGTCACACTGAGTGTACTTTGGTGCTAGACGGTCAGTGATAATTGATAGATCTCTTGTTGGGATCAGTTTTCTACCAAGTTGCGCAATGTCGGATCACAAGTTTACCAACATCAGTGTTTAGGGATCAGATTTTTACTAGCAAGTTCGTGTTGTGATCGTAATTTAGTGGGTGCTTTGATCAGAATGTGAGATATGTGGACCAAAAGATCAATGACTTACATGTAGTTTATAGGGGAACGTGCGATCATAGTAGGTATAATAGTGATCCCAAAATGATCCTCTAAGTAAGATAGTGATCTCGTGTGCTGTCACTTAGAAAAATAATGATCCGTGCTGGATTACATGATCTTAATAATTTTTTAATTGAAACCAAGATCGCAAATAAACCTGTTTATTCGATGCTAAATCACGCTATTTGCTGATAAATTAGGAACAAATGAGTTCTAACTCATTGAAACTGTGTTCTAGAGAAATGAATTAAGGTTATATTATCGGGTAACCTTTCATAAAACTGTCATACTTAGTCATAATAATGAAACCGACTTCGGTAACGTAAGAGATAAATGGGAATGTCACGTAGAGTACTAGTAGTTGATGACGAAGCACCAATAAGAGAAATGTTGGTGTTTGTGTTAGAACAGAATGGCTTTCAAGCAATTGAAGCTGAAGACTATGATTCAGCGATTGCAGCCATGGTAGAGCCATACCCAGATATGGTGCTCCTGGATTGGATGTTACCTGGTGGTAGCGGTATCCAAATTGCGAAAAAGTTTAAGCAAAGTGAGTATACTCGTCAGATCCCTATCATCATGCTAACAGCGCGTGGTGAAGAGGAAGACAAGGTTAAAGGATTAGAAGTAGGTGCAGATGACTACGTGACTAAGCCTTTTTCACCAAAAGAGCTCATGGCAAGAATAAAAGCAGTGATGCGTCGAGTGTCGCCAACTTCTTTAGAAGAAGCGATAGAAGTTCACGGCTTAAGGCTTGATCCTATTTCGCATCGTGTTACGTCTGCGGGGAATGAACTTGAAATGGGGCCAACCGAGTTTAGGTTGCTACATTTCTTTATGACTCACCCAGAGCGTGTATATAGCCGTGAACAACTGCTTGACCACGTATGGGGCACGAACGTGTATGTTGAGGACCGTACGGTAGACGTACATATTCGACGCCTAAGAAAAGCGATTGCACCTCTTGGACATGACAGGCTAGTGCAAACTGTGCGTGGCGCAGGCTATCGTTTTTCTAGTAAAGTATAAAGCATTAATAAGTGCGCTGTGGTAGCGTTATCCTAGCGCTTAATCTTTAGGATCATTTTATATGTATAGAGTGATTGATAAACAGGCGTTGCTAAAACGCCTGTTTTTGTATTTTCTGCCTCTTACCCTCATCGGTATTTTACTTGGTGCACCATTTGTATTGTTATTTTTGGGCGCCTCAGTTCTACTTTTTTGGCATTTTAAACAACTGTATAAGCTGAGCGACTGGTTGATCAACCAGCGTAGCTTTAATCCGCCAGAAGGATCCGGCGCGTGGGAGCAAATTTTTGAAGGGATCTATCATCTTCAGCATCGCAATCGCAAAAAGCGTAATGAACTCGCAGCATTGATCCGCCGTTTTCGTGAAGGTGCAGAAGCGGTTCCCGATGCCGTTATCGTGATGCAGCAGGATCTCAGTATTATTTGGTGTAACCAGTTGGCACTTAAGATCTTAGGTTTGCAATGGCCGACAGATCATGGTCAACGTTTAGATAACTTGATCCGCGATCCTAAATTCGTTAAATACATGCAAGATCATGACTTCACCGATCCATTAGAACTTGAAAGTGGTCATAACGCAGAACGCGTATTAGAGTTTCGTGTTATGCCGTATGCAGAGCAATTGATGATGGTGGTGCGAGATATATCACGATTAAAGAAATTGGAGCAAATGCGCAAAGATTTTGTTGCCAATGTATCTCATGAATTGCGTACACCACTCACTGTGGTAACTGGTTACCTCGAAATGATGGAAGGGGATCAGGTGCCACCTCCGGCGATCTGGCAAAAAGCACAGTTGACAATGATCGAGCAGTGTAAGCGTATGGACAGCTTGGTCAATCAACTGTTATCTTTATCGAGAATTGAAGGAGATAGAGACCAAGCTAACGATAAAGCGGTTAATGTGCCAGGAATGCTGCAATTGATCCACACAGAAGCACGTTCGCTAAATCAAGATAAACACCACGAGATTGAATTTAATGTTGATGAAACATTGGATATTAAGGGGTGTATTGATGAGCTGCGTAGTGCATTTTCTAATTTGGTCTTTAATGCCATTCACTACACCAAGCCCAATGGCAAAATTGTGGTCACATGGAGCTTAGACGGTGAGCGTCCAGCATTTTCTGTTACCGACAACGGTGACGGTATCGCGTCAGAGCATATTAATCGCTTGACCGAGCGTTTTTATCGTGTTGATAAGGCGCGAAGTCGCAAAACAGGCGGTTCAGGTCTTGGGCTGGCGATCACTAAACATGTATTGAGTCGACATGACTCGAATTTGGAGATCTCGAGTAAATTGGGTGAAGGGTCGTGCTTTTCTTTCTCTTTTCCAAAGGAAAAACGCATTTTTATGACAGTCTCTGATAGTCATAAAAGTGTCATTTAATGGTAATTTTATTGTAATTTGCTGAGCGCACAATGAGTCTCAGTAATCAAATGGGAAGAACAATTGGAGTGACCCAAATGAAATTTAAAAGCTTAGTTGCCGCAATGGGTGTGGCTGTAACAACATTGGTATCAACGCAAGTGGCTGCACTTGACAAACAACTACCAGAGTACAACAAAACCAGCGGTATCTCAGGTAACTTTTCATCTGTGGGTTCAGATACACTTGCAAACATGATGACGTTTTGGGCTGAAGAGTACAAGCGTATTTACCCTAACGTAAATATTCAGATCCAAGCAGCTGGTTCTTCAACTGCGCCTCCTGCTTTAACTGAAGCGACAGCAAACTTTGGCCCAATGAGCCGTAAGATGAAGTCGAAAGAAATCGAAGCGTTTGAAAAGCGCTATGGTTACAAGCCAACTGAAGTACGCGTTGCGATCGATGCTTTGGCTGTATTCGTACATAAAGACAACCCAATTAAAGGTCTTCGCATTGACCAAGTTGACTCTATTTTCTCTTCTACACGTAAGTGTGGTGGTGACAAGCAAGTTAATCGTTGGAGTGATGTTGGCCTAAATGGCGATTGGGCAGCAAAAGACATTCAGCTTTATGGCCGTAACTCAGTGTCAGGTACATACGGTTACTTCAAGAAAAAAGCACTGTGTAAAGGTGACTTCAGAAACAACGTAAACGAGCAGCCAGGTTCTGCATCTGTTGTACAGTCTATCTCTTCATCTGTGAATGCAATCGGTTACTCAGGTATCGGTTATAAGACATCAGGTGTACGTACTGTACCACTGACTAAGAAAGGCGAAAACTTTGTCGATGCAACGTTAGAAAACGTAGCTGCTGGTAGATATCCGCTATCTCGTTTCCTATACGTTTACGTGAATAAGCACCCAAATAAGCCTCTTTCTCCAATCGAAGCAGAATTCTTGAAGATGGTACTATCTAAAGAAGGTCAGAAAATTGTAGAAAAAGACGGTTATGTGCCACTGACAAACAGAATGGCAAGCCGTGAGCTTAAGAAGCTAGGTCTTCTATAACTCATTAAACATAAAGAAAAAGCCGCTCGTATGAGCGGCTTTTTTATTTATACATATTAACAACTCAGGGCTGAGTTAGATTTAATTTATCAGTATTGTGCGGTGCGTATTTTCGTTAGCTCTTCAACTTGCGCTTTGCAGGTATTATAACGCTCAATGCATTCACCGCTGCATATCTGTCTTGTCATGGTCTGTTCGGTAGAGCTAAGTGAGCAGTTTTGTTCACACTGAAAGTTTTGTTGAGCACATTGGGTGAGCTCAGGTGAATTTTGTTGGTTACTACAAGCGACTAAAGTAACCAAAACCAGTGGCAGCGCAAATCTCATAGTCATTCCTATTATTTTGCAGATAGAGAGTAAAATGTACGATTTTAATGTTCTAGTACAATGTTAAACTTAGCATATATTTACAATGAACAGTGGGGAAAGGGCGGTATTATTACGGCTTTTCTTGGTATTACATTGATAACAAATACCTCACGGGCACAAAAAAACGCCCTTAACAGGCGCTTTTTTATCTCTTAGGTTAATTAACAACTTGTATATTATCTATTAACCTTACACTGCCTAAAAATGCAGCTGCTAATACGACAAAGTGCTCATCGCTTTGCTGCGCGGGCTTGAGTGTATCTCTATGTGCAATCGAAAAGTAGTCTGGTTTGAGGCCTGCTTGCTCTAGCTCAGATTTAGCTTCACTTTCCAAATTATCAAATTGACGGACGCCCGATTTCAGTGCGGCAGCCGTTTGTGATAATACTTTGTAAAGTACTTTAGCGACGTCTTTTTCTTGTTCTGACAAGTAGCCGTTACGCGAACTCATAGCCAGACCTGTCACTTCCCTTTGTGTTGGTACGCCAATAATTTCAATTGGCATAGACAAGTCGTGCACCATGGTTTTGATAACTTGCAACTGCTGGTAGTCTTTTTCACCAAAACAAGCAAAGTCAGGTTGGACTAAGTTAAACAGCTTAGTTACCACAGTGGCAACCCCCCTGAAATGTCCTTCACGCGCACCGCCGCAATAACCTTCAGATACACCGGGTACATCGACAAAGCTTTGCGTCGCTAGTCCATTTGGGTAAATTGTTTCAACACTGGGTGTGAACACAATATCAGTCCCAAGCTCTGCAAGCCCTTGTTTGTCTTGAACAAGCGTACGCGGGTAGCTATCTAAATCTTCATTTTTACCAAATTGCATTGGGTTAACAAAAATGCTGACTACGACTTTATCTGCCAGCGTCTTGGCCTTTTCAACTAAAGAAAAATGACCTTGGTGCAGATTGCCCATTGTAGGCACAAAGGCAATACTGTGTCCTTGCTGACGCCAAGCTTTAATTTGACTGCGTAATGACTTTATTTCGGTGATTGATTGCATTAGTTAAACTCGTGTTCTGAACTTGGAAATGCGCCTGATTTAACATCGTCACAGAACTTTTTAACAGCGTCTTGCATATTGCCGGTTTCTGCTAAAAAGTTTTTAGAAAATTTCGGAATGTAGCCAGCAGAAATACCAACTAGATCGTGCATAACTAGGATTTGACCATCCACTTCTTTACCTGCGCCAATGCCAATAACAGGAATATTGACCGCTTCAGTTATACGTTTAGCCAGATCGGAAGGGATACACTCAATAACCAACATCTGTGCACCAGCAGATTCAAGGGCCTGTGCATCGGCAATCATTTGCAATGCTTGCTGCTCCTCGCGACCTTGTATCTTGAAGCCGCCAAAGACGTGTACTGACTGAGGTGTGAGACCTAAGTGACCACACACAGGGATCCCTTGCTGTGTAAGCAGTTTAATTGACTCTGCTAGCCAAGTACCACCTTCCAGTTTGACCATATTAGCACCGCTGCGCATAAGTTTTGCAGCATTTTCGCAGGCTTGTGCCGGGTTTGAGTAACTCATAAATGGCATATCAGCGACGACAAACAGTTCTCTACTGCCAGCTCTTACACTGCGAGTGTGGTAGGCAATCTCTTCAGTAGTTACGCCGAGTGTGTCATCGGCACCTTGCAATACCATGCCCAATGAGTCACCAACTAAAACCACATCAACGCCATTGTCATAAAAAAGCTTCGCAAAGCTGGCATCGTACGCCGTTAATGCTGTGATTTTTTCACCTTGTTGTTTCTTCTTTGCCAAGGTTGAAACCGAAACTTTTGCCATTAATGTGTCTCCTTTGTATCTGTGTTAGGCAGCGCTGTTAAGCCATTTTTTGGCAATTTATCAGCCACACTTTTAAGTGTTGTTCCATCGGGTAATTGAAGTTGAGGTGCTATTTCCATCAATGGGAATACCACAAATTCTCTGTCACATAGGCCGTAATGAGGTACTGTTAAACGTTCAGTGGCAATGGTTTCT
Organism: Pseudoalteromonas luteoviolacea NCIMB 1944; assembly: GCF_001625565.1. Taxonomy (GTDB): domain Bacteria; phylum Pseudomonadota; class Gammaproteobacteria; order Enterobacterales; family Alteromonadaceae; genus Pseudoalteromonas; species Pseudoalteromonas luteoviolacea_F. The sequence continues at coordinate 180,745 of NZ_AUXS01000042.1, forward strand.
TCGTTAAACAAAAGGATATCTAAGTCCAGTGTTCTGGGGCCCCAACGTTCGTCTTTACGTACTCTGCCTTGGCGCAATTCAATCTCTTGAAGCTGGTCTAACAGTGCTTCGGGTTTAAGCGATGTTGAAAACCTAGCCACTGCGTTAACATAATCTGGCTGGTCCTGTGGGCCCATAGGTTTTGAACTATAAAAACTCGATACAACCAGATCGTTAAAGTCTGGGTGCGTGTTTAAGGCATTTACAGCCTGAATTAACTGTGCTTGGGGATCGACTAAATTCGCCCCAAGCCCGATATACACTATATTCATGAATCTTGCTTTGGCTTTCTACGAGACTTATTACGGTAACGGCGTTTTGGACGATCTTTTTGGCCAAGGTTTTTGACCATTTCTTTTTGCCCGCCGACATCTTGTTTAAGGTATTCTGTCCACCAATCAGCGAGCGGCTGTTGGTCGGATTCACCACTTTCAACACGTAATAGTAAAAAGTCATATGAGGCTTTAAACTTGGGTTGAAGACTCAAACGGTAAGCTCGCTGGCCACTGCGTCTATCTAAACGTTGCTGAATATGCCAAATATCGCGGGCACCCAGTGTAAACCGTTTTGGAACAGCAACACGTTGTGCATTTTCGCTTAATACCTGACTGATGGCTTGCATAAACGCATCGTATTCTGAAATGCCCTGCTGTTCTAACAATGCGGCGCGTTTGCGCAATGGGAACCAAAGTAAGGCGGCGTAAATAAACGCAGGCGTCACTTTTTTATTGTTATTTATGCGAGCATCTGTGTTAGCAAACATTTGCTGGATAAAACGTCTTTCAAACTCACTGTCCTCTTGCGCCAAAATTTCTTCAAGAGTTGGAAACAGCTGTTTGAATAGGCCTAACTCTCTGAGCATTAAAAAGTTAGCTTCTGCTTTACCACCTAAAAACAGCTTGAGGGTTTCTTCAAACAATCTTGCCGGTGGGATATTCCCAAGCAGCGGTGATAACTCAGTGATAGGTGTGAGCGTTGCAGGCGCAATCTCCATATCTAACTTGGTAGCAAAGCGAACCGCACGTAGCATACGCACTGGATCTTCACGATAACGGGTTTCTGGATCACCGATTAGCTCAATACGCCTTGCCTTGATGGCTTCAATGCCGCCAGCAAAATCGCGTACACCAAAATCATTGACTGAGTAATATAACGCGTTGATTGAGAAGTCTCTGCGCTGAGCATCTTCTTCGATGGTGCCGTAGACGTTATCGCGCAGTAACTGCCCCTGTTCGCTTGCCTTACTTGTCGGATCATCTTCACCATTCGATAGGTGGTGGCCGCGCATTGTCGCAACTTCAATAACTTCACGCCCAAATACGATGTGGGCAAGTCTGAAGCGACGACCAATAAGTCGACAATTTCTAAATAGGCGTTTAACTTCTTCAGGTGTTGCGTTTGTGACAACGTCAAAGTCTTTTGGCTCAATCCCTAACAAAATATCCCGAATACAACCACCGACAAGGTAAGCGTCATAGCCGCCATCTTTTAATCGATATAACACTTTGATTGCATTGGGGCTAAATTGTTTTCGTGAGATATTGTGCTCACTACGCGGAATAATTTGAGGTGTTAATTTTGCCTCAACTATCCCCTTAGTTTGCTTGGCGCCAACAATTTGCCTACACAACTTGAATATTTTAGAAATAATAACCACTCTCCTACTACTTTGAGTCCCCACCCGCAGCATCATTTGTACAGATATTTTTTGCTCGCACTGCGCTTTATTTTTTCTAAAGTGTAGGCGAGATCATAAGGCTCGCTATCATATACTCAAATGTACTGAAATTGAAGTTTCAGACGTGAATTAGCGATTAAATTTTCAACCAATTAACGCTCTACGAATTGTAACTTTGTTACATCGAGTTATTTTCATAACATCAATAACCAATCTCAATATATCTTCACGATACTGGGTACTTCATTCTGGGTTTTATTTAGCAGTATTTGGAACGTAATGCTCGGGGTTACAACGGTGTGAATTGGTAGTCCGTTGAGCTGAGTTGAGTGACCTGAATTTCTTTGTTTTTTGGTAACTGTACATCATGGTATGCCGCTGTCGCCCATGTGAGTAATTCAGTTACATCATCAATGTGATGTAGTTCAATTTTATTGAAGCCCAAAAATGCCAGTGCGGCTTTAAGTGCGGGTAGGGGAGCGTTGTTGTCAATGGCTGGGGCATAGTTTTGCTTGGATAACTTGAACCCTGGCTGTGCGACGGCGAGCGGAACATGCATATAGTGTGGTGGCTTTTTTGCAAGTTGTTGAAACAGACTAAGCTGTCTTGCGGTCGGTTCAAGTAGGTCTGCACCGCGCACAACATGGCTGATTTGCTGTTCTATGTCATCCACAACCACGACAAGTTGATAGGCGTACAAACCATCTCGGCGCTTTACGATATAGTCTTCTTGCGCGACTTGATCGGGTATGACTATATGACCCTGTAGAGCATCTTCAAACTGGTGAATTGGGAAATTTTGCTTTAGGCGTAACGCATTGTTTTCAAAAACATGGTTGGTCGTGCGGCAATGGTTGTCATAAAAGCCTCCACGCTGTTTGATTTGCTTACGAGTGCAGACGCACGCATAGACTTCACCGGTTGAAGCCAGTGAGTGGAGCACTTCTTGATATAACTCATGCCTTTGGCTTTGGTAAATTATGTCACCATCCCAGTGTAAGCCATAAGCTTCAAGGGTGGTTAAAATGGCATCTGCCGCACCACTTACAACACGTGGTGTGTCAATGTCTTCCATTCGAACTAGCCATTGCCCTTGGTTGGCTTTGGCATCAAGGTAGCTGGTAAGTGCCGCAATTAACGAACCAAAATGCAGTGGTCCTGACGGGGAGGGCGCAAAGCGTCCGCGATAAACTGAAGACGCACCCAGAGCATGTAAATTATTCTGCTCTGGGCCTTTTTTTTGTGGGGTCTGCATAACTGATGAGCTTAACCTATGGTTTATACAGGTTTTTACTCGGGTTTAACCTCGACCCTGCTGTTTTTCTTTGATTTCAGCAAGTGTTTTACAATCCACGCACAAATCTGCGGTAGGACGTGCTTCTAAGCGACGAATACCAATCTCGATGCCACATGAATTACAGAAACCGAAGTCATCTTCTTCAATCAGCTGTAGCGTCTTTTCAATTTTCTTGATCAGCTTACGCTCTCGGTCACGTGTACGCAGTTCAAGAGAGAACTCTTCTTCTTGCGCTGCACGGTCGACAGGATCAGGGAAATTTGCCGCTTCATCTTGCATGTGGTTCATGGTGCGATCAACTTCATTGCGAAGATCGTTACGCCACGCTTCTAATATTTTTTTGAAATGAGCTAGCTGCGCCTCGCCCATGTATTCTTCGCCCGGCTTTTCTTGGTAAGGTTCTAAACCGGCCTGAGCCAATAACCCTAGTTTTTTCTGGTCTGGCATAGCATTCTCCTAAATCCTTAATAAACAACCCCAGCTAACGCCGGCGGCTATAAATAGCAAAATCTTCAACCCTTAGCAAACACTTTTTGCTTCGTCCCTGTTCTAAAACAAGCCGTTGGACTGAAGTTTTAACGGCAGATATATGAGGGTGAAGTTTTTTTTTTCAAGTATCTAGTACAGATACTTGTTTAATAACCTTGACCTCGTTAGGGGTAACTTGTGCTTTATATGCATATATTTCAACCCCTTCGCTTTTTGCCTCAGCCAATAATTGGGCATATTTTTTATCAATATGCTCAGCTGCTTTGACCGATTCAATGCCGTTGTGCATAACAATAAATAATAGCACGGCGCGTTGGTGATTATTTTTTATATGTATCAACTCTCTGAGGTGCTTTTGCCCTCTGGTTGTTTCTGTGTCAGGGAAATAGCCTTGGTCACCTTCTAACAGTGTGACCGACTTGACCTCAACATAACAATCTGGCTGTTGAGGTGATGAGAGTAATATATCAATACGGCTATTTTCATTGCCATACTTTACTTCGCTGGCGATATTTTCGTAGTCATTCAATTGTGAAATGACCCCGGCTTGAATCGCTTCATAGGCAACTTTGTTTGCCACACCAGTATTGACACAAATGAGGTGGCCTTGGCCATCTTCGGTTAATTCAAGTGAATGTGCATACTTGCGCTTCTTATTGTTGCTGGTCGAGTAGTAGGCTTTAAAACCACTGTCGGCACACCCTGTCATCTTGCCAGTATTTGCACAGTGCACGGTAAACGTTTCACCATCTTCTTTGTGCAAGTCGACTAAAAATCGTTTATAGCGCTTGAGCAAAGTCGCGCTTTGAAGTTGGGATGAAAATTTCATAGTTTAGTCGCATTCGTTTTGGGGCTCTGTGATTGCTAGTGTACACTGACTAGCAACTACAAGCGTAAGAGTGAAAACCTATATGTCTGATAAATTTATTGTTCGCTTAAGTGAACAAGCGCCAGCTGCACACTGGGGCAATAATGCATCGCTGTCTTTTGATGAGCAAGGTGCAACCATTCATTTAGCTGAGCAAGAAACCCTAAAGCATATTCAAAAAGCGGCTCGTAGCCTAGCACAACAGGGGATCCCTGCGGTAGCGTTAAGTGGCGAAGCTTGGTGTACAGAATCTCAATGGGCCTTTTATCAGGGCTTTGTTAGCCCTAAACAACTTGATCCAGTTACTTTTGTTGAAAACGCACAATCAGATTTAAATGAGTTACAGGCGTTGAAGCAATCCGCAACTTGGATGCGCCAAATGATCAATGGCACAGCTGAAGATATTTATCCAGAAAGCTTAGCGGGTAAAGCAGCTGAATTTATTCAGTCTTTAGCTCCAGAGCACGTCAGCTATCAAATTATCAAAGGCGATGCGTTACTAGAACACCAATGGATAGGGATCCATGAAGTAGGCCGTGGTAGCGAAAGAGCGCCAGTACTACTTGAGTTAGACTTTAACCCAACAGGTGACGAAGATGCGCCAGTTAGCGCGGCGCTTGTCGGTAAAGGCATTACTTTTGACTCGGGTGGTTATTCAATCAAACCGAGCGAAGGGATGTTGACCATGAAATGCGATATGGGCGGTGCTGCAACAGTAACTGCTGGTCTTGCATTGGCAATTCAACGTGGTATTGAAAAGCGCATTAAATTGTTCTTATGTTGTGCGGAAAACCTTATTTCAGGTCATGCATATAAACTGGGCGATATTTTAACGTACAAAAATGGCACGACTGTTGAGATCGTGAACACGGATGCAGAAGGTCGTCTGGTACTGGCAGATGGTTTGATGGCGGCTGGTGAAACCGGTGCACCTCTGATCATTGATGCAGCAACACTAACTGGTGCAGCTTTAATGGCTGTAGGCCAAGAGTACAATGCTTTATTTGGTCTTGATAAAGAGCTAGTTAGTGAGGTTCAGCAGTTCGCAAGCGAAGAGTTTGAAGCTGCTTGGCCATTGCCACTGGAAAAATGGCACCAAAATAACTGTCCTTCTGCATATGCAGACACTGCAAATAGCCGAGCTCAAAAGGGTGGTGGTTTTGGCGGTGCGTCTAACGCCGCTGGTTTCTTATCGCGCTTTGTGCCAAATGAAGGGCAAGGTTGGGTGCATATAGACTTAGCTGGTTGTTTCCAAAATAATGCGGGTGCTCAGTGGGCGTCAGGTGCGACGACAATGGGTATGCGAACTGTTGCTCGTACACTAATTGCAAAAGTGTAAGCCATAAAGAAAAGCCTCTTTCGAGAGGCTTTTATCTTAATTGATTGGGGTTTTAAGACAGCAAAGCCGCCGCGAGGCGAACAAAATCAGATGAGGTTAGTATCCCCAGTAATTTATTGTTTTCGTCAACCACAGGCATGCAGCCATGGCGGTTTTCGACAAAGTAAGTAACGACTTCATGTAAGCTCTGCTGTGGTGTCACGCTGGCAAAGTCCTGCGCCATGGCATCACTGACTTTTTCCTGCTTTTCTTTTCTCTCTAATGCCAAATTACCGTAAGTAGATAGAATACTCATCACTTTGGCTATCATGATTTTTTGTGTCAACATGCCCACCAAATGACCTTCTTCATCGATCACGGGAATATGACGAATATTTTTTTCGCGCATTAAGTTGTGTGCATCGTGCAGGGTATGTGACGACTTAACGGCGAGTGGATCTGGGGTCATCAGCTGTTCAACAGTATGCAGCATAATATTTTCCTGTAAGTGAACCTTACTAGTAGGTATAACTGAAAATGACTCGATTTGCCTGTGGCTAGATCAACAAAATTTGCAACAGAGTTCGATTTTTACGGGCTCAAAGTTGGCGTGTTTTGTAGTGCAGCCAGACGAATATATTTGTTCTCTACTAAGGTAGAGAGCGGCACAAGCTCGAAGCCTTGGTCTTGCAAATCGCGCAGGGCATCACGTAAAAACCGTTGAGTTTTTGGATAGGGGTGAGCAATACCTATCGCATATCCCTGTTGTGTGGCAATCGTTTTTAGTTGATTGAGCTGTAATTCTAACTGTTTGCTTTCTAGCTCGTTGTCCAAAAAAACATGTCTGGCTATATTGTTGACACCATAGATATTGGCTACGGTTTGCGCCTGACTATAAGGGGTGGTGCGGCTGTCCAAAAAGTACAGCGACCGTTTTTTGAGAATTTCCATTGTCCATTTCATGGGCTCGTCATGTTGTGTCAGTGCTGAGCCCATATGATTATTTACGCCTTTCACATGAGGTAAACTGGAAAGTGCATGTCCAAGTGTTTTTTGCAATTGCCACTTTTGCATGTCCAAGGTCAGCCCACCAGGCCCCAATGTTTTATTGTCTAAAGATTGCATGGGAATGTGTAAGATCAGCTCTTTGTTTTTTAACGCTGCTTGGTAAGCAAAATGTTGTGAGAATGGCGTATGGGGTAAAAGCGCATAAGTCAACTCACCCGGTAAATTTAGAAATTCCAGATCCCGTTGATGGTTGCCAATATCGTCTATCACAATCGCAATTTGTTTGGCATCACAAACAAATGCTACTAGACAAATGAATGTAGTAACTAATTGTATTAAGCGCACAAAGTTAAATCACAGTTCTATTGTTATGTTTTATGTTGGTCGATACACTATGTTCGACGCTTTATCATCTAACCTAGCACGTTTTTTATACCGATAAAAGCGTCTAATTTTTCATTAATTTACTGTAGGTTGCTGTTTTGTCACTAATTGACGAGCAGCATGCCAGTGTTGCTCAAGCCGAGAGTAGAGATCTCTGTTGGCTTTATCATTGCTCATTATAGCCGTTTTATTGAGGCTCGATAGGGTGTTTTTACTGTACTCGATATCCGGTTTTATCCCAGTGCCTTCAATCGATTGTCCCGATGGCGTGTAGTAGCGAGCTGTGGTTAGTTTTAGGGCGCTGGTGCCATTACCTATGGGGATCAAAGACTGCACTGAACCCTTGCCAAATGATCCTTGTCCCAATATCAAAGCGCGTTTATTGTCTTGTAAAGCGCCGGCCAAAATCTCTGCAGCTGAGGCGGACTGTTTGTTAATTAATACCAAGATGGGTGCACCGTTTAAAATATCGCCTTGCACAGCATAAAATTTCTGATTCGCATCGAAAAAACGCCCCTTGGTTGTGACGATTATTCCACTTTGCAAAAACAAATCAGATATTGCGACCGCGCTGTTGAGCGTGCCACCTGGATTGTCTCGTAGATCAATGATAAGACCTTTTAAAGAAAGGCCATTGTGCGCAAACAGCATGTTGATATGTCTGGCAACATCATGGTAACTGTGATTGTTAAATGAAGAGATAGAAATATAGCCAATGTCTCCGTTGAGCAGTTTACTGGTGACACTCTCTAAGGTTATCTCTTGACGCCGCAGCGCTAAAGTAACATGCGCTTCAGCGCGCTCGACTGTGATATGAATGATAGATAATTTTGCTTCTCTGAGTAACTTTGAGACTTCTGAAATACTCTTATTGGTGACATCATGTGTGTTGACGGCAACTAATTTATCCCCACCTTCAATGCCAGCTTGCTCCGCAGGTGAGCCGGGTAATGTATCGACAATAACAATGCGATTTTCAATCTCTTCTACTTCAATGCCAATCCCGGTATAGCGGCCATTGGTCGCACTAAAAAGGGTTTCTAACTCGTGCTCATTTAAATATTTAGAGTAAGGGTCTAGCTGTTCGAACAGCTCGTTGAAGTTGTGTTGTTTAATATGCGAAGTGGGGACTTCTTCAACGTAGTAAGTTTGAATATGGTATAGAATTTCTTCCATATGGGCATGGCTAATTTGCTTGGCCTGCACATTGGATAATAAGAAGGAAAGTAGTATCGCGCATAGAATTATAAGCGCTCGTTTTTGAATATCGGGCGGGGAAATAGAGACGAAGTATTTCATATGCTGCTCCTAGTGACGGGGCAGCATAGGTTATTCATTTAACTTGATCTGCACCACTTAACTGGATTCACAGCGCTTCCTTTATGCCGTATCTCGAAGTATAGTCCAGGATTTTGCTGTCCGCCGCTTTGTCCGACTAATGCGATTGGATCGCCCGGGTTAACGTGATCACCGACATCCCTTAGCAGTGTTTGAGCGTGCCCATATAGGCTCATAAATCCTTTGCCATGATCAAGTACAATGACCCAGCCGAAGCCATTGAGCCAGTCAGCATAGACCACATGCCCAGGCGCAACGCTGTTTACTTCTGTACCGGTTTGACCTGCAATTACAACGCCTTTCCAATTCATTCCGACATGTTTTCGCTGGCCAAATCGCTTCTTTAGTTTGCCCGACAATGGCCATGCTAGCTTGCCTTTTAGGCGCTGCAAGCCATCTAGCTGGGCAATAAAAACTTCTTCTGACGGCGCTTGTACTTCAGCTAATGCTTCCAGCGTAGTTTTTAGTGTCGACTCATTTTCTTCTAGGTAGGCAATCGCAGACTGAGTTTTTGACAATTTGTCGTTGAGCTTGCCTAAGTGGGTTTGACGTTGCTGTTGAGCAAGTTGCAAATCATTTTGTCTGATCTGTTGCTGCTCAAGAAGTGCAACCAACTGTTGTTGTGACTTGGTTAATGCCTGTTGGTTTTTTTCTAGTTCAACAAAAACATTCTTCAGGTCTTCTAATTGGTTTATTCGCGCTTTGTTGAAATAGTCGTAGTAGCTAATTGTACGCTCCAATGCTGATGTTTTTTGCTGGTTGAGCAACATCTTGGAGTAATCATGGCTACCTGTAACGTAGGCACTTTTGAGCTGGGCTGCAAGCAGCTTTTGCAATTTATGTTTGCGGCGATTGAGCTGTGAGCTTTCGCGTTCAAGTGCATATTGCTGCTGTTTGTTCTCGCTGATCCCCTGTTGTGTTAATGTCAGGGCCTTTGCGCTGCGCGCTATTTCAAGCTCAAAAGATTGCAAACGTTGTTTAAGCGCACTGAAGGACGCTTTTTGTTCTTGATAGGCCGCCTGACTTTTTTTAAGTTCAGCTTGAACGGCAGCCAAATCTGCTTTGGTTTGTGACTCATTGGCCGCGACATTTGTCGAAGCCAGTGAAATCAAAAATGCAAAGCCGGTAAGTGCGCCTCGTACCATATTTACTTAAGGCGCATAATTGGCGAACCGGTCATTTCTGCTGGCTGCTCTAAACCCATTAGGTGTAGCATTGTAGGTGCTACGTCACTAAGTGTTTTGTTTGCCTGTGGCTCAGCGTCACGACCAACATAAATAAATGGAACTGGCTCACTGGTATGCGCGGTGTGCGCTTGGCCTGATTTGGGGTCTTGCATTTGCTCCGCATTACCGTGGTCAGCTGTTATAAGTGCTTCACCACCATGTTCTTTCAATGCAGAAACGACGCGACCAATACAATTATCAACTGCTTCACACGCTTTAACCGCCGCTTCAAAAACACCTGAGTGACCAACCATATCGCCGTTTGGATAATTACAAATAATGGCGTCAAATTCACCGCTTTGAATAGCTTCAATTAGCTTATCAGTAAGCATCTCAGAGTTCATTTCAGGCTGTAGATCATATGTGGCAACTTGAGGTGAAGGGATAAGCTCTCGCTTTTCACCTTCAAATAAGTCTTCGCGTCCACCGCTGAAGAAGAAGGTAACGTGTGCGTATTTTTCTGTTTCAGAGATACGTAGTTGAGTTTTATTGTGCTTGGCAAGCCACTCACCTAACACGTTATTTAGTTTCTCAGGTGCAAACGCAATTGGTGCATCAATGTCAGCTGCGTACTCAGTCATCATCACAAAGCTGCTAAGTACAGGAGTCTTCTTTTTCTCAAAGCCGTTAAATTCGGCGTCAACAAACGCGCGAGTCATTTGTCTTGCACGGTCAGCTCTGAAGTTTAAGAACAAAATCGCATCGCCGTCGTTGATTTGTGCCGCTTGCTGGCCCGCCGGCACAATTGTCGTCGCTTTAACAAACTCGTCATTTTCATCTCGCTGATAAGCGGCTTCAAGCGCTTCAACTCCATCGGTAAAGGTAAATTCTGCTTCACCACAGACCATTAGGTTGTATGCTTGCTCGACACGCTCCCAACGGTTATCTCTGTCCATTGCGTAGTAGCGGCCAACAATAGAGGCTAAACGGCCTGTACCGAGAGTTTTAAACAAGTCTTGAATGCGTTCAATCGATGCTTGAGCACTGCGTGGCGGTGTATCACGACCGTCTAAGAATGCGTGGAAATAAATCTCTTTGGCACCGCGCTGCGCGGCAAGTTCGATACTTGCGACAATGTGGTCTTCATGACTGTGCACACCACCTGGACTTAATAGGCCCATTAAGTGCACAGCTTTATTGTGCGCGACAGCATCGTCAATGCTTTTTACCAGTGTGGGGTTATGTGCAAATTCACCATCGTCGATGGCTTTGGTTATACGAGTAAAATCTTGATAGACGATACGACCAGCACCCAAATTAACGTGACCTACTTCAGAGTTCCCCATTTGGCCATCAGGCAAACCGACATCTAATCCAGACCCTGAAATAAGCGTCTTTGGTTGTGATTGCCACAGCTCATCAAGTACAGGTGTATTAGCTGCGAGGATAGCGTTGCTTTGTGTTTCTTCTCTATATCCCCAGCCATCTAAAATCATAAGTACCAGTGGTTTTTTCTTCGTAGTCATTTGGGCTCCTGAAAAATGCACGATAGATGGCGCATAGAATACCTTGTTTAGCGCGAAAATTCAGCCCTGTGCTGGTGATTTATGTTCAAGATTGATTAATCTAATGGTAACACCTTTCATATAAAGGCTTCATCAGCGCGCGTGCGCTCGCTCTGATTTGGGTATTGGGCGTGCGGTGATGTGCACTGATAACAATAGGTTTGTACCAAGACCCGTAAAAAAGTATACTCGCTGCACTGTAAGTTTTATCTGCTAACTAAGTGGCAAGGTCCATGGAACAATATATTACTTTTTTCACCAATCACCCTGTATTAAGCGTTATCTGGGTCGTCCTAGCAATCATGTTAGTACACAGCTGGTATAAAAGCCGTTTTTCGTCAGTCCGCCCAATTAACCCGCAACAACTGACTCTGTTGATCAATCGTGAAGATGCACAAGTACTCGATATGCGTGGCAAAAAAGAGTTTACCGCGGGTCGTATTGCCGGTGCTGAGATGATGAATGTCGACAAAGCCAAACAAAATGACTTTGGCGGACTTGAAAAGTACAAAACAAAGCCCATTATACTTGTGTGTAATACAGGTATGACGGCCAATAATATTGCTGAAAGAATGCACCAACAGGGCTACGAAAAGCTTTATGTGCTTTCAGGTGGCATGAGTTCGTGGCAAAGTGCTGGACTACCAACGACAACTGGAAAGTAATTGGAGTAATAAATGAGTAACGATGTAATTATTTACACTAAAGATTATTGTCCTTTTTGTCATCGTGCGAAGGCGCTATTGGATAGTAAAGGCGTCACATATACAGAATATGATATTGCTGTACAGCCTGAACTTCGTGAAGAGATGATCGAAAAAGCAAATGGCGGATATACCGTGCCACAAATTTTTATCAACGGTCAGCACATCGGTGGCTGCGATGATATGATGGCGCTTGAGGCTCAAGGCAAACTAACTCAATTATTGGCTTAGTCGAGCGAAATTAAACATTTCTAGCATTGTATTGATAAGACAAATGCTGTTTATATAAAAATTTATAGGAATAATAATGACTGAACAAAATCAAAATGTTGCAGCGGAGCAGCAAGAAGGCCCACAATTCAACATCCAGCGTATCTATACTAAAGATGTATCTTTTGAGACGCCAAACTCACCAACAATTTTCCAAAAAGAGTGGACGCCTGAAGTTAAACTAGATATGGATACACGTTCAGCTAAATTGGATGAAGGCGTATTTGAAGTTGTTTTAGCATTAACTGTGACTGCGACAATTGGCGAAGAGACAGCTTTCCTATGTGAAATTCAACAAGCTGGTATTTTCTCTGTAGGCGAGTTGGAAGAACTACAACTTGCTCATATGCTTGGTGCATTCTGCCCGAACATTCTTTTCCCATATGCTCGTGAAGCAGTAGCAAGCCTAGTAAACCGTGGTACTTTCCCACAGCTTAACCTGGCACCTGTAAACTTTGACGCACTATTTGCACAGTACATGCAACAACGTGCAGGTCAAGAGCAAACAGCTGACGCATAATTTATGAATACATCACAGTCTGCTGTGACCGTATTAGGGGCGGGGTCGTATGGCACCGCCCTTGCTATTTGTTTTGCTCGCAACGGTCACCGAGTTACTTTATGGGGGCGCAATCAAGCTGATATTGAACAGCTTGCTGATGAGCGTCAAAACCAACGTTACCTTCCTGATATTAAGTTTCCAGATTCATTGACGCTGGAAGTTGATCTTGCTCGTGCTGTTGAGGCGAGTCAGATTATATTGGTGGTGGTTCCCAGCCATGCATTTGCACAAACACTTAAGCAAATTCAGCCCCATTTACAAGATGGTGCACAAGTGGCGTGGGCGACTAAAGGGCTTGAGCCTGATACTGGGCGCTTGCTAGAAGAGGTTGCTAAAGAAGTACTGGGTGAGTCGATTGCATTGGCCGTGTTGTCAGGGCCCACTTTTGCTAAAGAAATGGCTGCTGGTTTACCCACTGCAATTTCTGTTTCAGCGGGAGATGAAGCGTTGCGCACTGAGCTAGCCAGTTTATTGCACTGTAGTCGCTCGTTTCGAGTATACAGTAATGATGACTTTATCGGTATTCAACTCGGTGGAGCGGTGAAAAATGTGATCGCCATCGGCGCGGGTATGTCTGATGGTTTTGGCTTTGGTGCCAATACGCGCACAATGCTGATCACAAGAGGTCTTGCTGAATTGTGTCGTTTAGGCTGTGCACTGGGCGCTAAAACGGAAACTTTTATGGGTATGGCAGGACTGGGCGACTTGATCTTAACTTGTACGGATAACCAATCTAGAAACAGACGTTTTGGATTGGCGCTGGGGCAGGGGAAAAGTGTTGACGATGCTATGAGTAGCATTGGTCAAGTTGTTGAAGGTTATCGCAATACCAAAGAGGTTTTTTTACTGGCAAAGCGCAGTGGCATTGAAATGCCAATCACAGAACAAATTTATCAAGTTCTGTATGAGAAAAAGGATGTTAAAGAGGCTGCGATGGCATTATTAGGCCGAGAGCAAAAGTCAGAATAAGATGTAAAAAAACCACCATAAGGTGGTTTTTTTATTTGGCCTTCTGGGAGAAATTAGAAGGCGTATTTCACTGAAAGTTGTAGTCTATCCAAATCACCTTCTGCACCACTTTGTACTTCTCTGTTTGCGACTTTATATTCAGCCCCAAAGGTGAGTTTTTTGACAGGAGAATAAAGAATATTTGCGCTGTAACTGGTGGTCATATCAGTAGGATCTTTGGTGATATTTAGCAAGCTCGTATCATTGTCGGCGCTGAAATACGAATAGAGGAAAGTTGAACGCCACTGTGAATTCCAATAGTGTTGATAGGCTATAAACCCGGATGTAGAGTCAATTGCATGGAGATCTTGCCCGTCATACACTGCACCATGCGCTACATTTAACCCTACGTAACGTCCTAACCCCTGTCCATGTGTGAGCATAAATTTAATATTGTTTTTGCCAAAATTCACTCGGCCGGAAGCGCTTATGCCATACGAACTTTCCGTTTCGTCTGCTGCACCGAGTTTATAAGTCAGTTGTCTAGCGAGTGCTGCAACCGTAAAGTGTCCCCAGTCGGCTTTGTAGTTGTATCGCGCTGTAAAATCGGGCATTTGCGCATCATCGGTGACTTTTCTCTCTCCGCCCTCAGTTGTTACTGTACTCTCAGGGTTTTCCGCAGAGAACGACCAGTTGCCAATGGTATATTTTGCCATCGCTTGGCGCACGAATACTGTGCCTTCAGCTGGGCCAACAAAATCTAAGGTTTCTGGCAGTGCGCTCACATTTTGGAAGTTGGACCATGCCTGTCCAAATAGCCACCCTTTATAAGTGACAAAGGCTTGTCTAATCCGAGGCGAATAGGAATTACTCACGCGCTCATTTCCGCCTATTGAAGCGATAAAGTCTAATTCAATTTTTGTTTTTATGGTGCTGCCATCATCCAGCTTTGATGCGGTGCCAAAATTAAACCGAGATTGGCGCGCGTGCATATCAAAAACTGCATCTTCTCCTGTGCTAGGCACTACCGGAGTGGTACCTGGAACATAAAAATCTCGTCCAATATGTTGTGATCCCAGTGTGCCATCCGAAAAATCACTCCAGATAGCATCGAGTTTGATATATCCACCGTAACTTACTTCTGTATTGCCGAGGTTAGCAGCGAGAGCTTGGCTGGAAAGTAAGCTAGACACTGCAACTGCAGTTAGTTTCTTATTTATATTAATTTTAGTTGTCATAATGGAGTTCCTATAATACTGCCGCTTAGTTGCAATGCAGAGAATTATTTCGTCATTCACTGTTGATGATGGGTGGTCTTAACTCAATTACCCATTGGTCTATGAGACTAAGGTTGAATAACGGAGGTCGGCTCTGAAATTGCCTTTGGCAATAATTAATTACACTTATACTTATGTTGTTGTCAGGTGCTCTCTGGTTTTAGGTTGAGAGAGCCAGTATGCTGATGCTCGTTAATGTATAGTTAATTAATCCCAATTTGGATAAACTTAAAGCAACAATTACAACTAAGGTCTAATACTTAATCGCGTGGTTGTAAGTGATCCTTGAGTGAAGCCGTAAAAGGCAAGTAATTAATATGGAGATGAGTATGTCACAGAGCATTTATCCGGTACCTGAAGCGATCAAGCAGGCTGCACTTGTAGATAATGAACAATATCAAGCACTGTATCAGCAGTCTATTGACGACCCCGCGGGGTTTTGGGCTGAACATGGTAAACGCCTCGACTGGTTCACACCTTTTAATAAAGTAAAAAATACTTCGTTCGATAAAGGCCATATCAGTATCAAGTGGTTTGAAGATGGTGTATTGAATGCCTCTTACAACTGTATCGATCGTCACCTCGCAAAAAATGCCAACAAAGTTGCCATGATATGGGAAGGTGATAACCCAGAGCAAAGCGAAAATATCACGTTTCAAACATTACACGATGAAGTTGCGAAGCTAGCAAATGGCTTGAAAAAGTTAGGCGTTGAAAAGGGCGACCGAGTTGCTATTTATATGCCTATGACGCCTCAAGCAATATATGCGATGCAGGCTTGTGCGCGCATTGGTGCAATTCACTCGGTGGTTTTTGGTGGATTCTCACCGTCAGCGATTGCAGATCGTATCAAGGACTCTGGCGCTAAAGTAGTGATCACGTCAGATGAAGGTCGTCGTGGTGGCAACTCTGTACCGCTCAAGGCCAATGTTGACGAAGCGGTTGCACAAGATTCAGTAACGACCATTGAGCATGTCGTCGTACACCAGCTTACTGGTGGTGAAGTTGAATGGAATGCCCATGATGTATGGTGGCATGAGCTAGTGGCCGATGTACCTGCGCAATGCGAACCAGAGCCTATGAATGCGGAAGATCCGCTATTCATCTTGTATACCTCAGGTTCGACAGGTCAACCAAAAGGGGTGGTACATACTACAGGTGGATATCTGGTATATGCGTCAATGACACATGAGTATGTATTTGACCTTAAAGAAGATGATGTTTTTTGGTGTACAGCGGATGTAGGTTGGATCACAGGACACAGCTACATGGCATACGGCCCATTGGTAAATGGCTGTACGCAAGTTATTTTTGAAGGTGTACCTACATACCCGAATTCTGGCCGTATTGGTGAAGTGGTTGATAAGCACCAAGTAACCATCCTGTATACGGCACCGACTGCGATTCGTGCGCTAATGGCAAAAGGCGATGAGCCAACAGCCAGTTCTAAGCGTACAAGTCTGCGCATTATGGGTTCTGTAGGTGAGCCAATTAACCCTGAAGCGTGGGCGTGGTACTACGAGCAAATTGGTAATAGTGAATGTCCAATCGTCGATACTTGGTGGCAAACCGAAACTGGTGGCATCATGATCACGCCTTTACCAGGCGCCATAGATATGAAACCAGGCTCGGCGACTCGTCCATTCTTTGGCATTGCGCCAGCATTGTTTGATGCAGAAGGTAATACACTCGAGGGCGCAACCGAAGGTAACTTGGTGATTCTTGATAGTTGGCCATCACAAGCTCGTACAGTTTATGGCGATCATGAGCGTTTCGAGCAAACTTACTTCTCTGCTTACCCTGGTGTGTACTTCACCGGTGATGGTTGTCGTCGCGATGAAGATGACTATTACTGGATTACTGGCCGTGTTGATGACGTATTGAATGTATCTGGCCATAGACTGGGCACGGCTGAAATTGAAAGTGCGCTGGTTGCCCACGAAGCGGTTGCAGAAGCCGCGGTTGTTGGTTACCCGCATGATATCAAAGGTCAAGGGATTTATGTATACGTGACACCAAACGAAGGTGTTGTGGTTACAGACGACTTGACTAAAGAAGTCAGAAGTTGGGTCCGTAAAGAGCTGAGTCCAATTGCATCACCAGATATGATCCAGTGGTCACCAGGCTTGCCTAAAACACGTTCGGGTAAGATTATGCGTCGTATCTTGCGTAAAATCGCTGCCAACGAGTACCAGCAACTGGGTGATACATCGACGCTTGCAGACCCAAGTGTAGTCGATGAATTAATTGAAAATCGTTTAAACCGTTAATTGAGCGTTAAAAACTTGAAATTTAGCGAATTCTAAACGTACTATATCGGCTGTCTTAATACCAAAGACAGCCGATTTTTTAGGAGCTATGCATGAATCAGTTTTTAATTGCGGATGATCACCCCCTGTTTAGAGAAGCATTAAAGGGGGCTTTGCAAAATCAGTTTGAAGGCCTTGAAGTAATTGAATCAGAGAACTTTGAGCAAACATTAGAGCGGTTGTCGCAGTATGATGACTTAGACTTGTTACTTTTGGATTTGCATATGCCGGGCAATGGCGACTTATACGGCCTGATCCGGATCCGCGAGGACCATCCATCACTGCCTATTGTTGTGGTGTCTGGCAGTGAGGATCTCAATGTTATTTCTAAAGTAATGGGTTATGGTGCGATGGGATTTATTCCGAAAGCATCTTCATCTCAGGATATTGTCAGTGCGCTACAGCAGGTGCTAGATGGTGAAAACTGGCTACCGGCGGATATCAAAGAAAAAATAAATGATCTTGACGGCGAAGACCGAGAGCTTGCGCAGCAAATTGCTTCATTGACACCGCAGCAGTATAAAGTATTGCAGTACCTGCACGAAGGCTTGTTAAACAAACAAATCGCTTATGAGTTAAATATCTCAGAGGCAACGGTCAAAGCACATATTACGGCAATATTTCGTAAACTGGGTGTTTATAACCGTACACAAGCAGTCTTAATCGCTTCAAAACTACAATTAGAACCAATCGAGGCGGCAAAGTAGCACATCGCTACTTTTGCACCTTGCTAAAAACTGAGCGCTTATTTAAATACCACCGTTTTTGTTCCATTGATAAAGAGCTTGCGCTCTGATGCTAATTGAAGCGCGTTACAAAATACCGTTTTTTCAATATCTCGACCAATTTTGGCCATGGCCTCTGCATTGTCGGCATGGGTTATTTGAGTCACGTCTTGAACAATAATTGGACCTTCATCAAGCTCATTGTTAACGAAGTGCGCAGTCGCACCAATTATTTTGACGCCGCGTGCAAACGCTTGGTGGTAAGGTTTAGCACCGATAAAAGCGGGTAAAAATGAATGGTGGATATTGATGATTTTGTTCTCGAACCGAGCAACAAATTCAGGGCTCAAAATGCGCATATATTTGGCAAGCCCGATCAAATCAGGCTGATAGTTAGCGATTAAGTCACCGACTTGCTGATCATGTTCTGTACGGCTTACCCCTTCATGAGATATGCAGTGGAATGGGACATTGAATGCCTCAGCGAGTGGTTTTAAATCAGGGTAATTGGCAATGACAGCTTGTATTTCAATATTGAGCGCATTCTCATATTGTTTGAGCAATGCACCACCTAGGCAGTGTGCTTCTTTCGTCGCGAGTAAAACGACTTTTACTTTGGTTGGACTGTGCAATTTGATTTGTGCATCATCAGGCAAATTCATTTGTAGCTGAGAAAGAAATAGGTTTGTTGGCGAGCCCGTTAACTCCGTGCGCATAAAAAAGCGCTTGTTGTCTGTGTCTACAAACTCATTGTTGCGAACAATATTTAAATTATGCTCATGACATAAACTGGTGATTTTTGCTATTAATCCAATTTCATCACTACATTGTGTTGTTAGTATATAACTCATGGTCCTCATTCCATTTACTAAGCGGTTGTTCAGATTACCGTAGTGAAAAAAAATTGTAATCTTCTAAATGAATTGTTTATTCAAAAATGAGTAAATTTCACGCGCAAAAAATTATGCTATCCTCGGCTATATTTATTTTACCTGTTACATTGCCAGCTTCCGACGGATACGGCTTAGCGCAATTGGCGTAATACCTATGTGTGATGCCACCATTTTTAATGGAACGCGCTCACTAAGTTCAGGATTTTTGTCAATAAAGTTCAAATATCGTTGTTCGGCACTGTGGTGAACAAATGCGTACTCGCGTTCTTCTTTTTTGATAAATAGGTTTTCCAGTAGGCGAGTATAGGCTTCTAAAAAGCCGGGATGCAGCTTCATGGTATTGAAAAAGTTGTGCCATTCAAATTCGAGACAAAGTACATCATCAAGGGCTTCAATGCTAAACAGTGCCGGTGTATTTTGTGTCATGGCACGTGTAGAGCCCGCAATACAAGGCGCACAGGCGAAAGCTTGGGTAAACTCTTTACCTTCTGCAGAAACGTTAAAGTAGCGAACATCGCCTTGCGTGATAAAAAATAAATAGGGGGCGGGGCTGCCTTGGCTCATCAACAAAGCGTTTTTAGGATAGTGTTTGAGTTTGCCCTGTAATCCAAACCTTTGAAAATCTTCTGCGCAAAGCGGTTTGTCCTCGGTACTGAAAAAAGAGACGAAATCAGCGAGTTTGTGTTGTATGTTCAAACGGCATTCCTTGATAATTCGACTTTATAGGAACATGTTATGGCGATCGTGATATCAAGTAAAGTGCAAAAGATGCAACTAATAATGCGGGTAGACTGAGTAAAAGCTGAGATAATCCGCCTTGAAAAAATAACACAAATGCGGGCACCAAATAAGTCATGGCTAAAAAGGTATTTGGGCTGACTTGTTTCAATAGCTTTTGTTGTAAAAAGAAAGTCCCAAGAGTTGTAAACAAGGTTAAATAGATAAGCCACGTCCAAAATGTATAGCTTTGCCACACCAAGTTTGTCAGGTCACCATAGAGCAGCATTACTGGCACTAGTAATACACTGCCAAGCGTTACAATGTAAAATGTGCTGGTGAGTGCAGGCAGTGCTGTCGCCCACTTTTTTATCAGTAACACATGCATCGCAAGGCAAAAACAAGCAACTAAAAATATGCTGTCACCATATTGCCAAGCGCTTAAAATCGTTAGGTCTTTTGGGCCGTTTACCAGCATCCAAATAGCACTCGCCGTGCCAATTACAAAGCCGAACAGTTGACTTATACGGGTTTTTATACCAATAAAAACAAAGCTCAATAGCACACTCATTAGTGGCAATAAGGTATAAATGACCGCGGTTTTTTCTGCTGTGGTGGTTTTTAATGATTCAAATAAACCGACAAAGAACGCCACTAAAAAGCAGCTTATCAGCGCATATTGTACAACTTGTTTTATGGTTAAACGGGCGAACCCTGAGCGCCAGATCAGTGGCGCGAGGCAAATACTTGTCAGAATAAATCGCAGGCACGTGGCCGTAATGGGGCTTGCGTAAGGCAATAACTTGCCTGAGACGACAAAAGAAGAAGATAACAAGCCGACCCATACTAGCATCAGTACGGGCTGCGCGACAGAATGATTCATGATTTTCTCACCTAGGTAATTGGTTAGCTTGCCTGTGCTTGCTGCGAAAACTTACTAAATAAATAAGCACAGACGGCTTCGTCCAAATTTAACGAAAACTGCACTTGGAGTAATTGGTGTAACTGCGCAGCACTCTCTATTTTTGTGATTTCTGTATGTGAGGACGTAATATGGTGGTATTCGCCATTTCTCAAAGAGTGGGTTTCATCTAGCGTCTTTCGGCTGACAACTAGGTTATTCACAAACGCAGCATTGGGGTGCTTATGTGAATAGAAGTGGCTCAGTTCGCAGTCAGCTTCGCTGTAATAGTTGAGATCAAATGTATACAGCGTAAAAAATTCGCCATTCTTCAATACCTGAAAACAGTAATCTTGCGCCTGATTCTGAGTGATCCGGTAAGTCATATGACCTTGTGGTTGTGACACATCTAACTTCAACTTGAGTGGGTATATAGCTCCTTGGGGGCCAAATCCAACATCAAATAAATACTGTTCACCTTGATAGGTGACTAACGTGGCTCTGTGTGTCCTTGGCACCTCTACATCTCTGTTGTAAACAACTTTAGCGAGCAGCAGTTTTACGTCAAAACCTAAGTGTTCTAAGACGTGGAAGGCCAGCTTATTGTGTTCAAAGCAGTATCCACCAAATTGCTTTTTGGTGATCTTAGTAAACAGGTGTGCAATATCTAAGGGTAAAGGCTGTTTTAACACCGCTGATACGCTGTTGAAGGTGTGCTTGGCAATATGTCTGCTTTGCAGTTGTGCTAAAAAAGTTTCGTCAAGCGGGTGGTTCGAAAGCGCCAAATCGGTTAGGTATTCGTTCACAATTTGCAGATCAGTCATCGCTTTTATTCCTTGTCATTCAGAAGAGTACCCAGCTTAATCGCGGTGGAGCATGCTGTAATGAACCTAGGTTTATTTTGAGGTTATTTTTATTTTTTTACTCAATGCTGTTTGCACTAAACCTAGGTTAATTTCTTAACGCTCACGAGAGGTTAAATTGAGTGTGTTGTTAACGCAAAATAACTCAAAGGAGAAGCAAATGCGTATCACAGTATTCGGTGCAACAGGTAATGTGGGTCAAGCGGTCGTGGCCGAGGCTATCCTTCGTGGTCACCAAGTAACCGCGGTAACAAGGGATCCACGTAAAGTCGCAGAGCTACCTGCGCAGGCGTTTGCGCAAGTAGGTGATGTGAACAATATTGGCGATGTGATCCGCCTCAGTGAGGGACAAGATTTAGTGATCAGTGCAACGCGCCCAACAGCAGGGCAAGAGAAACAGCTTATCAATATTGCTGAAGCCTTGTTAACCGGGCTAAGAGAAACACATACACGACTATTATTGGTCGGTGGAGCGGCCTGTTTAACGGTTCCTAATTCTGATGGTCAGCTGGTTCTGAATGATGAATCCTTAGTCCCCGCAGGTTGGAAAGACATAGCACAAGCCTGTTTTGAGCAATATCAGCTTTGTGTCGCCCACCACAATCAAAATTGGAGCTACGCCAGCCCTTCAGCCTTGATAGGAGTTGGTGAGCGCACGGGGCAATATAGAGTGAGTGAAGGTGAATTGTTGGTGGACAATACAGGTAAATCACATATTTCTTGGCAAGACTTTGCGTGTGCATTAATCGATGAGGCTGAGACTGCTCAATATGTGGGCAAAGCGTTTACTGCCGGGTACTAGTAATACGGATTTATAGGTCTGAGGCAAGGGTCAGCTTTCGATATTGATTCGGTGTTTGTCTAAATAGTTTTTTGAAAGCGCATATATAGGCTGAGTCAGATTTGTAGCCTAATGTCAGTGCGATGTCATGTACACTTCGCTCACTTTGCAGCAGGCGCAGTGATAAAACGAGGCGGATATGTTGACGCCAAGCACTAAATGATTGCTGAAATTCCTTTGCGATTAACCTGCTTAATGTTCGCTCTGACGCGCCGACTTGTCGAGCCCACTATGCGAGAGTATAAGGCGTTTCTGGTGCATCGATTAGCGTCGTGAAGATTGCACTCAAACGTCTATCTTTTGGCGTAAGCAAGGGGATAGTATACGTTTGTGCAGTGGCTAGCTGGTCGCCCAGTACTTGCAAAAGATGATGTATTATCTGCGCTTTTGCATTTTCAATCTGACCAATTATTTCCAAAATAAGGGCTTTTAAAAAAGGGGTTACTAAACAAGTTTGAGCATGTGCAGGAAACCCGGCTTCTATACTTGGATTGATATACACAGCCAAGAATTGGGTATCACAAATAGCCTCAGAGGTGTGCCAAGTGTTGGCGGGCACAAAAAGTAACGCGTTATGGGGCAGTACCACCTGGTTGCCATCGCTTTGTGATTGTATTAACCCCGAGCGCGGAAATATCACCTGATGCCATGGATGCTGATGCCATTTATCGACGAAACCCGCTGGCATGATAAGGTGCTTTGAGAGAGCTGCTTGGTCAGGGTGTTGTGCTATGAGCTGATTGGCATCCATACTGTTGGCGGTTTTTCGATGTTTTATGTCTTTTAGTTTAAATTAAGCCAGAGCAAATTGTTATAGGATAATCGCATCAAGCAATGATAGGAACAAAGTGATGCGGATCCACTTTATTGTACACGAACATTTTGAAGCGCCCGGCGCATTTGAAGATTGGGGTAATTCAATAGGCGCGAAGATCAGTTACTCTCGTCTCTATGAGGGACAAGCACTGCCACAGTGTAATGATGATATAGACATGTTGGTGGTTATGGGAGGGCCGCAAAGCCCAGCGACCAGCGCTTTGGATTGCCCTCATTTTAATGCTCAAGCAGAGCAGGCGGTCATTGCACGCGCTATCAAAGAAAACAAAATGGTCATCGGTGTTTGCTTAGGCGCGCAATTGATTGGTGAAACGCTAGGCGCAAAATTTGAACCTAGCCCAGAGCGAGAGATTGGTAAATTTCCCATAGTCCTGAGCGATGAAGGCTGCGGCCATCCCTTGTTCAATCATTTTTCGCCAAGTATGGAGGTTGGGCATTGGCACAATGATATGCCTGGCTTAACGGCATCCGCAAAGGTGCTAGCAAGCAGTAGTGGGTGCCCAAGGCAAATTGTTGAGTATCAACCGTTGGTATACGGATTTCAGTGTCATTTGGAGTTAACCACTGAAGTGGTTGGTATGTTGATAGAGAATGAGGATTTCAGTGATGCAGGTAGTGACCCTTATGTCGAGCCACCTGAGCGCATCATCGCTCATGACTACACGCATATGAACAAGATGCTAGCATTGTTCTTAGACAAGCTAGTGGCGCGTTATTTAAGCACTTCATGATCCCGAGTTTGTAGTGCTTAATTATTGTGGTTCAACGGGTTTAATCGGATTATACTGCGGTTGTTGGTATTTATCGGTAGCGTTATTAAATGGAAAAGTACGAAGAACTATTAGTCTCAATAAGAAAAGTGATCCGTGCCATTGACTTGCACTCTAAACAGCTCAATAAGTCATCGGGGTTAACGGGTCCTCAACTACTTATTATGCAAGAAATAGCGCGAGTTAAAGGTGTGACGGCAAGCCAAATTGCCAAAAATGTTAACCTCAGTGCCGCGACCGTGACGAATATACTTGACCGCCTAGAGAGTCGAAATATCGTGGAGCGAGTGCGTAGTTCTTTGGATAAGCGTCGTGTGAGTTTATTTTTATCCCAGCAGGGAAAAAGTTTACTAATTGATGCACCGCAACCATTGCAAGAGCACTTTATTCAGAATTTTTGTGAACTAGAAGAGTGGGAGCAATCTTTGTTGTTGTCTTCCATGCAGCGTATCGCAACCATGATGGATGCCAATGAACTTGACGCTGCACCGGTGCTTGAAATTGCACCGATGAGCCAAACCGAATCGGGAAAATAAATAGAAGTGCTACTCTCGTAGCACATTCAAAAAGTGGAGGTGCTTTTGGTACTGTGCTAGCACATCATTGATAATTGCACTTTCTGACCAGCCCATAATGTCATAGTTTTGGCCGCCTTCACTTAAATACACTTCAGCCCGATAGTATGAGTCGCTATCAGTGATATCATTTTGGGTAAAGTCCGGTTGCAGAGCCTCACTTTTGTATACGCCATAGACAAAGTCATGTTCATCGCCATGATGCACGGTCAAGATCACCGCGGCATTGTTCACCTTAACCTCAGCATCCACTTGGTTATTATCAAATTCATCACGGACTTTTTTTAGTGCAGGTTTCACGTCTTTTAGAATAAACTTGTCGACCTTGCCTTTAGCTGGTGTCGCGATGAGTAGCGCTAAGCTTTCTTGCCAAGTTTGTTCATCGTTTACCTGGTTATCAAAAGTCATGGGCATAGTATGTGTACTGCGTTTGGCGTCATCAATACGCAGTGCACGGATCAGCCCATAACAAGCGACCAGTAATACCAATGAAAAGGGGAGGGCACTGACAATCGTCAACGTTTGTAGCGCATCTAAACCGCCTGCAAGGCTTAGCGAAGCTGCAACAACACCAACACCGATGGACCAGAACAGGCGTTGCCACAGCGGTGTATTGTTATTACCGTTTGAACACAGCATATCAATAACCATAGCCCCAGAATCACATGAAGTAACAAAAAATACCACAATCATAATGATAGATAGACCGATCAAAAACTCCGACATTGGGAAGTTTTCTAAAAATACAAACAGCGCCACAGCGGAGTTGTTACTCACCATGTCTGATATGCTCGTTTTACTCTGCTCATAAATCATCGCCAATGCTGAATTGCCAAAAATGGTCATCCACAACAGGGTAAAAGCGGTTGGAATACAGGTTACGCCAATGACAAACTCACGAATGGTTCGGCCTTTGGAGATACGAGCGATAAACAACCCGACAAAAGGTGCCCACGCTAGCCACCAACCCCAGTAGAAAATAGTCCAACCGCCTATCCAATCTTTCTTTTCATAGGCATACAGGTTAAAGGTGGTAGACACAATATCGGATAAATACTCTCCTACATTTTGCACGTAAGCTTGGAGTAGAAATACACTTGGGCCGATAAAGAAAATAAGTGCCAGCAATACCACGGCCAATATCATATTGGTTTGCGATAAAATTTTTATTCCTTTATCTAACCCTGTTGCAACAGATACGGACGCCAGTGCAGTGATGGTGATCATGATGATGACTTGATTTTGTACAGAGACATCAAATGAGAATAAGTAGGCGAGTCCAGCATTGACTTGTGCCGCCCCTAGACCCAGTGAAGTAGCAACACCAAACACGGTACCGACCACAGCAAAAATATCTACTGCGTGACCAATTCCGCCATGGATCCTATCTCCAATGATAGGGTACAACGCTGAACGCAGCGTCAGTGGCAATTTGTGACGGTAGCTAAAGTAAGCCAAAATCATCGCAACAATGGCATAGATGGCCCAAGCGTGAAAACCCCAATGGAAAAAGGTTATTTTCATGGCCTCTTTAATGGCTTCTAGCGAACCACTCTCTTGCGTTGGTGGCGAAACAAAGTGCATAACAGGTTCAGCGACACCAAAAAACATCAGCCCGATCCCCATACCGGCGGCAAATAACATAGCCAGCCAAGTTGAGAAGCTGTAGTCAGGATCTGAATGGTCAGGCCCGAGCTTAATCTCACCAAATCGAGACATACTTAAATACGCGACCAAGCCTAAAATGATGGCGACAGTTAAAACGTAAAACCAACTGCCATTTTGGGTAATAGCTGACTGAGTGATGGAAAATAATGAGGAAGCCGCGGATGGGCTTAAAACGGCAAAAATCACCAGCGCTAGTACAACTGCTGAGGAGGTGTAAAAAACGGGGAGATTGAGCAAGGAGTTGTCTTTTTTCATAGTGAAACTCTATTAATTAGACTACAAATTATTTTGCTAGTTTAAAGGTGAAAATAACTATGTAAGCAGTGGACTAAATGCGTTCAATTGGCTGCATTTAGATGTTTTGACCAAATATTCACAGATTGAAATTGGTCTTTGATAACAAGTTGATTTGCTAAGCGCCCACCAAAATTAAATTCGTGGCGAGCCATCACTTTATTCATGGCGTAATCTCCTGAAAGGCAGTGACAGTGTATTTTTGTGGTGTTTGTGTGGCGCAATTGCATGAGCGCAAAGTCCACGAGTGTTGTGGCCATTCTCTGATTTTTAACAAAGTTTGCTACAACCAGTTCTTGAATGAAGGCACTGTGTGTCGATTTATCGAGCTTGATGTGCACGACTGCAACTATATTGTTTAAATACTCGATCACAAAGTAGATATGTTTTGCTCTGATATTTGCCACCACAGCGGCTTCATCATGTTGTTTATTCGAATATGCAGCTCTATTGTTGGCGAATAACTTTGCGATGTTTCGAGCATCCGCGCTATGAGCTTGGCGTGCCAAGGAGATATTTTGCTCCTCGTTACCCCAGCTTTCAGTGCTAGCAATCACGTGATCCAATACGTCATCATATACTTCCCCTTGAGGTTCAATTTGACGCTGGTTTTCTAAGAATTTTGCGACGTATATGGCATCTTCTTTGTTATAGAACTTGGGGATTGTCGCTTCTATTTGATAACCATTAGACAATAAAGGCAGAGAGTTGGATTCTTGAACTTTCAGTAGAATCTTAGTTGCGCCGTGTTCACTGGCCGTGTGATCTATGTGGCTAAGTGTTTTGTCACAAATATGTTGGGCGAGTACCTCTAATGCCAACAATTTATGTTGATTGTCATTCGGCAATAGTGGCATTGCTTTGCAAGTGTTCATGTGACCCTCATTGCCTGTTTTAGTAGGTAGAAACTCTTTTAATTAGAGTTCTAATAATTTGTATTGTAACTTTTTAGTGTTCACAATTAAAGACGTATTAAACTTCATTACGTGTGACAGGCTTGAAGGGCCCTATTTTTCTGTATTTTTACTTTTTCAAAGTAATTGATAATTGCGCTTAATATCTCGTTCGTTAATTTATTTACCTTTATAAAACTTACTTTTTATTTTTAGCTGTAATTAATATGGGGCCAATAAAAAGTATACCTGATAAGGGGAGTAGGCTTGAAAACGGCGGCGCATTAGTGTGTTTAATTGTGGAAAAATCATTCTGATGTTCGGGCTACTTTTACTTCCCTAGATTTGCTCTAAGGAAATAAAAGCCCGTTATTTCTTGATTGCAGCAGTAGTTTTATTGAGATAAAACAGAGGTATAAGCAGGTCAGCCTAGAATTAAGGCTGACCATAAAGCAAAGCGAGCGCCCGTTTTATTTTATATAAAAGGCACCCTGTACAGTCGGCGCGCTGGTAGAGCCCGCATCAATGGCATGCAGTGCAGGAAAGCGCTCACTTTCAAATGTGATCCCGTTGCCACACTGGGTTACTTGATCACTTTTGCCAACATAAGTGAGGTTCGTGGTCCAAGTTGTCAAACGTGTCGGGTATTGAACTAGACCGTCAATTGAATAATTATGCCAATTTGATTGCGCGATATCTCGACAGGCAAATTTGTCGCCAACTTTTACTGTGGCAAATGGGTCACCGCCATCCACTCTTTTGATCACTGTATCGTCAAAGGTGCTTTTCGCTCTAAACAGGGCGTCGCTTCGTCCATCTACGAGCGCAATAATGGCATTGTGGTTTAACTTGGCACTTTGGGTTAGTCCTGCATGTGACATGCCTTCAAGATTACAGGCGTTAAAATCTGGATAGCTACATTGACCGCCAATACCTGAATACTTTGAGATCAAGGTCCAACCGCCACCTTCTGTGGCCATATCACAGTACACATCAAAGTGTGCTTCACCGTCAGTGCCATCTGGATCTATGGTATAGGTGCCACTTTTGCTTGACGGTTTATTTTGTTTTATCTCTAAACACGATTTTGGATACTGGCCGTTTTCTTCTCTGGTACTGACAAACTCTAAAGCAATCCAGCTTTCGCCCGGATTTGAGAGTGCTTCATTGAGGTTGTCTGATGACGCAGTGTGGATAAGCTCAATGTAATCGCCTGCATTTAACTCAAGTAAAAAATTACCTTGGTTGGTGGCGTTTTCAGCGTAGTTTTCAATTCGTGCGTACTCGTAAGAGGTGGCGGAGATATCTGTACCATTGGTCATTATGTAAGTTTTAACTTGGCGTCTTGCAGATGCGCCCACACCTGACGTGCGCCAACTGAGCGAATAATTGACACGATAAATCCCGGCGTCTTCTACAAAAAACTTACTCCCTTGCTGGGTAATTTTGACGGAACCAATATCTGTATGGTTAAACACATAAGGGGTCGCAGATGGCGTGTTGATATTGGTATTACCTTGATTGTCGATGAATTGTGCAATATTGGTGGCAGCGTAACTGCTGTAGGAAACGAAAGTGCAGGTGAGCGCGGCAACAAGCGATTTTACATTCATAGTGTGTCCTTTGAGATTTATGGGATTATGTAATTTTTTATGGAGGATACAGAAATACTTCGTAATACAGTATCAGTAGATGGTTGGATATTCGAGATAGCAACGGATTTTATGAAAAAGATAATAACATTAAATAGTTAGGTTTGCTTATAAAGGCCATAATAACGCGATTGCGAGCAACGTTTGTTATGAAGTGCTTGCGGGGTTTAGGCCAAAATCTGTATGTGTCTTTACTGAAATAAACAGTGATAGCTTTAAATCAAAAGTGAGGCTTTGACATGCTTAATACGAGACAAGAATTGTCGAAAGGTCGATAACCTATTTCTGCTTGGTTATCGACCATGTTTTTAGCGTGTGCGGCACACACTTAACACAGTACAAAAGTGTGTGTAGGCCGAATCTCTTGGTTTTCCGCCTGCTACTTCTGGGGTAAATTCTGCAGGTAAAAACTGGGCATCATTAGTAAGGCGTTTTAAATCTTTTTTGATTAATTGAATTTTCATTTTCATTTCCTTGTTTCATTAATGGCAGTAAAAAGTCACCCAAGTATGGGTGTTGCATTGACCTTTAGTATCACAAAAGTGGCTTGCTGGCGGCAGAGCACCACCGATCTGCGGTGTTACTTTGTCAGAAATAACCACATCGTTTTTCGTCAGATCTTTGAGTTTGTTTTTCTTAATTGTGAGTTTCATTGTAGAACTTTCCTTATTTTATGTTTCACTGTGAAAAATTGAACCATGTGCGGTTTTGTTATGGTTCTGTATGAAATTTGTACCCGATGATTTCGAATTAGTCAAATGTCAACTTAGAGGAAAAATACCAGTGACATTATGTCAAGGTGGTTTATTGCCAATATAGGTATGACATTCAAGGTTTATCTGGGGCTCTGACTCAAAGTTAAATATCGCAAAGCTATTGTCAGAGCCCGCTTTTAAGTTCATTTATTTCGCTCATCTGCACAACTTCAAATAGCGCGATCCTGCGACATTATGAACATTGCTAATTGTGGTGGACTTCTTTAAACCTAGCGTCTATTCGAGTGCATATATTATGGCTGTTAAGGCGCTAATCTATCTATTTACATCAAACTGATAGACACAGTATTAGGCCAATCAACCTAGGGCTATTGCTTGTCCTATTTGCTCGTTGGTCATCGCGGTGCCATTGAAGTTCCATGAACCATCCACGGCATGTACGACATTGATGTAGATGTTTTCTTTGGGCTGCCTATACCCAGAAAGTTGATGAATGATCTCGGTTACTTCTTTGCCAAAGCCGATTTGAACTGCCCGTTCGGTGAATGCAAATGAGGGCACTTTCCACTCGACCCATACGCCTAAAAACTCTTCTGCACCTGAAAACGTTGAGTTTTTCGGCAGTGTTTGCACGATGGCCGTGATATTGGGCTTCATCACTTTGTTATCCGTGAGTTCATGCCATTTCAGCATTGAATCTGTAATTTTGGCAACAGCCAGTTTGAGTTTTCCTTCAGGCAAAGCGCCTTCTGTGAGTGTCAGTGTAAGTGGCATATATTTTCTCCAATTGATTAGGGTTAGTTTAAAATATAGTGATCACTATATAAAACCATAATATAGCGATCGCTATATTGTCAAACGATTTTATAGTGACCGTTATATTTCAATTGATATAATGATGATTACGCTAAGTAGAGGGGAATTACGTGATGAGTAAAAAAGAGCAAACGCACCAGCGTATTTTGGAGTCAATGCATAAAACTTTTCGCCAATATGGCTATGATGGTGCGGGTGTCAACGGGCTTGCAAGCGGTGCAGGTGTCACGTCTGGTGCTTTTTATGCACACTTTGGTTCTAAGCCCAAAGCATTTCGCGAAGTGGTCACTGGTGGGGTTCGTCAAACAGAGCAGGCAATTCAACATTTTCAAGATATACACGCACAGCAGTGGCTTGATGAGTTTGTAGCATTTTATTTAGGGGAAAAAAGATGCAGTGAGCTGAGTGACAGCTGCGCACTGCAAAGCCTGACCCCTGAGGTTTTGCGTTCTGGTGAAGAAACACGGGAAGTGTTTCAAAATGAATTAACAAAAGTTGTGGAGACCTTTGATCAAGGTAAAGATATGCTGGATGGTGATAATGACACGAATGTTTGGGCAACACTTGCCATGTTGATAGGTGGCGTGACTTTGGCTAGAGCCGTAAAGGACCCAGCGCTTGCAGATGAAATCGCCGATGCAGTTCAACAAGCAGTTAAAAAAGTATAATTAAACTCGCTGCTTGTTAGTTGAGTGCGTCGATCACGCACTCAAAATATTAGTCTCAATGAGTGAATAGCTCTTTACAAAGTCGCCGTAGGCCGCTGTTTAATCCCATATGGACAATAGATAACATGTCAATTCAGTACAGACTCCGATGATATTTTTAATCCTCTCCTGCAAATAAACATACCTAAATTAGCTTGGGTAATTGTCCCGATTAATCACAGTTTAAAAAATGCGACATATTAATGTCACACATGCCCCATACACTGTTCCTAAAAATCTGGTCTAGACCAATAAATATTAAACTCACTTTCTCGGGGTAAACATGAACAAACTAACATCTATTGCGGCGGGTGTATTGGCGATGAGCAGTTTTTCTGCGCTAGCTGATGGTTCGATAACAGGTTTAGTGACTGATGCGTCAGGCATTTTATCAGGAGCAAAAATTTCAGTTGTCGGCACAAAATCAAAAACGTCGACAGATCATCAAGGGCAATTTAACTTATCTCGTTTGCCTGCTGGTAAGCACACATTGCGTGTTGAGTATTTAGGTTATCCGTCATCTGATTTTGATATTACAGTCGTTGATGGCGAAATGTTGGATTTAGGTAGTTTAAGTTTAAATATCAATGAAGCCACCATGGAGGAAGTGGTGGCAGTTGGTCACATGCGTCGCGGTGCCATGATGGCAACTAACATGCAAAAAGAGTCGGACAACATTAAAAATGTGATGTCTGCTGATGGCATCGGAAAACTGCCAGACCGTAATGCCGCCGAAGCTGTTCAGCGTATGCCGGGTGTGTCGATTGAGCGCGACCAAGGCGAAGGGCGTTTTGTTGCGATACGCGGCCTACCTTCTCAGTGGAATTCGACCTCAATGAACGGCGACCGCCTGCCTACCGCAGAAGAAGAAACCACAAGTCGTGCTGTGGCTTTTGATTTTTTCCCTACTGATATGATTGAGTTGGTTGAGGTCTCAAAAGCGATCACGCCCGATATGGAAGGGGACGCAATTGGCGGTAACATCAACTTCGTTACGCGCCGTGCACCAGATGAGCGCATGTTATCGGTGAACGTGGGAGTTGGTGGTGCTGAAAAAGCAGAAGGGGGCAGTTATTCATTTAACATGCTATATGGCGACCGCTCTGAGGACGATAAATTTGGCTTTTTGATCAACGCCACGGCGTGGGAGCGTGATTGGGCAACCGATAATTATGAACCTCGCAGAGCAATCGATGATGACGGCATTGCAGGTGTGCATCGTCTAGAGCTGCGCGACTACACTGGAACACGTAAAACCTACGGTTTAAATATGTCGGGTGAGTATCTACTGGACAATGGCTTAGTGTATGCGTCGGCCATGTATGGCACCTTGTCAGATGAAGAAACTCACTACAAACACCGTGTTCGCTATAACAAAAACCGCGTAGAGCTTCAGCATATATACGATGAATTGATCACCGAAATGAAAGGATTTGAGCTTGGTGGTGAATACGATATTGATTTCAACACCCGAGTAGAGTGGAAGTTAAGCACCTATGACAATCAGTTTGAATATGGCGATATTCCAAATGGTGAAGACAATGCTTACTACGTCGTAAAGTTTAAGCAAGGTGTTGAATTTGATAATCAAGTTGGTGTGCGAAATGGCCAAGATGTAGGAAGCAATTTAGTATACAACACCATTGATGGCGGTACTGATCCCGCCCGTGGTATTGGCATGCACTTGCCGAGTGACTGGGTGATGGATCCTGACAAAGCCGTGTTAGCGGATGTTGAACTGTACGGTATTGATATTCAAGAAAGGGATAAGATCGTTGCTCAACTAGATCTTATTCACACATATTCAGATCAACTTGAGCTAAAAACCGGTTTTAAATACCGTGATAAAGAGCGTAACGCCAATTTTTACGACAAGTTTTATGGCTGGAATGAAGAGCAGTTTGGCCCCACTCCGACACTCTCTCAAGTGGCTAAAGACTTAGGTGTGAGCTTGGTTGACCAGCCAGGTCGCGGTGAATTTCTCGATAACTTTTCCCATGATTATCAAAAGCACTTTTCACAAGTGATCCCAGTAAACGATTTAAAGCGCTGGTGGGGTGATAATAAACACAAGTTGAATTTCTTAGATGGTGACTCTGAGGTCGTGGCAAATGGTGGCGGTTTGAGTCGGAACTTTGACTTAGAAGAAAGCCATTTATCCTTATATGGTATGTCGACTTATAAGCCGTCTGAATACTGGACTGTTGTAGGCGGTGTGCGCGCGACACAAACCAAAACCGATGTATATGGTTATGTCGCGGTGGAGAATGATCAAGGCACTAGCGTGGAACCTGAACAAGGTGGCAAAGATTATTGGTCTGTGTTGCCTTCGGTTCACGTTACCTACCATCAAGATGATATGACCAATGTGCGATTCGCATTAACGCGTACCTTTGCACGCCCTGACTTTGGTCAATTATCACCCGGCGCAACCTACTTGGAAATGGAAAACCAGTTACGCGCAGGTAATCCTGAGTTAGACCCAACCTATTCAAATAATGTCGACTTGATGTACGAGCACTACTTTGATGATGCCGGGGTAATTGCTGTTGGTTACTTCTACAAACAGATCATTGACCCGGTTTTTTCTCAGAGTTATCAAGGCAGTTACCGCGGTAACTCGGTAACGGTAAAAAGCCCGTTAAATGGTGATGATGCTTGGCTACATGGCGTTGAATTTACCGCCAACTCAAGCTTGGCATTTATCAATGAGTCACTCGATGACTTTGGTATGAGCTTTAACTTTACTTTGATGGACTCTGAGATGGAGATCCCAAATCGCAGCGACAAAGTGAAGATCTCTCGTCAGGCCGACGAGTTATACAACGTTGCGCTGTATTACGATGATGGTAACTTTGCCGCTCGTATCGCAGTAAATCACAAGGGTGAGTACATCGAAGATCACGGTAGCAATACCATGTTAGATACTTATTATGGTGACTATACCAGTGTGGATGCCACCGCTTCTTACTACATCAATGACAATGCCATGATCTACATTGAGCTCAATAATCTCACCGATGAGCCACTGCAATACTTCACTGGCTCAGAACGTCGTCCAAACCAAATTGAATACTACGGGATCCGTGGTCAAGTTGGCTTCAAATACGACTTCTTTTAATCGCGCTGTCAACTGGGAAGGCTAACCTTCCCAGCTTCTCTCAATATTAGGTAAGTGATCAATGTCTCTAATCAGTAACTTTCTTCAGCGCAGTAACACGGTTGTGTTTGTAATTTATGCTTCGTCAGCGGCATTTATGACTTACTTTTGCATGTATGCGTTTCGCAAACCTTTTTCAGTGGGCAAGTTTGAGCAAGTTGATGCTTTTATGGGGGTACTCGATTTCAAAATTGCCTTGGTACTTGCGCAAGTTTTTGGCTATTTATTGTCAAAATTCATTGGTATCAAAGTAGTGTCTGAACTTACAGCCAATCGAAGAGCGGCGGCCCTGTTGTCGCTGGTGTTAGTGGCGCAATTCGCCTTGGTACTGTTTGCCTTGGTCCCTGAGCCTTTTAAACCGCTGATGATGTTTTTAAACGGTGTTCCGCTGGGCATGATTTGGGGCATAGTTTTTAGCTTTCTGGAAGGCAGAAAAACTTCTGAGATCCTCGGGGCTTTTTTAAGTGTCACGTTTATAGTTGCCTCTGGCTTAGTGCGTACCGTCGGGCAGTGGCTGATCCTAGAACTCAATGTCACTGAATATTGGATGCCAGCAGCCACAGGTGCAATTTTCACTGTGCCACTGTTTTTGTCTGTGTATTTTTTGGCGCAAACACCGCCCCCGTCAACGAGTGATAAAGCAGCACGTCAAGCGCGGGCGCCGATGAATGGACAGCTGCGCTTGGCATTTTTTTTACGTTATGCCCCCGGCATATTGCTCCTTATCACCAGCTTTTTACTGTTTACCGGCCTGCGAGATTTTCGCGATAACTTTTCAGCGGAGATATGGCAGGCCTTGGGACACGGTGAAGAGCCAGCGATATTTGCCTATGCTGGGATTCGTATTGCCGGGGTTGTGTTGTTGGTATTGGCTGCCATGGTGATGATTAAAAACAATACCAACGCCTTTTTAAGTAACCACGGCTTTATCTTGTTGGGCTGTGCACTTTTAGGTGGCACAACCTACGCCTTTGAACAACAGTGGATCGATGGCAAAACTTGGATGGTGTGGTTAGGCGCTGGGCTATATATAGCTTACATACCTTACAACTGCTTTTTATTTGACCGTATGATCTCCGCAGTTGGCTCTACTGCCAATGCGGGTTTTTTAATTTATCTCGCTGACTCCGCAGGTTACCTAGGTAGCGTCAGTATGCTGCTATACAGAACGTTTGCATCGCCGGATATCAGCTGGCTCGAATTCTTTATCCATCTTTGTTACTTGGTCGCAACCTTAGGGGGCGCGCTGGTGATGGCATCAATGGGGTATTTCAGTATTCGATTACTGCGAAACAAGCCCTCATCACAAACACAGCATCCAGAAGGTAACACGAGACCTTTGGCTTCAAAACCCAAAGAACTATCAGCTAATACTCGCCAACTTATTTATAAGGAAAACACATGAATCACATTGAAGCCGTTATTTTAGATTGGGCAGGCACAGTCGTCGACTATGGCTCTGTTGCCCCGACAACCATTTTTGTTGAAGCGTTTAAACAGGCCTATGATTTTGATATTTCCCTTGCCGAGGCGCGTGTGCCGATGGGAATGGGCAAGTGGGATCACATCAAAACACTGGGTCAATTGCCATCAGTAGACAAGCGTTGGCAAGCTAAGTTTGGTCAAGCAATGACAGACGACATTGTCGATGAAATTTATCAAACGTTTATGCCGCTGCAAAAAGCCAAAGTTGCACAACACGCAACACCTATCAACGGAGCGTTAGACACCATCAGTTGGTTAAAGGCGCAGCAAATAAAAGTGGGATCTTGCTCAGGTTACCCACGGGAAGTGATGGAAATCTTAGTGCCAGAAGCAGCCAAACAAGGGTATACGCCGGATTACTGGGTGGCCAGTGATGACACCATAGGTTCAAGACCAGGCCCTTGGATGGCATTGGAGAACGTACAAAAGTTAGGGATCAATGACGTTGCAAACTGCATTAAGTTTGATGATTCAGCGCCAGGTATTACAGAGGGGCTGCGTGCAGGCATGTGGACAGTGGGCCTTGCAGTAACTGGCAATGCAATTGGTTTGACCGAGGCTGAGTGGCGAGATTTATCTGCACAGGAACAGAGCCTGTTAAGAGAAAAAGCATACAGTGAGCTGTTTCAAGCGGGTGCCCACTTTGTTGTTGATTCACTGGCTGATGCAATTCCTGTGATCCAACAAATTATGGCAAAAAGAGCGAGATACTTACGTCCATGAGTCACACGCAACCTTTTTGGTTTAAGCAGGCATTAACACAGACTGATGATCAAGCAATGCCGCCATTAACCGCCAATATCAATACCGATGTGTGCATTGTTGGCGGCGGTTATACAGGCCTTTGGACTGCCATCAAGATAAAGCAGCAGTCGCCCAATACCGATGTCACTGTGCTAGAAAAGGGACGTTGTGGGCAAGGCGCATCAGGGCGCAATGGTGGCTGTATGTTAACCTTTGCGACAAAACTCAATACCTTGATCAGATTGTTTGGTGTCAGTGAAGCCGTACAGCTTGTTCAAGCATCAGAGCAAGCGGTATTTGCAATTCAGCACTTTTGCGAGCACTACAAAATAGATGCCGATGTGCGTGTTGACGGTGCAATTTATACTGCGACAAATGATGCGCAAGTGCGCAACTTGTACCAACCACTTTCCTTGTTGGCGCAGTACGGCATTAATCGCTGGGCGCAGTTAACATCCAATGAAGCCGTTGAACTCTCTGGTAGCGCTCAGACTCTGGCTGCAATATCGACTGACGCGGCTGGAAGTTTACATCCGGGGAAGTTGGTACTTGGACTGAAAAAAGTGGCCTTGGCTTTGGGTGTAAATATTTACGAAAATACTCCCATGGAGCGCTTGCATGAAATCGTTAGCCCGAGGGTGGAAAGCAAACAGGGCAGTGTGAAAGCCAAAAAAGTCGTCATGGCGATCAACGGCTGGATGGGACAGATGTTTCCGCGCTTTAATCGTCACTATGTGTTGGTGTCTTCGGATATGGTGATCACAAAGCCACAACACGAGGCGTTGGCGGACATAGGTTTATCCCATGGAAAAGCAGTCGCGGACTCGCGAATATTTGTTCACTACTACAGAACCAGCGTTGATGGCAGGTTGATGTTGGGTAAGGGTGGCAATTTGTTTGCCTATTCAAACAGAATGTTACCTGCATTTGAGCAAAAAAGTGCATTTGAACCTATGCTGCGCAATAGCTTTCGACGTTTATTTCCAGCATTAGATGCTGGCTTTGAAACCAGTTGGACGGGGGCTTCAGATCGCTCGGCCACGGGCTTACCATTTTTTGGTCGGCTCAATGACAATCCAAATATTTTTTATGGTTTGGGTTATTCGGGTAATGGCGTCGTGCAAAGTTATTTAGGCGGTGAAATATTGTCGTCATTGGTGCTGGGCGAGAGTAATTTTTGGTCTCAGTGTGGTTTGGCAAAAGGCCCTTTGGGGGCGTTTCCGCCTGAACCAATTCGTTATCTTGGCGCTCAATTAGTCAAGCGTTCAGTGCAGCGAAAAGAGCGTTTTGAAGATGCAAACAAAGCGCCGTGGTGGATTGATAGCCAAATGGCAAAGTTGGCAGCCGCGGCAGGAAAAGCAGACAAATGATCGACAGTGCCATTACAGACATCGCACACTTGTTTAAGCAATTTGGTGATAAAACCTACGGCGAAGCGTGCGACCAACGTACGCACGCCATCAGCAGCGCTTGGCATGCGCAACAACAAAATGCGCCGAAAACCATGGTATGTGCTGCTTTTTTACATGATATTGGGCATTTTATTGCAGATAAAAATCAATTGGCGGGGTTAGATCAATGGGGCCATATCGACCACGACATCTTGGCAAGTAATTGGTTACAACAAAAGGGCTTTGCCGCTAGCGTTTATCTACCAATTCGCTATCATATCGAGGCAAAACGGTATGCCGCGCGGCGCAGCGGGACAGACGCGTTGTCAAATGCGAGCCGGCAAACTTTGCAACAGCAAGGCGGACCAATGACAGACAGTGAAGCACGTGATTTTGAACAGCTCGCTTGCTTTTCACAGGCGATGGAACTGAGGCGCTACGATGATTTAGGCAAACCTAATCAGGCCATCGATACGTCACTTTCACCATGGTTAGCGATAACAAAACAAGTGTTAACAGGAAATTAGGGACCTATGCTGCTCTATCAAGAAATTCGGCAATATTTATTTGCACTGATTGCGGAACATTCCGAGCTTAAAAAGCTCCCCTCAGAACGCGAGTTGTTGGAAAAATTTAACTCGACACGCATTACGGTGAGAGAGGCACTCACTCGGCTCGAAGCGGAGGGGATTATCTATCGACAAAATCGCAAGGGCTGGTTTATTTGCCCACCAAGATTAAAGTGGGATCCAGTTAAAAAGGTCAACTTTTATCAATTGGCCCAAGAGCAACACTTTACGCCTTTAACTCAGCTGGTTTCATTTGAAACTACGGCCGCAAGTGAGGTGATCAATGATGCTTTTGAACTTGGTCCACCGGGTGAGTTTCATAGGATAAGTCGTGTGCGTTCATTGGATGAGCGGCCTGTGATGGTAGAAGAAATATACTGCCTTGCATCCCAATTTGATGACTTACAACATAAGCCGCTAGAGGGCTCAATTACCACCATATTTGAGCAAGATTATGGGGTTAATGTGACCCATGAACGCAGTAGCTTGATTGTGACCGCAATACCGGATGACAAAGCTGAGCTTCTTAATGTCAATAAAGGGGCACTGTGTTTGAAGATCATTCGTCAGCGCTTTAATCAACTGGATAAACTAATAGATTATAATTTGGAATACTGGGTGCACAGTACGATAGAAATTGAAGTGGATAGTAAATAACAGTCAGTAAATTTTACCAAATACTAAGATTGAAAGAGGCCGCAACTGCGGCCTTTTTTGATGTGCTACCAATATTTTGCTTGCGCAATAGCCGACAACAATCGGGCAATATCTTTAGGGTATACTTCCCCGATATTGCCAATGCGAAAGCAATCTGCATCGGAGACTTTGCCAGGGTAGATCACAAATCCAAGCGCTTTAAGGGCCTGATAAAAGCGCTTAAAATCATACTCAGGCTCGGTCGGTGAATAAAATGATGTAATGATGGGCGAGTGCATGTCGGTCGGCAGTAAAGCGTTAAAGCCAAGTTCTTGCATGCCGTGGCACAAAAGCTGTTGGTTTTGTGTATAACGGGCTTGTCGAGCTGATACGCCACCTTCCTCTTCCAGTTCCATCAGCGCTTGGGCAAAGGCTCTTACAACATGGGTTGGAGAAGTAAAACGCCATTTGCCATTGGCATGTTCCATGGTATGCCATTGATCGTATAAATCGAGACTGAGCGACTTTGCATTCCCTTTACAGCGCGTTATTGCAGCTCGTTTAGCAATCACAAAACCAAACCCAGGGACGCCTTGAATACACTTGTTAGCTGAGCTTATTAAAAACTCGATATTGAGCGCAGCTACGTCCATGTCAATCCCGCCAAAGCTCGACATGGCATCGAGAATAAAACGCACTTGATGTTGGTTACACAGCTTAGCAACCTGCTCGAGTGGGTTTAGCATGCCTGTGGTAGTTTCGCAGTGCACCATGGCTAAGTGGCTAAACTGCCCTTGTGCCAAAGTGTCAGCGATAAGTGCTAAGTCAGGTGCCTGTGTTTCTTTAAATGACAATACCTCATGGTTCAACCCGAGAACTTGGCAGATCTCTGCCATACGTTTGCCATAGGCACCGTTATTGATCACCAGTAGTTTGTCATCAGGCAATATCGCACTGCCTAATACAGACTCGACAGATGCTGTACCACTGCCCTGCATCAATACACTAGAGTAATCGTTTGAAGGTGTTGCCAGAGCAACTAAGGTCTGGCGAATTTTTTGTACAACATCAAGGTTGTAATCATCATCCCAAGTACACCAATCTTTCAACATGGCCTTTTTTACGGATTCGGATGTAGTCAAAGGGCCCGGCGTTAACAATAAGTAGTGATTCATAATTTTAACTTGTTTTATTTTGGTCTAGACCAGATTGTAGGGTGAGGAACTCATTTAGACAATATGCCGTAATAACGTTTAATAGAAATGTCATATAGGGATGTGGAATTGCGAGGGTTCAGTGCAGTGAGGTGAGGTGATTGCAGCGAGACGTGAGCTGTGACAGTGAATAATGTTTATATTTACTCGGCTGAATAGCGGTTGATAAAGTGTTTGAAGGGCGTGGTATAGAGTATTAAGCGCGGTACTTGGCGTCCGCGCTCTGTAGTTTGGCTGTGGGAGTTATCTCATAGTACTCTGATACTCTGTACATTTGACTCTGGAAACAATCTGGAAAGCTATATACCATCTAGTCTAGATTAAGTTTCCAGAAAAAGTGAAAAATCGCAATTAAATTTGGAACTTTTTGAGGTCTGGAAAACTATTTTCCAGAAGTAGAATTGACCACAGAAGAAATTTTTAACAACTTAAATCAACCCTGAATAGGGAGGCTTAGCCTCCCTAGAAATATTTTTTAAACCTTAACAGATTGCTTGATTAGGTCATAAATGACATCGTCAGCAAACTGAGTTTTGAACTCCACCTTTACACCTTTACTGATCTCGTTAAACAGCTCTTTAGCGTGCTCAATTTTACGTTCTTCTTCTTTCCTAAGAGTATCTTTTCCTTCAACATTTTTGGTTTCAATAATAAAATTTAAATACTCACCTTCACTGGTCTTTACTACATAGGCAAAGTCAGGTGAGTAAGTATAACCTCCTGCTACAGGAATTTTTATTGAGTTTTTAGGGATCTTTGTAAACACTGATACAGATTCAATTTCACCATTGGTGATATTTAGTTTTTCCAGCTCAGAATCATAAAACACATCTTCAAATAGATAGCTATCCAGTGGTGGCAAAGAATGATCCGAATGGATACCGAGATCACTTGCAGCAACGTCCTTCAGAGCTTGGCCAGCTTTATCTGTAAATTTAGTTGGGTGTAGGCTGTTGGAGATGATGTTATATCCAAGACCAAATTTATTAAATGAGTTATGCAACAAAAATTTACTAAATCCTGATTTTATCTTTCTGATGGTTTGAATGTTCAAATAATCAGTAATATCAATCGTGCCTTGCACTGCAACAAATGCTTTGTGCAGTGTTGATGGTTTGATAAATGCAGTTTGTGATAGGCGATTAACAAACTCTTTGTAGGTCATAGTACAGAGCTTAGTGAAGTCATCATCATCACCAAATACTGTTTTTGACATTGCCGTATCATTGCTCATATACAATTTTTCTCTACGAGTTTGAACCCCAGCCTTTTTGAACTTGTCAGACTCTTCAAGTAGAAAGTTAGTGAAGAGCTTTAGGAAATCATTCTCGCTAGCAATTTTATACTCTAACACTGCCTTTTGGTTGATCATTTCCCACAGTTGTTTTAGCTCATCAAACTTACCAACTCGCATTTTAGAACGAGTTTTCCCCTCTGTGGCAACTTTGATTTTTCCGCTCTTAACACCGCTAGGGAAAGCGTTAGGATACGACTCCTTTAACTGCGTATAAGCCGTTGCCCCGAGTAAGTTTTTACTTTTGTCGATTATCCCTTTTCCAAGTAAGTCCATCATCAAATCCAAAGCTTCAAGGTCAGGGTATTTAGATAAAATTTTATCCTCAAGATCTTGAGTCAACTTAGATGGGACAGTCTCTTTGAATGATGTCTCATTCACTTCTTGAACTAGAGAGGAAACAAAATCTTTCTCAGTAAAATCTACGAAGTAGTTCAGCCTAAACCCACCATTTACACGAGCCATATATTCATTGACTGGCAAACGTAAGCCTCGCCCCACTTCTTGAAGCTTTGAGGTTGTACTACCACTTGAACGTAACTTACAAAGGGTAAAGATGTTTGGGTTGTCCCAGCCCTCTCTAAGCGTCCACTTCGAGAAAATGAATCGTCTAGGGTTATCTAAAGATAGAAGGAGCTCTTTATCGTGCAAAATTTCATTAATCTCTTGCTCGATTTTTTCGTCTTTATCACTGTTATCCTTCGAGAAATAACCGCCGTGAACGCTACTTATATCAGCAATAGTTCTTTCCAAATAGCGCTTGTAGAACTCATCTGTTTCAGTTTTTAGTAGTGCCTTAGCTTCAGCCAAAGTCCACTCTTCAAACTTGGTTTTCAAGCTTCCAGAGATGTTATTTCCGTCACGATAGCCCTCGATGTCATCTATGAAAAACAGAGTCAGAGGTTTGATTCGTGGGCGTTGTGTCAGCATTTCTCTCTCAACTTTGAAATGCTCTTTAATCGCCCTACGCATCATATTATCTTCAAGCGTATCTGAGTATGAGTATGGGTTGATTGATTCATTGACTTTTAACTCAACACCATTGCTCAGAACGATCATTTTTGTGTTCATCGACTCTATGTATAGGTCGTGAATTTCAGTGTGAGCCTTGGCTAATGATTCACCTTTACCAACTTTGATGGTGCTCTTTGTACCATTTTCATTTAACTCAAAACTTGCCTCTTTTGTAGTCGATTTTTTGAGCGTCAAGCTAGCAACATCATCACCGACCATCTCCTCAATAAAGGTATTGATGCCTTTAACGAGATCATCATTAAATGCGTCAACGGCCGTTAAACGATAGACAAGATTTTCGTAATCCTCGTTAAACGTTGCGCCATAGCGGATGATGCTTTGAGCATTAAACTTTTCAATGTTATTCCACGTTGTTTTTGCTTTAGGAAACTTATGCGGTTCATCAATGATAACGAACG
This sequence comes from Pseudoalteromonas luteoviolacea NCIMB 1944, assembly GCF_001625565.1. Lineage (GTDB taxonomy): Bacteria > Pseudomonadota > Gammaproteobacteria > Enterobacterales > Alteromonadaceae > Pseudoalteromonas > Pseudoalteromonas luteoviolacea_F. The sequence goes on from NZ_AUXS01000042.1 coordinate 223,759, forward strand.
GCTTGACGGCACCAATTGCTTCAATCGGTGTGTTGTACCTGTTATCCAATAAGCCACGGTCATATGCTTCCGTCAAAGATGGGGAGTTAACCATTCCTGAGTTAATCACCATTACGTGAATGTATTTTTTGTTGTAATTATTTGCTTCTACAAAATCGTGAATCGCTTGAGGCATAAACGATTTGGTGTTTTTCTTAGATGATTTTTTACTTTCAACAACATACGTTTTAAGTTCACGATCTGTCTCTCTAAAGTGTTCTTTGAGCGCATCACTTTTAAGAAAGTTCACCGTACCAGCTTTGATCGAAAGCGTTGGTACAATGATGATAAATTTGTTGATACCAAAAGCTTTGTTCAGCTCGAACATTGTTTTGGTATAGGTGTAGGTCTTGCCTGTACCCGTTTCCATCGAAACATCAATAACATTACTATTCTCGTTGTAATGTTCTTTGCTGTGCTCTATACCATTAAACTCGTGAATATCCTTTATGTTTGAACGTTGCTGTGGCTTGGTAATAACGAGTTCTGGATTCGCTAAAAGCCGTACACTTTGGTCGTGATCGAATTGTGGTTCTGCACCTCTAAACATACTAAGAACTGCGTCAACACCTGCTTTTTGGTGAGGCAGATTCTTTTCAAAAGTGAATCCTTTGCTCATTAGTTACGTACCACCACATCAATCTCGATAGATTTCTTATTTGCGTAGCTCTTCAGTGCTTCGTTCAGCTCCATCTGCTTAACGCTGTCAAAGTTGTTGCCGTAATAAACAATCTTGTTTGGGTCAAAATCCTTGTCATCCGTATCATCAAGTTTGTGAAGTAACGCTTTGAGCGCATTACTACTAAAATCAGGTGCAATCATATACAAGCGTCTATCACACAGATGTGTTGTGTAACCATCGAGATCAATATCGCAAATAGGGGTCGTTAACTCACTTCCATCATACAAAGCCCAGGTGGTAAGCAAGGTTTGATATTGTTCATCAGTCAGCAGAACATCATCGAACATAGTAAGATTGGATAAGGCTAGTTCCTTATCATCTTCTTCAATACGGAAATCTTCGACTATTTCAAAAATTTTAAAGCCCTGGTTGGTTGATTCACTTACTCTTGTTAAGCGCTCTTTAGTAATATCAAAGATAGATTTATAACCGTTTTTATATGCTTCTGAGTCTTTCTTGTTCTCTTCATCAAGTTGGACCGTGAGAAATTGGTAAGTAGAATCAGTTCGATAATTTAACTCAGCCACTGCATTTGCCGTCGTGCCAGAGCCAGCAAAGAAATCTAAAATCAAGCCTGACTGGCCACACGAGAAAGAAATCAGTTTTTCAAGAAGCTGCGTTGGCTTAGGGTTTGAAAAAGCTTTCTTCATTTCTGGGAATAATTCACGTAACTCATTAGAGCCAGAACGCCCATCCATAGAAATCACTGAGCTAAATTTCTCTTGGTAGTCTTTAAGATAAACCTTAATCTCAACAAGTTTTGTTTCATCTTGACCAAATATAATTCTTTTGTCAGCAATCATCTGGTTCATTGTTGATTCAGGGAATCGGTAGCCCATTAAAGGTTGCTTACAAGGTTTTCCAGTTTCAGGATGAATGATGTCATACCTATAACCCTCTTTCCCCGGGTTATGTACGCCTCTTAAACCTGCGTAAATACCTTGTTTATCAATAAACTTGTAGTTTTCAAGAGCACCAAGTTGAGATTTATTTTGACGATACCAATTTGTATAAGCCGCTTGTAAAGCTTCTTGACCATCATTTTGATCAATCAAGTTTTCACCAACACTCAGCAAGTATTCTTTTAAGTCTGAAATACCCGATTTCCACTCACCTTCTAATCTTTCTTTGTTTTTGGCAAATGCAACAATATATTCGTGTTCAACTGCAATATTTGTAGGGTTATTATCTGTAACGTTCTTCCAAACCACATTCCCCAAGTGATTACCTTCTCCGAATATTTCATCACAGATAATTTTAAGTTGTGAAAGCTCATTATCATCAAGAGAGATGAAAATGACGCCATCATCACTCATTAACTCACGGGCAACGTATAGACGTGGATAAATAAAGGTTAACCAAGCACTGTGATTGCTTGAACCTTGGTCAGAAAATTCAAGAACCCGTGCAGCCTCATCCTCATCAATACCTGCAAGTTCAGACAATTGCTCTTTTGTGAATTTACGATCATCATTATAAGTAAACCCATCCTTACCAGTATTATACGGAGGGTCAATGTAGATCATCTTGACCTTCTCGCTATAGGCATTAACCAAATGCTTTAGCACTTCTAAATTATCGCCTTTGATAAGCAAATTATTGCTGTCTTTATGCTTGTCTTTGGAGTTGTGCTCTACATCTGCGTTAATCAGAGTTATAGGTGGTAAGTTCGCCAACAAACGAGAGTATGATTTACCCAACCAGTTCAACGCATAACTTTCTTTTGAGAGTTCAATTTCATTATTATTGACCACCTCAAGCATTCGCTCTTGAATAAAGTTACCATCACGATCAAAGCAATTTGGGAAGTGTTTCTTGAGAATCGCAAGCTGTTTGCTATTGGCTGTCTCAACGTTTGAATATACTGTTTCTTCTTTAATGTTCATCTTTGTTCCAAATTCAATGATTTGTGATTAGTCGTTGTCTGATTTAGCTGTAATTTTAATAGATGCTTCTGTAAGCCCAATACGCAATAACTCAGCGATAGCACCGTCTAAGCTCTTGAAGATACGAGCCTCATAAGGCTGCCTTGAACTACTCAATACGAGTGGCTCACCACTCCACTCCATACCGTTAAATACGACCGTGTATTCACCTTTGCAGCCAACAACTTGCGCCTGATCTAGAATACCGTTCTTAACTCTTTCTTTCGCCATAGAGCTAAGAATGTAATTTCCACCATTTAACCCTGAAATCATCCTGACTCACTCAATAATTATTTTCGACACGATATCAAATATTGTGTCAAAACTGTAGTTTTGTCATTTTTCTTATAAATGGTTATATAAAAGATGGACTGTTTAATACTTTATTTACCATGTCGCTTTGAAAGGTTAGGTTAACCTTTCTCACCTTTGAGTAGATGGTTTTCGCATTCCAAATCATTTATTCTTTTAAGAAACTGATGGTTAGATAATGCGAGGGCGTTGTGGGTAGCAGCCATCAGTGACATTTCTTCTTTGAGCCTAGCTAATTCATCACGATATTTTTCTTTTAGCCGTTTTTCGTTAGCAAGTTTTTCTCGTAACTTAGTTACATCAGAGCTTTGCTGTGCTTGTTTTTTTGTAGCTGCATTTGACTTTAGCTGCTTAATTTTTTCGATTACGTCTTTATAGTAGTAAGCAGAGCCGTTACCGAGATTGGCTTCCTCTTCAACAGCTATTGCACTTAGCCCACGTTTTGCATCAACACGTATGGTTTTGCCAGAAAGTATCCTGTCAATGGCGTTTAGAAGCTCTAATCTTGTATTTTCTGACTTACTCAAATCTGTCTGATCTCGATTTCAGGTTTGTAAGGAGTGTAACTTATCTCAAAATAATCCATAACTTTTTCAGCTGAACGAAGTTGTATAAAAAAGGTGTTTAGCGGCTATAGAGATAGTGTTTAAGCCTTTATATTATTGCTCCGTTAACGATCCTTGTTCTCTATTCGGTGAACTTTATCCAAATTTTCTAACTCATTAATTTTGAACTGATATTGCTGGATAATTAATGCGAGTTGGTTATGTTGGCTCGCCATACTACTCAGTTGGGATTTTAGCTCTATGATCTCCAAACGATATTTTTCTTTTAACCTTTTCTCGTTTTTCAATTTCTTCTGTAGAGATGATATTTTTTCTTCATACAGTGAGTTATTTTGGCTTTTTTTCTGTGTCTTTAAAGTATGCGCTTTTATAATACTGACAAGCTCAGGATAGTAATAGACTGAACCGCTACCAAGTCCTGCTTCTTCTTCAACTGCTTTTACTGATAGCTTTTGTGATGAATGTATTATTCTTGGATGGCCTTGTAGTATCCGATTAAGTGCCTCCTCGATTTTTACTTTTGTTATATTTGATTTACTCATTTTCGATATCCTTGAAATCAAACTTTTTAAAAGGGATCTTAAAATAGTGCATCACTCTTTCTGTGGCACGAATTTGTGTTATGTAATGACTTTCGATTGAAGAGTTTAATCTATTAATTGAATCTAAATAAATGATTTGTTCAGTTGCCCATTTATGTCGGTGAATCCAGTTTTGGGCTTTTTCTTCATCAATTAATTGGTTTTCGCATTGAAAACAGCTTGCTGTGGAGGCTAATTTATCCATGCGGCATTCATAACCTGCAAGGCAATATGAGTGCAGTGTTCCAACTAAATCAATTATGCCCTTTTCAACAAGCTCTTGGATTTGCTCTCTAGTTTTTAAGTCTGATGGAATTGAACGGCGCTCTTTCATTATTTCGAGGCCTCTTTTTCCATATAGCTTTTCATTAGAATTGAACCAGCGGTACACATTATCAATAATTACTTCATTTGCGACTGAGCTAATTAGTTCTTTCAATTCATTGTCTTTCTGTATCCCTTGCAATGCTGCTGAAGCGCTCCCTTCTCCGTACCAATCAGTAGTGGGTATATCGAGATGTTTGAATTGCTCTTTAATAGCAGTAAGTGAGCAAAGGTTATGTCGTCGAACGAATACGGCATAGGTTCGTCGAAATTGATGAGTTGTAATTCGCCAAATCTTGCCGATTTGAATTTTTTTGTCAGCGTGCAGAGGGTTCCTATTTGGGTTGATAAGTTTAAATTCATCCAAGACTTGCTGGTCAATTAATGCGCCAGCTTCTTTAGCTATCCAATCGAAGTTAGCCCTCAAGTGTCCTTCATACATTAATTTTGGTTCTTCACTTTTCCTGGATTGATTAATCCAAAGGCAGCTAGCTTCATGGTTTTTCATTGGGTTAGGGCTTGAGAATAATTCGACTCGCATATGTCTAGTTAAAGCTTCAGCTAATTCAATTGCTTTCTTTGTAATTGGAGACGTGACCCATTCTGTCAGCTGTCCTCTACCTTGGGTCATTTTGTGATGATAAGACTGAAGCGTGTAAATTGTTTTGCCATTGAATATTCGAGTTTTGAAGCTATCTGAGTGGAGTCCATACAATTCATTTCTTCGCATGCCTGTGAATGCTGCACACAGAACATAGCAGGCTGTTAATATTTTGCTGAACCAACCCTGTGTTCTTGCGACTGATGGGATACAGTATTTTTCTAGAGGTGAACCAATTAAAAATGACTCAATTATGAGCTTGTATGGCACAGGTTTGGATTTATTCACTTCAATACGGTAATTCGGTGAGTCATAACTCAACCATGGCCAAGTACCTGATTCTATTTTCTTATCTATGCTCTTTTTACCCATTGTGTAGTTAAGCCTCAGTTCAGAGGCTAATTCGTTTAAAAGCTCTTTATGTGGGTGTAGTTCTTCAATAAACTTAATGCACCATGAGTATATTTTTTCCATCACGGATGTGGGCATAGCATAGAATTGGTCTGATTTACTTTTTGAAGGGCAGCAGTATTCGGAAGCTAACTCTCCACAACCTTGATCAGTAGGTATTTCGAGTGCAAAAGGTAAATATTTTGATGATTCTTGTATTTTCCCCAGTACTGAAAATATGTGCTGAACACTTATAAAACTGTACTCTAGCTCTTTAATATAATTGCAAAATTCATAAAAAAGAACAGGGTGGGATAGATTTGAAATACTATCTAACTTTAACTTATCTAGGTACTTATAAACTTGTGTCAACTTACTATGAATTGCTATGAGAGAAGTAGGTTTTAGTGGTGAAGTTCGACGCTGCCCTGCAGGGGTGTATATCCAAATAAAAAAGATCAACTTGAACTCGTTAGCAAGAGATTGAGATGATATTTCGTTAAATGTTATTTTATATTTGTTTGTGATTTTTCTATCAACATAAGCGGTTAAATCCCACTCTTCGTCGCCAAAGTAACTGACAATAGAACCTGAGAATGTCTTAGTCACTGGGATTTTGTAAAGGTGCAATAAATCGTTTTTTTTGTATAGTTCAAGTACGTTTAGGTACCCATCTTGATTTTCTTTTAGCACGTTATTATTTGGAAGTTCTAGTAAGACTCTCATAGCTAACTCCTAAAATAGATCATTGATTCCTTCCGGCCATAAACAATGTCGCCCTTCTTTATTGAGCTTATTTTGCGCCTTTCGGCGTACAGAAGGATCGACCTTAAAAATAGCTAATTCAATTTTGTCTATTAAGTCTCGAAAGTTTCTTTCGAATTGCTGTCGATTTGCATGATTTGCAAGAGAGTCGTTAACCGCCTCCTTAAAACTCATCAAACACCAAATATCCTCGACTTCTTCAAGAATCACTTGGTTGGGGCAGCTAAAGCATTTCAGAATATCTGAGCAGGCTAGGTGCTCGACATCGAGATCTTTTGGGCTGAAGTTCATTTTTCTTCTGTAATTGTCAGCTTGAGCACCAAAAGGGTCTTTGCAACCAGAGCCTATGATTGTCGCTTGTGGTTTCTTTTTAAAAAGTGAGTATTTTTCTAGGAACTCCTCGTATGGCAGGACCTCAATATCCAATTGTTGTTTCGCATAATTTTTTGACTCAGCTACGTCAGAGCAACGAGCAACAGCTTCTAGTGTGTAGGCAGCAGCCTGAAGCTGCTTTTTGTTTTCTATAGGACTACCTGTTGTATAGTGACGACTTAATGTTTGGGGTGTGTTACCTAATAGACTAGCTACCCCAACAGCATCTCCCGTCAAATCTAAGTAACGAGCACTACCTGAAGCTCTAAACCTTTTAGCCATTGGCCGCAGTGGTTTTCCGTAATCATCTATGGGGTTGAAGTACTCAAGTAACCAATTAGTTATGTCACGAAGGTTTGAGGATTCAAGGGGAGAAGCTTTTCCTCTACTGACTTTGAAAAACAGATGTTCGCTATTCGGTGCGATTAGGTTACTTAGTTCGAGAAGCTTGTGAATAAACCTCAATGCATGTTTAGGCACATGCTGACTGTTGTTTTCACCAATCGAGATGGTCACGTACTTATTAGCTCTGGCTTTTAGTACGCTTTGAGAATATACGATATTCTGGCTCAGATCAGATTGCTTAAATTTCTTCATTTTCAGAATGGTAGTGCTATTTCCCCATGTGTAGTACGACATTAAGAAGTATCCCAGTGTAAAGCACTTGGTTATGGCCCCTGCGACTTGGCAATTGCGCCCTTTAAGCTGGATAGACGCACATTTATCTCTTGGCTGGGCATTTAGGTAGAGAGGGAAATCGGATGTAATCTGTTTAAAAAGTTGATTAAACAGTGGTTGGATAAGCCTCAGAAGAGTTTTTAGTTCTGCGTCTGAATAAGCTTCTGTCGGATTTGACTCTCGGCGAAATAGACCATGAGGTGAGAACCATTTCTCGACGGGGTAGCCTAAGAGCTTTAACAGGCAACGGATTGCACTGTTATGCTTTTGTGCTGTATTGACTTGCATGCTTCCTAGCCTAACTTTTTCAATGAGATGCTGTTCCCAAGCATTCGCAGCCTCCTCTGATTCGGGGTTGAGCATCCGGCTGTCAGTAAAACTTACATATCGAGTTAAATCATGGAAATAACCAAACTTCGTCTTGTCAGAGTATTCTTGGTTTCTTCCCAAGGTATCTACCCACTTGTGAACTAACTTGTCGCGGTTAGCGAGTTTTGACTTTTCAATTTGTTTTTTTGGGGGAACTCCAATGTAGCGAAATCGATTGAAGTCAAATGACTGATATTTAGATATACCAACTTTGAGGCTTACTACCAATTCTGGGTGGTGTGATATTTCATTCATATACTGCCTCTTCTAGTATCTGGTCTAAGAAACTAGTGGCATCCTGAACGCTCTTTTCTCTCTCAAGGTAATCTACGTATTTCCAGATAGTACTTTCGCTGTTGTGCCCCATCCATGCCATCATTTGGAGCACCGCATTCTTTTGCAGCCCATGTTCAAGCAATGATGACAGCCGGTAGGTACAATAGGTTGCTCTGAGATCATGAGTCCTATGCTTAAAAGCCATGGAATGTTTTACTTCTATGCTTTTTTTCAATCGTCGGAAGGATTGCTGTACGTTATTTGCGTTGAATGGAGTACCATTTTTTGTAACGAGTAGAAATGGGCTCTCCTTACCTTTTAGGCGCTTCTTTCGCCTAATAGATGTTGCGTAAGAGTGGAGTAAAACAGCTAACTTTGCTGGGATTTCTACTTTTCGCTCTTTACTATATTTCGTAGTAACGCCATTCGCAGGCCCTATCACAACTTCAGAGTATAAGCCTGTATTTAGCTCATTGAGGGCAAGAGATTGTGGAAAAGTACAAGCTTCATTAATTCTTAGCCCAGAGTGAATTTGCAGCAACTGATGTAATACAAACTCAATGCTAAAGTTTGTTAATTCAGAGGCATAAAGACGAGTATTCTCTTTACTTAATGGGTTTAATGACTGAATGTGGGCGCGTTTGGGAACCTTAATGCGTAGGTCTGTACTTGTTACAAGAAATTGTGGGTTTAGATGTCTCATTGTCCCCTGGTTTTGCACCTTAACTAACTCATACTCAAATGGTTTAGCATGCTCTGTCACATGCAAGAGTCGGTGGGCAATACACCATTCATAAAATTTGATGACATGAAGCATGTACAAAGATGCTGTAGAAAACTGAATTTCACCATTTCGAGCACTGCTGAGTAAATCATCATTTCTAAAGCGGTAAGTCGGGCGTAGGTACTTCATAGCAGGAAAATCATCCCACCTTAATTGTTTTGCTTCCAAAAACTGCCAGTACCTTTTGATTGCTCGTACTGCAGAGTTTAAGTCTTTTGATTTCCGAAGATTTACTAGGTAGTTCATCCATAGGTTAACAGGCATCAAGTATTGGTGGTCGGAACTATAAAAAGTAGGAAAGCCTTTCAGTGAAATAGGAGGAGTTTCTGTTGATACTTTTGGGTATATTCTTGGAACGTTTACTGGTGATGATTCAACTACGTAAACCATAAAAATACCCTCAAAAAAGATAAGTCTTTAATGAGGGTAGTTCAGTTTTCCAGACTATAAAAATCTAAGGTTTAGTTTTCCATAAAAAGATCTACATAGTAACAAACTCTTCCGAGCCTGTTGGGTGGATAGCCACGACCGAGTCAAAGTCTGCTTTGGTTGCGCCCATCTTCATGGCAACGCCAAAGCCTTGGATCATTTCGTCAACGGCAAAGCCGATGCCGTGTAGGCCGATGACCTTTTCTTCTGGTCCTGCGCAAACTAACTTCATGCGACATGGCTGGCGGTGTTGTGTAACCGCTGTATACATAGCTGCAAAGGTGGAGTTATAAACCTTGATGTTATCTTCACCGTACTGAGCGATTGCCTCAGGCTCTGTTAGGCCAATGGTGCCAATCGGTGGGTGGCTGAATACAACGGTAGGTACTAGGTTGTAGTCCATTTTAGCATTTGGTAATTCTGGGTTGAACAGGCGCTCTGCCAGCATTCGGCCAGCTTTAACAGCCACAGGCGTCAACTCAATACCACCTTCCATAATGTCACCCAGCGCATAAATGCCAGACACTGAGGTGTTTTGCCACTCATCGACTTTGACATACCCTTTCTCAGTGGTTTCTACATCAGTCGCGCCAAGGTTAATGAGATCTGTCACAGGCTCTCGGCCAATTGCCCAAATAACTTGATCAACAGTGTGAGACTCGCCGTTTTCAAGTTGCAGCGTGACTGAACCGTCTGCTTCTTTTACTAATGCTTTTGGTGTGGCATTGGTGTGCAATGTTGCGCCTTCTTTATCCATCACCTCGGTGAGGGTTTCAACAATCATGGGGTCAAAATTACGCAGCGGGGCATGTTTTCGGACAAATAAGTGGGTTTCAGTTCCCAAGCTATGCAACACACCAGCCAATTCAACTGCGATGTAACCTGCGCCTATGACGGCAACGCGACGAGGTTGTTCATTGAGTTCAAAGAAGCCATTTGAGTCGATGCCGTGCTCTGCGCCCGGAATATTTGGAATGCTTGGACGACCGCCTACTGCGATACAAATATGATCGGCGGTATACTGTTCACCGTTGACTTCTATGGTTTTGTTGTCGATAAACTTGGCGAAGCCGTTGATCACGGTCACGCCATTGCTGGCAAGGTACTTGTTGTAGCCTTGGTGAATACGGCCGATATATGCTTCACGGCTTTCGACCAATTTAGCCCAATCAAAGTTTTTTAGCTCAACGTCAAAGCCATAATCTGGTGCATACAGTTTAATGGCTTCGGCAACTTGTGCGCCATGCCACATTACTTTTTTAGGGACGCAGCCGACATTCACACAGGTGCCACCCATGTGTTTTGCTTCGACAAGGGCGACCTTTGCGCCACGCATTGCCGCTCGGTTTGCTGATGCAATACCACCGCTACCACCGCCAATAGCAATGTAGTCAAAATGTTGAGCCATAATCTTTCCTCTTCTGAATTCGCTGAACTAGTCTTGATATGACAGCTTATATACGTCATAACTTTCAACTAGATTAGTAAGTTTTACTTGTATTTGCGCTATTAGCCCTTATTTCAAGTTTATTCAGGAAATAAAAAATTAAGAGAGACACTATGAGCAACCCATTAATTGGCCTTGAAGGATTACCGCCATTTTCGAAAATAAAGCCTGAGCACGTTGTACCAGCCCTAAAAGCGGCGATTGAGCATTGTCGTGAAACCATAGATAAGGTGCTTGAACAACCACAATGTACTTGGCAAAACTTTGTTCAGCCTCTTGAAGACGCAGACGATAAGTTGTCTAAAATGTGGTCCCCTGTGTCTCACATGCACTCCGTTGTAAATAATGAAGAACTAAGAAAAGCATACGACGAGTGTTTGCCTCTAATCTCTGAGTACTCGACCTATGTTGGTCAGCACCAAGGTTTATACAAAGCTTATCTCTCGCTACAACAAAGCGATGACTTTGCAGACTTGAGCACTGCGCAGCAAAAAACCATTACCAACGCACTGCGTGATTTTAAATTGTCGGGTATTGCACTCGATGATGCAGGTCAAAAACGTTACGGTGAAATTAGCGCGAAGCTTTCAGAGCTAGGCGCTAAATTTGGTAACAACGTGATGGATGCAACTCAAGCATGGCACCTACATGTTACTGACGAGGCAGAGTTAGGTGGTTTACCTGAGTCGGCACTGGCACTTGCCGCGCACACCGCACAAGCCAAAGAGCTAGAAGGCTGGGTATTCACGTTAGATATTCCATCTTATTTACCAATTATGACCTATGCGGATAACCGCTCGCTGAGAGAGCAAATGTATCGCGCATTTGTGACGCGTGCATCTGATCAAGGCCCTAACGCCAATGAATTTGATAACTCTGAGATCATGAGTGAGGCGCTTGCACTGCGTCATGAACTGGCACAACTTCTCGGCTTTGAGAGCTATGCCAATAAATCACTGGCGACTAAAATGGCTGAAACGCCAGCGCAAGTATTTGAGTTTTTAAATGATCTAGCTAAAAAATCTAAACCTCAAGCACAACAAGAAGTGGATGAGCTAAGAGCATTTGCGCAAAAAGAGCATCAAGTTGAGCAATTAGAAGCGTGGGATTATGGCTACTATGGCGAGAAGTTAAAACAAGCTAAGTACGCAATTTCAGATGAGCTACTGCGCCCATACTTCCCTGCGGACCGTGTTTTAAGTGGTTTATTTGAAACCGTCAATCGTCTATTTGGCATCAAAGTTTCAGAAGTAAACGACTTTGATAGCTACCATGAGGACGTACGCTTCTTTGCCATTCATGATAAATCGGGTGAGCTGCGCGGTCACTTTTATTTAGACCTATATGCGCGCGAGCATAAGCGTGGCGGTGCTTGGATGGATGATTGTATGGGGCGTCGCACATTGACTGACGGTACTTTACAAACTCCTGTTGCTTATTTGGTCTGTAATTTCAACAAAGCGGTAGGTGATAAACCTGCATTATTCACCCACAATGAAGTCACCACTTTGTTCCACGAATTTGGTCATGGTATTCACCACATGCTTACGCAAATTGATGCGCCAGCGGTTGCTGGTATTAACGGTGTTGCGTGGGATGCCGTCGAGTTGCCAAGTCAATTCCTCGAAAACTGGTGTTATGAAGAAGAGGCACTGAGCTTTATTTCTGGGCATTACGAAACTGGCGAGCCGCTACCTAAAGAGCTACTAGATAAGTTACTGGCGGCAAAAAATTATCAGTCAGCCATGCAAATGTTAAGACAAATTGAGTTTTCGCTATTTGATTTCCATATCCATGCTGATTACCAGCAGGGGGAAGCATGTCAAATCCAAGCGAGACTGGATCAAGTAAGAGCGCAAATCGCGATCATTAAAGCGCCTGAGTTTAATCGTTTTCAGCACAGCTTTAGCCACATATTTGCTGGTGGATACAGTGCGGGTTACTACTCCTACAAATGGGCTGAAGTGTTGTCAGCGGATGCTTACTCACGTTTTGAAGAAGAAGGGATCTTTAACTCGCAAACGGGCAGAGAGTTTATGGAAAACATCCTCGAAATGGGAGGCTCTGAAGAGCCAATGGTGTTATTCCAACGTTTTAGAGGCCGAGCACCACAGGTCGACGCACTGTTACGCCACAGTGGTATAGGTCAAGCAGCCTAAGCCTTTGCATTTCAGTTAATCACCACAAAGCGCCTGTTTAGGCGCTTTGTTGTTTTTGCACTCGCAAAATAAGCAGTTCCGTCTATGCTTTGGTAAAGACCTGATCTTGTAGGGAAAGCCATATGACAAATTTAGTGCTTGCCATTGACGATGACAAGCTCATTCACCATGTTATCGAGCAGTCACTGTCGCAACACTGCAAATTGATCCACGCTAAAAATGGCGAGCAAGGCTTAAGGTTAGCAATAAAATATCAACCAGATATTATTCTGCTTGATGTGGAAATGCCGGGAATGTCGGGATTTGAAGTGTGCGAACGCTTAAAAACGGGTGAGCACACCGCGGATATCCCTGTCATGTTCTTATCTTCCAAGTCTGATATCAGTGAGCGCATGCGAGGGTACAATGCAGGGGCTGCTGATTATATTGTGAAACCGTTTGAAGGCTCCGAGCTACTTGCGCGGATCAAAGTCCTTGATGATTACCGCCGACAATCCGTGGCGTTAAAGCAAGACATGCAGCGCGCGCAGATCACCGCAGAAATTGCCATGACTGACTCTGGTGATATGGGGCGTATTATGCGGTATGTCGGCCAGTCATATCATGCTCACGATCTCAATACGTTATCCGAATATTTTTTAGAGTTTTTTACCCCTTTGCATTTAGAGGTAGCGCTGGCGTTTTGGTATCACAATCAAGCGGTGTTTTTCTCGCAAGAGGGGGCTATTCAGCCTATTGAGCAAGAATTATTAGAAACCAATAAAGATGGCAGCCGATTTGTTGATTTTGGCAGGCGTACCATCATCAATTATCCAAAAGTCTCTTTGTTAATTAAAAATATGCCCACTGATGACCCTGCGCTTTATGGCCGATTTAAAGATTTACTGCCACATATTTTAGAGGCGACAAATGCCAAGATTAAAGATATGGAAGTCAGTGAAGTGGCCCTTAATAAAGTAGAGGAGATTGGTCTGGCATTTTCACAGCTCAGCGAGCAGCTCAGTGGGATAGGTGAGGTATACGGCGGCAAAATTACGGAGCTGGAAGCATTTGTAAAAGATGAAGCTGTAAAATCGGCATTGAGCGAAGAGCACCGCAACTCCCTTGAGCATTTATGTGAGCACTTTTTATTTGTGAATGATGAGTTTTCTATTATTCGTTACAAGCTTGGAGAGATCACGCAAGTGCGGCAAGAGTTGATCCAAAGCTTAAATCAAATGGCTAAACCCTGGGGCGAAGATGACGTGCCCGCACAAACTGATATTGAGTTGTTTTAAGTAGATGACAACACAGAGTGTCTCTCGCATTCTTTTTTACTTAATTAAACGATATAATCTGCAGGCTTAAACGACAGGAGCCTGCAGTTGCATATTCACACGCCATTTATCGAAAACCGTCCTTATTTAGATGATCTAACAAAACGCTTTGAGCTAGATGAACATAAAGCACTCGAAGAGGAGTTTCGATTGGTTTATGACGAAGAAGGCCTGGCGTTGTTTAAAAAAGACGAGCCCAAACTAGGTGCTATCCGAGTTGACTTTGTCACCGGGGCCAGTGCCCATAGGCGTAAATTCGGTGGTGGTAAAGGACAGGCGATTGCAAAAGCGGTGGGGCTGAATAAAGGGGTTACACCCAAAGTGCTAGATGCCACAGCTGGCCTTGGCCGAGATGCCTTTGTGTTGGCATCACTGGGCTGCAAAGTGTTGATGCATGAAAGGCACCCTGTGGTTGCTGCGTTGCTATATGACGGTTTACAGCGTGCGTATCAAGACTCGGAGATAGGCACATGGATGCAGGAAAATATGCACATTGCATATGGATCAAGTCATGAATTGCTAGAGCAAGCAATGCAAAATGAAGAAAGTAAGCCGGATGTGGTGTATTTGGACCCGATGTTTCCACATCGCGAAAAGTCAGCACAGGTAAAAAAAGAAATGCGCGTGTTTCAGTCATTGGTTGGGGCTGACAACGATGCTGACGCGCTACTGCCTTTTGCGATGCAGCTAGCGACCAAGCGAGTGGTCGTCAAGCGTCCTGATTATGCGCCGTTTTTAAATACGCATACGCCTAGCATGCAAATTACCACCAAGAAAAACCGCTTTGATGTTTATGTGAATGCGGCAATGAAATAACCTCTTCCAATTAGTTCAAAACTTAAGCATGAAATTTTGTACACAAAAAGCATACTAAAAAAGTATGCTTTTACGTTCGATTGAGTGATTAGTATACAAGTTACATCAAACTGTCATAAAAGGTTAATACTCTGAGCCCGAAATTCACTTTTTGGGGTTTGTAGTACATATGCGTGTTTCATCTTTTACCCGGCTGCTGGCGGTTTTGCTGGCTATTGCCAGTATTATTCTTGCGGCGACCTTATTTTGGGCGAGTCAGGTTTTTAGTAAGCTAGATCAGCAAGATAGCGCATATACTCAGCTTAAAAATACGGTTTTGATTGATTTGGCAGGGACCATCGAGGACTACCTGAGCTCAGGTGACAGCCTGTATTTAAATCAAGCCAGTGAACATATCAGCACGATTAAAAACCAGCACTTGGCAACCATGTCCAGTGATGTGATGACGGATATGGAAGAGCAGCTCGATGCGCTCAATGGCGACATTCAGGGTAAATATCGTGCACTTGGTAAACTATCAGGCAATGAACTGGCGCTATTAGATAATGCGCTGAGACAAATGGCTGGCTCTGCGTCGTCATTGATGAATTATGTTGCACAGGCTCAAGGTCATTCGCTTGGTGAGCAATATTACTCGCTGGCGTCTGACTATTATTTTGAGACCACCAATTTAAGCATTTATACCTATCAGTTGGTTTTACATTACGATAAGGCCACTCAACAAAGCTTGCATCAATCTCTCAATCGATTGCAAAATTTAGCCGCTAAGATAGAGCGTTTAGATGATCTCGGCGTAATGGCTGAAGTAGACGAGGACGAATTATTTTTGGGCGAAGAGCCTGAGGACCTTGGTCAAGAGATCAAATCCGAGCTGACCAGTTGGCCGAATCGATTTAGCCGAGACTTAGAAAACACCTTGCGCCAAGCACAGCAGAGACAGCAGGGAATATCTGCTTTACGAGATGACATCAAACGTCTGTCTACTCTAATGCTTGCGGCTGGTGAGCAGCTAAAACACCGCCAGACAGAACTCAAGTCACAAGTCTTTACCATCTTTGGTGCAGCGATAGGTTTATTGGTGCTTTTAGCGGTAGGTGTTTACTGGGTACAGTTTAGCCAAGTGCTTACGCCACTGCGTAATTTACGAGATGGGTTTGCGTTTTTGATTGAGAGTAATGAGCTTAAGCAGATCAAGTGCAAGCGTGCTAATACCGAAGTGGGTGAAATTGCACAGTACTTTAATCAGTTGATTGAAAGGCAACGTATTGAGGCCCAAGAGCGTGAGCAAATGCTGCAAGTGATCAACGACTTTATGCAAGACATGAACAGCAATTTGGCCAGCATTAGTCAGCAATCAGAACATACTTATGAGCAGGTTGAACACAACCAGTTGCAACTTGATGAAATCAAATCGATAGGTTTTGAGGCCAGCAATATCAACCAGCAAGTTGCTGATAATGCCAGTGACACCTATAACGCGATGACCCAAAGTGTGGGTTTTGCTGAGTCGATGCTTAAAGCCAGTTCAAGTACTCAAGATCGTGTTGACCAAGGTTTGATCAGTCTAAATGAACTCTTAGTTGGGGTTGAAGATGTGGGTAAAGTCATCGAAATGATCCACACCATTGCGGAGCAAACAAACCTACTAGCGCTCAATGCTGCGATTGAGTCGGCACGTGCTGGTGAACATGGTCGAGGGTTTGCTGTGGTCGCCGATGAGGTGAGAAAGCTTGCCAGACAAACACAAGATTCACTGACGGATATCAATGCACAACTGAATATATTAAGTGATAACTCCAGCAAGGTATCTAACCAGATAAGCGCGCTGGCATCAGAGGCGCAGCAACAAACCAATCATGCTCAAGAGTTAAAACGCAATTCTGAAGGGGTCGCTGAGCGTGCACAGGGGGCAAGCCAAGTTGCGGCAGATGCCATGGCATTGACCAATCAACAAACTGAGCTGGTCGATAGCTTTAGCAGTTCAATGGCATCAATGAAGCAGCAAGTAAGTGGCTCAAACCAACAAATAAACCAAATACAACAAAGCCTGGAACAGCAAATGGCACAGATAAGAGCAAGCTTGGGTTTATAGCAAGGTTAGTTTGACTATTAACGTGAGAGTAAGCAAAAAGCCAAACATATGTTTGGCTTTTTTATGCCGAGCTTTGGAATCATAGTGCGGATATAAAAAGACGACGTGAAGCCCGGATTTGTGCTGTTAGTTAAGCACTAAGAATGATTTGTACAGTGTCTCTGGTAGAATAAGTCGGGTAAGTACGAATAAATGTGGTAGAGATAGCTTTGGTTGATAAACAGGATCAATAAAGCTGTATGTAAGTAAATTGGCAATTGTTTGGAACACACAAATGGGACTGGCTATAGCCTGCTTAGTTTGATAACTGAATCGATCTAACTATTAAAGCAAAAAGCCAAACGGATGTTTGGCTTTTTTATGCCTCAGTATTGAGGCATAACGCGGATATATAAAAAGCCGGTGCGAGTCCGGCTTTGTGTTGTTACTTAAGTACTAGGGATTATTTGTACTGTGCGTCTAGTGTTACACCAGAGAAAGTACGGTAAGCGCGAATACCAAAGTGCCAAACACCAGCTGCTGGGTTTGTAATAGTACAAGTTTCTACGTTACCACTTTCGTAAGGACGACACTGATAAGTTGAAGTAGAAGGAGCGCTGCCTGGATTTACATAAAGGTCAGCATCACCTGAACCACCTGAGATTTTAACCGTTAGGCTTGACATGCCAGCAGGAACAGTCACTTGGTGACGACTCCAGTTGCCAGTTGAAGCAGATAGGTTAGTCTCTGTGATACCGCCAGGTTGAGTACCTGAACTTTCAGTATTTGCCACTAAGCTTACACCGTTGTATGCAGCATAACCGCGCATCATCACATGATATGTGCCAGATGGATTGTCAATTGTACATACTTCGTTGTTACCACTTTCGTAAGGACGACAGTCATAAGTGCTTGTTGTAGGCTTAGAACCAGCTCTTACATATAGGTCAGCATCACCTGTGCCACCACTCATTGTGAAAGTCACTTTGCTTGCGCCAGCTGGTGTTTCGAAAGTGAAGAAAGCTTCAGCATTCTTCGCACCACTTAGGCCTGTTTTAGCTTCACCGTCTACAAGTACGTTGTCACCTGGGTTTGTGTTGTCATTGCCAAGCGCTTTATCAACAGCTGCGTTTGCATCAACGATACCTGTACCACAGTTTGTGCACGTTGCAGGGAAGCTACGCGTTGTATCTTTTAGGATAGACTCGATTTCATCTGGTGTAGCAGTAGGCTTAGCTTGTTTGATTAGTGCCGCAATACCTGCAACGTGAGGTGCAGCCATTGAAGTACCTTGTGAGTAGCTGTAGCTATCGCTCACAGGTGTGTTGCTACCAGAGTTATAAGTTGAAAGGATACCTTCTGGGTCGTTTGCGAAACTTTGTGCGCCACCTGGTGCTGCAACATCAATAGAAGTACCGTAGTTAGAGTAGTAAGCACGACCACCGTTACGGCCAACTGATGCAACGTTTACTACGCCAGAACAGTTACCTGGGTTGTAGTTGTTTGCATTGTCGTTGTCGTTACCTGCTGCGATTACAACCACAGTGCCGTTTGCACGAGCTTGGTTGATTGCACTTTGTGTTGTAGAGCTACATGCACCGCTGCCACCTAAACTCATGTTGATAACATCAGCAGGGTTTGCGTTTGCAGGCACGCCAGAAACAGAACCACCTGATGCCCAGATGATACCGTCAGCAATATCAGATGTTAAACCACCACACTTACCAAGTACACGAACAGGAACAACTTTTGAATCGTAAGCAACACCAGCAACGCCTTCGCCGTTGTTAGTCACTGCTGCAACAGTACCTGCAACGTGAGTACCGTGCCAGCTTGAGTTACGTGCGCTGTGTGTGTAACCACATTCGTTTGCAGTAACTGCATCACCCGGGTCACGTGCATCGCTATCACGACCGCCACCATCGTTTGCAACTGACAGGTTAGAGATCATGTCATAACCTTGCAGGATATTTGGGTTTAAGTCAGCGTGTGGACGGTAACCAGTATCTAGTACTGCTACTACTACACCGCTACCTGTTGCTTTATCCCAAGCTGCCGGAGCATTGATACCGCCCGCTGCTTCGAAGTAGTGCCATTGTGAACTGTAGCTAGGATCATTTGGAACAGCGAATGGCTGTAGCATTTGGTCAACTTCGATGTGCTCAACGTTACCAGATGCAATCATGTCCTGCATGAATTTTTGTGTTTCTGCTGCACTTAGCTTTTTGTCTGCACGCATTACGTGGTGGTTAGACAGTGCCATAGGACGAACGTATTGTGCTTTAGCAGCTGCACGCTTGCTGTTGAAGCCTGATACGAAACTGCGAGCGCGAGTGTTCATCATTGCTGGTGATGCATCAGCACTTGATAGTGACATGATGTCATTGTTGTTGTTTTTATATTTGATGATGAACTGAGTACCGAAACCGCTTTGTGATTCTAATTTTTGTGCGATTTGAGCTTGACTTGGCACTGCTGGTCCGAATGACTCAACTTGTGTGTTAACACCTTCTGGCATAGCCATTGCTGCGTTTGCTGAAAGTAATCCCGTCACAGCCATTGAAAGTGCTGCTAATTTAAAATTTCCTGTTGTCATTTTTTTACCCTTGTTTTACTTGTTGTTTTTCTCGGCAACTTCTCCATGCCAAGTGGTTAACAAACGTAAACTTGTTGTGATTTGTGTGAAAGTATTGTTTTGTTATTTACACTATTAATTTGGTTATAAGCGGATGGATAAAAGGCTTCTTTATTACAGTATCATTATGTTTTTATTAAAATTTTTCAAAATATTCTCGGTTAAAGAATAATCTATTTTTCTATGTAAAAAAATGTAAATGATTTATCTCATATTCTAAAAAGTGATAAAAATATGTCTTTTTGGTTGTGTTTTGAACTATAAACTCCCATCTAAGCTTAAAAAAAGTTATAATTGCGACATAAGTTTTTCGTTTCAGAGTATACAATGTTGCAATTTGACGTGGTGATTATTGGTGCGGGCGCCGCAGGATTAATGTGTGCGGCACAATCTGGTTACAGAGGCCGCAAGGTCGCTATTGTTGATATGGGTAAAAAAGTGGGAAGAAAAATTCTCATAAGTGGCGGTGGCCGTTGCAATTTTACCAATGAAAATGCCGCGCCAGAAAACTACCTCTGTGCCAATCCTCACTTTGTAAAATCCAGTTTGAGCCGTTATAGCCAGCATGATTTTATTGAGCTGGTGGACCGTCATGGCTTAAATTATCACCATAAAACATTGGGCCAACTCTTTTGTGATAATAGTGCACAAGATATTGTTGATATTTTGAAGACTGAGTGCGAATGGGCCGGCGTTGAAATCTTTTTGCGCAATGAAGTGCTTAATGTTGAGCGCGATGAACAAGGCTTATATATAGTAACAACATCAGAGCAAACATTTAGTTGTACATCTTTAGTCGTCGCATCGGGTGGATTAACTATGCCTAAGCTTGGTGCAACCCCCATTGGTTACAAAATTGCAGAACAGTTTGGTTTAAAGCTACTGCCAACAACTGCGGCTTTGGTGCCATTTACTTTACATGATCACGACAAAGCGCGTTTTGAAGGCTTGTCCGGGATCAGTGTCGACAGTTTAGTCACCAGTGAAGATGGCACCCAATTTAGAGAAAATATTCTCTTTACTCACCGAGGGTTATCCGGCCCAGCAATATTACAGATATCGTCATTTTGGCAAGCAGGGCAGGCCGTCAGTATCAACTTATTACCAGATACAAACGTGACCGATCTGCTCCATGATTGGCGTCAAAACCAAGGTCAAAAGTCGGTAAAAAACCTACTAGGACAGCTTTTACCTAAGCGTTTTGTTGAAGCGCTGATCAATGAAAACAGCGTGCCAGATAAACCTGCAAACCAACTAACTCACGGTGAGATTGATACCATTGCCGCCACATTAAGCGCTTGGCAAATAAAACCAAACGGTACAGAAGGTTACCGCACCGCTGAGGTGACCTTAGGTGGCGTAGACAGTAATGAATTGAGCTCTAAAACGTTTGAAGCGAAAAAAGCCAAAGGCCTGTACTTTATCGGCGAAGTGACCGAAGTCACCGGCTGGCTCGGCGGCTATAACTTCCAATACGCATGGTCAAGTGGCTGGGCGTGCGGGCAGGTGTGTTAGTTGATTTTAGCTAATTAAAATCAAGGTTTTTCACCTGAGAACTAAGAAAATCTACCTATGATTTCATTTTCATATCAATGAATCTGATTTCTAAACTTGGCGTTTTAAATTCAGCTTGAGCCTTACCCTTGTCATCCTGACGAAGGTCAGAAACCATTTTGCAGTGTTGGCGACGACAACTAAAGAGGAGCTAGCTCCTCTTTGGGCTCTCCCAGCACCCTAACTCTTCACGCTGCTACTTCAAAAAATCACTTGATGAAGGTGCAAAGTATATGTTGCGAAGCAAAGTTACTTTTGCGCAAGGAGAAATGTGAAACTTACACAAATATTAAAAAGTACCGATAAAACTTCCTTGGCGAAGTCGTGGCGTTGTACGCATCCATGCGTGCACATTACTCTTCAACTGCTTATTTTCAGCGGTGATAGAAGGGGAAGCGGTATTGTCTGAGGGTTGTTTTGATCGGAGTATCAATGACTCTGACCCTTTTGATTAGGAGATGTTTTAACTTAGCCCATTTCATCGTGGTTATTTTCGCAGGGGGATAAATTTTATTAAATAGTTATTGCCTTGTGATTATTGTTTGATTACTATGCGGCCTCTTAATCAATTATCAACTAACTGTAAAGGAGTAAAAATCATGAAAAATACATCAATATCCTTTGCAGGTCTTATCCGATAAGTAGCAGAAAGCTATTCAATAAACCCCTTTTTTGAGGTATTAGCTTTTTGATAAAGCTACGCCCGGTTTCTTACCCGTGTAAAAAGATCTGCCAATACGTTTATTCGTTTTAAATCCTTATTTTCAAAGCAAAGATAAAGGAATTGGTATTATGGGCAAATCCGTCCAAAAGATTACTGAAAGCGTTAGCCTAATTGCGTCTGCAGATACGTGGATCGAAGGACTAGCAGTACAACAACTAATTAAGACATCAGAATTAACGGGTATGCAGCGAGTAGCTGGCATGCCTGATCTACACCCTGGAAGAGGTTATCCAATTGGTGCCGCATTTTTTACAACCAACAGAATTTACCCAGCGTTAGTGGGTAATGATATTGGTTGCGGTATGTCGCTTTGGCAAACTTCAGCAAAAGTATCCAAGGTGAACTTAGATAAATTAACTAAGAAGTTTGAGCATGTAGAGCTGCCGCTTGACGACAGCTGGACTGAGAGTGTTGCAGCAAGAAAATCTGAAAATGGTGTTACAACTAATGCTTATGATCATGCATTAGGCACAATCGGTGGTGGCAATCATTTTGCAGAGTTTCAGGCGATTGATGAAGTGTACGATCAAGCGGCCTTGGATGAACTGGGCTTAAACAAAAAGCATCTGCAGCTACTTGTGCACTCAGGTTCGAGAGGTTTAGGCCAATCGATTTTGGTAAATCATGTGACGATACATAACCATGACGGTTTATCTATTGAAAGTGCAGATTTTAATGATTACATGAAAAAGCATGACGAAGCAGTCCGCTGGGCCGAGCTAAATCGAGAATTCATTGCTAAGCGGTTTCTTGAAGCAATTCGGGCTAAAGGTGAGTGCGCTTTGGATGTGAATCACAACTTGGTTTCACCGAAAGAGATAGACGGTCAGCAAGGCTGGTTACACAGAAAAGGTGCAACACCGAGTGACCAAGGTTACGTGGTTATCCCGGGTTCTCGAGGTGACTACAGTTATTTAGTTAAGCCGATTGAGGAGGCTGATAAGAGCG
Source organism: Pseudoalteromonas luteoviolacea NCIMB 1944 (assembly GCF_001625565.1). Lineage (GTDB taxonomy): Bacteria > Pseudomonadota > Gammaproteobacteria > Enterobacterales > Alteromonadaceae > Pseudoalteromonas > Pseudoalteromonas luteoviolacea_F. The sequence goes on from NZ_AUXS01000042.1 coordinate 246,522, forward strand.
CTACTACTAGCCTTTATTCGTTGGCACACGGCGCAGGTAGAAAATGGAAGCGCGGCGAGTGTCATGGCCGATTAGGACATAAATATAAGCGAGAGGACTTATATCGTACGGCACTTGGCAGCCGTGTGGTATGTGGTAATAAGGAGCTTCTGTATGACGAAGCGCCACAAGCTTATAAAAAGTGCGAAACTGTAATAAGCGATATGGTTGATGCTGGGTTGATCGAGGTCGTGGCTAAATTGCGACCAGTATTAACATTTAAAACCAATGGAGATTGTTCATCATGATATTACTGCAATTATCATCAGGACAAGGTCCGATTGAGTGCTGTAAGGCCATTGGTTTAGCTGTCAATGCTATTGAAAAGGAATGTCGAGCTGAAAACATTGAGTTTGATGTTGTTGATGCAGTTGCTGCCAATGAAAAGGGTTGTTTTAAGTCAGCTCTATTAAAACTGGATTCATCGTTTGAAGAGAAAGCCAAGCAATTGGCCCTTTCTTGGCAAGGGGCTATGTTGTGGGTCTGTCAAAGTAGCTTTCGACCTAAGCATAAGCGTAAAAATTGGTTTTTCAGTGGGCAAATGTTCGAGGTCAATGAAGCAAAACTAGATATAGGCGTGATGTTTCAAACGTGCAGAGCATCGGGAGCTGGTGGTCAGCATGTAAATACAACTGACTCGGCTGTACGTGCTATTCACACTGAAACTGGTATTTCAGTTCGTGTTGAAAGTGAACGTAGCCAGCATGCTAACAAGCGCTTAGCTAAAGTGCTGCTCTTTCAGAAGTTGGAAATGCTAAAACAAGAGCAAATGACTTCTCAAGAAAAAGCGCGCTGGCAGCAGCATTGGGAACTCGAACGAGGTAATCCGGTAAGAACATTTAAAGGAGAAAAGTTTGCCCTAGTTCGCTAGGGCAACACTTAAAGAACTAGACACAAACAAATTATGAAGTCGTTGAAGGCTTTCATATTGATTTTAAACCTCTTCGTATTATCGCGGCTGCTGATCCCGATTAAATGATGAGAGTTTAGTATGGAAAACATTAGAAATAAGGCTTGGAGACAAGCAAAACGCAAAAATAAAGAAACTAAAAAGAAGCAAGCGTGCTACAAAAAATTCGTTTCGGAAAAGAACTGGAAGTTGATGTACCTCCGTTCAGAAAAATTGAAGCGGGCTAAACAACTGGGTATTGATTACCCAAGTAAAACATTGAGGCAAACATTGGATAGTGAATTGCCGCTTGAGGTAAGGAAAGTGACGAACATTTTATTTATATGCAGCCGAAACCAATGGCGCAGTCCAACTGGAGAGCAGGTGTGGAGAAACCATCCTGAAGTATCCGTAAGATCGGCTGGTACGAGTCCTAAAGCACGCAGGACTGTAACAGCCAAAGACATTCAATGGGCTGACGTCATTTTTGTTATGGAAGAAAAACATAAAAGTCGCTTAAAGGCTCAGTTTACTCGACTTTTAGATTACAAGGATATTCATGTGCTCGATATTCCAGACGAATATCAGTATATGGATGAAGAATTAATTGAAATTATGAAGCAATCAGTTGGTGGCTATTTAGGAATAGCAGAACTATAAAACCAACAATTTATTAGAGGGTAGAACGATGTAATTCCATCAAAGCATAGCGTATTAGCAATCTCGCAATATAAAAAGTGTGAGAGGGCTTGCTGTGCCTATTTCAATGACTGCTAAGCAAGTTACTTAGCGTTTTATAAAATAGATATGGATTTATATTATGAGAGTTAAATACCCTCGCACCCCTCACTTACCTTGGTCACCGGGTGCAACAAATGATGATATTCGCCAAGGTGACTTAAGTCATTTTGAAGGCAAGATAGTCGTTGTTACGGAAAAAATGGACGGCGAGAACACCACTTTGTATCCAGATTACATGCATGCCCGCTCTATCGATAGTCGCTTCCATCCATCGAGAGCTTGGGTAAAAGCATTGCAAGCTGAAATCGGATATCAAATCCCAACAGGGTGGCGAATTTGTGGCGAAAACCTCTATGCAAGACACTCAATTGCCTATGACGCGCTGACTAGTTACTTCATGGCTTTTTCAGCATGGAATGACAGAAATGAATGCTTAAGTTGGGAAGATAGTAAACAGCTTTTTAATCAGCTAGGTCTGGTGACACCAAAAGAACTTTTTGTGGGCCTGTGGTGTGAACAGACAATTCGCAATATCACTTTAGATGTTGAGCATCAGGAAGGTTATGTTGTTCGAATGGCTGATAGCTTTCATTTTAATGAATTTGCTCAATGCGTTTCGAAATGGGTGAGAACCAATCACGTGGCAACGGATCAACACTGGATGCATGCTGAAGTGATACCTAATGGGCTGAAAGACGTAAAAAGGAGGTTAAGGTGAAAAAGTTGAGTACATGGTTAGAAAGCTTAGCCTTAGAGCATACCCCTAATTTCGAAGAGTGTAGTTCATTTTTAGCTAGCTACTTTCCGTTATTAGATGAGTTCAAAAATACAGAGCAGGATGAGGAATGGCACGCGGAAGGCAATGTCGCTATTCATACACAGATGGTGTTACAGGAGTTATATGCATTGCTATCTTCAGAGGCAACCCATATTCAAGGGGCCCAAAGGCAAGTACTAATTTTGTCAGCCTTACTTCATGATATTGCTAAACCGCTTACTACTCGTCGGAAAGAAATTTCAGGTGTTGAACGGGTTGTGGCGTCTAAGCATGAAGAAATAGGTGCTAGCTATTTGGCAACGCGTTTAGTTGCATTGCCACTTGCGCACAAGTCCATAATGCAAATTATGGGATTGGTAGGCTTTCATCAAATACCTAAACTTTTGGTGGTAAAAAATCAAGACTACAGCGATTACTTTCGATTATCTTTAAATGCTGATTTGGAACTTTTATATTGGCTCGAATTAGCCGATATGAGAGGCCGAATATGCACTGATTTGGATACGCAAATTGATTTGCTTGAGCAGTTTAGGTTGTTTGCTGAGGACTATGAACTTTGGGGGAGAAAGAAACCATCTAAGCCTCATCTAGACAAAATACAGCTTAAACCTTGTCAATCTGAGCAAGTATTTTTAGATGGTTATGCAATTAAACAGCTTTCACATGGGCAGATTAATACGGTTGAAGAAGCTATTGCGAAAAACTATGAACCATGTCAGAAGTACAGCAACTTATTCGTTATGTGCGGGATTAGCGGCAGCGGTAAATCGACATGGATTGAGATGAACTTAAATGGTTTTGAAGTAATCTCTCTCGATGAAATTCGAAAGGAGCTTAATGGAAAGCGTGAATGTCAAAAGAATCGAGGGCAAGTTTTACAAATGGCCAAAACTCGATTGAAAAAAGCATTGGCAGGAAAACGCAACGTGGTTTGGGACGCAACAAATATTCGCAAAGATTTTAGAAACGTTATTTGTGAATTAGGTGAAAACTACGGCGCGTTAGTCACTATTGTCGCTTTTCAACTGACCGAAAACAGCTTGCGTGCGAATAACCAAAATCGTCGATACGCTGTTAGTGATGATGTTATATCTAGCCAGTTGAGTAGATTTGAATGGCCATGGCCCACTGAAAGTCATCGATTTTTGGTCATTGGAGACAATGGCTTAGAGTTATACAAAAAGGGTACCTTCAACTAATTACCTCCTTCAAAGTCAATATTACTAAATTCAAAGTTACCTAAGGTATCGTTTAGGTAACTTTGCTTCGTTTAGAACAATGTATCTCCTGCTAATTTTTTTAAGGCAAATTTGCCTAGCAGGGCGACAGCTGCTGCTAAGTTTAAACAGGTAGCTTTTCGTTCTTTGCCATTACTGCTATGAATCGTAAATGTCGTGATTCAAATTGAGCATTTCGACCCTAGCATTGTACACCGCTGAAATAACCCGCAATAATATTGTTTTTCACCTTATATTAGGGCTTTCATATCAATCGGTAAGTGAGCTTTTAAAGAATATAAGTCAATTTAATACCTTTTTGGCAAAGTTAAGAGTTATTTTTATCTGGCCTAATAAGGTTTATATATTGGTGTTTAAAAAACATAAAAATGTCAGTGTGTAAATTATTTCATTTTTATGACTTTGTGGTTTTTGTATTTCTGATTGGAATCTTATATTTGTTTAAAAAATAAAAATTAAGAATCTAATGGTTTTTATTTATGTTTCTGTTTTGTATGGGGCTGTTTGTTTTTTTTATTTTGGTTTGTTTTATTGTTTTTTAATTTATCATGTTTTTATTGTTTTGTTTTTTGAAACTGCGTGGGTTCTTTGGTTTGTATATTTTGTCATAAAATGTTCTTTTTTTGATCTTTTTGTATTTACATTGGGTATTTTGTGTGCGATTAATAATTTACCGCATGTGGTGCACTGATATTTTTATTTCTTTATTTGCACTAATTTGCGGTGTGGTTTTGTTAAAATATATAGCGGATATAACGTCAAAATTGTATGCAAAACTGCGTTTAATTAATATCTAAAAAAAGGACCTGATGAAATTTGGATACACCAAATTTCAAGGAATGAAAAGATTATGAAATTAATAAAACATATGATACCAGTGCTTGTATGTGTGCCTTTGTTGGCAAGTGCAAGTGATACAAGAGTGAATGTTTCGATAGAAAACCCTGACAGCTCGATTGCTTCTGTAGAGCAAATGAGTGATGCGCATGCTCGCTTCACTTTCAGAGTGATTAAATCGATGTCGAAAGATGCAAAGTTTGCCAGCTATAGTGAAATTCAAGATGTAGCAGCAGTTGCAATCGAAAAGGCTGAGCAAGATGTCGCACAAAGAGAAGCCAAAGTTTGTATGGATTTGGTGAATTATGATATCAGCGATGTTGCCGCTTCAGTTAAGTACTTTTTCAATGCCTTGAATGGCTTAGACAGTTATGAAGAGCAAAAGCAGCGTGAAGCATTAATCGGTTTGCCTGTTAGCTTGCTGAATGTAGTAAGTGAAGCAAATATAACGCAAGTTACAACAACAACAGCAGAATCGATTTTGAAAAATGGCGGCACGGAATGGCTTCTAGACCAAAAGGGTCTTTGCGTAAATAAACTGATTGAGAAAGGAGTGCAGAACAATGATTAAAAGAACTTTAGCGATAGCAGCATTGTTTTTGGCAAGCGGAGCTACCATTGCCGCTGAGTCGGGTGGATCATCTGGTAGCTATTACGGTGAGCCTGTTGGTTATCATTTCACTTCTTTGTCTCGTACTGAGCAAGGGCGTAACAGCGCTGCAATTTTGAGGGCGGAAGCAAAAAGAGGAAGTTGCTTCAATAAATCTAGTGGTGGCCTAGCGAATGCTGAGGCTGTCCTTTGGATTTACACTATGTGTAGTGGCCGAAATACTAGTGTTGGTGCGCATGCTGCTATTATTCACGGCAGAAACTACAGTCTAGCTGGCAGCCTTGTCAATCGGACTCTCTAGTTTTTTAATAAAATAGTAGCTTAAGCCACGATTCATTCGTGGCTTTTTGGGTTCTAAGTGCCTAATCAATGGGGTCAGAGACGCTAATCAATGGGGTCAGAGACGCTGATTTTAGCAACAACTGCTTATGCACTATGCGAGACTACCAGATCTTGTCTAGACACATTCAATCAAAGCTGACATAGCAAGTTATAGCAATATTTTTTAGTCTTTAGCTCTATATTTCGGGTATTGCTCTGAGCACACCGATTAAATATTTGAGATTGAGTCTCCTCATAAAATAACTTTAAGTGATAAGACATTATCATTTTTATACAAAACAAAGTCTTAAAATTGTCTTCGTTACCATTACAATTTTTGGTTCAAAGTAGCTTTTATTGTATATGGCCTCATCAAGCTACTTTGCCTTCGTTAAAGTTAGAAGGATACTCAGCCCTAGCCTGTTAATATTTATAAATTTGTAGATAGTACAACTCAATAAAGGTATTTTCGGCAATGCGATTGCTCAGCAATACATGTCGAAAACACTCCCATCACACAATCTTTATCTCTTTCTTCTGCAACTCATCATCATTGGGCTTGCCATAGTAGATATTCGCTTTGATGGACAAGTTATTGTTTTCGCTCTCAACATCAACCACGAGGAAGTTGTTTTTCCCGGCCATTTCAAACACATTTTCTACCTCTATATGGGTCGAACGGTACATACTTTTGCTGCCTTCAATAGCGACTGAGGCCATCGCAGGAGGTGGTTTGCGTGAAATTGCACTTGAGGTGATGTTCATTACTTTGGCGTATTTGTAGTTAGTTGACTTCAATTTGAAAGCTGATGAACAGTGTACATCACCACTTAAGAAAGTAATGGGGATCTGATTGGCGTGTGAGGCTTTAAATATCTGCTCTAACAGGTTGTTTCGCTCTGTGATATTGGTTTCGTTACCCCACTCATCAATGGCATCATCCATCGCGCCAAAAATCTTTAATAGCAGATCCATGTTGTTCATAACAGTGTCATTCCAATGCACAACTGGCACGGCGGTGACAATAAACAGGGCTTTTACGCCACTCGCTGCGGTGGTGTTAAGCCATTGTAAAAAGCGCGTCATTTGCTCAGGCCCTAACAAACGTGCACCGTCTGCTTGGTGTTCAACATCATGATGAGAACGTGTATCAAGCATATAAACGCCAATGGGACCCTTTGTAAAGCCATAATCCCACTGTTGCTGTTTGTCTACGATATCGTATTGTCTATTCGATACATTGGTATCTGGGTTATGTAAATGCTGGTAGTCCAAATACGCTCTTTTAGCGGCTTGATAAGCTAATCTAGCGATTTTTGAATTAATGTGATCTTCATCGTCTTGCCAGAAGTTGCTTAATTTATCTATTCTCTGATCCCTTGTCAGCGACCCCCAGCCATCCATAATCTCATGGTCGTCCCACATCATGTATTGCGGATAAGAACAGTAAACGGTTCTGAGCGAATCGAAATTCCAATACACTCGATAATAAATACGATAGAGCTTCGCAAGGTAGTCGATCACGCCTTCGGTATTGAGTTCCTCACCTTCCATATAGGCGTTGTATAAGTCATTTTTATGCTTGCTTAACCAAACCCAGAGATCTTCTATGATTGGTTTTTGTTTTTTAGCCTGCCGACGTGAGCGTTTACCGTGGGTATCGCAATATACTTGGTCGCCTCCGCCAATGACAAAGCGGGTGTTTTTATCTTCTAGTATTTCCCCAAAGTCTGGCCAAAGCCCATCTGATACAGAGCGGTGGCCAAAAGGATCGTGACAGCTATAAAAGCCAAAACTAAAGTTCTGCCAATGTGGGCTTGCTTCATCGGTGCAAAATGCGTGCTCGATGGCCATACCACGCTCTATTTTTCGCGGCAGTTGGTCATATGTATCCCCATAGGCGAACAGGTAATAATAGTAACGGGTATTTGGCGTTAGGTTTTCGATTGTCACACACTCACAGTTATCATATTTTTCATCTGTGTTTAATGTGGCTTTGACAATGCCTGATGCAGAAAAGCAAGCGTCATCTGGATGAGAAGTAAATGCATTCAGCGTGCCTTTGACTTGCTGAATATTTGCTTCATTCACCAGTACTAAGCACCACTGACCAGGTTGAAATGTCCTCACCCAAATTTTGGTGGTGGTGTCTGTTGTGTGCCCAACTATACACATTGACTTGAGTTTGGGCAGGGATGATTCGTATTGATTGGGAGATGGTAGATGAGTCATAGTTATTCCTTTGTTGTTATGCAAAGTAATCTGATACTTTGCAAAAAAACCTACATTACCGAGTGACTTAATTTGATAGCGCTGCTGTATCGTTGATGGCACTGCTTTGAAGTACAGTGTGTTGTTTTTGAGACGGCTCTAGAACGCTACGTATTACTTACATAAAAATTATAGTCACTTTTTCCCATACATGGATGCAAGCAGGTATTCAGACTGTGTCATTGGCAAGCGTTCAGGATTTAAGCTTCTCCCCTGAAAAGCTAAGAGTTAAGTTAATGGCCGGGTAAGCATCTGTAATACATTTTTCACGCCAATTATAGATATAGTCATAAGCCTATTCACAGGAGCCTTGATACACCGTTATCTACTTTGTGAGGCAAATTGAACTTGGCAAAACTTAGTAAGTTAAGCAGAGTATAATTCGCTTTTTTGATAAAAAATGGCCTGTCAGCGTCGTCTTTGGTTGTATATTTGCAACTTTTCAATCAATGATGGCGTGTTGCTGCTTTTCGTTTAATTTTTTGATCGAGAATAGAGTAACCTAAGTTATTAAAGTATTTATAGTTAATTGTGGTTATATGAACTATATGGCATCCAATTGTAGGTATGTTATGATCTTCCAACGCAATAAAAATAGTTTGAGATACGATGTTTAGTAGTAGAGATGACCTGATTTTAGCCACTTTGAGTAATAGCCAAAAACTTCACAGTGAGAGTTTTGAGTATAAATCTCTATTTTTAAATTTAATTACCCCAGACGAAACCAATGCGCGCTTTTTACCATGCGTGTTTATCGAGAATGAGCACGCAAGGTTATTCGTCGAAAGAAGGTTGTCTAAAAACCAGTTGGTCGAAATTTACGAAGCAGATGGTAAGGTGATCATAGGGAAAGACTGCATCATCAACTGTTTAAAATATGGAACGAGTGATTGGCGCAAAGCGAACCAATCTATTGAGTCGATTATAGAGCTTGGCGAAAACATTTCCGTATCTGAAATTATCCAAGTCCCTACCGTTTATCCTCTTGAAGACAACCAGTACCAAATTTTAACAGGGCACAGACGCTTCTTTGCTTTGATTTACACATATGGCCTTGACCATGCCGCGCAGTTCAAAGTGTATGACTCCAAGCCTTTGCTTTATAAAGTTAAGCAATTTCAAGAAAACGCCAGTCGTGAAGATTTGCCACAATACGGTAAGTTGCAAGCTTTCTTGTCTGCAATGTTAGAAATTGAAGGTATTGATCAGGCAAGGTTAAAAATTGGCGAAAAGAAGTTAACCGTCAGAGAGAAAGCGAAAAACTTGGGCGTTTCTATGGGCGCGTTTGACAACTACAATGTACTGACTCGCTACCCTGAAGTAATTCAAGCTTATGAGGATGGCTTAAGCGCTTCATTTGTCAAAGTTAAAAAGATTATTTTGGAGTGTGAGCAAGAATATAAAACACTGCACGATAAAAAAATGTTGGGTGTTGGTGACAAGCGAGAAATTGGTGAGCAAATAGCTGCCCGGTTATTTGGTAAAAAGCCTGCTAGCGCAAAAGTGAAGTCATATAACGTTAAAAAGATTACACAAGTAGATGTGCTGAAAAAGCTGCTCTTTGTGGATGTATCTACGCTCGATACCAACATTGATTGGGGAGCATTGGATTGGGACGATCACGAGCAAGTGAATAAAGCACTTGAAGGCTTGCTGGAAAAGCTCAGCTGATTTAACCCTTTTACTCAAGATGAAAAAGCGGCAGTCATCATCTGCTGCTTTTTTAATTGCAATTGTTTAGTTAGACAACTATTACCTTCCTCTTGTGGTTGTTTATCAAAAATAAAAACATAACATAGTGTGGAACACTTATGTTTTGGGCACCTGAATGCGCCTCACTCTTTGTATTTCAGACCATATAGGGAGAATTTTAAAGCGCTGGGTACTTTAGGTGTTCTTTGATTTTCTATGAGTAAAGTGTATCTGTCGTTAATTAAGCACTATTGGAAGCTTTGCAACTAACTTGTTTGCATTACTTTTTCTGTGTACCCGGTCTCATGCGTGAGTGTAAAAATACGATCTATTCAATGCTCTAGGCCAATCTAAATTCTTCCTTCGCGCTTTACATAAAAATTCCAGTTAAAATGGTGGCGACTGTCTATACTTTGATCAATGGTCTAACTGAATAGGGTGTTTATCAAGGATGCATTTATGAGTAGTAGGTATGTGGTTCTTGTAACTGTGTGTTTACTTGCCATAGTGCTGGTACTTGCCATGCAGTTAAAAGCATCCCAGCAGCAACACCAGTGGCAAAAAGAAGTCGAAATACAGTCAACTGGCGTCACTTATTTAGAGCGCAAAGTTGAGGCGCCGATCCAGCCGCTCCCTGTGGTTGAGCAATACGATATTGCTTGGGCAAGATTGGGCAAGGCGCTGTTTAAAAGCCCGCTATTATCAGCCGATAACACAGTGTCTTGTGCATCTTGTCATGATCTATATAACGGCGGAGATGACGGATTTTCTGTTTCTGTTGGTATAAAGCAGCAATTGGGCGAGCGAAACTCTCCAACAGTATTCAATTCGGTTTTGAATTTCCGCCAATTTTGGGATGGTCGTAGTCCCAACTTAGAAGCGCAAACCCCTGAACCTATTCACAACCCGATAGAGATGGGCAGCAATTGGCAAGACATAATAAAAAAGCTCAAAGCACAGCCGGGTTTTGTCAAAAGTTTCAACGCGGTCTCAAAAGAGGGGGTAACGACCGAAAATATCATCAAAGCCATTGTGGCATTTGAAGCCTCACTCATTTCACAAAATAGCCCTATTGATGCTTTTTTGCTTGGCAATACCAGTGCCTTGTCCACTCAGCAGCAACGCGGTTACGAGAAATTTGTTAGCTATGGTTGTGTGACTTGTCATCAAGGGCGAAATATAGGCGGCAATTTGTATCAAAAAGTTGGCCGCTTGGACAGAGTTCCCAGTCACTTGTTAGATGATGTTGGCCGTTTTGCGCTGACTCAAAACCCACAGGACAAGTTTGTATTTAAAGTTCCTAGTCTGCGCAATGTCGCACTGACTGCACCCTATTTTCACAATGGCTCTGTGGATAATTTATCTGATGCCATCCGGATCATGGCAAAAGGGCAATTGGGTTTGGATCTCAGTGACGAAGATGTGGCAGATATTGAAGCCTTATTACAGGCCTTTACTGGAGAATTGCCGAGGTCATTAGCGGAGTGAAATATTTAATCGAAGGGTGCCTTTTACTGTTAATTTGGTTTTTTGGCTCTCAAGCCATAGATGCTTATTTCCTATCAAAAAACCTGCAACAAGAACTACTGCTCAAAAGACAACTTCAGGGAATGGCGACAGAGTTGTCACTAGAGACTTTATCTGCGATGGACCGAAATGTATACCACTTTGATAGGCATGCCCAAAAGCAGTTGGAGTTTGAACGTTTGATCAATGAGTTGGAATTGAATGCACGTTTAAACCCTGAGATGAATCAATCTTTAGATGAGTTCAAAAACACCATTGATACCTATATGCAGTTGGCGTCTATGCTCAAAACATCTTATCGCTATATTGCCAAATTAGAGTTGTCTAAGACAGAATTTAATCAACAAGCGCAAGTGTTGATCAGTCGCAGTATTGCACTTGTCTCCAATTTACATGTTACCAATTCAATTCCCGTTATTGAGACGGTTAATAACCAATTGGCTTTGTTGGTACCTGAGCTCAAGCAGCTTGAATCACAAGCGCCCAGATTGAGAGTATTGCGCTTGCATATCGAATTTGTTTTGGACAATGCATTGAAGGCGTCGAATCTACTAGTGCCCATCCAAGAAAGTGAGGTGGTGAAAACGATTTTGCACACTGTTCACGATGTCTCAGAGTCAATTGAAGCGGCAAAATGGCTGATGGTGCGTGCTGTTTTTATGCTGATCTGCGCGATATTCTTACTGATTATTATCGCGCTATCTAGGTTGTTAGTGGACCTGAAAAAAGCCAATATACTGGCTAACCAAGCGGCTGAAACTAAATCTCTATTTGTTTCAAATATGTCCCATGAAATAAGAACACCGATGAATGGAATCTTGGGGTTAACGGATATTTTACTCTCTACGGAATTAACTAGCGTTCAGCGTAACTACTTAGAAAAAGTAAGGTTTTCAGCCAATGCCTTGACCACCATTATCAATGATATTCTAGACTTCTCAAAGATCGAATCGAAGAAATTACATATAGAACATATTCCATTTCAGTTTGAAGATCTGCTTGATAATTTGCGTTCTTTGATCACACCTCTAGCCAATACTAAGGACGTTAAGCTGATTTTTGACTTGGCCCCGAATATAAGCAAACAGTATATTGGTGATCCAGTCAGAATTAATCAAATTATGCTGAATTTTGCCTCAAACGCAGTCAAGTTTACAGAACATGGCTCGATTACTTTGAGTGTGAAACAAGAGGAGTATGAAGATGACAAAGTATGGGTGGTAATTTCCATCGCTGATACTGGGATCGGAATTGCCCAAGAGAGTGTCGATCAGTTATTTGAGCGTTTTACTCAAGCAGAGTCATCGACAACGCGAAAGTATGGCGGAACTGGATTAGGACTGACAATTTGTAAATTGCTTACTGAATTGATGAGTGGTGAAATACAGGTTGAAAGTGAGTTGGGCAAAGGGTCAAAGTTTACTGTACGACTGCCTCTGGCGTTAGTCACTGAAAAAGAGGTGGTCAAACCCAAATCAATCTCTGGTTCAATGCTGATCGTGGAAGATGACCCCATTTATTTGGAGATCAGTCAAAATATATCTCGCTCTATCGGATTACAAGTATCGGGTGTGACCAATGGCCGCGATGCACAAACCATACTCGCTAATCAAACGTTTGATATCCTATTGGTTGACTGGGTATTACCAGACTGTCAAGCGAATGAACTCCTCAAAACACTGCAAGCTCAAGGAAATTTACCACAACGCGTAGTCATATATACCGCTCACACGCAAGAGAGTATCGACACCGAATCCGGCTTCCCTATTTTATACAAGCCGTTATTGAAACGAGATTTAATAGACGCTTTAAGCTCAAAGAAACCGCCCCAGTTATCAACTACAGTAGCGCAAGATGGGACTATTAATATACCAGCAGATAATAACACCCCAGCGCAGCAAAGCGAAAATATCTTAGGAGGAATTGATTTACGCGTATTGTTGGTTGAAGACAATGATATCAATCGAATTGTTGCCTTGAAGTTGCTTGATAGGATCCCTGGAATAGATGTGCAAGTGGCTGAAAATGGCAAGATTGCAGTAGATAAAATCAATCAGGCGGATGGCAAGTTTGATATTGTATTTATGGATATTCAAATGCCGGTGATGGACGGCGTTGAAGCCACAAAGTTGATCCGGGAAGAGTTCTCTCCTGAGCAATTGAAAATAGTGGCACTTACAGCGAATGTTATGCAAAGTGAAGTAGACAAATACCTAGAAGTTGGCATGAACGGGCATCTAGGCAAACCTTTTAAAATGGATGAGCTCGAGGCGGTTTTCAAGCAACATATGACAGAGCTTAATTTGTAAAATTAACCAGCCCTCCAATAATCTGTCCGAATCGAGACTCGCCGATTTTGTCTTATATTAGGCTTTGTGAATGAGCTAGGTAGCCAGATTCTAATACCCCTCTATAGTTGGGGGCTGCTACTTTTTGTCATTAATCGATTCGATTTATTAACTAAACGCAATTGCCTGTTAAAACGAGGCGGTTGAATTATCATCACCGCAGAAAATGAATAAGGAGAGCTTAATGCGTGTAGTTTCTTTTTTAAGTGGGTTGCTATTGGTAGGGTGCACAAGTACGCAGTCCCCAGTAAAATTTGATCAGGGTGACTGGCGATATGCAACCGACCCGCACGGTAGCCAAGTGTTACTCGACGAACCTCTGGTACAAAATAACCGCGTTAAAATAGGCTTTGATCGTGTGCCGAGGGTAGATAAGCAAAATAACTCTTGGGTAGAATTAATTTATGATATTCCCAGTGGAAACTTGAATGGCTTAGATAGTATCGAATTGACCTATCAAAGTGATCAACCGCTTGTGATTAAATTATCGCAGCAAGAATATGGCGGTCAGGGAGACAAAAGTTATGCGCACTATCAAGTGGTGTTACCGCGCGCACTCACACCTCAAACTCAGCGAGTAACCTTACAGCAATTTACTCGACCTGACTGGACACCTGTGTGGTCTAAGGATAGAGGGATCATCAAATCTTCGGTTTCTGCGTTATATTTTGTTCCTGACTTAACAGACAAAGCTGGTGGTCGAGCATCCATGACAATTCACCAATTAAACTTGCAATAACGTCAGAGTAAAGACGACTGTCTACAAGCACACTCCCGGGTGTGCTAACGTTCACACGCCAGCGTTTATAAAACTTACCATTACCCCAATCCGTATCGTCGCGCATAATGCGTTTGATCACTGCACTATACAATTTTTAGATGTCATCAATTTCCTCTACTCATAGCAATGCTAAGACGGAGTTGCAGGATTAATTTGAAAAATTAGCGTTTTTGACAATGATTAAGTAAATGCATAAGTGGTTAGATGAAATATGAATTCTAGTCAATTAAAGCGTGCCGAGTTATTGGGTTGGGCACCACAAGAGCGCATATGGGCGTAAAGTATCGTACAACCCCGTGGTTTGTCCCGGCTATTTCGGCAATACTGGTATTGTCAGTATTGCTTTATTTCAGCATGTCAGAACAGTCAAAATTGATCAACAAAGAACTTAATGAGATCAAAGAGCAACGGGCCTGGCAAGCGGGGTTTATCGCTGAGCAAATTGAGCAAAGGTTACAGTATGCATCTGAATCATCGGGGCGCTTAGCAAGGGCTTTGCAATTACGCTTAGAACAAGGTTATCCAACTTTAGGTAAGCAGTTATCGGAACTTATCCAACCGTACCCTGATGGCTCACAGCGGACGCGCAAAAGTGGGTTTGATGGTTTTCACCAAGCTGGTATTTATTTACCACCGGGTAGCGAGCTGTCAGCAAAACAGTCTCAAAGGTTATTAACGGCAAAACAAATTGTTGAGACCTTTGGTCAGGGGGCTTTGTCGAATCAATTTTCTGATACTTGGTTTATGAATCAAACCGGTGGCATTGTTATTTATTGGCCCGAAGTGCCTGATTTCGTTTTCAAAGCGCAAGCTGGGTTTAGCTATAAGGGCACACCGTGGTTAGTGCCAAACGCCCCACCGGGTACCTACTGGACCCCTTTGGTGGAGGACCCAATTCCTAAGCTATTGATGTTGTCTGCTGTAACGCCAGTTTATATCGAAGATAAATGGTATGGCACTGTTGGGCATGACATTACCTTACAGAGCTTGCTGGATAACGCAAAGTTGCTAAAAGGGGAGCAATATAGTGCTTTTATTTTGTTAAACGAAAAAAGTGAAATTGTTGCATCTGATATTGAAAGCTTGATGCAAGCCGGGGACGCGGAAGACTTTAAAACATTTGAGCGCGGCGTGTGGTATGAGGCGTATCAAAAACTTTGGGCGCACAGTGATTCGTATCTAGCCTATAAATCGCGACTGTTCACTATGTCGGTTATTGATTCTCAAGGGTGGGTTTTACTCACCTCAATGCCACTTGAACCCGCCACAGATAAAATTGAACAAGCTTTTACCGCGCTGCAAACAATGGCGTTTATTAGTATTGCAGTTGAGGTCATCATTTTGACTGTGTTGTTTGCGTTTTTCCATCGTCGCAACAAAGCATATGTCAGACATCTTAAAGATATTTCGCAAACCCTTGCACAGGAAAAGCAACGTTATCAGGCGCTGGTAGATAAAATCCCCTCAATCGTTTATCGCTGCAAAAATGACAAATATTGGACAATGTTGTACTTAAACGGTGCGATAGAAGCTGTCACAGGTTACCTCGCTGAAGACTTTATCGACAATAAAGCGCTGGCATTTGCCGATATTATTTATCCAGATGATCAAGGTATGGTGTGGCAGGTGATCCAAGATGAGCTAGAGACCACAGGAAAATTTAAGGTAATTTACAGAGTCATCCATCGCGCCGGAGGTGTACGATGGATGATTGAGCGTGGTGGTTATAGTGATAATCAGCAGAGCATTGAGGGCGTGATCACCGATATTACTGAGCTCAAAGAAGCTGAGCAAAAGTTAAAAATCTCAAACATGACTTTAGATGAAAAGGTGGCATTAAAAACAGCAGAATTGCAAGTTGCCAATCAAGAACTGACCGAGCAAACAACTAAATTGCAGGCCTCTTTATTAGCACTGCAACAAACCCAGAGTGAGCTGGTTGAAGCGGAAAAAATGGCGTCTATGACCAATATGGTGGTGGGCATGGCTCATGAGATCAATACGCCGATTGGCAATATTGCAATTGCAGAGTCGGTTATGAAATCAAAAATAGAGGCTTTGTTGTATGCTATTAATCATGACCAGCTGAAAAAGACCAGCTTGCTTGAAACACTTGATGTGATTCAAATGAGCTTACAGTCAAATAGTGCGAGCGTAGACAAGTTGGTGGCGTTGAGTGAGAAGTTTCAAGGTCTAGGTTATCGGCATGAAACAGATACGCAGCGCAATGTCTTTTCATTATCTCAACTTGGCACACAAGTACTAGAAAAATTTGCAGTGCGCTTTGCAGACAACAAGGTGACCTATACGTTGAATATCGATCCAAATATATCTTTACATGGCTCTGCAGAAGCGATGGATGAGGTACTGAGTAAGTTGATAGACAACTCGATTAAGCATGGCTTTACCGCAGCGCAAACAGGGCATATTGAAATAAGTGCAAATATCATAGATGCGGGGCACATGGTCCAACTTATTTATTGTGATAATGGCTGTGGGATAGAGCAAACAATGGCGAAGAACATTTTTGTTCCTTTTGCAGCACATGCATTGGGCAAGGGCAGTGGTGGCTTAGGGCTTGGCCGTTTATACAATATCATCAAAAATGAATTCAATGGCAAAATTGAATTACAGTCGCAAAGCGGGCACTCTGGCACATGCTTTACTATATTGTGCCCCATTGACCAATAGCATATAAGCGCTGTGACGGGCTGCACAGTGTTATGCCACTTCAACCCTCCATTCATGAATTAATAAAAAATGTCACAGTTTGTTTATCCACCGGGACTTTATCTATAGCAACCATTAAAAAGGAAAACATATGTTAAAGTCGGTAAATCACTATGCGGTTTCACTGTGGCTAGCAAGGAGGTAAGGGAATGAACGTAGATACACAACTGGAAAAATTAGTTGAGGCTGCAAAGTCAGGGGATCAAAAAGCGTTTTCCACACTGATTGATCAGCTCTCGAACGTGGTCAGTAGCATTGCATTGGCGATCACTAAAGATGTGAATCACAGTGAGGACGTCAGCCAAAAAGTATTTATTAAGGTTTGGCAAAAGCTAGGGGAGCTCAAGAATAATGCCAGTATACTGCCTTGGATCAGGCAGCTTACACGCTATACGGCGATAAACCATCTAAGAGATTTGGGGGCAGTAGAGAAACACCAAGTGAGTTCAGCTTGTGCAGAGGTACAATTAAATCAGCTCTTTGATGGCAGTATGCCACTGGACTCATTACTTGTTCAGCAACAACAAAACCATGTCCTCTACCACTTTGTAGATTCGTTGCCCGATGAAAGCCGGGAAGTGGTTTTACTGTACTATCGAGAAGAGCAAAGCACGCATGCTGTCAGCGTATTACTTGGGCTTAATGAAGCGGTTGTAAGAAAGCGCCTTGAGCGGGGACGTCGGCAACTCAAGAGTCAAATTTTGGCAAAATATGGCAAAGTGATTTTGGCAACGGCACCGGTAGGGTTGTCATCCATGGTGATGTCTCTTGCAGTGACAGCCCCACCGGCAGCTGCAATGACGGTAAGTACAATGATGTCAGGCTATCAGACATCGTGGTTTTGGCAGTTTATTAGTCTATTAGGAGGTGCCGTCACTGGGGGAATATTGGCATTACTGGCCAACGACCTAAGTGCAAAACGTGCCCTCAAGCATTTTGATGATATAGCGGTCGTCGCACAATTACATCGCGCGAGAAAAATCACCAACCTGTGGATCATCGCAAGTGTCGCTATCATGATGGTGTGTTACGAATTTAGTTCAGGCTGGCTGTTGCCATCGTTGAGTTTTGTATTTTTGTTGATTGGCGTGACGCGCTTCACGTTATTGATGGCCGTCGCCAATAAGCGTCGTTTATTACAGCAAGCTGAGCTTGATAAAAGCGCTTATCAGCGTCTCGAAAAACAACAAAAATATGGCATGCTTGGTTGGTGTTTAGGCGTAATAGGTGGCTCAGCTGGGTTAATAGGTGGATTTGTGCAAACGGGGCGATTAGCGCAATTACTTTAGTTCGAACGCTTGTGCCTGCGATGAAGACCGCCATAGCCTGTTATTTTCTATGTACAAAAATAGCAGGCTAACATATGCTGCTTTATTTCTTTGAGGCAATTGGGATGATATTAAATTTCAAGGAACTATCACCAAATCGTGTTTACCACACTCTGACTCAAACAGTGGTCCCTAGACCCATTGCTTGGGTACTATCGAAAAACACGCAAGGGGTATTAAATTTAGCGCCTTTTTCTTACTTCACTGCGATCAGCTCTGATCCGGCCATTTTAATGTATGCAGTGG
Source organism: Pseudoalteromonas luteoviolacea NCIMB 1944 (assembly GCF_001625565.1). Lineage (GTDB taxonomy): Bacteria > Pseudomonadota > Gammaproteobacteria > Enterobacterales > Alteromonadaceae > Pseudoalteromonas > Pseudoalteromonas luteoviolacea_F. The sequence continues at coordinate 264,898 of NZ_AUXS01000042.1, forward strand.
GACAAAAACCAACAGGAGAGTACAAAGACTCTGTGGTAAATGTTGAAGCGACAGAAGAGTTAATTATTCACATTGCCGACAGCGCCTTGGCTCATGAGGTTACTCAATCGGCGGCATCACTGCCAAATGATGAGTCAGAGTTAGATCTACTTGATTTGGCATTGGTTGATTTTCCCGACTCACCTCTGCCCAGACTAGAAAAAGCAAAAGTAGCGTTCGCGTGCAAACTACATAAAGTGGTTGAAATGGGGGAGCTGCCCATGAAGTTAGTGTTTGTAGAAGTAACACAGGCTTATATTGATGATGAAATTGTTCAACTGGATGAAAAAGCGCGCAGCAAAGTTGATGCATTGAAATTAGACCCGTTGGCGAGGTTGGGTGGTGCTGAATTTGCTAGTTTAGGTGAGGTATTTAAGTCTGCACGGCCACAATAGCCGTGCAGATAACGAGCGCTAGGTTACCTAGCGTTCCACTCGCTTATGTTATTGAAAGTTAACAGTCACTTCCGGTGAACAAATGTCACCATCTTGACACAACTGATAGGTATAACTTGTTGCAGCTGCATTGCGAGAGAAGTCACGGAATTTACCTGTGTTATTGACTGTACGGATCAATTGTCCATCACGGTAAATTGAAACTTGCTCGGCAGTTGAGCCACTCCACTTTAGTTCAACCCGGATTGAGCCCAAACGTGTTTTGTTCGCTCGGACGATTTCAAGCTGTGGATTATCTGAGCTTACTATCACAGATTGTGTGCTTGTATGGGTATTTCCTTTACTGTCAGTTACAGTCAAGGCAACGTCATATGTACCAGAGGCAGCGAAAGTATGGATAGGGTTTTGTTGATCACTGACGTTTCCATCGCCAAAGTCCCATGCTCGACTGACAATGTCATCGTTGACATCTGTACTGGTGTCAGTAAAGGTGACGTTTAGTCCTTCACGAACAAAATTGAAACCAGAGACAGGTGGTTGATCAGCGATCTCACCAATACCTGTAAGAGTCACAGACCAGTTATTCAAAGTACCTGTGTCTAAAGTCGCATTGTCCACGACTTTTAATGTCCACTCACCTGTTGCCACTTCTCCATTAAACGCATCTGAAGCAAAGTTACCGACGATGTCATCAGCGCCGCCACCGGTACGATTGTGCAAAGTTGCAACAGTGCCCGCTGGTGATGTGAGCGTTACCAATAGGTCACTAATGTATGTATGGCTGATGTTTAATGCCACGCTAGAGCCAAAAATAGTGATTGGGTCCACGATGTTGATCTTTGACTCTACACCAGCTTGATTGTTATCAGGTATGTCTACACTGGTCGTATTGTCATAGGTGAAATCACGCAACCCTTGAGGTAGTACAGTTAGAGACACCTGTTTTTGTTGACTGAGCTGACCAGAAGTCGCACCAACTGTGAAGCTATAATCGCCCCATGCAGTTTCCGCTGTGGTTGGTACACTAAGCACTGCGGTATCACCAGGCTTTACTGTTGTCTTTGACAGTGTGACACCATTTAAGTCGCCGCTTGCTGTCAATGCGATGTCACCATCCCAGTTTGCAATTGAACTAAACGTCAACTGGTAATCAGCATTTTCCCCAGCTGTTACTTCTTGTGCTACTGGTGTAGCTATCACTCTAAAGCCAGGCTCCGGATCTGCGTCTATCAGTGCTTGGTGTGCGTCAAGTCGTTTACCTGACACTGTTTTACCATCTAATGCGGCGATTGGCTTGCCTGAATCCATTAGGAGATTTTTTAGTTCAAGGGTTGTCAGGCTTGGGTTCACTGCCAGTGCCAATGCAGCCGCACCAGCTACATGAGGTGTTGCCATTGAAGTACCAGAAAAAGACGAATAGCCACCACCGGGTACTGTTGATAACACATTGCTACCAGGTGCACCTAAATCGACAGACGTAAGTCCCCACTGTGAGAACGAAGACATGCTGTCTGTGTGGGTTGTTGATGCGACGGCAAGGACACTATCGTGATCATAGCTTGACGGGTAACCGGGTGAAACATCATTGTCTCTTGCACTGTTACCTGCCGCTGCGACGAATAAAATGCCAGCTTGTTCGCTCGCTGAGATTGAATCGTAAAGCGCTTGGTTGAAGCCACCACCGCCCCAGCTGTTGTTCAGAACACTGACATTATGACCTGCATTTTTTAGCCCTACCATATAGTCAATACACTTAATCGCATCGCCAGTAGAACCACTACCTGAAGAGTTTAAGAACTTACAACCGACGATGGAAACTTCGTGGTTAACACCGACAACACCTAGTGCATTGTTTCCGGTAGCACCAATGGTACCAGACACGTGAGTACCATGGCCTTGGTCATCCATCGGGTCACCGCTATCGGTGATTGCGTTGATACCATATACATCATCGACATAGCCATTACCATCGTTGTCAACACCATCGCCAGCAATTTCACCAGGGTTGAGCCACATGTTTGCTGCCAGATCTGGGTGGTTGTAATCTACACCGGTATCGATAACACCGACAATGACGTCGCGAGAACCGATACTGATGTCCCATGCTTCTGGGGCATTAATATCAGCATCATTAGTGCCGCCAGTTTGTCCGGTATTGTGTAAACCCCAAAGTTCATCAAAGCGGCTGTCGTCAGGAATAGCCAGAGCCGTGACGATATAGTTTGGTTCAACATATGAAACAGCAGGGTGTTTTTCTAGTAGTTTGATAGCTTGCTTGGGCGTCATGCCATCTAAGTCAAACTTGGCTAATCGGCCGTTCAAAACATTCTTATAGTTGTCATCTTTTTCATCGGCATTGCTATCGGAAATACGAGCTTTGACGAGTTGTCGAGCTTGAGCACGCATGGCAACACTGGCATTGTCTTTAAATACTACGAGTACACTGTCATCAATAGTTTGTGTTGTAGATTGAATTTGCACTGCTGCGTGTGAATTAAAGGCAAGCAATGGCGTGAGTGCCAGAGTTAAAGCTGTAAGTTTAGTTTTCATCATTCTTCCAATATTAGTTGTTCTAAGTGGTTAGAAGTTGTGCATGTGAGCACGACTACTTTTTTGTGACTTCTTCTAAGAACTGATGACGACATCATTTTGGGCAACGTCTTAAAACCTAATATAGAGAATTAGTGGACATCAAATTGAAATTAGTTCAATAGTTAAATTTCATGTTTTTTTGTGGCTTTTATGTATGCTTTTTAGCTATGACTCATGCTTTTTTGGTATTTGCAGTCACTTAGGGCACAGTTTTTTTGTCCTTTTTTCGCTCATACTTTTTTGGTATTGGGAGAGGGAGTTACTTACATAAAATTGATAATTTAATATAAGTTTATGATTATATTAGAGTAATTTATTCAATAAAATTTCTCATTTATCTTCATCAAATAGCAAATTAGAGTGAATACGTGACTTGCTTTCCAGTCTACTCAGTTTCAACAGAATAAATACTGAATTAGATCAAAAAGTGACAAACCAATAATTAAAGAACTTCTAAATAAGAACAGGACGCATCATGATTTATTCTCAAGTTGTTATGAACTGGAATAGATCAACTTTAATTAGCAGTACTTTGTATAGCGAATGCACTTTATTTTAGTTTGAGTTTTTTTGTCCCGGCAACGACGAATTTTCGCGCAGTTAATTTCAATAAATGTGAAGCATATCAGGTACTAAAACCAAAATTAAAACTCTAAAACACTAAGGAGAAAAGTGTGAAGTTTTCTAAATCATTAATTAGCTGCGCGTTGGCCGTTGCATTTACTCAATCAGTTGCAGCTCAAACGGTACAAGAGACAGGCAAAACACAATCTATTTCTAACTTGAGTCAAATAGAAAGAGGCCTGACATCAGGAAATTCGTTAACGCTCACACAAAACTCATCATTGGGCGGTAATTCACAGGTGAGTTTCCAAGAGGGGACAAGTAACCAGGCGAACGTAACTACAACTGGTAACTTCAATGAAACCACGACGAACCAAACGGGCACAAGCCACGCAATACTTGTAACAACAACGGGTGATAGCAATATTCAAAGCTATACCCAAGACGGTGACTCTCACGGCGTTGAAACAACGTTGACAGGTAACAGCAACCAACTTGCGGTGGCACAAACAGGTGAAGGTTACTTTGGTATCAACAATGAAGTTATCAATGTCATCAATGGTGATGAAAACGATGTACGCGTGTCGCAAAGCACTGGCGGTCATTGGATGTATAACAAAAACATGCAAGGCAACCAGAATACTGTCACAAGTACTCAATCAGGCAGTTGGCATGAAGTGCATTTGAATAATGTAACGGGTGACCAAAACGCCTTTACAATTGATCAAAATGGCGTATTCAATAAGGTAGAAATTGAAACACTCGTTGGTGATGATAATGATATTGAAGTGTCGCAAATAGGCGAGGATCACCGCATAGAAATTGGTCAAGTAACTGGCAATGACAATGACATTGAATTTGAACAAAGTGAAGGTAATGACAACACCATCAATGTTGCTGGCATTGTAGGTAGCGACAATGACTTACAGGTAGATCAAGAAGGCAACAAAATTAAGTTTGAAAGTGGCCTGTTCCAAGGAAGTGACAATGATGTCACTGTGACTCAACGAGGCGATGACTCCTCTGTCGGTGTAGATATTCAAGGTGATAACAACACTGTTACGAGTGCACAGCAAGCGCTTAATCAAGATGCGGGTCTGAACACGCTTTATGTCGGTCTAGCGGGCGACAATAACGAGATCACAACCATGCAAATTGGTGAGCAAAATGATGCCCACATTGCGCTCTTTAATGGTGATGACAACGACGTAGACCTTGTTCAAAACGGTAGTCAAAATGAGTTTTTACTACAATCCTCAGAGCCTGATCCAAGTATTGAAGCTAACAACAATGATGTAACTGTTGTACAAAATGACATTGGTAATAGCACTGCAATTACCATGGGATACGCGGTAGCAAGCTCAAACAACCAAATTGATATTGCACAAGCTGGTGAGCTCAACGTGATCGATTTATTGCTTGAAGGTGGCAATAACTCAATTGACTTAGCGCAAGATGGCAGCAATAACTTTGTTGCGGGTATTGAATCTGGCGGCTTTGTGGTAGCTGGCAATGACAATATTGTGTCTATCAGCCAAACAGGTAATGGTAACTTGGTTGAAGGTGGTGTTACTGGTAATGCGCAAACTTTGCGTATTACACAAATTGGTGACAATAACGTCGCGACAGTGACACAACAGTAATAATACAAGAGGGGGCTTTGCCCCCTGACTATTATGAAACACTTATTATGCATGTTGATACTGTTTGGCCTGTGTAGCACCTCAATTGCACAAACATCCAAACAGACTGAAGAAGTTGAATTAGGCGGCTTGGTTATGGACCAAAGTATTAGTCGCTTTGGTTATCAATTTTATTATGACTTCTCACAACTTTGGCGAGAACTGCCTAATACTTCTGGTGTAAATATCACGATAAAAGAAACTGTATTACCTCGTGCTGGTACTCGATTAGATGTGCGCATGAATCGTCGTTTAGTTTACAGTACGGCAATGGGACGTCGCGGGGGCCCTATGGATGAGCGAGTTGAAGCTGCGCTATTTGCGGTTATGGATGCCATGGCCAGTGATCGCTATCAACAAGGTTCTCCTGATTTAGCGGAAAGTGGATGGTAGTAATGAAAACAACAATATTGGTCTATTTATCTTTTTTCACTCTGAGTGCATCAGCAACGGAGATTGTTTACAAACCCATTAACCCTTCATTTGGTGGTAATCCACTAAATGCAAATATGCTACTCAATAAAGCCAATGCACAAAATAAACATCGTGCGCCAATTATCGAAAAGTCTTACGGAGAGCGATTTCAAGAATCGTTAGAGCGGACATACCTCAACCGTATGGTGCGAGAGATTTCTGACATGGCATTTGGCGACGATGTAGAAGACAGCATTTTTAATGAAGACTCAACATTTACAAGTGGCGACTATGAAATACAAGTAATCACGAGTACACCTGATTCAATAACGGTGCAGATCAAACATATCGATAATGGAGATACCACTATCATTGAAGTGCCGAGGTTTGGCTAATGTATAAAGTAGTTGCAGTATGTTGTTTAGTGTTCCTCGCTGGGTGTAGCAGTATTGGGGCTGTGTTACCGCCGGATCAAAGCTTGCCTGAAGCATTAGAGCAAAGCCATGAGTTTCAGTCGCTTAAAGCACTCCCCGAGCCGCGAGGTAGGATCCCTGTCGCAGTGTATTCATTTCGAGATCAAACTGGTCAATACAAACCAAAGGATAATGTCAGTTCATTCTCAACGGCAGTAACTCAAGGGGCCAACTCTATTCTGATGCAAGCATTACATGAAACAGAGTGGTTTATTCCGGTAGAGCGTGAAGGGTTGCAGAATTTACTAACGGAGCGAAAAATTACTCGTGCAGCAATGACAGATGAGCAAAAAAAATCAGCGCAGCTACCCCCTTTAACGATGGCAAAAATCATTTTTGAAGGCGGGATCATTAGCTATGACTCAAATGTAAAAACGGGCGGCTTAGGCATGGAGTATTTTGGTATTGGTGCTTCGGAGTTATACCGTGAAGACGTGATCTCAATTTATTTACGAGCTGTGGATGTGCGGACCGGTCAGGTATTATTGTCGGTTGCGACAACGAAAAAGGTGCTCTCAATGGAGGTGCGCGCTGGTTTTTTCCGCTATGTGAGTTACAAGCGACTGGCTGAAGCTGAAGCGGGTTTTAGTGAAAATGAGCCTATGCATATTTGTGTGACACAAGCTATTGAAAAGGCGTTAACTATGCTGGTGGAGCAGGGAATAGATAGGGGAGTTTGGGCAGCAAAAGAGCAAGCTATTGCTGCCTTACCAAGGGTAGTTAATGACGCTGTATTGAGACCGGAGCAGAGTTAAGAGGAATATGTTTTTGTGCCCAGTTTGCCAACTCTATACGATTGCGAGAGTTGGTTTTTTTAAAGGCGCTGTAAATATGGGTTTTGACGGTGTGGCTACTGATATTGAGCGAATCTGCTATATCGTCATTTTTCGCACCGCTGGCCAATAATTTAATGACTGATTTTTCCCGAGCAGTCAGCAACTCGAGTTCAGAGTCTTGAATATCCAGAGATTGTGGACGAGGGATATTGGGTATTTGTTGGATCAGTTCGTTAAAGGCCTGAGAGATAGAGGTGCGGCAAAACCACAATTCGCCATTAAGCACGCGTTGGATCCCTTTGAAAATATTTTCTGCTGACGTGTTTTGGTAAATAACGCCTTTAATTCGTGCAAGAAGCGCAGTTTGCTCATTAACTAAGCTCGGCTGAGCGTTAAATAACAATACATTTTGTTGTGCCGCCAAGGCACTGACTTCTGCACTAAGTAAATCTTGGCATTCTCGGTGGCTAATATCTACCAAGTATAAATGATGTTGTGCCCGTAGCGGTGTGTCAGGCAGGCGAGTATCTATTTTAATTTGATTACTGGTTGCTTCCAGTATTTTCACGAAACGGATAAATTCAAAGTCTTGAGTATCCGTTTTGTTGTGGGTTAAAACAAATAGACTAACTTCCTTGTTGCTAGTTTGAATCGCTTTCATGTTTTTAGACGACCTTTTATTGTTCCTATTACTTTAAATATACATATTTTTCACAATAAGTTTAGCTTTAATTTTCAATTTGCTGTGGCTGTATCATTATTTAGTTATAAAGTATGATTAAATGCTCTGAAGGAATTGGAAGGCATGTCAATTCAATTGGGCGGTTTACAATAAATGTTAGGCCGTTTGAGAATGCGGCCTAACAAGACAACTTAAAGTTTGTTTATCCTAGTGATAGAGTCTTGACCAAGCACATGTTTTATAACCGTTTTTCTCGAAGTAAAAACGGTAACAATTACCGTCATAGTTATAATTACCTACATCGATACGGTAGCCACTGATATAGGCGTTGTGTAAGGAGATAAAACGACCATTGTATAGGAGTGAAAAGTGGACATGTGGTCCGCTCGATTGTCCCCCTTGGCAAAGAGCCATATTGCGATTGTTTGCATATCTACCTAACCAATCACCCGCTGAAATATAGTCTCCAGTACTATATTGTAAGTTGTCCATATGGTAATACTGAGTCGAGTATCCGCTTGAGTGGGTGACTCTGATATTACATGCTGAATAACGTGTCACTTTTCCGCCATGGGCCGCCTGTACCCAAGGAGTGTTTGATCCCCAGCCACCAGAACCATTATTAAAATCAAGAGAAGAGTACGGGTAACCAGAGCCGGTATTGGAATGGGCACCGCCACTGTACCAAGCATAACCTGAAGGCCAAGGTAAGTTCATTGAAAAGTTTACTTTAGGCGCAACAGATTTAGCTTCAAACCGAACTTGTTGAGGTGATAATAAATGTGTTGCAAAGGCGGTGCTGTAAAGCTGTGCTAAGGGAGCCAGAGCATTTGCGTCTCCCAATAGGCTTGATAGTGCCGCTGTCGCAGAGTTGCTGGTTACAGATTTATGCTTAGTTGCATACATTTCAAATGCGTAAAAACGTTGACTCAGTTTCAGTGCTACGTCTTCAAGTTGCGCTTCAAACCCGGTTTTATCGGACCAATTAGCGAAAGGTTTTGTTATAGCGGCCTTATTTGGTTGGCTAAGTACCTGACTGGCTTGCTCCATCAGCGCGAGAAGTAGTTTAGGGTTGATACTGGTGTACCCAGCCCAATGCAATAGGGCCTCTTGATGGTCGATGAGGTGTGGTGCGGTGCTGTATAACAGAGATTGCCAATCTTCATTGAGTAGTTCATCAGTAAAGATAAATTGTGACTCATCCACTTGGATCAGAGGGTTGATGGCCAATTGTTGGATCTGAGACTTTTCAAATTGAAAATCGGGAATATCTAGGTGCTGACCTTGTGCCTTAGTTTCTGAAGCTGTGAGTAAGAGTACCCCAAAGGTCGTGCCCAAGGTGATTATGTGTCGTTTCATGTTGTATCCTCTTGATTGTTTTTTGTACTGCTTTAACTTGTATATCGAGAAGTAATAAAATTGTAAAATAAGAGCTTTGACACTAAATCAGGTGGGCTGTAAAAAAATGAGTACAAATTGAACGAATAATCAATGAGGCTGCAATAATTGCGATGTAAAGACAAACACCTTCTAGATTGAAGGTGCTCGCCTCGTAATTTAAGTGTCTAGTTGCCCTGTCAAGCGTAAGTACTTTTCAGCTAGTGTGTCGAGGCTTTCTCGGTGATTAGGGTCTGGCTTTATGCAATCGATAGGGCAGACACTGACACAGGTAGGTTGGTCATAGTGACCAACACATTCAGTGCACTTATGGGGATCAATTTCATATATTTTATTGCCCATATAAATGGCCTGATTTGGACATTCAGGGTCGCACATATCACAATTGATGCATTTATTTGTGATGAGTAACGCCATCATTTAAGCCTTTTTAAATGGGTTTCTGGTATCTTCCTGAGTGCCCAGATTTCGCATCAAAATTGCATGGTCTAAATTAATGTTTTCTGGCAGCGGGATTTGCACGATATGCCCAGAGCCTTTGGCGTCATTGATGGTTTCGCCTTTTTTATTCTCCATGTGTTCAAGATTAAAGGCAATATTCCCCTGCGGTGTCATCAGCTCCAAGCTGTGGCCTGTGCAAAATTTATTTTTTACATCTATTTCGACCAATCCATTTTGATTGCGTCCGAGCACTTCGCCAACAAATTGTTGTTTGTCTGACACCGAGTGGCCGTATTCATAATTTTGATAGTCTTGATGGGCATGGCGTTTTAAAAAGCCTTCCGTATAACCTCGGTGTGCGAGGTTTTCTAAAGTCCGCATCAAATTAGGATCAAAAGGTTTTCCAGCCACCGCATCATCAATGGCTTTGCGATAAACTTGAGCCGTGCGTGCAACATAATAAAAAGACTTTGTTCGACCTTCTATTTTTAGGCTGTGGACGCCCATTTTCGTCAACTGATCAACGTACTGCACGGCACGCAAGTCTTTTGAGTTCATAATGTAGGTGCCGTGTTCGTCTTCGAAAGCTGGCATAAATTCACCGGGCCTGCCTTGCTCTTCTAACATAAAGACTTGCTCAGTTGGCTGTCCCTCGCCGAGCGTCGGGATCACATCTTGAGGGTTTACTTTGTGGACAACATCGCCAAGTTCGGATTCTTGACCTGGTTTAACGTCATAACTCCAACGGCAAGCATTTGTGCAGGTGCCCTGATTAGGGTCGCGTTTATTGATGTATCCAGAAAGTAAGCAGCGTCCAGAATATGCCATGCATAGTGCGCCATGGACAAACACTTCAAGCTCAGTATTTGGGCAAAGCGAGCGGATCTCAGCGATTTCTTCCAGTGATAACTCCCGTGACAAAATAACACGCTCAATCCCTTGACTTGCCCAAAAATTCACGGAGGCATAATTGACTGCATTGGCTTGTACAGATAAATGAATGGGCATGTCAGGCCACTTATCTCTCACCAGCATGATCAAGCCAGGATCGGACATGATCAGTGCATCTGGTTTCATTGCGATAACAGGTTCTATATCCCTTAAGTATGTTTTAACCTTGCTATTGTGAGGAGCGATATTGGAAACCACATAAAGTTTTTTGTTTTGCTGGCGGGCTTCATTTATACCTATCTCTAGGTTTGCCAAGTCAAATTCATTATTGCGAACACGCAAACTATATCTGGGTTGTCCCGCATACACGGCATCGGCGCCATACGCAAAAGCGTAACGCATATTCTTTAAACTGCCTGCGGGTGAAAGTAGCTCTGGTACAAACATATCTAAACCTCATACATTGAACTGGGTACAAACCAGCTGCTGGGGATATTAAAAAGCGGCGCAGTATAAGTGAGTTTTGCACGGTAGATTTTGACGTAGATCAGGTTTATCTCAGGGCTATAAACACGGTATTTCAACAAGGGTGTGGGCTTTTACGCATAAAGCGCGTATAATTCGCGCCCGTAAATATCAACAATTATTATTGGAGCTAAAAAGATGGCTTTAGAGCGTACTTTTTCAATCGTTAAGCCTGATGCGGTAGCTAAAAACCACATCGGTGCAATCTACAACCGTTTTGAGTCTGCTGGTCTTAAGATCGTTGCTTCTAAAATGGTTCACCTTTCTCAAGAGAAAGCTGAAGGTTTCTACGCAGAGCACAAAGAGCGTCCTTTCTTTGGTGCACTAGTTGAGTTCATGACTTCTGGTCCAGTAATGGTTCAGGTTCTTGAAGGTGAAGACGCTGTTCGTAAAAACCGTGAAATCATGGGTGCTACTAACCCTGCTGAAGCACTAGCTGGTACTTTACGTGCTGACTACGCTGATAGCATCGACGAGAACGCAGTACACGGTTCAGATGCAACTGAGTCTGCAGCTCGCGAAATCGCTTACTTCTTCAGCGACGAAGAAATCTGCCCACGTACTCGTTAATTTCGAGTTGAGCAGATGAAAAAGGGCTCTCGGGCCCTTTTTTAATCCCTTTAATAAACGTTGATCGTTTTGAAAAGCAATTGGGGTGTTTTTGAAAGCGATTACATCATTGCGATGTTTGATTGATTTTTGTACAATTGCGCGCTTTTATTTATGTTGTTCAATCCGTCACCTGAACTGAGGTTGTTTCATGGCCACGACTGAGAAAAAAATTAACCTATTAGATTTAAACCGCGAGGGGATGCGCGAGTTATTTGCTTCATTTGGCGAAAAGCCATTCCGCGCCGATCAGGTGATGAAGTGGATGTATCACTTTGGTATCGACAACTTTGATGATATGAGCAATATCAACAAAAAGTTGCGAGCAAAGTTACAAAGCCAATGTGAGATCAAGGCTCCCGAAATCTCAGTAAAACAAGTGGCCAGTGATGGCACGATAAAATATGCGATGATTTTGGAAGGTGGTCAGGAAGTTGAAACGGTCTGGATCCCTGAAAAGGATCGCGCGACTTTATGTGTGTCTTCTCAAGTTGGTTGTGCACTGGAATGTACTTTTTGTTCAACGGCGCAACAGGGGTTTAACCGTAACCTCAAAGTATCTGAAATTATTGGTCAGGTATGGCGTGTTGCCACAGACATCGGTTTGCACAATGGCGACAGCACCAAGCGACCTATCACCAATGTGGTAATGATGGGCATGGGTGAACCTCTGCTCAACATCAACAATGTGGTGCCCGCGATGGAACTTATGATGGATGACTGGGCATTTGGCCTGTCGAAGCGTCGCGTTACACTGAGCACATCAGGTGTTGTTCCTGCACTGGATATTTTAAAAGAGAAAATTGATGTTGCTTTGGCTATTTCATTACATGCGCCAAACAACCCATTGCGTGATGTACTAGTACCGATCAATAAGAAATATCCAATTGAAGAGTTCTTAGCGGCATGTCGTCGATATATCGATGGTTCAAAAGCAAATAAAGATGTCACGATCGAGTACGTGATGCTTCAGGGTGTCAATGATAGTACCGATCATGCTCATGAATTAGTACAAGTGCTCAAAGGCACACCGTCTAAAATTAACTTAATTCCATTTAACCCATTCCCGGGTAATGAATATGGCCGTTCAAGTAATAGCCGTATTGATCGCTTCTCGAAAGTACTACAAGCTGCTGGTCTGACATGCATTGTACGTCGTACCCGTGGAGATGACATTGATGCTGCTTGTGGGCAGTTAGTAGGGGATGTTGTTGACAGAACCAAACGCGTGGTCAGAAAGCAACAAAATCAAGATAATGCAATAGCAGTAAAAGTAGGGTAAAAAATAGATGAAACACAGTGGCTTTCAGGTAAGATAGAGTCACTGTGTCTTAGCAAAAAGGTGGTCAATGCCTGCTTTAACGGATGGTTTACTCACTCAATTCGCGTGTAGTGTGCGTCGGCGTTTGCTGCTCGGTGCAAGCTGTGCTGTCATTTTGACCAGCCTGAGTGGCTGTGTAACCGAAACACGATATGCCAACAGTAACAAACCCGTAGTGCAAAAAAAGACCAGTGGCCAAGATGCGGCAAAAACCCGTATTGCACTGGCGCTTCAATATCTTAATGCGGGTAATAACACACAGGCAAAATATAACCTTGACCGGGCTTTAAATCTTGCGCCCAAGCTACCAGAAAGTCACTACGCGCTGGCTTATTACTTTGAACAAGTTGGCGAAAACGAGAAAGCGCAAAAAGCGTACATTGCGGCGTTGGAGTACGGGCCAAATGATCCTAATACACGTAACAACTATGGTACATTTTTGTGTCGTATTGGAGAGTTTGACGCTGCGACTGAACAATTCTTTAAAGCGATAGATATTCCAAGTTACTTGCGCGTAGCGGAAAGTTACGAAAATCTTGCTTTGTGTTCGCTGCGTCAAGACAACTTTGAGTTAGCACTTGAGTATTTAAAACGCGCCCTTGATCACAATTCTCAGCGCCAGTCGGTATTAATTTTAATGGCGAGTGTTTTTTATGCCAAGAGTGAACTACACCGAGCTGAAGATGTTTTAAAAGTTTATGCTGATAAAGGGTTTGTGTCACCAAGAGGCATGTTGTTAGAGCACCTGCTGTCAGCCCGAATGGGGCGTTTACAGTATGCACAAGAGTTAGAGACGTTGTTATTACAAACTTATCCAAACTCTCTTGAGGCCAGACTTGTCCTTAATAACACCTTGCAACTCAGCGAATTTGAGCAACTCAAAGAACAATACAGAACAGCCCAGTTAGATAAAATAACCCAAGCAGACGAAAACAGAGTCGTTGCAAATCCGCAAATCAAGATCAAGCGCAAAGTTCCTAGCTCGAATAAAGTTGCCAACACGACAAAAGAAAATACCAGTAGGGCAGAGCGCAATCGTTCGTTATTGCGCGATGGGCAAAGCAAGAACTTACACACTGTAAAGGCTTCGGATATTGAAGCTAAGAGCAGTGCGCAACGAGAGCCACAGCAGAAAACGTTCACGAATGGTTCACCTGTGGTGCGTACATTACCCACTCTTGATGAAACAACGTTAGAAGAGGTAGTTGTTACCAATCCAACAGAAGAGTCCAAAGTACGTTTTACAACCAGTCAGAAGCCAGATACTCCTGAGCAAGTTGTGTTCCATCGTATTGACCCCAGTGAGATTCGGTTTACTGAACAAACACCTAGTGTAGATTTAAGGAACGATGAAAATTTGGGTAAAATGTTGAATGAAGAAGTGTTGATTCCTCAAGTGCCTACCCATCGTATGGAAATGGGGGAAAACCTGTTCAGCTTGTCAGTTAAATATAATATTAAGCTAGAAAAGTTGCTAAAATGGAATGCGTTGAAAAAGTCAGATCGACTGGCGATTGGACAAGTTGTGTTTTTAAATAATCCTAATACAACTCATGCGATTGCTAAAGGGGAGTCATTATTTGATATTGCTATGAAGCATAAGTTATTAATTGATGATTTGATGCGCTGGAACAGATTAACGCCTGATGTTGCCCTGACGCCCGGGCGACATATTTTAATAGTAGATCCCAATAACTATATTTTATGAATCAAGAAGAGAATGAAACAACGACTGAGTCATTGTCACTCGGTCAGACCCTTGCACATGCCAGAGCTGAGCAAAATCTCAGCTTTGATGATATTGCTGCACGGCTAAAATTAAACCACAGTCAAATCACTAAACTTGAAAATGATGAGTACCAAAGTTTAGGGCCCGAAACATTTGTACGTGGATATGTTAAAAGTTACAGCGCACTACTTGGTTTAGATAGTGAGCAAGTACTTGCTTTGTATGAAACCCCAGAGGTTCCAGAACAAAAGCGAAATATGAAAAGCTTTTCAAGGCGCACTGAAAAAGAGGCTAACGACAACCGCTTGATGGTTGTCAGTTACTTAGTGCTGCTAGTATTTGTTGGCCTGTCAGCATTTTGGTGGTGGCAAACAGCAAGTAATTCTGAAGGCTCCGAAGAGATCAGCGGATTAAATGAAGCGATCACCGCACCAGAGACGACACCGTCGCCTTTGGCGACTAATGGTGATGCGTCACACGCCTTAGAATCAAATATAGCGAAAACTGATGTTTCGGTTCAAACGGCCAGTGATGAATTTCGAGAGCAGCAGCCAAAAGATGAATCTGTGTTGGCTCAAAACACAGAAGTTACATCCGATAAACTCGCAGTGGAGCCCGCAACAAACGATGTGAGTAAAGCAGTTGAAGCATCACCTACAGCATCAGCTCAACAAAGCGAGCCTGTCGCGGAGCAACCCGAGGCTGCAATATCGTCAGAAGTGCCTGAAACAAGCACTGTTGTGATGTATTTCGAGCAAGATAGCTGGGTAGAAATTTTTGATGCAACGCAGGAACGTGTTGCATTTGGTGTAAAAAAAGCAGGGTATACCATGACAGTTACTGGCCTTGCGCCGTTTTCTGTCGTTTTGGGTAAGCATCAAGTGGTGAGTATTGAATTGGATGGTCAGCCAATTGATATCTCGGGGTTGCCTCGAAACCGCTTAGCAAAGTTTAAATTACCGTTAGCAGAGTAGTCGTCATGTTTTCAGAATCTCCTATAAAACGCAGAAAATCCACACGTATTAACGTTGGTAATGTCCCGATTGGTGATGGCGCTCCAATTGCTGTTCAGTCAATGACAAATACCGACACATTAGATGTAGATGCAACCGTCGCACAAATTCAGGCTATTCAAGATGCCGGTGCAGACATTGTTCGTGTATCCGTTCCGACAATGGATGCAGCTGAAGCATTTAAGAGTATTAAAGAGCAAGTTGATATTCCGCTGGTTGCGGATATCCATTTTGACTACCGTATCGCCTTAAAAGTGGCGCAATATGGTGTTGACTGTCTACGCATAAACCCGGGTAATATCGGCAGCGAAGATAGGATCAGAGCCGTTGTTGATGCTGCTCAGGAGCGTGATATCCCGATTCGAATCGGTGTAAATGGAGGCTCATTGGAGCGCGATTTACAAGAAAAGTATGGCGAACCGACACCGGAAGCATTACTTGAATCAGCCATGCGTCACGTAGAGATTTTGCAAAGATTAAACTTCGACAAGTTTAAAGTATCTGTAAAAGCATCAGATGTATTTTTAGCTGTTGGTGCGTACCGTTTACTTGCCAAAGAGATTGATCAGCCACTGCATTTAGGTATCACAGAGGCCGGTGGTTTTAGAGCTGGCTCTGTAAAATCAGCAGTTGGTCTGGGTATGCTACTGGCTGAAGGTATCGGCGATACATTGCGTGTGTCACTGGCGGCTGATCCTGTTCAGGAAATTAAAGTCGGTTTTGATATCTTAAAGTCGTTACGGATCCGCTCTCGTGGTATTAATTTTATTGCTTGCCCAAGCTGTTCAAGGCAAGAGTTTGACGTAGTCAACACCATGAACCAGCTAGAAGAAAGACTGGAAGACATCATTTCACCTGTCACAGTATCGGTGATAGGCTGTGTGGTTAATGGTCCGGGTGAAGCTCTGGTGAGTGATCTCGGTTTAGCTGGGGCAAATCGCCGTTCAGGCCTGTATATCAATGGTGAGCGTCAAAAGACCCGAATAGATAATGACAACATTGTTGAGCAGTTAGAAGAGCAAGTACGCGAGTATGTTGCTAAAAAAGAAGCTCAGCCGAGTATTGATGTCAAAATTATCGAAGAGTAAGCCTTTTAGAGGCTGAATTTATTTCGTTTACGTTTTAATCGAGCAGGGTATAATAGACGCATTTTATCGTACCGTATTCAGGGTTTTGTTATATCCTGCACTCGTAATTTAATGAAAAGAATAGTTTAAAGTTAGGAATTTCAGTGGCAAAGCAAATTAAGGCAATTCGTGGCATGAAAGATTGCCTGCCGGGCACGACTCAAATCTGGCAAAAAATTGAAGGGACTTTAAGAGACACAATGGGTGCGTTCGGCTATCAGGAAATTCGTTTTCCGGTTGTTGAATCAACAGATCTGTTTAAGCGCTCAATCGGTGAAGTAACCGATATTGTTGAAAAAGAAATGTACACTTTTGAAGATCGTAATGGCGAAACTTTAACTCTGCGTCCAGAAGGAACAGCAGTATGCGTAAGAGCTGGCGTTGAAGGTGGCTTGCTTTACAACCAAGAGCAAAGACTTTGGTATATGGGCCCTATGTTTCGTCGTGAACGCCCGCAAAAAGGCCGTTATCGCCAATTTCACCAATTTGGTGTAGAGACTTTCGGTATCGCGACTGCTGATATTGACGCTGAAGTAATCATTTTGACAGCACGTCTTTGGAAGTCGTTTGGGATTTCAGATCATGTGCGATTAGAACTTAACTCTTTGGGCTCTAATGAAGCGCGCGCAGCCTATAAAGAGGTGTTGGTTGCTTATTTAGAGCAGCATAAAGATAAATTAGACGAAGACTCTTTACGCCGCATGTACACCAACCCACTGCGTGTTTTAGATAGCAAAAACCCAGATGTACAGGCTGTTGTTGCGGATGCGCCGAAGCTTTCTGAACACCTAGATGAAGAGTCTGTACAACATTTTGCAAATTTATGTGAACGTTTGGACGCGGCTGGCGTCGAATATCAGGTAAATGAGAACTTGGTACGTGGTTTAGATTATTATAACCGCACTGTATTTGAGTGGGTTACTGATAGTCTAGGTGCGCAAGGCACCGTATGTGCAGGTGGGCGCTACGATGGGTTGGTAGAACAACTAGGTGGCAAAGGCACACCTGCGGTCGGCTTTGCAATGGGTATGGAGCGTTTAGTATTACTACTAGAAGAGCTCAATAGCGTTGGTGACATTCGTCGCAATGTAGATGTGTATGTTGCAGCGATGGGTGATGTTGCTAGTATCAAAGCGCCAGCGATTGCAGAGCAGTTGCGTGACGCGGTACCAGGGCTACGTGTTCAAGTACACGCAGGTGGCGGCAACTTTAAAAAACAACTGAAACGTGCTGATAACAGCGGTGCGGTTGTTGCGCTGATTTTTGGTGAAGATGAAATCACGAATGATACTGTAACAATTAAGTATTTACGTGAACAAAAAGAACAATTGACCTTACCTATGGCTGAAGCTCACACTACTTTAGCCGAGTTGGTAGGGTAAGAGGTTAGAATGGAAATTTATTCAACAGAAGAACAACAAGCTGAAGCAATAAAGAATTTTTTTAGAGAAAACGGGACTTCATTAATTATTGGTGCTGTTTTAGGTCTAGGTGGTTTGTATGGCTGGAAAGCGTATAACCAAAATCAAATTTCAACAGCTGAAGCAAGTTCAGAAGCATATAATACACTGATTGAAAGTGGTGAAGTGTTGTCAAAAAGCGATGCCTTTATGGCAGACAATGCGGATTCTAATTACTCAGTGTTGGCAGCATTTGTTGCGGCTAGAGAAGCAGTTGAAGCCGGTGAATTAGAACAAGCAGCAACTAAGTTAACCTTTGTTGCTGATACAGTAAAAAGCCCAGAGTTAAAAGCAACTGCACTGTTACGTTTAGCGCGTGTACAGGCTTCTCAGGGTAATTATGATCAAGCTTTGAGCACTTTGTCGCAACCAATGCCAGCAGGATTTACTGCACAAGTGGCAGAAGTGAAAGGGGATATTTATTTATCTCAAGGCGAAAAAAGTAAAGCTCGAGAGCAATATCAAGCTGCAATAGATGCAGATGGCGCAAAAAATAATGCGTTGCTGCAGATTAAATTGGATGACTTGGCAATCGCATCGAACTAAGGAGTAGCCATGAAGAAGTTGGCAATGGCCTCACTGGCATTGTGTATGGCGTCGTTAATGGGTTGTTCATCAAGTGACGATGAAGAGGAGTTAGTGCTCCCTGAAATCGTCAATCAATTTGAACCACAAACAGTTTGGCAAGAGTCGCTAGGTGATGGTGTCGAACACTATTTCTCGCGCTTGACACCGACTGCACACGATAATCGAATTTTTGCAGCGGAGCGAAAAGGCTTGGTTGCTGCATACAGTGCGGAAGATGGCGAGCAACTGTGGGAAATTGACACCCGAAAAGATACCTCAATCTGGCCGTGGGCAGACGATGACTCGGCAAAGTTATCCGGGGGTATTTTGCAGGCGTATGGCAAGATATATATCGGTTCTGAACATGGTGAAGTTATCGCACTGGATCGTGAAAGCGGCGACGTTGTATGGCGCAAGTCTGTACCCGGTGAAGCTTTGTCTTCTCCCAGTGCTGGTGACGGTTTAGTTTATGTCAACTTAGGTTCTGGCAAATTACTTGCGTTGCACCCTGATACAGGTGAAGAGCGTTGGAGTTATGAGCAAGAAGTTCCGGCTTTAACACTTCGAGGGTTAAGCTCACCAACGTCTGCAAATGGCGGCGTTTTGATCGGTGAAGAAAGTGGCAAGCTTAGTGTGCTTATCGCTGAAAGTGGATTTACAGCTTGGAGCGCCGATGTTGCACTTGCAGAAGGTGCCTCTGAGTTTGAGCGCTTGGTCGATGTTGATACAAAACCTGTGGTATCCGGTGCGTACGTTTACACGATAGCGTATAATGGCAAACTTGCAGCCATTGATGTGCGTAATGGTAGCGTTGTATGGGATCGTGAATATAGCAGTTATCGCGATTTGGCCATTGAACTAAATACGATTTACTTGGTAGATAGTGATGGCGTGCTCTATGCTCTAGATAAAGACTCTGGAACAGAGCGCTGGAGCCAAGCTGGCCTAAGAGGTTGGTACTTAACGGCACCTACTGTTGCTGGTAATTATGTTGTTGTTGGTGATCAGGAAGGTAACCTGCACTGGCTTGATAAACAAACTGGTGATTTAGTTTCTCGTCAAGAGTTTGATAGTTCGGGCTTTTTTGTTGAACCCATCGTAGTCGATGATAAGTTGATCGTATACACCCGTGATGGTGAGATCAGTGCGATAAGAATCCCTTAATCATCACTGACGTAAAGGTTTTTGTAAGGCTTCGCACTGCGAAGCCTTTTGTTGTTTAAAGAAGAGGTAGTCTATGCTTCCTGTGATCGCTCTGGTAGGGCGACCAAATGTGGGGAAATCCACATTATTTAATCGTTTAACGCGTACACGAGACGCACTTGTCGCCGATTTTCCGGGTCTAACTCGCGACCGTAAATATGGTCAGGCTGACTATGATGGCTATGAGTTCATTGTTGTAGATACAGGTGGTATCGACGGCAGTGAAGAGGGCATCGAAACGGAAATGGCTGAGCAGTCGCTACTGGCGATTGAAGAAGCGGACATTGTATTGTTCTTGGTGGATGCGCGCGCAGGTATGACAGCTGCGGATCAAGCCATTGCGCAGCACTTAAGGAAGCAAGAAAAAAAGAGTTTCATTGTTGCAAATAAGACTGACGGCATAGACGCTGATTCAAGCTGCGCGGAGTTTTACCAATTAGCACTGGGTGATATTCATCAAATCGCAGCAGCGCATGGCCGTGGTGTGACTCAATTACTTGATGCAACACTGAGCCCCATCATTTCTGAACTTGCTCAGCAAGATGACGAAATTGCACAAGATGATGACAGTATTGCCGAGCTTTACCTTGAAGGTGAGGAAGCACCTGAAGAAGGAAAAACAGGATTTGAAGACAAGCCTGTTAAGCTGGCAATTATTGGTCGCCCTAATGTAGGAAAGTCAACGCTAACAAACCGCATTTTAGGCGAAGAGCGTGTGATTGTTTATGATATGCCTGGCACGACGCGCGATTCAATTTATATTCCGATGACCCGCAATGAGCGAGAGTACGTTTTAATTGATACGGCAGGTGTACGTAAGCGTAAAAAAGTCAGTGATGTGGTTGAGAAGTTCTCGGTTATTAAGACCTTAAAAGCGATTGAAGATGCCAACGTTATCTTGTTAGTTGTTGATGCGCGTGAGGGGATTTCTGACCAAGACTTAAGCCTGCTGGGCTTTGCTTTGAACTCTGGCCGTTCACTGGTTATAGCTGTGAATAAGTGGGATGGGTTGGATAATTACGTGAAAGAGAGGATTAAGTCTGAGCTGGATCGTCGTTTAGGCTTTATTGACTTTGCCCGTTTACACTTTATTTCTGCGCTGCACGGTACAGGTGTTGGCCATTTGTTTGAGTCAGTTGATGAAGCATATGAATCTGCAACGAAGCGTGTCAGCACCGCAATGCTGAGACGTATCATGGATATGGCACAAGCAGATCACCAGCCGCCACTAGTGCGTGGTAGACGTGTGAAACTAAAATATGCGCATGCCGGTGGTTACAATCCCCCAAGGATTGTTATTCATGGCAACCAAGTGCATGACTTACCGGATAGCTACAAACGCTACCTGATGAACTATTATCGTAAGGCGCTCAATATTATGGGGACGCCGATAAAAATTGAGTTCAGAGAGGGTGATAACCCGTATTCAGGCCGAACTAATAAAATGACGTTGTCACAAAAACGCAAACTCAGAGCGTTTACTAAAGAGCAACGGAACAAAACATAAAAAATGGCGCGTAAAGCGCCATTTTTTTGCTATTTGCCTTATTAAATTTTGTAAAATATATTTTTTACATGCAACAGGCGGTAGGTATTGATTTGTGAGCTAGCCTTTACGCTGCTCATTAATTATGCTTTATTAGTATAAATTTGTTTAACTTATTGTTGTGATGCATTTTCTTAAAACAGTCATTTATGTAGATGATGTCGAAGAAGTCTTAGATTTTTATTTTCAAGCTTTTGGGTTGAGTGCTCACTCAGTAACAGAGAATGGTGATTATGGTGAGTTAGACACCGGAACAGTCCTGCTGGCTTTTGCAACACACCCAGTTGCGCAATCCCAATTCAAACAAAATTATATTCGCTCTCAGCCAAAGCAGCCTGCTTTGGGATTTGAATTGACACTTGGTTGTGAGAATGTGTCTAGCAGTTATGATAAAGCCGTTGCAGCGGGGGCTGAGCCTCTGTGTGCTCCATGCCAAAAAGGCGTACATATACAGGCATATGTACGCGCGATAGAGGGGACGCTAATTGCGTTAGTCAGCGAGAGCACGAGCTAGACTGACAGGCTCGATTTCAATACACACGTTATCGTTATTCCAGTTGATACCAACCAGTGCACTGTCATCCCTTAAGTCTTCTACCCACTCATCTAGGAAAGTATCTAGACCAATTTCAATAGGTTTAAACTCTTCCCACTCGTCTTTGCACTGCTCTTGCGCTGCGGATTCGTCGCTCCAGAGTAGTAACACGTCTGATTCTTCAAACTGATTGGATTCCACAATCACAAAACCGCCATCTTCCGCACCCAGTGCCCATAACTGTTCACTTTGTTTCACAACGGTGACAAAGTTGACTACTTCTGACTCTAATTCAAGATCATTCATATTATTTACCAGTATAAAATTAACTGCGCGGATCCGTTGCTTGAGCATGTTTGTTGTCTTGCCAGTTCTCTAGATGATTTAACAGCCCTTCGTGATTGTTAATATCGGCTAGATTTCTGAATCGGATCCAGTCTAACAGGCAGTATAAACTGATCTGCAAATACTCGCAGTTCAAAAATACATCTGTTGTGCATTGTCTATCTAAATAGGTCAATGTTTCAGTTATACGTTCGCGTTGTAAATTAAAAAACAACACATCTGCTTTTGTATCAAACCCTGAACGCTCGCCTAGTAGTATCTCGACCAGTGAATCGTTGCAGGCATTGATGGTTGTTAGTAAGTTTTCCTGCTGCCAGTTTAAATGGGGTAATGAGTACTTTGTTTGCAAGTATCTGGCTATGACATTGGAATCACATACAGTGTTTTCCCCACAGATTAAAAAGGGAATTTTACGCGCGGGATTGTGCTTGATAAGAGTTTCACGCTCTTCAGGGTTAAATATATCAATGGCCTTATAATCTACTGTAAGATTATGCATTGCGCAGTATATTCTTAATCTTCTGACATAGGGTGATGTATTGGAGCCATATAAAATCAAAGTGTGTTCCCTCATTGGTTTTAGTGACTATGAGTGTAGCATGTCATCAGCTGAATTTAAGAGTGTAATGTTTGGATGTACTAGAAGCGTATTAGACTTGAAAGGGTTGGAAATTAGGGTAGTAGACAATATAACTCCTACCCTAGGTGATGTTAATCTTGTCGACTTGTGACTTCTAACAGATGATAGCCAAACTGTGTTTGTACAGGCCCTTGAACTTCGTTTAGTGGTGCAGAAAATACAACCTTATCGAATTCAGGTACCATCATGCCAGGTCCAAATTCTCCAAGTGCACCACCGTCTTGTCCTGAAGGACAATTGGAAAACTCTTTGGCTAGATCCGCAAAGTCTTCTCCACTTGCGATACGTTGCTTGAGCTCCAAGCATTGCGCCTCGCTGTCTACTAAAATATGTCTTGCACTTGCTAATGTCATCTTCTCTCCATGCCTTGCCTGATTTTTATTCATACCTTATTCTAATGCAAAAGTGGTAAAAGCGCATGCTTTTACCTGATTTGCTTTTCAATTGCTTTCGCGAGCTCTTCTGACAATGGTTTTGTGCGGCTGCCAAAACGCTGTATTGTTTTTCTATCTGCAGATACAAGATATTTATAAAAATTCCATTTTGGAGAGCCTGCTTGTTCACCTAAATGTTTAAAAACGGGGTTGGCATCACTGCCTCGAACAGGGCTTGTTGCAAGCATGGTAAAGGTAACGCCGTAGTTTACAAAGCATACCTTAGCCGTGTCTGCTTCATCGTTTTCTTCTTGGAAAAAATCATCAGATGGGAAGCCCAGCACTACAAGACCCTTATCTTTGTACTGTTGATGTAACGCTTCAAGATCTTTAAATTGCCCGGTGAAGCCACAATTACTAGCGGTATTTACAATGAGTAACGGCTTATTTTTAAACTGGCATAAATTGACAGTGTCTTTTGAGCGCAGTTTTCTCAGTTCGACAGCGGTAAAGTCATCGCATTGAGCAAATGCAAGTGGGCTGCTTAGAGCGAATATAAGGCTTAAAATTGTCTTTTTTAACATGGTAAATTCCGTTGTTTATTGTTTTTACGTGTGTCGAAAGAAATAGTTCATCTTGTGTTAGCAATTTAGCGATAGCTAAATAAGAATACAGTTCACTGTACCAACAATTTTGGTGCAATCTAATGGAGCTACACGCCTTTTTACACAATAGAGATTATCACAAATTTGATAAAGAGTGATTGCCCCAAAATCTGCGACAATAAATTGATAGCGCCTGATTGATGTCGACATACAGCTCTTGTACACGATAGTTTTTTTAGCGTAAAAGTCCCTTCTTTTTGATTCGTGCAATGATTGTTATAAATTGAACTACACTAAGCTGTACCATGGAAAAAGGGTATAACTATGACAAATAAAGTATTGATCATAGACAGCAATAGTGTTTTAGCTATGCGTATTAAAGTGCTGTTCGAGTTACTGGGCAGTGAAGTGGAACACATACATTACGAAACACTGGATAATCAAACTTGTTTCGCTCACTTTGATGTTATTGCTATTGCTCACGGGATCCCGCCTGAGTATTTTGAAATTTTAGATGTGCTGAGTCAGCATGAGAAAATCATCTTGTTGGCCCCAAAACCAGAAAACTCTGAACACCTGAGTGCCTTTAGCCAGTTAAACCGTGTACTGTCAAATGCAATTGTGATTTACCCATTTTTTGGCAATAAAGAAATTACAGGTTTGCTAGAACGGGTAATGGAAATTGGTGAGCAGGCACAATTGCTGCTGCCAAAAGTGTTATTGGTTGACCATATTCCTTCACGGCTCAAGCAATTGTCGGTGAGCCTCACTGGCGCGCAATTGGATGTGAAAACTGCGAGTAATGCACATGAAGCGGGGTTGTTAGCGAAAGAGCATAGCTTTGATTTGCTTATCTGTGATTTTAACTTGCAAGAAGAAACGGGACTGGATGTTTTTGAACAAGTTAGAAGTTACCATATTAATTGTCGTTGTTTATTAATGACATCAAGAGAGAGTCAAGTTGATACATTAAAAGCAATCCGACAGGGAGTGGAAGATGTTCTGACAAAGCCCGTTGATGAGAATGCGCTATTGCAATCGTTACATAAACTCTGGCAAACAGAGCTGTTGAGGCGGCACAATCAAGAGCTGGTTGAGCGTTTGCAAGACACAGTCGATGCATTGATCGAGCGTGATAGCTTACTGCGGGTCATTTATAAACACACTCCAGATCCGATTATGCTGTTTAACTTAAAAGGGTTTGTAATTGAAGCGAATGATGCCTGTTTAAATCTGTTTGGCCTCAATGCAGAGCAGCTTGAATCCCACTCTATTTTTAATTTATTTGAGCGTCAGTCTGTAGAGGCTTTAAAAAACCGGATTGAAGCCGGTTTGATGGCAAGGCATTTTGACTGTGACTTGGTTCTGCCTAGGCCCGATGGGCTCTCAATTCCTTTAATGGGTACGTTTATTGAAATTGACCATCACGGAGAAATAGGGCTGGCGGCGATTTTCAAAAACGTCGCGCATCTGAAGCGTAAACAGCAGTTACTAGAAGAAGCCAAAGAAGTGTTAGAGGCGGAAGTTCAAGCAAGAACCGCACAACTTCAATCTGCAAAAGAGGCAGCTGAACGCGCGAATATCAGTAAATCAGAGTTTTTAGCAAATATGTCCCATGAATTGCGCACTCCAATGCATTCTATTTTGAGCTTCGCGCGCTTTGGTCTTGATAAGCTGGCCGCGAATGAAGCGCCAATTGAAAAGCTCACCAAGTATTTATCAAGGATCGAAACCAGTGGTGAAAGGTTGCTTCTACTGCTCAATAATTTACTCGACTTGTCGAAATTAGATGCTGGGCGCTTCCCTTTTAATCCTAGTGTTCATAATTTCACCGCCATTCTCGCGGAGGGAGTGGAGGATGTATCCGGATTAGCGATGAAAAAGTGCATTTCTATTAATTTGCATGCACAAGAAAGTGGGATCGAGATTTTATGCGATAGAGACCAAATGGTACAAGTGGTTAGAAACCTATTGGGTAATGCGCTTAAATTCAGTCCGGAAAACAGTCAGGTGCAGGTTTATCTTTCCAGCACTGTGGATACTTTAAACCTGACGATTTGTGATCAAGGAGTTGGTATTCCTAAAGATGAGTTGGAACACATATTTGATAAATTTGCACAAAGCAGCAAAACCAATAGCGGAGCAGGGGGAACAGGCTTAGGCCTTGCTATTTGCAAAGAGTTTGTTCTGTTACATAAAGGGTGTATTTATGCGCGAAATGGCGATAGTGGTGGCGCTGAGTTCGTCATTGAATTGCCCTACAATCAAGGTAACTAGCGACAAGTTAAATCCCCGACTATAACTATATGGAAAGAGCACAAGGAATTTAAATCATGGCACTACAACGAATTTTAGCAGTGGACGATGAACCATTTAACCTCGAAATCATTGAAGAAATTTTAGAAGATCTAGACTTTGAAATCATGACTGCAACCAGCGGGCAAGAGTGTCTGGAAGTTGTTGAGTCCTTTGACCCCCAAGTGATTCTACTGGATGTTAGCATGCCCCAAATGAGTGGCTATGAAGTGTGCAGAGAAATCAAGGCCAACCCCAAATTACAGCATATTATAGTTATGTTTGTATCGGCGCGAGGGTCTGTTGAAGAGCGTATGGAGGGGTACTCTGTTGGCGCCGAAGACTATATTGTAAAACCGTTTGGTCACAGTGAACTAAAAGCAAAACTGTTGCATTTAGGGCAGATGTTATTAGAAAAAGATATTCTAGAGCAGCAAATAGAAGATGCGACAACCACTGCATTTAGCGCGATGGCGACAAGTAGTGAAATGGGCCAAATTGTCAATTTTGTTGAGCAAGTGGGTAATATTCAAGATGTGTCCGAGCTTGCAAATGCGCTGATCAGCTGTCTCGCCAATTTTGGTTTGAGCTGCAATATTGAAATGCGGGTCAGTGGTGAAAGGCAGCACTTTGCTTCTACCGGCTTGTGTTCACCAATTGTGATGGAGCTGTTTGAAATTTTACATTCAAAGGGGCGACTGCATGAGTTTACAAATAGAATACTGGTTAACTACGAGCTGCTAAGCGTACTCATCCTCAATATGCCGTCCGAAGATCCAGATAAACACGGCCGCATTCGTGATCATATATGTTTTATCGTGAGTGTGACAGAGCAACAGTTGTTATCGATTTTGACCAAAGACACTTTGATAAATCAACAGCGAGAGCTAAACGGGGCAATTAAAACCATCCATAGCAAATTTTCCGGTTTGCTATCTATGCTCAACAACAACCGTTCGCAAAACGAAGCAATATTTAAACGCCTTCAAGAGTTGTTTGAATCACGCATTCCTTCAATGGGGTTAGATGAAGATCAAGAGGTGTTTATTTTTACGCATATTGATGAAGCAATTCAGAGTTCTGTAGCGAGAGAGGAGGCAATCGCTCAAGTGAAGGAAGCGTTTGCTGAAATAGAACATGACCTGTGTACACTCACGCGAGATGAACCTTAACGATAGAATTGAAGCTTACTAAGCATCTCTTGGTAAGCCTTTTTCTACAATCCGTATTAGTCGAGCTTTTTTCCGCTCGTCGTGTTGCTTTTTGTGTTGCTGTGCCAGTGCCCATTGAATGTGCTCTTGCACTAATTCACTAACAAGGTGTCGTTTGTTGTTAAGTGCTTCGACAATCTGCTCGTCATAGTTTGCGTTGCCAAGTCCTACAGCAAGGTTGCGTAGCCATCGCTCGTGACCTATACGTCGAATAGGGCTTCCTTCTGTATTTTTTAAAAATGTACTCTCATCCCACGCAAATAGTTCAAGCAGGTCTCTGTCTTTTAGGGTTTTTCGAGGATGAAAATCAGCTTCTTCGGTTAGCTGGCCGAAGCGATTCCAAGGGCAGACGAGTTGGCAGTCATCGCAGCCATAGATGCGATTGCCCAATAAGGGGCGGAATTCTTCCGGGATCGCACCTTGTAATTCAATGGTGAGGTATGAAATGCAGCGTCTTGCATCGACGACATAGGGTTCAACAATTGCGCCTGTTGGGCACAAACTGATACAGGCGTTGCACTTGCCACACCCTTCCTCAACCTTGTTGTTGTCCGGAGGCAGTGGTAAGTCGACAAAAAGCTCGCCAAGAAAAAACCAAGAACCAGCTTGTTTATGAATGAGTAAACTGTTTTTTCCTCGCCAGCCAAGGCCCGCCTTTTCGGCAATTTGTCGTTCTAACACGGGCGCTGAGTCAACAAATGGACGAAACCCATATTGGCCTACTTCTTGTTCGATCCTTTGACCTAATTTTTTTAACCGGTTTCGCAGCACTTTGTGATAATCACGACCCAAGGCATAGCGGCTTATATAGGCTGTTGTATTATTTTTAAGTGCTCGAGCAAAGCTAGCATCCGGCGGAAGGTAGTTCATTTTTACTGATACGATGCTTTTGGTACCAGGGACCAACTCTGCGGGTCGTGCTCGTTTCATACCGTGTGCAGCCATATACTCCATTTCACCGTGATAGCCTAAATCAAGCCATCGCTGGAGTTGTTTTTCATGTTCACTCAGGTCTATATCGGTGATCCCGACCTCTGCAAATCCTAATTCTTTTCCCCAGCACTTAATTTTTTCGGCAAGTTCAGTATAGTTAATAGTAGGTATGGCTTTATTCACGGACTGTCTATTTTGCAAGGTCAATACACGCATAATTTACCACAAATTGCTTATTGCGCCCAAGAAGTAAAGCTGCATGAAGAACAAGCAGCATTAAATTCGGGTACAACGCTCAGTGAGCTGATGCAGCGAGCTGGTCACGCTTTATTTGAACTTGTACGCAATAAAGCGGTTAAAAATATTTTGATTTTCACCGGTAAAGGGAACAATGCTGGTGACGGGTTTATGCTTGCCAAGCGTTGCTTGCATGCGCAAATTAATGTCACTGTGTGCGCACTGTTTGAACCCTCCTTGCTCAAAGGAGACGCGGGGGAAGCCTATCAACTGTTTTGTCGAAGCGGAGGGCATGTCGTTGCACTGCGCTCATGTATAGGCCGAGACTTTGATGCAATCGTTGATGCCGTATTTGGGACCGGATTTAGAGGGGAGCTACCCGATCCAGTCAAAGAGGCGTTTAACCATTTCAAATCCAGTAAAGCTTGGAAACTGGCTGTCGATATTCCCAGTGGTGTAAATGGCTCGACTGCAGAAGTAGCGCCGGACAGCTTTGATGCGGATTCAACGTTGACTTTTATTGCATTAAAGCAGGGGATGCTCACGGGAAGCGCTGCAAGTTTATGTGGTGAATTACTGTTGGCGGATTTAGGTATAGCTCAAGCATTCGGCGAGTTATCTCATACTAACTGCTGTTACCCGGGGGGGAAGTACCTACACTCTCTAAAGCCAGTACGAAGCGCAGATAGTTATAAAAATCAGTGTGGTCACGTTTTATTGGTCGGCGGAGGAAAAGGGATGGCCGGAGCAATTCGGTTGGCTGCTGAAGCGTGTCTGCGTACCGGTGCTGGATTGGTGAGTGTGGCAACTCACCCTGACAATCAAGCTGCTGTGCTGAATGGGCGATATGAATTAATGGTCCATGGCGTTTCTTTACCTAAAGAGTTAGATACCTTACTTGATAAAGCGGATGTGGTTGTAATTGGTCCAGGACTTGGCCAAGATGCTTGGGCAAAAAAAATGTATGCTGCGGTTAAAAACTTCACGGGGTTGGTGGTTTGTGATGCGGATGGCTTGAACTTACTTGCGCAGTCTCACCTTCCATGGCATCGTGCAATATTAACTCCCCATTTTGGGGAAGCTCGGCGTTTGCTAGGTAATACCACGCTAAATATGTCAAAACGCTTTGACATGGCGGAACAATTGAGCAAGGAATATGCAGCTTGTATTGTTCTCAAAGGGCCTGGAAGTTTAATTGTTGATGGCAAACGAATAAATATTAACCGCTCAGGGTGTTCTGCAATGGCCAGTGCTGGGATGGGTGATGTATTATCTGGTATAATCGCGGGTTTATTAGCACAGGGCCTCAGTCGTTATGAAGCGGCGACGCTTGGTGTGTATATTCATGGCCTTGCAGCAGAGCAAGCCGCTCGCGATGGGCATCTTGGCATGCTTGCGAGTGATTTATTTGACCATATTAGAGGTATTATGGGATGAGCCAAAACAGTACTTTAACGCTTTCTCTTAGTGATGAAGAAGCAACCGTCGATCTTGGGCGCAGGCTTGCCTCTTCGATTATTGAGGGCGCCGTATTTTATATGCACGGTGATTTAGGTGCTGGTAAAACCACGATGACTCGGGGCATTGTGCAAGGGTTAGGGCATGCAGGTAACGTGAAGAGCCCAACTTATACACTGGTGGAACCGTACGAGTTACCTTCAAAATCGGTTTACCATTTTGATTTATATCGACTTGGTGATCCTGAAGAGCTTGAGTTTATGGGGATCCGAGATTACTTTGCTGCAAATGCTGTGTGCATTGTAGAGTGGCCAGAAAAGGGCGAAGGATTTATTCCTAACCCAGACATTGATATTTATCTAGCTTATGAGGGTGATGCAAGAACGGTTACGCTCAAAGCGCATAGTGAACGTGGAATACAAGTATTATTAGCTATCAGTAGTTATGCGTAGCGTACATATCAAATATATTCATTTTATAACTATGTGTGTGCTGCTGATGTTCGCAGCACAAACAGTTGCTAAAAATACCATTAAAAATGTGCGCATTAGCCCATCAGCAGAAAGTACTCGGGTGGTATTCGATCTCACTAAAAAGCCCGATTTTAGTTACTTTGTGCTGCAAAAGCCTTTGCGTTTAGTGGTCGATTTTGAAAATACTAAACGCCTACCCAGATTACCAGCGATCCCCAAAAGCCATCGTGTTATCAATAAAATGCGCTACAGTACACCTAAAAAGCGTACTAGCACTCGGGTCGTTTTCGAATTGAATCGACCTACAAAGCCCGTTATTTTTGCACTGGCTCCGACAGGTAAAAGTTCTGATCGCTTGGTGGTTGATCTCTATGGTCAAAAAAAGCCAGTTGCAACCAAGTCTGCTAGTAAGAAGCGCAATGTAAAGCGTGACCGCGATATTATTATCGCCATAGATGCGGGACATGGCGGTCAAGATCCCGGGTCTATAGGACCAACGGGTACGTACGAGAAGCACATTACACTGCAAATAGCTAAAAGACTTGAACGTTTGATTAATAAGCAGCCGGGAATGAAAGCACAGCTTACACGTTCAGGTGATTATTTTCTTAAGTTAAACACCCGTACCGCAAAGGCGAGAAAAAAGCGTGCAGACTTTTTTGTTTCAATTCATGCTGATGCGTTTTCTAGCCCACGGCCCAGAGGCGCCTCAGTATGGACCTTATCGCTGCGCCGCGCTAACTCTGAAATTGGTAAATGGTTAGAGAACAGAGAAAAGCAATCACAATTATTAGGTGGTGCTGCCGGGGTGCTCAAGGACACTGAAAATGAAAAATATCTAGCAAAAACCCTGTTAGATATGTCTATGGATCATTCCATGAAAACAGGTTTTCAAGTTGCGGAGCAAGTCGTGGGGGAGCTGCAAAAAGTTGCTAAATTACATAAAAAAAGACCACAAGCAGCAAATTTTGGTGTACTGAAATCGCCAGATATTCCCTCCATTCTTGTCGAGACCGGGTTCATTTCTAATCCGCAAGAAGAGAAACAGCTGAAAACTGCGTATCATCAACAGCGATTGGCCAATGCTGTTTTTGTTGCGATTAAGCGGTATTATCAAAAGAATCCGCCTGATGACTCTTTATTCGCACGGTTAAAAGAAAAGAAACCGTTACATCACAAGGTTAGGAGAGGCGAGTCACTAAGTGTGTTGGCTGCCAGATATGGTACAACGGTGTCAGCTTTAAAGCGGGCTAATAGATTGAAAAATAATATTTTACATATCGGTCAAGTGTTGACGATTCCAAAGGCGTAAAAATGGCAATTGAAATCTTACCAGCGCGGTTAGCTAACCAAATCGCAGCTGGTGAAGTGGTCGAGCGACCAGCTTCTGTTGTAAAAGAACTGGTAGAAAACAGCATTGACGCTGGGGCTAACCGGATTCAAATAGAGATTGAACGCGGCGGACACAAGCTGATCCGTATTCGAGACAATGGGTCTGGAATTAATAAAGATGAGTTAGCTTTGGCCCTATCTCGGCATGCCACCAGTAAACTTAAGAACTTAGATGACCTTGAAGCAATTGCGTCATTGGGTTTTAGAGGGGAGGCATTGGCCTCAATAAGCTCGGTTTCGAGGTTAACGCTTAGCTCGAAACCGGCGTCTCAAGATACTGCGTGGCAAGCTTGCGCAGAGGGGCGTGATATGGCGGTACAAGTTCAGCCGACGGCACACCCTGATGGAACCACAATCGAAGTCAAAGATTTATTTTTTAATACGCCAGCACGAAGAAAGTTTCTACGCACTGAAAAAACTGAGTTTAGCCATATTGATGAACTTGTGAAAAGGATAGCGCTAAGTCGGTTTGATGTTGCAATCACGTTGACCCACAATCAAAAAGTAGTGCGACAATATCGTGCAAAACAAGATTCTCGCAGCATTGAGCGAGTGGCGCAGGTTGCAGGTAAAGTATTTCAACGCGAGGCCAGTTTCATAGAATCTGGGTATGAAGGTTTAGAGTTGTATGGCTGGGTGCTACCTATTGGCAGTAATACCCAACCACAGTATACCTATGTAAACGGTCGAATGATGCGTGACAAGTTGATCTTGCATGCGATTAGACAGGCTTTCGAAGAGGCGACAGGGAGTCAAGAGACTCCTGGATTTGTGATTTATTTAGAGTTGGACCCTAGGCAAGTGGACGTGAACGTTCACCCCGCCAAACACGAGGTCAGATTTCATCAAGCGCGGCTGGTTCATGACTTTATTGTGCAGGCAATCAAACAAGTTGTTGAACCCAGCTCAGTGCAATTACCATATGCCGAACACGTGACCCAGATTGAACCTGAGTTGGAAATGGATAGACCAGATACTTCGCAAAGCCAAGGGGGGTTGCATCAATCATACAGGACTCCGCTTCGCCAAGAGCGTGCTCAAGTAGCAGAACCTAGTTTATTTAGTGACCGACAATCTAATTCTGATTATCATAGCAGCACTCCTCCCTCAGGTAGAATTAACCAACCCAGTAGTTCAGCTTCTAGAATAAGCAGCGGTTCAGTGTCAGGTCATAAAAAGCAGGTTAATGTAAATCAGCTTTATCAAGCGTTCACAGCCGAGGCCCCAGAACGTCCTGTAAAACATTCGCCATCAGAACATAATACTTCTCAAAAAGAATCTGACACCGTTCAGGAGGTTGAGCAAACTCAGTGGATGGCATTGCCTGAAGGCGCAATTTTATTACAAAGTGACGAAGGGTTAATGCTCTCCCATGGCAGAGAGGGGCTCTGCGCTATGTGGCTGGAGCAAATAGAAACTGATGGCACGTTATTGGGCAAAGCATTGCTACTCCCAGTGCGTGTTAGTCACACTAAAGAAGAGTCGCAAGTATTAGAAAAAGTAAATTCTTGGCTGACGTTGTTAGGTTTCGAGCTGGTTTTTCAAGATGCGCATGTGATGGTTAAAAAGTTGCCTGTCAGTTTATACAGTTTAGATGTAGCCCAGTGTGTATCGCAATTGGTTGAAACCTGCTGTGAGCAGGCAAGTCAGGTAAACGAATTACATTTTTGGTTAGAGTGGTTGCTGAAAAATACCCCTTCAGGGTACTTCCGCTCACAGCATTTTGCTTTGGTTCGTGAAAAAATGCTAAAAAAACAGAAAAGCAGAGCAGCAATTACGGCAAAAGCCGTTAAAATAGACCCCAATTATATTTTAGATTTGTTACCAAAAGGGTATTAGTTTGCAGAATAAACCCGTTATTACGCTGATGGGGCCGACGGCTGCTGGTAAAACAGCCTTGGCCATTGAACTATGTAAGCATTTAGATACTGAGATTATCAGTGTTGATTCAGCGCTAGTATACAAAGGTATGGATGTTGGTACCGCTAAACCTGAACCCAGTGAGTTAGCACAAGCCCCTCATCACCTAATCGACTTGATCGACCCCATAGAAAGCTACTCGGTGGCAGATTTTCGTCGTGATGCGATTGCCCTGATTGATAAACTACACGCACAGGGCAAAATCCCGGTGTTGGTTGGCGGTACAATGATGTATTTCAAAGGGCTTATTGAGGGGTTATCGCCATTGCCAGAAGCCTCCGCACAGATTCGCTCTGAATTAGAGCGTGATGCTGCAGAGCAAGGGTGGCCGGCACTTCACGCTGAGCTGGCTAAAATTGACCCTGAGGCAGCTGAGAAAATAAGCGAAAATGATTCTCAGCGTATTAATCGGGCCTTAGAAGTGTATCGTATAACAGGCAAGCCCATGTCGTTATTGCAAAAGCAAAAACAACCAGAGCTACCTTATACTTTTTACCAATTTGCGATTGCACCTAGCGATCGTAAAGTATTACATGAAAGAATCGAGAAAAGATTTAAAATAATGCTTGATCAAGGGTTTAAAAACGAAGTTTTGACCCTATATAATCGAGATGATTTACATCCTGATTTGCCTTCAATCCGCTGTGTTGGATATCGGCAAATGTGGGAGCATTTAAGCGGTGAATGCGATTACGATGAAATGGTATTCAAAGGTATCGCCGCTACCAGACAACTTGCAAAGCGACAGTTGACCTGGCTTCGTAGTTGGCCAAATGTAACTTGGCTAGAGACCGGAGAGCAAGAAAACTTGCAACGAATTTTAAGTTCGCTAAGCTAATAGTAGTTGAACCGATAATTTGTTTTGTTTTATTCAACTAACTCAACATAATAACACCTAGAACGAAGGATAAGAAAATGGCAAAAGGCCAATCGTTACAAGACCCGTTTTTGAATGTCTTGCGTCGTGAGCGCATTCCAGTTTCAATTTTTTTAGTTAACGGCATCAAATTACAAGGCAAAATCCAGTCTTTTGACCAATTTGTAATTTTACTTGAAAATACAGTGAACCAGATGGTTTACAAACATGCTATCTCAACAGTTGTTCCTGCTAGAGCTGTCAATTTCCAAAATACACAAGGAAATGAAGGCGCAGAACAAAGTGAAGATGGAAATTTTTAATAGATATTAGGAGCATATTGCTTGTTTGACCGTTATGAAGCCGGCGAACAGGCAGTCTTAGTGCACATAGAGTTTCCTAATGAAGGAGATCGTGAAGATCTGCAAGAATTGGAAATGCTAGTATCTTCTGCTGGTGTTAGTAGCGTGGCGGTTGTGCAAGGCAGCCGTCAGGCACCTCACCCCAAGCTATTTGTCGGTACGGGTAAAGCAGAAGAAATTGCCGAGATTGTCAGAACTTATAAAGCAGACGTCATTATATTTAATCACCAACTAAGTCCTTCTCAAGAAAGAAATTTAGAGCATATTTGTCGATGCCGTGTGCTAGATAGAACAACGCTTATCTTGGATATATTTGCTCAGCGAGCAAGAACGCACGAAGGTAAGTTGCAAGTTGAGTTGGCTCAGCTGAGGCATATTTCTACACGCTTGATTAGAGGGTGGACGCACTTAGAGAGGCAAAAGGGCGGGATAGGCCTGCGGGGCCCAGGTGAAACACAATTAGAAACGGACCGTCGACTACTCAGAGAACGTATAAAGAGTATTCGTAAAAGGCTGGATAAAGTCGCCGTTGTTCGAGAACAAGGACGCAGAGCGAGAAGCCGCAATGAAATACCGACAGTGTCACTAGTTGGTTATACGAATGCTGGCAAGTCCACGCTTTTCAACCGAATTACAAATTCCGATGTGTATGCAGCTGACCAACTGTTTGCAACGCTTGACCCGACGCTGCGTAAACTTGAAATTGATGATGTAGGCGCTGTAATACTGGCCGATACGGTTGGGTTTATCAGGCATTTACCTCATGATTTAGTCGCCGCATTTAAAGCGACACTGACAGAGACACGTGAAGCCGATTTGCAGCTTCATGTGGTAGATGTTGCAGATCAAAGAAGAAAAGAAAATATAGAACAGGTACAATCGGTCCTGGAAGAGATTGAGGCAGATGAAATTCCTCAACTGCTGGTCTACAACAAAATTGATTTAGTTGAGGAAATTCAACCTAAAATCGATAGAGACGAAAATGGTGTGCCGATTAGAGTATGGCTTTCAGCGCAAGCGAATGAAGGCATAGAGTTGCTCTCGCAAGCGATATCTGAATTGCTTGCGAAAAAGATGTTTTGTCATCAGCTCTTGGTGCCGCCTGCTTTTGGCAAGTTACGTGGAGCGTTGTTTAATCTCAATGCTGTTCATAGCGAGAGCTACGATGAGCTCGGCAACTGGTTACTTGATGTGAGGTTACCTCAAGCCGACTGGGAGCGACTGAAAAAAGAACAAGGGCCGGAAATAGAACGGTTTATTGCTCAAAATTGAAAAAAATACTAATTCGGCCTAATTCTCTATAAGAATGCGGCAATTTTTGTTAGATTTAATTTAATTCATTTTATAACAATGGAGTATAGCTATGGCCTGGAACGAACCGGGTAATAATGGCAATGATAACGACCCGTGGAAAAATCGCGGTGGACGAGATCAAGGGCCACCTGATCTGGACGAAGTATTCCGCAAGTTTAACAACAAGTTTGGCGGGATATTTGGCGGTAAGCCAGGTAACAATAAGAGTGGACTTGGCGGTGCTGGAATTACCTTCATTTTCATTATCGCTTTAATTGTATGGGCACTAAGTGGTATTTATACGGTTAAAGAAGCTGAGCGTGGTATCGTGCTGCAATTTGGTAAATTTGACCGCATTGCTGAGCCGGGTTTACGCTGGAAAATGACGTTTATCGAGCGCGTAATTCCAATTGATATCGAAGCGGTTCGCTCACTATCAGCATCTGGTTTTATGCTGACAGAAGACGAAAACGTAGTGAGTGTTGAGTTTGAAGTGCAGTATCGTGTTGTTGATCCAACATTATATCGCTTCAGTGTAACGGATGCAGACCACAGTTTGCAGCAAGCGCTTGATAGTGCACTTCGCTATGTAGTAGGCCACTCTCGCATGGACCAAGTACTAACTACAGGCCGTGAGCAGGTGCGTCAACGTACGTGGGATGAGCTTAACAAAATTATTGAACCGTATAACCTTGGTTTGATTGTGACGGATGTCAACTTCAAAGACTCTCGTCCTCCTGCTGAAGTTAAAGATGCATTCGATGACGCTATTGCTGCACAAGAGGATGAAGAACGTTTCATTCGTGAGGCAGAAGCATACGCGAGAGAAATTGAGCCTCGTGCACGTGGTCAAGTGACTCGTATGACTCAAGAGGCAGAAGGTTATAAAGAGCGTATCATTTTAGAAGCTCAAGGTGAGGTGGCTCGCTTTGAAAAGTTACTACCTGAATACGCAGCAGCGAAACAAGTAACACGTGAACGTTTATACATTGAGGCGATGGAAGAAATTCTAGGTCGTAGCTCTAAAGTTATCGTTGATGTGAAAGGCGGCAATAACATGATGTATTTGCCACTTGATAAGATCATGCAGCAATCTCAATCATCTGCGCCTGTGACTCTGCCTAGCCGAAACGACATTAACCAGTTGCGTCAAACACTGGGTCAGTCTCGTAACAGCAGCGTAAACAGCAGTAATGATAGATTCTCACAAGATCGTTTTAACAGCGGGAGATAATATTGATGAGAAATTTTGGTTTTGTCTTTTTAATACTTCTCGCCCTGTTGGGGTTCTCTTCTGTCTTTGTTGTAACTGAAGGGCAGCGTGCGATTGTGCTGCTATTTAGTAAAGTACAAAAAGATAGTGCAGATAACGCGGTTGTTTATGAGCCTGGTTTACATCTTAAAGTGCCTTTCTTTAGCCAAGTACGTCACCTAGATGCACGTATTCAAACGCTTGACGGAGCACCGGATAGGTTCGTTACAAGTGAGAAGAAAGACCTTATCGTTGATTCTTATGTCAAATGGCGTGTCAGTGATTTCTCTAACTTCTACCTGCGAGCTCGCGGTGACAAGCAATATGCAGAAACGCTACTAAAACAGAAAGTAAACAATGGCTTAAGAACAAACTTTGGTTCTCGTACAATTAAAGAAATTGTCTCGGGAGAGCGCAGTGAGTTGATGGCGGAAGCGCTGGTTCAGGCATCTGATAGTGCACAAGAACTAGGTATTGAAGTACTGGATGTGCGCGTTAAGCAAATTAACTTACCGAATGAAGTCAGCAATTCAATTTTCCAACGTATGCGTGCTGAGCGTACGGCGGTTGCTAAAGAGCACCGTTCAG
This sequence comes from Pseudoalteromonas luteoviolacea NCIMB 1944, assembly GCF_001625565.1. Taxonomy (GTDB): domain Bacteria; phylum Pseudomonadota; class Gammaproteobacteria; order Enterobacterales; family Alteromonadaceae; genus Pseudoalteromonas; species Pseudoalteromonas luteoviolacea_F. Next base: position 303,114 of record NZ_AUXS01000042.1, read on the forward strand.
AAGGTCAAGAGAAAGCAGAAACCATTCGTGCAGAAGTGGACCGTCGTGTAACTGTTATGCTAGCTGATGCTGAGCGTAATGCGCGAACAGTTCGAGGTGAAGGTGATGCTGAAGCCGCAAACATTTATGCTCAAGCGTACAATAAAGATCCTGAGTTCTTTGGCTTTATTCGTTCGTTAGAAGCGTATAAGAAAACTTTCACGAGCAAAAGCGATGTTATGGTACTTTCGCCTGATAGTGAGTTTTTTGACTACATGAAGCAGAAGGACGCCAAGTAGCCTTTGCTGTCGTAAAGTCATTAATTTGAAATAAAAAGCCCGCAATGTGTCGGGCTTTTTTGTATTTATTTCAAACGCTTTTATTTAATATCAAAATGTCTGAAGAAAAATCATTCGAAACAGGGTGATTTTACCCTACCTTTTCTGGTAAAATCTGCGCCTAATTTTTTCTAAGTGATATTGCAATGGGTAAAAACGTCGTTGTATTAGGCACCCAATGGGGTGACGAAGGTAAAGGTAAGGTTGTAGACCTACTTACAGATAAGGCTTCTTTAGTTGTACGCTATCAAGGTGGACACAACGCGGGCCATACTTTGGTTATTAATGGTGAGAAAACAGTACTACATTTGATCCCATCTGGTATTTTACGTGACAACGTAAAGTGTGTGATCGGTAACGGTGTTGTATTAGCACCTGATGCACTAATGAAAGAAGTAAACATGCTTGAAGAGCGTGGCGTACCTGTTCGCGAACGCCTACTAATCAGTGAAGCATGTCCGCTAATTCTTCCTTACCATGTTGCACTAGACCAAGCTCGTGAGCTTGCACGTGGCAACAAAGCAATCGGTACAACCGGTCGTGGTATTGGTCCAGCGTACGAAGACAAAGTTGCACGTCGCGGCCTTCGTGTTGGCGACCTATTCAATCCAGAGCAATTCGCTGCAAAACTTAAAGAAGTTATTGAGTACCACAACTTCTCACTTGAGCACTACTACAAAGTTGAGCCTGTTGATTTCCAGAAGACTTACGATGACGCAATGGAAATTGCTGAAATCCTGAAAGCAATGGTTGTTGATGTAACAGAGCTACTTGATCAAACTCGTGAGAAAGGTGACAACATCTTGTTTGAAGGTGCGCAGGGCACACTTCTAGACATCGACCACGGTACATACCCTTATGTTACTTCGTCAAATACCACAGCAGGTGGTGTAGCCACGGGTGCTGGTTTTGGTCCGTTAAACCTAGATTACGTGCTAGGTATTGTTAAAGCTTACACAACACGTGTTGGTTCAGGTCCTTTCCCAACTGAGCTTTACGACGGTGTAGACAAGCAGGACCCAGTTGGTAAGCACTTAGGTGAAAAAGGTCATGAATTTGGCGCGACGACAGGCCGTTTACGTCGTACAGGTTGGTTTGACGCGGTTGCTATGCGTCGTGCGGTACAAATCAACAGTATCACTGGTTTCTGCTTAACTAAACTAGATGTTTTAGATGGTGTAGAGACAATCAAAATTTGTACTGGTTACCAACTAGAAGATGGCACAGTTACAAACGTAACACCTCTTGCGGCAGAAGGTTACGAGAAGGTAACGCCTGTTTATGAAGAGATGCCAGGTTGGAGCGAGAACACATTCGGCGCAACTTCAGTTGAGCAGCTTCCTGAAGCAGCTATTAACTACATCAAACGCTTAGAAGAAATTACCGGTGTGCCAATTGATATCATTTCAACAGGCCCAGACCGTGTAGAAACAATGATTGTTCGCAACCCATTCGGCGAATAATGAAAAGTAAAAAAAGCTGCTTCGGCAGCTTTTTTTATATCCAATTATGTCCTATAAAATAATTTGGTATGGTTTTTGTATTCATATTTGTAGACATCAAATAATTGCCAAATATTATGATTAGAACACTTCGACTTCCTCTTATAACGCTTGGGTTCATACTTGCAGGACACTGTGCTGCCAATGAACAAATAGAGGCAGTGCCTTTATACACTCAGGATGAGTTGATCACCTTAATCAATAATAATGCCCATTTACAGCGTGTGAAAGACGATGATTGCCAGTTAGTGCAGGATATAGAAGCGCGAGCGGAAATTATGGGCCTGCCTTCTTATCAGTTTTTGTATGGCGATATGTTGGCATATGCAGTCTGCGTTGAGCGCGATGTGGAGTTGGGTCTGTATTATATGAAGCAAGCGGCACAGCAAGGCCTAGCCGCGGCGCTCGAGCAACTCGGCAGATACTATGACATAGGTCAGTTGGTACAGGCTGACAAAGCGATGGCAATTGTATATTTACGCGAAGCAGCTGCGCTTGGGAACTTAAATGCCCAATTGCGTCTTGTTGGGTTATTCAATCAGGGGTTTGGAAGCCCCCGAGACTATGAAGATGCTTATCGATGGTTGTTTCATGCTGTAGTTGCAGATAAGCAGGTGCACAAAAAAATTGAAAGTTCACTGACGAGCTTGGCTAAAAAAATGCCCGAGAGTGTTATCAAACGGGCTAGATTACCAAATTAACTTAGCTACTTAACTTCTCTCCAATAGAGGATTCTTTGCTTGCAGGGTCTTTCAAAATAGACATTTTAGGTGGCTGCAAAGCCAAAATTTTGTCACCCTGTTGTGGGAGCTTCTCCTCTTCGGAGGTAAAAGGCCTCACGGATAAAGGATCGTCCTCTTTTTTCTGTTCAGAAATGATGAACAAGGGAATTGCTTCTTTATTAATTTCTAAGTATTGCTCCCAACTGAATTCCTCTGACAGTCTAGTTGCACTTACTTTACCGCCTTTTGCCATTAAACTACTTAGTTTGGCGTAATTACCTGTGTCTCCAAATAAGATTTGCCGAGATAAAAACGTTGCACTGTCTTTATTTGCTTTGGCGTGGTTTGTCGATGATTTTAACGAATAGACACTCTGCTCATCGAGTAAATGAGAAAAGTACTGTACGCCTAATGCATTGTGGTGGCGATTTGGCGATAAAGCGAGCACCGAATGAAGGCTGGTTAGGGGCAGGTAGCGCTCCGCATGTTCCGATTGCGGGTTACCATAATAACAAGGCAGGCCGTCCATTCTCGCCATTTTGCAGTTCTCCCATGCTGGATCAGATAGGTAAACGTCTATATTTTGCTCTTTTAGTCCACAGGCAATTGCGCGTGCTACATGGTTGGCACCAATGATCAACAGGGTATTTGGACTGGGTTGTCGTACACCCAGCAGCCGTGCCAAAGGTGTTGCAGTTAAACTTTGAAGTATGACTGTGACAATGATGACAGTGAAAATGAGCGGTACAATCTTAGCCGCATCTGGGTGCCCGGATTGTGCCATACTGAGCGCAAATACAGATCCTACCGCAGCGGCAACAATACCGCGTGGGGCAATCCATGCGAGCATTAAGCGAGATTTGAGCGGAATGTCACTGTTAAAAGTCGAAACGGCAATACTGAGGGGTCTGGCGACAAATAACACGATGGCTAAAAACCAAAAAATTCCACTATCTAGCATCATTAGCTCTTCTAGCTTCAAACGTGCAGCAAGTAAAATAAATAGGCTAGAAATCAATATCATCGACAAGTCTTCTTTGAACTCTAGCACAGCATCTATTTCTAAATCATCCTGATTGGCAAGCCAAATACCAAAAATCGTCACGGCTAGTAAGCCTGACTCGTGACTTAAATGGTTTGACAGTGTAAAGCTCATCAAGACCAGAGCTAATATTCCAAACTTGTGCAGCTCAAATGGCAGCCACTCTTTGCGGATAATATAGCTGGTAAACCAGCCAGAAACGATACCCACACTTAATCCGACGCCGAGTGTTGATAGCAGTGCCATTAATGTGTGGCTGAATACACCGTCTTGGTCGACTAAACTGACAGCCTCAAACACCAATACAGCGAATAAAGCGCCGATTGGGTCAATAACAATGCCTTCCCAACGTAAAATTCGATCTATATCTTTGGTTGGACGCATGGCATTAAGCATTGGCGCTATAACTGTGGGTCCGGTTACAACCAGTACTGCGCCCAAAACGGCCGCGACGGGCCAATCCAGCTCCAATACATAAATGGCACAGGCCGTAATTATAACGAAGGTGGTTAACATGCCAATTGAGCAGAGGTTACGAACTACTTTTCCAATTCCCTTTAGCTCTCGAAAGTGAAGCGTCAAAGATCCTTCAAAAAGAATGATGGCAACAGACAGGGATACGACGGGAAAAAGGAGATCACCTAATAGTTTATCGGGGTCTAACACACCAGAAACAGGGCCAAGCAATAGCCCTGTCAAAAGTAAAAATAAAATAGCGGGTACTTTGGCAACCCATGCCAGCCATTGGGCAAATACAGAACATATGGCAATTGCGGCGATGTAAATAGCCGACATAAACTCTCCAGCTTAGTTAGCTTATTGAATATTAGTATAGTGTTAGCCTCGTTATATCATAGTAAATAAGTCAAAAAAGAGAATAAGCTGTTAAAAGTGCGCTCTTTTTTCCGATTCTTTTGACAAATTTTCTGGTAGGGGGACGAGCAATTTAAGTGTGCAATTTAAACAATATTCACTTTACCCAGCTCTTTTAAAATGCGTATTATCAAGGTCTGAGTGACAGGCTTTGTGTGAAGACACATAAAGCAAGGGATGAGAGGAAGGCAATGACATTAATAACTAATTTGGCGAAGAACGCCGCAAAGGCTGCAAAAAAGCTGGCGATTCTCGATACTGAACAGAAAAACGCCATACTGATCGAGATGGCTAGCGCGCTTAGAGCAAACGAGCAGGGTATTTTAGAGGCGAACGCGCTAGACCTTGGCGCGGCACGGGACAATCAGCTTTCTCAGGCAATGGTAGACCGTTTAACTTTAAACTCGCAACGTATAAACGATATGGCTGTAGGGTTAGAGGAAGTGGCGGCGCTTCCAGATCCAGTTGGTGAGACGCGAACTCTTGGCAAGCAACCGAGTGGCATTGAAGTGCAAAAAATGCGCGTACCTTTGGGTGTTATTTGCATGATTTACGAAGCTAGGCCAAATGTGACCGCTGATGCAGGTGCCCTGTGTTTCAAGTCTGGCAATGGTGTAATCTTGCGCGGTGGAAAGGAGGCGCTAAATAGCTCCTTGGCGATAGCGCATGTTATGCATAGTGTGCTTGATACACATGGTTTACCTACTGAGCTGATCACTGTCGTTCCGGATCCTGATAGAGCACTTATGCTAGAGCTAATGCAGCAAAAGGACTATATCGATCTAATAATCCCAAGAGGGGGGGAAGGCTTGATAGAGTTTGTGACTAAGCACAGTACTGTTCCAGTTATTCAGCACTTTAAGGGGGTCTGCCACTTGTATGTAGACAAAGATGCAGATTTAGATATGGCAATCGAATTGCTTTTAAATGGCAAAACACAGAGGACTGGTGTATGCAATGCACTCGAAGGGCTAATAGTACACAGTGCAATAGCGCAAACCTTTTTGCCACGGGTGAGAGAAGTGTTGAGCGAGGCAGGTGTTCAGGTTCATGCTTGTCAGTCTGCGGCTGCTTATTTTAGCTGTGCAAACGTACTGGATGATAGCGAATTTGGCGAAGAGTATTTGGGACTAGAAATCGCAATTCGCATAGTTGATGATTTCTCTGGGGCACTGGTACATATAGACCAATTTGGCAGTCACCACACTGAAGTTATCTGTACTAAATCTGAGCAAGCTGCTAAACAGTTTCAGACATGCGTGGATGCATCTGTTGTCATGGTAAATGCGTCATCTAGATTTAGTGATGGTGGTCAACTAGGTTTAGGCGCTGAAATCGGTATTGCAACTACTAAATTGCATGCATATGGTCCAATGGGATTGGAGTCGTTAACAACCGAAAAATATTTGGTTAATGGAACGGGAAATATAAGAAGTTAGTAAAGTGGTGGAGCTAAGCAGGATCGAACTGCTGACCTCCTGCGTGCAAGGCAGGCGCTCTCCCAGCTGAGCTATAGCCCCACTTTAAATTGGGAATATCACAAAAGAGAATTGGTGGAGCTAAGCAGGATCGAACTGCTGACCTCCTGCGTGCAAGGCAGGCGCTCTCCCAGCTGAGCTATAGCCCCAACATGTCTTTTGGACGAGGCGAAATTTAAAGACTTTTGCTTCCCGCGTCAAGTTTTTTTATTAAAAAACTCAAAAATACGAGCAGCTTTGGTACACTGGGGCAAATTTATGGATAGGAAAATTATGAGTCGTCTATTTTTACTGCTCTTGTCAACTATGTTGGTTGCATGTAGTTCCGCCCCAAAACCAGATTTTGAAATAGAAAAACAAACCTTACATAAGCGCGTCAACGCTGAAGGTCAGCCTGAATTCGCGTTTGTAGTGACTGTAAAGTCATCACCTCGAATGGATCTTGCTAAGAATAAGCCCATATCAAAAAAGGAGCTAAAAAGGTTTGCAGAATACCAGCGAGTTGAAGAGTCGTCTGAATTGAAGTTAGCACTTGAGGATACTGCTGTGACACTATTACAGCAAGCTTTGAAAGCCGACAACTATTGTCAGAGCGGTTATAACATTGACAATGTTTATTGGCGTCAACGCAGTGTGCAATTGCGAGGGCACTGTTTGTGACTACATCTCGCTATGAGGCGTTAGAGCGACACCTAGCTCAATTAAATATTCGCTATACAAGTTATCAACATATGCCATTGGAAAATTGCAGCGTAGCCCAAGAAATAGGCCTTGAGCGAGATGGGACTGGGTTAAAGAACCTATTTTTACGCGACAACTATGGTAAAAGGCACTTTTTAGTGATCACGCTCGCTGAAAAGCAGCTTGATCTAAAAAGTTTGTCAAAGCAGCAGGGGCTTTCTCGACTTGGGTTTTGTTCCAGTGAGCGTTTGGAGAAATACCTGCAAGTAAAGCCTGGTTGTGTCTCTGCTCTTGCGACCTTCAATGACTCAGAAAATCATGTTGAATTGTGGTTAGATAGTGAATTGGAAGATGCTAAGCAATGGCAGTGCCACCCTTTTGAAAATGACAAAACCTGGGTATTACAGCTGGCTGATTTAAAGGTATTTTGGCAAAGTAGTGGTCACACTCCACACTGGGTTTCACTGCCAGTGCGTTGATTTTGCATTACTAAGTACCCGCCAAATATACACACGAATAATAAACTAAGTAAGAAGATTGCCAACCCATATATTTGATATATAAAGCCGGGTACGAAAGTACCTAGTGCTCCGCCACAATAATAAAATGATACGTAAGCGCCATTGGTGATGCTTGCATTGGCCGTACTGAGCTCGTTAGCTAGGGGAGCTGCGCTGGCGTGTATCATAAACATACAAGCGCAAAAGAGTGTAAACATGGCGACAAAGAGGCTGAGAGAGTTCCATTGCATGGCCAATAAAGTCATGCTGTATATTGCAAATAACGTCGTTAAAATCTGCCAATTATTGTGGGTTAATTTTGATAGCAAAGGGGTAACCATAGAGATCAATGCGCCGACTAAATAGCCACTGTATACCCAAGCTATCAGCTTAGGGTCTTTGATTTGATACTCGTTACTCAATATAAAAGGTAGGTAATTTAGCAACGCTGAAAAGCAGTAAAACATGCAAAACACCGCCCCATAAAGGCGCAGCAACTTGGCCGATTTTAAAGGTTTTAAATAAGCTTTTGGAGAAGTGAGCGGCGGTTGGGTTGTTGTTTTTTTGTACGCTGGTTTGATCACCAAAGCAAGCATCAATAGCAAAAAAGCATTAAATAGGTAAAAGCTTTCAAACCCCCACCATGTTGCAAAATTTGCTGCCAAAGCTCTTCCTAAATACCCCCCAGCAATGGTGCTACCTACATACCAGGTCATGTTTTTACGCAGGCATTGGCCTTGCCAGGTTTGCCCTATATAGCCTGTCATTGAAGTCAGCGCCGCCGGTAGTAATAGCCCCTCGATAAATCGCATAGTTAAAAACAGCTCGAACTGCCCAGTGAGACCAATCACGGTACAACACAGTGCCAGCGCAATCATAGTATTACGAAGCACAATGAGTTTACAAAACCTAGTTAAAACCAGCCCATAAAAAATGGGTGCCACAGCCAAAGGTAGCATGGTGACTGTCATTAAAAGGCCCGCTTTCGCTGGTGTGATGGCAAAGTATTCTGCAAATTGAGCCAGCATAGGTTGTGGCGCATAAAGCACAAAAAATATAACCACAGAGCAGAGCAGTAAATGAAATATTGGCATGTAATTTCTTAGCGATGAATGTACTTTATTATTATCTACAATTGACGGATCTTTTTCTCTAAAAAGAAGTAAAAACTTGTTATACATCATAAATTACTTCAGTGGCTTTGCTAGATTAGTGCACATGGCTCAAAAATGAATTCGTGTTTGTTAGAAGCTGTATGTACTTTTCCCTAGCTATTAAAGAAATTGTTTAGAGATTTGCTAATTTTTTTATTAAAATGGCGGCAAGTTTAGATTGATGGAGTGGCATTATGGGTTCTTTACAGGATCAGCTGTTAAAAGCCGGTTTGACAACTGAGCACAAAATGAAAGTTGCCAAGACGGAAAAACGCAAGCAGCAAAAGAAGAAAAAGAAAAAAGGCGCAACAAGCGATAAAACAGATCTGCAAAAACATATTGAGCAAACTAAGCTTGCTCAACAGCAAAAAGCAGAAGCGCAAAATAAAGCGAAGCAAGACGAATTAAAAGAACGTGAACAAGTCGCACGTGTTAAACAAATCCTAGAACACCATAACCAAGCCGAGATCAGGGGCGATCGTACATTTAACTTCACTTATGAAAGTAAGATAAAAGAGTTAGATGTAAACGAACAGACACAACAGGCTTTATCAAAGGGGCGTTTAGCAATTTGTGTATTGGAAGGACAATTCTATGTATTAGAAGATGATCCAGCTAGAAAAATTGCTGAGGTCGATGAAAAGTATATCGTTTTCCATGTCGAAGATAATAATGACAAACAGGATGACGATGACCCATACGCTGGGTATGAAGTACCAGACGACCTGACTTGGTAATGTATTAGGTTCATTTCTCTTCGTTGACTTGGTTCATATTCTAAAACTGAATTAAGTAATTGTGTAGAGCGGCTTTGAGTCGTCTACACTGGTTAAATAACCGTCAAAAAAGAGAAATGATATGATGAAGATAAAGCAATTTGTGTTTGCATCGAGCATGGCTGTCACCGCAATGCTCTGTGGTAATGTAGCTGCTGCAGATGGTAAAGCACTGTACTCTGCAAAGTTATGCCAAACGTGCCATGGAGCGGAAGGGAAGTCACCTATAATGCCTTTGTACCCAAAAGTTAATGGGCAAAGTAAAGAGTATCTTTTAGCACAAATGAAAGATATTAAAACAGGCAAACGTAGCAATGGTATGTCTGCGGCGATGAAAGCCATGGTGGCCAATGTATCTGATGCAGAACTAGAAGCGATTGCTGCCTATCTTTCTACAGTAAACTAAGTTTTGACTGCCGGAAAAAGCCACCTTTCATGGTGGCTTTTTTAGTACCGAATTAATTTGCACAGGGGGAGCTCTGTGTATTGAACTATTTTTTTATGTGTTTTAGACTTCTATACATCTAAAAACACCATGGTGAGTGTAAGGAGCAGAGATGTTTGATCTACCTGAGTTAAACCTAAAGGGTAAAGTGAGCGATGAAGAGTGGAAGTTACGCGTTGATCTTGCAGCTTGTTATCGTTTGGTTGAGCATTTTCGTTGGGGTGACTTAATTTATACCCATATGTCAGCTAGGTTGCCAGGGACCAATCATTATCTAGTTAACGCATTTGGTCTGAGCTTTGACGAGGTAACCGCATCCAATTTAGTCAAAGTAGATCTGCAAGGAAATATTCTCGACGATACACCCTACGAGATAAACCCAGCTGGTTTTACAATTCACAGTGCGATCCACGAAGTACGTGAAGATGCCCACTGCGTTATTCATTTACATACCAAAGAAACGATTGCCGTTGCAAGCCTTGAAGGTGGACTGCAACCTCTGAGTCAACACAGTATGTTTTCTCTTCCTTCTCTGTCTTATCACGGTTATGAAGGACTTGCTGTAAATGATGACGAAAGGGCGCGTTTGCAAGCAGATCTGGGCAATACCAATCATATGCTTTTGGTAAACCATGGTGGTCTGACGTTGGGGCCAACTGTTGGAGATGCATTTATGCGCTTTTATGATTTGCAAAGAGCGTGTGAAATTCAAGTGGCGATATTAGCCACTGGGCAACCTGCAATTGCAGTACCTCAACCAATCCAAGATAACATTTATAATCAAGCTAAAGTTGTGCACAGCGGGAGTACCGGTGGTCAGTTAGCTTGGCCTGCAATGCTCAGAAAAGCATATCGCTTAGATCCTGGCTTTGCCAAATAGGAGTCGAAATGAAAGTAAATCGCGTCGAAGTATTTGATATACACTGTCCAGACAGACCAGCTTGGACACCTGTCTTCATCAGAATTCATACTGATGAAGGGATCTCGGGAGTAGGTGAGGCTGGGCTTGCTTATGACTTGGGGCACAGTGCTGCGGCAAGTATGATCAAAGAAATGGCTGAGGCATTTTTGATTGGTCATGACCCATTCCAAACTGAGCTATTATGGTCTCGTATGTTGCGAGAGAGCTTCTGGGGATTAGGCGGTGGTCCTGTTGTATATGCTGCAATGAGTGCCATTGATACTGCGCTTTGGGATATTAAAGGCAAGGCGCTAAACTTACCTGTCTACCAGTTGTTAGGTGGTAAAGTAAATCCAGAGTTACGTACTTATGCATCACAATTGCAATTTGACTGGGATAGCGAGTTTAAGGCATTGGTACAGCCTCATGAATATGCTGAAGCGGCTCATAAAGCGCTAGCAGAAGGCTATGACGCGGTGAAGGTCGATCCAATTATGTATGACAAAGATGGCAATACATATTATGACCGCACAAAGCTCATCTCTCGCGGCGAAATGAAGCTATATCGAGCGCGTATGCAAGCAATCCGCGAAGCGGTAGGCGACGAAGTTGATATTATTTTTGAATGTCACAGTTTACCGGGTGCGACATCGGCAATTCAAATTGCAGAGATTGCAGAAGAATTTGACTGCATGTATTACGAAGAGCCTGTGAACTACTTAAACCATTCCTTACACGCCAAAGTTGCCAATAAAACAGCTGTACCTATCGCAGGAGGCGAACGCCTTTATAATCGCTGGGATGTAAGACCTTATTTTGAAGATCAAAGTATTGATGTATTGCAGCCAGACATTGGTTTATGTGGTGGTTTTACTGAAACTAAAAAAGTTTGTGACTACGCAGATATCTTTGATATCCGTATTCAAGCACACGTTTGTGGCGGTCCAGTCGCAACAGCGGCTTCATTGCATTTAGAAACGGCTATTCCTAACTTCTTAATTCATGAGCATCATACATATGCTATTAAAAAGTGGAATAGAGAGCTTTGCCTTCAGGATCCACAGCCTGAAAAAGGGGTATTTAAGGTATCGGAAGAGCCAGGTATTGGGATTGAGCTGAACGATGAAGTGGTGATGCGTTCGCAGCGTGTGGAAATTAAGTAACACACGTGATATCCAATAAAAAACCAGGCTTAGCCTGGTTTTTTTGTATTCAAAGAATGCGTTTACTTATTTAAGTAGAGACTCAGTCAGTACTGGACGGATCTCTTTAACAATCGCTTGGCACAATTTAGGTGCGCCACAGACGATGTTGCCGCTGTTGTTGTAGTTTGCACCACCTGCAAAGTCCATAAGCATACCGCCAGCTTCTTTTACTAACAGTTCACCTGCCGCTGTATCCCAAGGCTTAAGACCAATTTCATAGAAACCGTCAATACGGCCAGCAGCAACGTATGCCATGTCTAGTGCAGCAGATCCTGCACGACGAATATCAGCTGTATGAATGAATAGTGCTTTAAAAGCTTCGGTGTACGCATCCAAGTGGTGCTTTTGCTTGAATGGGAAACCAGTTGCTAGCACGCTACCTGCAAGCTCGTTGCTCTTAGTTACACGGATACGTTTATTGTTTAATTGGGCGCCTTGGCCACGAGATGCGGTGAATAACTCGCTACGAATTGGATCGTAAACAACAGCCTGTTCAACGCGGCCTTTTACTTTAAGTGCAATTGAAATTGCGAAGTGAGGGATGCCTTTGATGAAGTTAGTTGTGCCATCAAGAGGATCAATAACCCAAAGGTAATCTTTGTCTTTGCCATCAGTGTGGCCAAGTTCTTCTCCAACAATTGCGTGATCTGGGTAAGATTTTAGAATTGTGTCACGGATCACACGTTCAGCTTCTGTGTCAACACTTGTCACGAAGTCGTTAGTACCCTTCTGAGTCGCTTCAACTTGAGACAGATCTTCTGTTGCACGTAAGATCACTTTACCCGCGTTACGCGCAGCGCGTACCGCAATGTTTAACATTGGATGCATAGCATTACCTTTGAATTGTAAAAGAACTAAATTTTTTGAGCCGGCGTATTCTAGCGATTTTCTCGATAAAGTAAATAACTTTGCATGAAAAAGATTGGTGTTTTTTTGTTCAGTTGGTTTGGTGGTTTGATCCTGTCAACCTATGGTAAACTACGCCATTATTTTTGTCTGAGATAAATAGCATGGCATTACAAGATATTAGAATCGTACTTGTGAACACTTCACATTCGGGAAATATTGGTTCAGTTGCACGCGCAATGAAAACCATGGGCTTTTCAAAATTATATTTAGTCGATCCTGCTTGCGAGGTAGACAGTCACGCAAGTGCGCTGGCAGCTGGTGCGACAGATGTCCTTGGTGATGCAGTAACCGTAGACAAACTAGAAGATGCCATCGCAGATTGTAGTTTGGTGATTGGTACAAGCGCACGCTCTCGCACTTTGTCTTGGCCTATGGTTGATCCAAGAGAATGTGCACAAAAACTCGTGACAGAGTCTAACGATGGTCCAGTTGCACTTGTGTTTGGAAGAGAAAACAGTGGCTTAACAAACGAAGAGCTACAGCTTTGTAACTACCATGTTTGTATTCCTGCAAATCCTGAATACAGCTCTTTGAATTTAGCAATGGCTGTACAAACACTTACCTACGAAACGCGCATGACGTTTTTGGACACACAAGAAGCTAAGCCAGAAGTTGATGACACAAAGTATCCTACGTCTGAGCAAATGGCCTTATTCTATGAGCACCTTGAATCAACCTTGAATGACACTGGTTTTATTGTAAAGCAGCACCCCGGCATGGTGATGACAAAACTCAAGCGTTTGTTCAATCGCGCAAGACCAGAAGATCAAGAGCTTAACATCCTGCGTGGCATTCTCAGCTCAGTTAACAAATCAACGAAGTAGTCAAGATTGGAAAGAATCTAAAGATTAGATACTTTCATCACAGTAATACTTGACTAAATTACTCGGGTAATTACAATGTCGATAATACCTGATTAAATTAGTCAGGTATTAGCTAAATGAGACTGAGTAAGTAGTAACTTATTTTATAAGCAATAGGTGTCGTTAATACTTGACTATCTTAGTCAGGTAATTACAATTTGCGGCATTTGATAAATGTAACCTAGAGGCGCGTATGAAACTGACTTCAAAAGGCAGGTATGCAGTAACTGCAATGCTAGATGTAGCGCTACACGCAAACATTGGACCTGTGCCTCTGGCTGATATTTCTGAACGTCAGGAAATATCTCTATCATATTTAGAACAATTATTTGCACGCCTTCGTAAAAATGGGCTGGTTAGCTCTGTGCGGGGTCCTGGTGGAGGTTATCTCCTTGGGCGTGATGCACACACGATCTCTGTTGGAGATGTAATCAACGCGGTGGATGAGTCGGTTGATGCAACAAGGTGTCACGGCGAAGGTGGTGGTTGCCAAAGTGGTATGCGCTGCTTGACCCACACCTTGTGGTCGGATTTAAGCGTGCGAATAGAAGAATTTTTAAACAGTATTTCCCTTGCCGAGCTAGTCGCTAACTCTGATGTGCAATCAGTTGCATCACGTCAAGATAAAAGCGTTAGCGATGCGATGAAGCAATTAGATAATATTCAAGTGAGTTGCCAACTATAATTGGCGTCAAGCGGAGAAAGAAATGAAATTACCGATATATTTAGATTATGCTGCGACCACGCCGGTTGATCAGCGCGTTGCTGACGAGATGATGCAATGCCTGACAATGGATGGTAACTTTGGTAATCCTGCGTCCCGTTCACACCGTTTTGGTTGGCAGGCCGAAGAACTAATTGACCAAGCACGTAATGATATCGCTGATTTGATTAACGCAGACCCGCGTGAAATCGTATTTACTTCTGGCGCAACTGAATCAAATAACTTGGCAATTAAAGGTGCTGCGAACTTTTATCAAAAGAAAGGTAAGCACATCATTACAGTTAAAACTGAGCATAAAGCGGTCATTGATACATGTCGTGAACTAGAGCGTCAAGGCTTTGAGGTCACTTATATGGATGTAGAAGAAAACGGCCTATTAGATCTTAAAAAGCTAGAAAGTGAAATCCGCGAAGACACTATTTTAATCAGCGTTATGCATGTAAATAACGAGCTGGGTGTTATTCAAGACATTGCGACAATCGGTGAGATGTGCCGCGAGCGCAAAATCATGTTCCATGTAGATGGTGCACAAAGCGCAGGTAAAGTTGCAATCGACATGAAACAGTTAAAAGTTGATTTCATGTCTTTTTCTGGCCACAAAGTTTATGGCCCTAAAGGCATTGGTGCGTTATATGTGCGTCGTAAACCTCGTGCTCGCCTTGAAGCGCAAATGCACGGTGGTGGTCATGAGCGTGGTATGCGTTCAGGTACTTTAGCAACACACCAAATTGTGGGCATGGGTTCTGCCTTCCGTATCGCTAAGGATGATTTTGACAAAGATCATGCACACATTAGCGCACTACGCCAGCGTCTAATTGACGGCATTATGGATATGGAAGAAGTGTATTTCAATGGCACTGTAGACCAATCTGTACCGGGTATTGTTAATATCAGCTTCAACTATGTTGAAGGTGAATCTCTTCTGATGGCTGTGAAAGATATTGCCGTTTCGTCTGGTTCTGCTTGTACATCAGCAAGCCTTGAACCGTCTTATGTACTTCGTGCACTAGGCCGCAATGACGAATTGGCACATAGCTCAATTCGATTCAGTATCGGTCGTTTTACAACAGAAGAGGAAATTGATTACACCATCAAGCTTATCAAAGACTCAATCGGTCGTTTGAGAGAGATGTCTCCTCTTTGGGAAATGTTTAAAGACGGTATTGATTTAGATTCAGTTGAATGGGCACACCATTAAACAAGACAGCTTGTATTGACACTGTAGCAAGTATATAAGCGGTTAGTGAGGAAAGAGTTATGGCATATAGTGATAAAGTAATTGACCACGTGGAAAACCCACGTAATGTAGGCACGTTAGACAAAAACGATCCAAATGTAGCAACTGGTATGGTTGGTGCACCGGCTTGTGGCGACGTAATGAAACTGCAAATTAAAGTGTCTGACGAAGGTGTTATTGAAGACGCAAAGTTTAAGACATACGGCTGTGGTAGTGCGATTGCTTCATCTTCTTTGGTAACAGAGTGGGTGAAAGGTAAGACTCTTGACCAAGCTGCAGAAATTAAAAACACAGACATTACTGCTGAGCTTGAACTACCGCCTGTAAAGATCCACTGTTCAATCCTTGCTGAAGACGCAATTCAAGCAGCGATTGCAGACTACAAAAACAAGCAGGCGAAGTAAGAGATAAATTATGGCAGTGACATTAACTGAAGCAGCTGCAAATCGTGTGCAGACTTTCCTTGCGAACCGAGGAAAAGGTCTTGGCTTGCGAGTGGGAATTAAAACCACTGGCTGCTCAGGTCTTGCGTATGTACTCGAGTTCGTTGATGAGCTTGCAGAAGGCGATGAAGTGTTCGAAGAAATGGGCGTAAAAATCATCGTTGATGCAAAAAGCTTGGTTTATATTGACGGTACCGAGCTAGACTACACCAAAGAAGGTCTTAATGAAGGGTTTAAGTTTATCAACCCAAATCAAAAAGACGAATGCGGTTGTGGTGAAAGCTTTACCGTTTAACCATCTATAACAGATAGTGAGCTAAAGCCCTGCCTTGGTAGGGCTTTGCTGTATTAGGTCCGTATGCGATATTTTGAATTATTTAATTTACCAGTAAGTTATGACGTAGATTTATCAGTATTAAATCAGCGTTATTTAGAACTACAGCGTGCCGTTCATCCCGATAAGTTTGCGGGGAAAAGTGAGCGTGAAAAGCTAATTGCTGTGCAAAAAACGTCTGAGATAAATGACGCTTTAGCGGTTTTGAAACACCCTGTGAAGCGTGCTGAGTATATGTTAAGTGAGCAAGGTGTCGATATCAGAGCGGAGCAGCAAACACTGCAAGACCCAGCATTTTTAATGCAGCAAATGGAGCTAAGAGAGGCACTGGAGGACATTCAGCATAGCAGCGATCCAGAAGATGAAATCGATGCGTTTGAAGCCCAAATTAAAGTGCTGGACCAACAGTACAGCGCGAAACTAGCTGAGCAGCTTATTGATCAAGATCTCGCGGTGTTAGAAGTTGCTGCCGACAATATTCGCAAGTTAAAATTCATATATAAATTACGTGAAGAGCTGTCTCGTATTGAAGATAGCCTTTTCGATTAATCTAGCGTCACCACTTAAGTTAAAAGAGCATTATGGCATTATTGCAAATTGCTGAGCCGGGGCAGAGCGCGGCACCTCACGAACACAAACTGGCAATAGGTATCGACTTAGGTACAACTAATTCTTTGGTGGCCACAGTACAAAGTGGTGAAGCCAGAACGCTTGCGGATATTAATGGCGACGCTATGCTGCCGTCTGTCGTAAGATACCATGCTGAGAATGTCACTGTAGGTCAACAAGCGCAATTGGCTGCGGTTGAAGATCCAACTAATACGCTTATTTCAGTGAAGCGTTTTCTTGGCAAATCTGTTGCGGAAGTTACCACGCGCTACCAAAGCCTACCTTATGAGTTTGTTGAACATCAGGGCGCACTGGCAATCAACACGGTTGCAGGCCCAATCAACCCAATCCAAGCATCAGCAGAAATTTTAAAGTCCCTTTATCAGCGAGCGACAGAGAGCTTTGCGGGAGAGGATATAGTAGGGAGTGTTATCACTGTACCTGCTTACTTTGATGATGCACAAAGGCAAAGTACCAAAGATGCTGCTGAAATAGCTGGTTTAAAAGTTCTAAGATTACTCAATGAGCCAACAGCAGCAGCGGTTGCATATGGCTTAGACTCAGGCCAAGAAGGTGTAATTGCCGTTTATGATTTAGGTGGTGGTACGTTTGATATTTCAATACTGCGTTTGAATCAAGGTGTTTTTGAGGTATTGGCAACGGGTGGTGACTCAAGTTTAGGTGGAGACGACTTTGATGCTGTGCTGGTTGAGCACTTTAAGTCAGAGTTAGGGCTGAGTGAGCTAACGCCACAAGAGCTACGTTTATTGATCCAAAAAGCAAAAGCCTGTAAAGAAGCCTTAAGTAGCTATTTAACAGTCAACGTGAAACTCGAACTGCGCTCAACTGAGCATTTGGTATCAGTGACGCAAGAACAGTTCGCTGAGCTAGTTGCACCACTTGTTAAACAAACGCTCAGAGCATGCCGTAGAGCGCTAAAAGATGCAGGTATCAGCAAAGAAGAAGTACTTGAAGCCGTGATGGTTGGTGGGTCAACCCGTATGCCAGTGATCCGTGAAGCGGTTGGTGAGTTTTTTGAAAAAGAGCCATTGACCTCCATTGATCCTGATCGAGTTGTAGCTATTGGCGCTGCCATTCAGGCCGATATTTTAGCTGGTAACAAGCCTGACTCGGATATGCTGTTATTGGACGTTTTACCTCTGTCTTTAGGTCTAGAGACTATGGGTGGTTTGGTAGAAAAAATCATTCCACGTAATACAACCATCCCAGTTGCTCGTGCGCAGGAGTTCACCACCTTCAAAGATGGTCAAACTGCGATGTCATTACATGTACTGCAAGGTGAACGAGAATTAGTGGATGATTGTCGCTCGCTGGCTAAATTCAGTCTCAAAGGCATTCCTGCCATGGCGGCAGGTGCTGCACATATTCGCGTTACGTTCAAAGTTGATGCGGATGGTTTGTTGAGCGTGTCTGCGAGTGAAAAGTCGACTGGCGTTCAAGCCGAGATCCAAGTAAAGCCGTCATTCGGTTTGAGCGATGATCAGGTTGCACAAATGCTAAAAGACTCGATGAGTTTTGCTAAAGAAGACATGCAAGCACGTATGCTCAAAGAGCAGCAGGTTGAGGCGCTGAGAGTACTTGAAGCCCTTGAAGCTTCATTGGCAACAGAGTCTGCGTTATTAAACGAAGAAGAGTTAAATAGCCTAAGAGAGGCGATGGCGATGTTAGATGAAAAACGCCAAAATGCATCGGATCCAGATGCGATAAAGCATGCAATTGAAGTGGTTGATGAAGCAAGTAGTGAATTTGCATCTCGCCGCATGGATGTATCAATCAAACAGGCACTGCAAGGTCAGTCTGTAGACGAGGTTTAATATGCCACAAATTATCTTTTTACCCCATGAAGAGCTTTGTCCTGAGGGCGCGGCGATCGACGCAAAATCTGGTGATACAGTGCTAGATGTCGCGTTAAAAAATGGGATCAGTATCCCTCATGCATGTGAAAAGTCATGTGCTTGTACGACATGTCATGTTGTTATCCGCGAAGGGTTTGACTCGCTGGAAGAAAGTGATGAGCTTGAAGATGACATGTTAGACAAGGCTTGGGGTTTGGAACCTGAATCACGTCTGGGTTGTCAGGCTGTAATTAACGATGAAGATTTGGTTGTAGAAATTCCAAAATATAATTTAAACATTGTTAATGAAGAGCACTAATTCATAAATTTTATCGAAAAGGCTGTAGCTTATCACTACAGCCTTTTTTATTTGGAGTGAAAAATTATGTACTTAAACGGTCAGACTATTTGTTCAATCATTAACGGATTAAATCACCAAAGTGACAAGTTATTGGCCGTACATAACCCGGCTGATGGTTCTTTACTTGCACAGGTGACACAAACGGGTTTAGTTGAAGCTGACCAAGCACTAGAGAGTGCCCATGCCTGTTTTCTCGAGCTGAAAAGCACCACCGCACAGGCACGCAGTAATACGCTTTATCGTTGGTATCAACTAATAATGGAAAAGCGCGCTCACTTAGCTGAAATAATCACCTTAGAGCAAGGTAAGCCTCTAAAAGAATCACTGGCTGAAGTTACTTATGCTGCGGGCTATGTGAGGTGGTATGCGCAACAAGCCGAACGCGCATATGGCACAGTTATCCCCGCCCACTCGCAAAATCACCAGCTATTGACAGTGAAACAGGGCGTCGGTGTGGTACTTGGTGTAACGCCATGGAACTTCCCGTTGGCTATGATAACGCGTAAAGTCGCGCCAGCTTATGCGGCAGGGTGTAGCTTTATTTTAAAGCCCTCTGAATTAACGCCGATTAGTGCGATAGAAATTGCGAAGTTGGCACTTGAAGCTGGTATGGAAAGCGGAGCTTTTCAAGTGTTAGTAAGCGCACAGCCCGAGCAGTTGGTAAAACATCTAACGAGCAAGAAAGAAATTAGAAAACTGACTTTTACCGGTTCTACCCAAGTTGGCAAGTTGCTGTATGCACAATGCATCGACACGATGAAACATGTTTCATTGGAGTTGGGAGGTAATGCGCCATTTATTGTATTCGAGAGTGCCGATGTAGATGCTGCCGTTGACGGGTTAATCGCAGCCAAGTTTAGAAATGCTGGGCAAACCTGTATTGCCGCAAACCGTATCTTTGTGCACCAAGCAATACGGACAAAATTTCTAGAGAAACTAATAAACCGTGTAGGTGCATTAGTAGTAGGTTCTGGGTTGGATGAGCACTATGATATTGGTCCACTGATCACAGAGCTAGCCAAAGATAAGGCTACACAATTAATCGAAGACGCGCTTAGTAAAGGGGCTTATGCAACTTATTCAACTAAAGCGCTAGATGGCTCTAGTATGTCTCCAGTAATACTAGAAAAAGTGACCTCTGAGATGGCGATTTATCATAGTGAAATTTTTGCGCCAGTAGTTTGCATTATAGAGTTTGAATCTGAAATTGATGTGATAGACAAGGCGAATGAAGTTGATGCCGGGTTGGCTGCTTATTTCTATTCTCAAGATATCAAACAAATCGCACGTGTATCGCAAAACCTAGATTTTGCGATGCTAGGCATTAATGAAGGGGGAATATCCAATCCAGCAGCCCCTTTTGGAGGCATGAAAGAATCTGGGTTAGGCAAAGAAGGGGGAGCAGAAGGACTTGAGGAGTATCTGGAAACTAAATATATTTGCCAGCGTACTTTATAAAGACAATGCCAGAGATAAGAACTCAAACATGACGACAAAAATTATTATTGGAACAATGCAATTTTTGCAATTGCTTTAAATTTGTAAAAAAGCTAGGTAGACTGCGCTGTAGTTTTCAATTTTATATAAAAATATAATGACAAGCGCAGACTTACCAACCTTGGTTGTACTTGCTGGCGGGTTAGGTACTCGCTTTGGTGGCAATAAGCAAATAGCAGAGTTACCAAAATTGGGTAAAACAATCATGGAGCTGAGCATTGCAGATGCCTATAGCGCTGGTGTACGGCACGTCGTGTTGGTGATTAATGACTTGGTCAGATCTACCATTGAGTCAGTGATATTACCTAGACTGCCTAGCGAGTTAAAAGTTGAGCTGGTAGAGCAGTCAATTGAGTGTGTGCCAGAGCGGTTTAAAGATATTGCCGAAAAACGTTCAAAGCCTTGGGGAACAGGTCATGCGTTGTTGTGTGCCCGTTCAAATATCGCAGGTAATGCCATTGTAATTACTGCGGACGACTACTATGGACCTAGTGCATATCGGCAGCTAGTTTCGCATTTTTGTAATAAAGATCATAATACTAGCGAAATGGCGATAGTAGCCTATCCTTTAACCCAAACCATGTCAGAGCTTGGTGGAGTAAATAGGGGCATATGTGCCTTGTCAGAAAACTACCTTACGCAAGTGCATGAGTACTTAAATATACGTCGGGTCGACGATGGCTATAGAGGGTGTTTTAATAACAGAGACGTACATGTCGCAGCAAACAGCCTCGTTTCGATGACATGCTGGGGAGTAACTCAGCAACTTTTTGATAATCTTGAAATGTTATTCGAGCATTTTCTAGAATCTCATGACAGCGATGTCAAAAAAGAGTATTATCTACCCGATTGTATTCAGCATATGATTAATTTTGACCAAGCTGCCGTCCGAGTATTTGAAGCTCACGACAGGTGGTTTGGTGTTACTTATAAAGAAGAAATAGATAGTGTCGCAGGAAAAATATATGAACTACGTCACGGATGAATTAACCGCAAGTGTAATTAATAAGCCAGTTTATAGGGTAAGTATGGAATACCTTTCAATCGCTGAGCATTTGGCTGTGCAGTACGGCCTGTGTGAGGAAGAAATCTCAATGAAACCTATTGGCAGCGGGCATATTAATACCACCATGCTTTTAAAGGACAGCAAACGTGTATTGGTAGTTCAAAAATTAAATACAACTGTATTTCCTGAACCTAATCAGCTGGTTGAAAATGCTCGTTTAATTGAACAGCACCTGGCGTCTAAATTAGATTCAGGCTCTTACGAATTAGGTATCATAAAACACGTGCCTACCCGTGCTGGCAAGTTCTTGGTTGAATACCAAGGAGAGGTGTGGCGCGCGCTTGAATTTATTGGCAAGAGCTATAGTGAAGATGTCGTAGATTGTGCGATTAAAGCGCAAACTGCTGCAGGTGCGTTTGGATGCTTTGCTAACGCATTAAATGACTTTGATGCAAAACAGTTGTTTCCGGTGATCCCTGATTTTCATAATTTAGCAATGAGAATCGATAAATTAAAAAGTGTGATTGAAGCGGATCCTGTTGGTCGTGTTGATACGTGTTTAGACGTTATCGAGTTTTGCCAATCGCAATACCGTCTCGCGAATGAAGTAACAGCAATGGAAGCACTGCTACCATTGCGTGTTTGCCACAATGATACCAAGATAAACAACATGTTGTTTGATGCCTCTACCAATAAAGCCAAAGCTGTTATAGATCTTGATACCTGTATGTCTGGGTATTGGCTGTATGATTTTGGTGATATGGTTCGTACCTTTTGTTCTCCTGAACCAGAAGATTCTACGAATTTAAGTAATGTTGTGGTTCGCGTTGAAATCTTTGAAGCGATCGTAAAGGGGTATATCGCAGAAGTATCAGAAAAGTTAACTGATATTGAAAGAAAGAGCTTAATACTTGGCGCGAAAGTGATGCCACTCATGATAGGTATTCGATTCTTGACCGACTACTTGGATGGTGACAATTATTTTGCAACGCACCATGAAACCCATAACTTGGAGCGAGCACGCAATCAATTCGCGCTTTATCAAGATATTCTGAAAAAAGAAACGCAATTAAGTGCTTTGATAAACTAGATTGTTTTGCGCCAATTAACGAATAAAAGCCTGATGAATCACCATCAGGTTTTTTTTTGGGCTGAGCTAGTTACAAATAGCGTCAGATCCGTGCTCACTTTTTACCTCAGAATAGTTGAGCTTGGAGAAAACCAACATGACAGCGCTTATTTAGTTGGTGAGTGACGAATAGGCTAAGCATCAGACACTTTTATCAGCGGATTAGTCGCATCTGTTTTGATTCTCTGCGCTGCATACGATAGCGTTGTCATAACAACAAGTATAAGTTGAGGGGCCTGAAAATAAGAAAACTTTTTCAGATTTCCCAGCCGTACTGGAAAGCATAAAAATGAAATTAAGAATTAGAATAAAGTGGTAATCTAGGATCCTTCATGACACAAATAAATAGAAGACATTTTTTAAAAGCAGCAGGCGTAGCTGCAGCTGCTGGTGTAGTTGCTGGTTGTGCACAATCGAATAGCAACAGCGCACTATCTTCCAGTCCAAAAGGTAAGTCTGTTATCGGGCTTGTGGTGCCTAAAATGGATGTAGTCCGAGTTGCATTTATTGGTGTGGGCCAGCGAGGATATGGACATGTGAAGCGCATGAGTCATATTGAAGGCGCTGAGATTGTCGCTATTTGCGATACTCATAATGAAGTTTTGGAACGTTCTGCAAAATTTCTCACTGACAAAGGGCTACAAAAACCAGCACTGTATGGGACAGGAGAGCTTGCATATAAAGAAATGCTTGAACGTGAAGATATTGATATTGTGATTATTTCTACCCCCTGGAAGTGGCATGCACCGATGGCCATTGACACCATGGAGAGCGGAAAGCATGCATTCGTAGAAGTGCCGCTTGCATTGACAGTAGAAGAAATGTGGCAGATTGTCGACACAGCTGAGTGTACGCAGAAAAACTGCATGATGATGGAAAATGTGAACTATGGTCGCGATGAACTGATGGTGCTGAATATGGTCCGTCAAGGACTGTTTGGTGAGCTTTTACATGGTGAAGCTGCGTATATTCATGAGCTGCGCTGGCAAATGAAAGAGCTAGAGCATAAAACGGGTTCTTGGCGGACAGAATGGCACACCAGACGAGACGGTAATCTATATCCCACCCATGGTCTTGGACCGGTATCTCAGTATATGAATATCAACCGAGGGGATAGATTTGACTACCTCACTTCTATGAGTTCTCCAGCACTTGGACGAGCCGCTTATGCGCAAAGGGAATTTCCAAAAACGCACCAGCGTAATCAATGGAACTATATTTGTGGCGATATGAATACCACCATGATCAAAACGGTAAATGGCCGTTCAATTGTGGTTCAACATGATACTACTACACCGAGACCATATTCACGTCACAACCTGATCCAAGGGACCAATGGTGTTTTTGCAGGGTTCCCCAACCGAATTGCGTTGGAGCAAGGAGGCAGAGGCTCATTTCATGATTGGGATGAGAATATGGATTACTGGTACGGCAAATACGATCATCCACTATGGGTGAAGATGGGAGAGGAAGCTGAGCGTAATGGTGGGCATGGCGGTATGGACTTTTTGATGTTCTGGCGCATGATTTACTGTTTAAGAAATGGTGAGCCATTAGATCAAGATGTTTATGATGGGGCTGCCTGGTCAGTTATATCTCCATTGTCAGCTCAGTCAGTTGCCAATCGCAGCGAGTCAGTATCAATTCCAGACTTTACCCGAGGTCATTGGCAAACAGCTAAACCGCTAGGGATTGTCGGAGCCTAGAAAAGAAAAGCGCCAAAGGGCGCTTTTTTATGTTTAAATATGGTCAAACGACTTATTAAGGGTAAACAATGTATAAGTTTATTGCCAGTTTGATGTTCACATTCATATTAGTAGGTTGTACTAGTACAAAAACAAAAAGTAGTGAACCTAGCTTAAATGAAGTAGTGGAAAACTATATCAAGGTTTATCAAGCACGCTCTGATTTTGCGCGGTTTCTAGCATTTTATGCAGATGACGTTGTGCTTGAAGATATGCTGTATGGATATAAAACAACAAGTAAGCAGCAGTTAGCTGATTTCTTTAACTGGGATGCGGAACAAGTACATGTACTGGACTCAAATAAGACCTTTTCGGTTGAACAAATAATAATATCCCAAGAGCAAGGTACTGCTATTATACGCGGCACTTTTAATCTTTTTTCCTACGATGGTCAGCAACTAGGACCATGGCGATTTACAACCGTATTAAAGTTCAACGGTGCTGGTTTAATTTATTATCATCAAGATTGGATCAACTACTTTCCGAGAAGTTTTGTGTTAGAGGCGCCAAACTTAAACACTGACGAGTAAGTTATTTTACCTAAATATTGCATTTACCTGTAAACTGCATTGCAACTATTTTGAAATTTGAGAATTAGGAACATCTTATGCAGCTTTCTGTAGAGATTAGTAAGTACCCACTTCATTCTGACTATATCCCTTTTATAAAGTCTTTTATTGAAAGGCTGAATGAGCATGAAGGGTTAACTGTGATCACCAATACCATGTCGACTCAAGTGTTTGGTGAGTTTGATCTCGTCATGTCAGTAATTCAATCTCAAATGAAAGCGTCATTTGAACAATACGGAAAGTGCGTATTTGTTTGTAAGTTTATTTCTGGTGATTTATCTCCTGAGGCATAATGGAATTAATAACTAAGACTCTTGCTGGCTTTACCGCTATGTCTAGCTGGGAGTATTTGGCTGTAGCACTCTCGATACTTTATCTATTGTTGGCAATCAGAGAAAATATTTGGTGTTGGCCAGCCGCTTTTTTAAGCACATTTATATACACCATTATGTATTGGAATGGTGCGCTTTTGATGGAGTCCTTGCTGCACTTTTATTATTTGGTTATGGCGTTTGTCGGGTGGTGGATGTGGCGTTCAGGACAAAAAAATACTGAATCAAAGATAGTATCCTGGTCATTTACCAAGCATATGAAAATCATTTTAATAACGGGCTGTGTCGCCGTATTTATGGGCTATATGACAGATAATTACACCCATGCCGATCTGCCTTATCTGGATAGCTTTACAACTTGTTTTGCGGTTGTGACTACTTATTTAGTGGCAAAAAAGGTACTTGAAAACTGGCTCTACTGGGTAGTGATCGATGCGGCATCTATGTATCTGTACTATTTAAAAGGTTATTACCCAACACTTGCGTTATATATCTTTTATACATTCATGGCGTGTTGGGGTTACATGAAGTGGTACGAAGAGCATAGTAACAGAGCAGGCAAAACACTTGCGCAGCTTTGATATAAGCTGCGCATTGCAAGTGCTACAAAGGCTATTTCCCGGTAGTTTAATTGAACAGGTTTCTAAGTTAGATAAAGGGCTAAGTAACCATAACTTCTATTTTGAGCTGGACGCCCAACCCTGTTTGTTGAAAGCGTTTAACGGTGTAGTGCCTGAAACCGCATTGAATGCGCAAAATACACTGGCGCAGCAGCAAATTTCTCAAGCTATTTTATGCCTAGATAAAGTAGATAACGTCGCTGTGCTAGAGTTTTTAACCGCCGTTGAAGCCCCTATCTGTCTAGAAGAGCAAATTCCAAAGTTATTATCTGGTATACATAGTTTGTCTGTTGAAAAGTCGTCACTGCTCAATTTAAAGGTTGCGATCTTGGAGGCTGCTTCCTTTTTACAGCATACTGGGCTTGGCGAGTACTTAATTGGTGAATTATCGGTGTTGCCACCCGATATTTGTTTTTGCCACAATGATTTGGTGCAAGGTAACGTGTTAAATACACCTAGCGGTGCACGAATTATTGATTTTGAATATGCGCAATACAACGACTGCTTTTTTGATTTAGCAGCGATCTGCTGCTCCTACCAACTAAACAAAAAACAAAGGCAGGCTTTGTTAGAGCGTTACTTTTTTTATCGACGCAGTCTAAAGCCGGATCACGCAATACGTAAGTTAGATATGTTTCGAGGTATTTATTTGCTGGTTAGTATTGCTTGGTATAAACAAAAAAATATCAATACTGAAATGGAGATATTAGATAAGCAGTTTAAATCTTGGTGTCGACAGCGCAACTTGGTTTATGCCTCGTAAATGTGAGGTTTTACGAGGCGTGATACTTTTAAATTCCGCCTAGTCTTTTGGCTAACTCTTTATATTTTTCAACATCATCCTTGTCGAATATAGGCTCTCCATTTTCATCATGTTCCTTCGCAACTAACAAGTTTTCTCTCGCTAGCCGCCTTACACGCTCCACTTTTACACTTAAAAATTCAGCAACTTGCTCAGTGGTCATAGGGGTCATAATACAAATCCTCAAGATGATGTTGGTAGCTTGGCTACTAAAATCCAAACACATTTATTATTTTTGAACTTTAATCATAGCTAAATATATGACTTTTAGTCTAGTTAGTGATGTTTTTTCGCATCTTAGTTTAATAAATAGTCATACAAACGTCACTAGGCTGGCATTTCATTTAAGATGTGATTATTATGGGGCTGCTTAAATTGCTGTGCTCTCGTGGTGAAATGGATATCACGTGGCTCTCCGGAAGCTAAGTTACAGGTTCGATCCCTGTCGAGAGCGCCAGTTAAGCCCTACGAACATGCTTTCCTGTTAAGTTAAAATCTGTTTTTCACAGTAAAATGCCATTGTAGTGTGTCCACACCGCTAGGTTTATCAATTGGTGCAGCCAAGTCTAAATGCAGTACCAAGCCTGAGTTGGCTCTACTTGGTGCCATGCGAATACCAAACCCGACATTTTTATAAAACTTATGGTTTACGTTGAAAAGGGTTTTACCATCTACGCGGCCTATATCAAAATACGCGGCTCCACCTACTTTAAATAAATGTAGTAAGTCATATTCCCAGTAGTATCGCTTTTCTAAGTTTAACACGATACGTCTATCGCCTTGTAAGTACCTCGCAGGAAAGCCTCTTAGCCCGGTTTCTCCACCCAATGTCAGTTGCCTGTCTTCGGTCAAGTGCTTGCCATGGGCTATATTGAGCTGAGAATACCAAGATTGATAATCTCCAGTCGCTAAGTGATACTCCAGGTTTAATTGTGTAATGAGGTTTTCACTTTCACCTTTTTCTAAGTTCCAATACCCATTGAATGCAAAGTTGACCCGAAACAAACTTCTTTCAGAAGTATAATGAGCCTTGCTGATGGTCGTATTAAATATCCATCTTGAATCATCATTGCTAATAGAATCGTTAGAGTAACCCAGTTGCGAGTTGATATTCCAACCTAAGTTCAGGTCTTCTGTTCTGTAGATGGAGTCAAAATTTTTGACTTTGATAAAATTCGTTTCTAACCATTGCACTTGCACGTATGGGTAGCTGAGTTTTCGTTGTTGCGCAATGGGCAAAGTTGTTTCTTTTACTTCACGAAATGATTCCGTCTGATCTCTATATCCGGCGATGACTCTGCGAGTCCAGTTTGCTTGTTGAGCTGTTGCTATGCCGTAATAAAGCTGGGTAACTTCAGTATCTTGTTCAAACTCCGAGACGGTTTCCCCATTTTCATACAGGGGCTCAATGCGTTTATTGGCAAAGTTTAGGAAGCCGTAGCTAACGGGAGTACGCGTCGAGAAAAAAGGATAATCTACGCCGATGTAGTGGCGTTCTCCGTCGTCATTATCTGAATATTCAATTCGGCCTTGATATCGAGAAGATAAGATATTAGGGTCGTCGTATACAAATAAATAGCCGCTTCTGTCTGCATCTTCAATATGTGTGAGGGAGAGGCGCTTGCCATATCCAAATAGGTTACTTTCGCGAAACCCTATGCGGCTTGAGTTCTCCCCCCCGCTACGGCTAAAGCTGAGGTCGGGCAAGAGAGTCCAAAGATCACGGGTGACGACGGTGACCGTAATATCACCGTGGCAATTTTCTTCGGCGAATATTCGAGCATCGTACAAATAGGATTGCTGTCGTAATAAACGCTCTGATTCAATTAATAATTGCGGATCGTAGGCTGAGTTTTCGGTAAATAATAAGACACTTTTAATAACTTCTGGTTTCGTTGTTATGTGTGCCTCATTAGCGAATCTAAACAGCGCATTATCTTCTTCAGGCAAAGATGTATCAAATACATTGAGCTGGTGTAATTCAATAGAGCTTATCTTCCCACCGTTTTTTTTGGGCAAGGTATGTTCTGTACTTAATTCTTGGCTGTAATTGTTATGAGTATCGTAAGAAGCATTCGAGCAACTAACAGGAGTTGCCGTTTGCTCATTTGCATGAGTAGGTGTTGCAACACCAATAATTGATGTGGCCAAAAAAACAAAGAAGCAAAACCTAGATATCACCATGTGTATGCCTAACGCTACTATTATTATTAGTATGGCTTATGTTAGGCATACATGCTTCGGCAAGTCTATATTATTGTTGTAAATTTAATCTAAGGTAAGTATGCAGGCTTGGGATCAGCTGTGTAGCTTCAACCCCTTCAGGTGAGATCCAAATGCTCTCGCTATAGTATTCGAAATTAAGACAAAATGATTGATGTTGGTAATTAAAGCGCCACTGGTGGCGATCTGCACCTTCGTTAAATTCGAGTGTGGTAAGGGCATCCATCGTGAGAAATATACTTCCCCACAATTGAAATTCATCGCTATCTGGAAATACGCTGGGTATGACTTGTAAGGTACTTTTGTCGCTCAGTAATTTTATATTGGTCATAGATTCCTCGACTTACTCTGCGGCTAAATAATTACGGATCAGCTGCATAAAGGGAGCACCATACTTAGTTAATTTTGTAAAACCGACACCTGATACTTTAAGAAAAGCACTGTCTTCGGTTGGCATTTGCTGTGCCATTTCTGCCAGCGTTTTGTCATTGAATACCACATAAGGTGGCACATCATCTTGATCTGCGAGCTCCTTACGTAAACTGCGCAGCTTAGCAAATAGCTTCCTATCATAATTAAATTGTGCAAGTTTATCTTGGTATACGTGGCTTGCTTGTAATCTAGGTTCAGCTAAATTTAACGTATATTCACCTTTAAGTACTGCACGGGCTGCCTCAGTCAGTTTTAAAGTAGCCCCTTGAGTAATATCTTGAGCCAACAAGCCGTGATGAATAAGCTGTCTAAGCACACTCAACCAGTATTCATTGCTTTGATCTTTACCTATACCGTAGGTACTTAAATTATGATGTTGGTTATCGCGTATGCGTGCAGTGTTTGCACCACGCAGTAGATCGACAATATACCCCAGCCCAAAACGTTGCTCGGCACGATATACACAAGACAGCGCTTTTTGTGCAACGATAGTCGCATCGAAGTGTTTAGGAGGGTTCAAACAAATATCGCAGTTGCCACAAGGTTCTCGCTGATACTCGCTAAAATAATTGAGTAAAATTTGTCTGCGGCAGGTCTGTGCTTCCGCAAAGTTCGCCATTGCATTAAACCTTTGTTGCTCCACCTTACGTCTTTGCTCATCAGGGATATCTTCGAAAAAGCGTCTCACTCTACCTATATCCGCTGGGTCAAAGTACATAATAGCTTCCGCTGCCAGTCCATCACGTCCGGCACGACCTGTTTCCTGGTAATAGGACTCTATACTTTTGGGAATGTCATAATGTAATACAAACCTGACGTTGGGCTTATTGATCCCCATACCAAATGCAACTGTTGCGACAACAATTTGAACGTCATCACGCGCGAACGCATTTTGCACAAACTGGCGCTGTTCATTGTCCATACCTGCGTGGTAAGCAGCTGCATTAAACCCACCTTCAGAGAGCTTTTCGGCTATCTCATCAACACGCCGGCGGCTTGAGCAGTAAATAATACCGCTTTGGCCTTTTTGTGTTTTTAAATATCGCATGAGCTGCGAAAGCGGTTTGAATTTCTCTTCAATGGTATAGCGAATATTTGGGCGATCGAAGCTGCCAGTGTGAACGAATGGATCATTCAAGTTGAGTTGCGAAATAATGTCATTGCGCGTGGCCATATCAGCGGTTGCTGTAAGCGCAATGGTAGGAACATGAGGAAATAATTGTTTTAGTTCGCTCAGCCTACAATAGTGCGGCCTAAAGTCATGACCCCAATGTGAGACACAGTGGGCTTCATCAATTGCAAATAATGATAAAGGCAAACTTTGAAGGCGATCGATAAATTCTCTTTGTAACACCTTTTCAGGAGCAACATAGAGCATTTTAATTTCGCCGTTGTGTAAACGCTGATAGATTTGTTGCTGTTGTTGCCACTCTACACTGTTATTAACAAACTCAGCTGCAATTCCTTGAGCTTGTAATTGCGCGACTTGATCCTGCATTAAAGAAATAAGTGGCGAAACTACGATTGTGACACCTTGTAACATCAGTGCCGGAACCTGGTAGCATAAAGACTTCCCGCCTCCTGTGGGCAGTAACACTAAGCTATCACGGCCAGCAAGGCATGCTTCTATCGCGTCCTGTTGTCCCGCGCGAAAAGTGGTGTAACCAAAAAATTCTTTTAGTACAGATTGGGGAGTCAATGATTGTTGAGTTGCAAGAGTGTCCATTGCGCGCATTTTAGAGGGTTTTGATGTAATTGTCTTCCTTTAATGATTATTCTTAATGCGAGTTGAGGGAGTTTTAGTCAATGTTGGCTATTAGCCATTAATGACAATGATATTGTACAGGGGGAATATCGGTGGCAGCAGTTCGATACACTATTGTAAACATCGCAATGCTGACGCGTTATTGCAATGGCACAGTAAAATGGAGATGCAGTATTATATCTGTATAATGCTCGCCTTCTTCGCATCTGGGTGAATAGGGGAGTGAAATGGCAGGGGATACTAACGCGAGGCAAGGCTATATATATGCCATCCTTGCTTTCATTATGTGGGGCTTGGCACCAATTTATTTCAAGTCTATAGAACAAGTTGAAGCGCTCGAAATTTTGGTACATCGAGTCGTTTGGTCTGTTGTGTTTGTTGTTGCTGTGATTGCGTTGCGCAACAATTGGCGTAAAGTATACGCTATCTTGGTGAACCCTAAACTTTTATTGATGTTAGTGGTCACGGCATTGCTACTAGGTTTCAATTGGGGTCTATTTATCTGGGCCGTAAACAATGGATATATGCTTGATGCGAGCCTAGGTTATTACATTAACCCGTTACTTAACGTTCTTTTGGGTATGTTATTTTTATCTGAAACGCTTCGAACAGGCCAAAAAATAGCAGTGTTACTGGCTTCTACTGGGGTCGTGATCCAATTAATTAGTTTTGGGTCTTTTCCATATATTGCGCTATCGCTCGCTTGTTCCTTTGCAATTTATGGACTGCTGAGAAAGAAAATGGCTGTTGAGTCTTTACCGGGCCTACTGATCGAATCGGTTATTTTGTTGCCATTGGCAGGTGCCTATTGGCTAATGATGGCGCCGAGTTCAACCAGTAATATGCTTTTGAATGACATCGACTTAAATATGTTGTTAATTGCAGCTGGTGTCGTGACCACACTACCATTACTGAGTTTTACAGCAGCAGCGAAAAGGCTTCCTTATTCAACATTGGGCTTTTTCCAGTATATTGGGCCAAGCTTAATGTTCATGTTGGCAGTAACCTTTTACGGAGAGTCATTTGATATTGAAAGGGCGGTCACTTTTGTCTTTATATGGGGTGCTTTAATTTTATTTAGTATCGACTCTTGGAAAGCGAGTCAATCAAAATTAGTTAATGCCAATTGATCTCGTTCAAGTGCAGATAACATAGCCTTCTGCCTTATATAAGGTCAGAAGGCGATTTGATTGCGACCAGATTCCTTTGCTTTATAGAGATTTTCGTCAGCGATTTTAATTAGTGGGTCTATGCTTTCGACCCCCTTGTCTGCAACACCAATAGAAACTGTAAATGGGATGTGGTACGGCGTCAGTGAACTACTGTTTTTCTCCAAATAGAGTCTAAAGTGCTCTAATTGTTGCGCGTTTTTTTCTCTATCTTGAGATCGAAATAGGACTGCAAATTCTTCCCCACCTAACCTTGCATACAGATCATGTTCAAAAAACTTTTCGAAACACTCTCCAATTGACTGGAGCACTTTATCACCAGCATCGTGGCCATGTTGGTCGTTGATTTTTTTAAAAAAGTCGATATCGATCATGGCGAGCATACAGCCATGATTTTGCCTGCTATTCATCGTGAGCTGTTTGCTCGCATGCTCAAAGAAATATCGTCGATTAGGTAGTTGTGTTAAATAGTCGGTATTCGCTTGACGTCTAATCGTGGCGATATTTTCCAACATATCTACGTTTTGGCTTAGACGACAATAAAACTCTTCTGGGTTAAACGGTTTACGCAAGTAATCGTTGGCACCACTTTTCAAAAACCTAGCGGATAAATAGGCATTGTCTGTACCAGAGATACCAATAATGGCCTTATCATCGTTACTATACAATCGCCTAATCTCTGCACAGAGCTCCTCTCCACGCATGTTAGGCATTTCGTTGTCAGTAATGATGACATCAATGTCTGGGTTTTCGTTTAGCGTAGCCAAGGCTTTTATACCATCCTCAGCGACGTATACTTGATATTTATGGCGTTGCAACAATGAACTAATATGTCGCCTTGTAGCTGCCGAGTCGTCGACAACTAGTACTTTAACCTGCTCATTACGTGGCAGACGCTGTAACTGTCTTTTTAAATATTGATAAGCTTGCTTGTTTTCTTTGGTGATGTAGTCAATAACAGGGTATTTATCCACAGTATCTCGTGTGCTGGATTCGAGGTTGCCTGTCATAACTATTGTTGGAATATTGGCTTTAACCGTATATGGGATCGCCTCCCCATTCGAGGCGTCAGGCAAAACAAAATCTACAACAGCACAAAAATAATTGTGCTCGTTTATCAGTCGCTTTGCGCTCTCTAAAGTGGTTGCAACGTCAACATCATAGCCGACGGAGCTGGCAATATGTTTCTGAACTTTTGCGATAGTTGGAGTGTCTTCTATTATCAGCACCTTTCTCAACACATGCTCAACCTTAACAGCTTTTCTTTACTTCAGTTTTAACTGAAAGCATGAAAAAAGCAATGATGATTATAAGATTCACTAGGGCAATTCTCTGTTTAATATCTCTATTGATAACGTCAACCCGCCTACAGGCGTGGGTTTGATCTAAAAGAGGCTGATTGACGTTAAATCTAAAGTATTATTCTAAACTGGCTTCGACTTCAGGTTGTTCGGCTACACTATGGCTTTTTGTGAACGGCTTTTGGCTGCTCAAAGTGTGGATTTTATGTTTCCGAGTAGTCAAATCTAAGTACTTTGACCATATTTTCTCCATCTGATTGGAGGGGCTTTTATGTTGGATGAAGGTGTCTACAAATTGCTGTTGAAGAGAGTTGGTTGGCGGGTACTTTTGTTTGTATAAACTCAACAGAAGCTGTCCATGCTGCTGCAATAGCTCCGATTCAAGTAACGTAAAGTGTCCACTTCGAGAGAATCCTCGGGGGAAGTTTGCATCATCATAAAAAGGCTTAGATGCAGCAAAAGCTTCTTTTAGTTCGGCTATAGTCATATCCATGATGGTTTCCTCACATTGTTTGGAAAAGTATGAACTAACGCAGCTGCTTTTTTAAACGAATATTTTTTATTAAAAGGTAGGGTGATGGACAAAGAACTATTAAAAACTTTTGTCGAAGTTTCAAAAACCCGTCATTTTGGACGCGCTGCAGAAAACTTATACATTACTCAGTCTGCTGTGAGTTTTAGGATTCGGCAATTGGAACAAAACCTCGGAGTAAGTTTATTCACCCGACAGCGAAACAATATCCAACTAACCGCAGCAGGAGAACGATTACTCCCTCATGCCAAAATGCTGTTGACCGCAATGCAGAGAGCGCGGTTAGATGTGGCCTTGGCTAACAATCGGCAACAGCAACTTTCGTTGGCGGGAACGCCAAATATTTGGGATGCATATTTACATTTTGGTATTAATCAAGTTATTTCATCAATACCAGAGGTATCACTAGTTGCCGAAGTAAAAGCTCATCAAGAGAGTGTCAGACTTTTGTTAGAGCGCACACTGGATATTGCTGTACTTTTTGACCCACCAAAAGTTGATGAATTAATCGTTAGACAAGTTAAAAATTTGTCTATAATTCCAGTCAGTACTTTTAATTATACAAATAGAGATGACTTTTTTGGCAAACAGTATGTTTATGTAGATTGGGGAACTTCTTTTTCGCTATGGCATGCAAAGCAATGCGAAGGAGCTGGACCGCCTTATTTTCGTACTAATACTGGGCGTATTGCCTTGGAGCTTATTTTACAATGTGGTGGTTCAGCTTACTTACCTAAAATGTTAGCTGCGGATCTAATAGAAGAGCAAAAGCTGTTTCTTGTTGAGGCCGTTTCGCAAAGTTTTCGGGAAGTGTTTGTTGCTTATCATAAAGGGAATGAGCAGTTGGAGCATATAGAAACAGTCGTAAATCTATTAGCCTCTATTGCAGAGTAATTTAATCATGTTGTTTTAATTATAATTACCTATTTATGACACAAAGCTGAAATTTCAGTTTCAATTAAATGTCATTTTTATTTTGTGTGTAATATTTCTGTCACTTATAGCTGGCAGACTGCGCCTGTCTAAAAAATTACGTGTTGCGATATTGAGGAAATACACATGAAACTAACCAAATCAGCATTATTACTCTCGATTCTTAGTGGTCTATCTTTGAATGCTCATGCCGATGTTGATGTATATGGTAAAGCAAACCTTTCTGTACAATCTTCTGACGAAGGTGACGGTTCATTTACTGAAGTAAAAAGCAATGCTTCACGTTTTGGTTTTAAAGGTTCTGAAAAACTAAATTCAGGACTTGAGGTTATATACAAGTTAGAATTTCAAGTAGACGTTTCTGATGCAGATTCGAAAGGTGACGATGACAATATCACTGCTCGTAATCAGTATGTAGGTCTGAAAGGTAAATTCGGTGAAGTGGTGATTGGCCGCAATGACACTGCATTTAAACAGTCTCAAGGCAAAATGGACCTATTCAACGATTTAGAAGCTGATATTAAAAATATCTGGAAAGGTGAAAACCGCTTAGGAGATTCTCTTTCGTTTAAATCAGCTAGCTATAATGGTTTTAAAGTTCTAGGTACTTTTATCGCTGAAGATGCAACAGACGGTGAAAACGGATATTCAGGTGCAGTTACATACGGTGACGCTAAACTTAAAAAGTCTAAGTTCTATTTAGCACTTGCTGGTGACAGTGAAGTAAAAGGCTATGACGCATTACGTTTGTCTGGCCAATACAAAGCAACAGATGACCTGAAGTTAGGTGCGATGTACCAAAAGCAAGAAAAAGTAGATGGAACAGGTACTGCAGATGGTTTCTTATTAAACGCAGCTTATAGCTTTGGTGCAAATACACTTAAAGTGCAATATCAAATGATTGACTTTGATGCCGCAGCGTCAAAAGACGTAGATGGTATCAGCATTGGTATTGACCACAAGCTTGCAAAAGCAGCAAAACTTTACGCTTTCTATTCTTCTGTTGATGAAGATGCTGGCACTGAAGAAGATTACCTAGGATTAGGTATTGAATATAAATTCTAATTAAAAAGTACATTAGAATAAGCAAGAATTAAGGAAGCCTGCTTTTTGATATAAAAAGCAGGCTTTTTTGTGCTGATCGCACGGGTTGTCTTATTTTTGAACGATTAGGCTGTGTTTCGTATTTTTTTACAAAAAACGCTTGCACCAATCTTAAATCTCCCTATAATGCGCACCCACTGACACGGCGGGACGCAAACAAAAACGCAATCCAAAGTGAAGGTCAAAGTTA
>NZ_AUXS01000043.1 GCF_001625565.1 Pseudoalteromonas luteoviolacea NCIMB 1944
TAGGTCCACGTACCACTGTCTTTGTCGGTTTGGCTTACCTTCAAGCCAGTAAGTAAGTTATAGCTGTTCTCAATCAGTACTTTATTGTTATCAGCACTTGACCTAACTTGTACCACTTTGCCAAGAATATTGTATGTGTAAGTTAACACATTACCGGCATTGTCGGTTTCAGTCGCTTTTTCACCGTGAACGTTAAACGTTGTCGTTTGGGTTTGTGTATTGTCTGGCACATTACCCGTTACAGTGCTAGTGGCTGTGCGACCCGTTTTATTCAGTGTCGTCACAAGGCCGGTATTATTGTCTGTAACCTTGACCGGATTATCAAAAACATCATAGATAGTCTCGGAGCTTTGCAAACCCGCAGGTAACTGCTTAACAACTCGACCCCATGCATCATAATGCTGCTTTGAATAAAGCCATTGATTACCCGCTGTTAGTACTTTACTGCCAATTTCTCGACCTTGTTTATCTAAAAACTTCTGGCTTAAAAGCTCTTTATTCTTATAGCTGTTAATTGCCACTGCACAATTGTCGACATCAAATGGACACGCAGCGCGCACTGTATACTGCTGAGCACCGGTTGCAGAATAACTGCCAATTGCGCCACCAAAGTCATCATATTTGCTGTATTGGTAAACGCCATCCGTATTTTTGGACACCGTGACTTGGCCAAATTTATTACGACTAATTATGTTGGTCGTTATTATCTCTGAGGTAGATTGTGAGTCTGCCTGTGATGAAGGCTCAACAAGTGCCTTACTTTTTACATAACGACCATTTACATCATAGCTTGTCTGCGTTTTGCGCGCGGCGTTACCAGAGCAACCTTGCGTTTTTCCGCTGGTTTCTTTACTGTTCACATTGCCCACTGCGTCGTAGCCGTAACTGGTTTTTAGATACGTCTCACAGTTACCTTGCGGGTTTATCACCTCCGATGTAAGCATGCCATCGAGGGCGCCGCCAGCGTGGTAAGTAAACTCACTGCTTTTAACCAACGGCGTTGACACACCGGTGCGTGTAGTTGTGACATCCACTTTATGTAAACGCCCTAACTCTAGCCAGTCATCACTGGTGTAGTAAGTATTGTTGGTTGTCACAGTCGACAACAATTGGCCACTGGTGTTGCTTATAAAGTCACTGGCGCTTGCTGCATCGTATTGGCTTACCGTTATGTTTGTTACATTGGCAAACTGGTCTTGCTGGGTAATGGTTTTACTACAGTTATAACCAGAGATCCCATATTGAATAGCCCCCTCATACGATACGTCCATGCGAGCAGAACATTCACGACTATTATGTGCATACACAGCAAAATAATCTGGCACCTTGTCATTGTTGTACACACATGTGCCAGTTGCGTTGTCACAGCCATTAACATGGTATTGATAGTCATTTTTTGCGTCACTTATCACTAAATTGGTGTTATCAACCGTCATGGTTTTAAGTGTGCGCGTTGGCATACCAATAAATGGAAACGTTTGGCTGTACTCTGTTCTGGTTTTAAAGGTGATCCCGTCTTTTTCGGTGGTTGTCGTCAACGCCTCAAAGCCCAATGAGCCTCTGCCACCAAATTGAATACGGGCACCTTCATAATGGTAATCAACCGCCAAGCCAATATCTGAAGTGACATCATCAATCGTTTGCTGCGAACCCGTCGTTACCCGCTCTACTAAAAACGCGCCACCATACAAATCATCCACACGAGCATTTGACTGCTGAGCAAGTGCCTCTGTTTTGCGGTGCTCTCCTAGTGTATACAGGTTAGGATCTGATGCTAAACCATACTTAATCTCGGTTTGGTTACCGTAACCTTGGGTTACCCTTTTTAGTGTATTCGGTGGATCAGCTCTATATATCGCCTCCTTGACCTGTAGTTGATTGCCCATATTCAATATAAGCTCATCAACACCATCATGGTCATAATCCAAAAAGAATATATTATCAGTAACCTGAGGCCAGTCAGGTAAATTATATACAGGCCAATGATCATACAACGTGAAAGCACTTGTAGCTGGGTCCCAATCGTATCGATACAAAGCGAATTTTATCGTTTGCTTATTAAACCCTGCTACATAAAGCTCAGTTATTCCGTCTTTATCTAGGTCTGCTTGTATTGGCGGTATATTCGTTTTTTCAGGTTTGATATCTACATTTTCTGGAGACTCTAAGGTGATCTCAGTACTTTTTGTAAGGTAACTGCCGGAATACGGCTTTAACAGTGAAAAGGCCCATTGTTTATCCTCGTTAACATAGCCAAAATCAATAATGCCATCGCCATTTATGTCCATTGGCATTAATCGGCTGTGTACAAGATTCAAGACTTTACTGTCGCCAAATTTATGCTCATCAACTCCAGAGTCGTATTGGTTGAAATGCACAAGCACAACATCTTCTTTACCTTTAGTAGTACAGCCTGAATCTGCGCATTTTGATGTTACGACGTCCGCTAACCCGTCAAAGTTCACATCCAACAAATAAAACGGTTTGTCATCACTAGGGTATCGAATTGACACAGTCTCTTGAACGGGTGAGAAGTCCTTAAGGTCTTGAGTCCAGACTTGCTTGTAGGTGTAATAACCTTGCCCACCTGTGTAAAGCAGATCAGAAAAACCATCTCCATTAATGTCGCCAAGTCTGAGCGTATTTGCAGTGACACTACCAGCGATCCCTGAGCTGTCCCATCTACTTCCATCATAGGTGAAGTAAGCCCACTTATTGTTTGCATCACTTCTACGATTTGAAGTCCTGATCAGTAACCCTTGTCTACCATTGTCTTCTTTATCCAACGCTAACATCTCGACATTATCGGCCGTGTTGTTGGTTTCTATCAATGTACAGTTTTTTACGGATTGAGATTCAATGATACACAGCTCATGTTGCAGTGCGTTGTCGGTTTGGGCCAAGCTCACTAATGTCGGCCTACCATTACCTAGCAAGTCAACAATTGAGGTCGCTACCACTTTTTTGTTGGTAGGTGCGCTTGCTAGTGTTACTGAGGTTAAGAGCTGAGGCTGCTCAAAGCTTTGTGAATAGTCAAACTCCACTGGCTTTTTACATACTTCTAAATGGTTATTTGTGCATTCTCTGATACTTTTTAGCAACCGAGCACCATTCCCAGCCTGCTCAAACCCAAGGTCAAACCAGTTGAGTGTTTCACTCCCTTTATTGATAGAAATATAAGTCAACTCAGCTTGTGAAACCATGGCTTTATTTGCCGCTGAGTAGTCATATGCTAGGTGTCGAGCCGCGCCCTTTTTGTAGCCAAACTTAACGCTGTATTTTTCAGAACCATCTACGTTACCGCTGTATTCAATTTTACTCAGAACGGTTTCAAGATTGCCAAGAAATTTATGCTTATCGTCCCCTTTACTGTAATGATAATGAACAATATTGTGGGCTGTGCCATCACCACGTGCAGCGACTCGGTCCATACTTTGGCGAAGCAACCAACCGTGAGATGACGTACCACCTAGCTCACTGTCCGGCGAGCCGCCGTAAATACGCTTACTGCCATCTTTTCCGTATACTGCAAACTGTTTGGTACCTGATAGTGCAGGTGCCTCTACTACAACTCTAATTTGTGAGTCTAATTCACTGCGATACTCTGCGCCAACTTCACCTTCAGTTACATCATTGGAAAGAATAAGCCGACTTCCATCAAGGCAATACCTGTCGTTGCCAGCACTCCACGGTTTTATTGCCTCAAATTTACCATCGTGCAATTTTGTCTGTCGGCAACGTGTGACACTAGACCCTGCGGATAACTGCCAACCAAATGCCACTGATGACGGACCCGATTGACTGCTATAAGTTAACGCAACCTCAGGTGTAACACCTGCTATACCCGTTGGTAGTGGTAGCGGAATTGAATAGGTAGCCGCACCTTGTTCATTCACCCTAAAGCTACCGGTTGTGGTGGCTAAACTGTGATGCTGTACGAGCTGGTCTAGGCTTGGTCCTTGATAAATCGCGGCCCTGCTAGGGACAGACAGTGGATGAATTTGTCCTTGGATCGTACTGTTTGAGATCTCAATAACCTGTGTGCCAGATGGTCGAGAACACGCTCGATGAATACTGGTATGTCCATCTAACGTCACTTCTTTTTCAATACAGGCTTTGGCAAAAAACGTATGACTGCCATTGGGGTAAACTAAGCTAGTAGACGCTGTTTTATTACTCGCAGCCAACACGGTTGGCCCTGCGTTATCCGCTGGGTTATGGAGTTCGAAATAGTCAATATTTTTATGGTATGTCATGGACGCTGACAGCCTGCCAGCCTCTACTTGACTTAAAGTCAGGGTAGGTGGTGTGATCAAACCATCTCTTGGGTCATATTTATTTGTACCCAATACAGGCTCCAACCAGTCACTCACTCCATCACCGTCTGAGTCAGTTGTAAACTCACACTGACTAGGATCATGACAGATACCGTAGTAATAAAATAACGAACTTCTGACCACTGGCTTGTATCGCTCTGAAACCTCAAAAGAACGTATCAAAGTAATGATAAACTCTGTTCTTGATAAGCTCCCGTTTAGCTGACCGATCCAGTTTGCACGGCTAAGACCTGCGACCTCCTGCCTTATCACAAAAAAGATAGCGTTACTGATTGCGTCATAAAAATCGCTGCTGCTTAGGCTTTCGGGGTAGTTGCGCCTTCCTTCTTCCGATTGCAACATTGCGTCGACAACCTCTTGCAGAGTTACGTTATTGTAACGTCTCGCGTAGGTCAAAAACGACAACTCAAAGCGGCTCAATTCACGTTGTAAGATGACATAGCCAAGTCTCAACAGAGTATATGTCGCATCATGGTCGTCATTGGTCGGCACCCAGCCCGCTGGGATGTCTTTATTAAACCCGTCAAGTAATGGTGAGTCTTTCAAGTCGCCCCAACTGAGCTTATCAACCCCAGCGCTGCCGCGCTTTATTACATGCAGCTGATCCCCTGCGGTTGTGACCCAAATTTCATTATCGCCCACCAACATAGGCTTTTGAATGGTACGTGCACCTAATTTGTATACGTATTTGGTTTTACCATCTAATGCGTTAAGCGCATATAAAGCCCCATCGTCAGAGCCGTAAAATAGCGTAGCATCTGTTTGCTTTTTACCGACCAGTAACCCTTCGGCTTCTATCGCACCTTGCGTGGTGTTTTTCCATAGCTGTGTACCATTTTGGCTCCAAGCATAAATACTATGATCACGGGATCCGGCAAAAACCACGTCGGTGCCAATTCCCGCTGTTGTCACAACTGCACGAGAAGACAAAAACCCGCCCGTTGTATTACACCAACGTCGATTTTGGCCATTAAAAGCACATAATTGATTGCCCATACCCACATAGATTTGGCCACTTTGCCCTAATGTCGGTGTGTGGTTGAGGGGATCTATGACTTCGCCAATATTTTCGCCAGTGCTGTATTCAGCCATTGGGCTGTTAATAAACTTGTTTTTTACGCCAACTGAGATCCCGCCTTGGTGGTATGCACGCTCGGCTCTCTCAGGCAGCGGGAACTGTAAAGTTTGAACACCATTGGCGGCTGTTGTAAGGGACACTGTACTGGCATCGATTTGATGTGGAATTGCTGTGAGATTTTCTTGAATCGAAATCTGCCCTTGCTGATGAAAGCCAGTTCCCTGCACCTCTAAACAGCCCCCTGATGCACACATTTTAGCGAAACTAATCACTGGTGGAGCATGTTGAATAGTTAATTGGCTCCCTTTGATACACCGCTTTGATTCATCGGCAATATTCACATTACACGAGCTAATCATGTATGTTACGTTATGCGTTATCGCAGGGTTCAGGATCTGAAAAGACGTATCTTTAGAATTGGATAACAGCGTTTGCCATACATCAACTGCGATTTCTTTTTCTAACTTAAACCTTACATAGTCGCTATTTTGATCATCTGATTTCCACGACAAGGTATAGGGGCCGCTTGGCGCATCATCAATATTAGTAAATTCAGGTTTTAAAGGCAGGCCACCCGCATTGTTATTGGTGTAAGTCGCACAATGGTCTTTGATGCTATTGTAGCTTTTACTGCTCGACAATTCTCCATTAAGCGCTACAGCACAATAAGTAAAGGTTTGGTTAAAAGTATTTGAAGCTTTTTGTACAGACTTTGTAATTGTCAGGTTATCACTACTAAAGTGAATATCCCGTAACGGAGTCCATTGCTGCGCATCATTCAGGTCATTACCTGTATTCTCGCTTGCGCGCTCAAACACTTCGTATTTGTCAGCGAAGTTTACTGGCGGTATAGTGATGGTAAAATGCCCAGGCGCGTCTGCACTAGGTATAATATTGAGTGTAGGTGTAGCGGGTATTACTGATTCTAGTAAAAAAAAGTAATCATTCGCACTTTCATATGTCGTCTCTGTGTCACTAATATTAGCACGCCCATTGCCAGGCTTTATTTCAGCTCGCACGCGAAACAGTTGTCTGTCACCCAATTTATTTCCGGGTTTCCAGTTAAGCACCACAACTTTTGCACGACCCACATCAGGTATAGTACCTTGCTCAACTGCACTGGCCACAACAACGTCAGAGTTACCTGAAGTGTACAATTCAACTGAAGCGATATCTAATCCAACGTGAGATCTATGCAAAGCACCAATTGTGACATGGAGCTGATATGTTTGATTTCTTAAATGGACATCTTCTTCACTGGGAACTTTCGACAACCCGATTCCGATCGGCTTATAAACTGAGAACCCTACAGTGCTTGACACCCATTCATCTACATCATTGTCCTTGACTAAAATTACTACTGTATAGTCGGTGGTACTAGCCCCCACAGCTGGTGCTGAAAATTTAACTGAGTAATTGCCGTTTATTGGGTTTACGTCAGCCAAATTGATTTGATGATTGTCACCACAGCTGCTGATGTCAGACTGGTTACCCGATACAATACAAACATTGACTTTATCTTTATCTACCCCACGACCTGCGTCCATGGCTTTAAAGCTCAAGGTTACGCTCTCATCACCTGTCACCAAAGTGCTGGATAAATTAGTCTCAGTAATATTCGGCAAAGACGGTGTTTTAATACGAATTGTATTTGATGTGCCATCACCGGAAGTTGCGGTAAATGTCGTATCTTCAGTAACTGGAAAGGTTTTATAACAGGAGGTTTGTTGTTTATGCTTTCCATCAAAACATGGGAATTCTTCGGATATACCGGGTAAACTACCCTTACCAGCAGCGCCCCCGTTTATTGATGCACTTATTGGCCAGTTTGATAACTGAGTATCCGGGTCATTAATACTGACCACCGCATGTACTTCTGTTCCGATACTTACTACGGTGTTGTTAGCGAGCTCATCGCCATTTGTATTATAGATTTTTAAGGCGACTTGGGTTGGGGTGTCAACCTCTTTTGCGGGGTCTACCGTTATGGATTTTGACTCTACTTCATCAATGATATTTGTTGCTACGAAATTAAAATATCTTGGGTTTTCATAGCCAACAGTCAGGGGGATAGTTTGATTTGAGCTATCGCTTGGATCAAAGTCACGGCGAAATCCGCCACTATTACATGCACCCAAACTATTGCTTTCGCACACATAAAACGATTTAAGTGGATTGACTGGGTCCGTCGCGCGGGCAGTCAATGTAACTCTCGTTGCATCATTGACGTCTGGCGTTTGTCCAACAGAGATTCTAGGTGTCGAGTGCTCTACTACAAATAGCGTTTTTCTACATGTAACCATCCCTTGTTCTATGCTCGGAAACGAATGAACAGACACAAAATCATATTGGCCTACATCAAATCTAAGGTTCACCTCATAACCGTGATTGGGGTTGGGTCCGATAACTTGAGATTTTCCCCCATTTGTCATGGTGATCACGGTTTTTGTTGACAACATCTGTGGATTTGCCAGTTTTATCGTAAAATTCTGTGGCCCGTTTGTGAGCACTACTGTTTCAGGTTCTTTGATACAGAATCGCGCTTTACTTTCGGCAGCTGCTTGGCCCACAAAGCCAACACATATCAATAAATAGATACAGAAAGTAATAAATTTACTCATGCTGACCTCCTGTCTGTTTGCTGTCATCAAGCACTGTGGCTGTCCACTCAACTTCAAACATATTGTCGTTATTTACCGACTGCTCATTAAATTCAGCCACCTCCATCTTAGACGGCGCTCGCAATGGCACTGCTACAGAAAAAAGCATTGGCGGGTCAATCGGTCCAACAATGGGACCACCTGGATCGCCTCCAGGATCACCACCCGGATCGCCGGGGTTAATAGGCTCTGAACCACCGCCACCACTGCTGTTTGAAAACTTAATAGAGGTTAATTTGGTCTCTTGTGAATTAACATCTTGATATTGGAAATAAACACGGCCTTCTCTGCGATTGATAGCCGGGGTGGCAATAATTGACTTACTCAACATAGACACAGGTAAGTTCGATGTTTTACGCAATTCCACCAGTCTTGGCGCATACTCAAGTACTAGCCCTTTGTGGCTAACAAAAATAATGCTACTGCCAACGACGCGAGGCCCGTAGTACAAATCCATAGCAAGTGCACCTGCTATCACTGCATCGGTTGTTGTTTTACAGGATTTACGAGTCGAGTAGTTG
Source organism: Pseudoalteromonas luteoviolacea NCIMB 1944 (assembly GCF_001625565.1). Lineage (GTDB taxonomy): Bacteria > Pseudomonadota > Gammaproteobacteria > Enterobacterales > Alteromonadaceae > Pseudoalteromonas > Pseudoalteromonas luteoviolacea_F. Next base: position 8,597 of record NZ_AUXS01000043.1, read on the forward strand.
ACATTTAACGAGCAAACATCTCCTGAGCCATCAATTTTACTGACACCAAAATATAAGTTGCCCTGTTCGACTAAAGGTTTATTGACGACTTTACCACCCAAAGGAATTGACCATACTAGTTCAGGGCTTGCTTTTGAGTAATCAACTTTATGCAGATTATTTGCTTTGTCGGCGACAAATAAATAGCGGTTACTACCTTTAACCAAAGTGCGTGGAATAATATCTATGCCCAAGTTACGCAGTGGCATTAAAAACCCACTGTCGTTAATGGGTGCCTCAATTTTGGCATGTTTATATAATAGGGTTCGCGATCGTGTTCTTACACTGCCCACACCCACAGTTTGAACTGTATATTCGGTGCTTTCGTTTATGCGTACAGGTACACTTCCACTTGTTGGTAAGTTAGTTAAATAAGTTTCACCATTTTTTAAAAGATTGACGGTATGAGCGCCGCTGCTTTTCCAGCGTATTGTTGCAGACTCCCAAGGGTAAACCGCGCCTTTACTATAAGAAAACTCTTCAATCGCATGTAGATAAATTGACGCGTGTATACGATCCGCAATAATGCCGTCAGCACAGCCAAATTGATTACAGGGTACGACTAAATAACGCACATCCGATCTGGGGTTTGGAATGGTAATTGAGTTCGAATAGGATTTGTATTCTGGGATAAAAATATTTCCAACACCACTAAACTGGCTGGCTTCGCTCATTGGTCCTTGACCAAATCGGGCTTGATAAACTGTATCACCTGGATATGCCTTAACGACATACTCAGTTGCACCCTCAACTTTTGTCCAAGATATTTTATCTTTTTCACCTTTTACGTGAAATGCTAATTCATTATCAGCTATCCGGGGTTTTTGGGATGAAAACCCCAAACACGAAAAACTAATAAAAGAAAGCAGCACAATATTTGCACACTTAAACTTTAACAACTTTCATTTCTCCTTTTAATAAAAGCTGCGAGAAATTAACACAAGCACACATATTTAAAAAATAAAAATCACATAAAAAACCAAAAATGAATATAATTATATTTATTGAGTCAAAATTAACGCAAAATCAGTAATAAAGTAGTAAATAAAAATAAATGATTGAGTTGACCTCTTGTTGCAAAGCCTCATTTACTTGCCATGTTAAATTTTAGTATCTAATAGACTCTTGCTCGAAAACAAGAGTAAAAAACGCCTACCTCAACGGAAAATATAATAAGGCTTACCACACTTTATCTCGTCAATAACCTTTGCCCATCACTTGTTGTCACAACGCAGGTTTCTAGTGGTATGACAGCAACTTTTACCTGCTCCCCCTATCTAAACACAAGATAAATTCGTATTTGAACATATTTTATGAATTTAATTGTGCAAAAACTTGTCAATAAACCTAATTACGCTGAAAAGTTGTTTATGTTGATCACTAAAATTGATTTATCAATTCAATAGAGATTCAACCTATGACTTATGAACTACTTTACGCACTGAGCTTATTTGCTTTTGTATCGTCAATCACACCGGGACCAAACAACTTGATATTACTCAGCTCAGGTTTAAAGTTTGGAGCAAGGCGTTGTATTAGCTTACTTTTAGGAATAAATCTTGGCTTTACTGCGATGATATTGCTCGTTGGTGCGGGGATCGGTGAGCTGTTTACACGTTTTGTTATGCTGCATGAAGTTTTAAAATGGCTTAGTGCAGCATACATACTGTACCTTGCATTTAAAGTTGCCAGCGCAACACCGTTTGAATTTGAGTCACATTCTACAGGACAACCTATGACCTTTTTTGAAGCCGTGATGTTTCAATGGATTAACCCTAAAGCTTGGTCAATGTCACTGTCTGCTATTACTATTTATACACCTTCAACACACTTTAGCTCAGTTGTGTTGGTTGCAGTGGTTTTTAGTTTAATCAATTTGCCGTGTATTTTATCTTGGTTATTGGTGGGTACTAAGCTCTCCAAATTAATAAAACACCCAAAATACTTTAGAGCACTCAATCTCGTACTCGCTTTCGTATTGGTAGCGTCGATTGTGCCAACATTTGTTCCTCTGGATTGAGTTGGAATAGTTTATTATTCCAACAAACAACCATTTACAATTAAAACCAATTTAAATAACATTTGATTGATTTTTAAAATCAATCATAGAAATTAATTAAGGCAGGACTCTTATGAAATTAAAACTAGTAAAAAAGAACTACAAGCAACTGAGTAAAAATGCGAAAACAGTTGGTAAAGGCGCAACACCTATGGTCGCTGGTGGATTTACGAATGATTGGGTATCAACAGTGTGTACCGACCCAAATGTTACTCAGCGCTGCAATAGTGTGAGAGAGAGAACCTGCAATACTTGTAACACGGTAATGTGTTAATCGTAGTTTTAACATATTAAAGGGGCCGCTTTGCCCCTTTTTAAAAAAGTATTATGCCGTTGTTAACACGACAGACACCATTAAAAATACGAATGAAGCAACTAAATAAGAAATAATACCGACAGGTTTTTTGAAAAACTCGGGCACTTCAGGCCATATCTTTTCTTCTGCGGTCACGTGTTTATAATAGTCATAACATGCAAATTGTGCACAGACAGCATGTGGCACAACCCAAAAAGCAATTGCCGGAAGTGTAAAGCCAAGTATGCCTTCAAGTACTGTGAGTAAGCTGTTGAATACCCAAATACTCGCGAACATAAACCCAGCTTTCATCCACATTTTTTTGAACAAATAATAAAGAGGCCCAAAGAAAAACACAAAGAAATTAAGTGAAATGCTGATTCTTTCCGAAGCTGATAAACCTCTATATTCTGGCGTTTTCATAATCGAAAACATAGATTGAGAATCTGCACCAAGCTTTTTCAGCAGTTTAAATCTTTTCAGCCATTTTTTAGATAATTGATATTGCTCAAATTCTGAAGAAGCATCCAACTGTTGCTCTGCTACTTCTGGATTGGTTGACTCTGTATTTGTTGATTCATTCATTATTGTAATCCCTATTATATTTTGTTCGCGTCGACAGCACACAAAAGAAACGAGTTAGCCAACACTAACGCGCGCGCAATTCCTTTTGCTTTTATAAATCTGACATTAACAGCTAAGCGTATTTAACGAATATATTTTACACATATGGCTTTATACTAAGCCTGTTAGAACTGTACATAATCACAGCATGATTTAATTAATAATCGAACGATTTGGAAAAACAATATAAAAATCAGAGTGTTTTTAGAAAAAAACTAAATGCTACCAACAAAAAATGCACACGCTTTTAAAGGTGTGCACTTTTTATATTTATTGGATTTTTAGGGTATTTATGAACGCTTTTGCTCATCAACCCACGCATTAACACGTCTTTCAAGAATGGACAATGGCATTGCACCACCACCTAATACCGTGTCGTGGAACCCTCTTATGTCAAATTTGTTTCCTAGTTCACGCTTGGCATTTTCACGCAGCTCTAAGATCTTAATCATTCCTACTTTATATGATGTAGCCTGACCTGGCATGATCATATACCTGCGAATTTCAGAGCGAACAGCCGTTTCTTGAATTGGCACGTTCGATTTAAAATAAGACACTGCCTTTTCTTCAGACCACCCTTTCGCGTGAATACCCGTATCAACCACCAGCCTCACCGCGCGCCACATTTCATTTGATAAGCGTCCAAAGTCACTGTACGGATCTTGGTACGCACCCATTTCTTTTGCGAGTTGCTCAGAGTACAAACCCCACCCTTCAGAGTAAGCAGTAAAGTGCGCTTTTGTTCTAAACTCAGGGATCCCTTCAAGCTCTTGGGCAATTGACAATTGCATATGATGCCCCGGGTTACCTTCATGGTACGCGATTGACTCCATTGTGTTTTTCGGCATACTCGTCATATCAATTAAGTGTGCATAGTATACACCCGGACGAGAGCCATCTTTTGTGCCTGGCATGTAGTGCTGAGCTGCACCCGGGCGTTCGCGGAACGACTCAACGCGTTTAACCACCAATTCTGATTTTGGTAAAATACCAAAATACGCCGGCAGCTTTTCATTAATGTCATCTAGGTACGCGATTGAATCGTCAATGTACCCTTGTCTTCCTGTATCGTTGTTTTCATAGAAGAACTGCGGATCATTACGGAAAAACTCAAAAAACTCTTCCAATGACCCTTTAAATCCGACCTGCTTGACGATTTTTAGCATCTCGCTTTGTAAACGAGCGACTTCATCAAGGCCTATTTGGTGAATTTGATCCGAGGTTAAGCTTGTTGAAGTCTGATTGGCAAGTCTGTAGTTATAAAACGCTTTACCATTTGGTTGATCGCCAACACCATAACCATCTTGTTGTTTTAGATTTGCCATGTCTTTTTCAAACCAATCAATTAAGTTTGAATAGCTCTTATTAAACACGCCTGTCAGTGCCGATTTAGTCTCATCTAATACTTTGTCCGCTTCAGCCTGTGTGATTTTTTTATCATCAACCAGCTTTTGAACTTTTTTCTTCGCATCTGCCCACAATGGCGCATCATTTTCGCTGTCAGAGAAAGGAGCACCCGTTATGATGTTTTTTGACTGCGTTATCACACCTTCATAAGAAAACTTAGGTGGCCTTACGCCCTTTTTGGCTTTATCCTGAGCTTGCTCAAGAAGCTCCTCGAGTGCTTCAGAACCCTTTACTAAGCGGCTATTATAAGCGTGCATGTCTGCCAAAGTATCAACTTTATGGAAGTTAATCATAAATTGAGCAAACCAAGACTGGATCCCAAACATATGATTGAATACATACTCGTTCTCAGAAAACTTAAAATCTAGCTTTTCTTGCTCATAATCATAAATCCATAAGTCGTATGATATCTTCGCTTCAGCGTCTAATTTACTGTAGTCAAATTGCGACCTTAGCTCGGCAACCGTGCCTGCTAGCCAAGTTAAATTGCGTTTAGCAGCCTTCAATGATACATCGTCAATTTCGTCGTATTTATCCTTGCGACCATAAACAGTCATGGTCATTGGGCTCATTTGTAATTGTTGTTCGTATTTGTCTGCAAACCACGCATTTAATCTTTGCGACTCTGTTTCTACGCTTGCTTGTATGCTTTTTGGGGCCTGTGTAGCTGATGGGTTAGCCTGTGAACTAACATTACTTGCTTGGCATCCAGCCAAAATAGCGGCAACTGAAATCGCGAGAATTGATTTGTACATTATTAGTCTCTCCTGGAACTTTTTCAGATACACTAAAGAAAAACCTTCGGCAGGCCAACAAATTACACATGTAATTTGTAACGAAAAGTGAAAGTAGTTACAAAAATCACGCAACTAAGTGCAAAGTACTAATGACA
>NZ_AUXS01000044.1 GCF_001625565.1 Pseudoalteromonas luteoviolacea NCIMB 1944
GAAAGTCAGGATCCATCTCGCTCTATGCCATCAAACTCAACTGCGCCCTGAATATGGATCCCGAGGCAAGCTCGGGATGACAGGTCGGATACTCTTCAACACTGCAACGAATTATCGACAATACACCGTCATCCTGACAAAAGTCAGGATCCATCTAACTCTATGCCATCAAACTCAACTGCACCTCAGCCGTCATCCTGACGAAAGTCAGGATCCATCTCGCCCAATACCATCAAGCTCACCTGCGCCCCGAATATGGATCCCGAGGCAAGCTCGGGATGACAGGTCAGACACTCTTCAACACTGCAACGAATTATCGACAACACACCGTCATCCTGACGAAAGTCAGGATCCACATCCAAATAAGACTCACTATTAAAACGCGTTGTTACTTTGGCTTAGAGGCAGCACTATTTACTTCTCTAAACGATAAAAACACTAAACACCTGCCAGCCTCAATTGTCGCCATAAACGCCCATCAATTGCTGATAACCCTATAGCAATAAGACCCATACCAATAAAGTGAATGGTTTCTAAAGTTTCATTTAAAAACAGTGAACCAAGAACAATCGCCGAAACCGGAACAAGCAACGTAACTAGGAGCACATTCGTCGCGCCAGCCAACTCCAACACCTTAAAATAGAGTACATATGCGACGGCTGTAGAGCCAACGGCCAATCCCGCAACGGCTCCCCAAGTGGTAACACTCACTGAACGAAAATCTATAGACCCCTCTATCAGCAGTGTTAGCGGTATCATAATCATTGTTGAGGCCGTCACTTGCCCTGCAGCGGTGCTTAAGGGCTTAATTCCCAGTGATTTAAATCGACGCCCATAGACACCCGCAAAAGCATAAGATAGTGCCGCTGCAACAACTGCTAGCTGGGCAAGTACGCTACCACTTCCTTCTAAAGCAGGCATACCAATCATAATAACGACACCGAAAAAGCCGAGAATAACGCCCACCAACTTCATAAAGCTTGGCCGCTCATCAGGCAATAAAACCCCAGCGACGATCACAGCAAAAATAGGTGTTGCAGCATTTAAAATAGATGCCAAGCCCGATGCAATCTGTGTCTGACCCCAAACAATCAAGACAAAGGGGATGACATTGTTAAGCAGTCCCATAGAAAAAAACGCGCTCCATACCTTTAGGTTTTTAGGCGGGCGTTCGCCTAAGGCAATGACCATACCCCATAATACCAGCGCAGCAATACCCACTCGTAGAGTTACAATTGTCATTGAAGGTAGCGAGCTAACCGCAACACCTACGAAGAAAAAAGATCCCCCCCACAACATAGATAGCAGAACAAGCATGGTCCAAATTTTTATATTCATTGTGTGATTGATGGAAGTTGTCATAGTTCATGTAACCAAGCTATTTATAAGTATCTACAATGCTAGCGGGCGCACGTATTGCAAAACATCCGATTCTTGCACCCCTTTTAAATTTAGACTGACAGTATGCTGATTTAAAATAATTGCGTAGCAAGAATCAGATGTTATTTTAGAAACAGCTATGATGAAGTATGAACACTTTTATATGGCCAAAGAACCTGACTATGATGAAGCTCACTGAAACTGAAATGGCTGCGGCAGTAAACCGCCGAGATCCCTCATTTGATGGACAGTTTTACTATGGCGTTATTACCACCGGCGTTTTTTGTCAGCCCTCTTGCCCTACAAAATCAGCAAAGCCAGAAAACCTAAGATTCTTTTGCGATCAAGCGTCCGCTTTGGCGGCCAGTTTCAGACCATGCAAACGCTGTAACCCCATTGCATCAACAAAAAAAGCCGACACACTTATTAATGTCGCACGCCATATAGAGAAGTGCGCAGATGAAAAACTGACGCTTGCTCAATTGGGCGAGGTTGCAGGCTTATCACCCTCTCAACTGCAAAGGTCATTTAAAGCAATGTTTGGAGTGTCTCCAAAACACTATCAGGATGCAGTCCGAATGCGCCAATTCAAATGTCATTTGAGGGCCGGTGAAGGGATCACTGACGCTATCTACTCCTCTGGATTTGGCTCAATAAGCCGAGTGTATGGTGAAACAACACGCAATATCGGCATGTCACCTAAAGCGTATCGAGCTGGAGGACAAGGAGAGGTGATTTACTACGCATGTAGAGAAACCTCACTTGGGCACATGGTGATGGCGGCAACGAGTCGGGGAGTATGTTCAGTGCAATTTGGAGATAATCAAAGGTCCTTAATGAACCTATTATCGGAGGAGTTTCCCAAAGCAACACTCATACTATCCAAGGCACAAGATACACCTGAGCTTGATAACTGGATATATGCTCTGGACAGCCATATCTCACACGGTGCTCCCAAACCTGATGTGCCGCTGGATATTAAAGGCACAGCATTTCAGCTTAAAGTGTGGCAATTTCTGCTCAGTATTAAAGAGGGCGAGGTAATGAGTTATGGAGAAGTCGCAGCACAAATTGACAGCCCAAAAGCGGTTCGAGCCGTTGGCACAGCCTGTGGTAAAAACCGTATTGGCATATTGATCCCCTGCCACCGAGTATTGCGCAGCGATGGTACTTTAGGCGGCTACAGGTGGGGGTTAGAACGAAAAAAAGCCTTGTTAGCCAAAGAAGGAGTTAAAAAGCAATAAAGGTTTAAAAGTGTAAAACACGCAATGCTCGACGCCACATTGATAAACGTCGGGAGCCATGATGCCAAATACCACCAACCACGTCGATATCATCCTGACGAAGGTCAGGATCCATCTCACCCAATTCCATCAAACTCGCCAGCCCAGCCGTCATCCTGACGAAAGTCAGGATCCATCTCGCCCTATATCATCAGGCTTTCTGCGCCCTTGAATATGGATCCCGAGGCAAGCTCGGGAAGACGGTTCGGATACACTTCAACACTGCAACTACGTATTTACAACCCCCTTCATCCTGACGAAGGTCAAGCTCCATCCTGTTTGTGCGACTATTTTTTTATTGATTTCTAAGCTGCCTGCACGGCAGTGAAGAGCCTTTGCATATACCAGAGGAACCGTAGTGATTTCTAAGCTGCCTGTACGGCAGTGAACAAAGCCCCAATAAATCTAATTGTATGTTGTTATTTCTAAGCTGCCTATACGGCAGTGAACGCATTGCAACCACGGCCAGCGCGTTATCTCTATTTCTAAGCTACCTATACGGCAGTGAACACCTCTGGTTCGGTTTTAATGGGTTGCTCAACTTTCTAAGCTGCCTATACGGCAGTGAACCTGACTCAATTGTTTTTTCTTCTAAGATGATCTTTCTAAGCTGCCTATACGGCAGTGAACGACATCAATGCTTGAAGCATGCGAGTCGGTGTTTTCTAAGCTGCCTATACGGCAGTGAACTAAACAACAACGGCGCTTCACTTGAGGTTGATTTTCTAAGCTGCCTATACGGCAGTGAACGTGTAGTAAATGATTGATACTACACAACTTAATTTCTAAGCTGCCTATACGGCAGTGAACTGCTGAAAGGTTACCATGCACATTTGACGTTGTTTCTAAGCTGCCTATACGGCAGTGAACCAGCCGCTGTCGGTTGCCAAAAGTCTGTTAAATTTCTAAGCTGCCTATACGGCAGTGAACTCACCCCTTTATTAAATAACTGGACGGATGGATTTCTAAGCTGCCTATACGGCAGTGAACCATGGGTTCATGGCCGAGTTCGCTGGCCAAAATTTCTAAGCTGCCTATACGGCAGTGAACTATAAGATAAATGAAAAAAGATAAGTTGCAACAGACTATTAAGGTAAACAATCTATTTTTACCTTGTTAAAAACAGCCAATCACAACTATTTGTATTATAAGTAAATTTTAAAAGGTCAAAAATAAAGGGGAAAACTCCCTTTTATTGATTAAAAATGAGACACGCGCTCTTTCCCGTCTTTTCAATGCATTTAACATTGCTACATGTAACTTTTATTTGAACAATTTACCCGTTGCATTTGACCAGCAGTACCCTAAATATCACGCTGCTCACCGTCATCCTGATGAAAATCAGGATCCAATTTTGCAGTTTCATAACTACCTACATGGCTGTAAACATTTTCATTGTACTAGGTTTCGACCACAAAGTTTTCTAAGCTGCCTGTACGGCAGTGAAGATCACGTTCTCGTAAGTCGTTCATGGATAACATTTCTAAGCTGCCTGTACGGCAGTGAACTTACTCATTTCTAACCCCTGTTACCCGTTAATTTTCTAAGCTGCCTGTACGGCAGTGAACCAATAGACCTTGGTATAACAGGGCCAACACCTTTTCTAAGCTGCCTGTACGGCAGTGAACACCTTTGCGCCGACCGCAGGGATGATTGTATCTTTCTAAGCTGCCTGTACGGCAGTGAACTTTTTTGTTTAATTTGCTTAGCTCATAAGCTATTTCTAAGCTGCCTGTACGGCAGTGAACATATCAGTGCTAACCCCGGGACCGTACACATTTTTCTAAGCTGCCTGTACGGCAGTGAACGTGTTGCAAGATGGGGTTATAACAAAGTCATCTTTCTAAGCTGCCTGTACGGCAGTGAACTAAAAACAGACACACCCGCAGTGATAAATTCATTTCTAAGCTGCCTGTACGGCAGTGAACAAACCTGTCGGCGTGGCCCTTGCGTTATCTGCTTTCTAAGCTGCCTGTACGGCAGTGAACCGACACCGACTTCAACTGTAACGCTATCAGTCTTTCTAAGCTGCCTGTACGGCAGTGAACTCTCTTGGCGCAAACCAACTCAAAAAGCTTGATTTCTAAGCTGCCTGTACGGCAGTGAACAGATTCTCAGGGGGTGACAATCGTCACAAGGATTTCTAAGCTGCCTGTACGGCAGTGAACCATTATTTTCCTCGTAAGAACCAATAATTAGATTTCTAAGCTGCCTGTACGGCAGTGAACGGTCTTCAAGCTTGGCGTCATATCCAAGAGTGATTTCTAAGCTGCCTGTACGGCAGTGAACTTCAGTTCTTGGCTGGTAAGTTAATGCCTCTTTTTCTAAGCTGCCTGTACGGCAGTGAACTACGGGCTGACGCCTTCGCGTACTAACCCCATTTTCTAAGCTGCCTGTACGGCAGTGAACAGAAACGACACGAAGAAAAGCTAAAAGCCCAATTTCTAAGCTGCCTGTACGGCAGTGAACAAAACCATCACCAGATGACTCCAAATACCCAATTTCTAAGCTGCCTGTACGGCAGTGAACTATAAGATAAATGAAAAAAGATAAGTTGCAACAAGCTAATAAGGCAAAAAACCTATTTTTACCTTATTAAAAACAGCCTATCACAACTATTTGTATTTTATACATATTTTAAAAGAGCAAAAATAAAGGGTAAAAATACCCTTTATCACTTTCTTACATTCGGTTTTTTAAAACCACGGAACCGTAGCCGTTTTACTTAAACCGAATTGATCAAAATAGCCTTGCACTGGTGCTTTTTTTATTTCACTAAATTGCAGATAACGACGATGCTTATGCCCATTTGAACCACTTTCAAGTTCAAAATATGGGTTATCGAGCCCTTTAGTAAACATTTTAGCTTTATAGCTTTTCACCTGTTCATCACTAATAGAACCTCGCTTAATTAGGCGTTTCAATTTTGACTGAGACATGGTGCTTTGAATTCGCGAAACGACTCGGTATTCACACCCACTCGGTACAGCTTGGATATCACTCACATCACAGTAACCCACTAACCCACCTAACCAATTCATCCCTGTTAAATCATGGAGCATGGCATCACAACTATGTATGCGAATCACGCGCCCTAACTTCACTTGATAGCTTGGGAAGCTGACACCAATACTGTCTGATTTCAGCGTGAACAAAGCTTTATGTAGCTTTGTATACACTTTATTCAATAAAACATTTTCACGCATCTCAGCATCTGGTTTGATTGTGATTTCAATATAACTATCCACTATCACCTCCTATATCCGTATATGACTGACGTATGCCAGCCCTTTTTTGCCCAAATAAAATGATGAGACACCCGCATTTTCGATAAGCTGAGAGAGTTCTTTTGCCTTTGCACGGGGGATATCAATTTCAATGGCTAGTTCACCAGAAGCTTTGGTCATTAAGTGCTTTGCTTTACCCACCCCTTTTACCATCTCCTCGCGCATATATGGGTTTCCCCATATTTTTTTCTTTTCACCTGTAGTGTAGCGCCCCATAAAGTCCTTTTTAGTGAAGCCATTATTAGAGATACCACCGATACCACCTGCTTTGGTTTTGGCAGTACTCATATCATACTGACTGCTAAGCCTTTCAAGCTGCAAATAAAGTGCTGAACAATACATGCTAATTGGGATAATTAACCCCTTATTATTAATTCCTTTAAATTTTTCAAATTTGTCTGCAAGGTGTTGATAAGCTTGTGCGAGCTCACCTTCATTTTCTAACGGCTTTTCCTTATTTATCTCTTCTAGCCTTGCAACTATTGTCAGCGGATCAGCAGATAATGAAGTGAAGTTTACTTCCTGCTCTAAGACAAACTTAATTAAGTCTGGTATATCTAATGATAATACCCCCCAAAAATGCACTGCGTAATCAGAAGTAAAAATGGGATCATTTACTTTAATCATGCCAGTAAACGCATTTTGATCTGTACTGCCTGTTATATTTCTTATATAAGTCATTTCACCGTTAACAGCTTTGGGGTTGTCAACAAAACTAACCTGCTCCTCTATCTCTTTAAAAAAATAGTTTTCACTCCTTCTAGATTGATAAAGCTTACGCTGATCGCCAATCAAACGATTTAACACACCCATTACGGTATCTATGGTAACTGCGCGATTAATAAAGTTTTCGGACTTTTTTAAGCTCGTCATCGACCCAATAAATTTACGCCCTGTTTTAGGCAATGCTTCATTGTTACTTCCCTCTAAAAATGAATTTCGCCAACTGGATTCATATTCAATGGTTATTTTCATAACCACCTCTACCTAGCTTCAAAGTAAACTGCAAAATCTGTTTGCGGCTGTAAACTGGTCTCACTTTCGTCACGCTTAATACGCATCATCTTATTGCTGTCGTTATAATCGATAACTATTTCATCAACATACATATATGATTTCGCTTGTCGAATGGACAACTCTGCAATTAGGTTAAGAGTAAATAGCACTAATGCTTTAATCGCGTCTTGATTAAGCAAAATACCATTTTCACCTTCATCGAAAATCGTACCTTTACGCACATAATTTGTGTGAAAAATGGCTTTGGGTGATAACTCAGGATTCAGTTTTTGAATAAACTCTTCAACTGACTTAGCTACTTCCTCGCCTTGTCCTTCTTTAATCTGCATTGCTTCGCGGTCAAACTTTTTATCAAGGGAAATAAATTGCAATTGCTCTATACTGATTGAACCGTATGAAATGTATTTAGTGTCACCAAAGGTGGTTTTCGAAAAGAACGATGAATTATCGCGTTCACCCGCTTGCCCAAATTGCTCAAAATTACCATTGCCTAGTTGGTCAACAAAATCCTCTATCAATAACGGGCTTGTACGCTTATTTTGGCTATTTGGTACAACATAACCACGCACTAAACCTGTTACCGATGACAGCACTTTAGTTAAATTATCCAGCTTCGCTTTGTTGGCATAGTGAATATCAAATGCTTGCGATCTAAATAAATGATGGCGTATACAGTTTTGGCTGATGTAAAGCGGCGTTTCCTTAAAGTCGATATCGGTAGCCTGCTTTTTATATTTATAACCTGTTTCTTCTTTTATTTTACCCGTTAAGTTCGAGTAGCCACGCAATTTAGGCAGTGTGTGATTATCAACCGTTTTACCGTCATCACCAGTAAGTGTTGTAGGTCCATTCCAATTCACTACACCGTGACCTAAGGCGACAATTTTAAAGTCGACACTTTTAATTCCTGTTACTTTTTCCATGTGTTTGTCCTTTCTAAGTTTATGATTGAATAATTTTATTGATTGGCATTGCGCCAATTACTTGTTTTGTGCCTTTTAAGTAATAAATTGCAGATTCATCGCCCTCATTTTCACCTAATTTCGTTAGTAAATCTGATGGCGTGTAACTTAAATAAATTGGATGTTGCGGCTCTACAGCAGCACCTTCTAACACCTGTTTACGCAAGCCAATGTTTTTAGCTGTAATGCCTTTACTTGGGCTTGTTTCGTCTATTTGATGGTGCTTTTTCGCTGCGTAATCGATGATGCCAGTGTTTCTTAGTAGATTAAGTGACTCCGTGTAGCAATTTGCAAAGTCGCAGTCTGACTCTTGCCAATCAATCGCATAATCATCAGTGATGGTGAAGTTATCGAAGGTTTCAATATCCATCACAACCATCTGCACAAAACGACTATCGCCACGTAGCGACGATTTTTTTAATTTCTTTTTATCACTTGCTTTTTGTTTTTTAATAAAGCGAATAGGGTCATGCAATTTAGCCGCGATAACTTTGGCACTTTCTTTTAATGCGGCTAGTAAGTCTTCTTCTACGGCGGCTAGTCCTTGGCTGGATTGATAAAAGCGTTCATAAAGCTGATAAATTTCGTTGATTGTTAGTGACTGTTCGCTGATATGATTTTGTAAAAATACATACCAAGCATATGCACTGAGATAACTGTTATTACCATTTAGAAAGCGGGCGCAATTGCACGTAATTTTGCCATTTGATTCTGGAATAACACTTGGCACAGCAACGGTATATTGATTGACAATCTGGCTCTGACCAAATCGGTCTAAGCGCCCTAGCCGCTGTAAAAAGTTCTCAGCCAAGGTAAATTCACTGGTCATATGCGAGCAGGTAATATTTAGCGCTGCTTGTACTATCGGGCCACTTCGCAATACATCAAATTCTTTCGTGCCACCCGCTTTAAAGCTTTCATAAACTTTGTTGAAAATGGCAAGTTTATCCTTTGTTTTAAACTTGCCATGAAACACAATGGCGTTTTCTGCCGCTTGATTTTGTATAAAAGCTTGTTGCGCAAGAGTTGCCGTATTACTGATAACAATGGTGTTTTTAGGTTGTGTTTTAAATAATGGGTTCGTTTCGTTTTGCTGAGATTCATCAAAAAGTTCAAAGTTGATCTGATAGTGACTCGGGTTAAAGCTCGGTATAGATTTAATGTCTTGTTTATCGATTTCTAAAATACTCTCAATAAAACTGTAATTAGGCGTTGCTGAAACAAGTAATGTATTGGCGCTACTACTCATTAGTTTTTTCGCTTGAACTAACTCCGCGAATAGTAGATTAAACGCAGGCATTGGAATGTATTCATGAAACTCATCAAAAACAATATGACTATTCAAAAAATCCGTAAATGCAGTCACATTGGTGTGTGTAGTGATGCTATTAATAACCTGATCAATCGTCGTTAATACAATATCACCAGAAAACTCTTGCCCTTGCGGTGTTAGCTCTGATTCACCTTGGTTATTAACGTATTTAAACTCCCCTGTGCATATTTCTACTTTGCCAGATGGAAGGTATTCGTTACTGGTTAAGTCTTGGTAAAGGCCTTCACACACTTGTACTCGTGGACAAACCCAAATAATTTTATTGGCTTCGCTTAATTTTGCCCACTCCAATGCAATTTTAGTTTTACCACACCCTGCTGGGCCATTAAGTACAGCCACCTGCTCGACATCTAACAGTTCTTTGGCTGTGGCATTTTGAGCTTGATTGCGCTCACTGTTTGGGTATCTTTGCTCAAACCCTAATAAGCAATCTCGTATTTGCTGGGTTAAATTACTTTGCTGTTGAAGTGTTTTTTCAACTAGTAAATCTAAGGTACTCGTTGCGATGTAATTACTGAGATCTTGCACACTTAATGCTGAGATTTGTCGATCAGCGCTGATCACACATGCCCTTAAAATATTGGCCTTGGCGTTAAGGTTAATGTCTTTGATATAGGGTTGAAACGATTCTTCACATACGTATTGCTTATAGTATGGTAAATCTGTATTGCGAAAACCCGATGTTAGGTCTTCATCATATTTTATTGTGCTCTTTGTAAAGTCAGCATTAACTATAGTATGAGCATAATTATTATTGATTTCGACGACTTCATTTAGCAGATGCTTGGTATGCTCCACTAATTCTTGCATGCCTTTTTCTTTGTAGATTGCGTTCAGTTTACGATGCACATCATTAATCTTTACATATTCATCTTTACGTATCGGCTTGGCATGATGCCAATAGACTGTATGTTCAACATATGGGATTAACTTTTTATTTGGCAGTACAGGTACTAAATCAATGAACTGACATAACCACAATGAGATTTCATTATGACGAGGGTGTTTTTCAAATGAAAACTTAGCTGTATCAATATGTAATCCATCTTCTTGCGTTTCTATTTCCTGCTTTTTATTTTTATTGATCGCTTTTTCAAGCCATGCTCTGTATTCAGGATCTAATTTTCCAATATCATGTAAACAGCCACTCACGAACGCAGCTTGTTTTAACCCGGGTTGGTTGCTCCCGAATAACTGCTCGATTATTAGCGCAGCTAAAGTTCCGACAGCAAAAAGATGTTCTGAAAGTAACTGTTTTTGAGTATTTGCATAAACGACTTCTGACATGATTTTTGTTTCATCCATTTTAACATCATTAACTATGGTGTAATTCACAGGCACCACGCCCTCTAAATTGAACTTGCTTTTATTCCCCACAACCCACAAAAACTGACTGCGAGCGCGGGTTCGAATCCAATGGCAACTTACAGCGGTGCTACGACTGGCGGTTTTACGCAGCATCTTTTTAACGGTATCGAGCCCGTCTTGGGTGATCACGGTTTGCCATGTGTTATCCCCAATACGGTTGGCGAAGGCATCAAGTACCCGTCTGGTTTTCTTGAGGGCGTTTTTCTCACATTGAGACACAAATGTGACCATCATAAGGAGTCACCTTTTTGGCTGTTTTCAATTTCTGCAACTTGCTCTTCACTGAGATCTTGAAGCGCCACTTGCTTTACTTGTTCGAACATATAATCCAGTGCTTTATGGTCGGTAAACGCTTGTAGGATTTGCTGGCGAAACTCTTGTTCAGTGGCATTTTCTTTGGCACAAATGAATGCCCAAGGCAGTACAAGCGCGTCTTTAATTAAATCAGCAATGTCGAACACCAATGCTCCACGGCGAGTTTTGCCATGCATCACTGCGAAGCCATGGGGAATGCCTAACACCCACAAAGTGCAGGCAGCCAAGCCATAAGCGAGATAATTGCCATGGTTTAAAAAGTCATTGGCTTTGCCAATATCTACAGATTTTGATGACTGATGCTGGCGCTTAAAACCATCGCAATTGGTGGTATTGGCTGCATATTTATAAAGCACTTTGGTGAGCTGTGCTTCTGTGAGCAATAACGTCTGAGAATTGGTCGCGGCCTCCGTTCGTGTGAAAAACGTATCCAATGCAGTTTGAATGGCCTTATCGCCAAAGTTAAAGCCCTCTCCTTTTAATTCTCGGTCTTTTTGCCAAACTAGCTTTAAAAACGCGATCCGAGCCTGTTGAAAACGTTTTGCAGCATCCAAGCGCTTTTCATCATTAAACCAGAATCCCATCCAGCCTTGGAGGTACTCTGTGGGGCGATATTCGTTTTGCGGTGTCATCCATTCAATTTCAGAGCCCATATACAAAGGCGTTGCGCCACCACCACAAAAACCGACCAATACACCTGCTTGAGCAAGCATGCGCATCGCCGCTTGGGTAATGGAAGTGCCATTACCCAATAAAATCACAGTGGTATTGGCAATCGGAATATTAAAATAGAGGTTCTCGTTAGTGGCCTCAGTCAAATATAAAACGCGGCCATCTTTTTGCATTACTCGGCAGTATTCTAGATAAAATAAATTGGCACGTTTTGAATGCAATATGGCTTTTAAATCGCTTGGGCTTAAGTCTTCCATCGTCTTCCACTTCCTTTGGGTTTAGACATAACGTACTTTTATCTATGCGCGGCTTCAATGCTGCACGTTTTACCAGTTAAATTTTTTACAGGTGGTGTTTAGTTCCAAAGGAGCTTTTGCTTTCTCAGTGCTCGATAGCAATCGGGGTCCATCACAATTTGCTGCGCTTCTGGGCTGGGGTGCTGTACGTCTAAGCGGAGAATGCTTATCAAATAATTAAGCAGCGCTGCATTGGTTTTGAGCTGCTTCTTGTTGCCATTCATATCAAAATCATGGGCAATGACTTGCTGGGCATATTCGCTTAAACGCGGATCAGGCATGATGGTTAAGATCACCTCTTGTTGCCATGCTTCATCATCTTGTTTGTACTTTTGCGCTTTGCATTTAAATTCCGGAGATGCAGATAAAATACGAGATAAAGAAAAGTCTCTAAACCCTTTAGCATCTTCGCAATAGGCCCTTAAGTGATAACGAAGCCCTGAGTTAACAAGTGTATGAGGGCGAATAATACGCTCCGTTTCTCCACCGTCTTTTATCGACTGATAACGAATATCAAGCACACTTTGCCGACGACAAGCGTTTAATATGGGCCGTAAAATGGTGGGGTTTAATTTTCTATGAGGTAAAGGCAGAGTCGCAATCGTTGAGGTACTTAAGTTGTGTACATACTGCTCGCCAATTAAGTTGGCATATTCGGTAAAGTCTTGGGAAATATAATTCGGTGTAAAGGGGGTTGCCAATACATAGGCTTTTTCCGACTCGCTGTAATTTGCATCGATTTGATAACGCGCTATAAAGTCATTTAGATAACGTCTTGCACTGGGTCTGGATAGTTTAAATTTATCTTGAAACGTACCTGTTTGGATCTCACCTTGCCAAAACAACACCGCCTCAATATATCTAAAGTATTGCTCTTCCTTAGCTTGCATATGCCACTTTTAGTAAACTTAACGTGAAATAAATGTATCAAATGAAAATATGAAAGTCATTGATCAGCGACAAGATGATGTTCAAACACACAACCTTAGCTCAGCAAAAGTAATGCAATGCCGAAAGTACCACTTATTTATTCGCTGTTATTTTTGCTCACCTAAATAGTCTTTAAAACATGGATTCCGAGGCAAGCTCGGAATGACGGCTGTCAGTATCCATTTGCTTGGAGGCTTCGAGATTTCCCTCATCTAGGCTGCGTGAATGGCTGTGAAGCGAAGTATGTAGCTAACACAGAGCTGAAATCCATCCATGGAGCTTGGTCACATTGGCCATCCATGACCTTATTCTAAGCGACTCATGCCTTGCGCTACGAAACTTCGTTTCGGTCACTCATCATCTAAGCTGCCTGTATGGCAGTGAACATATAGTTGGCTCGATATACAAAGATTATTCATTTCTAAGCAGCCTGTACGGCAGTGAACCTTGCAACATGTTGTGCAACTCAAGGTCATCATTTCTAAGCTGCCTGTACGGCAGTGAACGGTATTGTATTGCGTACGATTGGTAGCGACTTTTTCTAAGCTGCCTGTACGGCAGTGAACCTCACATGATCTGTTAGAGGACGCACATCATCTTTCTAAGCTGCCTGTACGGCAGTGAACTTGAGCAAAAACACAAAAACGTATGTAACAACTTTCTAAGCTGCCTGTACGGCAGTGAACTCAAAATTTTGATTGCCAAATTAGCTGTCAGATTTCTAAGCTGCCTGTACGGCAGTGAACTCAAAATTTTGATTGCCAAATTAGCTGTCAGATTTCTAAGCTGCCTGTACGGCAGTGAACTGGGGTCTGGCTTATTTTCAGCCTTGCTTTCATTTCTAAGCTGCCTGTACGGCAGTGAACAGGCACTACTGTACAAATGCACTTATGGGGTATTTCTAAGCTGCCTGTACGGCAGTGAACTGCTCTGCAACGCAGCCAATTGTCTAGATAAATTTCTAAGCTGCCTGTACGGCAGTGAACCAAATTTAAGGCGGCGATTTACGCGGATTTTGGTTTCTAAGCTGCCTGTACGGCAGTGAACACTTTTTACTCACATTAAATAAATCGGACATATTTCTAAGCTGCCTGTACGGCAGTGAACAAACGGATTATCTTCGCCTTGGATCCACTCAATTTCTAAGCTGCCTGTACGGCAGTGAACTATAAGATAAATGAAAAAAGATAAGTTGCAACAAACTAACAAGGTAAAAAGCCCATTTTTACCTTGTTAAAAACATATAATTTTAACTCTTTGTATTCTATAAAAATTTTAAAAGAGCAAAAATAGAAGGTAAAACTCCTCTTTAATTGATTAAAAATGAGACACACGCTCTTTTCGGTCTTTTCGGTCTTTTCAATGCATTTAACATTGTTACATGTAGATTTTATTTGAACAATTTACCCGTTGCATTTGACCAGCAGTACCCTAAATACCACGCTGCTCACCGTCATCCTGATGAAAATCAGGATCCAACTTTTGCAGTTTCGTAACTACCTACATGGCTGTGAACATTTTCATTGCACTAGGTTTCGACCACAAGGTTTTCTAAGCCGCCTATTCGGCAGTGAAGTTTCGCATTGTTCTGCGATTGTTTGATATAAATCTCTAAGCTGCCTATGCGGCAGTGAAGTTTGGGATTGTTGAGGCGCAAAACCGCCTTGTTTTCTAAGCTGCCTATTCGGCAGTGAAGTTTTGGTGGCATTACCGCAGTCGTTAATTACTTTTCTAAGCTGCCTATTCGGCAGTGAAGGCAAATGCGCTGAACGAAAAAAGCAGCACAAATTTCTAAGCTGCCTATGCGGCAGTGAAGCGGGCATGCATTGCCTAGTTCAATATATTGATTTTCTAAGCTGCCTATGCGGCAGTGAAGTCTGATAGTCGTTGAGGTTCCTGCCAGCCGTCTTTCTAAGCTGCCTATGCGGCAGTGAAGGAATAGCCCACGTGCTGGCCCATGCTTTTACCTTTCTAAGCTGCCTATTCGGCAGTGAAGGTCGATGGTTCGACGGTTGTCGCTCGCCCAATTTTCTAAGCTGCCTATTCGGCAGTGAAGGGCCAAGGGCGAAAGTTGGTTACAGCGAAACTTTTCTAAGCTGCCTATTCGGCAGTGAAGATTGAAGCGCTCACAGACAAAGTGCAATCAATTTTCTAAGCTGCCTATTCGGCAGTGAAGTTTATAAGCAAGGCACTAACGAACCAGTTCTTTTTCTAAGCTGCCTATTCGGCAGTGAAGAAGATGGTGATAAAGGCGAAGACGGTGAAGATTTTCTAAGCTGCCTATTCGGCAGTGAAGTGGCTTATGTTACATATGAGGAGATATATAAGTTTCTAAGCTGCCTATTCGGCAGTGAAGTATTGATTTTTAGCACAAAAAGTATGAATTACAAACACATACTTTGCTATCAGTAAAAATACCTTATTTTTTAAGGAGACTATAACTTGTTGATTTTTAAAGCCTCAGCATTATCGAAAAATAAAAGGGTATTTTTCCTTTTTTAAACAGCAAGGAGAATAATTGTGGTATTTACTTGATGTACTTAACTTCAAAAGTACCAAAAACCACTACTTTTCAGGTTTATTTCAACATATGAGGTCGTGAAGCGACCTCATAGACTCGTGACACTTATTTTATTTATTTGCGCAGTTTCTCGTACAACTTGTAAGATATGCACGGCAGTTTTTCCAAGGTGGTGCCCATTTAACACAGGCTTCATACTCATATTGACATCTATCTGTACAGGCATTTGAAGGAGTTAACAGGCCCAAAATGTTTGTGTTAGCCGTATAAGTTGCCGATGTTATCCCATCAATAGTGGCCGTTTGACTTGGAGTTGCCGCTTGAGTATCTGCGGCAATCGCCGCGACACTTATACCTAAACAGCTGATCACTGTCAGTAGCATTTTCTTCATTCGCTTTTCCTTGAATATCTAGTTGAATAAACACTTGAAAATTGACGCTACAAAAAACACACAAAATTAACAATTGAGTTATTTTCAATCACACTACTTTTTTGCACCTTCAATGCGATAAACAGTTTTAAAATACCTGGTTAAATTCGACGGTTTAACACCGCATTCAAAGGCAACAACCTTAAAATAGACCTTGGATTTATAAAATAAAAACCTCGCGAAAAATCCATCAAAGTTTTTGGTACAATTGTTATATTTCCCAAGTTGTTAAAGAACGTTGTGACACCTGTATAAATGCAGCTGGCAACACAAAAAAAGTGATTTTTTTTAACAGTGAAACTAGCCGTCAACCCCCTTTACGCGGCTCGTATATGTGCCTGCCACAAACGGGTGTAGTAACCACCAATTGATAATAAACAGCGGTGAGTGCCTGACTCCACCAGCTTTCCCTCATTTATTACTAAAATATTATCGGCGTGCATGATGTTCGATAAATGATGTGTCACTATGATAACCGTGCGATTTTTCATCAAGCGCGCAGTGGCACAAGCCACATCATTATGTGCAATGGGGTCAAAAAATGCGGTTGCCTCATCAAACAGGACTATAGGCGCATCTTTTAACCATGCTCTAGCAATGGCTATTCGATGTCGTTGATGGGCAGATAACTTTATGTCCTTGTCGCCGATTTGAGTCATTGCGCCATTTGGTAACTGGTCAATAAACTCAAGACAATTAGCTTGCTCACAAGCTTGCAAAACCTCTTCATTACTGGCACCAGGTTTGGCTATTCGAATATTGTCCAATACATTGGCATCTATCAGTTGCACATTTTGGCACACTACACTAACCATGCTGAAAACCCCTTGAGAGCCAATATCTTTTAGGTCTATACCCCCGATTTTTATATGGCCTGAATCAGGCTCTACAAAACGTGAACACAATTTAAGTAATGCCGAGGTACCGCCACTCGCTTCTCCTACGACGGCGGTTACTGAGTTTTCAGGAACATAAAAAGAAACATGCTCTATGGCTTGAACAATGCCATTACTGTAGGACACGCGCTCAAATTTAATGCTATTGCGCTTAGGTATGTGGGCCTCAGCAGGTTCAGTGAGTATTGACTCCCCCAACAATGCGTCGAGTTTTTGCTCAGATTGAATTGCAATGCGCAATACACTGAGTTGTTTATCAATACCGTATAGCGGAAAGAGTATTTGCATTAACAGAAGCGTAAATATAATGGCCTCAAAGTCGATGGTTAAGACACCTTGCTCAGGTCGTGTCACCGCTAACATAGCAACGATTAGCACCACGGTCATATTGAGTGCAATTCGATAAGCCAGCACAGGACTGCCCTGCCATATCCCAACCTGCAAGCTATGATGTTTATTAATTCTGAGCTGTTTTTCAACCCGCGCGAGCCAATGACACGATTGATTGAACAACTTAACTACCCGTAATGCCTCTATATAATCTTTCACCGTTCGACTAATTTGATGATCAGATAGCGCTTTTTCCTTAGCAATTTGCTCAAGTTTGTTCTTTGCAAAAAGCATCATATAGAATGCACTCATCAAGCCCAGACACACACCTAAAGTGTACAAGGGTGAAATCAATGCCAATATTGCAACACCCACTATAGTCGGGATGAGTACAGCAATTAAACTCGGTATTGCGTGAATTAAGCCTTGCTCAACTGCTTTAATATCTTGATTTAATTGCTTGGCAAATTCCGTGTTGGGCGTTTGATTTATTTGACCAAGAGGCAGCATTTTAATGTGGTTTATCAACTTTTTTCGATAAGCATGAATTATTTGGGAGCTAGCAATAAAACTCTGTGAATAACCTAAATAGGCACACACTAATTGCGCAAAAAACACCCCAACCAAAATAATGAGATAGCCGCTTGGGCTCTGCAATAATACAATTTTGTCACTTGTGGTACGCAACTCGCTATAGAGCCAATAAAAGCATAATGCGAGAGGACAAATAGATAAGCAGCCAGCTACTGATCTAAACAAAATACCGTTCACAAGGCGTTTTTTTCCTGCTTCTACATGCTTTAAGACACGAAAAATACTGGTTATGGTTTGTCTATCCATTTAGTGCTCGCATTTAGTGCTCGAAACTTTCCAATGGAGTGTGAGAAGTTGAAACTGTTGTAGCATCTTCTTTCCTCTGTAATTGCCAACCCTTTGCGTAGTGGTCACACCGTGCTAACAGAGCTTCATGTGTGCCTTGCGAAATAACTTCTCCATTGCGAAGCACATTAATTTGTTGACCGTTTTCAAGGCCGAGATATGTGCATGTAAAAACCAAAAAGGTCGTATTTGGGTAATGGCCTTTCAATGTCTGATAGAATTTGGCATGGGTTTGGTTATCCATTGCCAAATCCGCATCATCGATGATCACCAAAGGAGGTGCACTGATGAGGGCCCTTGCGATCGCAATACGTATCTTTTCACGACAAGACAAGTTTTTACCCTGCGCTTGGAGCTGGGTTTCTAGACCACTAGTTTGCTGCTGCAACCAGGGTTTGAGTTGAGATGCCACTATCGCATGCTCAAGCGCTGCAGTGCTCACTCCACTTCGCCCAAGCAAAATATTGTCACGTACAGACCCTTCAAATAGGTAGCACGCCTGCGTAACCACTCCCATGTCATTTGCCCGCTCACTATCCGATAACTCCGATACATCTTTGCCGTACAGCTGCACTCGACCTGATGAAGGAGATATCAAACCACTGGCTAACATAGCCAAAGTGGACTTCCCGCTGCCAGCCCCAGCAAAGACCACATTGATCGTATTTGGGCGTAGCTCAAAGTGCACATTACTCAGTATCGAGTGTTGCTTGTAATTGAAACCGACATGGTAAAATTGTAGCTGCGGATACTTTAAGTCAATTGCTTGCGGGGCGCTTTTTCGGCTTGAATATTGGTTAACATACCAAGGCATAATACGCTGGATGCTATCTTGCAACCCGCTGAATTTCTTTAAAAGATAATAAATACTGAGTATTGGTGCGACCATGCTCATGACCAATAATATACTTAAAACCACAAGCTCTAAGGTTAATAACTCAACGCTGTGCAACCAAATAGCAGTTGGCAGCATAAAAATGAAAGAGGAACCTAACAATGCTGAGCACAGCGCTCGGTTACGCACCTCTTGCTCGACAAAGCAAAGGGCGGCATCATTATAGTTGGCGGCTTTATTACTTAAAGTAGTAAAATACTGACTATCTAAACCATGCGCCTTCGCCAAAGGGGCGTATTTTACATAATCAATCAATGCCGAATTGAGCCCCTCCTCTGCACCCTTGGCTTTCGCTTGGTATGACGCCATTTTAGACATGAATAACCTAGAAACTAATAACGCCATAGAAGCTACTGCTACGATACTTAATGCCAACCGCCAATCAATAAAATACAGAGCAATAACTATCATCAAAGAAGATATAACTGCCTGTAAAAGCTCAACACTGTGCCGTGAAATTACAACTTCTAACTTCTTCATATCCTCAGTTAGGAGATATTTAAGCTCTTCTGGTTGATGTTGTGATAAGCATTTCTGTGATAAGGCAGCAAACCTATTTACCAGCATCAGTCTAAGTTCAGTCAATGCTTTCAACGCAATTTGATGGCTAAAATAATACGCAGCCATACCCAATGCAGACTTGATCAATATTGCCCCCACTAAACCCACAACAATCCAGGTCAATTTATCGACTGAACTGGTCGACGGTAAAAGTAACGCCTGAATAGACAAAAATAAAAGATAGACAGACATTAGTTCTATAAGACTGATCGAAGTAGCTAAGCTCAACACCAGAGTCACTTTGCCCTTGCAAGTTGCCAAGAACGAAACAAAAACAGACCAAGGATTTATGCTTTCCTCGACGCTATAAGGCTCAACACGCATATAAACAGCTCCTTGAAATGCGTTTTTAATTTAGGGCCGAACGGCTAGCCAGATAATATTTATGTAACAGGGCAATGCAATTGCCTTGTGGTCAAAAGCAAGTTTTGTTTAAGAGAACTTGTTTTGCATCAAACAAGCCTCACTCCTTTAAACAAAACTCACCATAAAGAATGAGTAAAGACTACAAGTATTACTCTACAGATCAACTTAATTTATTTCATGTCTAATATGCAACTAATGTAATTCAAAACGAATTGAGTAGCCTCACACTAAAAGTTTATTCATAGTCAGGCAATAAAATAGCCGACTTATAAACAAACTCGTACACTTAACAATCAAAGATCTGCCCATAGAATAACAATAATATTCACTTTTAATGGCTGGAACTCATTCTTTTCTATTAGCTAACAGATACTTATCGATAGCGCCCAACAAGCCTAATTGCCACCGCCATTTCGACTAGTACCAAATACATAGCCAAGTAAAGCCGTTAACGTTGGAAACAATACGTTGAGTAATATGAGCTGTAACGTATCAAACCAAAAAGCGCGAAAATCGTTTCTCTGTTGAGTTAGCTGATCTAAAAAGTCTGAGCTGGCTAGCTGATTCGTAAGCATCAATTGCTGCGTATCTCGCATTGCGGTAAAAAACTGATATTCACCCCACATAAAAATAATTAGGATGACCACCAAAAACCCGATCAATATGCAAATGATCCCCCAAGTTAATTTTACGCCAGCCTTTTCTTTGCCAGTGAGCGGCTCTGAAACAGGGGCATCTTCAGGGGTATAATCCTGTGCAGATGCAAGATCAATATCTTGCCAAGACTCTTGTGAGGTGGATTGCGGCGATTGTGTGCAGTCCTGTGCACTTGAAGACATGACTTAACTCATTACTAATTTGGTTTTTAGAGATTGGATTTGGAGATATTATTTAACTCAGGTATGACAAGACGATGTATGTCTTTGCCCTGTTTGTTTGCGGATAAAATCGTTCTATCATGGACGACTTCGTCTGATGCCCAGTCTAACAACGTTAATGCAACTTTGGTTAGATCGCTAGATTTTTTCAGCCCTAGCCTGCTTTGCAGTGCAGCTAAATAATCTGCATCTACTGAAAATCTAACTTCTGTCTTCTTCGAATCCGCCATAAAAACTCCATAAAATATCCAGCTTTTTTCCGATTCTAGTGGATCTTTTGTTTCTTCGCAATAGCCTGATACTGCCGCCATGCACTAAGTTACACAACCTGTATTACGGATGAGTCAATACATGTCGCTTTGACCATAGCCTTAATCAAGGGATCAACCCCATTGAGCATATCAATCAGCTGCGCTGCCACCCCAAAATCTGATTGCACTCGACTTTTAGCTTCGTATTCATCCACACCACTAACTAACTCTGCCAATGTGAGCAAAAAACCACTGTTACACTTGTTGCCAATACCCTTGAGGGTGACACACACCGTGATATTGCTAGGCTGACAACCCGTATTTAAAACCACACGTAATAATTGCGCAGACATGCGGGTGTAAAGACTTTCTAATGACTGAAACTGATATTCTCCCATCTGAGTATAGATAACCCACATTGGTGGCCGCTTGCTATACAAAGGCTGGTAACTCACCACCGGGCATTTATCCGTCGACAACATGTCTACACATCGGCTTTTCACTTGGTTATTCAAGCGTTGCTCAACCGTGCTTTGAAACCTATTTATCAACGTAATGTCATGTTCTATCCTTGTCATTCAGCTATGCTCCATATATAGTATTTACATATTTTAACATTTTTATAATAAATGCTTAAACATCTAAAAATCTTTAGATTAATTAACATTTTTATATGTAGGGCGAGACATTGAATAAAACTGTTCGGCCGCACGATGAGCAAAGCTTAAGTGACTTAAAGGTAATGAGGCTTGCAGCAAACAAGACTCAAAAGCAAATGGCCAAGGTGCTCGGTACCAGCGAAGCAACAATCATTAACTATGAAAATGGTGTCAGTGATATTAAATACAAAGACTATTTAAAATGGTCACTTGCATGTAGATTTGATTTAAGCGCCATAGAAGAGCAACTCCAGACTTTGCGTGAGCTAGTAGTAGAAAACAACTTGCACAGATATCGCAAAGTCAACAAACTCAAACACGAAAAGTAGCGTGTGGGTTTCAATTACAATCGCTGAAATAACTAAGCCGGATTGAGTTAATACGGCAAGTATAGGGAAAATAAACATGAAAATACCACTCCAAGAAAAACTCCTCACTCCTGACAATTACAACCTTGTTTGTGGCGCATATAAAACTAAACGACCGACAACGAAACCAGTTAAACCGACCACACTAACGAACCGACAACAATAAGCTCTCAACTCATGAGCGTTTTGCGCATTTCTTGTGCAATTTCTATGATCATAGCCTTAGTGTTTGTCTATTCGTACGATTGGGTGTTTATGTCGCTCGCTACAATCTCTTGTTGCTTTGGCGTATTACTTTTGAGAATAGACAACATCAATGCCAAATCCATTGCCATCTTAATACTGGCAATGTCACTATTTGAGTTCACCTCATTTAACTATCTGATACCTCTCGAGTCAGATACCCTACCAATGATATGGCTTGGCACTATTGTCTACGGCGTGCAATTCACTTTATTTCTCAGTACGAGTTTCCTTTTGCTGCTCAGAGTTAGGTTAACTAAACACTTTTTCAATCAGGTGCCCCATGTCGCGCCAACCTACGCTGAGGGCCTTATTGCTTTTTCGCTGTTTTTAACAGCAATTTTGATGGCACTGATGCTCATCGAGAATTTATTGAGAAATGCCATAGATCTGGGCTTTAACAATGATTTTTTCGGCGTGCTAACGAAGCTAACCATTATATATGATAGCTATGAGATCATCGCCTATACATTGCGTGCCATCTTGTGTGCACTGTTGATATCGATGCTGTTCGTGGTAGAAATTGATACAAGTAAATTACAGGAACCAGCTGAAATAGGGAGCTGATCACAGCATCAAGGCAGCAAAAACCCTTTTGGCAACAGTAGGCGCCACTATGTTACAGCACAGTCTCCATTTTGAGCACTTTACAACCCAACCTGTACAAAGTTTAAACATTTTTTCAATGGATGTTTATTTTGTTATTATGAATAATATCATTTCTTAATAAAAAGCTCTCAAACGGCCTTTTTTTGATGACAAAGCGATATATATCTGAGAGAATCCGCCACCATAAACAGAAGATGAGTCAGTATTTACTTACACCATAGCAATTTATAATTATAAGTATATTTAGAATGCACAACGTCTTGATCTCATTTATTTTACTGTTTACTTATCTCTTAGTGTTTACACCGGACGCACATGCCAGCAATGCTTACTATAAAGTAACCTACCACTATAAAATTGGTGATGTATTCACAATTAAAGATGGTGATCTATGGCACACAGCTAAAATTCTTGATATTGATACAAACGCACAATCTTCTACTATCCATGTATTGCGTTATCAACCTGTCACAGACAAACCTGCCCTCAAGCAATTGCGAGCGCTCCCTATATCGGCCTACCACTCAACCATTGCCCACGCAAAATTAGCGCAAAAATGGCAATTTATCGGACATGAGGTGCCGCTAAAACCTGAGTTAAAAGGCTATATTAGCTACTTAAAACATAATGATTTTAACAAGTATGCAGAAGTGACGAATCAAAAAGTAGATGACCTCATTTTTAGGGCAAATACACTCTACACTAAAGGCTATGCACTAAATCAAGCCGCCCAGTACAAACAAGCAATAGAAGCTTATCGTCAAGCAATCAATATCTACCCTCTTTACTTTGAAGCTATAGACAATATTGGTTTTGCCTATATGGATATGGGTGATTTTGCTACCGCTATAGACTATTTTAATCAATCTTTAGAGATCCACCCTGCAGGTACGACGGCCCAATATTACAAAGGGATGTGCTACATCAACCTAGAAGACTACGAACGGGCAATGGCCACCTTTAAACAGGGAATGGAGAGCTTCCCTGAGCAAAAGCAGGTTTTTGAAGAAATATATATCAAACTCCAAGAAACGACACTTTAACCTATACCTACATTAAGAATCATCGTTTTTAAACATCATCTTTTAAGCTGTACATTGACACCCTCAAGCCATTCACGTATTTTATTTTGAACATCAATAAAATAAATATTAAAATACAGGAGGTATCCCATGGAAGGTAACATCTTACTGCTGGCTGGCTTGCTAGCTACAATTTGGATCACCCTTGGTGTCTATATTGCCGGGCGGTTTTACCCAAACTACAATCACAAAACGCAATTTTGTAGCGAACTTGGCGCGGCAGGTAGTCCGACAGAAAAACTTTCTCCACTAATCAATAACTATCCTTTAGGCGTATTATTTTGCGTGTTTGGCTGGGCAGTGACACAAGCAGCAAGCGATACGCTATCACTGATTTTTGTTGGCTGGTTAATTATCATACATGGTATCGGCACTTGGGTTGCCGGATTTTTTCCCATGGACAAAGACCCTTATACTGAAGCACCAACCCTGAACTGCCAAATCCACTCCCACGCTGGGTTTATCATGTTGCTGTCTTTATTTATCGCCCCAATTATTACCGCCTTCAGTGATCTAGCGATTGAATTTCGGGTTTTTTCTGGCTTATCTGCCGGCGCCGCATTTTTCTATTTATATAAGTTGTCTCGAGCATATAAGCTAAGGTTGAATTTAGGCTTGTATCAGCGTCTTTCCTACTGGATAAAACTTGTTTGGTTGGCAGCGCTATCTTTGCTGCTGTGGCAGGCCTCTTAGGCAAAAGTCCCTCTGCTGATTGAACGATAACAAGTGCCAAAGCAGAGGGTCATTAAGAAGGCGTTAGACATTAAAAGAAACGTTTAGTCATAGCACCAATCTTAACTTGTTCGACTCTATCAAATTCAATCTCTCTGACTTTAGACATATCTTTCCACAGCAACTTATACCCTCTGGTAAAACGTGTGCTTTTTACGCGCCGTTGAAAACGCGCTTTTTCTGAATCAGTCGCATCACGCAATACGCCCAATGTACCATACAGCCTCACCGCAGGTTGGCTGCCAAACTCCCCTTTAATCAAGGATTTTAGCCAAAACCACATGCCACCGTTGACAGCCAATACACAAATTTTTGGCTGCGTCCGCCCATTGCTAGGTAATTGCTTGGTGAACTTTTCAAAATAGTAGCCTTTGCCAGGCTCCGCTAAGATTAAAGAGCCTATGGGCGTAATATGCGGTTCGCCATCGTCCGTAACACTGGCAATCGCATAATGAAAAGAAGACTTAAAAGAGCACTTAAACAAAGACTTTATTTCTGACCAATCCGTTTCTATATCCATATCTAGCTCGCTCATTGATTATTAACTTATTTTATTAAACCTGATTTACTTGTTTATTCATACAAGCAACACTAAAAATAGTATCCATATAGGGATCTTTAATCGCGTAATAAGCGCTCTCATCGTTGGGGAATCGCAGCGCCAGCTCCCGTTTGATCTTTTCATAAGCTTTTGACACAACGGGGTTATCACGTAAAAAGTCCCGAAATAACAGCGCATAAGCTTGGTTAACTCTGCCTATTTCTCGAATATGAATATGAATTTTTCGCTGCCCTTGTGGGGCGCGAAAGTACATTTTTTGCATATTCAAATCCCCCTCATCATAACCAATGAGATTGTCGCGGGTAATATCTGCTCTGTATCTATACCCTGACTCACTCAAAGCGTTTACGATCTTCTGATCGTCAAGGGCCTTTACACTTACTTGAATGTCTATTACATCTTTGGCCGCTAACCCAGGAACGGAGGTCGAGCCGATATGATCAATCGCGACAGCAAGGTCACCTAAAGCTTGCTTTAAAGCTGCTGCAATCGATTTAAACTCTTCAGCCCAAACAGGACTATAATCTACAATTTCTATTTGGCTCATTGCTGTACCTATGCGTTATTCATTTATTCCCATGACTATCTAGCCCATTTCGCCGTGTTTTATACCTCATTTATTTTCATAATGGAGATACCAACGCTTAAGTCTAATTGGTGGTTATAGTGGAAAGCAACCCATTGAAAAGAAGCAACTCCATCATTGCTTTAGAAGAAAATGAAAGTAATACCCCAGATAAAATCAAAGAATATATACAAAATAACTGTTTTGTCGTTCGCAGATTATGTCACCCTATCGAAGCCTATATGATTTTGTACCATGACAAAGGTGTTGGTGGTTGGGATGAGGACAGATCGGCCACACTCAGCGAACAAACCTTAGTCGATGAGGATTACACAAAACAAAAAGGGAACAATGAAAGTGCATATGTTCCTTCTCACCCAAGAAATACCTCTTGGCATGACCTAACAGCGTCCAATTACCAACAGGCATGGAGCAACCTCGCCGACCTTTTCGAAAACAGGCAGCTTTATGAATTTTACCAAGGGAGTTTAGCGTTTGACTGGCCCGGAGTCACATTGACACTCATTATCGATAAAAAGTACATCATAGATATGGGAGAAGACGGCGACGTCAGTGACGACAAGAAAACCAAGGGGCGTACATTTTTAGCCAGAAGAGGCGCTCCTATCAAGGTCGCACAATTTGAGCGCTCACGTCCATAAGCTGTAATTATTTTTCAATGTATATCAAAGTCTTTGTACTCAAGGGGAATCATTATGACTATAGATTTTAAGTTTTATACCGGTGGAATAGTCACAAATACGGGCACAGGTGACGTCAATGACTTTTACACTGCTTTAAAAAAGCACGAAGCGACCATCAACTCGCTAGCAACATCACAAAGGCCACTTAAAATTTATGTTGGTTATCACGGGAGCGCTGGCGATGCGAGTTCTGCCAAAGGGGGATATAGCCACCCTTTTACTGATGTCGAAATGCAACAGGTGGAAAAAATTGCAGATCTCTTTCAAGACCGAGTGAGATTAATTGTCAGCCAAAACTCGCCGTTCAGTGATGCGGTTATTGAAGCAGCAATAGATGAAGGAAATGCCTTTTTTACTTGGTGCTATAGTGATTCACGTATTAGACAGTTCTTTAGAATTTCAAATAGCTATGACGTTTAGTTCAATCGGGCGGTGAAAGATTAATCACCGCCTTGGTTCGCTGAGAAATCGTCCATCATAACTATTAAGCTGACACTACTGACCTAAACTTAATGACGCCATTACAACCACTCGCATGAGCGAACTTTATCAAACCACTTTGCTTCAAATGGCGGTGCTTTTTCTACAGAGATCTTTGGTACGTCAATTTGCACAATCGGCGCTAAATGTTTGGCAACCAGAATTTTAACCTTGGTACTTTCAAGTTGTGCAAAATAGTTCAGCAGCGCTTGGCGCTCTTCGGTGGATAACTTTGCACCTTGTTGTACCGCATGTGCCGTATTGATCCAGTGCAAAAATGCTTTTTTAGACTGATTGGGAAAGGCATCTGTCATCGCTTTTATCGGTGAATAAAGGCGTTGATAATTTAATGCCTCACCTTTGAGCACAAACAGAAAGAGTAAATTCACTCCTGCGGTAATATAGCCTGAACGTTTATCGACGCTTTGATACCCTTCAAGAGCCGCTCTAAAATAACGGTCGGATCTCACATAGTCAGCTCGGTCTAATGCGATTGCCCCCATATTATTGTTAATCGTCGCCGACATAGAACGATGTTGCAGTTCCTTCGCCAATCTTGCCGCACGCTGGTATAACTTAATGGCTTTTTGGTGGTCTTCCATATGCCTTGCAACCAGTGCACGACTATTTATTAACGTTAGCCTCTGAGCATCCCCTTGAGCATGTTTGAGCGCACACTGCAAACTCATGTCCGCTTCTGCAAGATAGCCTTTTCTACGCAGCCAAATACCCAACGCACTCAACACAGTTGGTAATTTATTCAGAAAATAGGAGTGCGTTTCAAATTCAAACAGTGCTTTTAGGGATCCCTCCAGCATGTTGAGCTGGTTGGTTGGAACAGAGGCTCTAACCCGTATAATATGCCAGCGGATCTTGAGTGCTACAGGCAGTACATCACGGTGCGACATTGTATTCAACAGACGCAGTGAGTGTGAAGGTTTTACAGTCAAGTAGTCTTCAGCTTCTTGTAATACCTCCATTTGCTTCTCAACAGATGGTTTTGCCTCAAGCACAGCTGAAAACAGCAGCCCGGCTACGATGAATACAACCTTATTTATCAAAACCAAGTTCCTATTAATTTGTCACTGCTTCAATACAGAGGAACAATACAAATAGACCAAATGCGAATTTGGCGTTTGGTCATAATCTGTTTAGCTAACTTGCAAACCCCTTTGGCATTTTCGTCTCATGATTGTTGACTGCCAACCTCTCAAAAATTTCAGCCATAGCCGGATACTTGTTTTTTAAAGCTCTATGATCTGCGGCTTCAAAGCACGAACCGGTAAACCCAGGAGCCATAGTGCACCCAAACAGCGCATATTTTCCTGATCCTACCAACTCCCCAGCTTGCCAAACGCCTGCTGGTATTCGGTACTGGATTTTTTGACCTTGTTTAAAGTCATTCCCCATAACCACAGTTTCTGAGTGCCCATCGGGGTGGAGCAAATACAGATTAAATGCATCACCTTGATAAAAGTGCCAAATTTCGTCGTGTGTTAAACGATGAAAACAAGATACGCTTTTCAATACATGGCAGTACATGCCAATCATCGCTGTACCTATTGGCTCGTTACTGTCTAACTCCTCAGTTGCACGCCAAGTGCTTTTATACAAAGTACCTTCTACTGGCAAACGTTCAAAGCGATAGTGAGCCAATACATCCAGTATATCTAATACAATATCTTGGTGTGTAAAGTGTGGGTATTCAATAGTATCTACAATAGCACTTGTATTAAGTTTACCATAAATATGGGGGAATTCTGTGTGATTGCCAATGGCTTCTGATGGCGCTTCAAAAACCACCTGAGCCTCTATCAGACGAAGATCAATCACTGCAACCTTAACCGCATCCAAACCCAAATAAAAACGCTGATATACATCGTGAACTTGCTCAGCTTTGCAAGCGTGTATATACCCTTCGTGTTGCAATGATGGCGGAGCAAAATAACGTGCTTGAGGCGTTATGTCATCACCCCTAAAAAGAATAAATATCGCATTGGGTACTGTCATAGACTTCCTAATAACCTCAAAATTTTTAATCTAATTGTATGCATCACACTTAGGACAAGTGGCAAATGCAAAGGAATAATCTGTTAGCCAATTTCAAATGAGGCTACGCCAAACGTCTGGCCAATTGGCAAGTCTGGAAATTTCCCCGTATACATGCGCGCAGTTTCAAAAGCAATACTCATACCTAACGACTCGGCGACCGCAACGGCAGCACTGTTTTGCTCTGGCGTATCAATAAATACAGTCACAGGTCCAGCGACGTTTTTTTCAACTTCCGAGATCAGTGCCAGTGCAAGTGCCTTCGCGTTTTGTGCACAGTCCGCATATAATGGTCCGATTTTATAGCCGGTTTGGCACGCCCGAATCACGCCATAGCCACATATTTTGCCGCTTTTTTTAAGGTTCAAAGCACACGCATTAGACTGAGCTCGCCACTGGAGATTAAAACGCGCCCTTTGGGCAGGGAAAAACTGGGTTTCATAACCTTCAATTAAATCTTCATCTACTTCGCAAATCGTGGCGCCGTCTGGTTGAGACTGATTTTTGAAATGCGCCGTTTCCAACACACCTTCATATCTAATATTGCGATACGCGAGTTCAAACCCTGACTTACGATAGTTATCTTGCTGTGTGACGACCCCATCTAGACCCACATTACACCCTGACAAATAGGCCATAGCCGCTTGCCAAATTTGGTAGCCATAGCCCTGCCCACGAAATTCAGGTTTTACAATGTAAAAACCTATAAAACCAAAAGCTGTGTCATATTTAATCGCTGAAATAACTGCAATAGGTTGATTATTTAATAGACCAATCAAGAATCCATGTGGATCAGCACAATAATAGCTCAATGCATCG
Organism: Pseudoalteromonas luteoviolacea NCIMB 1944; assembly: GCF_001625565.1. Lineage (GTDB taxonomy): Bacteria > Pseudomonadota > Gammaproteobacteria > Enterobacterales > Alteromonadaceae > Pseudoalteromonas > Pseudoalteromonas luteoviolacea_F. The sequence continues at coordinate 29,724 of NZ_AUXS01000044.1, forward strand.
CAGTCACCGGGATTCCAACCCTCTTGCGCAGCCCAATTAATGGCAATATCCACTTCACTTTTGTGCATCGCCCTAATGACAAAATTATCCTTTTCCATGCTTCTACCTCTGATTTACTTTTACCACACCTAAACATTTTTACAGCTTAATCAACAAATAACGAATTTCAACTACAACGCAATAAACTCACTTTAAAACCTGCTCTCCTGCGCCAAAGCGTTGCCTTTTTTGGTACGTTGGGTGTATTATGTACACATATTTAAAGGAGAGTTTTTTTAATGGATTTTGCTAATTCACCTGTTCAATCAGGCCCTCACACCCCTAAGCTTGTTCGATTTTCAGGCAACAGCCGAGATTTTTTTGGAATTTGGATTGTTAACCTATTATTGAGTATCGCAACTTTAGGCATATACTCAGCATGGGCAACAGTGCGTACAAAGCAATATTTTTACAATAACACGAGTATTGATGGTCATCGCTTTGAATATTTAGCCACACCTATACAAATATTAACCGGCCGGGTTATTGCAGCGCTGTTATTGGTTGCCTATATGTTTTGTATTCATTACTTCCCGATCGTTGGTGCTGCTTTGGCAATTTCTTTGACCTTTCTCGCACCTTGGTTCATCAATCAGAGTTTCAAGTTCAATATGCGAATGACTCGCTTCAGAAACATCCGTTTTAGCTTCAACGGCAGTTACGGCGGTGCTTTTAAAGTCTTTGTCTTACTCCCCATCCTGAGCGTATTTACACTGTACCTATTGATGCCTTGGGTTTTGAAAAAGATAGATGAATACCTTTGCAATAATATTCAATTTGGTGATAAGCCATTTGCAACCACGTTATCTACTAGCACATACTTTAGCGCAGCAGTCACGACTTTACTCTGCTCATTAGTAGCCATTCCACTGGTGCTGGGTGGGGTCTTTGCAGTTGGCGGTACCCTTGCGGGTTCTTCACAAGTATTGTTCATTTTGATACCTGCTTACTTTGCGTGTATATACTTATTAAAAGCCATTTATCAGGCGATGATTAGAAACCACATTTTTAACAGTACGTCGATTGACCAAGTCGCCGAACTACACTCTGATCTATCTCCGGCGAAGTTTGCCGTTGTAGAAGTGACCAATATCCTCGCTATTGCCGCTACGCTTGGGTTTGCTTACCCTTGGGCAAAAGTGCGCAAAGCAAAAATTCTAGCCAGCGCCAGCGCGCTCACAATGTTGGCAGGTGCGGATAATGTCTTCGATACCCTAGATAACGCAGAGTCCTCTCTGGGGGATGAAGCCGCAACGCTGTTTGATATAGATGTATCTCTTACCTAGTATGCGTGTCTCAGGCTTACTCTATCCGTTTTCGAACAGCACTGCATTTAAAGTAGAAGCGCTGCTCGAAAATGGTCAATTGCATATTCACTACGGAGAAAACCGTGCGGCTAAATGTGCGTTAGACGCTTTGACTTTGTCGACGTCAATTCCCGGCGTACCTGTACAAGCCACACTGCCATCTGGTGAGCGTTTTGTGCCCAATGATCCCAACTTTGTTTGGCCCGGTCGAGCCTCACCCACAAGTATCGCAAGTTTAGAGCGCCACACAATGGTGATCCTATCGGCACTAATACTAACGCCGTTATTGATATATGCGCTGTTGTTTAAAGTTGTGCCAGCTTCCGCGGTTTGGCTTGTCGAATATGTACCTGAATCGGTAGTAGATACAATGGGCCAGCAATCTATGTACGTGATTGAAGAAAGCTTCTTGTCACCTAGCGAGCTCCCCCTAGGCACCCAACAACAAGTCCATACGCTTTGGAAGGATGCGCTCAAAGCTTTAGATTTGTCTGACGATCAGTATCAACTGAGTATTTATGATTCTGAGCATTTTGGTGCGAATGCATTCGCACTACCTCACGGCCAAATTGTACTTACCGATGACTTAATTGAAGCGCTGAAAGATAATCCTAGTGCAATTCGCGCGGTTCTCCTCCACGAAATAGGGCATGTAGAAAGAAAACATAGTATCAGACTTGCCGCGCAAGCATTCGCAGGCACGATCGCCATGAGTTTTATATTCGGTGATATGGAAGGGATCGTTGAACTGTTAATTGGGTCGGGAAATGTGGTCATGGGCGCGCAGTTTTCACAAGAGATGGAATGGGAAGCGGATCAATTTGCACTGGATCGGCTAGCACATTTGGGACATTCAAATGACGATTTTGCTCAAGCATTACAACGCTTACAATCACTGACACACGACAACGAGGCTCCATCTCAAACAGCACCTAAATGGCTAGAGTACTTATCCACCCACCCTAGCCTAGAAGAGCGCATAAAACACGCTCAGTCATATCAAACAGATTGACCATATTGGCTTTTCAACGCGGTAATAGTTACTCACATTTCGCAGCAGCAAAGCCATCAACATGCGTATCTATATGGTGATAATAGTGATTATTTTCTATCGCGGTTGTTCCATAGTGGCCAGCATCAGCTCCGATTGTAAAGCTGTTAGCGCTACCTAACCCAGCACGAATAAATGCCTCTGCATCGGTTTTTGCGTTGCCATATGCACGCACGATATCCAGCCCTTGTTCCTGCAATTGGTTTATTTCATTGATTTTATACTCTGCTGTGCGAAACAAGCTGGTTTCATTACTCGAAGATGCTCGTAAAAAGCCTTGAGGTAACCCAGTCCAATGCAGCCAGCTGCGTGTACCTTTGACGTACCAATATACACGTGCCGTCAAATAGACGGGTTGATACCCGAGATCTAAATAACGACGCACCAATGAATATGCCCCCTCCTTCTGATCGGCTCTATCAATCCCAGTATAATCCCCAATCTGCTCAGCATCCGACTCTGTGAGCGTACCATCAATATCAAACAGCACCGCCTGAGTGCCTGGCTGAACAACCGTCACATAGCCCTGAGTGCCAGTGCCATCCGCAGGGACACCCGCAAAAATTCGATATTGCCCAGCCTGAAGTGCAGGTAAAGATACACTCGCTTTACCATCACTATTGGTTTGGGCATTAGCAAGAAAACGCCACTGGGAGTCTTGCTCTGAACGGATGTAAAATTTCACCGTCTCGTATTCAAGATCTTTATGTGCAATAGCGCCGTAATCAAACTTCGCCGTCACCTCCACTGAAGTACCTTCGGCGATAACCCGATCGTGCAACATATGAAACTCAGGTAGCCATGTAATTAACTTATTGAGGCGATTGTTGTAATCCGCCCTAGGCATAATAGGGGCGTCGAATTCAGCTTCTAGCCAAGCGAGGTTTGGGCAGGTAGGTAGTGCATTTGCAGCCCCCGAAAAGCTAGCTATTAAAGCAATGTAACCAAGTAATCTCATTAAAGTTTCCATCATAATTCCGTCACATTAAGAGTAAATACTCCAGATTACAAAATTATTAACAATATTTTTTCTTTTTCCAGTTTAATTGGGAAGTTTTATGGATATGATTTAATGAAAGGGCTATTAAAGCTATGAAAAATATATACTTAACTTCACTTCAACAGATAAATATTTTACCCCGACAAGCCATGTAAAAAAAATGTTCTTAATTACTTTTTAGCAACAACATCTTTGGGTTTGGCAAATTCATCGGGGTATTTTAAATATTGTTTTTTGCCTTCATACTGAGCTGCAATCCAACCGTATTGCGCATGAGAGCGAAACAGATACTCGCCTTTGGTTGTTTGTAAACGCCCCGATACAGAGCGTCCATCTAACTGTAGTTCAAGCGCAATATGTCGCTGTACATCATCTGAGAAATAACCTGCAATACGCAACCCACCCAACTTTGTCTGTTGAATGTTTTTTATCACAATCATGTAACTACGCTTTTGCTGTGGAACATAAAAGGCAACTAAATCAGAGATATGCAAATTTTTAATACGTCTAATATCAAACTCAATGTATGCTTGGCTAATATATTGATGCTCATCAAATAATGCCTTTCTCGCATTCATAGAAGCTCTGTTGATGACAAAGTGTTTTTTATCACTTTGAGCCAAGGAGGAATTAGTATCCACACCTGAATTGGAGTAATTATTTGTTGTGCTTAGAGTGTACTGCTTTATTCCATTTGCACAGACATTGCTAAGACCTCCCCAAAGAAGGTATCCAACAAAAAATGCGATCGTGCAAGCTATTCCCTTATACATATCACTATTTTAACAATTATCAGCTATTTAGGTACATTAAATGGTGCTATCAAGTTAATCAAGCACTAAAGAAGCTTAATCAATCACAAAATTTTCACAATGAAATAAAGTAATACTATTGACACATTAAATTCAACAACTTGCATAAAAATCAACGTTTACTTTTATTTACAAATAGTACTCAATATGCTCTTACGAAAAAACTTACTTTACAGGTAGTGTAAAGTATTGATCTGCATAAGGCTCATCAATCAAAGTAAAGTGCCACCACTCTTCAGTCAGGCCAATAAAGCCGGCGCTGCGCATAGCTTTAGCCAATAGCATTCGATTTGCGCGCTGCTGGGCACTGATCCCTTGATAACTTGGCCACGATACTTTTGAAAAGAAATCCCAGCCGGATCCCATATCCAGTTCAGCACCGGTCGTTAAATCAATAAGGGTAACATCCAGTGTACTTCCTCGAGAATGCCCTGAGCGCGCCGCGATATAACCACGTTTGAATAATTCGTTTTTAGGTACATCTGGGTAGTATTTCGCTTTATTCTTAGTATCTTCAAGGTCTTTGGCCCAGCGTACGAAATGATCCACAGCCATTTGCGGCCGATAACAATCAAAAACTTTGAGCCCCAGGCCAAACTCATTGAGCGCATACTGTGCTTTTGTGACAGCTTTCACCGCGTCTTTACTTAGTAAACACTTGGGCGCCAAATAACCATCAACTTTTTTGCCAACAAAATTATCTGTGGTGAAATAGCGGATCTCAGTTTGAATGCTAGGCACTTTAGCCGCTACGTCGACGAGCTCTCCTGCCGACAACTTTAGGCTCGTCAAAGCAGCCAACGCTAACCCATAAGTAATTGTTCTCATTGAATACCTCGAGGTACCTTTCCTAACTACAAAGAACACAGTGTGGAATGAAATTATGGAAGAAGTATGGACAGTAATTCAGGAATTACAACTTCAGTCAGATGCGCCAAGCGACAGCACATAGCCTGTTTTTTTGGTTGGCACAAAGAGAAAAAACCGTATTGAGTCAGTGCTCACTTACACTTTTTTACTTATTATCACACTCTATAACGGCAATTTTCAAACCATAGCATATGCTGTATATAAGATAACTTATGGGATGGACATATGCTATTAGCATCATTTTTCAAGGACGATGACTTTTTATAGCCCCAAACTGTCGGGCTTTTCAAAACCATTGAATAGCTCTGTGACATCTACTTCAGCGTTCAGTCTTGCTGCAATTAAATATAACCCAGCCAATTTACGATGAATAAATAAAGCATCCACAGGGGGTGTGTGCCACTGACCTTCGCGCGCGCTTAATGCCATGCCCTTGTCTCGGATCCGCTGGGCAATATCGCTGTTTGCAAAATCATAAGGTTGTTCGGCACGCAATGGTTCAGTGGCCATAAAAAACAAATCCAACACAATATCCCGATAGTCGTGTTCAATCTGTTCACCAAAATAACCTATTGACTGCACGGCTTTAGTCATCATTTCTCTGTCATGCTCTAAACCTGCTTTGAGCAACAGCCAATACCCTAAGGCCAATTCATGACGGATGCTGCGAGAAGCGCCAAAATCGAGTAGTACTATTTGCTCCTGTGCTTCATCATACAAATAATTCGCTAAATTGGGGTCACTTTGGATTACGCCCAGTTCAAACATTTCAATAAAGAATAATTGTATCAAGTCACTGGCAATTTTGTTACGCACTGCTGGTAAAGCGTGTACCTGTGAATCTAGTGACCGACCAGCTACAAACTCCATCGCCAATATATGCTCTGTTGAATGCTGTGGGAAATACTCTGGCACCTTAAATTGTGAATAGGATTGTAAACCCGTTTTAAACGCCTGTAGGCGACGACCTTCGGTTAAATAGTCAGTCTCGACCAGTAATTGTTGCTTTGCTTCAGCCATCAGCGGCTCAATAGCTACCTGCTTGGGCATAAGACCAGATATTTTTATCAGCATGGCTACGTTGTCAACATCACTATCAATGCTATTTGCAACACCCGGATATTGGATTTTTAACGCCAGCTTTTGACCAGATTCAGTGGTTGCTTCGTGGACCTGACCAATCGATGCCCGTGCGAAGCTTCTTAGTTCAAAGTGACTGAACTTATCAAGCCAATGAGGACCCCAATTAAGCTTGAGTAAGCCAATGAGCTGTTTGTGTGGCATAGGTTGTGCGTCTGCTCTGAGCTTTTCTAATAACAACGCCAGCTCTTTTGGCAAAAGATCCCCGGAGTCCATAGACAGTAATTGCCCTAGCTTCATCGCAGCGCCTCTCAAATGAGCCAACTTATCAGCCACAGCGTGGATATTTTTTGGCTGTAACAGCAGCTCCTTTTTAGTTACGGTTTGGCCACTGAGCACTTGTCGAGCACCAGACATTACGACATTGGATGCCACTTTCCCTGCCAGCCCGCCTAAGTGAGCTAACCTAGATATTCGAGAAGAAGGGACCTTTTTACTTTTATCTGTCATATTTCTATACCAATCAATCCTATGTCTACGTGCGCACAATACAGGTACTGTACTCCCTGCGTTTTGGATCAATACATTGATCTCTAGATAAAAAGAGCCGCGTTGAGAGCACCTCGAGTATATCAAAATCAACGTACTCTCCCTACTAGATATGTAGACACTTTAATTACTTTTCGTGTGCGCTATACTTTGATTAGTTTTGTTTTCTTAAGCCTTTGCTCATCAATGAAGTATTTGCTAGCCGCATTTTTTTTAGTTTTAACTAGGCCCGTTTACGCTGAGACATATCACTTTGTGTCGATCAACTACTTAATAGAGCAAGAGGTTGGCCGTATTGTTCTGACCGAAGTTTACAAGCAATTGAATATCAAAATAACCATCACGCCGCTTCCGGGAAAACGCGCTCAATTCAGAGCCAAAACAGGGTTATCCAATGGGGAGATCATGCGAATATTTAGCTATGGCATAGAAACTCCGACAACAATTCGTGTGCCTACCCCATATTACTACTTAGAAACAGCTGCATTTGTTCGTAAAGATAGCAAAATAGACATCAAAACAGCAAAAGACTTACAAAAACACCATATTGTCAAAGTTAGAGGTGTCAAGCATACCAACAACATCACTCAAGGTATGAAGCATGTAGAAGATATGGATACCACCGCTCAAATACTTAAGCTGGTTTCCAAAGGTTTAGCCGATGTCGCGCTCACGAATCGAATGGATGGCTTAATACACCTAGAAAAACTGGGCATTGATAATGTGATCTCTAGCCAGAACCTCGCGGTACTAGACTTGTTTCACTATATTCATGAGTCTCAGCAACACCTTGTTCCTTTGGTAAACAACAAGCTAATTGAAATGAAGAAGTCAGGAGAATTAGCAGCGCTCATCGCCCAAGCTGAACAGCAAGTCATGCTGCACAACCAGAGCTTAGACCCACAGTAAATCATTGCAATTACAGTGCAATTCAGCATTTATTCTTTTTTACAGAATGTTCTCTTCGTTTTTTGTCACTTTTATTCGGGTAGGTAGCAACATAAAGTAGCTTCAATGGCGTACATAAGCGAGGCAACTATGAAGATTTTAAATGTAACAAGAGCACACTCAACGCAAGACGGTGCAGGCGTCAAAATTCAGCGTATCGCTGGCTTCGACGGTAAAAGCCTAGATCCGTTTTTGATGATCGACGAACTCAAATCAAACAATTCGCAAGACTATATAGGCGGCTTTCCTGCTCATCCACACAGGGGAATTGAAACTTTTACGTATATACGCAAAGGCGGATTTGAGCACCAAGACCAAATGGGTAACAAAAAAGCAATTCGCGCAGGCCAAGTCCAGTGGATGAGCACAGGTCGAGGCGTCATTCATTCAGAAATGCCTTTGGCCGATGCACAACACGGTATGCACGGCTTTCAAATCTGGTTAAACATGGCCGCAAAAGACAAGATGAATACACCCAAATATCAAGACTCAAGTGACCGTGTATTGCCTTTTATCATCAACGAAAGCGGTGCACAGCTCACCGCACTTGCTGGCAATTGGACTGAATCACAGCAGTCAATTTCTTCTGGCTTAGATGAGTTAGCTGGCACAGGCGCAATTAGCGATATCTGGCTAAAGGCACACAGTGCTGTGCACCTCGATTTGTCCCATTACGGAAAGGTGCTGGCCTACATTCATACAGGCGCTTTAAAAGATAGTCGCCATCAAGCTGGCTACTTGCTTAACTTAGACCCCCAAGCGCCTATACATATCGAAAGCCAAGACCAAGCAGCGGGACTGTTATTATTGGCAGGCCAACCTATTAACGAGCGTATTGCACACATGGGTCCATTTGTAATGAATACTCAAGAAGAACTTAAACAAGCCGTTAGGGATTATCAAGCAGGTAAATTTGGCTCCATCTAAGCGGCTTGAACTGTTTGCAACTGTAAACCTCATTAGCAGTTACAAATCCTGCTTTTTCAGACGTTTACTCATTATTGAAAGCGGCGTATACTCGCGCCGCATAATATCAAAGGGAATGTAGTACGGTGAAAAAAACGGTTTTAGCACTTTTAACAACAATTGCGGTCAGTGTTCATGCGTCGGAACAACCAATCAGCTTATTGCATGATAAAGCGCGCAATAGGGCAGTTCCCATCGAGATAAAGCGGCCTAAAACAGCCAGTAGTTGCCATGTAAAAAAACCATGCCCCGTGGCATTTATCAGTGCAGGCTACGGTGTTCCTCACCAAGATTACCAATTTTTAAGTGAAACCTTAGTTAATCTAGGCTACCTAACCGTAGCAATAAGGCATGAGTTGAAAACCGATCCGCCGCTGTCCGTATCAGGGAACTTGTTCCAAACACGTCAGGAAAACTGGCTTCGTGGCGCAAAAACAATTGAGTTTGTCCGTACTAAATTAGCGTCTAGCTACCCACAGTATGACTTCGACAATTTATTGCTCGTCGGTCACTCCAATGGAGGAGACCTATCTGCATTATTAATAAACCACGGCAAAGACTATATTTCTGGCTTAGTAACGTTGGATCACAGGCGCGTACCGCTTCCTCGTAACATAAACGTTCCCGTCTTATCTATTCGAGCGAGCGATTTCCCAGCTGATGAGGGTGTCTTATACACAAATAGCGAACTTAAAACATATCCTGGCTGTGTGATAAAAATTCCTGAATCTAGGCACAATGATATGACAGATAATGGTCCTGTATGGTTGAAACAAAAAATCCAAAGCTTGTTCAGTCGCTATTTAAAAGGGCAATCTTGTAGCACCTTAAAGCAACTGGTAAGCAACTAATCGACGTGCAGTTAATGCAGGCAGAGTAGCCACTCCTGTTACTTTAAAAAACAAGTAATTTAGCTCAATTCTATAGCAGCAAAGTGTCTTCAATGGGTATAAATCGGGATGCTGCATTCATTAAACTAGCAGCTGTAAGTGATGGGACACCGTACACATGAGCCTCAGCTTGATATTTGTCTCGCACCGTATTGAGTAAAATATCGAAGTCGCCATCACCTGATACCAACACCACAATATCTGACTTCTCGGCAGCCTCCAGTACATCTATCGTAATTCCAACATCCCAGTCACCTTTTGCCGAGCCATCGGCACGCTGAATAAAAGGTTTTAATTTCACCTCAAATCCAATCGCCCTGAGAATATTCTGAAACTGACGTTGTTTCTCATCACCTCTATCAATCGCGTAAGCATAGGCATTTACCACTAGGCGGTTATTCGTCACTTCAGCCCAAAAGCGATTGTAATCAAAGTTACGTTTATAGGCACTTCTTGTGGTGTAGTAGATATTCTGTACATCCACAAAGATACTCACTGTTTGCATTCTAGGCTCTCAATACGAATCGAAGATTATGAAAAGGATAAGTCTAACATCAATCAAAATGATAGACACAGCGTAAAGCAACTATAGTTAATATGACTACAAAAATGAAAAGGAATGCATTATGAATACAGAGTTGAAAGATAAAGTTGTCGTAATAACGGGTGGCGCAAAAAATATGGGGCAGGCTTTTGCCTTAAACCTTGCTAAGCAAGGCTGTGATATCGTTATTCACTATCACAGTGACCACTCTTTTGTTGAAGCAGAAAAAACAGCACAGAAAATCACAGCAATGGGGCAAAGAGCACTCGTGATACAGGGTGACCTCGCTCAGCAATCCCATGTTATAAACCTTTTCACACAGACAAAAGAAGCATATGGAAAGGTCGACATTGTTATTAATAATGCGGGCCAAATCTCTAAGAAAGCCTTTATCGACTATACCGAAGACGACTTTAATCGGTTATTTAACATAAATTGCAAAGGGGCTTTTTTCGTCATGCAACAAGCTGCCAAATTCCTCGAAGACAATGGCAGAGTGATTAATATCGGAACCTCTCTCTTAGATGCGTTTACAGGTAATTATGCACTGTATGCAGGCTCAAAAGCACCGTTAGAACAATTTACTAAAGCACTCGCCAAAGAAGTTGGTGCCAGGGGGATCACGGTGAACATGATTTGCCCAGGTCCCATCGATACTGATTTTTTTCACCAGCAAGAAGACCCTGACTCTGTTGCCTTTCTAAATACCGCCAGTGTTGCAGGCCGATTGGGAAAAGTAGAGGACATCGTTCCTGTTGTGGAATTCCTTGCCTCTGCAAAGTCACAGTGGACAACTGGACAAACACTGTTGGTCAACGGCGGTTTTGTTGCGCGTTAGAATGCTGAAAATGAATTGAGATAGCAGGGCAAGTCTCTTGCTTGCCTTGATTAAGCATAAACACAACTAGCTTTTTACAACTCTAATACATTTTGAATAAATAGCCACTTTTCACGCGTGTACGCCTCTCTATCATCGCGTTTTTTTTGCACCAATGACAGCTTCAATTGCGCATATTGATCGGCAAGTTCTTGATTACCTCGCAACTTATCTCGAAAATTTAATCTTTCAAACCAAAGTGCATTACGATAAGGGATTAAATGAACATGGTGAGTACGAAACGTCGGTGATGGAGTGCAAAACCAGTGCATTTGTTCGGGTTTGTAGGGGTAATAACAATAGCCATGGCGGCATAAAGCCTCGATTGCGCCACGAGATCCATTCAGGCTTTTTACGCCTACCATAATATCAATTATAGGTTTGGCTATCATGTCTGATATTGCTGTGCTGCCGACGTGTTCAATAGAGCCAAAAAGCCATGGCGCCAAAACCGAATGTAACCTCTTACGCTCCAATTCAAACTTGTCTGGCCAAGTTGGGTCATAGTCAAACAGCTCTATTTTCATGTAAATTTCCCATACCTATATACTATCAGACGCCTCCACCGACCATATTTCTAGTCCTAACAACATATTCATCTTATCTTTCTCGGCATGGCTATTTTGTCACGTAGCCATGGTATCGTCTCCATTGAGTTGTTTCAGTAGTCTCACATTACGCATTCCAATATACAGTTCGCTAGGATGAGCACATGAAAATAACACTTCAGCCCGCTACCGAGTCAGATAAGCCATACTTATTGTCATTAAGAAAACAAACAATGACAGAGCACCTAGAACGACAAGGCATCTTCTTGTGCCATGAAGCCCATATCAGCCGCTTAGAAGAACACTTACAAGGTTCAAAGATCGTATTTATTAACAGAGATAAAGTCGGATGCTTAAAATACCGCGCGAACGATGAACGCCTCGAAATTATGCAGTTGCAAATTGCTCCCCAACATCAAAATCGAGGGTTTGGTACCGCCATCTTGCAATGCCTCCTCGCCCAATATGCTCACACACCAGCATATTTAACCGTTCTTAAAGGCAATCCTGCTGTTCGGCTCTATCAGCAACTAGGGTTTAGTATCTACTTTGAAGATGAATTTGAATACGAAATGGTGTTGTATGGGGGTTAATTGTCAACCCCCTTTACAACGGCTACTTTGCTACTATTTGATAATGGGACTGCACCAATTGCCCCAACAGTACCGACGTTGCCAATAAACTTATTTTACAATTGAGTGGCTGCTCTGGTAACCACTTTAGTCCCTTTCCAAGAACCACTGGTACTGTTATAACAATCAACTCATCAATTAGCCCTTGGCTCAAGAAATTCTGTACCAGCTTGCCACCATCGATATACAGCCTATTATGGCCCAACTGATGCAGCTGATTAATAACCTCACGCTCACTCGCACATACAAGATAGGCTTTGCCTTTACTTTGCAGGGGCAACTCCTTTAAAGACTTGCTGAGCACAAACACAGGCTTATCATAAGGCCATTGACCATATTTCATTACCTGATCAAATGTATTTCGCCCCATCACAATCGCATCTATATCCGCCATAAACGCGCCAAACCCAAGATCACTGTGGTCTGGGTTGTCTATTTTGGATAACCAATCTATATTGCCCTGCTGATCGGCAATAAAGCCATCGAGGCTTTGTGCCAAATATACTGTATTCTTTTTGCTCATTACTGTAACCGCTTGCCTTAGCCAATGACTAAGTATCGGCTAAAAATACAGATTTATTAGCAACTTTGGTAAAATTTTTAGTACCCAACGAGATCGCACCCGTTACAACTCAGCCCATAGATAATCCATCTGATGAGCTGTCTTTCGCGCGACGTCAAAGCCAAACCTTTTTTTCACCATATCGAGGCTCATATCAATGCCCGATGCAACACCTGCTGAGCTAGTAAAATTTTGATCTGTGACGAATCTTTTATCGTTAATCACTAATAAATGTGGATACTGTTTGCTTAGCTCATCTACCCGTTCCCAATGAGTGGTGACCGTTTTCCCTTCGATCAATCCGGCTTTTGCAAACAAAAACACGCCACTGCAAATTGAAGCGCAGTGTCGCGTGTGGGTCGCGGTTTCCGCTAACCAATCCAATACTGCTTGGTTGTTAATGACGCGATCCAGCTTTCCACCGGCGACAATTAATAAATCAAACCTTGGATGACCATGAATACAAAAATGTGGGTTTATTGACAAGTCTCCGCGCGCTCTAATGGGCGAATTACTCGGAGCTATCAAACTAACGTTAATAGGGCGATTTGCAATACGTGAGGCGGTGCTAAAAACCTCGAGTGGACCACAAAAATCCAACGCTTCAACACCGTTATATATAAAGATACCAATTTCCATGATTTCATCACGGGTTTACAGTATGTGTCATTTAAAGTGGCTCAATTTTAGCCAACAATCAAGAGAAAGTTTTATGAACACATTTAAAATTCACAGTCCCCTATAATGAAAAAATAAATAATTTCACCAAACTTTCGACGAAATGTGATTTTAAAGCGATAAACTTGGCTCACAAAATCGATTTCACATTTTGCAATACTTTAACTATCAATCCCATTTGCACTTTATATTGATTACAGTACTATGTTCCCGTTATAGCAAGCTTGTATCTCCATAAGAATAAGATATAGGGACCAATCTTTGGTCAATATTGCAACTCAAATACTCACAATTATCAATCCAAGCAAACTGAGAACACTATGAAATTAAAAATGTCATTTTTGAGCGCAGCAGTGTGTTTAGCGCTAGCAGGGTGCACAGCGACACCAAGCTCACAAGACTCAGCCCAAGTTGAACAAGTTAAAAAACAATACAACAATCATTTGCTGAAAGAGTACACAGGCCCATATCAAGGTGTTCCTCAGTTTGGCGAAATGAAACTCGAAGACTTAGTACCTGCTGCTGAAATCGCACTGGCTGAAAACTTAGCTGAGCTTGAAGCCATTGTGAACACCTCAGATGCCCCAACCTTTGAAAATACCATTGCTGCACTTGAGCGCTCTGGTAGTGCCACAAATCGCCTATACGCTTATTTTGTCACGTACATTACTAATCTGTCTTCCCCTGAAGTACGCGAGCAACAAGCGATTGTGATGGCTAAGTTGTCTGAGTTTGAATCTACGCGCAACCAAAATAAAGCACTGTTTCAGCGTGTAAAAGCGGTTTATGAAGGCGCAGAATATAAAACATTAACACCTGAACAGCAGCGTGTTACTTGGACTCAGTACAATAGCTTTGCACGCCATGGTGCAACATTGGAAGGGCAGGCAGCTGAACGCTATGCAGAAATTAACCTTGAGCTATCAAAGTTATACACTAAGTTTGGTAACAATGTCCTTGCCGATGAAGAAGGTTACACAACTTTCCTAACAAAGGACCAACTATCTGGTTTACCACAAGCATTTATTGATTCGGCAGCGAGTGCCGCTGAGAAAAAAGGTCAGCCGGGTAAGTTTGCGATCACCAACACTCGCTCTTCTATGGATCCGTTTTTAACCTACTCAACAGAGCGTGAATTGCGTAAAGCTGTTTGGCAAAATTACTATAGTCGCGGCAATAACGCTGGTGAACACAATAACAAGGCCGTTATTTCAGAGATCTTAAAGCTACGCCGTGAACGTGTTGAGCTACTTGGTTTTGAAGACTATGCTCAGTGGCGACTAGAAGATCGAATGGCGAAAAACCCTAAAAATGCCATTGCTCTGATGGACAAGGTATGGCCAGCTGCGATTGCACGCGTAAAAGAAGAAGTTGCGGACATGCAAGCAATTGCGGATAAAGAAGGCGCAAACATCAAGATTGAGCCTTGGGATTACCGCTTCTATGCTGAAAAAGTACGTAAAGCCAAGTACAACTTAGATTCAAACGAGATTAAACAGTATCTGCAGCTAGACAAGCTAACAGATGCGATGTTTTATGTTGCGGGACGCTTATTCAACTATGAGTTCTCACCTATCCAAGACGGGTCAGTACCTGTGTACCACCCAGATGTCAAAGTATGGGAAGTAACTGACAAAACCACTGGCAAGCACATTGGTTTGTGGTATCTAGACCCATTTGCTCGTCAAGGCAAGCGCTCTGGCGCATGGGCGGTTTCATTCCGTAACCACACTTCTATCGATGGCAAGACAAATGTCTTGAGCACTAACAACTCAAACTTCGTAAAAGGCCCAGAAGGGCAGGCGACGTTAGTTTCTTGGAGCGATGCAGAAACCTATTTCCATGAATTTGGCCACTCGCTGCACGCACTGTCTTCAAATGTAAAATACCCTAGTTCAAACTCTGGTGTACGTGACTACACAGAGTTTCAATCTCAGTTGTTAGAACGTTGGTTATCAACCGAAGAAGTTATCAATAAGTTCTTATTACACAATGAAACAGGCAAACCAATGCCACAATCTTTGGTTAAAAAGATCAAAGAGTCTTCGACGTTTAATCAAGGTTTTGCAACGACTGAATACCTTGCATCTGCCATTATGGACATGAAATTCCATACCACAGATCCAGATAAGATCGGTGACCCAGTTGCATTTGAAAAAGCACAACTCGAAGCGATCGGTATGCCAAGCGAAATTGTTATGCGACACAGAACAACGCACTTTAGCCATGTTTTCTCTGGCGAGGGTTATGCGACCGCTTACTATGGTTACCTATGGGCTGAAGTACTGACTTCTGACGCGGCTGAGGCCTTTGCCAATGCACCAGGGGGTTTCTACGACAAAGATGTTGCAAAGCGCTTAGTTGACTACCTTTTTGCGGTTAGAAATGCGATGGACCCAGCAGAAGCCTATCGTAAATTCCGTGGCCGCGATGCCGATGTGAGCGCACTGATGCGTGACCGTGGTTTTCCTGAAACTAAATAAGGCCAGGTTCTAAATAATAAAAAGGGCGTTAAATTACACGCCCTTTTTATTGCTATCCAACTTAACTCGCTGACATACTTGTCAACCTATTCACATAGTTGGCCATGCTCATCTAGCACTTTAATTCGCTTAAGCTGCTGTATAAGAGTTGCCATATTGAATGGCTTTATGACAAATCCATCGACTTTCTTTAGCAATATTTCCTGTACCCGCTCTTTACTATTTTCGCAGGTTACCATTAGCACAGGCACTTTTGCCAATTGAGGCGTGTCTCTAATTGTATTTAATAACGTTAATCCGTCGACATGTGGCATATTAAGGTCTGAGACAACCAGTTGATATCTACGTTTACCCAGCAACGTTAGTGCTTGTTTTCCATCGATTGCTTCGTCAATATCATCAAAGCCAAGCTTTCTCAGCATATTAATCATCACATGACGCATGGACGTCATGTCATCAACCACCAAAATTCTCATCTTATATCCTTATCAGCACGCTTGGATTAAGTGTCGAACTTCAAAATTAGACAATTTTTAGCCTCTTGTCTAACCCCTTTACAGCAACACCTAAACCCAGTGTGATAATCAATGCTTTTACTCGAGCAGGACGCATCAACTATGATAAAATTTAACGATACAACTCATCACTCTAGGGGAAGGAAAATGCGCTGTGAAGAGACAGATCTCATTGAAGTAGCATGCATGAAACACTTTATGCTCAAGGTGGCCACACTGAATAAAGTGTACCAGGGTGTGGCGAAAGACATCGTGTACAATAGTCAACGAGCACAATGTCTGCTTGTAGAGCAAGACGGACAAGAGGTTCTTATTGAGATGGACTCAATATTAAAGCTCACAGCCTTAACCCAAAACCCTTTTTTTAAATCGATTAACTTTAAAACCGACAATTAATCGGGCTGTAGAGACAAAGACATGAATACACTGAGCGGGTTGTCCCTGTATAAACCAAATCGCTCACATCTTTCAAATCCTAGGGATTCATACAACTTAATTGATTCTTCCTGTTTCACCCCAGTTTCCAGGCGGATCAAGGGGATTTGGGCATCGCCTGCATAGTGCAAGAGGATCTGCATAATACGTTTTGATAAGCCTTTACCACGGAAGCTTGGTTTAACATACAAGCGTTTTATTTCACCATATAAAGTTTTATCAAACTGTTTGACAATGGCACCACAAGCCACAATCTCTGATTCATTTTTCAACCCCACCGCTCGAACATTAGGCTGGTTTAACTCCACAAGTGCCAGCGATTGATCACTCGCGATTGGGTAGAGGGTATTCATTAAGCGATCTATTTCTGCAAATAAATCTTGTACGTTAGGATCATCAGACGTTAGCTCTACTAGCTGCATAGGGTCCCTTTTACATTGTTATTTTGTCGCTCGCAAATTTTGCGAATACACCATTATTGGCTGTATACATAGTTATCACAACAAGTCATGGGTCGATCTCTGTGGTATTCAGCCTAGATAAAATTGAAGGCCGTCGCTCATGTAAACAATTCAGTGTAATCTAATTTGACGCAAGTATAACGGAAAATAGTTTAAATGTTATTAAAATGCGATTTATCGCAGTAAATGGGTACAAAACAACTCAAAAAGTTCAAAAAGTCGTCTTAATCAGAGAGGTAGGTTTTGGCTGTTGTTAGCCAATTGAATAGGCTGCATTGCTCTGGCATATTTTAACCCAGCTTGCACAAAGGCATTTCTATCCTGCTCACTGTGGTAATGATAAGCCCACAACCTGTTACGCTGCGAGTGAGAGTACTCTCGTATTAAATCTTCTATCCCACTATGACTGGGATTACCTTTTACAGCACAATCATGCAATATGACTTCGCCGTCAGAACTGACATGCGTTAATAACTCTGGAATAGGACGCGTGTCCCCTGAATAGAATACAATGCTAGGTATATGCAGTGCAAAAGCAGAGTTTGGCGCGTGATGGCGAACAGGATAGGTCCACAGCTTAACACCCAGATGCCAAAAAGATTCGGACACAGGGTGTAAAATAAAGGTATGCCATACATCAACTTTAGTCTCTGCTAATTTTGTATATCTCAGCATCGCACATAACTGTTGCACCAAAAATACCGGCACATACAGTCTGACTTGGTGTCCTGATAGGGCAGCCTTAAAATATAGTTGCTCTAAACCACCAATATGATCGTAATGTAAGTGGGTGATAAAAACAGCACTTGGCAAGCTATCTGGAAATACCTGTTCATATCGGCTCAACGTATCGTGACCACAGTCGATTAACAGCCAAGGTACTGAGCGACATTGCAACACGCAAGCTGAATTGCCTAGCTCAACAGAGCTGGCATCACCCACACCTAAAAATAATGCAGCATCTGGAAAACTCTGTGTATCAAAGGGCTGGGCTAGGGCCGGGGATACGGGCATTTCTTGAAACATTATCAAGCTCTTCTGTCAGCAGTTCTGATCCAAAGTTACTTACACATATTGACAATGTCATGACATCAAATTGGCGAATTTATTAAATTAAAAACTAAAAAGTGGTCAAAAATACAATTATGATATTCTCTTTAAAATAAAACCCTTTAAAAATCAAAATTTTAAAAAATTTGAATTTATGGCCCTATCTTTGCTCTCAATACTGAACAAATTACAATTAGAAGACTCATCAGATGAAAAGAATCATTACTCCTATCATAGCCGGTTTACTACTAAGTGGTTGTGTTGTGCATGTTAATGGCAATGCACAAGACGATTTAGTACAACAAACACAAACACTTTCAATTCCTGCTCAAGGATTAAGCCGCCTTGCAATTGATAACAATGCTGGAAATATTGTGGTTAAGGGCGTTAAAAGCGCGACAGCTATTTCATTAACAGCCAATGTTTTCACAACATCTGACAGAACCTACACGTTATCTTTAGATAAACAGGGTGATGCTGCAAAACTGATTGCCAAACATGACACTGAAGTAAGAGTGTTTTGGTATGCACAGCACAGCCCAAAAATTGATATCGAAGTCACTGTACCCGAGCATTTACTCGTCGATGTACAAGATGACTCAGGCCATATCTCGATTTCGAATGTTGAAGCAGTGGCAATCGATGATAACTCTGGCCACATTGAATTAGCCAAAATCCGAGGCCAAATCGAAATTGATGATGACTCAGGCAGTATTTCAATTTCGAACGCGCTTGGTAATATCCGTATTGAAGATCAATCAGGCGATATTGCCATTGATTCAGGCAAATCCGTAGAAATTGAGGATGACTCAGGCGATATCACTCTTCACAATATTCTTGGTGCCATTCAACTAAAAGACGGCTCAGGTAAAATCGAAATAAGTGGTGGCAAGTCTGTAGAGATCGAAGATAATTCAGGTGATATCACGCTTAGTAATGTTGTGGGCACCATTGCGGTAACCGATGGCTCAGGTGAAATTGAGATCGACGGTGGGCTATCCGTTGAACTACATGATGACTCTGGTGATATTCGAGTAGCCAATATTGAAGGCGATGTAAACATCGTTGATGGGTCGGGTGATATTTCAGTAGCCCGAACGCAAGGCCAAATTGTAATTGAAGATGACTCTGGCGATATCGAAGTGCGCGACGCGCAGCAATTGAATATTAAAGAAGATGGCGCTGGTGAAGTAAAGATCTCCAATGTAAAGCACGTATACAATATCAATAGCAACGGCTGATCCTGCCTGCCAGCCTAGGCAACTACGCGTGCTGTATGCTCTTAATAAGGAGCATACAGCTAACTGAAAATATAAAAAATTCTTACGTCGAAGTGATAGTCCAATAAATTGATATGAGTGCTTATGCAAAAGGCGACATATGCATGCAAAAAATGCATATCAATTAGGCGATGTTAATAATAATTACCTATACCCCCACTCTTCAAGTTCTCATAATATGGCTCTTTTGCTTTTTAATCCTATGGGATCGCGGTGTTTAAGCTTCTTATATCTACGTGTTTACTATCACTTTCATTTGCCAGTTTTGATACACATTCATCGAATAGCTTTGAGCAATATAAGTCTCAAGCTGAAGCCAAAGGCAAAAAAGATAGACACGCATTGCTTGAACAATCGTATACATTACTTGCGGACCCAAGCTTAACAGCGCAGCAGCGCACCTATGTACTGCATCGCAGTGCACTTCACTTTGTCAGAACCAATCAATTTACAAAAGCGGCAACCCGCCTCGAAGAGTTTTCAGCTCACTTGGCGCAATTCCCCAATACCGTTTTTCTTGGTAAATACCATTGGGTAGCAGGAGATTTGGCCATCCTGGTAGGAAATAGTAAGGACGCTAAGTACCACTTTGAACAAGCAATATCCCTGTTTTCCCAGACCAAAGATGTGCGCATGCAAAGCCATGCTCACCGTATGCTCGCCAATGTTTTATCTGAGCAACGAGATTATTTTCAAGCGCTATCTCACGTGTTTCAGGCAAAAGATAAAGCCAACCGCATTAATAACGTACATTTATTTAGTGCAGCGCTAAGCACAGAAGCCCGTATATATCGTGATTTTAATCAATTCGACAAAGCTCTTGATGTACTAAATCAACAGCTCGAGTTTCAAACGGGACAACCTGATGTCAGCTTGACACATATTTCATCAACTTATTACAGCCTCGCTCGTATCTACGAAAAGCTATTTGATCACCCAGCAGCGATAGACGCACTAAATAAGGCCTATGATATTGATACCAAGCTTGGTGACAAAAACTATATGGGTGTCGCAAAGCTGCACATAGCAGAGCAATACATTGCCCTTAAGGATCTGGCTGCTGCCCGCACAGCTATCAATGAAGCAAGCGCGCTTTTCGAACAGATTGAGAATGCCAAAAACATAGCGAAAACAGATGCCATAAAGGGACAAATTGCGCTTGCCAATAGCAACTATACCGAGGCAATAAAACTGATAACACAGTCACTTGCCCAGTTAAATGAGCAAGACAACGTGAGCTTATTCAAAAGATATCAAGTATACCTAGGTCAAGCATTGGCGCATGTTCGACCTAAAGAAGCTATTGAGTTGTTGCTAAAGCGACACGACATAACGAATAACGAAGTTAACTTGCAAATACTGCAAAGCCTCGCTGTGGCGCACAAGCATTTAGGCGATTTTGAACAGGCGTTATCTTATCAAGAGCGTGCTTTTACGATGAAAACACAAATTGACAAAATCGCTATTTCAACACGCTTAGAAGCGAAAAAGCTCAACAGTGAAATAGGTCTGAAGCGACTTGAGGTCAACGAGTTGCAAGCTGGGCTTGCCAAACAACAAGAGGATACAAAAACACGTACCGTGGTCCTTGCTGCCGCAATTATTGTATTGATTAACTTTTTATTGCTGTTTTACCTGTACCATTTGAAACGTCGTCGAGTAATGGAAAAAGAAGCTGAGTTACTTAGTCAAAGTTTAAGCCTGAAACAACAGTTACTTGCAGATGTATCCCATGAACTGCGTACACCTTTAACCGTTTTAAAGTTAAACATTGAAGCACTGGAATACAACCTAACAGAAGACCCAAAAACCACTTACCAAGTATTGCAACGTAGGTTAGATATGCTCAATACGCTGATTGCAGATATTTACGAATTAGCCCAAGCAGATACCAATAACTTGCGCCTTGAGTTTGAAACGTGTCAAGCGCGGTCACTGTTCGATGACCTTGCTGTTGCCATAGCGCCTATTTTGGACAACTCAGATATCAATGTCTTGTATGTCAACCAGTTACCTGACTCCTTACACATTGAGTGTGACATTAGCCGATTAAATCAAGTCTTCAACAACCTAGCGAGAAATAGCGTACATTATACGGATCAACCTGGAGAGATTAAAATAAGCGTTTTCCAGCAGCAGCAAACAGTAGTTTGCCACTTCGAAGACAGTGCGCCAGGGGTGAGTACAGAAGCGCTTGGCAAATTGTTTGAGCGCTTGTATCGCTGCGACAAGTCTCGCAGTCGAGATCTGGGAGGTTCAGGCCTTGGTTTGTCCATCTGCGAAAAAATCATCGAATTACACCAAGGAAGTATTGAAGCCAAACACAGTGACTTGGGTGGCATCGTGATTCAATTTACTTTACCTATAAAGGCATAACACACTTACAAAAGCCACCAAACTATTTTTTATCCTCTATACACCCTGATTCCAGTATGACTTAGACCCACACAACGACGTTGACGGCTTGCCAACGTATAGCATGGCTAATCAATTTGTCATTTAACGTCTATATTTTGAATATGCTTTGATTTGACTGGCGCTAACCAATCACTTTTATTGATTAGTCTGATTAATTCAATCAAATATACAAATCACCAATCCGACGACATAATAGCTCCATCAACTTTCGAGGAGAATATAAAATGCTAAATAACATTGAAGGCCAAAACGTTCCAACTGTCACTTTTCCAGTTCGCGTAGGTGAAGAATTTCAACAAATTACATCAGATGAATTGTTCAAAGATAAGACGGTTATTGTCTTTTCACTACCAGGTGCGTTTACGCCTACATGCTCTTCAACACACTTGCCAAGATATAATGAACTGGCAAATGTTTTTAAACAAAATGGCGTAGACGACATTGTATGTATGTCAGTAAACGATACCTTTGTCATGAATGCTTGGGCAAAAGACCAAGAAGCAGACAATGTCACTCTTATTCCTGATGGTAATGGTGAGTTCACAGATGGTATGGGCATGCTAGTAGATAAAAGCGACCTTGGTTTCGGTAAGCGTAGTTGGAGATACTCAATGCTTGTTAAAGATGGCGTGATCGAAAAAATGTTCATCGAACCAGATTTACCAGGCGACCCATTTGAAGTATCTGATGCAGACACCATGCTTGAATATATCAACCCAGAACAGAAAAAGCCTGAACCAGTTTCGATTATCACAAAGCCAGGTTGTCCGTTCTGTGCCAAAGCAAAGGCACTACTCAGTGAAAAAGGTTTGGCATACGAAGAGTTAGTGCTTGGCCAACAGGCGAGCTTAACCAGCTTAAAAGCCTTGTCCGGTCGTGAAACTGTGCCTCAAGTATTTATTGGTGGAGCACATATTGGCGGCTCAGATGATTTAACAACTTATTTTGAAAATAACTAATAGCCAGCACTGTAAAGGGGCATGACAGCCCCTGAATACTACTTTTCCAATCTTTAGTGAGGTAATAATGAAACAGCTTGAAACAGATGTCATAGTGATTGGTGCAGGTACAGCTGGCCTTAGTGCTTATCGGAATGCTAAGCAATTTACACCCAATGTGCTGATGATTGAATCAGGCAAGTATGGGACAACTTGCGCACGTGTTGGTTGTATGCCAAGTAAACTGTTAATAGCTGCTGCTGAAGCTGCCCACCATATAGAGCAAGCCCCGCAGTTTGGCGTAATGAGCGAACCTGCCAAAATTGACGGTCAAGCAGTGATGGCGCGAGTACGCAGTGAAAGAGATAGATTTGTAGGCTTTGTTGTGGACGCAGTCGAAGAGTTACCCGCTGAAGATCGGATTATTGGACATGCCAAATTTTTGGACGATCAGCGTGTTCAAATTGACGACCACACAGTGATCACTGCAAAACGCTTTGTTGTTGCAACCGGCTCCCGACCTAATATCCCGAAACCATTTTTGGCTTTTGGAGACCGACTTATCATTAATGATGACGTTTTCGATTGGCAAGACTTACCTGAGTCCGTCGCAGTATTTGGACCCGGTGTTATAGGCTTAGAACTCGGTCAAGCACTTCATAGGCTGGGCGTAAAAGTTAAGCTATTTGGAGTTGGTGGAAATATAGGCCCACTTACAGATCCTGTGATCCGAGACTATGCAAACACAGTGTTTGCAGAGGAGTTTTATGTAGATACAGATGCAAAAGTCTCTGATATGAAAGTAGTCGATAATAAAGCGCAGCTAACTTATATTGATAAACAAGGCCAAGCACAAACTGAGCAATTTGATTATGTGCTTGCGGCAACGGGTAGGGTGCCCAATGTAGATTTACTAGGCCTTGAAAATACATCTTTGGAACTAGAAGACCATGGCGTGCCCCTTGCGGATCCGCATACAATGCAGTGTGGAAATAGCCATATATTTATCGCCGGTGATGCGAGCGATCAAATCCCGCTGCTACACGAAGCGGCCGACCAAGGTACGATTGCTGGTGTCAACGCAGGGCGTTACCCAGATATACGTAACGGTTTAAGACGCACACCGATTGCGGCTGTATTTAGTGATCCACAAATTGGGATGGTCGGAGACAACTATGCGCAACTTACGGCAAATTACGGCGAATGTGGATGTTACGAAATAGGTGAAGTAAGCTTTGAAAACCAAGGCCGAAGCCGCGTTATGTTGAAAAACAAAGGCCATATGCGTGTCTATGCAGAGCAGGGGACCGGTCTATTCTTAGGTGCCGAGTTTGTTGGACCTGCGGCAGAGCACATCGCACACCTACTGGCGTGGGCTATTCAGAACAAGATGACCGTACCACAGATGCTCGATATGCCATATTATCACCCAGTGATCGAAGAGGGAGTCCGAACAGCATTGCGTAACGTCAATGCCAAACTGAAATTTGGTCCTGACATAATTAAACACTGTTTAGAGTGTGGTCCAGGTGCTTAAATACATATAGTTGTGTGACAGCAGGGTGAGCGAAACTCACTCTGCTTTACTGTAGAAATATTCTGGATCGAAAATCTCTGGCTGACGGCGTTTAATGGTTTTAAGTGCATCATTCATTTTGTCTACAACATGCTTATCTACCGCCTTGTTACAAGCAAATCCTAAATAAGATGAACTCAAAGGCATCACTATTCGATAGTGTTTTGGGTTAATACCTGCTCGTTTAAATTGGTATCTTGCAATTACATCTCCATATGCGATGAGATCTATGCGTTTCAACTTTAGCATTTGCACCAACTCAAACCCCGACGCCAAAAACACTAAACTTTCCTTATCAATACCCGCTTGGCGCAACAATTGGTGGCCAATATCATTTTTTACTACACCTATTTTTAGATCACCAATACTTGTTAAGTTTGAAAGCTTATAGCTAGTCTCTTTGTGGCCAATGATAGCAACATGATTGTCCATTGTCGGACCAATAAACTGAAATAACTTGGCGCGTTCTTCTGTATACGTCATGGAAAATATGCAGGCATTGCGATTTGACAGAGTCATTTGGTATGCCCTTGGCCAAGGTAATAACATCACTTCATTGTCGTCAAATTTCCATCCTAAATCTTGATAAATAAGCTTGAGCGCCTTAATTGAGATCCCCTCGACTTGACCATTCACATGGTAGTTGAATGGAGGGTAATCTTCTGTAAACCAAACAAGTTTCGGCTCTTTAGCCAAAGCGCTGTGCGCCAGCATCACGACAAATAGAGTAAAAACGAATTTAAACATTATAAGGTTTCCTAATTCTATTTTAAGTGTAGATGCTAACACTCAGTTTGTAAGGCATGAGTAAAGTGATAATTCCCCTCATAGATTAATATGGTTGCTATATCAATGCGTGTTGACTTTGTAAGTAAGCCACAAAGAGGAACACTTTTCTTAGCAAGTTTTTGCGTTATTGAGATTCAATGACGTTGCTTACCTGCTAAAAAAAACTCTACTTTGCCACATCGCTTACAGGCAAACATATCAAGTTGCTCTTTGTTGATAAAAAACTCAGCTAGATTGCCCAACAAGCCCCAGCGCATACCTTCATGAAACTCTTTCGTGCCAATAAACGTCAGCGGGATAGCGCACCTAATACAGTCGACTGGCGTATATTCCTCATTGTTTGATTGGCTTTCACCTTTAACGCAACTGCAATTCCAGCAAACTTCAAATGTGTCATCTTCGATCTCCATTTGGCAATTACCACAAATCCAACTCATACCATACTCCTGATAATTAAAACCGGTCTATGACAATTAGACTCATGCAAATATAGCGACAAAGGATTTATCACAGCTACTTTCAAAATTCTCGGCTTTACCTGCATTTCGCCCTAAAAACTTAATCCTGGTTCGATGTACACAGATAAAAAAAGCAGCCTGCGCTGCTTTTTTCAGATTAAACTTCAATTAAGCTTTCTTAATCGCTTTTTTCAGTTTTTTGATTTTTGCTTCATGCTTAGCAATCTTTTTAATACGCTGCTTCACTTCTTTCTTTAGCTTTTTAACTTCAACTTTCTTGGCCATCATTATCTCCTTTTGGTGCTTTGTGCTTAACTTTGTGTTTGCTCACAAACCTTTTAATGAACTTTCTTATTTCACGAGATGAGCTGGTTTCAAGCTCATTACAAAGCGCGACAAATTCATCTCGCTGGGCTTTGTTTATTCGCACAAGTAACTGCGCATCTTTATTTTTTGCCATACCTAAACCTTTTTTGTATATACAAACGTATATACAAAACCGAACCGTGTCAACGATCGTGCTGAATAAAAAACACCCAGCTCATGCCATGTCCTAATATGACCTAATCTTGTCGAAAACACGTATCTACGCCTGATTGCAAAACCTTTATATTTTTAGGAGTTCCAATAATCAACACAGGTAAAAACCATGACAAAAGCACTTATTATTATTGATACTCAGGACTCATTTTTTGAAACAGACTACTGGCAAGACAAAGACTTTGGCGTATTTAAAAATAACCTAACGAGTTTAATCAGCCATTTCACCACGACAAAACAACCGATTGTCAAAGTCCTGCACAGCAGAGAAGATGCGATAGGTAGTCCATTCAATCCAAGCTCTGGGCTAGTAAAACCAATGGACTTTTTACCACAACAGTTTTCCAAGGTTTTTTATAAGTCGGTTCACAACGCCTTTACAGATACCGGGCTTGAAAATTGGCTAAGACGCAATCAGATTGATACGCTCGTCATTACAGGGATCAGAACTGAGCAATGTTGTGAGACCACCGCCAGAGTCGCATTTGATTTAGGGTTCAAGGTAGAATTTGTCACTGATGCAACACTGACGTTTGACATGATCTGTCCTACAACTGATATTCAGTACTCAACTTCTGATATACAAGCAAAGACAAATCTAGTGCTGGCCAATCGATTTGCATCGATCCGCGGGCACAGTGACTATTAACTGTTTACCTGCACAAAACAAGTGAACTCCATGCTTGTTTTTATCAATTATTTCTTATCACGCTGATACGCTTTATGATACGGCGTGATTTTAAGCAATGGCGAACAACCGTGAATATCTATTTTGTTTTCGTAGCAGATACCCTCCCTCTCGATTTTGCTGGGCCCTTGCAGGCATTTTTGGAAGCTCGGCGATTGGGTGTATCCTTTGATATAAAGTATGTCAGCGCTTCAGACCAACTGATATGTGATGGCGGGTTGCAACTACAAAATTTGACGCCTCTACCGGAAAAACTAGAAGCTGACGACATTATAGTCATTCCGGGTTGCCACCATGCTTTTGAAGCATACTCAACAGAAGCGTCACTTCAAACCATACAATGGCTGAAAAATACCATAACTCATCAGGCAATTTTGACGATCTGCTCCGGCGCAGTGCTTGCAGCCAAAGCCGGATTATTATCGCATCGTACTTATACCACTCACTTTCACCTCATAGAAAAAATGCGCCAAGCATTTCCTGAATGTGTCGCACTTGAAAACCGCATTTTTGTTGAAGACAACAATATTATCAGTAGTGCGGGGATCAGTTCAGGTATTGATATGGCTATCTACTTTATCGCGACTCGATTCGGCGAGCACATTGGCGCACAGGTAGCGCAGGAAATGCTAGTGTATTTTCGTCGCACCGGTCAGGACCCACAGCTGAGTTGTTGGCTTCAATATCGCAACCATATGCACCGAAGCATTCACAAAGTCCAAGATACCATTTGCAGCAACGTAGACAAACATTACTCCCTTGAACAACTCGCCACGATTGCCAGTCTGTCGCAACGACAGTTAAGCCGCTTATTTTCACTCCATTTAGGGATAACACCACGAGAGTACTTACTGCACATCAAAGTCGGTCACGCAAAACAACTTTTAAAGCACAGTAATCAAAGTATCGAAGTGGTTGCACAGCATTGCGGCTACTCAAGTGGAAGGCAGTTTAGGCGTGCGTTTACGCAGGTTACACAGCTAAGTCCACAGCAATTTCGCCAACAACATGCTTGTTGAGCTGACTTCGAGCTTGAAAGCAATGTACAACGATGCAATGACGAGTAGATCAGAAATAGGATTTATATTATCTTTATGAGCGTCTAGACTCAAAGAAACTGTAACCTACGGAGCGTGTATGAGTGATTTATTACTCTATATCCAATTACGTTTAGAACCAGGCTGTATGGGGCCACAAGGTAAAGACCATATTGAAGCTTTTTGTCAAAAAGAAAACGCAGGCCCTTGGCAAAACCAGTTCGCAACTGTCAGTGTAGTGCCTAGGTACGATAAAACCTTACCCGAATGGGAATATAGAGTAAAAAACAAACTGCTAAGTGCAGAGCAAGCAGCTAAGTTTATAGCCATGCACGACACCACTAAATCTGAGTTGGAAGATAACATCGAGTCGTATATGGCCGAAGAAATAGATGCGTATATGGACGGAAAGTTATAGTACCCAAAAGTCTACCACTTTCAACTAGAAGGGATGTTTTAAACAAGCTTCAGTGTCGCTATTTAACATGATGTTTTCCAACATATTTGGTGTACATGTTAAATACCTCTGTATTTAAGCGCACACTGAACACCTCCAAGCAGGTTATTTTTTTTGCCGCCGCAATGTAGAGGCTCGCTAGCAGCAATATTGCGGTAAATAACTGATTTTGCCAACCATTAAGCAACCATTGTTGTGCCCATACTAAAGTAAAATCGCTTGAGAGTGGATATAAATAATAGATAGGCCACTGAAAGCCGTCAGGTCCTTTCGACCCCAGTACGTCACACAATATATGTAGGTGAAAACAAGTAAATGATAGCGCCCAAACCACATGCTTTTGCGCACTCGCAAGCCATGCACATATCGATGCAAAAATAACACCTGTAACTAAATTATGCGTTAAGACATGATGTAATTGACCATACCAATTAGTGGTTCCGATGAGCAGATCAATTACAAGCCCTAAACCATCAAGATCGGCTGCAACCCCAGAAACAGTGACTAAAGAGCGCTCTCTTCGGTGCTTGAGTAATGTTGTAGAAATGGTCCAACTTAGTAAAAAATGTGTTCCGGGTGCCACGTAGCGCTCTCAAATTTAGGTGCTACATGCGTTCAACAAGTCGAATGCAGCTAAGGTCACTGATATTTGTACCTATAAGCTTACTCACTTAAATTGAATGCTCGCTTAACATTATTGGTAGACAAAGAAAGCCGCATTTCAGCGCATTGCATTACATGAGAAAACGGTCTTACGCGGTTTAGATCAAGCTTTAATATGACGCTTTAAGGCTGTCATGTTATCAGTGTAAACCCCCTGTACAATCTCGATTGGCGCCAGTATTTTGCATAAAAATTGTTACTTCAGCCACAACAAAGCCAAACTTTTTAATATACGAACGATTCATCAAACTGCAATTGTCGAAGGCCCACATCCAGTCATCGAAGACAACTCGGTATGTCGTATCATCGACTGGTAAGTCCATTTCGTATTGCCACCTTAAAGCATTTCCATACGTAGTGCCTATCGCGGTAGTCGCGATATCAGGTGCGCTTCCTACATATCCACTGCCATTTTTGCTAATGGTCCAAATGCGGTGTTTGACTCCATCCCCATATCCGTAGCTAAACTTTTCATCCAGTACCAAACGGCCATCACCGTCAACAGAACCGTTTATATTAACTTTAAAGCGTTGCACCAATTCACCGTTACGATTTTGCACTATGCCCCAAGCCTGAACCCGTCCATCAAAAAAATTGTACACATCTATTTTTGGGGTCATGTTTTGATATTCATCGCTTTGCACTGCACTTTGACACCCAGACAACAGCAACATCGCTATTAGTAAAAAGACCTTATTCATGATTTCCCTCCGATTAGTTTTGCACGCATTGCTGGTTCAGATGTTTTGTCTCCTAGCCAAATATCAAAAAACCACTTAGTAAAATTCTGATCTTTGATTTCCCCCAATAGTTTGCTGTTATCGTAAAACCGTGTAGCGCCGTCTTCTCCCCTTACGCCAAAGAGTGAATAGTTATCTGTAACATTGGGAAATATTGCCTCCATTTGACCTAGCCACTGTTGACCGAGCTGTTTGTTGTTAAACCCTTGTTTTTGCATCTCTTGCAAAGACCGTTTCGCAATCTCTTGGCCATTTAAGTCCCGTAAATAGGTAAGCTGCAATACAAAAGGCTGCTGGCTGTCAAACAGCCCGGTAGCGGAATAAAGTCGAATATCGTAAATGTCCCAAAACAAATAAGTCATCCGTGCAGTTTGACCGACTTGCTTCAAATTCTTAGTTAAATTTAACGCGTCAACTTCGTTGCTGTTGGCAAATCCGCCCATGAGCAGTAACAATGCCATTAGGCTATATTTAAACTGTTTCATTTTTAATCCGTCAGTTATGTTCAACAGTTTGTACGTTTGATGCGAGTAGATTGTTCACAAAGCCCAATTTATCCTGATCTCGCTTTATCCTAAGTTGGGATCAAGTTTTTACTAATTACAGCAAAAGTGCATACTTAATTGGCTTGCTATCTAGCGGGGTTTCTCAAATTATAAAATTGACAAAACTGGGTGACAAACCACTGTAGCTTTGGGTCACACTGACGCGTTTTATGCCAGTATAATTTAACTCGGTAATTGGGGATCTCTACTGGCGGTTTATGAATCATCAAATCACGCGTTTGGGCCACATGTTCTGCGTATTTTGCAGGCAGCGTCAAAAGCCAATCAGTGCCAGCCAATAACGAAGGGGTATTTAACATATGCGGCGTAGCAAGTACCACTTTGCGAGACTTTTTGGACTGTGCCAATGTGTGATCCACAATACCTCGGGTTTCATTCCACGGAGCAATTAAAACATGAGGCTTAGACATAAATGTTGCCAAAGGGAGCTTCTGCGGCAAAGATTGAGAAGCACAACTTAGTGTCACGTATTCCCCCTCAAACCACTTCAACTGCGAGAGGCTTTCAGATGTTTCTTGTTGATGCTCAAAACCACACACAATATCTAGTTTTTGCTCTTTGAGCGCTTGAACCGGAATACGCTCTTCAAGCTGGATGACCTGAATAGACAGATTGCGAAACTGATTGAGTAAGTGACGCAAAAATGGTTTTAAACACCAAGCGGTATAATCCGTCGCAGCCAGTGTTATACGCTCGACTAAATGTGGCTCAAATGGTTTAGCGCCTTGCAGTCCAAGAGTGATGGCTTCAAATGCAGGCATAACATCGG
This sequence comes from Pseudoalteromonas luteoviolacea NCIMB 1944, assembly GCF_001625565.1. Classification (GTDB taxonomy): domain Bacteria; phylum Pseudomonadota; class Gammaproteobacteria; order Enterobacterales; family Alteromonadaceae; genus Pseudoalteromonas; species Pseudoalteromonas luteoviolacea_F. The sequence continues at coordinate 60,940 of NZ_AUXS01000044.1, forward strand.
CTGCTAATCTATTGGCATACTCTGTCGCTAGCATTTTATTGTTTTCTCTAACAAATAAATCGTCTTTTAGGCGCGCTCTGAGCCGGGTCAGCGCATGGCTACATGCCGACTGACTCATATGCAAAATATTCGCGGTTTCTGTGACCGAACCTGTTTCATACAGCACAACAAACAGCTTCAACAGATTTAAATCTATATTTGGTATATTACTCATGTATTTAATGCATACATCAAGTGCAAACTATGCACTTTATTCATGTGTAACTTAACAGTACACTGCTGTATATCTAAGTCAAACAGGAATTACCAAAGATGAGCCTAACTATTCGCCCCGCTCAGATCCAAGATGCTGCGACAATTTTGCACTTTATCAATGAGCTAGCTATCTACGAAAAAGAACCAGATGCGGTCAAAAACACTGTGCAAGACATTGAAAAAAAGCTATTTGGTGATGATGTCCGGGCACATGCCGTCATTTGTGAACAAGGCGATGAAGCGATTGGCTTCGCGGTTTACTTCTTCAATTATTCAACTTGGTTAGGTAAATATGGCCTGTACCTTGAAGATTTGTACGTCGCCCAAGATAAGCGTGGTGCAGGTGCCGGAAAAGCGCTTATGAAACACTTAGCTCAATTGGCAGTGCAAAAAGATTGCGGCCGCTTCGAGTGGGTTGTACTTGACTGGAATAAGCCGGCCATAGACTTTTACCAAAGCATTGGCGCAGAGCCGCAAGATGAATGGATCATCTACCGCTTAACCGGACAAGCGCTTAAAGACTTTGCTGAGCAGCCATAAGCACCTATTAATCGATATATTTATTTTGCATTGCTTTGAGCTCCGGTGGCAAAGCAATGCCTTCACGCTCAGCAATGGTAAACATGGCTCGCTGAATAAATCCACCATAAATATTGCCGGCATTATCTGTGATCTGCCAATCTTCAATATCGTCTATCTGGCAAACATAATTGTGTGCCATCTTACCGGTATGAGTGATCGGTGGAGTTACCAAGAATACGCTGACCTCATCACCTTTGATCCCCTCTACATGTGCACCTAGATGCTCTACAACACCTCCATCACTTTCAAAGCCCAATTTTACAAAAGCGTCATTGGGATATCTTAAAAACAATATTCTAAATTCGTCTAACGACGCTTTTGCCAGCGCAATAGCCTCTAATACAAGGGGATCATTGGGATCGGTCTCAATTGGCGGAAAGTCCTGAGACTCTGAACTGTATCGGTTATGTAACCAAAAACCTGCGAGAATAATGACAATTATTAAACCCCAGTACATATTTTCTCCTAGCCACCTCATTTCCATATATTAAGTGCAATTATTTAACACAAACTAAGACAAATCATAGACCAATAACACCTAACTTGAATTAATTTTGTAGTTAAGAAGGGGGGAGGTTAGTGATGAGTAAGCTACTTAATTCGCCACGTTATGCAGTCAGAAGTGCATGGCACACGGTTACGACGGCTACAGACAGTAAAGACCCTAGTGTTTGGATACAACAGGTCAACATCCCATATGTAAACAAATGCAAAAATTAGAATTTTCACAATCATTTACAATAAAAATATTAATTATATAAAATGTGCCTTAAGCCGTTCTTTTTTGTTCTCGCTTAGCTTGTTTTCGGCGCATACTATTGCCAAGTAAATCCTCTCTACTCACCAAAAACCCACAAATACTACTGACTACAATGTAGATACCATACATAGACCCTATGTAAACCCAATCATTTTCACTGGTCAAAAGTGATAGATTCGTACCATCATTCACAAACATCACGTTAATAATTGAGAATACAAAAACAGCGCGATAATACAGTGCGTGTCCTAAATGGCTGGCAAAAGCTGCGACAAGTAAGGAAAATAAGGCTAAATAGAAACCAATAACCGAATTGGCACCCGGTTGATAACTTGGGTAGATGGCAAATATCGAAATCAATACCGAGATCCATCCCGATAGGTGATAAATCATTTTCAGTTCCTTTGAATTAAAATGTTATTTTTTGTAAACCAAAGTATTTGGCGATTATGGTAGATGTAATGCAATTTCGCAACTCCTTTGAGGTGACATACATGAAGGTTAATTTGTTAAAATTGCCGATACACGATTTTTTAATGCAGGAATTGCATTTATTTCAAACCATGGATTCTGCTTTAACCAATATAAATTACGTGGACTCGGATGTGGTATGGGCATTTGCTCAGGCATGAAACTTGCCCACTCTCTAACTGTGTCTGTTACATTAGTAAAGCCTTCTAAGTGGTATGCTTGCGCATACTGTCCAATCACTATCGTAAACTCAATATTGTTAAACTCAGCGAGTAATTTTTTTCGCCATGTAGCTGCACAGATTTTAGGGGGGGCTTTATCTCCAGATTTGCCCTTCCCCGGATAACAGAACGCCATTGGGACAATAGCAAACAAGGATGGATCGTAAAATTGCAGCTCGCTAACGCCTAACCATGCCCGCAACTTTTTACCACTGGCATCATTGAACGGTTTCCCTGTTTTGTGGACACTCATACTTGGAGCCTGACCCGCAATGAGTATTTTCGCTCGCGCGCTTCCCTGTACGACAGGAGAGGGATCATGTTCAAATTGTGCACTGCACAGGCGGCATTGCGCTATTTCATTTAATAAGCTCATAAAAATATCTTGTAATGCTAGGGTGTTCAATCGTCAGTAAAAATAGACCGATTGAAGCAAATAAAAATTCGCCCAATTAATAAACTTTTTCAAATACAGAGCTTGCGCTGCACACATAGAATAAATTAGTTTTCAAAATAAAGATTGTATTACCAATAAATTAATTTCACCTCTTTTTTGTAGCCAAAGTTTTAACAGTTCTCTTTCGGACCCAGATAGTTGTACATTAGGCGCATTTAGTAATGATAACTACTGTCATTTACAACACTATTCGTAGATAATCATCGATCTGATAAAAAACTTTAGGAACATTATGTCACAAGCCGATAATGCTTTGACTTTTCAGTACAGGCTGAGCGTTTTGTCCCGATTTTGCGCTGCAATTTTGGGCGGTTACTTTTTTACTGCTTACAGTATTTCTTTGTTAAGTCTGTTGCTTCCCACAAGCAAAGTAGATGCCGTTTTGTACAGCGTGTGCTTGAGCATTTTAATTTACAGCTGTGTATTCATTGCCGTATTTTCCGTCCGCTCACTCATACATATCTGGGCTGCACTTGTTGTTAGCATAGGTGCCATAGCATTACTCATAGGCTATATTCAGGGGGGATCATGAAAGATAGCTTTTTTCGATCTATGACTTGGTTACATACATGGGTTGGCCTCTTGATGTGCTGGTTGTTATTTTTAATATTCTTTGCCGGCACTATTAGTTTTTTCCGTCATGAAATTAGCCTGTGGAATCAACCAGCTGTGCACAGTATCGAAAATAACAAAGTACAGCAAAGTGCATTGATCGATGCGGGGTTAGAATATTTAGGGAAAACAGCACCTGATGCCAACCGTTGGTGGATTGGTCTACCATCACCTAGGCAGCCTGAAGTGCAAGTTTCTCATCGACATAGTCAACCAGATGGTCAGCGTGATAAATGGATCGATGAGCGGTTAGATCCAAATACGCTTAATCAAGTTGATGGTCTCGTCGATACCCGAGGTGGTAACTTCTTTTACCGGTTACACTTTGACTTACACTATATGGACCGTAAATTGGCACGCTGGCTAGTATGTCTTGCTTCCTTATTTATGCTAATAGCGCTTATTTCAGGCATTGTAATTCACAAGCGTATCTTTAAAGATATGTTCCAGTTTAGGCCTCAAAAAGGCGTCAGGGCATGGCTAGATGCACACAACTTGTCTTCTGTTCTTGCGCTTCCTTTTCATCTCATGATCACCTATACGGGACTAGTGACATTAATATTCATGCTCTTTCCCGACCCTGCAAACACCTTATATGAAGATGGTGTTAAAGGGTTCAGAGCTGATTTTTATCCTGAGCGTCAGCGCACAGAAGCGACAGAACAACAGTTATCCACTCCAGCCTTTAACAGTGCTTTTGAGCATTTTCGTCTCAATTGGCCTGAACAAAAAATTAAGCGCGTCATCGTTGACCATCCAAGTAATATGAGCGCAACTATCAAAATATATGGCGACAATGGTACTCTGATCCGCGATGAACACCCATACTGGCAATACTCTGGTACAACAGGAGAACTGCTAAAAACAGCACGACTAGACCCCAGTAGTGGGGAAGTTTTATACGGTGGCATGATTGCAGTTCATAGCGGGAGACTTGCTCACCCTGGCTTGCGGTGGCTTTACTTCATCTGTGGTATCGCTGGCTGCATTATGATTGCATCTGGCTGTATCATGTGGGCAAAACGCATCAGAGAGCGCCTAAAACCGGAGCAATCTCCCAGCTTTGGTCTAAAGCTTGTCGAAGCTCTGAACCTTGGTACCATCATGGGATTGCCTTTAGCTACTGCTGGTTTCTTTTATGCAAATAGACTCTTGCCAGCAGACATTGCAGATCGCGCTGAAAAAGAAATTTTGGCCTTCTTTATCGTGTGGCTAGCATCTGCGATTGCCGCGGGGATCCGAAGAAATAAACGTGTCTGGCAAGGCTTCGCTTACCTCAATGCCATTACTTGGCTACTACTGCCTATTTGTAACGCACTCACCACTAATGGAAACTTAATGACTTACATCGTGGAGGGTAAATGGATCCTAGCGAGCTTTGATCTTGCGTTTTTGGCTACCGCTGCGGCTTTTGCTCTACAAGGTAAAAAGCTCTCATCTAAGGTAAATGCAGTGAAGGTAAAGCCAGCTCAAAAGCGTACTTTAAATAGGGAGCAAAAAGCATGATTTATGGCTTGGCAACACTATTGTGCTTCGGTGCATTTTACGCATTTGCAATGGCCAAAACCCCTCATTACAAAAGCGTATTTGGCTCTAGGCCAAGCCAAAAACAAACTCAACAGTTTAAACTTGCTGCCTGGATCATTATTTTACTAAGTTTTCTAGTCAATTTAACGCAAGCTATTGGTTACGGTAGTTTAATGTTTTGTGGACAAATGGCGCTTTCAGTATTGCTAATTGCACTGTGTGTTACATACAAACCGCATTGGCTGAGATCACTTTTATACGTACTTCCTATCACAACTGGTGCTTTGGCAATTCTAATTGCTGTTCTGTAACCTATTTCAGCGGCTGCGCATCGAGCTGACAGCCGCTGAGATCACTATTTTACTAGCCTCACCATCAACTCCAGATAAAACCCCAACTTTTTTGGCTCCATTTACCCCTTAAGTTAGTAAAAAATTGATCTTGTTTGATAAACAAGTGCACTAAGCTAGTAAAAACCTGATCTCTCAACTGTATTCACCTTCTTACTGTTAGTAAAATTGTGATCTGTGACTGTTCGCTTAGTAAAAATATGATCTCTCTTCAATAATTACTCACTGTATGTTAGTAAAAATATGATCTCGTTGTAAGTTAAATTAATTCCAGTACGCTGAAATACATAGCCTTTATAGCTTCAGGCAAATATTTTGATTAAATAACAATCACGAGTTAGTAAAAATTTGATCTGTAAGATATCAACTCACTTTTTTACTAAGTATTGCTCTATTAGTTAGTTAAATTCTGATCTCATCGAGCTTAACTTAGTAAAAACCTGATCTCTTCAATATGATCTGTACAATAAAAAGGTGCGAACAGCGGTATTTGAGGGAGATAAATATCCTTGGTATTAGCGTGACAGCAAAGTTTATTGTATTTAAATTCAGTTCGTAAAATAATGATCTGGGCTGTATATACTCAAAGAGGTGCCATATGTCATAGCTACAATTTATGTACATACGACACCTTTTCTGCTGTCAGTCCTCGTTTTTTGACCAATCTAACTGCATATCCCACTTAAACTGCCGTTCATCTCGCAGAGGTGCCTGTGAATCATCCACTTGCTCAAGTACATTTTTCGCTTTCACCATGGTTGCATCGCGGCCAAATAGATAGCTTTGTTCTTTGACTATCGTTAGATATGCTTTATTTAAGGCCAATGCACGTTCTTTGGAGGGAGTGATAAGCTCGTACAAATTAACCGCTTTTTGTACTTTCTCTTTATCGACTTTGCCACCAGTAAACCACTTTTTAAGCATTTCTTGGTTTTGGCGGAATTCATCCCCCCCACCTACACGAGACATATAAGTAAGAAACTCACCTTGCTTTTCACCAAGGTTGGGAACATCTTTTTGAGTTTTTAAGTTGATGTAACCCCATCCAGCAGCCCCTTCGACCTTGCGAGCAAATGAAAATGTTTGGTCATAAGTTGAACCAACGGTCTTATGGCATCCATTGCAAAATGCCAATTCCTGAGCATGTTGAGGACGCAGCTCACCTTGGCTGTCTTCAATATAGCCATTGATTGTCCAGCCAAACGTATTGTTTATGCCCTTGTCTCCTAAATATAGCGTGATAGGTAGCTTTTCGAACTCTTTTTCTTTCGCTTCTCGATAGTATGAGGCTGCAATCTCTTGATTCGTTTTAAAGTTATGCTTTTTCATATAGCGCAACTCTTTTAACCTCGGCGCATTATAAATATTGCCTTGTTTATCAACCCCTAAGTACCGAACTGTATGCAATAATTCCGTGCCTTCGGGATAGAGCATGTGTGCTAATGGTGCGTTTGCATCCCCGACATATTGAGCTTGTTTTTTTATTAGGACTATCTCTGTCAACTGCCCATCATTATTAAGATCTTGTCCAATATGCTGTTCTGAAATAGCAGGGACAGAGATCTCATTAAGACCTTTTAGTGCCAGCTCGGTTAAGCTTAGGTTTGCCAAGTATACATCTTTGTTATATTGGCCTTTTAAGGTTTGAAAATTACGAGGTAGCCGTATCATTACGTCGCCAGTAGAGCCATTCGTAGGCCAAAATGTACTGGGAAAAGGCTTATAGTTAAACGCAACCCAGCCGCTGCCGTCACGCGCAAAGCCAAGCTCATCAAATGCTTTTTCTGGATATGCTAAGTTTTCAAGAGGTGTAATTTCACCTCGCCAATCACTACGCTGAGTCATTTTTTCGATAAATGGGGTATAGTTATCTTGTTCAATCCAGTTAGTAATTTCTTGATCTGAGATTGTTTTGATAAGGTCTGAACGATCGATAAATAAGTTTTTCCAGTGGTTTGTTAAACCCAGATCTGAAAATTCGTAATCACCTTGCAGATCACCATCATTCATAACATTTGGGCGCTTTTTTTCTCCGTGATATGACTGATGACAGGCGTAACACGGGTTATTTACTCCCTCTGTTTTGGTATAGCACTGCGGTGGGATCACCGATTCTGGATTGTATACTTCATCGTGCTCAATATACGCCATCGCCGGAATATCATCACCCGGTTGGTATGGTGCACCTTGACTCGCTAACACATCTTCTGTTGGTAAAATTTTGCTCTGCTCAGGTGCATCAGTACACCCAGCTAATAAAACTAAGGTTGCCAGTGTTGAAATAAGTAATGGGTATTGCATTTGTATGACTTCCATTTTTAATGCCAAAAAAAGCGGTGCGCAGCACCGCCTCAGTAACTAATTGTTATTTTGATTTAGGGTCATACATCCACAATGTGTTGTTGTATTTCCAAGATGAACTGTGATCTTCCCCGATAAGAATACGACCATCACGCATAACAACAACATTGTCAGGCTGCGCTAATTGACTTGCATCACAACGCTCAGAAGCATCCAGCGATGAACGATAAGTCGAGCCCATCACAACAGGTTCTATACGGGTTAAGCTATAGTTGTTATCAATGTGCGCGCGATAAACACCACCGCAATCTTTTACACGAGCAGACAACTGAATGTCGCCTTCGCCATCAATCATGGTGTTGTCGATATCTGCGATACCTATGTATAAGTAGGCTTTTTCTACAACTTCACCTGCGATCATATCTTGACCAGACACAGCTTCAAGCACACGATCATGGTTGATTGCTAAGCCTTCAAGCTTGCGCCATTCAGCGGTTGCGCCCTTAAGACGTGCCGCTTGGCGCGATTCTAAAAATGCCACACGGTCATCCATAGGTTTACCAGCGGTGACAGGAGATCCGCCCTGCGCTTCAGTAGGGTAGGTTGCATTACCATCCGCCCAAGCCTGTACATCAGCCATGGAAATATAGTTGGTTTTACCATCTACATAACTGTCAGGTGTAATGCCATCATACTCAACTATCCAGTCTAAAATAGCCGCGTTAGTGCCCGTTGCAATTTCTTTCCACTCGATATCAAACCCTGTAACAGCTGGATCTGATAAGCCCTTATCTTGAATAAGCTTCGCGCCATATAACGTGCCTGAGCTGAGATCTTCAGCTGTATCGGCAACAAATTTGAAAAGCACACCACCGGTATCATCTTGAGAGGAATAAACAGTGCGTCTATCAGGCATGACAACTGCGTTTTCATGCTCATATCGTCCAATCGTATAATGCTTCTCAACGACAGGCTTATCTGCCATCGGAGACTTTACTTCTGCAATATAGCCATAACGATAAGGGTTTGGTGATTCAGGTGCCAAAAACTCTCTAAATTGAGTCAAACGCGTGCTTACAACTGGTGCATTCCACTCTGGTGCTGTGGTTGTATCAACAGCCGAGTTGACAATCCACTCTTCTGAAGTCAGCGGAGTTCCCCAAGGAGATACAGAGCCAAAACAGTTTGCCGCCGTGCCTTTCACTGAGTCAAAGTCGATCATCATGGCCTGCTCGACGCTCCATTGGCCATTTTCGCTCTTGCTCATTTTCAAACGGCTCATGCCGCCAGGGTAATCTTCCCAGTTAGTGAACAAATAACCAGAGTTCTCTGATTCATAGATAAAACCATTAAAGTCTGGCATGTCATTTTTGATGATTTCGTTGCCCGAGGTCATGCCGTAGATTACGCCAAGTCCACCCGCTAAACTGTTTGTTCCTAGGTCATTAAATGTGTCGCCGCTTTGACCTAAGATTTGGTATTGGCCGATTGCGGTTACAACTGTTTGTTCCTCAAACTCAGTTGCATGAAGCGGTGCGTCAACTAAATTGCGAGGCAGTTTATTGAAGTTAACACCTGTAAGTACGCCCACAGTTCCTGTATTAAATGGACGATTGTTAAAGCTATCTACCGCTGTGTTTTCATCACTAGGGTGTTGCGCGTTAAAAAAGAGGTCTCCTTGCTCTGTTAAGAAAATGCCCGTTACTTCCGAGCCTCTAGGTACAGTTGCGATCCGCACTAAACCAGTACCGCCATTGATACCATCAGCACCATTGGCGCCATCAGTACCATTAACTCCATCAATTCCATCTACGCCGTCGGTGCCTTTTTCTCCATCAACACCATTGACACCGTCTGCTCCGTCAACACCATTCTCGCCATTAATACCATTTTGGCCATCCTTACCGTTAGTGCCATCAGCTCCATTGATCCCGTTTGAACCATTTTCACCTGCAGGCCCAGCGGCTCCTTGCTCACCTTGAACACCTTGTTGACCTTGAACTCCTGGTGCACCATCATCTCCACTACATGCAGTTAGTGCCACAGTGACGGCTGAGGCAATTAACGAATAGGCTATGCGCTTCATTTTTATTACTCCGATTTATTTGTTGCTACATTGGGTTTTTCATAGGCGCACATAGCCTGACCGGAAGTAATGACATTTAAGTTGATGAAAGATGAAAGTTTTTGGTCATAAACAAGACAATGCCAAATTAACTGTAAAGGGGCTTTACATCGTCAAATTTTCTCATGCTGCATAAAGATTAACTCATCAATCGCGTAGCCAAAGTCTTTGGCCGTCTTTTTAAAGTCCTCTAAAACCCCTTGAGATACGTGAGGCGTACGCGACAATAACCATAAGTATTCCCTATCATAACTAGTTACATAAGCGTATTGATAGTTAGCGTGGTCAAGTTTAAATACAATATAACTGCCATAGAATGGCCCCCAAAATGATACTTTCAGATGACCGATATCCTGTGAAGATACAAACTTGGCAACCCCTTTAGCTTGTTTCCAAGTGTTTTCATCTGTGACATAGCCTCTATTAACAACCGCCACGCTGCCATCTTCATTTAACGTATAGGTTGCAGTCACATTTTGCATTCCTCGCTCAAAACGATGATCAAGTCTAGCAATTTCATACCATGTGCCTTGGTAACGCAGTAAATCAAAATTATTGACCGGCGTGATACCTTTGGGAACACCTGTACAAGCCGTCAATACAAGTAATAAGCCAATTACACCTATTTTCGACAATTGATTTAATTTCAAAGCGCTATTCTCCTAAATTACTAAGCGGGCTGATACAATCACGACCTTGGTCAATACGGCCAATTGGCGCCGAGCGATCTGCTAGCTGGCAAAATATTAAGTCTTTGAAATAACGTTACAGTCCATGAAAATACTAACTCACGGTTTTGGGGCAGCAAAAGGGGTTTTGGCCGTCTATGTTGAACGCCATCCAAACTTAGAAAAATACACAAAGCTACATGATGTCATCCCGCTTCAACAGGGGGAGATAGACTATATTAATCAAGAATGTGGTAATGGCTGGCGCAAGCTCTTCAATGTCTACAGCAAGTTTATTGCCCAGTTACAGCATCCAGATCATCATTTTACTAACCAGAGCGAAGGTACTAAAACATGGCAACAGTATCGTGATAATGCGTTGCTGCAAAGCCACAGCCAAGAAGCATTACTGTTTTCCCCCCCAGATTTAGAGCAAAATAGTTATCAATGGCATGTTATCGCTGGCCGAACTTACGCCAAGCGGTTGTTAAGAGATCACGATTTTACCCACTCAATGGTATGGATAGACGAAGAGTTTGCGATTGACCCCATTAATAAAGTTATCGTATGTCCATATTTTGACTATCGCCAGCTCAGCAATATAAAAATCACCAAGCTGGTTGAGCTTATTCAAGACCATACAAGCTGATCAATCACGCTTATGAAGGATAAAAGCGCTAAAGCCTAGCGCTTTGAAAAAAGGAACTGGCGAATAAAAACCAGCGCATTGAGCAAGCTCACTCAGACGCGCTGTATCTATTGGGAAAAACTCATTGCTAAAGTTACTGCGCATAGTGGCAACACCGATCTCAGATAATCCCAAGTGCTTTTGGCAGTAATTTAGCTGTGCCTCTCGCTCGAATGAGGTCTCCGGCAACGTAAGATCTGCCAAAAAAAGTGATCCGGTAGCGCCCAAATTTGCACATATTTGCCCGAACAAATTCATTTTACCACCGTCGTCTTTAACAAAATGCATAACCAATAAACACAAGGCCACGTCAGCTTGGTACTGGCCTTGCAATAAAGGGCCATGATGGATAGTGACTCTATCGCTCAGTCCCAAGTTGGTAAAATGCTGATCTGCGATGGCCAACATATCGGCCGAAACATCTTGTACAATAAAGTGCCAAGTGGGATTGTACTGAGCCAATTCAATTACTTCTTTGCCAGTGCCTGCGCCAACAATCAAGATAGTTGCATTGTGCTCGAGCATTACGCTCAGTTGCGCCGCGGTTGTGTGATGCAGTAGCTCATACCCAGGCACCAGTTTTCCAATTCGTTGATCATAACTCAGTGCTTCGTCACCGGTAAATGTCGGCATCTCTTTCCCCTTTAACTTTCCTTAGTGCTGACGGTTGAATATCCGCCCGATTGTTTCTTAATTCGAATTTGTGTAGCAACACGCTCAGTCATTTGTGCAACATGGGATATCACACCCACTTTTCGTCCTTGAGATTGCAACGCATCTAATGCATCCAAAGCGACGCTGAGAGTTTCCGGATCAAGCGTGCCAAACCCTTCATCGATAAACAAAGAGTTAATTTGCACTTGATTAGAGGACAGCGAAGCTAGGCCCAGTGCCAAAGCCAAAGACACCAAAAATGATTCACCACCTGACAATGTGTTCACACTGCGTTGCTCATCAGCCATATCTCGGTCAATAATCGCTATTTCAAGTGATTGACCAATTACGGTGAGGCGATAGCGACGTGATAGGCTAGATAAATGGTGATTTGCATAATGTAATAGTATTTTCAGAGTTTGGGTTTGCGCTAAGTTACGCATTGTCTTACCTGTTGCATCACCGAGCAAGCGGTTAAGTAAATGCCAGTGCTCATACTCATTCTGCATTTGATTTAAAGTACTTTGTTGCGCCTGCAATTTATCGATGTTGTCTTGGTGTGTTTGTAAAGCAACAGAAACAGTCACAATATGGGATTGCAACTCAGATTGCTGACCATTTAGTTTCTCTACGGCGGCGGTCAAATCAACTTCTGCTAGATTAGGTTGTGCTTGCTCAGCATGCTCACTCAAGTTTTGTTTTACGTGATCTAATTGGGAACGAGTGCCATTTCGTTGTTGTTCTAATTGCTGAGATTGCTTTAGTAACGCTTGCCATTGTGATGACTGCCACCCAAGCAACTCATCAACCAATGCAATATCCAATAACGGATATTGATTTTGCGTCTCTTTAAGCCACTCATCAAAGCGGGCCTGATTTTTTTCAAGTTCGACTTGATACTCTTCGCACTGTTGCTGTAAGTGCTTTACACGCAGTGCCTGCTCATCATGTCGCTTGCTCATCGCACTTAACTTGTCTTTTTGTGCCTGAACTTGTTGCTGTGCCTGTGTAATACCATCTTGTAATTGCTGACGCCACTGTTCCGATGTCACTTCCAGAGTCAATAATTGACTTCTACTACTTCGCGCAGCTTCAGCCTGTTGTTGATGTTTGGTGATCTCGGTATTTAAGCCTTGCAATTGAGTTGTTACTTTGTCCAGTAACGTTTGCGTTGTGGTCAGTTGTGGCGCGCATTGTTCTATTGACTTAACAATTTGCGCGGCCTTATCTTGTAGTTCAATAAACGCACAGACTTGTTCAGACAGAACTCTGATTGCTTCAGCAGGTGCCTCTTTAAACTGAGCCAACCAATCAGTATGGTCATATACCTGCGCAACACGTTCGGCTAATTGCGAACTCAAATCAATCAGTTCGGCCTCTCGCTGCTTTAATGTCGAGTGTGATTGCTCAAACGCCTGGAGTTGTTGTTGATGTTGCGTTAAGGCTTCGCGCTGAGTTTGCAACTGCTGTGAACTGCTCTGCAACACTTGCCATTTTTGTTGCTGTACTTTGCTTAGCTCGCTATATAAAGACAGGTTTTGGTCTATGTCCTGCAGTTGCTCTGCATGGCTACTAAAATCTCTCAGCGACTCAGGAAGTTCGCTTAACAAAGTTTGATTAACTTGCTGCTTTTGCGCTAATTGCGCCTTTTGTTGCAGCGCAGCTTGAAGCTGACCATTAACTTGCTCTAGCTGAGAAACAACATCATGGTAACGAGCTTGTGTTTGCTGCCGGGCTTGCTCTGCTGCTTGAAACTGTCCTTCAAAGTCACGGATCAATTGCTGCCAGTGACTATCAATATGATCGACTCGGTAGGGATGCTCCGTGGCACCGCAGACCATACACTCTTTTCCGTGCTCCAGCTGACTCCGCAGCGCACTGATATTATCACTGGCACGTAACTTCACTTGATGTAAATTGTCTTGAGTTAACATCAGCTGTTGCCGAGTAAGTTCATCTTGGTGCTCAGCATCTTTGCGCTGCGCATCTGCACTGTGTTGTTGATGGCGCAACCCATCAATCTGAGCCTGCAATTGGAGTGAGTCATTGTTGAGCTCCGTTTGCTGTGCAAATGCTTGCTGAGCCTTAATCAGTTGAGATTTATGGAATTGTAACTTTTCATAATCTAACTCATTCAGACGATGTTGCAATTGGTTGACTTCAGCCTGCATTCCCTCAACTTGATTTTCTAGCTCAGCACATTGAGGTTGTGATTGCTTAACCGCTTGGTTTGCATCTCGGCACTTGGCTTCAAGTGTGCACTTCTCATTTTTTATCGCTTTTAAATCATTGTGAGCGCGAAGCGCCTGCTGTAAAACTTCGTGAGTTTCAGGCCAAGATGCTGCCAATGAAGCCATTTTTGGAGACTGCGTAATTGAACGCTCAACCAAGGATTGTTCACTTTCAAGCGCCATCAATTGTGTTCGCAGCCCGTTCAACTCATTTACATATTGATGCTCTAACGCACCTTGTTGCGTAACTTGTGTGCGAAACTGTGCTGCGAGTTTAATATGCTCATTATAGGTTTGATCATATTCAGCCACCTTGGCGATATCTGGCAGGTGCTTCTGCCACAGCGCTTGTGCCTGCGAAAGCTTGTCAGTACACACATCAAGCAGTGCATTCTGCGCATTAATTTCGCTTTGTGTATCCACCGCTGTCAAAGATGCGATGTCGGCCTGCATGCGTTGAATGCTCGTTGTCAATTGCACCGCTTGTGCACGGTTATCAGAAACCTGTTGGGTTAACTGTGCCAAGTGCGCCCGCTGAAACGATTCACTGTGCTGAGAAAGCGTGGTTTCTTGTTCAAGCAGTGTGTTATTTAACAGGCTTAATTGCTGTTCTAGTTTTGCCTTGGTCACATACCAAGCTAAATGCTGTTCAAGGCTTTTTGCCTCTTGCTGTAGCTGACTTTGTTTTTCTTTGAACTCGCTTAGCTGTAATTGCTTTTGCTGAAGCTCATCGTCACTGAGTAATTCTATATCACCTAACTTTTGCTTAAACAAAGACAGCGCTTCAGACTTTTGTTTGTGAAATTCAAAAATAGTTTTTCCCACTCGACTAAACTGCTCAGTCGCGGTGAGACACTCTAACAATTGTGCTCGTTCATCGGCGTTGGCCTTTAAAAATGCTGCAAAATCATGCTGCGCCAACAGCACCGCGCGTGTAAACTGCTCAAAACTCAAGCCAATTAATTGCAACAACTTTTGCTTGGCGGCAGATTTTTGTGCTAATACTTGATCGCCCGTTGCATCTAACAAAATCAACTCGGCTTCTTTTATTCGGCCATCGACTTTATTGCGTGCCCGAGCGACTTGCCAACGCGCTATATATTGCTCTGCATCTTGACCGACAAAACCCACTTGAGCAAACCCCGACACGGTTCCTCGGCGTAATAAGTGTCTTGGATCGCTGAGTTTTATTTCGTCCCCGTTAAATGACACTTTATTCTTGGAATCAGACTTTAAGCGCGCAGTTTTACCGTAAAATGCCAAGCAAATAGCATCCAACAAGGTACTTTTCCCGGCACCAGTCTCTCCGGTAATGGCAAATAGCCCGGTGTCTTTAAGTGGTGGCGCTGTAAAATCAATAGAAGCTTCAGGTAATGAAGCAAGGTTTTTTACCTGTATTGTCAGTATTTTCATGATCCCTCTTGCTCACTGATTGCCACTAACACCGTTTCTAAACATGTTTTTAACTCGACAGGGAGCGGTGCTTCCCCATCGATCTGTTCTTTATAAGCCAGCTCTAATAAGGTCAATGGTGCAAGCTCATTCACCTTACTTAAATCTTCAAATAATAGCTCTGTGTCACCTTCCGCTGAATTTGAAACGCGTTCAATGCCACAAAAGTGTACGCGTTTATCCGCAAGAGCCTGCTCAATCTTGAAACGAAACTGGCTGTCCGTTTCATTCGCGTTTAAACGCAATCGCAAATATGGTCTTGGTATTTCACTATCTTGCGGCAACTCTAAGCTATGGAGCGCATCGCACAGCTCATCTAGCGTTGCCCCTCCTTTTTCAGGTAATAGGATCACTTGTTTATGCCTTGGCACATACCGAGAAGTAATGCTGCTTATTTGTTTGCCACTAAACTCAATCAAAACGACTTGGTGTTTGTAATGTCGCTCCGCAAAAGACATGGGGAAAGGGGTACCGCTATAGCGAATTGCCTCATCATTGGCGACTTTTTGAGCTTTGTGCAAGTGACCCAATGCAACATAATCAGGCGTCTCGCCAAATACATCCGCGTGAATAGAATCAAATCCACCTATGGTTATGTTACGCTCAGAATCAGAGGAAATATCGCCACCTTTGGCATGTAAGTGCCCCATTGCAATCACAGGTATGGTTACATCATCAAGCTGTGCATAGGCTGAGTCGTAGGCTTGTTTTACAGCACGTGCATAACCATTGTCTTCACTGTCAGTCTGTGCCATATCAGCACTGCGTAGAAATGGCATGGCAACTATATTGACTAAGCCATCGCGTGTTTCAACTAACTTAACTACATCCTGCGGTTGATCCTTGTCAAATCGACCAACCACATGGGTATCAAATTGCTGTAACAAAGGTTTGGCAGTCTCAATACGATTTGCGGAGTCGTGATTGCCGGCAATGATCACAATATGCAGATGAGGTAAGCACAATTTGGCTTGTTTAATAAACGCATACAACTGCTGCTCGGCAGATGCTGGGGGGGTTGCTGTATGATAAATATCACCGCTGACTATCAATAGATCAGCGTCGACTTGCACTAGCTCTTGAACAAGCCAGTCTAAAAAAGCCTGATGTTCTTCATATCTATTATGTTCGAAAAATTGTTGACCGAGGTGCCAGTCTGATGTGTGTACAACCTTCATACAGCGTTCCTTTCCTAATTAGGAACGCTAATATAACATTGCTTGGGGCTAATTATTAATAGCTCAATCGCCACCAAGCAAAAATTAATAGTGGCAACGCCAATAATAGTAACATTGGTGCTCTATAAAGCTTGCTTTGTTTTGCTTCTAATCGTTTTATGGCTGCTCGCTCATTACACGCAGCCACCTTGTCTACATAACAATAGCCGTTTTCAATATACGCTTTACAATTTTGTTCGTCAGCAGGTATCGCTACTAACTTCTCTTGTTTTTTTAGTATGTAAAAGTCCATACCGCTCACCACATTTTTTCTATAAACGGGTATTAATCAATGAGCAAAACTAACGCCAGTTTTACCCAAAATAAGGAAGAGCGCGATTTTAATGATAAATAATGCCAAATATCAACAGTAAATCTGTGGTTTTTAAATTTTTTTTCAAAATAGAGACAATAAATATGAAAAATGAACACTTGGCATACAATAAAAATTGTCATTTTCTCATCACTCTCAACTACTCATCTAGCCTAAAAGAAAGAGCTGAACAATTTCTGAACCTAAGGTCCACCCATACAATTTATTACATTTATCACTAAATATGATGAAGATTATGAAGTTAACCCAACTCAAAGTAAAAATGTGATATTATCTCAACACATTAAAGAGGTCAAAAAGTCGACAAACCACTTGCTAGAATCGACAAAAAATCACAATAATCCTCTTAAACAATTGCAAAATAAAGTAGACTATATGTAAGTGAGTGAACACTATCACTTGCGAGTTAAGGAGTTAGATTTATGAGAACTTGGCTTTTTGCCGGGCTCAGCTTGATTTGGGCTATGCCAAGTCAAGCACACAAGTTAAAAGTTTCCCTAGCAACGGCAAAAGTATTGCCCGACAGTGGACACATAAAAATTGAGTATCGATTTCATTTGCATGATTTAGAGCATGCTGTTGTTCATTTGTTTAATGACTCAAAGAGCATCTATCAAGACAAAAAAATACAACAGCAATTCATTGATTATGTGTATACACAAACGTCGCTTAGGCGATTAAGTGGACAAGCGTTGGCCCTGTCCAAGCCCACATATGAAGTAGATAACAAATACTTGTGGGTGTATCAGGATGCACAATACACCAAAAGTATCCCATTGAAAGGCTTACAAATGCGCCACGGCGTTCTAAGAGATATTTGGCCGCAGCAAATAAACTTAGTTAACTTTAGAGGTATGGGGGCCGTAAAGACGATGTATTTTGATAAAAACGACAATTGGTTAACCGTGCAATTTGAGAGTAAAAAAGATAATAAAAAATAAAACTGATTAAATGCAATGAGCTATGCCATGCACTTAAGTACCTAAAAGCACATCAACTTCAATTTCAGTGCCAGTCAATACAATACGTTTCTTACCTAAATATTAGAACGTTCTTAATAAATCACAATTTAGCAATAATATGCCTCAATTCAAGGCAATTCTGCAGGATGTTCTCACTTGTCAAAAAGGATGAAGATGTGGCTGCTTGGCTCAATTACTCATAGACAATTTACCACATCAAACATTTACTCTCTCAACTCAATTGATGCCCACTCACTGACATACTTGCTCGTCACGTGCGGCAAACTGGGAATCACAACGTAAAAACGCTTCGCCTTGTTGGTCAAAAAAGCGTCCATACCAACCAGAGTACCGGTCCAGTTCAAGCTCTAAAAAGCCAAATTTAGCCTGCTCATTTCCGTTTGCTTCAAGCCCATCAACGACAGCTTCAAAGCTCGTATAAGGCAATTCCTCACTCAGGCTCACACCACTGTTTCCAACCACAATTTGCGGTGGACGTTTATATTGTTTGTCAAAGCTCAAAGATTGATAGATATGCATATGACCAGACAGCGCAAGCGCAACTTGCTCTGGTAAACGCCCCAATGGCGTATCAGCTAACGCTCGCTGCAACATAATATTCAACGTATTGTCCGTTGCAACATTGTTTACGCCCCAAAGCGGCCTATGCGTCACTGTCCAAATAGGTTTATTTGGATATTTGCTGGCAAATTTTTGCAGAGATTCATATTGGCTTTGATACTGAGCTGTAAGCGCATTTGAAAACCTGTCGTCACAAGCATTCGCCGAATCCTGAACCCAAATATTGTGTTTATCAAGTTTAAGCATGTAGGGGTCTATCATAGTTATCGCCGATATTGCGGAGTTTAGAGGTTGAGAAAAGCTCCCTTGTGCAGGACAAGCGCGTTGTGCAATGCCTTCTTTCAATTCTGAACCAGGACCGAAAAAGTAGAACCAGCCTAAACCAGCACGACTACAAAGTTCATGGTTTCCTCTAGCGAACACCCAAGGCGCTTTAGTCAAAATAGCCTCAGCTGCGCTAAAAAAGTCTGCACGCCAAGCACGCCAAGTATCCGGTTTCGGGCTTCCCTGAGCATTTTGGCTATAGTAGGTTTCTTCTAAGCCGCAGGTTTTCCCACCATATCCGCCATCTCCAGCATCGTAGGCATAGACGCCTTTACTGATGCTGCCACTAGTACCTCGATAGTTGTAATCCCCCATATGCAAAATGAGATCAACGTCACGTTTTGCACCTTCAGTTATCAAAGTTTTAAACGGCTCTGCGGGTCCATTACCATTGCACACATGTGCTTTACACCCCGAATCTCCATACACTTGAATATGCTTGGGGTTTAAGGTTATTGCATCAAACTTCAGCTCTGTGCCCCCCACCTGGTAGGCAATGTCCGCCTTCGCGGTAGCTTCGCACACAGTGACAGGAAAATTATCACCTGGATGCAATCCACGAATGCGCATTTGACTTCGCTCACCACTTTCACTTTCCAAAACTGGACAAACCTGATGTTTCGTGTGAATACCCGGAATGATGGCCCTAATATAAATCAGGGTGTCACCTTGGCTACTCGGCGCAAGCATTGAGTACGCCGTGATCACTTCCGCTTTTTTAAGGGGCTTTGGACTACTACAGCTGGCCAGTATCAACAGCCCACATAATATACTTACGACTCGCATGTTCGTTTTCCTTCTAATTTGCGTCACTAATTCCTTGTTTAGTGTAGTAAAAGCTCTGTAAATGGGTATTACAGATGTTTACCTACACAAGCTATGTGCTACTTTGCTGCTGCAATATCTCGCCACTTAATGCCAAACTTTGCCAAGTACTTTTGCAATCGACTGGAATCATTCGCCGTAGATTTTTGAGTTCTGCTCACATCAAATAACACACGTCCTGCCGCTGCCATACTCGGGCTTTGCAAACAAACGGTGACTACATATTCTAACTGCTGACGGTCAAACGCATCTAAACTGGCAATTTGTCCATCGTTCATAATATGAATTAAGCAAGATCCATGCAGAGTAGCGTTGGTCAATTGCCAATCTCTTTGTAATCGACTGATTTCTTCATCCACATCATCTTTACTGATCCTTGAACCGTCAGCGAGTGTTGCAAGACGGATCATCGATGATCCTAGATCTCTAAAATTACCTTGCCATGTTGCGCGCTCACTGTGGGCAAAGTTTAAATACGCCATACGCGCTTCTTTGTTAAATCTAACTCGACGCCCTTGCTCTTGACTATATTTGTCTAGCTCAAAGTCAATATTTGCATCAATATCTTCACGACGGTCTTTCAATGCTGGTAGCTGGTATGTCCATAAATTTATCCTTGCCAATAAATCTTCTCGAAAAGAACCGCTTTCTACATTTGCTTTTAAATCCCGGTTAGTGCCCGCTATTAACTGAAATTGACTACTCACTTCTCTATCGCTACCAACAGGATGAAATTGCTTATTTTCAATTGCCCGCAATAGCATAGCTTGCTCTTCCAGCCCTAACTCACCAACCTCGTCAAGAAAGAGTAGGCCATTATCTGCTGCCATTAAAAAACCTTCTCGTGCTTGCTGAGCGCCAGTAAATGCCCCCTTGGTATGACCAAATAAAGCTGCCATGGCGTTCTCACCCTTAAGCGTCGCACAATTCACCACGACCAAATCCCCCTGCAATGTATTGCGCTGCTTTTTTAGTTGGTAAATTCTTGCTGCCAATTGGCTTTTCCCGGCACCTGTGGGACCGGTCAATAAAATAGGAGCACTAGAACGAATAGCCACTTTTTCAATTTGGGTAATAAGGCGATTAAAGGCAGGGTTTTTTGTCTCTATTCCCCCTTTGAGAAAGCTTTCCCCTTGCTGATGTTCAATATCAAAACGCTGAGCCAATTGATCATACTTCGACAAGTCCAAATCAATTGTATGAACCTGGCCAACTGATTTATTGTCACTATTAGGATCAGGGGACGTTTGTACTAATCGTCCGGGAAAATGGCGGCTTTCAGTCAATAAATAGCTGCATATTTGAGCAACATGTGTACCGGTAGTAATGTGAAACAAATACTCTCGATTATCTAGATCAAATTCGATGGTCTGGCAAAAGTCATAGAGCTTGGCATATACCTCCCCAAAATCCCAAGGATCTTCAAAGTTAGCTTCAACCAGTTGTACCGATGTTTCAGGCGATACGGTCTCAATATCAACAGCAACATTGTTGGCGAGTCGAAAGCTCCGCTCACCATGTAATAGATACAGCTTATTGATAATGAGATCTTCTTGACTAACCAACGAGATATTGGGCCGCCAGCGCTGCCACCTATCCACCCGCTTACCGACGAAATCTAACTGGGTCCCAAGCAAACTTACCGCTACTACTTCCTTCAACATTTATATCCAAATAGATAAATTAATATCTAAATAGAAACATTAAAACAAAATAAGCGCAAGACCCCTTCAAGTTAAAAATTTAAAAAACAAAAATTTAAACATTCAAAATCATATACTTAAAACAAAATAAGCACGTTTTTAATATGCTTGGCACACCATTTGATATATCTAGGCTGTAGCTTGATAACGTGTTTCTAAATAACACCACGGTACGACTTACGCTGTAAGCACGTATTCCGATATTAACTACTCAATATGGAAAGCACTTAGGTGCGGGGTTCGACTCCCCATTTTTGATAGATAGCTCAATGGTAGAGCCGCGAACATAGCTTTCGTTTGTTGCGGGTTCGAGTCCCGCTCTAATCACCATAAATAAAATACAAATCATCTTTGATTGATACGAATTTACTGGGCTGTAAAGCTCAAAACTTTGCACGTAGCCGCCGCTAACACTCAGGCAAAACTCGCAAGGTAACTCCCGTCGTTGGCAAGCAGGATGCTCCCCAAAGACGCAGTTATCAAGCCAATTAGGTCATAGCTAGCAGGCCGCTACAATTGCAATATAAGGATTAAAAACATGAAATTTATAAAACAACAAATTGTCGCTGAGGCGAAACGCGTACTAGTATACAAGAACAAACTTTTTGACCGCGTACTTACACCCGGTAAGCACCGTTTTTGGGACTTTAACAACGAGCTAGAGTTTGTTACTTTCAATATCGACACGCTTTACTTTACAGCACCTGATGCTGTGCGTTTGTACCACACACACCCAGCACTGCAATCACATATAAGTCACTTTAAACTCACAGAACAAGAAGTTGGCCTGCTGTATTTAAATGACACCCTAAAAGGGGTCGTTGCACCTGGTGAAGATTTATATTTTTGGAAAGATGCGGGAGATATTCGGTTAGAGAAAATTGATCTCACTACGCAATTTTACGTCGAAGACAGGACATTAAAACTCATTGAAAAAGCAGGGCTGAACCTCGCCTCTAAACTTATTAAAAGCGCTAAAAACAGCGCCTGTAAGCCTATTTACGAGATGACTGTAAAACGCGACCACGTCGGTTTTTTGTTTGCTGATAATCAACTTGTGAAAGAACTGCCAGCTGGCCACTATGGTGTATGGCAATTTAATCGCGACTATGAATTTAAAACCTTTGACTGTCGCACAATAACAGCGCGTGACGGGGCGGATATATATGATAAAAATAAAGCAATTCAGAGTATGTCACATCAAGTTATTGGGCCACAGGAAGTAGGGCTGCTGTATGTAAATCAGGTTTTAAAAGGCATCGTCCCTCCTGGTGAACACCTGTATTTATGGAAAGACGCTGGTGATATCCATTTGGAAAGAGTGGATATAAGCGAAAACATGTATGTCGATGCAGCTACATTGGCAAACATAAATAGATTAGGTCTCAATTGCGCTGCAAAACTCTTTAAGAGCGAGACAGCAGTGAGCTGTAACCCTATTGTCGATGTGTCAATTGAAAGTGAGCATATCGGGTTGTTATATGTAGACAATGTACTAGTCAGAAAGCTGCCACCGGGCCACTATGGTATGTGGCGATTTAATCGAGACATTGATCTAAAAGTATTCGACTGTCGTGCTCAAATGCTTGAAGTATCTGGTCAGGAGATCTTAAGCAAAGACAGGGTGAGTCTACGAATAAATCTCACTGCGAGTGTGCAAGTCACAGATGCGGTTATCGCTTCACAAAGTACTGAGGACATTATGTCGTTCACCTACAACATTTTACAGTTGGCATTGAGAGAAGCGGTAGGTACGCAAAACCTAGATGACTTGTTACTCGACAAATTATACATAAACGAAACCCTAAGAGACATTGTTGGAACTCAGCTACAGGCCTTAGGCGTCAAGCTAATTAATGTGGGCATGAAGGACATCATCTTACCCGGTGAGATGAAATCGATATTAAACCAAGTAGTAGAAGCACAAAAAGCGGCCGAAGCCAATGTTATTAAACGACGCGAAGAAACTGCAGCGACCCGAAGTTTACACAACACAGCAAAAGTGATGGAGAACAACCCCACACTAATGCGCCTAAAAGAGCTCGAAGCATTAGAGAAGATCGCAGACAAAATAGATAGTCTAACTGTCTATGGTGGGCTGGACGGACTGATGAATAACGCTGTGAAACTAAGCCACCAATAAGGGAAAAACAATGTGTAAAGAACAATACGAAGTAATACAGAACGACAATAGTTACCCGATTAAAGCGTGGACAAAAGGCGTGCCATTTGAACCAGCAGCACAACAACAACTAGAAAATATTGCAGCTATGGACATTGTACATAGTCATATTGCCGTTATGCCTGACGTCCACTTAGGAAAAGGAGCAACCATAGGCAGTGTTATCCCCTCAGTTGATGCAGTGATCCCCGCAGCTGTCGGTGTTGATATCGGTTGCGGTATGGTCGCAACGAGAACAACCTTAAAAGCCAGCGACCTACCCGACAACCTCAAGTCGATACGTAGCGCGTTTGAAGCCGCAGTGCCTCATGGTCGCACAGCCAATCGCGGTAAGCGAGACAAAGGTGCATGGGGAAATATTCCCAAACTGGTGGCGAAAGAATGGCAAACGTTGGAAACACGATTCGACAGAATTTGTGATAAGCATCCAGCAATTGCTAAAAGCAACCATGTTAACCACTTGGGCACCATGGGCACAGGTAATCACTTTTTAGAGCTCTGTATAGATGAGCATCAATATGTTTGGGTCATGCTACATTCCGGCAGCCGTGGCGTTGGCAATCGTATTGGCACCTACTTTATTGAACTCGCAAAAAAAGAAATGCAACGTCATCAACAACATTTGCCAGATTTGGATCTTGCTTACTTAAAAGAGGGGAGTGCCTATTTTGATGATTACGTTGAAGCCGTAGAATGGGCCCAAGATTTCGCAGCCAAAAACCGCGAGATAATGATGTTTAACGCTCTAAAAGCATTACGCGAAGAACTGCCAATCCCATTTGAGACCATAGATGTTGCAGTTAACTGCCACCACAATTACATTTCCCGCGAGGAGCATTTTGGAAAACAATGTTATGTCACCCGTAAAGGGGCTTTACGCGCAAAAAGAGGTGAAATGGGGATCATCCCTGGCAATATGGGTGCACGCTCTTACATAGTTAGGGGGCTTGGTAATCCAGATAGCTTCAATAGTTGCAGCCATGGAGCAGGGCGTGTTATGTCACGTACCAAGGCTAAAAAGACCTATAACATCGCGGATCACGTAGCGGCAACAAAAGGCGTAGAATGCCGCAAAGACCAAGCGGTCATCGACGAGATCCCTCACGCTTATAAAGATATAGACAAAGTAATGGCTGCACAACAAGATTTGGTAGAGGTCGTGTGCACATTAAAACAAGTAGTATGTGTAAAAGGTTAATAATGACTCATAAAAAAACAATAATCATAGACGGTTCAAAAGGCGAAGGTGGCGGACAAGTTTTAAGAACGGCACTGAGCTTATCTATGCTACACAATCAGCCCATCGAAATTCGTAACATTCGTGCTGGTCGTAAAAAGCCAGGACTGATGCGACAGCATTTGACCTGTGTACTTGCTGCAAAACAGATCAGCAGTGCGGCTGTGGAAGGCGCAGAACTAAATTCGCAATGTATTAAATTTACACCAAATGCAGTCGAACCGGGCGAGTACGAATTCAAAATTGGCACAGCGGGCAGTACCGTGCTGGTATGCCAAACCATATTACTCCCCTTAGTACTGGCAGGAAAGGCATCAAGCGTAAAACTGCATGGCGGTACACACAATGGCATGTCTCCTTCTTTGACCTTTTTTGAGCAGTCATTTTTACCAGCATTGCAAACTATGGGCGTAGCTTGCCAAGTAAAGACCACCAAGTTGGGATTTTTCCCAGCTGGTGGCGGCTGTTGGCAAATAGATATCAACCCTACAGATACATTGTCCCCCTGTTTGTTTGAGCAATCCGGTGCAGAATTAGAACAGCAGCAAAGTCACTGTAAAGCGATGTCCATTGTTGCCGGGGTAAAAAACTCTGTCGCAAAAAGAGAGATCGAAGAAGCGAAAAAGCGACTGGGTTGGAATGCGCCCTTTACAGAGATATTAAATTGCGCGGCACACGGGCAAGGCAATAGCTTTCACTTAAGTGTTGGCCACCAAAATCAAGTAGCCATGTTCGAACAAATGGGTGAACTTGGCCTAAGTGCAGAAAAAGTAGCAGGGAGAACCGTCACTGCCTTAAAAGCTTATTTGAACTCAGGCGCCGCAATTGAAGAGCACTTGGCAGATCAATTACTTCTGCCCATGGTACTGGCTGGAAAAGGCAGCTTTACCACTACGCAGCTAAGTAGCCACACCACAACCAATATTGATGTGATCAGCCAAATAACGGGAACCTGTATCAAAACACAACAACTTAACGACAAGCTTTGGAAAGTTTATTTGGATTAGCTATGAACGTACCAGTAAATAGTATCGCACCCGAGATACGCCATGACATAATGACACGCATCAAAAACACCGAACAAGAGCATAACGTAAAGGTCCTTTACGCTATTGAGTCTGGTAGCCGTGCTTGGGGGTTTGCGTCTTCAAATAGTGACTATGATGTACGCTTTATCTATGCCCATCCCAAAGATTGGTATTTGTCAGTGATGCTAGAAGACCAAAGAGATGTGATTGAATACCCCATTGTCGATGATATCGATATCAATGGCTGGGATTTAAGAAAAGCACTAAAACTACTGCGCGTCTCCAACCCAGCGATTGGTGAATGGCTTCAATCACCCATTGTTTATATCAACCATAACCACTTTCAAACACAGGTGATGGCACTTTTTAAACAATACTATAAAGCAGAGCGGGGGTTGTACCATTATTTCAATATGGCTAAAAACAACTATCGAGGTTATTTGAAAAATGAATATGTTCCGCGTAAAAAGTATCTCTATGTAATGCGTGCACTATGTGCAGCAAGGTGGATAGAACGCTTTAAAAGCCCACCCCCCATTGAGTTTGAAGCCTTGGTGGCAGCTGTTATTGATGACAGTGTCTTGTTCGACGAGATCCAGAAACTGGTAGTAGAAAAACTGCACGCGACAGAAAAAGCACTAGGGCCGCAAATTCCGACACTTAATCGGTTTATTGAAGCTGAACTCAATCATTTTAACTATCAATTCAATAAGTCTGATGTGGACCAAAACACAGCAGCACTGGATAAGGCCTTTTTGCAAATGTTAGACAGTATATAATTGATTAAACTGCACGTTGGGTAAGTAATACGCTACCCAACACTCTGCACTGTATTTCCACTTTCAACCGCAATTCGCCAATAGGAGGTCACATCTTCTACTTGGTGTAGCCCATTGAAATATAATAAAATTCATTAAATTAAGTTCAGCACGCATTAAACCTACCGACACGATACATTTGCATTTAAAATAGGGACTCACGGAAGAGCTTCACCCCTATTTATTAAAATAAACACAACAAAATGAGTGGCAGAAATGAAAAAAATAGCACTATTTGCCTTTTTAGCACTATCGTTTAATGCAAGTGCAGCTTGGTCAGGACTCAAAGAGATCCACACAATTAAAGCACAAAGTAATGGTGTTTATGTTCAGCTAAAAAGCTTCACAAACACAGATAATAGTGTCCAGTGCACATACAACAATGGCTTTTTTTTAGAGTTCAAATCCGCTGATGAGTATCAAACACGCGTTTCAATGTTATTGGCGGCATACATGGCAGGTAAACCGGTTAATGTCAGCTATAACAGCTGCGCTCTTGGTTATCTAAGTTTAGGTAGTGTTTCATTAAACTAACATTAAGATAGCAAGGAAGCTGCAAGGAAGCTGCAAGGAAGTTGTAAGGAAGTTGTAAGGAAGTTGCAAGGAAGCTGAAAGAAAGCTGCAAGGAAGCTATAAGGAAGCTGCAAGGAAGCTATAAGGAAGCTGCAAGGAAGCTGCAAGGAAGCTGTAAGGAAGCTGCAAGGAAGCTGCACGCTACCTTACGTATTAAATAACGCCAAGCAATACCAACCTACCAACTCATCTTTTTATCCACGTCGAATAGTCTAAAAGTCACACCAGCAGACATTCCAGTCCAATAGTGTATAGGCTTTCAATTAATTGAGTAAAAGCAGTAAATTTATCGACTCGAAATACGACTAACATTAACCAACTCTATTTGATAGAAAGAAAAGATACCATGAGCGAAAGAAATACTTGGCCGGCCGATGCTGATGGCGACGTGTTGCGCATATTAGAAGACAGGGATTTTGACTTCGATAAAACTCACAATATTGAGTTTTACATTGAATTTAAAAACTGGCCTCTCACTGATAAACAACAGCAAGAAATCACTGAAAAATTACCGAGAGCAAGCTTTCTAGACTCAGATCAAGAATCAATTGCTGACGGTGACGCGCCCGGATATGTACTATTTACGACTAAAAATATCGTCACTCACGAATTTGTCGGCCAAGAGCAAACGAGGCTAAGCCGCCTCGTCGAACCTTTGGATGGTGTTTGTAATTCATGGGCTGTTTGTAGTCCTTGTAGCTGACAAAGAGGCTCCTAGTTGCACTGACTTATCATCGCATGTAAACATATCAGGATAGGTTGGTGCATTGTAATTCCTGTAGCTACTTTTTCTTACCCAAGTCAATAAATAACTAACTGTCTTTCCATGAATGCTTTCCCACTATTAAATTACCGGCGTTCTGACCTAAACATGGTGTACTACATTCTCCTGACGACACTTTATCTATAAAACTTGAACCCAAAAAGAGCCGGTTGTACAAAAAGTATCTAAGTTAACGTGGGTGTGAATTCCCCTGTATCTAGCTCCACGGTATTTACCTCTGCTCAAACATCGCCATTAAAGGAGTAAAATGACTACCTCTAACATTGTTTTAAAACAGCAAGCGCCGACGGTCGAAGAATTCGCAGCGATCAGGGTATTGATTGGTTGGTCTAATCCGCAGTTGAGCACCCTAGCAAACAGTATGCAAGCGTCATTATTTTGGGTTTCTGCGTATCGTGACGACAAACTAATTGGCACGGGCCGCGTTATCGGTGATGGCTCCATGTACTTCTACATTCAAGACATCATTGTTCACCCCGAACATCAAAACATTGGGCTAGGGTCTCAAATCATGGGGCTAATCGGTGCTTATCTGGATGAAAACTGCCAATCTGGTGCAACGATTGGTTTGCTGGCAGCCCAAGGTA
Source organism: Pseudoalteromonas luteoviolacea NCIMB 1944 (assembly GCF_001625565.1). Classification (GTDB taxonomy): domain Bacteria; phylum Pseudomonadota; class Gammaproteobacteria; order Enterobacterales; family Alteromonadaceae; genus Pseudoalteromonas; species Pseudoalteromonas luteoviolacea_F. The sequence goes on from NZ_AUXS01000044.1 coordinate 89,450, forward strand.
AGGAGACATTTTACGAAAAGTTTGGCTTTACCTCTCGCGATGGCACAAAACTCGGATTAGGTATGTGTAAGTTTGTATGACATGGACCTGTCAATTTCAGGAGACAATCACAAGTTGAGTGACGTAGCTGTACAATTTAAAAAAGAGCATTGGGGCTGAACAACAGCCTCCAAAATGAAAAAGCGTTAGCTATTTCATAAACTCTTTATAAGTTTTGCCAATAAACAAATCTTTTTGCTTTAAATTGACTAGGTGCTTACATGTTGAAGTAAATACCGGCAACTGGACTACCCCCGTTTTTTGTCCAGTCGGAACTAGGGCCATAAAAGCATTGCGTTTGTATGCTTTGTTCGGTTGCCTTTGGCGCTTGTTCGCTATGACCTTTGCCAAATATTTGCCTTGCTCTACGGCAAGGTAACCAAGCTTTGCTTCTCCGACCTCGGCAATATCACCGAGTGCATAAAAATTGTCTTGTCCAACTACTTCTAATCGCTCGTTGACAACAACAAGCCCTTTATCATTAAGCAGATGCTTAAAATGCGGCTGTAAAAATGCGTTGTTTGGTTTAGTACCCGTGGCCATGTAAACGACATCCGGGGTTATTTCATGTCCACTGTGCTCATCTTTATAGCTATTCCCGCTTTGTTGATAGTTACTCTCCAATTTTATGTGCACACCTAACTTGGCCAATTGCTGGTGGGCTTTACGTTGTGCTTTTTCACTAAAGCCATCGAGTACAGCATGACCTTTGTGCACCAATGTCACATTGACGCCTTCAATCGCATATGCAATTTCACCAGCAAGTTCGACTCCGACCACACCGCCACCCATGATTAAAACCTCTGATGCACTTTTGAGCTTGTCATAATGGCGCTTTAGTTCATCTTCTCTATCGCGTAAGGTAGACGCATCTATGGATTTTGCCAGAGGCAGTGTTGGATATCTGGAGCCTGTTGCAATCACTACTTGTTCGAAATTAATGATCTCGCCGTTTTCAAGTAAAGCGCTATTATCGCGCAGCACTTGTACTGTGCTTTGCACAAAACCTCCCGCTAAAATATCCCGATAATATCTGCGTGCTAACCCCTTCGTTTTATTTGGATCAACCACATCTCTTAACACAGCATAGGTCACCTCAAAGTAATCTTTTCTATCGATTAATGTTGTTTTGATCCCACTTTTTTGTAACTTTTGCGCTGTCGTGACGCCACCAAAGCCTCCGCCTATGATCAACACTTGGGTTTTCATATTCACTCTCTCCACTCACTTGACGATCGACAGCATATACCGTTGCAAATTTGTTTTTAATGCGTAATTAAAATACCCTTATGTGCATATTTGCAACGCAATACTGATTATGGATAAATGGACCGAATTTAAAACAGCGTATCGATTAGCAAAATTGAGAACGCTCAGTGCCACGGCTGAAGATCTAGGCATACATCGCTCGACGGTGATGCGCCACATTGACGCCTTAGAAACGCACATTGGCGTAAAGTTATTCCAACGTAATGACAAAGGCTATATTCCCACCGAGGCGGGGTTGGAGGTAATGCGTTTAGGAGAAATCACCGATGTGCAGTTTAAGCAATTTGTTGATAAAACAACCAACTCAAGTGCACTGATGGAAGGCGTCCTTAAGATCACCTGTGTCAGTGAACTGTCTGTTTTACTTTTTCCTGTGATCCGACAATTCCAAGCTCGATATCCGAATGTGCGCTTTGAGATCCTCGGTGATATTCGCAAATATGACCTAGAGTACGGGGAAGCGGATCTGGCGATCCGAATGGGAGAAAAACCACAAACCCTCGACAATATTGTCATTCCATTTCAGCAGATTGACGTAATTCTGTGTGCACACCAAACGTATATCGAAAAACATGGTCTACCAACGCTTGATAATGTATCCCAGCATCAGTTTCTAGCCAACTCAGAACGCATCGCGCACTTGCCATGGAATGAGTGGATCCATACCCACATTCCAACCAGTAATATTGTCACCACCAGCAACTCGTATCAAGTACTGGACCATGCACTCCAGGCAGGGTGCGGGATCTCCATCGCAACCAAACAAGCCGTGCAAAATAACAATCTACTCCATGAACTCGCAATCGGCGAAAGCTGGCAAGTTAACAGCTGGGTATTAGTTCACCGTGACATTATTCATATACCTAAAGTACGAAAGTTTATAGATATGTTGAAGTGCGCTTCCCCCTTCGCTGAAGCCTAAGTTACAGCGACAGGTTGAAGAGACTCTCAAAGGCAATTAACCGCGGGAATTGTTATTCGTCACCTGCTTCTATTTCTTGTAAGAAACCTGTGAGCACAAGTCTGCTGTGAGCCAGCTGAGCGGCTTTTTCATCCACTTCTCGCAACTGGGTGTTTAGGAGTACTCTCAACTCATCACAAGGCTCAATAATAGGCCGCTCCCCGCGCACACACGGCAAAAATACTTGAATGGTGCTCAAGGTCATGCCTGCAGAACTCAATAACTTAACTCTCTCTAATATTTGCACTTCTCGTTGATCAAAATCACGGTATCCAGAAGCGGACCGCCGTGGCTTTAAAAGCCCTTGCTCTTCATAGTAGCGCAGCATTCGTATGCTCACGCCGGTTAGTTTGGATAATTCACCAATTTTCATATCGGGCTCTTGACTCTAACAGCACTGTGAGGGTTTATATTATTGCCTTCCAAAAGCAAATTCAACGGAAGTAAAGTATGAAAAATCAAGATGTTGTACAACAAGTTTTTATCAACGGCCGACGTCAGCCCAACTCAGAAACTAACCCATTAGCATTTGCAGGCTTTGCACACTTCAGTGCCATGCAAGTACGAAATGGCAAGGTTAAAGGGGTGGATTTACACTTAGAACGATTGCGCCTAGCTTCACGGACTATTTTTGGTAAATCATTGAATGACGCACAACTTCTATCTTACATTCGTGAAGCAATTACAAATTCCTCAGATGATTGTTCGCTGACCGTGACTCTTTACTCTACCCACGGTGAATTTACTACTCGTAGTATGAATACTTATCCCAGTGTACTGGTCAGCACCAGTGCGCCATCAAATGGGCCTCAAGGCCCTTTAAGGCTCACAACTATCCCGCACGAACGACATTTACCAGAAATAAAACATGTGGGGGAAATTGGCAAAACTTACTACCTGCATAAAGCTAAATCGCTCGGATTTGATGATGCTTTGTTTATTGATAAGCAAGGTCGCATAAGCGAGGGGACAATTTGGAATGTTGCTTTTTGGGATGGCAATCACGTTATTTGGCCAAGCGCCGCAATGTTAAAAGGTACTATGATGAGTATGTTACAACGTCAATTGACCAAGCTAAATATGCCACAACGCACCACGCAATTAACACTCGATGAGCTCAGTTCATTCACAGGGGCGGTTGTTATGAATTCATGGACACCCGCAGTGAGTGTAAAGGGCATTGACAGTGAATCGTTTGAGCAATCGGATACACTCAAGAATCTGCTACACCGTGCCTATGAAGCTGAAACGGCAAAAGATGTTTAAATATTTATGAGGTTAATGCGGTACTACTATGTACCGTTTTGCATCACCTAGTACCTGAGCAGTTAGTCTGTCACTTTTTGCCACACTTCTCGATACGCTTGTTCATTCAACAATATCATTTGATTTTGGGTCAACTTGTCGACCTTCATTTTCCAAGTATGTACATTATTTGGTGAATAGGTGGGCGCCTCTATCACTGTTAACTGAGTTTTGTATATGTGCCAACTACCTGTTGTTTTGTGAAAGTGCGCTTCGCCAAATCCGTTTGCAAAAAAATTGCCTTCCTCAACATCGCATTCAACCTTTCCTGACTCTTTAAACAGACATGATTTTCTATCATGGTGATTTGTACCACGATCAGAATAATACCAAGTGCCTACCAACCGCTGGGCAAGACTCAACTGCGTATAGTTCGTGTGAACACACCCAGATAAAACAACCACCACAATTATAGGAAGAGACTTCATTTCAACTCCTTGGCTTTGCAAACCCGGTTACCTTCTTTTCTCCGTTACCTGATTTAATTTACCCTTAGAGGCTAGACAATACACATTATATCGATGAACTTTTAGACTTTCCGGTTGGCACTTTTTCTATGCCACATACTTGTTTGGTTCAGCTTCGATTTATTTTTGTACTCAAAATAGTGCAATACGAAAACTCTTTTACAAAGAGTAACAAGCTTGCACAGCCATTTGCACCCTAAGTCAAGATTGCAACAGCAGCTATAGATATACTTTTCCCTGTTGAGTAAGCGCATATACACACCTTCGACTTTAAGTAGATATGTCTAATGCAGTTATTTAACATGTTGATTTCCCTGTCTTAAAAAGACTTTTGGCGCGCCTCTGGCGCGCTTTTTTTTTGCTCCACACATAACTCTTCCCCTTGTCATCACACGCTCTTTAACAAACGCGTCCGTTTTTCCTTTATCGAACATACACTCAAGTGGCACTTATACATTTTTCTACTATATTTCTGACTAATAGTAACGATTATCAACTAGGTGGACTATGTTATTTTCATCAAGGACAGAGCGTCAAAAATTACAATCTTTAGAAGCCAAACTTAACGTCTTTTTTGAAAAACAATCTGTATTAGAACTCAATGACGAGGGGAAAATTACGCAAGTCAGTGCGCATTTTTTGGCAGAACTTGGCTGTAAACAAGCCGATTTAATCGGTCAACATTACAGCCGACTTATAAAGACAAAGCTTGATTTAGATAACCACATAGCTCAGCCAGACCAAGAGCTTCAAGTCCGATATCAACACAATTCCGTATTTTGGTTTCGCGCATCTATGCACAGCACATTTGATCAGCAAACTCACAGTAAACTCACGCTATTACTGCTGCACAATGTGACTGACTATAAACGTGCTAACACTGAACATTTAGGCCAAATTGAGGCCATCGGTAAATCACAGGCAGTCATCGAGTTTAATATGGACGGTACAATCGTTCATGCCAATGACAACTTCCTACAAGCAATGGGATACACACTGTCAGAAGTAGTCGGCCAACACCACAGCATGTTTGCAGAGCCTGAATACGCCAAAAGTGAAGAGTATCAGTTATTTTGGCAAGCGCTGAATCAGGGCCAATTTAGTACGGGAGAATATAAAAGACTCGCCAAAGGCGGAAGGGAGGTTTGGATCCATGCATCCTACAATCCCATTTTTGATGTAAATGGTCGCCCGTACAAAGTAGTAAAGTACGCTTCAGATATAACACAAACTAAATTGCAAGCGGCGGATTATCAAGGTCAACTTGAAGCCATCAGAAAGTCCCAAGCTGTTATCGAATTCAATATGGATGGCACTATCATCTATGCCAATGAAAACTTTTTATCGGCCATGGGATATACGCTAGATGAAATAAAAGGTCGACATCACAGTATGTTTGCTGATCCAGAGTATGCTGCAAGTGCCGAATATGCGAATTTTTGGGCTGAATTAAACGCCGGGCAATACTCCGCAGGGGAATACTTGCGCAAAGCTAAGCACGGCAAAGAAATTTGGATTCAGGCATCTTATAACCCCATACTCGATTTAAACGGCCGACCATTTAAAGTAGTTAAATACGCGACAGATATCACGGAGCAAAAGCTTCAGGCCGCCAACTATGAAGGACAGTTACAAGCCATAGGCAAATCACAGGCAGTGATCGAATTTAACATGGACGGCACCATCATCAATGCCAACGAAAATTTCTTAAAAACGACTGGCTACACATTGGATGAAATTCAAGGCCGACACCATAGCATGTTTGCTGATCCAGATTACGCCAACAGTCAGGCATATAAACAGTTTTGGCAACAACTCAACCAAGGAAAATTTGACTCAGGTGAGTACCAAAGAGTTGGTAAAAATGGCAAAAAAATCTGGATACAGGCGACTTACAACCCCATATTTGATTCCAATGGCAAGCCCTTCAAAGTTGTTAAGTTTGCGACGGATATCACAGTTCAAAAGTTACAAAGCGCCGACTTTGCCGGGCAACTGGCGGCTATTCACAAGTCACAAGCCGTGATTGAATTCAATTTAGATGGCACTATCCTTGATGCCAACGAGAATTTTCTTGCTACGACTGGGTATACCTTGGCTGAGATAAAGGGTAAGCATCACAAAATTTTTGCCGAGGCCGAGTATGCACGCAGTCAAGAGTATCAAGATTTTTGGCAGCGCCTACGCCTTGGACAATTTGATAGTGGCGAGTACAAGCGTATTGATAAACATGGCCAGGCAATTTGGATCCAAGCATCCTATAACCCCATTTTTGATGCCGAAGGCAACCCCTTTAAGGTGGTGAAGTACGCGACGGATATCACAGCTAGAAAGCGCGCGATTTCGAGTATCAAACACGCCATCATGGCACTTGCTGAGGGTGAGTTAATGCATACCATAGACGATGATTTAGGCACTGAGTTTAATATCTTAAAAGACGCTATGAACGCCCTCATGAATAATTTAAATAGCATGGTGCAAGAAATCACAGAAGCATCAAACAGCGTGTACCAAGGCGCACAGAGTATTGCCAATAGTAATGAAGAATTAAACAAACGCACTGAAAATCAAGGCGCAAGCATCGAAGAAACAGCTTCCACCATGGAAGAGCTAACCGTGACCGTACAGCAAAATGCCAAAAGCGCCAAAGATGTGTCTGATCACGCAGATGAAGTAATGGTCAAAGCCCAGCAGGGCGGTAGTACCGTTTCAGATGCAGTTGCCGCGATGAATGAAATTGAAGCGTGCAGTAAAAGCATCTCAGATATCATCGGGGTTATTGATGAGATAGCTTTTCAAACCAACCTATTAGCACTCAATGCCTCTGTCGAAGCGGCCAGAGCAGGAGAAGCAGGTAGAGGGTTTGCGGTGGTCGCCAGTGAAGTCCGTAATCTCGCACAGCGCAGCGCATCCGCAGCTAAGGAAATTAAAGGCCTAATACAAGATAGCTCTCAAGCTGTATCTAAAGGTAGCCAGCTGGTATCGGCATCAGGGGATACTTTTGAGCAACTGATCCAAGTGGTTAAAGAGGTAAATGTGATGATCACTGAAATAACCGAGGCCAGTCAAGAGCAATCAGAGGGCGTCGCTGCAGTGTCATCTACGATTGCGCAAATGGATAACGAAACGCAGAAAAATATGCATTTAGTCGAACAATCCACGCATTCAAGCCAAGTTATGAGGCAGCAAGCTCAAAACTTGTTACAACAAGTCGCTAGCTTTAAAACACAGGCGACGACTCAGCAGGAACTGCTACCCGCGCCAGAGGCTGTAGGAATGTTGCGGCTTGGTGTAGGGAATTGAAACACGAATGAAAACCACAACAGCTTGTTAGGTAATAATGTATTTTTAAATCAATACTTAACAAGCGGTGGTTTTAAATAAAACACTCACGCCCATTTCAGTTAAAAGCCACACTGGAGCATTGGGCTACCACCTATGAAAATCACAAGTAACAGCGATGGTTAATTAATATCTGAAAAACCACTTTGAATAAGTTAAAACCGCTTAACTTCTATGGCAATAGATTATTTCTTAAGATTTATCCCCACAAAAGGAGGTTGCTCACTCTATTACACCCGTAGAATTGATAAAAGCTAATTCACCAATTCAGATTCAAAGTAACTGGCGATAAAGTCGACAAACGCTCTAATTCTATAAGGTAAATAGTCAGAATTTTTATACACTGCGTACATTGGTAGAGAACCTTTTTGGTGGTCTGCGAACAGTTCTGTCAACTGATTCATTTTGAAGGACTCTTGAACCATCCATTTCGGCATAGCGGCTATACCACATCCCAATATCGCCATTTTCACTAACATTTCTGGACTATCGCTAGTAAACAACTCTCGTACCATGAATTTCTTTTTATTTATTTGCCAAACATTTGAGGTTGTACTTAAAGAGTAAGTTAGACAAGTGTGCTTTGATAACTCTTCGGGAACAACTGGAGTACCATTATTTTTTAGATAATCAGGTGATGCAAAATAGCAAACGTCGTGATCCAGCAGCTTTTTGGCTTTTAACCCAGAATCCTTGAGGTAAGAGGCTCGAATAGCGATATCAATATCGTCACGATATAAGTCTGCATGCTTGTCGTCGACTGAAATATCTATTTTCACTTCAGGGTTTGCTATCAAGAATTTTCGTATAGGAACCGCTAGTCGCTGAGTAGCAAATGCTGACGGGGCTGATATCTTAAGTGTACCTACAGCAAGGCTTAGCTGTTTGTTAATCAATTGCTCAGTCAGGGTCATTTTCTCAACAAGTTCGTGGCAAAAACCAAGGTATTGTTTACCAGCACTTGTTAAACTAATCTTACGTGAGTTCCTATGAAATAGAGTAAAGCCTAAATCCCCTTCCAACCAAGCTATCTTTTTACTCACGGCTCCTTGTGTCGTATTGAGTTCGATTGCTGTAGCCGTAAAACTCTCTAACCGAGCAACATGCCGAAACACTTTTATACACTCTAACTTGTCCATCATCATTCCAAATTGGAATACCAGATATCGTAAAAATAGCATTTATCCGACTATTAAGGAATGCTTAAATGCCATTGAAAAATTTATTGGGAGTTTTACATGACATATATTACTGCTGTTCTTGGCGTTTTTTTCACCTTTGCAAGTTCAATTAAAATATTAGGCTGGCAGAAGTATATATTTGAAACACAGCTGGCTTTCTTTCGAAAGTATGGGTTGACTCGTATACATATGTTTTTGGTTGGTATTATCGAACTGACGGCTGCACTATCTTTGTTAGGTTCGTTGGCATACGAACATGCAATATTAAATTGCATTGGCGCTCTATGTATTACTATAGCGTCAGTTGGCGCGATTTTTTTCCACTTAAAATTCGATACACTGAAAGATGCTATTCCAGCAATTGTTACTTTGTTGCTATCTTCTGCATTAGTTATATCCAACCAAACTCTGCTGTCACAATTTTTCAGTAGCAATTGAAACGATGACGTTTGCTCATAGGCAAACTATGGGATAACAGATAGAAGGCACACTTCTATACATTGAAAAAGAGCGCACAATTGCGCTCTATATAAAGGAGCTTGCTTGCTAACAAATCAGATTAATTAAACAAGCAGCTTTTCTCATCCAGATTTCACTTTGATGCCTTGTTCCTTTACTCGGATTGGAATTTATCACCGGCACTTGCAAATTTATTCAGGTAGGTTATCGCCGCTTTCAAAGCAAGATCTGCATTTTCCGCGTTCTTAACATGATCTATTTGTATGTCAGGCAAAAACACCTCTCTTGCACTGCCATCAACATGAAATAGCTTTTCAACCGGGATCACTACATCAAGCTTTGATTTGGGTAATGTATGTCCGGAAATAGCACCAAGTAACTGAGCCATCTGTGTCCCAATCACTGTGGCACGGTTCATACCATGGAGCCCAATCGTTAGCCCTTCCCCCATACTACCTGTCCAGCGATTACTTAAAACCACCAAAGGCTTTTCATAAGTAAAGTCACCTCTTGGATAGACAAACTCTTGCCAACGCCTTTTAACGCCATATTGACGCTCTACAGCAATCAATTCATGCTCTTGATAGGGAAGCCGCTGCGCGATAAACCTGCTCATTATGCCTCTAGCAACATCGCTATTCCCACCACTGGGTGTATTGCGCAAGTCCAATATCAAACCGGCTGAGTGTTTGTACTGTGATATTGCCTCATCAAAAGCGCCGATCAATGCATTGTTGCCCAAACTGTTTTCAGGTCTGATATACGCAAACTCTCCTATTAGTTTACTGGTTAATAGTGGCTTTTCCTTCAAGATGCCCGCAACAACCTGCCCGGTGTCTATTGTCAACGTTTGCAAACGCCCTTGCCAGTTCACATCAACAGAGATCTGCTGCTCCCTTGTTCCGGTTAATAATCGATTGAGAACCCAGGTTTGAGCCGCTTTTTGGCCTGATACATTCGCTTGCCGGACGGCTTCAAGAACCGGCTTGTTGTCTATGTTCTCTATGATCATACCCGGCCTAAACCCCACTTTATGCGCATAGCCATTATGTGGTAGTGAGGTGATAATTGCTTTGCTGTCACGTAGCTCAGCCCACATTGTCAATGCGGTGGGCATAGGTAGATAGTAGTCGCGAGGTCTAGGTCTTATTTCGCTATGTTGATCGTAGAAAAACTCAAAACAATGGTTAAGCTTCCTCGACAAATCATTGCGTGTTTTTATCTTATTAGTATCCTTTTGCAAACAAGCATTGAACTGCTCTTTATCAACTTGCTTCTTATCGAAATAGGCATAACGCTCATTTAGCAATGAAATAAATGAGGATATGTCTTCGTCGATTGCTGTCGGCGACAAATGCTGTGTAGTCGTTTGTGAAAATGCCCCACTGCTGGACATCAATGAAATAAAAAATACACAGGCTTTAGTACAAGCTCCCTTGTGAGAAAACAGAATATTCAATTTAGTTTTTTCCTTCTTCTAGCTGCCTTTCTTTCTCGCTTAAACGCAGTTCCAATTCCATCTCTGATATCTTACCTTCTTGGAAGAGCCGCTCCTGATCTAAGATATAAAGAGCAAACGTTAAATTGGAGATAAACAATCTCGGCCTATAGGTTTTTGCTCGTTTCATGACAATCAGTGATTCACTTAACTCAGTCAGAGATTCTTGCGAGAGGTTTTTAATAAATAGTTGTTGCGACATCAATGCATCTAGGTAGTCAGGGTAGGGCAACGGATTATTTTTGAAGAAACGAGCCTTTGACTCTTTTGTTTCCTCACCCGCTTCATTACTTTGATAGTAATCCATTACGGCATGACTATAATCAAGACTTTCAGATGCAACAGCCTTAGCCGCATAAAGCAGTTTAATTAGGTCACGGCGTTCCCTTTCATCTTCATCGTAATTGCTTATAGCAATCGCCAGCAAAACACCAACAAGCGTTGCCACCAGCGTAAGTACAAAATTACTTGCCAGCTCGTTATTCTTAGTAAACTGCTTAAATTTAGGAATGAAAAAAACAGAGCAACACGCAATTAAAATAACCGTTGTGATCAAATACGCCATTTATTACATCTTTTATAATTATTATATTTCCATCTAACACTTGGTACTGTAGCAGCTACAGGCATCAATTTTAAGATAAATTATAAAGACTCTATCTCCTTATGAAGCCACTGACTGAACAGCTCAATACGCTTTAAACGTGGAGATTGAGGGTCATACATCAATCGATACTGAGTGCCCGGCATCAGCCCGAACTCGTAGGGTTGTACTAGCATTCCTTCATTTAAATAGTGCGCTGCTTGTTTTGCGGAACCCAAGCATACTCCGTGACCTGCAAGTACAGCACTCATTGCGACATCAATATTATTCACCTTTAGTACTTGGCAGGCGCTAATATCCGGATCAATACCAATATGCTCAAACCACTTAGGCCAATAAGAGACACCAGAATAATCAATTAGCCAACTTTGCTTTAAGCTGACAGGGCTGCTTTTATCGAGCACCTCAGCAACAGCAGGAGAACATAGTGGAACAATGGGATCATTGATTAAAACCTCACAGTGATAATCAGGATATTCACTGTAGCCATAGCGAATCGCGATGTCGATTTCACCTTGGCGTAAATCTTCTACTTCCTTTGAAGTCACAATGCGTAGATCAATATCAGGATATGCAGATGAGAACTTCCACATTCTAGGCACCAATACTAATGACGCAAAAGATTGTGTTGTTGTGATGGTCAACTTACCAGGCAATGGCTCATATTGGATCTTTTTCAGGCCCTCTACTATTAATTCAAAGCCATTTTGTATCGCTTCGGTTAAAACAGCACCTTGATACGTTAGCTGCATACAGCGACCTTGACGGTAAAACAGTTTGCAACCAATCTGCGCTTCAATTTTACGAATTTGTTGGCTCACGGCCGCTTGTGTCACATTTAATTCCTCAGCAGCTTTGCTATAACTTTGTAGCCTTGCCGCCGCCTCTACCATGCGAAACCCAGATATATTTAGCAACTCTTTATACATAACTTTAGCTTATATATATGTTTAGTATTTATCGTTCGTAATAGACAGTTTTATAGCACATAATTTTTATAAACCTCTATTAAAACAAAGAAAAACAATGGAAAAAACAGCGAAAAGTTCAAAAGAGAAAACTAACTTGATATCAATATGGTTAAGTAAAATAGGTAAATCACTCCAAGTAGAGCACTTATGCAATCACAAATAAAATAACTTTAGATTATGTTAGTGATAAACTCAGGTACATCTACAAACTATTTCTATGACTTTTTGGTCGGTCCACCATGGTCAATTGGATAAATTTTCGCTGTGATCTTTGCAACCTCAATTGACGTACTCTATGTTTAAAGCAGGCAGAGTGTCTTGCTACGGAATACGAGGTAAGAAACGCATGATTAAAGGAATTATTTTTGACTTGGATGGCACATTAGTCACTTCCAACTTAGACTTCGCCATGATGAAAGCGCAGCTGGGTTGCCCTAGAGAAAATGACTTGTTGGAATTTGTCGATACACTGCCCTCACCCTACATGCGTGAAGAAGCAATGGCGCTTATTCATCAACACGAAATGCAAGATGCGCATCAAGCGGAGTTTATACCTGGTGCGGCGCAGGTCGTTGAGCAGTTACATCATAGAGGGTTTCCTATGGCCATCGTGACACGTAACTTTGCCAAAGCAGCACAAACAAAATTAGCGCGGTGTAACCTGCCTATAGATATCATCTTAACCCGTGACGATGCGCCTGCTAAACCAGACCCTACAGCATTAAATATGATTGCGCAGCAATGGGGCCTGCCAAGTACAGCCTGTATGTATGTTGGCGACTACCTGTACGATATTGAAGCCGCACACAATGCACAGATGATATCCTGCCTTTATATTCCCAATGCGACGCCTGAATATTCCTCAAAAGCAGACATCACTTTCAACAGTTGGGAAACACTATTAATGTTGATAGAGCAAAAAAATCTCAAATTCCAGCATCAACTTGCCTAAGATTGTGATTTGCACCGATAATCCAGCCTTTCATATGGACTGAGGCCCATTAGGGTATAGCCCAAAGCGTCTAGTCTTGTTAGAATCTTGTGCAATTGAATTTCAAATAACGAGAATTAAGATGGGTAGAGCATTTGAAGTCCGCAAAAACGCCATGGCAAAAACGGCAGCGGCAAAAACTAAGGTAAACTCTAAGTACGGTAAAGAGATCTATGTAGTTGCTAAAAACGGTGGCGCAGATCCTGAAACAAATCTATCCCTTCGTCGTTTGATCGAAAAAGCAAAAAAAGATCAAGTTCCAGCACACGTTATTGAAAAAGCAGTCGAAAAAGCTGCTGGTGGCGCTGGTGAAGACTACTCACCGGCACGTTATGAAGGTTACGGTCCAGGTAACTGTATGGTTATCGTTGACTGCTTAACAGATAACCCTAATCGTACAATCAAAGATGTGCGTCTTCCGTTTACTAAAACTGACTCAAAAATTGGTAGCCCAGGCTGTGTAGCACACATGTTTGATCACTTCGCTATTTTAGGTTTTGCAGGTGACGATGACGAAGCTGTACTAGAAGCCCTAATGATGGCAGATGTTGACGTGACCGACGTTGAAGTTGAAGATGGTAAAGTTTCAGTATTTGCACCAAACACTGAGTACTTCAAAGCAAAAACGGCTCTAACAGAAGCTTTTGATGGCATCACTTTTGAAGTTGATGAAATCACTTGGATCCCACAAACTCACGTTGAAATCGAAAACGAAGATGACATCGCTAACTTCGAAAAGTTTATGGGTATGCTAGAAGATTGTGACGACGTGCAAAACGTTTATCACAACGCAATCGTTAAAAAATAAACGACCATAGAATAATTATGTAGAAGCCGGGCAACTTCCCGGCTTTTTTCGTTTATAAATTAAAATTCAAAGGTACGAGATACAGAAAACGCGATGCGCTCATCAGATGTGTCTGAGTCTATTGACGTATCTTCAGCTGCAATCGATAAATCGAAACCCGATAAACTGGTTGAATAAGCGATTTCATAATGGTGGTAGGAGCTATTTGTCTCGTCCCATTTTACATCCCCTCCCACATAATTAGACACCGTATAACTTACCGAAATATCGTGGTTTTCAGCAACTTCAAAAGTGTGTGATAACGTAGTAATAGTGTGTTTTTCATCTTGACCAGCGTAGTCCCAGCTATACCAAAAGTTAAACTCAGTCGTGCCCAGAGCATTATCAAATCCAAACTTAGTGTAAGCTTCTGGGTAATTTAAATCGCTGGAGTCGTCACCGCCATAATAGCTATAATATGCGATGCCAACATCTAGGCTCACAGCGTCAGTCAATGAGAAGGTCCGCCCAAAGTAGACATCAACTTCCGTGTCTGTGCCATCGCTAAAGTCGACGTTTGAAGCCCATGAACCTGCATACCAATTCGTCTTTGAATTGCTGTAGTCTAAGCTAGCCTGTAGCGCAAAATCGTTATCCGTTTGGCTGATACCATTGAATGTATAATCGGAAGCGCCAGTGATGGTTGAAGACCAATCACCTGCAATAACTGAATTAGAGGCAAACAATACAGACAGCGTACACAATGTGAGTCGCAGATTTTTTTTCATAATTTTTATTTCGAAGTTAATCAAACCCCGAACCTTGTTAGTTTAAAAGTAAAAATGCGCTATCTAGATACTTCATATGCACCAAGTTTAGTGTAACTCACTGGTTAAACAAGCGAATACCCCAAGACAAGATCAGTAAATTAATATTTAAACAGCTAAAATTACCATTACCACAATAAGCAGAAACGACATTTGTGCTTTAATGACGTAGTCAACAAGTAAAAAACAACTCGTAAAAAAGCATCATTTTAGTAGGTAACATGTTATTTTTGCTAATTTAATCTTAATATTAGCTCTATTTCAATAGTACCTAATTACCAAACATTGCAAAGTTTGTTTAGCAATTATACTATTTTGAAATTTACACTTATAAATACACTCCATTTTTAATCTCACACACCATAAATAAAAATTTAACGAAAAAAATGTTCAATAAAGGAGCAGCACGCATATCGCGATAATACTTATACCTATATCCCATGCCCGCCGTTACTTCTTGCCAAGCCGAGTCAGCCACAAGTTTGGTTATAGGCAAAGGGAACATTGTTTATGGAAGAAAGGATAAAAACTTGCCTGAAAGGCATTAAAAGCGGCGTTTTTAAATTTTTTTTAGATTTTTCCTTGAAAACAAATTGCCCCGTCCATAGATAGTATTGTGAGGACGCCGACAGGGTCCCAACCAATACAAAATATTATTTATTACGTTTGTTTATCGGTTCAATTGAAAGGTGAACAAACCTTATCGCTCTAAGAGGATATTATTATGAGAAACGTAGATCTTACTCCACTATACCGTTCATTCATTGGCTTTGACCACTTAGCGTCACTGATGGACCGAGCTGCACATAATGGCAAACAAACTAGCTACCCTCCATATAACATCGAGGCGCTGGACCAAGACAAATATCAAATTACAATGGCTGTTGCCGGCTTTAGCGAAGATGAACTGCATATAGAATCAGAGAACAACACGCTAAGAATTAAAGGTCAAAAAGCCAATAAAGAAGACCAAACTCAACGCAAATTTATTCACCAAGGTATTGCTGAGCGCAATTTTGAACAAAGCTTCCAGCTCGGTGACCATGTTAGAGTGATTGGCGCAGAATTAGAAAATGGTTTGCTGGTAGTCAGCCTAGAGCGAGAAGTACCGGAAGCCTTAAAACCAAGAAAAATTGAAATAGGTAAAGGCAAACTGCTCGAAAACGCCAGTTAAGCTTTACCCCAAAACAACCTATTTGATTATCCCTGATAAAGTCGCTTTATGCGGCTTTTTCTGTGTATGTAAACCCCCTTTACAAACCAGCAGGGTAGCTACTTCGTTCTTTCTATTCCACACAATTCATTGCCACCGCATGTATCTTCAGGTTTAGTTTTATGCCTATTTGACTGCTGAGTATCCTTACAATTTTGCTTGTACGCTATAGAATTTTGTGCATTATCGTAAACATAAACAGCCGATGAAAACGCCGCAGTTGTCGCAGCAACCATAACTGGAATAAAGAGATCTCCAGGAACAATGGGGCTGCGATTAGCTGGGTCATCGCCAAAGATCTGTACATCTATCTCCGTTTTTTCTCTGACAAAATCACAGTGCTCATCAAAGTGCATTGTCTTTTTGGGCGCAACTATGCAGCCAGATAGTCCTATTAGGGCAATCAAACTTATCAAATGCTTACTGTTTTTCACACTCACCTCGATACCAATCAATATACCCCTAATCTAGCACATTGATTTTTAGTAACTTGTAACAAAGTGTAGGCGAATTCCTGAACAGGTAACAGCCTCAAAGAAGTCAGGCATTTAACGCAAAAACATAAAATGACAGACAGGCGATAATTTAACCCATAGACGATGAAGGGCGTAAAGAAAATCAAATA
Source organism: Pseudoalteromonas luteoviolacea NCIMB 1944 (assembly GCF_001625565.1). Classification (GTDB taxonomy): domain Bacteria; phylum Pseudomonadota; class Gammaproteobacteria; order Enterobacterales; family Alteromonadaceae; genus Pseudoalteromonas; species Pseudoalteromonas luteoviolacea_F. The sequence continues at coordinate 105,989 of NZ_AUXS01000044.1, forward strand.
TATAGACAGTTTGATAACTCAAAGGCACTGCTTAATTTGTAAGTAGATTTAGGTTTTATGTAACTTGTCGATTTGAGCGAGAAACAGACGGCCAGCAAACTCGTTTTTGGACAAAACGAATCAATTTTCATCGCTTTATAATTTGTAACTGATCTTCCAGGAACAACCATCAACCTATACATGAAATGGATACAACCTATTTTTATTAATACCCTAAGTCGATATTAATATTACATTCGTGGTGTATATTTATAGAGAGATTATTCATGCAAAAATCAATTACGGTAATAGGCGCAACAGGTAACTTGGCTCAACCTGTTATTAGAAATTTAGTTGCTAAAGGCGTTCAAGTAACCGCCGTTGTACGAGATGTGCAAAAAGCAAAAGCAGCTCTACCTGAAGAGGTGACTTGTGTTTATGCAGATGTAAGCGATTTAGACAGTTTAAAAGACGCATTGAAAGGTGCAGAAACTGTTTATATCAGTTTAAATACCACTAGCCTTGATCCTAGTTTGCCATTTCATACTGAACGAGAAGGGGTAATTAATATTGTTGATGCCGCCAAAGAAAATGGCGTGAAGCACGTTATGCAAATTGTTGGTATTGACAGCTTACACGAAGAGTTTGCCGCTAAAGGATTAATTTACAAAACGAATCTAATTCGTTTACCGGGAATGGACTACATCAAAAAATCGGGAATTAACTATACCTTCTTCCACTGTTCGTTCTTTTTGGATTCATTCCCTGTATTTATTCAAGAAGGTCAGTTCGGCATCATCGGCGATCATACTTACCCTATCTACTATACTAATACGACCGATTTAGCGATAAACATTTACAACGCCATTGGTAACGACAAAGCTTATAACCAAGCGTTTTCAGTACAAGGTAAAGAAGGTATTTCATTTCCAGAAGCGGCGAGAAAATTCTTAGACGTATTCAGCCCCGAAACCCAAATAGCTACTTACCCGATTGCCGCTATTCCAGAGATGGGCTTTCCTGCAGAAGAAGCTGAATTTATGGAGCACTTGCTCACTTATTTTGAACAGTTAAATGAACAGCCTGTATCTGAACAAACCTGGCAAATATTAGGTGAGCCAACAACGACGATAGAGTCTTTTGCCAAATCACTTGTGAGTTAAGCCAAGCTCTGGTTAGTTAATATTAATTTCGCACTTGCATTAAATCGCTCAGTTGTTCAGTAATAAACTTAGCAGCTGGGCCAAGTGCTTTGGTATCGGACCAGATTAAATCCACTTCCTGAGCAAAGCTACTCCTGCTGTCGAATGACAAAGGCAAGTTTACAATTTTCTGTTTTGAATTAGTGTCTTTTAATACATAACGAGGCAATACCGCCCAACCAATGCCTTCACTAACCAGCTCGAAACATCCATGAACGTTTGCTACTTGCCAAATCTGAAATGAAGCTTGCCATTTAGTCATGGATGAATCTTCAAAACCTTTGATCAATATCTGCCTGTGCTGTTTTAAATCTTCCCAAGATACTTGTTTTAATTGTGACAGCGGATGCTCTTCAGATGCAACACAGACAAATTCCATAGCACCGACACCTCTAAAATCAACACCTTCTAAAGGGTTTTCAGGCTGTATTACTATGCCAAGTTGTGCGGTGTCATTGGACACTCTGCGCCATACGTCCTGTACCGTGCCATAATCGATTTCAATATCGACATAAGGATGTTTTACGATGAGTTGTTTGAGTACATGACCTAGGTTTTCAATCGTTATTTGATTCTCTATAGCAATAGTCAGTTTAGTTTCAACGTTGGCAAGCAGTTCATCTGCCGCAACTATTAACCTCTCTCTTTGCTCAACAACCCCACAAGCCCGACCTATTAAGGACTCTCCAGCAGGAGTGAGGGTTGGATATCTATGGCTGCGATCAAATAAATCGACACCTAAATCAATCTCCAAGTTTGATACTAAGGTGCTCATTACTGATTGTGCTTTGCCAGTATATCTGGCAGCGGCGGAAAACGAACCACATTTATGTGTTGCCACAAAAGCTTCTAATTGTTCGAAGGAAACGGCCATCTATCTACTTAATGTATATATTCTAAATAATAATCTAGTCACTAAGTATATAAAATGGTTAGCAGATAGCAATTTAGACGATGGATAAAAAATGAGAACCAAACAAGAGCGAATAATTCACGCCCTGTTTTATGAAGTATTTGCCCTGCTGGGTATTAGCGTATTGCTTAAACCTTTATTTCAACTAGAAATGTCCAAATCTCTGACGATTGGTATTGCCTTTTCCATATTTGCCGTCGTTTGGAATTTAATATTTAACTATGTTTTTGATACGTATTTGTTAAAACATCACCCCAAACAACTTATCCAGCGTTCACTAAAAGTAAGGGTTGTTCATGCCTTAGGTTTTGAAGGCACTATGCTGGTATTGACTCTACCAATATTGGCTTGGTGGCTAAATGTGTCAATGTTTGAGGCACTACGATTGGAGTTGTTTTTAGTCATTTACATTACTTTATACACTTTTGTTTATAACTACCTTTACGACATTATTAGCCCGCCAAAGATCAGATAATATGTAAGTAAATCAGAACTCGGTTCACCTTCTGATCATTAAAATACGCCTGCTTTATATCACAAATTGTTATAATCGTTATTCGCTCATTTGAGACAGATTGTGTATTTATACTAACGCACTTTGAGGCAAGAAATGTTTCAGCCCGGCCAGGCTGAAACGAAAGTGGACCTAAACGCGCTAGAGATGAAGGACAGCTGTGTGCCAGAAGCGGTCGCTCTTAACGCTTGCCTAACCGGCGTAAAATAGCAGGCTAAAATTAGCGACGAAGGAGCGCAAGCCTGCTGTTTTGCGTCCTTTGGTTTAGGCACTTGTTAGGCAACGGCTACAACCATTTTCCTTTTTCTGAGTGTATTTGCTCTCCATTTGTATCAAAGATCTGGAAAGTGCCATTGTTTAAAATTCTGTATGTTTCACTTTTGGTTTTGAATCTATAACCTTGAAATGCGCATGGCGTAACTCCGTCTGCACACATTGTATGAAACGCTTCACCACCAATTCGTATCTTCTCTGCACTATCATGCTCAATCATGTTCAAAACAACATTGTCACAACCAACAACGCCTTCTTCGCACAGTTCAGTGATAGTCAATTCGTACTTTCCTGTAACCAACGTTTGACCGTAGGAATTAGATGAGACTATTAATACGAATAGAAATAAAATTTTGCGCATGACTTTCCTAAGTTGCCTAACGCCTTACTAATGGGCGCATAAATGCTTGGCTAAAATTAGCGACGAAGGAGCGCAAGCCAAGCGTTTTGCGTCCTTTTGAGTAACTTGTTAGGTATACGTTTCCCAACAGTTACTACTAGCAATTTTTTGAGTGTGGCTAGGATTATTTTTAATGAAGTCAATTGTTTCAACTTTGCTTTCAGGAAGAGCAGGATCTGAATGATAGCCACTGCCACAGTACCTAAAGCCAGCCTCCCAAAGTAACATTGCCGATTGCCACTTATTTTTACTCGATTGTTTTGGTGCACGAAAATTGCGACCTAAAAAAGCCATCTTGCGACCACAATTAGGGCAATTATGCTCGAGTTCTGATTCCGCTTGCCAAGCAGTACCCGTATTTGACTCTTCGGTCGCACGCCTTTTGAATGCCACTCGACAATCAAAACATGCAAATTTGTGCAGAAATTCCATGTATACCTAGACATAATGACTCCCACACGGTGCTAGCCTCCGCATTTTCGTGGGTTAGCTATAAGCCAGAGCCATACTTAGTTTGTCATCAACTAAATAGCAGAGGCTAGCATGACTAAACATAACATACTTTTTATTGGCTTAGATACGCATAAAGAATTTGTTGAGGTCGCATACATAGAAGAACATCGCGGTTCAAATCCGGTTCACCATGGCCGTGTTTCAAGCGCTAAACAGGCAATCATAAAATTGGCCAGACAATTTCAATCTAAATATCCCTATGCGACGCTTCATTTTGTCTACGAAGCAGGGCCTTGTGGATATTGGATTTACCGACTTTTAACGTCCTTAGGTCATTGTTGTTATGTTGTCGCACCTTCACTTATCCCTAAAAAGCCCGGTGAACGTGTTAAAACTGATAAACGTGATGCTTTAAAACTCGCTAAGTTACTCAAATCTGAAGACCTCACACCCATTTATGTGCCTGAGCCTGAAGATGAAGCCGTTCGCGACTTATCTCGAGCACGTGAAGTCGCTATGAAAGACTTAAAAGACGCTAAATACCAATTAAAGGCCTTGCTACTTAGAAATAATATCAACTACGCAGGTACCGCTAATTGGTCTCTTAAACATCTACGCTGGTTAACCGAGTTAGTCTTACCACACCCCGCACAACAAATTGTATTGCAAGAATGCCTTCAAGCCATTAATGAGCGTATTGCTAGACTTCAACGGCTTGATAATGAGCTGACACACCATGTCTATCAATGGCGCTATTACCCGGTTGTAAAAGCTATCCAGGCCATGCGCGGAGTGCGACTATTAGTCGCAGCAGGTGTCGTCGCCGAGCTTGGCGATTTAACCCGTTTTGACCATCCCCGCAAGCTTATGAGTTACCTTGGTCTTGTCCCCAGTGAACACTCAAGTGGAGGTAAACGTCATATCGGGGCCATCACAAAGTGTGGGAATGGCCGAGTAAGGCGGCTGTTGATTGAAGGTGCACATACTTATCGCTATGCCGCCAATATATCCACTGAGTTACAAAAACGACAAGAAGGTTTACCAAAGCATATCATCGCCATCGCCTGGAAAGCGCAGGTGAGGTTATGCCGCCGATACCAAAAGCTCATCAATAAAGGTAAGCATTACAACCTGGTTATCACTGCTATTGCGCGTGAAATGATTGCCTATATCTGGGCGATTGCTAAAGAAGTGGTGCTCTCTCAGGTCGACCCAAAACTCAGATTGGCAAGAATACCGGCATGAAAAACGAATTAGAGTTAATGCATAGGATCAAGCATCGGCTGTGGCACTACCACCGACGGCGTTAGGATGGCAGTACAGCTCACCCTGTATTGACCCACGAACATAGACTGAAGACAGGTGCCACGACGAACTAAGTAAGGTCAGCTCTGCTTATGAAAATAAGTAATCTACGAATATCAGCATGATAACCGACGACATTACTTGCTTCATTTTATGTATTAACTCGCTCTAATTCGAGTGTGAGAATATATGGCTTGAAAAGTTAGGCAAGGAACAGTGTGTTTAACTTGACAGTGGGAGTCATACCAACGCCTCAATCAGAGGCAAAAATCAGTTGGTTAAAATTAGCGGCGCAGGCGCAAAACCAACTGTTTTTTGTCCTTTGGATTGACTTGTTAGATTTTGATTACGCACACTTAAATTCACTTGTCATACTTTTGATATTAAAAACAAATTCTTGTGCATTTTTAAACTTCGCCCACATATCTTCTACGGTTAAATCCAAAGAAAACATCGCATAATTATCGTGAACAAGTTGGTTTCGGAGCGAACCAAGCAACAAAAAATCTTTTATTGAACTTCTAAGGTTTTCGTCTTCTTTAACTCTTTGAACCATAAATTTTTTAAAATCTTCTCCAAAAAAAGAGAAAAACGTATTTGCATTTGACGAATCCCAACTAAATAAAGTGTGATACTGTCTTTTAAGAGCTTTACGTGAAACAAAGTTGTAAGTTAACGAGCAATCTTTCGTATTTAGAGATTCAATAACCGCGTTAACAACTTTGGTTTCAAAGTAACTAGCGCAAGCTAATAAAATAACCTTAGCAAATTGATTTTTATAATCTGTTGCAAAGCTAATTTCATTGCTCTCTATAAGAGTGCTATAGTTTTCTTTATAGTCATTGAATAGTTGCTCCACAGCAAGTAACGCATCATCCTGATCTTGCATAATATCACCCAATTAAAATATCTTTAGCTCGATTTAATCTACCTACCACGTTATCTTTTAAAGTTGTTTTTCCGTATGTGTATTTTTGAAAATCTTCATCAGCTTTCAGGGTGTCGATATAAGTTTTAGAAAGGGCTCTTGCACCCGTATGTCTACCTTCAATAGCATCTTTTACTGATGCAAAGAAAATAGATTCAAATATCATAATACTGAAACGATTTGAGTTGATTCTAAAGTCTGACGGTTCTAGCTCAGAACATGCAGATAAAAATTCATCCCAAAGCGCTTTAAAATAAATAATATCTTCTTCTGTAAAACTTTTGGCGTGGTTTGCAAATTTATTTATAAATCCATTTACAGTTGCCTTGTAATTTTCTAGAAATGAAGCCATCGCAAACACTCTCAATATAGCCTCGACATCATTAAGGCGAATATCTGGATTTTCTTTTCCTAATAGCGTTCTCCAGCGTTCATCTTTATTCATCTCTAATAATGCTCTTAAGAACTCGGAATGATACAAGCTCATTCTAATTTCTTGAGGCCCCAAATTAATACCTCCACTATTTAGTCGATTGAAAATTTCGAACATTGCGCCACTTTCATCGTCTCCGGATACTGGTTTGACAACCATGTTTCTTATCGTTGCCAAGTCTAAAGTAGTTTTAAATTCATCTAGTGTTTGATAGTTTTTGCCATTGAAGCGGTTTTCACTGCCTTCAACTATTCCATCTAATTTCAAGTTGAACTTTTGGAAAAGTGTATCATCCGCCATAACATCATCAGGGATGTAGCCATGCAAATCGAAGATTTCTCTTAGTTCAGCTCTCTTTTCCTTTCGAGGAAACCTACCTTTTTGGAAATAATAAATTGTCATAAGACGTTGCTGACCATCAATAACCAAAAATTCGTTTCTCCCACTTTCATATAGAAACATTTGGGGTATTGGCAATCCAATTAGTAGTGACTCTATTAGCTTAGATGCTCTTTTTAAATCCCATACGTAATGCCTTTGAAAAGATGGGATCTTGAATACTTTAGACTCTATGAAACTTACGATAGTCAAAATATTAAAATCATTTGGTGTGGTTGTTAGTTGGTATTCATTTAAAGGATAATCTTCTTCTTCCCTTTCTATATCTAACACTTCTTCTTGTACCATTTTTAATTCCTTAAATTTAAATATTGATTCCTAAGATGAGCCCTTTGAAAATCTAACGCCGCAAATAAACGGCAAAAATTAGTTGGCTAAACTTGTGAGGAACGAACAAAGCCAGCTGATTTTTGTCCGCTCTTTTTAATTTGCTTTGTTATGGCGCGCTATCCTGTGAATAGGTCTATGGCCTTTTCTCTGCTGCTTAAGTCACGTTTATAGAACTCGCTGTAACCACAAGACTTGCAGCTAATATGGTAAAAGCGCTTATTGTTGAATTGGAAAATTGAAGAAAACAACCCTCCTTTACCTCGGAGTTCACCCACCTCAAATTCCGTATGTTGGCATTTAACACACTCAAACTTAAACTTACTTTTACTTCCCATCTTATTCAATACACCTGCTGCTTTGCGCTCAGAAGAAAGCTTTTCATTAGCTACACCACAGTTACTACATACCTGCTCTGCACCCTTATTTTTAGAGCCACATGCTATGCACTCCCATTCGTTCTGCACTGTAAACTCCCAAGCGCTATAACGCCTTACTAAGAGGCGAGAAATGCTTGGCTAAAATTAGCGACGAAGGAGCGCAAGCCAAGCGTTTTGCGTCCTTTTGAGTAACTTGTTAGGCATTCTCTTGGTAATTTAGCTTTCCAACAATTTCATTCATTGTGTAATGAACAAATTGTTTACCAAGTTCAGTTAAAACATATTGTTTTTCATTGTCAAAAGCTGATTTCATCGTGTTTGATGAGTATCCCTTTTGACGTTTTTGAGCCGGTTGTTTTATAAAATTCCCATGATAGTCAACAGGTCGATATTGTCGAATAACATGACCAATACTCAAATCATGAATTATCAATTTAAATAAATCGGCTTCAGCTGAATCTTCCCTGACACTTTCACCATGAATGTTGCGCCACATACCGTAGCGAGTAATATTTTGATGTGTGAAAACTTCCCTGATTACAGCAAAATGTGCTTCACTAAAGTTCTCTATCCATTCAATAAATAGTCGAACTACTCCGTCACTTGTTAATTTACATGAAGCAGAATTTGCCAATAGATTTCTAATTAGGACTCGTTTTTCTTCGCTTTCGGCGGCTGCCCAATCTCTAAAGCACTTCTTTACCAGTGACAAATATTCTTTGCTTTCAATTCTTTCTCTAATTTTTTCGTCAGATTGGTCTAGTCGCTCCATAACTTCAAAGAGAGTTTGTCCAATTTCCTCTACTTCTTCTTGCTGCATTTTGAGCCATGCATGCAGTAGGTTTTTGAATTTCTCTGATTCGCTTTCCGACCAAGCTCCAGCCGCACCACCAATTGCTCCTCCCGCAAAGGGCACAAGACCACCTAAAACAGAAAGAGCAAAACGCGCTACCTTTGATCCACTTCCAGACTCAAAAGCTTCATCTAATAGATCTTTATTTTCTTTGGGATTTTCATTTGAATCTTCAGACATGAATCCTCCGTGAATGCCTAACATGTTTATAGCGAGCTAATCGCGCGTTTTCCTACAACTGCATAGCTCGTTTTTCTGATTAGGTTGTTTTTAACAAATTTGTTAACTAATTGCCAGTGTTATTAAAACTTAGGAGTTCTCGCCTTTATCTTAGGATAAAAACAAGCGATTTGGTCGTTTTCTTGACTATACGAGTAACAAATAGGACAGGCAATTTTTTTAAAAGTTAGAATCGAATTGCTGAAATGTATTCTAAGCCTAAGGTTTTTCTGAGCAACGTGATTAAAATCCGCCTTATGGTAGAAATAAATTTAACTTAGGAATATTTTCATTTTATTAAACAAGGAAAGTTTAGGTTGATAAGCAAGGCTAAAAAAATTTTTTACTAACCAACCCCCTTATACCAATTCACATCATTTTTAGCGGCATGTATTCTTAACGTAGTTTGCGAACCTGCAAAGTTACCGTAGTAACTTCTAAAGCTTTGTACCCTATTCAGCCAAGTCGCTTTTTCAATCCTCAGTGAGACTAGAATACTAGGCATACTATTTGATATGTATCCCCTCTTTTTGGGATGAACATGGCGACCCGTCCAGTCAACTAGTTCAAGGTAATCCAAAAGCGAGAAAGGTAAAGCGTTTTCATGCTCTCTTACGCCAAACGGTTTTAGTGATTTAGGTTGGTTTGGTGTCCTGTATTGTTGTTTTGATTCGATTTTTTTTGCGTTTGATTTGGTGTTTTTAAAGTGCTCGATGCGCTCTTGAATCGATGTAAAATCACTATCCTCTAGATTATTTGCCATGTTGGCTCGGACTGGATTTAAATCTACGTAAGCCATACAACTTAGCAATGCCGTCTCATCTAGCAAGGCTTGTGATTTGTATCTTCCTTCCCAATATTTGCCAGTGCAGCTATCTTCCTTGTTTGCTTCTCTTGCAATGTACTCGTTGAGGTTTTTCATAAACCAGCTGATGTCATACAACCTAGCTCGCCACTTTTCAACTAACTCAGATGCAAGTAGTTGCTCCGCCTCACTAAGGGTATCACCGTTTAGTTGCTTATCTATGATAAGACTCCCCTTGTACAACTTATACCACCTAGCTATCACCTCATTATCTGACCAACTAAATGCTTGCTGTCTATTCACTTTAACAACCAAATGATAGTGATTACTCATGATGGCATAAGCCGCAATATCAATGGCAAATACACTGCTTAGCAGTTTCATTCTCTCTACTAACCATGTTCGTCTATGGTCAAAGTTTTTACCTGTGTACTTATCTTCTCCACACAAAAAAGCACGGCGTACACACCGTGCTATCAAGTGGTAATAAGACGTCGACGACAAATCTATCAGTGCTTTCCGTGCTCTTGTCATTCCTATTCAACTTAACTTTAACTGGATATTTAAACAGTAGTCAAGCAACGCTATTTATGCAAAGAATTTGTGCCTGTCCCATTTGGTTTCTATTGGATTGTTATGTTTGCCCCGCTAGAAGCTCTTGAGCGACTAGGAGCCGGACTTGATTATGGCGACTTAGTCGATGCTTATATTCTTTAAGCTCAATTCGTTCAAGAGTAGGCGCTGCAGATTGGTCATAGCGTTCTAGCTCAACACTGATGATATAGGAGCCATTGATAAGAACAAGGTATATGTCTTCGGTTTGATCCGGGGTGTAGTGCAAAACGAAGGCGTTGACTGTGGGATGCCCGTTGGACTCTAGCGCTTGTTTGAGGCTTGAGTCCGACTGGAAGCTATCTCGTGAAGCAATTAACTCTTCACGAAATTCTAATTCCATTTTGCTTCCGATTAGCTTCATTGCTGGATCTCGTAAAATATAACGCCCTGTTAATGGGCAAAATATAGTTGGCTAGAATAAGCGACGAAGGAGCAAAAGCCAACTGTATTTTGTCCTTTTTAAACAGCTTGTTAGGGTATTATTCCTCGGGATCAAAAGTGTAATCTTCGTAATACCTAAGAATTTTATAAAGCTTGGGAACCCCATTTATTGTTTGTACCTCAAGGTCTACTACATACGCTAATTCGTGCCACTGTTTGTTAAAATTATTATGCCCATGAAGCATAGCTTCCTTAACTGCATTATTTTCAAATATTACTTTGGTTGGATTTTTTCTTATATCCTCAACAATAGCTTTATCACCAGTTTCAGAATTGGCATCAAACTTTGTTTGATACCAAACAAGTACTTTTTTAGAGTGAATATGATCGGCAGGCTCATCCATGTTGGCAATTCTTCGATTAATAAAATTCTGAGCAGCATTAGCTTGTTCAGAGCTTACAATTAATTGATTTATTACAGTCGCATTGTCACTTGCAGAAATAACCAATTGAGAGCCAGAATCTTTTGCGACTGGTTCAATTATGTTTTTCCATTGCTGTAGGTCTTTCTTAGTTAGATCCAGAGGAGGGTTTTTAGCCTTACCCAAAAACCAATCTATGATACTAGATGAAGTAGTAACCCATTGATAAAGAGAACCACCTTGCCAAAGCAGAGGTACAAGAGGAGCTGCCTTTGTAACTAATTCAACGATTATTGAGCCTGAGCGAACTTCTTTTATTAGGAGTTCACTTGATATGTCATAATCATCTGATGATTCTCTCTCTACGAACCGTTGAAACTGAGAGCTAAGATCCAACAAAGAAACTGTAAGATCAGTTAAGTTTACTGGGCGTTCATTGTTTATTTTGATTTCTAATTTTTTATCAAAATCTATTTCGATAATATTCATCGGCTCCATGCCTATCCTTAATACCCTAACGCCGCGCGCACCGGCGCAAAAGGCGTAGTTTGTTTTGTGTTAGAATAGAGCGCAGCGGAATAACACAAAACAAACGTAGCTTTTTGCGTCCTGTTGCCGCGCTTTGTTATGCGCAACCTCTTATTTTATTAGTATGTTTTAGATGAGTTGCCAGCGCAAAGTCCCATGGAATAACTACCTTGTGCATATGTGCAGCCATCAAATTTAAAGCCCTTATTGTTTTTAAACGCTCGATAACTCTCGGTGACAGCTTGTCTTCTTTCAAAAGGAATATCGCCACCTATACATGCTAGTTGCAACACTAATCGAGGATTGTGTGATTTTTTTGATATCAGTCGTGCTTGTTTCCAAGGGCTGTCTTCCCGAGTAAGTTTTCTCGACTCTAAGAACGATGTTGTATCAAGGTCTCCGGCCTCAGAGCACATAGCGAGCTCTTTAACTATTTCAGATTCACCGTAAAATGTTAAATCTGGGTTAGCCTTCTTACCTAGAAGGTAATATTTATATGCTAAGCTAGGCTTCTTATCTAATTTAAAATCATCATCCACACTATAATAGTGTGTGTCGATTAACCACTTAACAGCTTTAGCACTTCCATTTTCTGCTGCGAAATATACTTTATCGTTTTTGCCGATAGCATACTTATTAGCCAGTAAAAAAACCGCATCCATGTCACCTTTGGATGCTTCTTCTTTAAGGACTGGAATTATGTCATTTCTTTTTTTGTGGAATAGTAACGCAAGTCCATATAGAGCTCTTTTATCATTTTTTTCTGCAGCTCTTAGAAGAAGTTCTTCACCCAGACTATAGCCTAAAGAATTTTTTAGTTTTTCAGCTGACTTATAAATATCATCTCCAGCACTGATAAAATCAAGCATGGAAACTCTTTCCTTATATACCTTCTCTAGGCACGAGGTTGTTTTACATTTATTTCTTGTGTTTTTAAGCCAATCACGTTGCCCTTGCTTAAGCGAGGTTGAAGAAAGCTTATTTGCAGCTTTATAGGCGCTGCTTAAATCTCGGTCGAGCCTAGAGATATTGTCTTCTGAACAGATCATCTTCTCTGCGTGAGTTCGGGCTTTCCCGCAATCAAAGCTTGCAGAATTCACATTGAGACTGACCGCAACTAAAGAGATTGCACTTAGGTAACAAAGACTACATATTCCTTTCATGGGAAATCCTAAAATTTATTTTCATGGCATGATCTACCAAACTGCATAACGCCCGCATTTGCGGCTGGTTTGGAGCGCAGCGGAAAACCAGTCCGACAACATGCGCTTGTTATGTATAAACACCCAGCCATAACTGACTGGGCGAACTCAAAGACTCCAAGCAAGCTGAGTTAAGGCTTACTTTTATTGATTTTTACATCATGCTAATGACTGTAATTACAATTCCTACAAGAGTTATAAAAATTGATATTGCAGTCAGAACAATATTCAAATCATACGTCTTTCTCTTCTTTCTATCGTTAGCCATATTTATCTCCATAAGGAGAGGCATATGACAGAAAACAACTTATCGAAAACCAGCCACCAGTACACACGGCCAGAAGCTAGTTACTCTTTATCCGACAAGCCATCCTCCCGATGCCCCAATTGGGGCCGTGTGTTCCTCGATACATAACATGTTTATAGCGAGCTAATCGCGCGTTTTTCTACAACAGCATAGCTCATTTTTCTGATTAGGTTGTTTTTAACAAATTTGTTAACTAATTGCCAGTGTTATTAAAACTTAGGAGTTCTCGCCTTTATCTTAGGATAAAAACAAGCGATTTGGTCGTTTTCTTGACTATACGAGCGATGGAATTAACACTGTATATACATACAGCACCAATTCAAGAGGATGAAAATGAAAACTCGCTCTCCTTATTTAAACGATATCGCAGACTATATGCTCACTCGTCAGTATTCATTAAGAACAATTAATGCTTATTTAAGTTGGATTGCAAATTTCATTCACTTTCACAATAAGCGTCATCCAAGTTCGATGGGGGATGCAGAAGTCGAAGCTTTTTTAGACCATATTGTATTAAAACGTAATATGTCACCTAGAACACAAAGTGCAGCTTTAAATGCGCTAGCTTTTTTATATAAACATATTGTCAAAAATGAGCTTTCGTTAAACTTGAATTTTGCACGAAGTAATCGACAACCAAAGCTGCCTGTAGTGATGACACCTGATGAAGTAAAGCAATTGATGAGTCATCTTTCCAAGCGATATTACTTAATCACGGGGTTAATGTATGGCAGTGGTTTAAGAGTGATGGAAGCGACTCAGTTGCGAGTAAAAGACATTGATTTTGATTATAAATGTATTCAGGTCTGGAATGGAAAAGGCAACAAGCATCGAATTGTAACACTTGCAACTGAGTTGATCCCATTACTTAGGAATCAAATTATGCAAGTTGAAGAATATTTGAAATTAGATTTACAAAACGAAAAATACGCTGGAGTCTCAATGCTAATGCATTAGCTCGCAAATATCCGTCAGCAAAAAAATCTCTCATGTGGCAATATTTGTTTCCCTCCTATAAATTAAGTGGTGACCCGAAAACAGGTGAGATACGTCGTCATCATTTTCACCCTACTTGTGTTAGAAAAGCTGTAAAAAAGGCGCTAAAACAAACTAATATAAATAAACTTATAACACCCCACACCTTTAGGCATTCATTTGCTACTCATTTACTACAAAGTGGTGCAGATATCAGAACCGTGCAAGCTCAACTTGGTCATTCCGATGTGAAGACAACGCAAATATATACTCATGTTTTACAGCAAGGCGCAAACGGTGTTATTAGCCCTTTGAGCAAAATTTTCTAGCTTGTTTTAGGGCAGAAACTAGTTATGCTGATGGTCCGTTTCTGGCACAGAACCGACAGCCAAGTTGAGTCTAATTCAAATTAAACAAGCTCATTCACCTCAACACACAATGGTGAGCCTTTTTCGACTCACCATCACACAAATTAAATTACAGTACGTCTTTACTGCACAGATCCATATTTGCTTGATCTTTTAGCTTCAAGCAATACATAGATGTCTCGTTCACTTCGATCCCATTGATCATAAAGCTTGAGAACCAACCAAAAACCAGTGCCAGTGCAACAAGTGCATATTTTTTATAGGGAGGGATTGTTGTCATGTTAAATACCTTACTACTACCTTGTCAGCCATCTTTGCTGACCAATAAATCTCTAAATGAGATGTCTATCATCTGAACACAGATTATCTGTACGCAGATTATCTGTGTAGATAGATAAACATCCTTAAAATTAACGATATACGCGTACGTTTCTTACTTGCCCTTTAAACGGGTATGTGTTCTTTGGCGTAGAACCTATGCTCAATGGCACATCATTTTGGTTTGGTAGCACAATGCTTTTGCTGCCCATAGACTGACCATCAATGCTTAAAGATAAAGTATTACCATCTAGCTGCATTTCCAGTTTGTGCCACTTGCCATCAGCAAAGTTACCCGCATTGACCCCTTTGCCATTAACACGCGCACTGATCACACCTTTTTTGTTGACCTGAATGTAATAAGCGTTTTGTGTACCGTAATTACCTTTAGATAACATGAAACCTGTTTTGGTCGTGCTGAAGTCTTGATATTTAAACTCCAGTTCAATTTTGCTGAATTGGTCAATATCACCAAGCTCAACACGCTGATCAACACCATTAAATGTGCCTTGGTATTCACTAAAAATCTTGCCGTCTTGGCCGTGACCAGACAGGTCACACACGCTACCTTGAAGTGACCATGCACCAATTAGGCCTTCACTGATTACTTTTTTCGCACAGCGACGTTGCTGCAACTGACTTGCATACAAGCTTTCAATATCTGTTTGCTGTTGCACATAGGCCTGTGGCATGTCAGCAAGACTTACGTCATACCTTTGCTGGCTTTCAAAACCATTAAATCCAGCACCTTTTAAGCCGATCACATAGGGCATAATTACCCGACCGTATTTGCTGTCATGGCGCATAAATGCCCATTTATCAATCGCTTCATTTTGTGCTGTATTGGTCACATTCCAAAATACTAAATGCTTGAGGTGGTTAGGCTGTGCGCCGACTGAACCGCCCATATACCCATAATTCCAGCCGCCTTTGCTGTTTTCTATCAAATTGCTGTACGGCATATTTGCATGCAAGTTATGAAATCGTTTTGATGAATGGGTAGAGCCTGAAATCACATTGCCAGCCGCTTTGTGTGAAAAACCAGCGGCATGCCAATGCTCAGCTTGATCATCAATATTTTGTGCTAGCACATGCGTTGAGGCATTGATATCTAAACTGATGTGGCCCGGGTTACCGGTAAATGCGACGTCTTTTATGGTCATCGCAGCACTATTTACTACAGATACACCTTGGTTCAAGTCGATGAACTCAACGTTTCTTAACCATGCATTGGCGACTCTTGAGAAGCGGATAGCACTCCAGCCACCGTCATGTACGCCGCTTTTATGGTGTTTGAACGCTTCTTGCCAATTACCTTGAATTGTTAGGTTTTCAACACCAATATTTTGTAATAGTGGCGCTTTTTTCAATCCCCAGTAGCCATCGCTGGTAACATCATGGTGGATCACCGCCGCAAACGTGACCACATCACCTTCTAAGGCTGTTATTTGATGATACTCTTGTGAGCGAAGACCTTTTTTGATCATGCCCCAGTTGCCGTCTAGCTTGTAGGGGGAGAGTGCTTTTGCAATTGTTTCAGGACGAGGATCGAATCGAGACAGCTGAATCCACTGGCCAACCTTAAGTAAAGATGCATCACGAACCTGCACAGAGCGTGTAGACTGTCTCGGGTGACTAGAAATAACATCGGTAATAAAACGCTCACCACTGGGTGATGTCACAGCTTCACGTACACCTTTTACTTTAGGATCACGATTTGAATAGTTGTAACCAATTTCGAGTAAGTATGGACTTGTCCACATTTTGTTTGGATATATCAAATCTAAATGCTGGTCCATTTTTAAAATACTTTGCTTGCTCTCACCACGTAATACCATATTTCCGCGAGATACTTTAATGGTTGCGCTTGCGCGACTTATTCGGCCATTAGCAGTATCGGACTTATCAATACCATCAACGTCGGACAGAGTGTTGAGGTCGTAAGTCCCATTGGGGAAATAAATGACGGCACCTATACCGCCTTGATCAATATGCTGCTCAGCGGCGGCAATTGCATCACGAACAGCTTGCTTATCTGAACGACCAGGCGCGATATCGGCACCAAAACCTGTGACGTCAAAAACACGGTAGCCCAGTTCATTCACTTGGGGAATTGACTGATTCGAAAATTGATATCCAGCGTAAGAGAAATTAGCAATGATCTGATCATCTGCCACTTGACTGTGTGGATCTCTTAGATCTGACTGAGTTGATCTCGAGTCTAAATAGCTATGCCAGAAATCGTTTGCATAACTTTGAAATGGTAGCCAGCTTGTTGCAGCACATAGTGCTAACAATAGGGGCTTATTGGAAAAGTGTTTCATCTCTAACCTCAAATAACTACAGTGTGTAGTGGTATTGAGTAGATCTGGCAGTCACATCCCTAATGAATATTCATAGTATTCCTAACTATGAAGCAACCCCGCTATCATGTGCTCTGCTTATAGAAACAGTGCCTTTAGACCGGAAGCTTTGCGTCCTAGACTTTCATCTAGTTTGCCAGTAACTACAGTTTGTATAAAATTCAGGAGGAATTTATAGGAAGGTTCCAAATAGGTCAAATACAAATTAGAGCTAAAATCCTAATCTGTTGTTCAATCAGGAATTATAATTTATTAAAGTTTTACTACAGATAAAATATTCCCACTTAAAGGTACTGTTCTTCAACAATATACAACCCTATTTTCTTATACTAACCGACACACACAGGAAAAAAGGTGCAAAAAACCAGCTTATTCAGACAATTTATTGAGATAGAAAGGCTGATTTTTTATGAATTGCACTTGTGTTTATAGGCTTCATTCACTCACAAAGCGCAGCGTAAACCTTGCGCCGCCTAAATCTGGACAGTCGTCCACCTCAACAGTGCCATGGTAACGAGAGATGATTTTGGCGCTAAAGGCTAACCCGATCCCAAAGCCTGGGCACTGTTGTCTATCCAGTCTGACAAAAGGCTTAAATACAGTCGCTCTTTTTTCTGCATCAATCCCCTGACCATCATCACTTATACTAACGGCTATGTGGTTATTTTCATAAAAGACTTTAACTGCACACTTGCTACGCCCATATTTAATAGCATTATCAATGATGTTTGACACCGCCATATTCAAATATCGTAAATCGGCATTGATACACACACTCTCTGATGGCAGGGTAAGTTCAACAGATCCATGATAGGTATTGGAGATTAAGCTCGATAACATCTGAGCCAGATCCATTTTATTGGGTTTTGCGTCATCTAAACTATGCTGCAATCTCGCAAAATCAAGCATATGTATGAGTAACCCTTCCATATCATCTAGTTGCTGATTTACCCGAGACTCATACTTGGCTCGCAACTGCTCATCTTGAGCTTCAACGAGCGTATCCAGCCCCATCCTTACCCGTGCCAACGGGGTCCTCAACTCATGAGATAGGCCGCCTGCCAGCAACTTAATATCATCCATTAAGAGACTAATTTTACTGGCCATTTGATTAAACGATAACTCAATATCACGGATGTACCAAAGCGTACCAACCTGTAACCTGACATCAAGCTGACCGTCTCCAAGTTTGGTCGCAGCCGCACTCAATCGCATTAAACGTCTGACAAAGGGCGCTAAAAAAATAACGATAACGATGACCAAAAGGAGGTAAAAAGACAGTGTTAAGGAAAGGCGATAGTCTTCTTTTTCAATTTGTTTATCGTACTGGTAGATTAAAATGTCGTGCGTACTGGTCAATAGGTGTACCATCACGTGCTCTTGCGTTTCTAAATAAACAGGCTCTTGCCTTTTCAATTGCTCCTGTAAAAGAGCCGGTAGCGGATACTCGTCCATTGCACGCGTATACAATATGGCGTTACGTTGATTATTCTCATCTTTCATGAGGTTGGGGTCAAAATCAGATACCTCACCTAATGCCATTAACTTTAAAAGCGGCAAGGTAAGTGACAATTGCTCGCTCACCAAAGGCTCGCTAGTATCGTCTGATGAATATAATGTATCGAATATTTGCCCTAACAAGATACTTGCGATCAATAAAACACTCACGAGCGCAACAACAAACCGCCACATATTGTATTTGTTCCTTTAATTTATCGGCTTACCAAGTGTCTTTCGCCAACTGATACCCTTTACCCCACACTGTCGCTATTTTGTATGGTGCTTGTGTATCACCCAACTTTTTGCGAAGTCGAGATACTCGTAAGTCGATAGTACGGTCAAACCCGTCGTATTCGAAGCCGCGCAACTCCTGCACCAGATCCTGTCGTGTCACAACACTTCCAGCGCGACTCGCCAGTACCCAAAGCACATCAAATTCATTGCTTGAGACTTGGATATTGTTGCCATTAAGTGTTACTTGGCGATTGTCAGAGTCGACTTCGAGTGCACCGAGCACCAATCGCTCACTCACCGTAGCTTGCGTAGCAGCCGAGCGCCGTAGGAGGGTTCTCATTCTCGCCTCAAGCAACCGACCTCTTACTGGCTTGGTTAAATAGTCATCGGCTCCCATCTCTAGACCCAATATTTCGTCAACTTCCTCATCTCTGGCAGTTAACATCAATATAGGTGTTTGCATCGACTGTCGAAGTGCTTTGCACACATCTAAACCATCCATACTAGGTAACATGCCATCCAAAATAACCAAGTCAGGCTGTGTTTTTTTTACACCTTCAAGGCCAGCTAACCCGTCATGATATACGGATACCTGATACTGCTTTGCTTCGAGATAATCGGCTATCCACTGTGCCAATTCCACATCATCCTCAACCAACGCAATCTTGCACTCATTCATCCTAAATTCCTTAAAACATTCGCCAACGAACGGCTTTGCTTTTGCGTTTTTTATAGATCCAAGCATATTTAACTTTGTCGCTAAATATCACTTTGTCACTGCTATTTTTCAAACTCATCACGACATCATCAGTCATGACCAATTCGCTTTTCCACTGTCCTCGATTGTTGCGCTGCCAGCAGTGCAGCCGTGTTTCATTGGCAAATAAACAAAAATTGCCTTCATCGCTTACCTGCCAATTGACCGAAACATCGATAAAGCATTCCTGGCCTTGTTCTAGTGCAACACATTGTTGTGGTTTAACGATAAAGTTGGGGTTATTGGACGCAGCAAAGGTTAACGTCGGGGCTAATAAAAATCCAAAAAGATACTTGTTCACATCGCCCCCTAAAATACGTAACTCAGAGTGATGTTAACATTGCGACCTAACTTACTACGGTTAGATACATACTTTAGTGCATCAATAGAGTAGGGGCTTTTATCTATACTACTTGCGTAATCTGTAAACCCGATAGAACCATCAACCACCCAGCTTTCACTGATTGGTTTAGTAAAGCCGAGTTTAAGTAATGTATTCACACCACCTGATGCTTCATATGGTGCTACCCGAGAAGATTTATAAGGCACACCGTAATAGTAGTTCAACATATTACTGTTACGATATTGAAACCCGATAGAAGCGTAGTAGTTCCAATTTTTTACTTGCCAAGATCTGGCAACCCAAAGAGAAGCGTAAGCACCACCATCGTACTCACTGTTATCCGCTTTAGGCGCTAAAATGGTTTGTATTTGGTACTGACCAATTGCACCTGTAGCGCGTAAACCAACATACCCGGTCAAATCCCTGTCATCACTATAGCCTGCAAAATTTCCTTCTAAATATCCATAATAAGTCATGTGGGAATGCGCAGAAGAGAATATGAGATCAAATTCCCACTCATTGGTATTGTACAGGTTGTAACCCATAGCCCAGTCAGGTTCAAACTTACTATCACTACCAGGTACTTCAACAAACAGTCCATTTTCGAAGTAATAGTTGCCATTAATATTTATCAGTGGACGAGTCGCGATGTTTGAAAGTAGCCCACCACCGTATGACGCGCCAATACCTAACGACAAAAAGCCACCAGCTTCTCGTTTATTGGCAAACCCATCCCAAAAGCTAGGAGCTGTTTTTCCGTAAACGCTAGGCATCCAGCTCAAACTCACCAAAACAAGGCTAGCAGACAGCCATTTAAATTTAGAGTCCATAGCAGTTTCTTATCTTTATTATTTGCTAATTAATATATTGAAAAAATGATAAAAATATCGTGTCGGATTATACCAAAGTGTATCAAATTGTACCTAATTACAAATTACCAAAAATAGGGAATAGCAGACATGATTGGAAAGGGGGTTTACAAGTGAGCGCCAAGATTAAATCATAGCGCTCACTTTTAGCTGTTAATGTGACTGTAACTTTTGGAGCCTACGATAATAATGTAACAAGGGTTCTGTGTAGCCATTAGGCTGTTGCTTACCTTCAAAAACAAGTGCCAACGCAGCTTTATAAGCTAAACTATCCGCCTTTGGGTGGCCATGTTCACACATTGCAATATAGTGCGGATCACTGCTGTTTTGACTATCTACGACACTGGCCATTTTAGCAAATGTTGCCAATACCAACTCTTCGCTACACACCTTATGTTCTAGCCAGTTTGCAATATGCTGACTTGATATCCTCAATGTTGCTCTATCTTCCATTAAACCCACATGAGAAATATCTGGCACCTTTGAGCAACCTACACCTTGGTTTATCCAACGCACAACATAGCCCAAAATACCTTGAATATTATTGTCTAACTCAGCTTGAATATCTGACAGAGAAAGAGAAGAGGCATCATGCAACAAAGGAGGAGTCAATAAGTCTTCCAAACACGCATGTTGAGAACGCGAGATTTTGACTTGTTGAGCTAGAACATCAACCTCATGATAGTGGATAGCATGCAGCGTTGCAGCAGTGGGTGAGGGGACCCATGCAGTATTTGCTCCCGCTTCTAATTGTGCTGCTTTTAAGGCCATCATCTGCGCCATGTTATCTGGTTTTGGCCACATTCCTTTACCAATTTGTGCTTTACCTTTGAAGCCTGTTTCTAAACCGACTTCAACATTCTGGCGCTCATAGGCCGAGATCCACGGTTGAGATTTGATCACTTCTTTTGGCCTAACAGCTCCGGCAAGCATAGATGTATGGATCTCATCTCCGGTGCGATCTAAAAACCCTGTATTTATGAATACAACACGAGATCTGGCAGCTGCTATGCACGCTTTTAAGTTGACAGAAGTACGTCGCTCTTCATCCATGATCCCCATTTTAATCGTATTTTCTGGCAATCCCAATGCTCGCTCTACAGCGTTAAATAACTCGGTTGTAAAGGCAACTTCCTCGGGGCCATGCATTTTGGGTTTTACAATATTTATACTGGCAGATTTGCTATTCCGATACAGGCTATTACCTCTCAGGTCATGCATGGCGGCAACTGACGTTACCATGGCATCAAGTATTCCTTCAAAGATTTCTCGACCTTCAGAGTCAAGTACCGCAGGGGTTGTCATCAAATGACCCACATTGCGAACAAACATCATTGCTCTACCACTTAGAGTAAAAACCTCGCCATGGAGTGAGTTATAACTTCTGTCATTCGCTAGGCATCGTTCAACTGCCAGACCATTTTTTACAAACTCTTCAACTAAATTGCCTTTATTCAAACCGAGCCAGTTTCGATAAACCACGATTTTATCTTCAGCGTCCACAGCCGCTACAGAGTCTTCGCAATCCATAATCGTTGTTAAAGCTGACTCCAAGATCACGTCTTTGATCCCCGCTTTATCAACCTTTCCAATAGGATCCTCATGATCAATACAGATCTCAATATGAAGGCCGTGATGTTTTACTAAGACCGCAGCAGGATTTTGCAATTGCCCACAATATCCGATCAATTGTTCTGGATCTGCAAGCGTCACCTGACGGCTATCATTCAATGTCACAATTAAACGATTATCGACAATGCCATAGTGGGTGCTTTCAATATGTGAACCACCGTTCAGAGGCAATATTTTATCCAATAGTTGCCTTGCATACGCCATCACCTTAAACCCGCGTACAGGGTTGTATTCTTTACCTTTTTCAGCTCCTTCATCTTCACTTATCACATCCGTCCCATACAAGGCATCATAAAGGGAGCCCCAACGCGCATTGGCCGCATTGAGTGCAAACCGTGCGTTGTTCACCGGAACAACCAATTGTGGTGCAGCAGCCAGAGCGATTTCAGGCTCAGAATGTTCAGTCACAATGTTGAAATCTGATGGCTGTGGCAACAAATAACCAATAGATTCCAAAAATGTCCGATATTTTTTGGCATCCCAACTGACATTTTGCCGATGATAATCATCAATCTTAGCTTGTAAGCTATTTCGCTTTTCGAGTAAGGCACGATTTATGGGTGAGAGTGTATCTACAATATTGGCCAAACCATCCCAAAACGATTCAGAACTAAGGGGTAGACCATCGAGCAATTCTTGATTCACAAAATCAAAAAAGTCAGCATCAATGGTGAGCCCAGCGTTTGTCACAGTTGCATTCATAGCAGAGTTCCTAATGCGAATTAATTTTGAACGGGTTATTCAAAAATAAAGCAATTTGTACAAAAACAAACCCCTTTTACCATTCATAATAAATATACTCACAATAACAACTATAAATTTAAAAAATTATAAAAGCCGTTCTAGTGTTTAATTAAGCCGCAGCAACTCTCACACATAACGCTTAGGCAAAATCTTTTTATTTAGTGTACAACTCGTTCGAAGGATATTAATCATGAGCAATTACCAGTCTCAAATTGACCGCTTCACTACCTTATGCGCAACAAAAACACACAATTGGCAATCAATTAACCCTGAATATGCAAGCAGAATGCACTTACAAAATCGCTTTAAAACAGGATTAGATATCGCGAAGTACACGGCGAAAATTATGCGCGAGGACATGGCTCGCTACGACGCAGATCCTGCACAATACACTCAATCACTGGGGTGTTGGCATGGCTTTACCGCTCAACAAATGATGATGGCAATTAAAAGACACCAAAAAACAACCAAAGGGGCTTATGTGTACTTAAGCGGTTGGATGGTAGCGGCACTGCGCTCTGAGTTTGGTCCACTACCAGACCAAAGCATGCATGAAAAAACAGCGGTTCCTAAGCTCATTGAAGAAATATATACCTTCTTAAAACAGGCTGATGCGAGGGAGTTGGATCATTTGTATAAAGCACTCGATACCGCGAAGTTAAATGGTCAAGATACGAGTCAACTTCAATTAGAAATCGATAACTTTGAAACTCATATCGTGCCTATCATCGCTGATATTGATGCAGGTTTTGGCAACGAAGAAGCCACTTACTTGCTCGCAAAACAAATGATAGAAGCCGGAGCTTGCGCCATTCAAATTGAAAACCAAGTATCAGATGCCAAACAATGCGGACACCAAGCAGGTAAAGTAACAGTACCCCATGAAGACTTCCTTGCAAAAATTAATGCTGTTCGATATGCATTTTTAGAGCTAGGTATTGAAGACGGGATCATTGTAGCCCGCACAGACTCTCTCGGAGCAAGTTTGACACAAAAAATTCCGGTTTCTAAACAGCCCGGGGATATCGCTAGCCAATATACAGCATTTTTAGACACCCAGCCGATTGTCGACCTTGATCAGCTTACAGATGGGGAAATGGCCATCAAGCTAGAAGGCAAATTGCAAAAGCCAGTGCGCTTAGACAATGGACTTTATCAATTTAAAGAGGGAACTGAAAAAGATAGAGTAGTATTGGACTGTGTAACAAGTTTACAAGCAGGTGCAGATTTATTATGGATTGAAACAGAAAAACCCAATGTAGACCAAATTGCTGAATTGGTTAATCGCATCAGGGAGCAAGTACCTAATGCCAAGCTGGTTTATAATAATTCGCCTTCATTCAATTGGACATTAAAATTCAGGGAGCAGGCGTACGAAACACTCAAGGCACAGGGCAAAGATATTTCAGTCTACCCAGATCCAACAGTTGACCCTAAAGCGCTTATGGCACCAGAGCTTGATACCACCGAACTTGCACAAATCGCAGATGAAAAAGTAAAAAGCTTTCAACTTGATGGCGCAACACAAGCAGGTATCTTTCACCACCTGATCACCTTGCCAACCTATCACACTGTCGCATTGAGTACTGACATTTTAGCCGAAGGCTATTTTGGGGAGCTCGGTATGCTTGCATACGTAAGAGATGTTCAAAGACAGGAAATCCGCCGTGAGCAAGCTTCAGTAAAACACCAAGATTTAGCAGGCTCCAACATTGGTGACACGCACAAAGAGTACTTTAGTGGGGACAATGCGCTGAAGGCAGGTGGTGAAGCTAATACCATGAATCAATTTTAGTACAGGAAATCCCAACTTGGGCCCGTTGGGCCCTTTTTGTGCTTATCATTGTATCTTGCAAATATCATCTCCTGCATATTGAGATCACGATTTTACGCACACCAACTGAAACAGATCAGAAAAATACTAGCTGAGTTGCACCAATAAAATACCGCAAGTAAATTGAGGTTAAACACCACTTTTTGACTTAAAAACAGCGTCTATACGCCACCAGTATTGCCCTTGTTGCAACAACTACGGCTGTACGTCGCTTCAATTAATAGGCAGAACACTTTTTTACTAACTAACTTGGCAAGCTTGGATCCACATTTTACTAAGTATTTTTCTTCCCAAATCATAATTTTACTAACATAGCCTACTTCAGAGCAAAATTTTACGTACTGCCAAGCTGTAAACCCCCTTTACATGATCCATATTTGTCACACATTTGTTGCCTAGCATGCAAGCGTTTTGATTTAACATGAAAAAATATGAAAAAAATATTCGCCTCTGTGCTATTTACTTGCATACTCTCTACCAACTCAGCAGTTGCAAGTATTGATATTGAAGAACTTAAGCAGCTTGAGAAGCAAGGGAAATATCAAATCGCGTTGGATTTAATCGAGCCATGGCGTCTAGAAAATTTAAATCAAGAAAAAGCACTAGATATTCTATTGATCCAAGCTGAAATTTACCGAAAGCAAGGGTTGTTCAAAAAAGCGCTCTCGACACTCAATCATATAGAACAGCATTACTACTTAAGCACAGAGCTAGTCCGTACTCTAAATAATGAAAAAGGCATTAATTATAGGCGTATGTCCCGTCTTGCAGAAGCTGAAGAGCACTATTATAAAGCCTTAAAAGCGGCACAAGAACTAGAAGATGATACTCTAATAGGCTTAGCTTACAGCAACTTGGGGACACTTTATGACCATAAAAGTCAAATTGCACAAGCTATGCAGTTTCATTTAAAGGCACAAAGTTACTTAAAAGGCAGCAGTAGCCATAGTATCAAAGCGAGTAACTTTTATAACTTGGGTGATATTTCCGTCAGGCTAAATGACTATGAACAAGCCGAAACCTTTTTCCGCTGGGCGCTAAGTGAAGATAAAAAAGATGGCAATATTGTCGCTATCGCAGACAGTGCTTTACGTCTATCTCAGGTTTCATATAAACAAGATCATCACCAACTTGCTATTGATAACATATATGAGGCTCTAAAATACCTAAAACAAACCAATGCCAATGAGAGTCTATCGCGCGCATACCATATGCTGGCCAGTAGTTATATGAAGCTAGATAAAGGCGATGAGGCACTTATCAATGCACACCTTAGTTTAGACTTTGCAAAAAAAGCGCAAAGCCAAATACAACTAATTTACGCGCATATCAGCGTATCTCAGGCCTACCTGCATCTTAAACAGCCCCATGTGGCAGAAAATTATATTAGAGATCTTGAGGTATTGGTCAATGATGAACAAGACAGCCCTTTAACAATACATTACTACGAAATCTCAGCTAATTTGGCAAGACAAGTAGGAGAACCAGAACTTGCGTATACTTATATTCGTGATGCATTCAATTTGCATAAAGCGCACGATGAAAGATTTAATAATCAAAAAGCGCAAACCTATCGCAACAGTATTAGCAACTTAGTACAACGCCAGCAACTCGAAGTATCAGAGAAAGAAAAAGCCCTTGCACAAAGTGAATTAAAACATACCAAGTTGATGCAAAAATCTTGGCTCATTGCCGGGCTTTCTGCGCTATTCATTTTTTCGCTGCTTACATATATTTATTTCATCAAGCATCGTGCCGCTAACTTAGCAGCCAAGTTGTATCAGCAAAATCTAAAGCAAAAAGAAAAGATGTTGGCTGATATTTCTCATGAATTACGCACGCCTTTAAGTGTCTTGAAACTACATATAGAGGCCTTGGAGCACGGTTTATTCGAAGATAACAATAAAGCCTACAGTAAGATCAACGAAAAAATCTCGCAGCTCAATTCTCTTATCACAGATGTATATCAATTATCTCAGGCAGAAAATAATGCCATTGCATTGAATGAACAGACCCAATGTCTGCAAACTCTTTCACAAAACTACAGCTACGATATTAAGCGTATGACGGAAAGTCACTCGCTGTCTTTTAGCAGTGAAATAAATATTCCTGAAGGCTCGACCATAACAGTCGACAAACCCAAACTAGATCGAGTCGTTAATAATTTATGTAAAAACGCTTGCCTATATACAGACAGCCCAGGGCGGGTCGTTTTTAAAATGTATCAGGACAAGAACTACTTAAATATACAACTACAAGACTCCTCACCAACGGTCGCCGATGAAGAGCTCCCAAAATTATTTGAACGCTTGTACCGTGTTGAAAGCTCTCGAAGCAGAGCCACTGGCGGTTCAGGTTTGGGCTTGTCAATTTGCAAAAGTTTAATAGAACTCATGTCTGGAAGTATTGATATTAAACGCAGTAATTTAGGTGGACTCGATATTTCAATTGCTTTGCCACTAAAATAAGCCAAAACTTTAAAAACACTACTTTATGTACTCAGTAGTGAAAATATATAAAATTAATACAAAAGAATTGGATCAGGATTTAAAACGGAAATTTTCTACCCAACTGATCCGATCACCTTGCGCCTCCACAATACTTCATTTTTCATCCACATTACCTTGATTAAATGAGCAGCATGAACGGGAGGAAACTACTTATGACACAGCGTACAATGAAACACAATGATTGGGTTAAAATTGCCGAGCGGAAAAGGCATCAGTCAAAAGTGCGACCTAAAAAGAAGGGCGTATTGCCTTTTTGGTCTATGCTGCTAGCTGGCTTTTTAATTTTAGCCTCAGCATGGAACTACTGGATGGACACACGATCGAATGACATTGTACATGCTGAGATAAGCCATGATGCCCAAATGCGTATTGATCGCTATTTTGCTAAGCAATATATGATGGGAAGCTGGAAATTAAGCAGAGTTAGCTACAACCAAGGCGAATTAAACGTTTTTGTTCAAATTCCTACGCCTTTAGCAATGAGTAGCAGTGAAATAAAAGGTTATATCAAACAGTCTCTATGTCCACATCCAAAGAGCACTGTATGGAATGATGTAAAGAATAACTCGCTGTATATTTACTTGTATTCCGATAAGCCAAGAAATGGCGACTACGCACTGTGTACTAAATAAAAAAGGGCTTAAAGCCCTTTTTTACTATTGAAACTACTTTAATTCTAACTTTGCCTTTTCAAGCAGCTCTTCTGGTAGCTCTTTGGTTACCGACACACCCAACTCTTTAAATTCGGATGCCTGTTTAATTAAATTCCCTTTGCCAGAATAAAGTTGCCCAAGCGCTTTATCATAGGTTTCTTGTGCTTTATCCAGCTGTTTGCCAACTCCCTCTAGACTATGTAGGAAACTATTCAACTTGTTGTAAAACTTCTCTGCACGTAAGGCCAACTCTTTGCTGTGCTTACTTTGCTCTTCAAAGCGCCATAATTGTTTAACAATGTTTAGGCTAGTAAGCAGAGTGGTAGGCGTTGCTACCAACACTTTGTTCTCTAATGCATATTGATAGATATCGGGTGCATACTTAATTGCTTCAACGAACGCGGACTCAACTGGTATAAACATTATTACCACTTCCGGAGAGTTGAGACCTGGCAAGCGCTCATAGGATTTATCTCCCAACTCTTTTACCCGCGCCTTGACTGCATTCACATGTTCTTTTAAAGCTTGTTGCGCAGATACTTCATCTTGTGCATTCACATAACGTGTGTAGGCATTTAATGAAGTTTTTGCATCAACAACTAAATGACGACTCTGAGGTAGGTAAACAATGACATCTGGCCTGTACTTACCTTGTTCGGTTGTGAAACTCACTTCCCGTTTATAATCATAACCCGGACGAAGCCCAGCACTATCTAGTACATTTTCAAGCATCAGCTCTCCCCAGTTTCCTTGGGTTTTAGTCTGCCCTTGTAATGCCGTAGTTAACTTACTTGCTTGATCAGTCATAGCCTGATTGTTCGCTTGCAAGTGAAGTAACTCTGTTTTAAGCGCAGCCCGCTGTTTTAGGTCCTCACTGTGGATGGCTTCCATTTTGTCCCTAAAGCCTTTAATTTCTCCCTGAACTGGGCTTAAAATCGTTTGAATTTTTTCCTGGCTATGTCGAGCAAATTGCTGGCTTTTTTCTTCAAACAGTTTACTTGCGACATTTTCGAACTCTTGCTTCAAGGTATTTTTGGCTTGCTCTAAATGCGCAATTTGCGCATCAAAAGCCAATTGCTTTTCAGCCAGTTTGGTTTCCATATCTGTTAACTGTAACGCCAGTTGATGCGCTTGCTCTTGCTCTGTCTGCGCTTTAGCTTGAGCTTGCTGCCACAAACCATAGTACTCTTTAACTTGAGCATGCTTTTCCGCCAATCTAGCTTGATATTGCTGCGCTTCACCGTGGGTTTTCAGTTGCAGCTGCTGCGCCACATTCAATTGCTCTTTCAGCTCATCGTGTGCATATTGCAGTGAGTCTATCTTATTTTGTGCCATGGCCTGCAAGGAGCGCGTTTTTTGCTTAGATAAATAAGAAAAAACCAACCAGCCTAAACCTGAAATGGCGGCACCAGACCCTAAAAGCACCATAGCGACTTGCCAAGGTAGCGAAGAAAAACTAGTCCAAAACATAGGGTAACCCTAACAATTAAATCTAGTTAAATCATACCTTAGAGAAGTTGATCAATCACTTACAAGTGAGGTTAATCTGCCAATTAAAATAATGTGCCAACCATTTTAATTGGCACTGAGAAGTAGGGAGGTTAGCTGTTTATATGCTGTTCATTGAACCTATATCCTGCGCCATACACAGATTCAACAATTTTTGGGGAAATATCGATATTTTTAATTTTCTTACGGATATTTTTTATGTGGCTATCGATTACGCGATCTGATATATCAAAATTGTCAGGTTGAATATGATCCAGTATTTGTTGTCGCGAAAACACCCTGTTAGGCGCATTGTAAAGCATAGCAAACACATCAAATTCAACTTTAGTTAAACTTAATGACTGTCCTTTTAAGGACACCAATAACTGTGATTCGTTAACTTCTATATCAGGCGTATCCGAAACAGCAGGCGCACTACAACGGCGTAATATAGCCTTTATACGCATAACAAGCTCTGCCGCGCTAAAAGGCTTACAGACATAATCATCTGCACCAAACTCAAGCCCTTTAAGTCTATCTGACTCAGATACCTTTGCTGTCAACATCACAATAGGTACCATTGAAAACTCTCTAATTTGTTGCATGCACACAACACCATCTTGGTTTGGTAGCATGATATCCATTAGGATGGCATCAGGGCCGTTTTCTCTGACCCAACTAACCACTTCTGCACCGTCGGCTATATGCGTTATTTTAAAGCCTGATGCTTTAAAAAACAGCATGACTTGTTCAGCAATATCAAAATCATCTTCGACGATCAAAATGTGGTTTTTTTCTTCCATTAGTTTCTCTTACTGGCTTTTAATACTCGCAGCTGTTGCTTTATCTGTTTTTTAAGATTTGAAGAAAGTGTATCGTCAAAAAGCAGTGTCGTTAAGATACTTGCTAAATCTTCAGAGCTTGCAACTTCATTTATGAGATCATAGTCGCACAGCGATTGTGGTTCAATAAAGTTTAACTGCGAAATCGTATTTTCATAGCACAACATAATAACCCACCTTAAGTCCAATTCATTTGGTTTTGTTTTCCTATGTGTGTATTAAAGTGAAAGATTGTGGATCAAATGTGGAACAAGGCAAGAAATGACGCGTAATACCATTACACGCCATTACAGCGGGTGATATTTAAGTACCGAGGAGCAAAAAAAGAAAAACCAGCTCAAAAGAGCTGGTTATTACAAATACGTCATGTAATTAATAGGGGGAAATCAACATGTGCTCACTGCTGTATGTAATCTCACAATGTGCATAAAGATAGACAGCCCCTTATTTAATTAGTTCAAAAATAATTTAATTTTTTATCAACTCAAGCATTTGCGCTTCATTAAACTCACTTAAATTAACCCCAGTATCAGCAAATAAAGCATCCACCAACGCCTGTTTGTCTTTTTGCATTTGATAAACCTTCTGCTCAATAGAGTTAGCAACAATAAGCTTGTAGACAAAGACAGGCTTATCTTGGCCTATACGGTATGCACGATCTGTTGCCTGATTCTCTACAGCTGGGTTCCACCAGGGATCAAAATGAATAACTGTATCTGCTTGAGTCAGGTTTAAGCCTGTACCGCCAGCTTTTAAAGAAATCAAAAATACGTCAACATCACCTTCAGTAAAACGCGCAATGGCTTTATCTCGGTGTCTTGTTTGCCCAGTTAGCATCGCAAATGGTATTTCAATCTCATCGCATAGATTGGCAATCATATCCAGTACAGACGTAAATTGACTGAAAATAATGACTTTTCTACCTTCTTTTAACAAGATAGGTAAATGTGCGCCTAACCATTTAAATTTAGCACTTTGCTGATATTCGCTATCTTTGTCTACGAGCTCAGGGTGACAACAAATCTGCCTTAGCTTCAGCAATGCATCCAAAAATGCAAGTTTGCTACTTTCAACACCTTGCTCTTTAAACAGATCTATCAAACTAGTTTCAATTTGGCCTTGTACATGCTGATAAAGTGACGCTTGCTCTGGTGTAAACTCAAGCTTTTTAATCAGCTCCGTTTTCGCCGGCAGCTCTCGCACAACTTCAGATTTCGTTCGACGCAATATAAATGGCGCAATCAGTGATTGTAGCTCTTTAGCCCTTTTGCTATCGCGCTCTTTTTCTATTGGTTGCTGAAAGTTTTGCTTAAATTGCTGCTTAGTACCAAGTACATCTGGCATCACAAAATCAAGTAGCGACTTTAGCTCCATAAGGTTGTTTTCTACTGGCGTACCGCTCATACAAAGTTTAAATTCAGCTGATAACTGTTTTACACATTTCGAAATTTGTGCGGTTTCGTTCTTTATATACTGCGCTTCATCAAGAACTATCGAATCAAACTGAAGTTCGGAGTAGTGCGGTAAATCGCGCTTCAACAGTGGGTAAGTCGTGATGATAAAACGGGCTTGGGCTACCTG
Organism: Pseudoalteromonas luteoviolacea NCIMB 1944; assembly: GCF_001625565.1. Taxonomy (GTDB): domain Bacteria; phylum Pseudomonadota; class Gammaproteobacteria; order Enterobacterales; family Alteromonadaceae; genus Pseudoalteromonas; species Pseudoalteromonas luteoviolacea_F. The sequence goes on from NZ_AUXS01000044.1 coordinate 137,838, forward strand.
ATTAAGCTGCTTATCACGGTTACTGCCATGCACTGTAAGCACAGGTAAATGTGGAGCAAACTTTTTAAATTCATTTTGCCAATTTCCAACCAAAGAAGTAGGACAGACAATGAGAGACGGCTTGGTCACTAAAGTATTGTGCTGAGATATGAAGTAAGCAATAACTTGAAGTGTTTTGCCGAGCCCCATATCATCCGCTAATATTCCACCAAGCTGATGACGATTCAAAAACTTTAACCAATTGACTCCTTGCAATTGATAATCACGCAAAGTAAACCGCTCCTGACTATCACCTAACAAAGATTCATTGATATCTACGGGCTTGTTAAGCTCTGCTAAATAGTCTAACAATCGCGCATCATCGGAAACACTTTCCACAGCATCAAGTTCAAATAACTTTTTAGCATAAGAGAGCGGAAACTTAAATTGCGAGCTAGAAAGGTAATAGCTGAAGCGAGATTTTAGAAGCAATAACTCTTCATAAATATCTTTCGAAATCGCGTAGTGCTGCTGTGCAATTTGTACATATTGAAATACGTTTGCGATAGAGTTGACTTCATGGCTAGGGGCCTTGTCCCAATCAAGCAAAATTTGTTTATCATCAAACATAACCTTGCCAATAACATGATGCTTTTTATCTCGCTTAAGTTGCAATGTGACCCTTGGTACCAAGACTTTCTTTGCTTGCTGAATTTCTTCAACCTGCCACATTTTACGCTGTAAATAAGGTCGAACTTCACAGTTGTACCAGTGATAAGAAACCTCGTCCTCAACTGGCAGTTTAAAACCGCCACCTTGCGCCTCGAAACCTAATCCAAGAAGCATTTTTTCGCAGCGATTAAGTTGCTTCTCTGTGGAATACTTTTTCTTGGAGTCAAACAAAGAGAGCGTGAGATGAGTATACTCGCCTTCACTCGCCGACAGCTTAGCAACCAATTTATCTTTATTGATCAGCCTTTCATACCCTTGAGGAGGGGGAATTACATTGTCGGCAAAGATATCTTGAAAGCGCTTGATCACCGCCTCAATCTTGTCTTTTTGTATACTAGGCATGGTTTGTAAATGTGCAATTTCTTGCGCACTTAGTTCAGATTCGATACGGCCGAGCAACATATTTTCAGTGTCTAAATAGACAGGAGGGTCCGATTTTATCAGTAGCCACTGATCTACATCTGAGAGGTGACTGACGAGCTTAAAGCTGTCATTTTCCGCTTGCCAAAAGAAATCCAAATGTTGCATGTGGCCAAATTGCAAAGGCTTACGGCTATTACCGAAAAAACATCGCTTGGTGGCAGCAAGTTGTTGCAGCGCAGCGAACCCCCACTTACTAGCCAATTCGAAATGGCCTGGCGTATTTTGTGAGCGAACCCAACTAAACAGACGATAGTCACTTTCCAAAATATCCTTTGGCGGAACATGTGCATTGAGCTGTTTCTCCGTTAATACACGACCAAGAGGATAATGCCCATCAGGTTTATGAGGTGACATTTTTGGGTTTAATAATACTTCGTTTCCGCGATGCTCCAGTACGAACAGCAGCACGTTGGATGTGTTCAGTCCAGAAGATTGCTGTAGTAATGAGAGCTCGTTAAACCAATCATTGACGAGAAAAGACTCTCCAAAGCCACCAGAATGGTCGATTTTAAGCTTTAGTAGAACTGCAGCAATATGGCGACACTTCGGATTGTGAGAGCAAGAACATTGAGCCTCAACTGACGGAGCGCCTTTTATTTGTTCAATTTTTATGTGTTGTGTGAACGTATTACCAAAATTACCAAGTACTTGAGCATCTATTCTCGAGAAATCCTCACTGTGATCAAGAAAGCAAATTTGATCGTCGTTAAGGTACTCCTTGGCCTTCGCTAACATAGCAGAATTAAAGTACTGCTTAAGGAAGCGATCAGATAAGGGGAACTGAGAAGACTGTTCCTGTTTAATTTCTTCAAATAAAGCTAATAGCTGCTCTTTAGATAACTGCGAGGACATTTTTTAACAAGCAATAAAACGTAAAGGACCAGTATATGAAATTACGGTTTTGAGCTAAAGAGCCAAATGGGACTAAATCATGAAAAATTGACTGGTTGGATGTGAAAAGATATAAAAAAGGCCTAGATGATCTAGGCCGCAACATACTAATTAAAACTACTTAACAGTTTTTGCAATTGTTCTAAACGCTTATCTGTTAGCACCTTATCGTCAATTTTGACGGTAATAGCGCCAGAATTAAGGCTTCGTTGCACTTTGATATACTGACTATCAACCAAAGCTTCAGAACGTGTCGCAGAGCTGCTTTCAAATGTAGTGAGGTACTTAGTGATGGCCAAAGCACGCTTTTCATCACTCATTTGGTCATCAAATAGTAACTCATCAGCAATCTGTTCTAGTTTACTTTGAAATTGTTCAGGCTGTTCCTTACGTGCATTGATAAGTTTTTTTGCAACCTCACGTCCTAAGTGGTTTGGCGTAGGGTAGAGCAAAACAACTTCATGCTGGATATGTTGAAAGGCTTTTATAGCATCAGCAACAGCTGTATGAGAAACACCTTCTATTGCCGCTATCTCTCTATAAGATCCTTTATTGCCATTTTCCTGCAACCGTACTCTGGTTTGCTCATACGCTTTGCCAAGCTCCCACAGACTTGGTGCGATATATTGATCTGACGAAACAGCAAGCGCCTTAGCATCGTCGTTAGTGAAGCCGCTTGAAGACAATACAACATAATCAGCACCGCTTAACAAACATGCTTTTCGTCTTCTAGAACCAGATAATACTTGTAGTTTGCCATCTTTTACCCAACATAAAGCGGGATGCATATTCCTGCCATCTTCTTTTATGGCTGGTAAAATATCAGCAACGGATTTTTCATTAAGCAGTGATTGCTCACGCCGATTTTGACCAAAAACAATGGTTTTGCTTTCAATGTCAGAGAATGCGATCACTTCACACTTTAATTCGATTAGCCGATTTGGATCACTTGGCGACGGCATAGTAACGACGTCACCTTGACTCGCTTGCCCCAATAGATCATCCAAGCTGCTTTTTTCAACAGGAGTAGCAAAAGGGTCTAATCGTGTATCATTTTTACGTTTTCTAGCCATTATCTAACCTGTATTTAATCTAAGCTGGATTGTGTGGAAGCCCAATTTGAGCGAATTAACATTTCGAGTTCATCGACAACGTCTTTGATATTTTCTTGTGCTCTAAGCAAAGACTCTCTACTTGCTAATGAGTCCGATGTTTTTTGATCAAAAATCGTATTAAAAGAAGACGAACTAGCTGTTATCGCAGAACTATGATTAATCGGATAACTCATTACCTGTCTGCCAAATGCAGTGCGCACATCTTTTACTATGTCTCGCTGAGAATGATTTCCTTTAACATAGTTAGTCACCAAGAATTGCATAAAGTCCCAACCTTCATGACCGAGTGCAGCGACAGTATGGTAAATTTCACCAAGTCGTTTCAGATACTTATTGTTCGCATCAAAATCTACTGCTTCAGGGTGGACTGGGATCAGCATCGCCGTAGAAGCCATCAGTGCATTGTAGAACATGAAATTAAGAGACGGTGCCGTATCTATCAATATGATATCAAACTCGTCCTTAACAGGCTCTATGACGCGTTCTTTTAGCTTATGATAATGGCGAGTTTGCTCATAACTACTCGACTCTTTTAATTCTGTAGCTGTTTCATGCTCAAAATAAAAGTCATCCATGCCGGAAGGCAATATACGAATATTTGGGATATGTGTTTTTTGGAATGAATCCGCAACAAGTTGTTCCCAAGTTTCGTTTTCCTCGAGCTCAATGCAATCTCGCATTAGATCACCAACTGTGATCGGATCATGTTCACTTGACGGGAAAAAACTTGATGAAGATCCTTGAGGATCCAAATCAATGATCCCAATGCGATATCTCTTAATATTTGTTGTAGCAAGCGCTGCCGCCAAATTGACGAGGGACGTTGTTTTACCGCAACCACCCTTTAGGCTGTTTATCACAATGACTTGAAGCTTATCCTCAAGATCTCTGTGATCTGCATTGATCCCTAAAATATCAGCCATAGCAAAAATGTTACTCAACGTATATGCGTAATGGCCATTAGCGCCTTTTTGAATGTGCAGATGATCAAAATCACCTTGATCATGGCGGCGTTTTAATGTTCTGTTATTAACGCCTAACAGATCCGCAGCAGCCTTTTGTGTATAAGTACGTAGTTCTTTGTCTTCGGACTTAAGATGAGCTCTATAGTGTTGAATGCGGCCCTCAAGGGATTGTTCTGCTACTTCGGCAGTTGCTTTCAACAATTTATAAGTGGAAAGTGCATTGCTATTGATAGACATACGTATATTCCTTAATTTTATGCTTAATATTATAATGTCCATCAAATAAAAGGTAAACCACTAAAATAAGAGACATCCAAAAAATATAGGATTTAAAATTTATCTTAAGAATAAATAAGGAGTTTAGAAATGGTTAGATATATAGGTATATAAGGATAAGGAGATAAATTTCATATATAAGCTATTGTAAATAAAGTAATTTTAATAAAATAGTAGATCACAAAAATACGTAGTAAAGATCAGATCTTTATATACTGCCAGATCAAGAAAATACTAACTTACTAATTGAGTTTCATTATAATAACAGCTTATCCACAATGTTATAAACAGATTGGGTGTTCAAGATCAAAGTTGTACTAAGTTAAAACAAAGAGTTATCAACAAAATCACTGGCAACACTAAGATTAAGTAAATAAAGATCTGATCTATACTACGAATAGATCAGATCTTTACTAAATTAGATCGATGTTATGCACAACTCGGTATTGAAATCAGCTCCAAATAGCGTTTCTTGAGTGATTTTCTCCTAAATAACGAGGATTTTCCTACACTGTTGGTAAAATTATGATCTCATAATACCAATCAGTAGGTAAAATTGTGATCTCTAAAAAAACTTGAACTCAGATCAGTTTTTTACTAACTTTAATTATTAACTTTTTCCTTTGAATGTGTTGTTATTAGCTGTCGGAAGAATCAGGAAGTAAAAAAATGAGCCGCAAGGTAAACATCTCTGTTGACAATCTACCAGACTCACTTAGAGGTCAAATTCATGGAGTGGAAAGTGCAATCGATAATGAAAGTTTAGCACTTTTTACTGACAACAAAGATGTGCGAATTTCATTAGAAAACACCAACCATGGCTTGAGAGCGTATTCAAACACATTTAATCACTATGATTTATGGGGTAGGTTTGTACGTTCTGGACATAAAAAACTTCCTTTAGAGGAAGCTCCCAAAAAGACGATTATAACTAGAAGAATATCAGAAAAAGTTGATGGTATTTTATACGATGGTGAGATTAAAATTACTCCTGCTGTTGTAAGTAGTAAAAAAGATGGTGAAGAAACGGAGTTTTTAGTTTGGCCGTCTGATCGAGAAGAAAAAGTTGAAAGAGCACTTATTCGACTTGCATCAAAAGGCAAAATAGTAAAAATAAATTTTAAGTCCGGTATTCAATATGCTGTGATTTTTTCGATGAATGAATTGGCTCAGGAGTTAAAAGCTGTTGGTCAATCAATGCCTTACCCGCAGATCAAGGAGTCTTTGGAAGCTTTACAAGGCTCGAAGCTTTCATTTAAATATCGCGCAACCGATACTAAAAATAGCGATGTAGATGATTCTTTTTATGAATCTAATATGAACTTCTTATCCTCATTACATTTCAGTGGTAAGAAAGGACAAGGTGGAAATATCAAATGTGTAGCCTGTTTAAACGCATTTGTTCATAATATGATCGATAACCTTGAATATAAAGGTTATTATTTCAACAGTGCCCAAGAGCTAAAGCGCGGTTTATCCCGCTGGATGATGCTTAGGCTGTATCATTTGTGGCGCTATGCTGCACCTGGAAAAACTTACCATTTCAGACTGCTTTCAATAATGGAAAAATATGGCTCTATTTATTCAACGGATGAAATTACAGACAATAAACTGAAAGCACTTCGTAGAGATATGACTACGACAATGAAAGATTTGATAGAAAAAGGTGCTATTTCAGAATATAACATTTCTAATGTAAAAGATGATGATACTGGCCGAATTATCGACTATGTGTATGAAATGCATCCTTCTACACAGTTTTGTGAAGAAATTTTAGCTTTGAATAAACATAACAAGAGAATTGAAATTCAAGGTGGAAAAAGATTGGTCGAAACGGCTGAAATTATCGATGAAGATATTCTAGAAGCAATCGTAAAAAAGTAGTTAGCTAAGCCAATTATGTTAAATTGGCTTTTAAATTTTGTTTTAGCAAGCTTACTCTAAATTTTCTAAATATATTCGCTCAATTAGATAGCTATAGTCCTTCTTTCTGGTATCTTCAACTTTAGAGCTGAAGTTACTTAAACTGCCTATTTTAGTTTCCTTTTGTGGGTTTAATAGAATAAAGGGCAGTGCACCACTGACATGATATCTATTTTTGGCTGTAAATCGAACATTAACTTCTGGTGTTACTCGAGTAGGCCTTTTTATCCTTAGTTTAGTTTTTTCTCCTAAACTAGAGAGCCTAACTTTTTCTAATTCTACGATTTGCTGCCAGCTTTGCTGATCGATAACTCTAGGGTTGGAGTAACCTGATGATTTATTGAGCATTTCTAATGCAACTTTCTTTGAAAGCGTAGTTGTAGAATGCTTTTTCATCCATGTGAACCTTACCGAATAAGGTATAGAATCTTCAAAATGTATTTTCCTATACGCAGCTAACGTAATTAAATTCGGTATTGCATTGTGTACAGCTTCAAACCTGGCGTCATTATTATTAATTTCAAGAACGGTATTTTTAAACTGTTCTTTGGATTTGTTTACTTCAACTAGTCTTGACTTAATTTTTCCATCTGCATCATCGACAGCAATTAAACCTGGATGGCGAGTTAGTATTTTGCTACTCTTTTTTTGACCAACAAATAGATCCGTAATTCCGTTTATGCATTTATCAAATGCTTCATTACCCGATATTTTTGTAACTTGAATCTCTTCAGGCGCTTTCTTTTCATCTTCAGCTTTGATTTCTGGTAATTGATAATAACTAGAATAGCTAATCTCTTTTTCTTTTAGTTCTTCGCAAAGGAGATTTAGCTGATCGAATAAGTAATCAAAACTACTTCTTAATATTAACTTTGTTGACATGATCTTTATATGTATGATGTGTTCCTTTAATTATAGCTAAAAACCTTATTTTATTCCAATTGTAATTACCAGAAACCGGATTACC
>NZ_AUXS01000045.1 GCF_001625565.1 Pseudoalteromonas luteoviolacea NCIMB 1944
CAGGATCCATGTTTTTTGATGCTAGCTTGGTTTTAAGAGTGGTAGCCTTAGCAACTGTCAAAACTGCTCACTTCACCTTGCGCAAAGTAAACGTATTCGCTGCGCTCATAGTCGTTAATACTTTGCACGATATTCACCTTACGCAAATTGAACGTATGCGCTTCTCTCTTTTGCACCGCTTTCTTTGTCTGCAAACTGATGGTGAGATTGCGAAGCTTACAAAGTCTGCTTAACTGTAATGTAGTGAACTGCACAATAGGAATGAATGGTATGGCGCGTATTGAACGAAGTCAGGTAGGAGCATTTTGTTGGTCTGAGTTATGTAGCTCTGATTGGAGCGAAGGTAAATCATTTTATACTCAGTTATTTAATTGGCAGCATGTCGACCAACCAATTGGAGAGGGGTGTTTTTATACTATGCTGCAAAAGCACGGAGATGACGTTGCGGCTATGTATCAAATGATGCCAGAACAAAAAGAAGCGCATGTGCCCAGTCACTGGTTAGGATATATTGCGGTTGAGAATGTTGACGAGATGGCACAGCGTGCAAAAGGTTTAGGTGCGGACATTATTGCGGGGCCCCATGATGTTCCTGAAGCAGGTAGAATGGTTATGCTTCAAGAGCCCGGTGGTGCAAGGTTTGCCTTGTGGCAAGCTGGTGCTCATACTGGTACGCGAAGAGAGCTTGAAGCTGGTGTGCCTTACTGGTACGAATTGGCAAGCCAACAAAGCGCCAAAAGTGAAGCGTTTTATTGTGACCTACTGGGCTGGCAGGCTGATCATCAGGCAATGGAAAATATGGACTATGTGGTTTTTAGCTATAACGGTAAACCAGTTGCGGGGATGTTGGAGATGACTGAAGAATGGCAGGGTGTGCCACCACACTGGATGCTTTATTTTGCAGTACTTGATTGCGATGAGGTTGCCGATAAAGCGAAATCACTGGGAGGAGATGTGTGTGTACCGCCAACAGATATTCCTCAAGTGGGTCGCTTTGCTGTCATAACGGATCCACAGGGCGCTGTATTTTCAGTGATGGCATCCTTTATGGACAAGATTACAGACTAATATTAGTAGCAGCGGTGAGATCAATGATCTCACCATCACAATTAGCAAACTCGCTATTTAGGCGATTGATAAAGCGGGTAAATTCGCCACTATTCACTTTATCTTTAATGATATCGTTTAGTTTTGGTAAGAGTGCTTGGTGCTTTTTGTGAATATAGTGGCGGATAAGCACACCCTGAAAAGGTAAAATACGCATGTAAATTTTACTCAGCCCAGAATCGCAAAGCGAGCCCATACTAAAATGGTCTGTTGCCAGTAATTGATCACTGTGATTGCGCGTCAAAGCTTGGAAAGCTGATACATTATTGTGGACGGGGTGGCAATCGAGTTTGGTGCGCTCACAAAATTGTGTCGTCATTAAGCTGCCTTCGATGATAATAATACCGTGCTCACCATTGAGGTGGCACAATTCGGGCTTCAAGCAAAACACCGCGAGACGCACGGTTGCCAGAGGTGTAGGGATGGGAAGCAGCTGTTCAAATGTGGTCATCGCATTTTCTACACGACCAGCCTCAGCATCGAAACGTCCACTGTTGACCCATTCAAGGCCTCGTTGAGTGGGTAGATAATGAAATGTCGGAGTGATGTTAAGAGGCCGGTATATCTCAGTAAAAATTTTTTCTATTTGTGCTTTTCCAAGGTGGAAAGACATGCCTTCACTGACATTTATATTAAATTCCCTAGCGCTCGGTTGACTACATAAACACAACAGCATCAATGCAAAGAAGGGTTTCACAATGCGTTTTCCAAAATGCAAACCTTTCGTTTAAGACTAGCAGAAGTCTTCATTTCTATCAGAGCTCAGTGAGAAAATTCACTTGAATCTGAACAAGCACGCCCCAACTATTTACATCATCAATAGCCAAATAAATGAGAAAAAAATGACCAAACATGTTGTTATCACAGGTGCAAACAGAGGTATCGGTTTAGAGTTTTGCCGTCAATATGCCGAGCTGGGCTATCAGGTGACCGCTGTGGTGAGAAACAGTTCTGAAGAGCTTGACGAACTGGGTATCACTGTTATCGAAAATATTGATGTCAGTGTTGAGCAAGATGTGGCCAGCCTATCGGCGCAATTACAAGGTCAGGCAATTGATATATTGATTAACAATGCGGGGATATTCAGTAACGAAAGTCTTGAACATATGGATTTCGCTCAACTTGAGGCACAGTTAGCGGTTAATGCTGTGGCACCTATCCGAGTGACGCATGCACTTCAGTCCCAATTGAGTAAAGGGGCTAAAGTGGCAATGATCACCAGTCGAATGGGATCAATTACAGACAATAGCTCAGGCGCGTACATTGGTTATCGTATGTCTAAAGCTGCACTTAATGCAGCTGGTGTGAGTTTAGCCCATGAACTTAAACCTAAAGGCGTGGCGGTTGCCTTATTACACCCAGGTTTTGTACAAACCCAAATGGTGAACTTCGCTGGTGATATTTCTGCGCAAGAATCTGCTAATCGCTTAATTGCCCGCATAGACGAACTTACGCTCAGTAATTCTGGAAACTTTTGGCATTCAAACGGCGAAGAGTTACCTTGGTAAGAGCGTGATGTTCTGAGCTGGGCTGATAGAATCAGCCCAAATACAGTTGTTTGGGGCTGGTTCAGCGAACTATGCTACAATTGCAAAAAAATAAGCCCAGAGAACTGTATGGAACTTCAAGAGAATACCCCCCTAACACTGCCCCTTTTTCAATTAAATGAACAGTTAGAAGCGCGTGATATCGAGTCTCCCGATATGCAACTTTCGGTTAATTTGACCGCAGATTTGCTGGCAAATTTATGTCAAAATCCGGCACTAGATCAGAATATGAGTATCCCTTTGGAAGCTTATGAACTGACAGATATTGAAGCGAATGTTGCGACAATGCTCAGTGAAGGACATCAGGCTCAGCTTATCCTGAATCACGGCCCTGTGTTGAGCGCGGTATTGAGTCCACTTGGTGAAGATGTGCTTTTTGTTTCCCCTCCCGTTGATATGATGCCGACTTTTGATCTCGGTTTAGATGATGACGATGATGGTGAAGAAGAGCATAAAGTCTAAGGGGATTTAGTCATGTTGCAAAAGCGCCAGATTTGGTTGGTAGCTGCGTTAATTGTACTCAGTGGCTGTGCTGTTCTTGGGGTAAGTCATTATGATGATTTGTTTGGACCGGAACAGCCTCGTCAACGCTTAGTCGAATATCGCCAAGGTGGCGCGCAATACTTGCAGCAAGTAAAGCCTATTCTGGATAACCGCTGCGTGGTGTGTCATGGGTGCTATGATGCCCCGTGCCAACTGAAATTGAGCTCGCCTCAAGGCATTGATAGAGGGCTGAGTAAAACCTTAGTGTATGACGGCACGCGAATTCTGGCTCAGCCTCCCACACGGTTGCTATTTGATGCAACAACGACTAGTCAGTGGCGTGACAAGGGTTTCACACCCGTGCTGAATGAGCGAGTTCAAACAGCTTATGCCAATTTACAAGGCAGTGTGATGTACCACAGTTTATTGCTCAAGCAGCGTACGCCATTTCCTCAGCAAACCGTTTTGAATGATGCGTTTGACTTTTCCCTTGATAGACAGCAAACCTGCCCAACAATGGATGAATATGGGCAGTATGCTCAGGATAACCCCCATGCTGGTATGCCTTATGGCTTGCCTGCACTGACAAGCCATGAGTATGGGCAATTGCAAGCATGGATGGAACAAGGCGCTCCAATGAGCGAAGTGGCTGCACCATCAAAGGCGGTTGCACAGCAGGTGACAAAGTGGGAGCAGTTTCTCAATCAGTCTGGTAACAAACACCAATTGGCTGCTCGCTATATTTATGAGCACTGGTACTTGGCTAATATCTATTTTGCACAGCACAGTCACACTGACTTCTTTAAGCTAGTCAGGTCTAAAACACCACCCGGTGAGCCAATTGAGCTGATCGCGACGGTTCGCCCGTTTGATGATCCAAAAGTAGATAGGGTGTATTATCGATTACTGCACGAGCGCAGTACCATTTTGTCTAAAACGCATTTGCCGTTAGCATTAGATGATAAAAAGTTGGCCCGCCTATACACGCAGTTTATTGGCCTTGATTACACGGTCTCCGAGTTACCAGACTACGCGCCAAAACTGGCTGCAAACCCGTTTAAGACATTTGCGGATATTCCAGTAAAGTCCCGTTATCAGTTTATGTTGGATGAAGCTGAGTTGATAGTAAAGGGCTTTATCAAGGGGCCTGTATGTCGCGGACAAATTGCATTGAATGTGATCAACGACCATTTTTGGGTGGCATTTGTTGATCCAGAGAAAAATGCTTCGCCAGCTGTTGAGGCTTTATTGATGCAGCATGACGATGATCTACTTCTACCAGCCGCTGAGCAAAGTAATGTGTTGCCGTTGTCTAGCTGGGCTAAATATGCAAAACATCAAAGTGATTACCTAGAAGCTAAAAACCGGTTATCTGAGCAAATCTTCAATCAGAATGGAAAGATTGATTTAGCACTAATATGGCAAGGTGATGGTCACAATCCCAACGCAGCACTGACCATATTTCGCCACTTTAACAGTGCCACAGTTGTGAAAGGGTTTGTTGGCCAACAGCCAAAAACAGCGTGGGTTTTAGATTACGCATTGTTCGAGCGTATTCATTATTTATTGGTGGCAGGCTTTGATGTATATGGCAATATTGGTCACCAGCTGATCACACGTCTGTATATGGACTTTTTGCGACTTGAAGGGGAGCAAAATTTTCTTAATCTGCTTCCGCGCAGCCATCGTCAACAAATAAAGCAGCACTGGTATCGCAAATCACATTTGAGCTTGAGTGAGTTTATCAATCGTAAAAGCTTGCTCGGCGCGCCTAGTCATATTAATTACCAAAGTGATGACCCTCAGCGAGAGCTCTATGAAAAACTCGCCGAATACCTCGCCCCTGTCATGCATAGAGAGTACGACTATTTGTCTGTGCCTCCGGTCTTGCGTGTGTTAAATAACTTGCCCAATACTGCGGTGGCGACTCTGCCTCAAGTGTCATTTATACTTGCGAATGATGAGCTGGGTGAGTTAAAAGGCTACACCTTATTGCGCCACAACGCGCATTTTAATATTTCGTCATTATTGAATGAGGAAGGCCAGCGCGCTTATGCGGAAGACTACGTCACTGTTTTACCTGGTTTTGTTGGTGATTATCCAGAAGCCATTTGGTATTTGCCAAACGAAGCGCATGCCAACGCCTTTACCAGCGGCCTAATGGAGGTGTCTAGTGAAGCAAGTTATCAGGCATTAAAAGCGCAGTTTGGGATAAGACGCACACATCCGCAGTTTTGGCAATACAGTGATTTACTACACCAAATTGCAAAACAGACACGCGGTGTTGAGTTTGGGTTATTTGACTATAACCGACTAGAAAACCGTTAAAAAGTTAGACGGTGATAGATACCTCATCTGTCACCGTTTGGCATTTTAAAGTGCACTGGCTGCTTTTGCCGCAGCGAGTAATACTTGCTCATCCAATCGTACTTTATAATTTGGGTTGGCGTACTGGAATTGAATTAACCCTTTTTTATCGATAACAAATACTGCCGGTACAGGTAGTGCGACTCTGTCTTTTCCGCTGAGATCCACAAAATTTACACCCAATTTATTGCGATAGGCTGTTGCTGTTTTGTCATCTAAATAATAAGCCAAACCCAAAGCTTGTGAATAGGCCAGTTGGTCGTCAGACAGTAGCATGTAATTTGGTGACTCAATGGTACTTTTAGCCAGTTCTTTTGGCGAGTCTGGAGAAATTGCAACAATTTGCACATCGAGTTTAGCCAATTGAGACTCAATTTTTTGAATGCCATTAAGTTGGCGAACACAATATGGACACCATCCCCCACGGTACACGACCACTAAGGTGGTTTTGTTTTTATATAATTGCGCCAATTCTACTGGCTTACCTTGGCTGTTTTTAAGTATCAATTTAGGGGCATCAAGGCCAGGCAATAAAGGCGCGACTGTATCTGGGGAGTTAGTGATATTGGTAGCAGTCGCAGCTGATACACTCGGGAGCATAACTAGAAGCAAAATAAAGAGTAGTATTTGCATAAAATCCTCTGTCTAAATGTTTGGTCAGTGATATTAGACAGGCAAAGTGACGAAAGACTTTCGCTCGGGTATGATATTGTTTTTATCCTTGTAATTTTATCACGTCAAAGAGAGCGAATATGTCTGCAAATATCACAAAGCTAGTGGTGATGCTGGAAATGCAAAATGCGATGAATACCAAAGTGCATGAGCAATGGTTCAGTCAGGGTTTTGAATGGTATCGAGCGATATGGGTTGAGTGCGCAGAAATGCTTGACCACTATGGTTGGAAGTGGTGGAAAAAGCAAACGCCGGATACCGAGCAAGTGATCTTGGAGTTGGTCGATATTTTTCACTTTGGGCTATCTTTGAGAATCGATGGCGAAACATCATTCGAAGCGCTGGCAACGCAGCTTGACCATGAATTGGCTGCGCCTACACAAGCAGACGATTTTAAACAAACACTTGAGCAGTTAGCGGCGAGTGCTGTGGCAGAAAAATCTTTTAACGCAGCCGCATTTTCAGGATGTATGGCACAAATCGGCATGAGCCTTGACGATTTATACCGTGGTTATGTCGGTAAGAACACCTTGAATTTTTTCCGTCAAGATCATGGTTATAAAGATGGCACTTATATCAAAGAGTGGGACGGCAAAGAAGACAATGAACACCTAGTTGAGATTGTAAAAAGTCTGGATACAGAGCATCCAGACTTTGCTAAGCAAGTTTATAGCGGCCTAACAGCCCGTTACCCTGCTTAGGCTACTTGATTGGCAGCAATGTGCGGTAGTCACTGATCGCCAAATAGTCAGTGATCTCTCTAGGAGGTTGCTGGCTGTCTGGATTATTAATTGCCAATAGGTGGCCTATTCCGTACTTTTTGGCAGCAGCCAACACACTCAGGCTATCATCAACAAATAAAGTACGTGTTTTATCAAACCCAATATCAGCTTGTACTTGATGCCAAAGCGATTGGCTTTCTTTACTGACACCATACTCATGGGTTGAAATGACTTTATCTAAATACCCATCGAACTGAGTACCACTAAGTTGCGTGCGTTCTATCTTGAGGCTTAAGCTGTCGGGGTGTGCGTTAGTTAGCAGAACTAATTCTTTATCGGCGTCCTTGAGTGCTTGTAAAAACGCGGGCACGTCTTCTCTGACAGAAATTAGATGCTGCACTTCTCGTTTTAGCTCCATAATGGGGAGCTGAAGCTGTTCCTGCCAGTAATCGAGACAATACCACTCTATTTGTCCCATCACGGCTTCATATCTGGCAAGTATATCTGCGCGAGCCTGTTCAAGGCTCAGGCCCTGTCTCTGAGCGTGGGCTCTGGGAATGAGCTCTAACCAAAAATGGTTGTCGAAGTGTAAATCTAACAATGTGCCGTCCATATCCAACAGAACGGTATCGATTTTAGACCAATTTAACATAGGCTTTTAACTGCAAAGGCTTTATGATTAGGTTACCAACATCATAGCAAATAAAAGTTTATGTCACAGAAAAAGCACCCATGTCCGCCAGAAATATTGTCATCTGACGTTGTTGCATCAAGTAAGCTGTTTACAGTTGAAGCTTTGTCATTGCAATTTTCAAACGGAGAGCGAAGGCAATATGAGCGTGTGAAAGGGGGTGGGCGTGGCGCTGTGATGATTGTGCCAATAACTGCTGAAAATGAACTATTATTAGTCAGAGAGTACTGTGCGGGCACACATGACTATCAATTGGGGTTTCCAAAAGGGTTGATTGATCCTGGTGAAACACCGATTGAAGCGGGAAACAGAGAGTTAAAAGAAGAAGTCGGTTTTGGGGCTAACGAATTTGTGAATTTGAAAACCGTATCATTAGCGCCAAGTTATTTTAAAGCGCAAATGCATATTCTATTTGCAAAAGATCTATACCCTGAGCGCTTGATAGGCGATGAGCCAGAACCTCTTGTTGTTGTAAAGTGGCCTTTGAATGATTGGCAATCATTACTTGAGCAAAGTGACTTTACTGAAGCGCGTAGTGTTGCGGCATTGTTGTTATTACAGCAGCATTTATTAAAGGAGGTTTAAATTGCAAACCTACTTAGAGCCTTGTATCGAATTGGCGCAGTTGGCAGGTAAAGCCATTATGGCAATTTATCAACAAGATGATATTGGCCAACAAGAAAAATCAGATCATACACCGGTCACTGCGGCGGATTTAGCTGCTAATGAAGTATTGCTTAATGGTTTACAGACGTTAGCACCAGAGATCCCGGTGATGTCCGAAGAAACTCCGATCCCCCCTCTTGAGCAGCGACAAAGCTGGCAGCGCTACTGGCTGTTGGATCCTATGGATGGTACCGGAGAGTTTATTTTAGAAAGCGGTGATTTTGCCGTTAATATTGCACTAATTGAAGATAATCAACCTGTCTTAGGAGTGATCCATTGGCCTGCCAAAAACGTCACCTATTTTGCAACTAAAGGCGGCGGTGCATTCAAACGTGACAAGCAGCAAGATGAACAGATCTTTGTATCACCGCCAGATACTTTGACACTTGCGGTGAGCCGAAGACAAAAAATCGAAGCGGTGAGCCAATATTTGAATAGTCAATTCGACACCATTGCGCTTGGTTCCTGTTCTCTTAAGGCGTGTATTATCGCAGAAGGGAAAGCCGATTGCTTTTTACGAGTTGGACCTACCGGTGAATGGGATACTGGCGCGTCGCAGGTAATTGTAGAAGAGGCAGGTGGTTGCATTACCGATGCACAATTTAATCCACTCACTTATAACCAGCGTGAAACAACTGAAAACCCAGACTTTATTGTTATGGGCCATCCAGATTGGCAATTTCAAAAGTTGATAAGCCCTCATCAGAGGTAATTTTACCCGAACAGAAGGCGTATTTTGTTGATAAAATACGCCTGCAATAAATCTACTTAGGCCTCTAAAAGTAGGGTTATCTCTAAAAATAAGTGTTATTGATGTATTTTTGTTCGTTTAAACAATTATTTTATGTCAAATCCTTGCAATAAAAATAAATTTAGATATTATAGCGACCTCTTTAAGGAAGAGCTGAAAAGCACACTTCTTAAAGCGCATCTTAATTAGATGCATACAGGCGCGGGATGGAGCAGCCTGGTAGCTCGTCGGGCTCATAACCCGAAGGTCGTCGGTTCAAATCCGGCTCCCGCAACCAACTTCTTAGTTAAGAGAGAAGCAAAATAAACTTAGCATTACAGGCGCGGGATGGAGCAGCCTGGTAGCTCGTCGGGCTCATAACCCGAAGGTCGTCGGTTCAAATCCGGCTCCCGCAACCAACTTCTTAGTTAAGAGAGAAGTAAAACAAACTTAACAATACAGGCGCGGGATGGAGCAGCCTGGTAGCTCGTCGGGCTCATAACCCGAAGGTCGTCGGTTCAAATCCGGCTCCCGCAACCAATTCCTGTATTTAAGCTTTTCAAATACTATTCTTCCCTTTATTGAAATTTTCTGACTTTTCACTCAGCTTGCCATTTTCATCTTTTTTATACGTAATTTACAGCTTATTTGTCCCATTGTTAGCTGAGTTCATGCTCTGTGGGTTTTTAGGGCAAAATAGCTCTAAGTAATGTGTTTGCAGCTAACGGCGACAAGACGAACGATCACCAAGACAACTGTGCGCCATCTAATCTTGGTGCATACCTTATTAGCAGTTCTTGCACTTGCAACATTTGGGGAGTGTTTAGACTCTAACACTTTTTAGTGAGTCAGTATTTTAAGCTTCTTTGTTTCAACCTTAAGTTTCATTAAATTCTCCTTTTTAATAATTGATTAGTCGAAGTTACACGTTAAGTGTCAACTAAAACAGTTAATATAGTGCATTTTTTAAAATCAACTTTATTTTATATTTTCTGTTTTTATGAGGTTTTTAATTTGGTTTTATAAAATGGTGTCTATTTTAACGCCTTGGGTTTTATCGGTTCAATGGGGTTATATTGAGTCGTTAATTTTAGTTATATAGCTATGGGTTTATTGGACTTAAAATAAATTAATAACTACATGTATTAAATAGCGCGAACCTAAAAAGGCTCGCGCTCACCTAGCATTACAGTTAGCAGCGGCAAGAAAAGCCACCGATACAACTGGCTTCTTTAGATGCATGGCAGCATAAAGAAAGGTTGGTTGCACAGCTATTTGTTACATTGCAGCCATAGCCTTCTTGAGACACACCGCCACCTGCTACCTGTGGGGTTTGTTCATTCATAATGCCTTTGTCACTAGATAGAGACTTGAGTTTCTTTTTTTGTATTTTTAGTTTCATTTTAATTTCCTTTTATACTTGAGATGTTTTTGCATGAATTGAAAGTTGATTAGATTTCACTAGCATGCATATTTAATATAGGCCAAATATAAAATTAAAAAAACACTCCGAACTTGAACAATGAAAAGTTTAATATCGAACCTATGCTGCTTTAGGAAAAAACTAAGTTGGCATACCATTTTGCTTAACCTAAAAAGAGGCGTATTGAAGCTCAGCTGTAAAGGATGCTGTTGGCTGTCATGCAATGAGTAATATATCAGAGGCCTCTACGCTTATTTGTTCTCACTGAATGATATAGTTAATTTACACTTCTAAAATAAAAGGTACACGCGCCTTACGTGTAGTGTGAGCTTTACTGCTAAAGTAACGAACTCTGTGTAATGAAAAGACATCATCATTCACACTATATTTGACCTAGGTGGCGTATGATGGGGAGTTCATCTGTGTGTTCTCAGCTATACGCTGTTACAGGGTTAAGGCGTTAACTTAGTGAAAAGAATTCAGGTAGACCGAGTAGCCTACCTGATTTAAGTTAAAATTTCGCAGCGAATACTTCAGCTTGTTTCCAGACTCTCAGCGTATTACCACCGAGGATCAGTTTAATGTCGTTATCGCTGTAGCCGCGATCCAAAAGGCCTTGTACAAGATTTGGGTAGGTAGACACGTCTTTTAATCCGACAGGGAGAGAGTCACCCACACCATCGTAATCAGAACCAATACCTACGTGTTCAATACCAATCAACTTGACTACGTGGTCAATATGGTCCAATACCTGATCTAAAGAGGCAAAAGGGTAAGGGTTACGCGCGAGAAATGCTGCGCGGAAGTCGGTTTTAGTCGCGCCACGACTGGTCGCTTCTTGCTCTTCTTTAGTGCGTTTATCAGACCATGTTCGTGATGCGGAAGTGACAAAGCTAGAGCCAAAGTTTATTTGGATCACACCGCCATTTTTTTTCAGAGCCAATAACATCTCGTCATCCATATTGCGCTCAAACCCTGGCGTATACTTTCTGAGCGACGAATGTGAGGCGATCACAGGAACTTTTGAGACTTCCATGACTTGATAAAAGGCTTTATCTGAAATGTGTGAAACATCGATCAGCATACCAATCTTATTCATCTCGACGACGAGCTTTTTACCAAATGGACTTAACCCTTTCCATTTGCGGCGCAGATCATACGAAGAGTCAGAAATGTGGTTGCTTTGCGAATGAGCCAAGGTGATATAGCGTACGCCGCGGTCAAAAAAGTGCTGTAGATTTTTTAGATCCCCTTCAATGGGAGAGCCGTTTTCCATACCCATGGCAATCGACATCAACCCTTTATCGAATTGTGCCTCGATGTCTTTGGTATTATGTGCAATAGCAAACTTGTGTGGTGCGCGATGTACCAGCGCTTCCATACCGTCAATAAGCTGGTTTGCTAACTGGTAGCTTTTGCCCTTGCCTTCAAACTCTAAACTAGCAGGTATATAAATTGACATAAAAGGCGCGTTAAGCCCGCCCTGCATTGCACGAGGGTAGTCGAAATCGCCCCCTTGTGTTGCTTTAGAAACATCATCCCATTTCATATTGATGCGATAGGGGACGTCGATGTGGGTATCAATAAGTAAGTTTTCTTGAGCCAAACGAATGGCACGGTCGGATGCGGTGTATTCTTTTGCCTGGGCAGAGGAGATGGCCAGTGTCAGAACACAAAGAGCTGAGCTTAACTTCATGTTTGCGCCTTTATTATGATTGTGAAGTTTGATTGTAACAACTAATTATAAAGGCTCAACATGTGGTGCTACATTAAGCGGAGAATACTTAGTAAATGGGCTCTGAAGTATAGTCCTGACTTTGCATAGCATGAAACTCAGCTTTACTGACAATATTGACTGATTCATGAAGCTCAGAAAATACAATCAGCGCATCACCGCTTTGCAGTTGGGCTTTGACTTGCGCAACTTTTTGCTCCGTTGAGATTTCACTGTCACCATAATCTGTGCCTTCACGTAACACATAGTGCTCGATCAAGCTGTTCAGCGTCTCAGTGGCAATTTGTTGATAAGGAATAAGCATGGATGTATCGCTATTTTATTAATGAGTGGATGTAATCAGGCACGACTTTTTCCAGCCAATAGATTGGCTTAAATGGGTTTGCGCCAGAAATAAAGCCAACGTGACCTCCTTTAGAGGATACCGCAAGCTTCACTTGCTCACTGACTTGCTGGATCAGAGGGATAGCTTGTTTTGACAGCATAGGATCATCTTCAGCGTGGATAAGCAGTGTCGGTGTTTCTATTAAACTTAAATACGGTTGTGCACTGGCCTGTGCATAATAGTCTTCAGCGCCTTTAAAGCCATGTAAAGGGGCGGTGACTCGATCGTCAAATTGCCAAAGGTCTTTAATTTGTGACAGCTCAAGGGCAGTCATATTAATGGAAGTGTGGATCTGGTCTAATTTACGTGAAAAAGAATGCTTCATTCTATCCAGTAGGTATTTTTGATACAGTTTGAAGCAGCTTTTTCGGATCACTTGGCAAGAGGATGACAAATGATAGGGAGCGGAGATCACCGCAGCACCAGCTAAGCGGCTTGCATGGCCTTTTTCTCCAAGGTATTTTGCCAATACATTACCACCTAACGAAAAGCCAACGGCAAACAGAGCCCGGCCGGGAAATCGCTTACTCAATGTTTGCAGTAAGAACCCTAAGTCTTGTGTTTCTCCACTGTGGTATGCCCGTGGTTGTTTATTCACTTCTCTAGAGCAATTACGAAAGTGCATCAGTACCGCATCTAACCCGGATTTGGTAAGGGCATGTAGCATCCCTTTTGCGTAAAAGCTGTTTATATTGCCTTCTAAACCATGCAGCACCACTACGAGAGGCGCCTGTTGATTGCCATTTTTGGCCCAAGCAAGTTCTAAAAAGTCGTTGTCTGGCGTGGTGAGGTGCTCATAGCTGACATCCGCTTTTAATCTTGGTCGAAAAGCGCGTGGAAGAATAGTTTGCACATGACGGTTGCGCATCCACCAAGCGGGCTGAAAATTTAAATCGAGCTGCTTTGACATAGATAGGTGACGATCTCTTTGTGACGATTAACCCAAATAGTGTACCAAAGCTGCTACAAAATGAGTATGGACCTAAAGAATTTGTCTGTGTGAGATAAAAAGCACCCGACCAGCGAAGCTGGTAAGGTGCTTTGTGCGTCGTGCTTAATTCTGAAACGGGAACTAAGTTTGCTTAACTAGATCTGAGTGACTGTGTCTTACTCTGGTACTTCAGCCTCATTGACCTTTTTCACAAAGTAGTAGACGTAATAGATGCACAGCGCGATCACGATCCCGAGTATGCCAAAAGATAAATACAGTACCGGGTCGGAAAAGAAATCTCTAAAGAATACGTTCATGGCTGTGTCTCCTCAATTTGTCGATGAGTTAATAGTAGAGGAGCACCTGAGCAATCGTTATGATCGAGATCAAGTTTATTATTTAGCCGATCAGTCCGAGTAACGGCACTTGATCTTGATCATAGTTTGGCGTGTTGAAACCGCGTGTAGAGTGACTTTGGCAAATAATGAAGCAGGTTTTTAGGGTCTTTTACATGGTCTTGTAAAGAGAACGTTTTGACATGCTCAATTAAGTGGTGCTGTTGCAGTTTTTCAAGCTCTAGCTCAGTCGCGAGCAGACTGGCTCTGAGTTGTTGGTAATCTGGGTAAGCTTGATACCGTGTCTTGGCTTGTTTTCTGGTAGCGCGATAGGGAACCAGCAGTTCCCGATCAATTTGTTTTACAACGGCCTCTAATTCGCAAGTTTGTTGCTCAGTTAGCTGCACATTTAAATAGCTTAAATAGTCGAGTAACAAACACAGGTTAACATTCTTGTCATGCCTATCTTGGCATTCTAAAAGTACCTGCTGAACCTGCTCGTTTTGATAAATCGTGCAAGCGTATTGCCAAAAGGCATCGCGACTTAGCATACTTCTCCTGTACTTGCGAACTGGGTTTCTTTTTCTTCCAGTTCTTCCAGCGAGATTAATAATGCCTCTTCGGTTTCATTCAATTGAGGCGTCAAACGTGCTTGTTCACTCAACAATTCGCTCAATTTCGCTTTGTTTTCTGCCTCATAGAGCGAATTGTCCGCTAGCTGAGACTCGATTTCGGCCAGTGCAGTAGTATATTTGTCGAGCTGCTTTTCTAGTTTTTCTATTGATTTTTTAAGTGGTTGAACCGACTTTCTGAATTCTGCTTCTAAGCGCTTTTGCTCTTTTCGATTGACACTTGAATGCGCTTTGTCTTCTACCTGTGGCTTTTGCTTTGCTTCTTTATTGGCATTTAGCAGCCACTGATAGTATTCGTCTAAGTCATACCCAAATGCCGACACTGTGCCGTTATCGACTAGGTAATACTCATCGGCGGTATTTTTCAGCATATGACGATCGTGGGAAACGGTCACCATAGCGCCTTCAAATCCCTGTAGCGCCATGACTAACGCATGACGCATTTCCAAGTCTAGGTGGTTAGTAGGTTCATCCAGCAACAATAGATTGGGTGACTGATACACCAACATGGCCAATACTAATCGCGCTTTTTCACCACCAGAGAATGGCGCAACAGGATCAAGCGCTTTGTCGCCATGAAAGGCAAAGCCACCTAAAAAGTCACGTAAAGACTGCTCGGTTGCCTGTGGATCTAAACGTTGTAAGTGGGTGACCGCACTGGCATTTAAATCGAGAGATTCAAGTTGATGCTGGGCAAAGTAGCCAACTTTTAAACCTTGATGTTGAAATACCTCGCCTGCTTGAGGTGTTATATCGCCAGCCAGCAGTTTAATTAAGGTGGACTTACCTGCGCCATTTCTTCCCAACAGAGCGATTCGGCTACCGGGTACTAAGTTGAGTTTAATTTGATGCAAAATAGTGATGTCGCCATAGCCTGCTTGTGCTTCATCCAATGTCATCAAAGGGTTTGGCATATTTTCAGGGTTGGCAAATTCAAAACTAAATGGTGAATCTGCATGTGCGGGTGCCAATTTTTCCATGCGCTCAAGTGCTTTCACCCGACTCTGTGCCTGTTTGGCTTTACTGGCCTTAGCTTTAAAGCGAGTAATAAACTTTTCGAGATGTGCGATGGTCTCTTGCTGTTTTTCATACATAGCTTGCTGTTGCGCCATGCGTTCTGCTTTTTGACGTTCGAACTGTGAGTAATGACCTTTGTAAACATTGATACACTGCTGATCGATGTGCCAGATCTGATCGATTACCGCATCCAAAAACTCTCTATCGTGAGAGATGAGTACTAGGGTGCCTTGATAGGCCTTTAGAAATCGTTCCAGCCAGTAAACAGCGTCTAAATCAAGGTGGTTAGTTGGTTCATCCAGCAATAGTAAATCGGCGTCGCGGATCAAGGCTTGGGCTAAATTGAGGCGCATTCGCCAACCACCGGAAAACTCACTGACTGCAAAATCTAGTTGCTCATTACTAAATCCTAAGCCATGTAATAATTCTCCGGCCTTAGCTTCAATACTGTATCCGCCGACCAATTCCATTTGCTGGTGGATCTTGGCCTGTTTTTCGCCATCACCTTGTGCTTCGGCTTGTTGTAATGCAGCTCGTAATTCATAGTACTGCTGATGACCCTGTAAAACATACTCCATTGCAGAAATAGATAGTGCTGGTGTTTCTTGCTTAACTGAAGCGATAGACCAATCTTTTGGGATTTGAAAGTCGCCGGCATCTGCGTGCAGTTGTGATTTGAGCAACGCAAACAGTGACGATTTGCCGCAACCATTGGCGCCGACTAAACCGACTTTGTGCTGTGCAAAGAGGGTTGCGCTGGCATTTTTCAATAGAGTTTTGCCGCCGCGTAACAGTTCAATATCAGAAAGTTGGATCATAATAAGCTCGAGTCAAAATTACTGAGTGAATGATAACATGGATCTATAACTAGGGAACAAGCGTATAATTGTGTCCTAACTTGAGTTAAAATAGCCTTTCACAGAGTAGGTGGGGTTGTATTGTGAGAACGAAAAAACGCTTTATTGCTGGTGCGTCATGTCCGGCTTGTAACAAAATGGATGTCATGATGCTTTATAAAGAGCATGATGTTGAAAAGGTCGAGTGTGTCGCTTGTGGCCATTCAATGACTCAGCCTGAAGAAGCAGTACAAGCGTCAACGCGTCAGTTTGAACAAGTCATTGGGGTTTTTAAACCGCAATAATCTGATGCGCCTATGCGCATCAAATACGGTGATCGGTTAATAGTGCGGTGGCGGGGGCTCTTGCTCAATAGGCATCATGCCGTCATCTTTACCCTCTTTGATTTTTTCGGCTAGCAATCTGATTTGATGTTGCATTGTTGCCAGCCTTGCTTGATGGACTCTTAACTCATCATTTAACGTCTCGATGGTGTCTTCTTGAAATGCCACTTTTGCTTCAAGTTCAATTACGCGACTTTCTAACTCTGTCATTACTCTTTTACTCTTTCGAATTGCTCCATTAAACCGCTTGAACTCTCGGTAACCAAAATGCCGTCGCGCTTTGCAAACGCAACGTCAAATACGACTGCAGATTTGGGTCGGCTGCCTTCTCTGGGTTTAACTAGCCAAGTGTTTAACTTGGTGCCATCACTGATCCGCCAAAGTGTCAGTTGGCGATTAGGGGAGCCTGTTGCGAGCAGGTCACCCTGCTGATTGAAGCGCACGGCACTGAATATTTTCTGCCGTGCAATATACTGTAATTGCGCCACAAGATCACCTGAAGTGAGTTGCCAAATACTGGCTTTTTTCATGCTATCGGCCGTAAATGCGTAGCGACCTTGTGGATCTAGCGCCACTTTGGTCACTCGACTCGGGTGATTAAACCGGTGCAATACTTGCCCAGTTCTGGTGTCCCAAAAGTATGCACTATAGTCATTGGCACCTGTAAGTGCGAAGTGGCCATTGGGCGAGAGTGCAATACTATTAATTTTTTCTTGGTGTCCAAGGAACTCTATTCGTCTTCCGCTATCTAAGTCGAGATGCACAACAACATTGTCACTGCGACCATATAGGACATATCTGCCTTGGTTACTGACAGCGATGTCTCTGATAGTGCCAGTGTCTATTTGATAGTAGCCAATGTTTTTACCGTCGGAGAGCTGCCACACAGCAAATCGATCGTTGGCGGCTGTGACCGCTGTAGAACTGTCATGAGCAATGGCGAGAGAGTGAATGAGCTCATCAGGCTGATCTGAGTGAGACCACTGATACTTCAAGCCATGGGTGGTGTTGTCCCATAAAACTGCACCGTGTTCGACTGATGACACTAAACTGTAACGACCATCGTGTGAAATAGCGGCTGCAAATGCACCGCGTGCTGCGTGTTCGACAGTCAATTGCGCTTTGGAGCTGTCGGGAGAACAACCTGATAGCATCAGGATAGATAAGCAAACGAAGAGTCGTATGTGCAATTTAAAAAATTTGGCCATAAATTCGGTATTTCCTCTTAACTCTATGATTTGCACCGAGTAGACTAGTGGTAAAATTGATTGGGCCACAAAACTGATATTAGCGTATTAGCTAAAGTATGTCGCCAGTAACATGGGTTTTTCCTAAAGCAAGGTTCTATGGGTATGAATCTTGGCTTTGGTGGCAATGAGTGATAATGTGACATCACCTTTTAAATTAATAATTATTTAACATGACAATGAAGTTAGAGAGCAATGAAACATTGCTGGCTGCTCGGATGTCGGAGAAAGTAAAATGAAACAAACTATTAAGCTGTCTTTAATTGCAGCCTCAGTACTTGCACTAACTGCGTGTAATCAAAAAGCGCAGGAAACTGCAAAAGTAGAAGAAGTAAAACTAGAAACTGAAGTTCAAAAGCAAGCATACGGTATTGGTGCATCTGTGGGTAACTTCCTACAAAAAGATCTTGCTGATAAGCAAGGCCTAGGCATTGAGCTTGATCAAGCATTGCTTATGAGAGGCTTTGAAGATGCGCTTGCTGGTAACTCAAAACTAGATGATGAAAAAATTCGTGAAGTGCTCACTGCACTTGATACCTCTGTACGTGAAAAGCAAACTGCTAAAGCAGAAGCTGATGCAAAAGAAAACAAAGAAAAAGGCGTAAAGTACCTAGCTGAAAATGCCAAGAAAGATGGCGTTACAGTGACTGAGTCTGGTCTTCAGTACGAAGTAATTTCAACGGGTGAAGGTAAAAAGCCAGTTGCAACTGACGTTGTTAAAGTACACTACAAAGGTACGCTACTAGACGGTTCTGAGTTTGATAGCTCATATTCGCGCAACCAGCCTGCAACTTTCCCACTTAACCAGGTTATCGCTGGTTGGACTGAAGGTTTACAGCTAATGCCTGTAGGATCAAAGTATAAATTTACTATTCCTGCAGAGCTAGGTTACGGTGAGCGTAACTTAGGTAAGATCCCTGCTAACTCAACACTTGTGTTTGAAGTTGAGCTACTGGAGATCCAAGAAGATAAAGAGAAGCCTGCAGCCTAAGGTGCAAGCAAATAAAAAAAGGGCCTACAGGGCCCTTTTTTTATACTTGTTTAGTTTATTCGGTATGATTTGCAAAGAGGTTATCAATCAGTTCATCCTCTAGTCCAAACCGTTGCTCCAGTGCTTCGCCGAGCGTTGATAGATCTTTGTCAAAATCTTCCAGGGGATTGTCACTACTTGCTTCGGCGTATTTATCATTGAAGTCGAGTGCTAAATCAGTTGATGCCGTAATTTGCGGGTAGATAGACTGAGCTAGCTTCAAGCTATCTGGGCCTTTTTCTTTGCACGCAGCAACAATATTGTCGTATATTTCAAAGTGTCCAGCTGACAAGTAGTCCATCAATATCTGACAAAAGGACTGGATTTGAACCTGTTCTGGCAGCGCTTTATCTACGCTCTCAAAAGGCGATAGGCCAGCTACTTTGTAGTACAGTAACAGTAACTCTTGACGCTCCATGAGCCAGTTGTCGATAACACTATGACTCCCTCCCCATTTTTGTTGGGCTTGTTCTAACCGTGAAAGCATAGTTATCTCCTTAGCGGGTCGTTTTTTTAGGCCCTGCAATGACCAAATTGTGTTTGTATATTAGGTTTTATTTTTATGGGCACATCAAAAATAGGATGGTTTGGACCCAATAAGAGACAGCAATTTGGTAATACTGAATACTTAATCTTGCCTCCTATAAAAAGGAAAACTGATGAAAAGATCAACCACTTTTTGCAAAAAGCACATAATTTCTTTCATTTGTACCTTAGCTGGGTTTTTTAGTCTTGGTGTTAATCATTTTTATTTAGTATTCAGGTAGGCGGAGTGATGTTTGCTGGGTGATAAAAAAACAAAAAACCACCCTAAGGTGGTTCAAAACAGTTTAGCAAATAGCACTTATTCTTGTTAGAAGGTGTTTTGTTCTTGTTATTTTGCGCAGCATTTTTATAGCAAGGTTTTTTTTGTGGTGCAAATAATCACGAACATTTTTTTATGAATTTAATATCTCAAAAATATGAAAGCGAGTTTATGAGAAAGGGTTTGTTGGTGTTTTGGGCCAACAAAGAGGGTATTTGAATGAGCTGCTCATTAATCTGGATCATGGAGATGTGATTTAAACGGTTGAACAGCTAGGGGGCTTGGGGATAAAGTGATACAATTCGAACAATTTTTACAGCACTGGAATTGAATCACGCTATGAGCGAGTTGAAAAATGATCGTTATTTACGCGCGTTGCAGAAGCAGCCGGTTGATGTGACACCTGTATGGATGATGCGACAAGCGGGTCGTTACCTCCCTGAATACAGAGCTACACGAGCGCAAGCTGGTGACTTTATGAGCTTGTGTAAAAATGCTGAATTAGCTTGTGAAGTGACATTGCAGCCACTACGTCGTTACCCACTGGATGCTGCGATTCTATTCAGTGATATTTTAACTATCCCTGACGCTATGGGACTTGGCTTGTACTTTGAAACAGGTGAAGGTCCAAAGTTTGAACGTCCAATCACCTCGCTAGCTGATGTTCAGAAGTTACCAAAACTCGATCCGACGGACGAGCTTGGTTATGTGATGAATGCAGTGAGCACTATTCGCCGAGAGCTAAAAGGAGAAGTTCCTTTAATCGGCTTCTCTGGTTCTCCATGGACGCTTGCCACATACATGATCGAAGGCGGTAGCAGTAAAACCTTTGGTAAGATTAAAAAAATGGCATTTGCTGAACCGCAGACATTGCATTTACTACTTGATAAAGTCGCTGACTCAGTCATTGATTATCTAAATGCGCAGGTGAAAGCAGGTGCACAATCTCTAATGATTTTTGATTCTTGGGGTGGTGTGTTAAGCCCTCGTGACTATAAAGAGTTCTCGCTACAGTACATGCACAAAATTGTCGATGGCCTGATCCGTGAAAACGATGGTCGTAAAGTGCCTGTTACCTTGTTTACCAAAAATGGCGGGCAATGGATTGAAGCGATTGCTGCAACGGGCTGTGATGCAATTGGTCTGGATTGGACCATAGATATTGCCGATGCAAAACGCCGTGTGGGTGATAAAGTCGCGCTGCAAGGCAACATGGATCCTGCTATGTTACATGGTACACCAGAGCGCATTCGTGAAGAAGTTCAGTCAATCTTGGCAGGCTTCGGAGAAGGCAATGGTCACGTATTTAACTTAGGCCATGGTATCACGCCGGATGTTGACCCTGAAAATGCAGGTGTATTCATTAATTCAGTCCATGAATTTAGTCGCCAGTATCATCAAAAGTGATAGTCTGACAAGGCAAAAAACCCAAGCATTGCTTGGGTTTTTTACTTTATGGCTTGAGCGCTATTCGTCAAATGCGCGGCGCATAAAGTAAGGCGTTGCCAAGGCGCCATGGTGAATACCGCTATTGTAATATTCGGTTTCAAACTGTGCAGCTTCAACATCCTGCTCTCTAAAGCCGTTGAAGTGTTGCCCTTTTCGCGCGAGTGTTGCCGACCATAGGCCGCTTGGGTAAATTGGCTGTGGAAATGGCAAGGTTTGCAAATCGGCAAAACCGACATCTTTCATTGCTTGACGCATTTCTTTTAGCAGTGTCATATGCATCAGAGGTGATTCACTTTGCTGGATTAAAATCCCACCTTCGCGCAGTGCCGCTAAACAGCTCGTATAAAATGCGTGATTGAACAGGCCTTCCCCTGGACCTACTGGATCTGTTCCGTCAACAATGACCACATCAATAGAGTTTGCAGCGGCTTCTCGCATATATTTGATACCGTCATCAAACATCACCGTGGCACGTGGGTCGTCATTTGAGGCGCATAGTTCTGGGAAGTACTTAAGTGACATTTGTGTCACCACTTCATCGATGTCTATTTGTGTAACTGACTCGACGTCCGGGTGTTTGAGTACTTCGCGCAGTGTTCCGCAATCTCCACCGCCAATGATCACGACATTTTTAGGTGCCGGGTGAGCAAAGAGTGCAGTGTGGCTCATCATTTCATGATAAAAAAAGTTCTCACGTGTACTGACCATGGTGCAGCCATCTATGATCATCAAATTCCCAAAGTCGGTTGTTTCATACATCTCGACCTTTTGAAACGGTGATTGAACTTCATCTAGCTTTTTATTGATACGCAGAGAAAAAGCGCTACCATCTCGGTCACTGATCTCTGTAAACCAGCGGTTTGCTTCTAAATTAGACATTTTTGTTTTCACGTTGAATTGTTAACAGGCGCAATTTTGCCAGCGCCAAAGAATTTGCTCAATCTATTTTAGTCGATTGTGCCTAGTTTGTCTGTTTACCATAAATTGCGTCCCTAAGTGCATAGAAAAGCGACCTCCCCCTATCGCTAATCACGCTTAAGCGTATTAAAATGAGCGGCATATTAGAGTTATTTAGCAGAGAAGATGATGGAGTGGGGAGTCGATACAGCACGTAATACATACAATGTACAACATTGGAGTGATGGTTATTTTGATATTGATGATGCTGGTAAGTTAGTTGCCTATCCAGATGGCGATCGTAGCAAAAGCCCTATTTCATTATCTGACCTTACCGAGCGTTTTAAAGCACAGGGGCTGACGCTACCTGTTTTGGTACGCTTTACCGATATCTTGCAAAACCGAGTAGATACACTGACGCACGCATTTGAAGATGCACGTGCTCAAAAGAGCTACCATGGTCAATACACTTGTGTTTATCCGATTAAAGTTAATCAGCAGCGTTCTGTGGTCAGTAAGCTACTCAGTCATCCAAGTGGGTTAGTGGGGTTGGAAGCGGGCTCTAAACCTGAGCTGATGGCCATTTTGGGTCTCGCTACTTCACCAATTACGATTGTTTGCAATGGCTACAAAGACAGAGAGTTTCTTCGTCTTTCACTGATTGGACAAGCCATGGGGCACAAGGTACAGATTGTGGTTGAAAAGCTGTCTGAACTGGATGCACTCATTGCTGAAATAGATGACATGCAAATCGAGCCGGCCATTGGCATTCGCATTCGCCTCAACTCAATCGGAAAGGGCAAGTGGCAAAATACGGGTGGAGAAAAGGGCAAGTTTGGTCTGACCGCAGGACAAGTGCTCAATGCGGTAGAGACATTGCGCCGTCACAATAAGCTGCACTTGATGCAGTTGGTACACTTTCATATTGGCTCTCAAATTGCCAATATTCGCGATATTCAGCGTGCACTGAGAGAGTGTGCGAGACACTACGCTGAATTGACACAGGTGGGTGTACCGTTAAAAACCGTTGATGTTGGTGGTGGACTCGGGGTCGACTATGAAGGCTCGGGCTCGCGCAGCGCTTGCTCTATGAATTACACCGTTGGTGAATATGCCCGAAATGTGGTGAACGCATTTGCTGAAGTTGCAGAACAACACGGCTTACCTCATCCAGATATAATTACCGAGTCTGGGCGAGCACTAACCGCCCATCACGCGGTACTTATTACGGATGTTATTGATATTGAGACGGCGCCTTGCGAAGCTGTGCCAGATCAGGTGTCTGGAGATGAACACCATTTG
The DNA here is from genome assembly GCF_001625565.1 of Pseudoalteromonas luteoviolacea NCIMB 1944. GTDB lineage: Bacteria > Pseudomonadota > Gammaproteobacteria > Enterobacterales > Alteromonadaceae > Pseudoalteromonas > Pseudoalteromonas luteoviolacea_F. The sequence continues at coordinate 23,354 of NZ_AUXS01000045.1, forward strand.
ATCCAAGAGTTACGGCTATCGCTGTCGCGATTGACGCCAAGGTTGGCTTTGGAAACCTACCATGATGCGATGCATTTGTTCCAAGATGCCCACGATCAATATGTTCATGGTCTTATCACGATGGCACAGTGGGCGCAGATCGAACGTTTGTATTTTACAATATTGAGAAATGTACGTGACAGCCTGAGTACGCAATCTAGAGCACATCGAGAAGTGTTGGATGATTTAAATGAGAAATTGGCTGACAAGCTATTTGTGAACTTTTCACTGTTTCAATCTTTGCCGGATGTTTGGGGGATCCAGCAGTTGTTCCCAGTCATGCCAATTGCCAACCTAGATCAACCCTTAACTCAAAGAGCCATCATCCAAGACATTACCTGTGACTCGGATGGGCAAATTCGCGAGTATGTTGAAGGGGCTGGAATAGAATCCAGTTTGCCAATGCCGCAATATCGCAGCGCAGAGCAATATCATTTAGCCATGTTCATGGTCGGTGCATATCAAGAGATATTGGGAGATTTACACAACCTATTTGGCGACACGGACTCAGTTCATGTTGAGCTCACTGAACAAGGTTATCAATTGACAAATGCGCTTAAAGGGGACTGCGTCGAAGATGTATTGCGCTTTGTACATTATGACAAACAGCAATTGGTCGACAATTTTAACTCTCAGATAAATGCCACGGCTTTGCCTGTGCAAACACAACACGCATTTTTACAAGAGCTCAATTCGGGTTTGGCTGGATATACATACTTTGAAGATTGATAAGTACTGCTCAGATTTTTTCTGACCTTGAAAATGCGTATGATGACCTCATCACATATGAATTGTGATGAGATGTCCTCGAATAAATAATAGTAGTAAAGGAACTTTGCATGTCGCTAGTCCGTCAAATCGTAGGGCTTATTTTATATGTCCTAAATACATTAGTGTGGTTCGTGCCGATTTTCATTTGTGGCGTATTAAAACTGATACCGATCCCCATTTTGCAGCGCTTATTGAGTAAATTGGCAAAAGCATGTGCGAGCTTGTGGGTGGCTGGCAACAACATTAATCAGAGCTTTATTTCGCCTTATCATTTGCAAGTTTCAGGCGCTGATGCACTGGATACAAAAGATTGGTACCTAGTGATCGCCAACCATCAAAGCTGGGTTGATATACTGGTATTGCAAAGAGTACTGCATCGCAAAATTCCTTTTTTAAACTTCTTTCTCAAAAAAGAACTGCTGTACGTGCCATTTTTGGGGTTAGCTTGGTGGGCACTGGACTTTCCATTTATGACTCGTACCAGTAAAAGCCAGATCAGAAAAAACCCTAAACTCAAAGGCAAGGACATCGAAACCACAAGAAAGGCGTGTGAAAAGTTTAAAACGATGCCTGTCAGTATTGTGAACTTTGTTGAAGGAACCCGTTATACCGAAGAAAAACATCAAAGACAAAACAGTCCATTTAAGCACTTACTCAAGCCTAAAGCTGGGGGCATAGCTTTTGTCATGCAAGCCATGGGGGAGCAGATCAATCAAGTGGTCAATGTAACCATCCACTATCCAAATGGCGTGCCTACTTTTATGGACTTTGTGGCTGGAAAAGTAGGCCAAATTAACGTGCAGGTCGAGTTGATGCCAGTCAGTGATAAGCTGGTGGGGGATTACACCGGAGACAATGAGTTTCGGGTGCAATTTCAAGGGGAGCTTAATCGCTTATGGTCTGAAAAAGACAAGAGCATCGACGAGCTGGCAACGCCTTCGAAGTAAACAGGTTCTACACGGAATAAGCAGCGAGTATAGGAACAGAAATAATGAAGAGTATATTACCGAGGCGGTTTTACGGTGCAGTTGGAACATTATTTTTATTACTAAACACCGTGTTCTGGGGTGTGATAGTACTATTACTTGGTGTGACTAAATGGTGTATCCGCACCAAATCCGTCTCTGTGTTATTGCATTGGGCTTACCACAAATGGTGTCTTGGAAATCGCATTGGATTAAAACTAGGTGGCGTGCTGATGGACGTCAAGATCCCACAGTCTGTATCGACAAATGGTTGGTATTTATTGGTTTCCAACCATATTAGTTGGCTGGATATTGTGGTGCTAAGTGCGCAAGATCAACTGCCAGCTCCGAAATTTTTCCTTAAGGATGAGCTAAAATATGTGCCTTTTATTGGAACTGGAGCGTGGGCATTGGATATGCCGTTTATGAAGCGCGCTAGTAAAGCGCAAATAGCTAAAAACCCGAAATTAAAGCGCATGGACGTGGAGCGCACCAGGCAGAGTTGTAAAAACTTTAAACAACATCCTACGACAGTAATAAACTTTGCTGAAGGTACTCGTTTTACTGCGGCAAAACAGCAGCGCCAAGGGAGTCCATTTGATAATTTATTAAAGCCAAAAGCGGGGGGAACTGCTTTTGCTTTAGATGTGTTGAGTGAGCAGGTTGACGGCTTATTAAATACAGCTTTGGTTTATCATAGTGAAGATGAGCATATTTGCCGCGCATTTTTCCGTGGCCAGTTAGAAGCGGTTTCTCTGGAAGTTGACTATATTCCAATAGATGACTTGCCCAAAGGGGATTATCAACTTGATAAAGCGTATCGCGTGCAATTTCAGGCCTATATGAATCAACTATGGCAACACAAATCTCTGCAAATTAAAGCCATAGAGCAACGGCTCGATGACGCAACTGGGAAGTATTCAACAGAGGTAAAACCACTATGAACTCAATGCATGTACAAGATGTGATCTCGCCAATTATTGGTGGCGCTAACATGCATCCTTTTGTTCTAGCTTCTCTTACAAATAGTGTGTCGTTGATTGTTTTAGTGATCATCTTCGCACTGATCAAGTTAGCATTGGTTCCAAAAGTCAAACGTATGCTATCGCGTTTTTCGCAGGCAAAAATAGCGTTTCTTGCTCCTCAATTAAGTAAGTTGAGTGGCCGGGTGGCTTTACTTATTTGTAGTATGTTGTTTGTGATGGTTAACAAACATTTGTTTGTCGCGCCTTTGTGGGTCATGGCGCAATTACAAGTATTAGCGCAGGTCATTTTAATTATTGCTTTTGGCTTTTTAGTAAGCTCTTTGATGAATATTGCCCATGCAATATATCAGCAGCAAAAATTCGCGAAAGACGTTCCGATTAAGGGCATCGTACAGCTGGCCAAGCTGATGGTCTTTATTGTCACAACTGTTTTGGTTGTCAGTACTATGGTTGATAAGTCTCCAACCTATATTTTGTCTGGCTTTGGTGCCATCGCGGCGGTGACCTTATTGGTTTTCAAAGACACTATTTTAGGCCTAGTCGCGAGTATACAAATTGCAGCAAACAAACTGGTTGCGACGGGAGACTGGATCCAAGTTGATACTTTTGGTGCCGATGGAGAAGTCATTGATTTGGGTTTAAATACCGTGCGAGTTCGTAATTGGGATAATACGGTGACAACAATTCCTACCTATGCGTTGATCTCTGATTCCTTTAAAAACTGGCGTGCTATGCAAGAGTCTGCTGGACGACGCATTAAGCGTACTATTCCAATAGATATGAACAGTGTATCCCTGTTGTCTGAGCAGCAATTGGTAGTGTTGAAAGACAAGTTTGTGGAATTGAATGCATTAAAGTTACCAGAAATGTGTAGCAACTTAACAGCATTTAGAATGTACGCTGAACTGTTATTAAAACAACGGCCCGAAATAAATACAGAGTGTATTTGTATGGTGCGTGAGCTTTCTCCGACTCATAATGGCCTGCCTATTGAGCTGTATTGTTTTAGTAAAGACAAAAGTTGGGTTAACTATGAGCACATTCAAGCTAATATACTTGACCAGATGTTATTACTCATTAAAGAGTTTGAACTACGCCCCTATCAAACATTTGACACACGCAGTGCTATGGCTTAAATCACACTCTGGAGTATCCTTGTCTTTTATCCTAGACGGGATCAGCTGTTAATCGCATTGGTAAAAAAATGACTGAGTAGTCATCTCGTCTGTGATATGGTGGTGGTTCAGGAAACTATTTTATTGTGGTATTTTCGTGACAATGAGATATGTTATATAGCAGGAGAGCATGACATAGGTAATCGCAAGTACGCACAATGTCTTGGTGTTTAAAGGCGTGTTTTTAAGTGGGTGGTCGAATGAAGTTATATAACGTACTAATACAGAGTGTGTTGGCTTTAACTTTTAGTACGTATAGTCTAGCGGTAGAGCAAATTGTTCATGTGGCTGTGGATCATGCGCCTCCTTATAGCCGGCTGAGTGAAAACAACCACTCTCAGGGCTTGATCTTGGATATTCTCAAATATGCCCAATTGACCAGTGATAAAAAGTACAAGATAAAAGCGGTGCCTTGCCCTTTCTCACGTTGTGTCCGTTTACTGAGTAAAGGTAAAGTGGATGTGATGGGGGGACTAATCAGAACTCCTGAACGTGAAAAAATCATGTCTTTTGTTGAGCCACCTTACATGGTGTTGTCTTCATCATTTGTGTTTTATGGACAGCAAAACAGTGATATTGAAGTTGAACGCTATGAAGACTTGCAAGGTAAACGCATTGCAGTGATGCGTGGCGGTGCCTTTTTTCCCCGTTTTGATAAAGACAATAGCCTAAATAAAATAGCCGTTCCCTCTGAGCGTGTCGCTGTTGACTTAGTGCTCAAAGGACGAGTCGATTTGGTGATAGCGGTGGAGGATACGGCTGATATTGCAATGGACGCACTTGACCAACCGATTCACAGACTAAAGAAAATGCAATATCGCCATACCCAAGCAATTTATGGCTATATGGCGATGAGTGAGTCATTTGCAAACTCCAGATTGGGAGATCACATTTCTAAGCAAATGCACAGTATGGCCAAAAACAAGACACTAGACCAACTTGTTGCGCCATATCACCTACCTAAAATCCCGTCGAGCTTAATTGAGCCAGCTGCCTCATTTTCTCCTCACTAAGTTATTACTTAATTTGGTGATGCATATACATAGTCATATCAAATATCAGCTTTTCAAGTTTTTGGTATGCTGCGCCAGCCCTATTAGAGCCAGGATCCGAATCCGTTAGTATGACAAACCCCGTTTGATTGTATAAGTCAGCAAAAAACTGCGCTTTAGGTGCTGCTACATTACCTCGGTAGTAAAATTTCTGGTTGTCGGTATGCCAAAAGTAATTTGGTAGTGGGGTATCATTTGCAATGGCTTCGTCCATACTCGCGATAAGTAAGTGACTCAAATCATTGGCCGTGGAGACAAATTGAGCGTGTGCGGTGTTTGAGTCATTTGAATGCTGCCAGTAAGTATTTTGCATTTTGAGCGGCTCAAATACATAACGTTGTGCCAGTGACGAAATGGGTTCTTGGCTACTCTGTTCGAGCACAAAAGTAGCCAATTCTATGCCCATTTGTGAGTAAAGGGCGGCATGCTCAGGTGCAACACCATAGTGACTAGAAAAGTTGCCAGCTTGATATAGCGGGCCTTCGGCACTTAAATAAGCTTTTAGCAGATCTTCACGGGCTTTGTGTGAGTGTACACAGGACGTCACTGGATTTGCCGTATGCACTGCACAGTCGAGGACCTCACGGTTGTCAACAATGCCACTGGTGTGTGTAAGTAGTTTAGATAGTGTTATCGAGTGGTCATGATCAACGGGATACTCCAGGGCAAAAGGTAAAATATCGTCAATGGACTCATCCAGAGGAAAATGTCCATCAATACTCGCGTGAGCGATAGTGGCACCAACTAAAATGTCGTTCAGTGATGTGAGGTAAAATGGCGTGTCAGCAGTGACCAACTTGCTTGTATGTGTTGTAAAACCTTGGCTATATATTGATTGACCTTGCGACACTATATTAACTGCAATTGTGGCTATGTCTCCCTGTTTTTGCAGTGCTGTTATTTCGCGTTCAAAATCTGTCAATGTCATGGTCGGTCGCAGATCTTTATTGAGTTTATTGAACACAAATTCATATGTTTCAAAGCGCTGCATATCGATATCATGTTGACTGAAAGCGGGGACATGATGATCAGGAGAAAACCCTGTATGTTCAAACATATTTCCTTGCGCATTGCGATAGATCTCATTGGATAGGCTTATTTGCCATCCGTTAGGTAACTCAAACCGCAATGCATCTGAGAGCGCGCCGGCAGTTTCTTCGCCGACTTTGGTAACATGGTCAAGTTGGTCCATTGCCATCGTAAATACTTCAGCTGCGCTGACCGTCAGTTGGCTAGTGAGTAAGTAAATCGGTTTGGTATAGGCATCTGGATTAAGCGTTAATTTTTGCCGTACCGGGATCCCTCGACCAGTTTGGTTGATCGCTTGTTTGTTAAAGGCCAATACTTCTTTGTCGGCAAAGTAGCCTGCAATGGCTAACGAAATGGCATCATCTCCACCAGTATTGTGGCGAATGTCTAGGATCATGGCATCTGTGTCGCCAAGGTCAGACATTACACGCGACATCATTTTATGGGCAGCTAAGAGCTGTTGGGATTCATTGGCCGTTTGAGTCTCAGAGTAGCTATCCATGTTATTGAGCACCAAAATGCCAATATTATCTGCTGTTTTCCCCCATATTGCAGTGGCAGTTTGGCTATCTTCCGGCACGGTTTTGAGGCTGTCTGGCGTAATATAGTGTTGGCTTATGGATTGTAGCTGGGATTGGTAGCGTTCAAAAATGCTGTACATATCATGATCCTCTCCTAGGTAGCTTAGGTTAGCCATTTTTTGTCGCACGGCATTTAAAAGGGGAACCGGCTTGCTGGAGAAATACTCTTGTTGAGGTGATGAAATACTTGCATGCATATCCTGAAGAGGAGCGATCATTTTTGAGAGAACATCAAATAGTGCCTGCTCAGTCATTGACTCTGTGACGAGTGGGCGGTAGAGGTCATACTGTGTCTGCCAGTCAAGGTTGCGTATTGAAAAAAAGGCATAGTAATCATTAAAAGCATGCCAAAAATAGTCAAATACCATGATGGGAGACACTGTGCCTGATGTCGAAATTGGATTATCACATTGCGTAGGGATGGCAGTTATCTGTCTATAATCAATAGGGTAAACTTGGCCTTTGTGGTTTAAACGCAATCGCTCTGCCGAGTGAGCTTTCTTTACTTCTAAATGGCGATTTGCTTCTTGATGGGTCATTTCTGACGTTTGGATACAGCCATAGCTGTTGTACTGGTAGCGCAATACTCGGCTCATTGTAATGTGCAGTGCTTCACCATAAGCTGGTTTGTGCCATATACCAGCTGATCGCTGCAAGTCGCTTCGATGATCTTGATTGTCTTGGCAACCACTCAAAATTAAGCAGCTCGCAGCGATTAATAACTTGTATTTAGGTGCCAGTATCATTGTGAACAATCCTTTGCAATTGGTGATTAAAGTGACATCGAGTCTACAAATAGCCGTTGATTCGTGCTGTAAGGGAGTTGGAAAAAAACGTCAACAAATGTTGTAACGATGCTACATTTTTAAACAGTTCAGTGTGCGGATCATGGTTAGGCTGTATATGATGACGAATTTAAGGACAAATGTTGATGCGATTAGAAAATCTTGCCGCGAAGTATTTTGCTATGAGTGAGGAAGTATGGGAGCGACATGCAAACCCTTGGAGTGTGTGGACTCGATACAGTTGTTTACCTTTGTTGATTGCCTGCATTTGGTGGCGAGAAATACTAGATATCTGGTTTTGGCCAATCTTGGTGATCTTGATGGTTTGGATTTGGGTTAACCCAAGGTGTTTCAAAAAGCCGCCACACACTCGTCATTGGACGTCACAAAGCGTATTAGGTGAACGCATACTGATTTATCAACCGGAAAAAATCCCGCCGCACCATTCAAAAATGCTGGATGTCATTTCAATTTTGCTCTGCATATTTACTGTGTTGTGTGTCGCGGGGTTATTTTTCCACGAAGTGATCAGCACCTGCGTAGGGGCGGTTGGCTTGATATTGACTAAAACTTGGTTTTTAGACCGCATGGTGTGGCTTTACCATGAAGTTGAAAACGCAAACCCCATGAACAAACCAATTAACTCGAAAAAATAGTACACAATTCAGCGGGCGAACTCGTGAGCACGGTAATATTTAGGTAACCAAGTCGTCTTAACTGTTCGGCAGCAAGCACTGCTCTGCCGCCAGAGGCACAGTACAAGTAAATCGCCGTTTTTGGGTCTGGCGCTAGTTCAGGTAGTTTAAATTCCAGTAAACCTCTAGAGATGTGAATCGCTGTTTTTGGAGCACCTGTTTGATATTCAGATGCTTCCCTAACATCAATAAGGAGCCCCTGATTAACTGTGATCTCTTGTTTTGCCTGTTTACCGTCGACACAATTTTGCTTGGCTCTAACGGCCGTGACCAGATCTTTAGTAGGTTGAAACATATTTCATGACCTTTTATATTAGAATTTACTAATATTAGATCTTTCTAATGTATGTGTCTATAATCTCGGCATACAGAAATTGTTTGGACGTGATATTGAAAGTTCAAGATATGGCGAAAAGTGCCGAGAATGCAGAGGCTTTGCTAAAGCTTATGGCCAACAAAAATCGCTTGATGATATTGTGTAGTTTATTGCAACAAGAAATGAGCGTTAGCGAGTTAAATGCTCAGGTGCCCTTGGCACAATCAGCCTTGTCACAGCACCTAGCTGGGCTGCGCAAAGCCAATGTCGTTGCGACGCGTCGTGATGGGCAGGTCATTTATTATCGCATCATTGATGACAAGGTCACTGCGATTTTGGCCCAGTTGTATCAACTGTTTTGTCAGCCTCAAGTAGACGGGGAGTCTAGCTAATGTTTGCTAGAGTAATGACACTGTTATTAAGCAGTCGCATACCTCTGTTTATTCTAGTGGTGAGCATTGTATTGGGGCTGTTAGCGTTACATCAAACTGCGCGTGAGGAAGAGCCGCAAATAGTCGTGCCTATTTTAGATATTCACGTTGATGTACCAAACATTGCGGCCCCTGAGGTGACACGTTTGGTTACTGAGCCCTTGGAAAAGTTATTGTGGCAAATTCCAGGTGTTGAGCATGTCTATTCTACGACTGTGTCGGGCAAAGCTGCCGTTACATTGCGCTTTGAAGTTGGCGAAGATCGCGAGCGAGCGATTCTCAACACCTACACAAAACTGTATGCCAATGAAGATCGCATGCCTCACGTTGTTGAAAAGTGGCAAATAAAGCCTGTAGAAGTAGATGACGTAGCGATCTTGATGTTGGGCTTATATAGCGAAGACCCGAGTCGTTATAGTGACTTCGAGTTGACTCGTATCGCGCAGGAAGTCTCGATACAGCTGCAAACAATTGCCGATACCAGTGAGGTGACGGTATTAGCTGGGCGGCAGCGACAAATTCAGGTCGAACTCAATGCAAGTTCGTTAGCGGCGCATCATACTACGCCGCTAGATGTACTGAGAGCTATCCAACATGCGAATCAGTTGCAGACCGTTGGCAGCTATGTCGTCGGTGATCTGCAATGGCAATTGCAAGCAGGTGATGTATTACGTACGTCCGCTGAGCTCGGAAAGTTGGTTGTCAATGTGGTTAATGACAGGCAGATTTATCTAAGCGATGTTGCCAAGGTGAAAGATGGTCCGAGTGAGCCACTGCATTATCAATGGTTAACCTTAGATGAAAAGCGACGCAACTTGCCAATGGTAACGTTAAGTGTAGCCAAACAGCGCGGCAGTAATGCGGTGACAGTTGCCAAGCAAAGTCTTGCAATGATGGACAAGTTGGGCAGAGAGTTACTACCAGAAGGTGTGCACTACCATGTACTGCGTAACTATGGCGAAACCGCAGATGAAAAAGTAAATAACCTGACCGCGAGCTTGGCTTTTGCCATAGTAACTGTGGTGATATTTGTCGGCGTCTTTTTGGGTTGGCGTCAGGCTTTGGTGATTGGTTTGGCGATCCCTATCTGCTACGGCATAACGCTGATTTTAGGATATGCATTTGGCTATACCATTAATCGGGTTACGTTATTTGCTTTGATCTTAGCACTCGGTCTATTGGTGGACGACCCCATAACTGGCGTAGACAATATGACACGCTTTTTGCGTCGCCTAGGGCGTAGTCAAGGCCACGCTAAACAAACCAAAGCTATTACCTCAGCGATGCTTGAAGTTAAAGTGCCGTTATTAACTTCGACACTGACCATCATTGTGTCATTTATTCCACTGGCATTTATTACCGGTATGATGGGCCCCTACATGGCGCCAATGGCATTTAATATTCCCGTCAGCGTGATTGTGTCCACTTTAGTGGCTCTATTTGTTACGCCTTGGTTGGGTAGCAAATTGCTAATTAAAAACACACATACAACGCCAAAAAGCACGCAGGGTTGGTATAGGAAAGTACTAACAGCCTTGTTCTCGCAGCCAAAAAAAGCCAAATGGCTTTTGTGGACTGTACTGGTGCTTTTTGTCATTAGTGCTTGTTTGCCCTTGCTGCGTGCCGTACCACTTAAGCTCTTGCCTTTCGATAACAAGAATGAAGTACAAGTGGTACTCGATATGCCGAGGGGGAGCAGTTTAGAAGCAACTGCTGCGAAGGTTCAGCGTATTCAAGAGGTAATTTGGCAGCTACAAGAGGTGTCGTCTATCGCGGCCTATATCGGGCAGCCCTCTAGTGTTGACTTTAATGGCATGGTGCGAGGGTATTATCAGCGACATGGCAGTTATTTTGCGGAACTTCGTGTGCTATTGGTTGATAAGCGACAACGTGTTCACCAATCTCATGCTGTGGTGCTAAGGATGCGAAAATTACTGTCATCTCTCGCGACTCACGGCATCAAAATTAAAGTCGTTGAGGTGCCACCTGGCCCCCCAGTGATGTCGACCTTGGTTGCAGAAGTATATGCCTCAGATATGTTTACAGGCAGAGCGACTCATGAACAAGCTGCAAGAATATTGGCAAGTAGACTGGCACAAGAAGCACACGTCGTAGAAGTTGATTCAAGTTTGGAGCCTCAAGCGACTCGTCAACGATTTATACTGGATAAAAGTAAAGCCGCTTTATCTGGTATTGCCACTCAGGACGTCAATCAAACGTTACAAATAGCCAGTGGAGGCCTAGTTGCTGGCACATTGCATGTGCCTTCTGAAGCCACGCCATTAGAAATTGAATTGCAATTGCCTTTTATTGAACGAAACCAGTGGCCAATGCTTAATGCCCTGCAACTACGTGGCCGCGCTGAGCTTGCTAAAAGTGCGTCTGATCAATCGCTTGAAGATGCCGCCAAGCCATTGGTGCCATTGGGAGAATTAGGAAAGTGGCAGTTGGGGTCTGTAGAGCAAGCAATTTATCGAAAAGACTTAAAGGAAGTCATTTATATCACGGCTGAACTGAACGGCCGCACGCCCGCATCTGTTATCGCAGATATTGTCAGTGATGAAAATAGAGCAGCAGGGTTGGAGGAGCGAAATTGGCAGGAACGTACATTTATCAATAGTGGGTCCGGCATGGGCTGGCAATTACCACAGGGTACAGAATACCGCTTTTCTGGAGAGGGGGAGTGGCGTATTACTGTAGATGTCTTTCGTGATATGGGGCTTGGTTTTGCTTTTGCTCTTACGGCCATATTTGTGATCTTACGTTGGCAAACCGCGTCGAGTGCTTTGGCTGGAATTATTATGTCGGCTATCCCTTTGACAATGATTGGGATCATGCCCGGTTTTTGGTTGTTGAATCAGTTTGGTGAACGCACCATTGCCGATGCGCCAGAGCCCATTTTATTCACTGCTACGGCTATGATTGGGATGATCGCTTTGGCCGGGATAGTGGTACGAAACAGCTTGATTTTAGTGGAATACGTTAATCAACAACGTGCGCAAGGAGTGGCGATTAAAGAAGCGCTTTACCAAGCGGGCGAAGTGCGTATGCGACCAGTCTTGCTAACTGCTGGAACGACCATGCTTGGGAACTTGGTGATCATCTTAGATCCCGTATTTAGCGGATTGGCTCTGGCTATTATATTCGGTACGTTGGCGTCAACATTGCTGTCACTGGTGGTGGTGCCAGTGGTTTATTTCTTGGTATTTTCGGACAACTTTCAGCAGGGGAAATCAAATGCACTTAGTGAATAAAAAGTGGGTCGCGTTGGGTGCGTTTGCAGCCCTAGGTATTCTATTGGCCGCCTTTTCCGGTGTATTTGACAAAAAGCGCGAGCCCCAGCTGCGAGCCAAACCTGGGCCATATCAAGGGGAGCAATATCTTGTGCAAGCACAACCAGTGGCATCGGGTGATATTGTCAGTGCGACAGTGGTTGCGCGTGAAAATACCCTCGTTGCGAGTCGGATCTTAGCACAATTAGAAACGCTGGAAGTCCGGGCTGGTCAGCTAGTTCAAAAAGGCCAATTATTGGCGACATTGGACGGCGCTGAACTGCGCGCGGCATTGCAAGAGATCAAAGCGCAAAGTAAAGCCAATACAGCTCAATTGCTGCAAGCACAAAAGCAACTGACGCGCAGTGAAGCTCTATTTACAAAGGGCCTTATTGCAAAAAATATAGTTGATGAGTGGCAAAGCAAGGTTGATGAATTGGAGGCGCGTCATCTGGCACTGAGTGAGCAGTTAAATGGTGCACAAGTGGCCTTGAGTTATACTCAGCTACATGCGCCTATAGCGGGTTTAGTTGTAGAGCGATTACAAGAACCCGGTGTTATGCTCAGTCCTGGAGTTCCGATTGTAGAAATATTCAACCCTGCGAGTTTACAAATTAGTGGTGCAGTGCGCTCGAACTTGGCAGGTCAGCTGAGTGTCGGTGATCCATTACAAGTGAAGTTAGATGCGCTAGATAAGTCCGTGATGGGCCACGTAAGTGAAATTGTCCCAGTGGCAGATAGTCTCGCTAGGCAGTTTGAAATAAAATTAGACATCACGCCTCCAAAGGGCGCAAAGCCGGGCATGTATGCGCAAATCACGCTACCAACAGCACCTGTATCGAGGGTTGTGGTGCCACGTCAGCTCGTCTATCAAACTGGGCAATTGAGTATGGTATATGTTGTGGAACAGGGAATAAAACAAAGACGGTTAATTCGATTAGGGCGACAACTGAATGACAAGGTGGTGGTGTTATCTGGATTAAAAGCGGGAGAGATACTGGCCGTTTCCTCCAGTACCTCATCTTGACTATTAAATGAATGAAGCGATCTCATCCAGTGACTTTTTAACCAGTGCATGCTCTGGTACTGTGGCATCATCGGCAGGGTAACCGGCTATCAGTAGCATGTACGGGCGCTCATTATCTTTGTCACGTTGACAAATTTCAGTTAAAAAGCTCATTGGTTTTGGCGTGTGTGTCAAAGTGGCGAGGCCTGCATTGTGCAAAGCTTGGATCAAAAAGCCCGTGGCAATTCCAACTGACTCATGTACATAGTAATTGGTGTTTTTGTCATCCGCGTGGATCCCGCCTTTTTTTTGCGTGAAAATCGCAATAAGCCAAGGGGCGTGCTCTAAATAAGGTTTTTGCGCGTCAGTGCCAAGAGGCTTCAATGCGTCTAACCACTCATCGCCAGCGCGGCCTTCATAGAATGAGCGCTCTAGTTGCTCCGCAGCTTCACGGATTTGTTTTTTCACATCACTGCTGTGAATTGCTACAAAGTGCCACGGTTGGTGGTTGGCCCCACTTGGCGCAAGTCCAGCTGTTTTGATACAGGTTTCAATGATTTCTTTTGGCACAGGGCGGTCACTAAAACTACGAATGGTATGTCTGCGCTGCATTAACTCGAAGTTGTCGTCTGCTCTTTGTTGCATTTCTTGTAGAGGATACTCAACAAAATCAGTCAATGGGATATTGTCATGGGCTTTCATGCTTGTGGTTCCTAGTTACTTGCTGTGAGCTTTTTATAACTTGTGATTATAAAGGTTTCAACTTGTTGTGTACCATGGTTAACATAAAGTTTCCATAACAGTGGCAAAATATGTTTACTACCTGTTCAGTGAGGTGAGCATAATAACGTGTGTGTATACTGGCTATAATAACAGCAAGCTCTGATTTACTCATATGCTTAGGTACAATTATGCGTGATGTATTTGATAGTGAAGGATAAAAGCCATGTATCAACACAAATGGGTTTCTGGAGAGACTGTACAACTTCCAGTAGGAAAAGCGGTATGTATAGGGCGTAACTATGTTGCGCATGCAAAAGAACTCAATAATCCTGTACCTGAATCTCCTCTATTATTTATCAAGCCAGCCAGTGCATTTTGCGACTTTACCCCAGCATTTACGATAAACGAGCAGCTTGGTAAGCACCACTATGAAGCTGAACTTGTCTTATTGGTTGGTAAGACATTAGATGTTAACAGCACAGATCCGCTCACACATATTGCTGGAATTGGGCTGGGTTTAGACTTAACTTTGCGAGATCTGCAATCGCAGTTAAAGCGTCAGGGTCACCCTTGGGAGCGTGCAAAAGCATTTGATGGCAGCGCCAGTTTAACTCCATTTATGCCAGTCACTGAAGATGAACTGAAATTGCCATGGCAATTTCAATTTTGGCAAAACGACCAACTGAAACAATTAGGGGAGACTGACAACATGATTTTTAAGTTGCCCCTGCTGTTACAAGAGATCTGTCGCTACTTCACATTACAGCCAGGAGATATCGTGATGACTGGCACACCGCAAGGTGTGGGGGAGCTCAATGTTACAGATACACTGGCGTTGCAATTAGGAGATGGGGTGCGGTTGTGTAGCCAGGTGCAAAAACGCATTTAACTTCATTTCGCCGTTTTTACCGCATGGAAGATAATTTGCTGGACTCGATACGCAGCCTGAGCTTAGGCTATTGAGGTGAATTTACGGATATCAGGAAAACGTATGAAAACTAAGTCATTAGGAACCCCTTTTAGTAGCACTGCGTGTAAAGTATTGTTTTGCGGCGGCGGGGAGCTTGGCAAAGAAACGGTGATTGAGTTTAAGCGGCTCGGTGCCGAAGTCATTGTCTTAGATCGCTATGACAATGCGCCAGCGATGCAAGTCGCGGACAGGAGTTACACCTTGTCGATGCTTGATGGTGATAAGTTGGCAGCAATCATCCGTGCAGAGCAGCCAGACTACATAGTGCCTGAAATAGAAGCGATAGCAACGGATACCTTAGTTGAGCTCGAAGGTGAAGGGTTTACGGTGGTACCCACTGCTAAAGCAACGCAATTGACCATGAACCGAGAAGGGATCCGTCGACTTGCAGCTGAGGAGCTTGGCTTGGCGACATCCCCATATCAGTTTGTTGATAATTTAGCTGATTTTACAGCTGCTATTCACCAAATTGGTATGCCATGTGTCGTGAAACCGATCATGAGTTCATCTGGGAAAGGGCAGAGCGTGGTGAAAACTGATGCCGATATTGACGCGGCATGGACATACGCACAACAAGGCGGCAGAGCCGGTCAAGGACGCGTTATTGTTGAAGGGTTTGTTGATTTTGATTATGAAATCACACTGTTGACGATCCGCCATATTCAGGGGACCAGCTTTTGTGCGCCAATAGGTCATGTGCAAGCAGGTGGCGATTATCAACAGAGTTGGCAACCTCAGGCAATGAGCGAAGTTGCGCTTGCGCGCAGCAAAGAAATTGCGTGCAAAATCACAGAAGCGCTCGGTGGTCGGGGGTTATTTGGTGTTGAACTGTTTATCAAAGGAGATGATGTGTATTTCAGTGAGGTTTCGCCACGGCCCCATGATACCGGCATGGTCACGTTAATATCACAGGATTTGAGTGAGTTTGCCCTGCATGCACGGGCAGTCTTGGGACTTCCTATCCCGAATATTCACTTTCACGGTCCGTCAGCGTCCAGTGTCATTTTGGTAGAAGGTGAATCTAAACAATTGCAGTTTGGCAATTTAATTCAAGCGTTGGCAGAGCCAAACACCGACTTACGGCTTTTTGGTAAGCCTGAGGTTCAGGGAGTTAGGCGTATGGGCGTTGCATTAGCAAGGGATACCCACATTGAACAGGCCGTTGAAAAAGCCAAAAGAGTCAGCGCGGCGGTGGAATATACTTTATAAGTACTCAAAAAAGGGCCGTTTGGCCCTTTGAGTTGCAGCAAAAATCAATTTACAAATCGAAGTCGACAGCGTAACTTACATAAACTTTAAGATCGTCATCGGCGTCGAGGTCAGTTTTGACTAGGCCAAATGTGTAACCATCTTTACTCAGGTTGACTCCATAATCCATATAGCTGTCGTCTTCTCCTGTCCATTCCATGACCGTATCTCCCCGTGAGTTGCCGATATGCAATCCAAGCTCAGCGCTTTTGAATACCGGAAATGTGGCATTGAGTTCAAGATAAAGCATATCTTCTTCGGTGCTGCTACCTGACTGGGCATGGGTTAAATAACTGGCTTTAAAAGTGAGATTACGCCAGCCGAGTGAAGTATAAACCTCACCAAAGTCAATATCGCCCGCAGCATCTGGGTAAGCATAGTGAATATAGCCAATATCATAACTTAGCGCTTTGATCTCTCCGCTAAATCCCAAGTAAAAATCGAGCTCGTAGCTGGTGCTGGAAGTCTCACCAAAGTCTACATTAGATGCCCAAGTTCCAAGGTAAAAGCCGGAGTCATTGCTGTAATCGAGGCCACCAGAAACAGCCGCGCCATCATCAGATTGCGTGATCCCACGCCAAAAATAATTTGAGCTAGCAGCAGCATTGGCTGAAACGGTATGGCCACTGGCAGCTAGGGCGTTGCTAGAAAGTAACACTAAGCACGCACCCAATAAGAAAGAAGCTTTGTTTGTCATAATGGTTCCTATATGGCACAGAATAAATCATTTTCTAATACGAGTACCATTGAGAGAATTGTTTAATCCTGTATTCAATGGTGAACAAAGCATCGCAAGCTCTGCGCCAACCTAAATACGACTGAGTGAATGTTTATTAGGTAGTTGAAATTAATGGTGATAAACCAAAGCTCTGATGGCGCTGGTGGTAGGAAAGGTTATGTCGTGTGCACATCCTTGGTGCGCAATAGCATAGCCTGCACTGTTATTATGCAGGCTATGTCCCCTGTATTAGCCAAATATGGTACGCATTAGCTGGATAGTTTCATCTACACTTCTACCTTTTTCTACCTCAGCGATGATAGAGTCGCGTTTAGAGCGAATATGCTCAGGCATTGACTCATCACTGAGTGCTCTGTCAACTAATGTTGCGGCAGACTCTTTGCTGCGGCGCACAGATTTGCTACCAGATGAAGTTGTGGTGCGCTTGGGTTTGTGCAGTAATTTATAGTAGTTAGAAGACGTTTTTGTATCTTCATCAGCATAATAGAAGAAGATTGGCAGTAGTGCTTTCACCTCTGCAAGCTTCGACTCGAGTTCATTGGTACCACTGGCCATCGCAAACCAAGGCATTTTAGCGATTGCTTGCACGATATCTTGCCAATAGCGCTCGAAATCACGATTGTTTAAACGTGTGACGCCCAAAGCTTGGCACAGTGCGTCGAGGCGATTGTTGGTGATCGGTGTAAACACATCAGGGCGACGCATGGCGAGTAGGCGTGTCGCAGGGGCAAGGGTTGGCTTTTCATCGCTGCCATTAAAGGCACTTAGAAATGCGATTGTAAACCCTTGATAGTTTTCAAGTGTGACTGGACCTTCTAATGGGATATGAGCTAGTGCTTCGTCAAAAGCGCCAGGCAAATCGGCAAATTGCTGATGAAAGCCTTTTGCACTTTTTGTTGATGCAAACCACTCAACATCAAATTGATATACACTGGTATCGTGTTTCGCTGTGTGTTTACCTGCAAAAGCTAAGCGATCTTCAACGATCATGTCTTGTAATTTGTCATCACGTAGTGTTGCAATGTAATCCATGAGCTTTAACTGCTCATCAAGCACCAACACATCACTGCGCTGGGCAATGAAGTCACTCACCACTGGCCAAGGCGCGATCCGCAACGTTTTGACTTGCAGGAAGCTGATTGCTGAGATCAGCATATCTTGGAGTTTTTTTACAGTTGGAAGCTGGTGGTCGTCCAGCAGATCAAAATTAATGCGGTTTTTAGCCACGTCGAGTAACTCATAACACCAGCCCAGAAAGTCTTCTGGGTGATTTTCTACTTTAACCGCCATCAGGTTTAAGCTGATCTCAGTAGATTGTTTTAAGATGTTTTGGTAAATCTGACTTTCTTGTTCGCCCAAAGCCATATTTGACGGTGAAATGAGCAACTTTTTCATGCTGCGTGGATACTCCAAGGTTAGGTTAAAATCTAGACTACTCAGTTTAGCGAACGTATCGATAAACTGGCAAGGGCGAGGATCATACCGAGTTCTAGCGCAGTTGCAACGCGGTTTGTGGTCTTTTTTTCAGCGAACCTTATTCCGCCTTTTTTATGCGCTTCGTTTTGCGGGTTTCTTCTCGATGATTGTCGTGCAATATAATGCTATTTGTGAACTTTAAATTAAGTGTAATTAGCTAATAGTTTGGGTGAGAACGGATTTTTTTTAACTAATTAAAGCAATTGGTTATAAAGGTTTAGAATATGTGGCAAGAGAACTTTGGGTCGTTTTGTAAAACTTTTTTGTCATTTTTTCCCCATTCGCCTATGCGCTTCTTTTGTGGTTTTTTATCAGCCTCGCTATGATAGTGAATAGAAAATTATTTCTGTGTAAGGATGATCGATGAAGGCGATTTTAAAAGGTGTAGTGGGTCTCATAGTATTGACGATAGCGTTGATCATATTAGCGCCCATGTTAATTCCAACAGAAACGATAGTGTCTCAGATCACGTCGCAAGTTGAAAAAACCACAGGGCGGAAATTAACCATTTCAGGCGACAGTGAGCTATCTATATTACCCGAGCTGAACATTACGCTAAATCAAGTGGCGTTTGACAACATGCCCTCGGGTAGTGCGCCACATATGCTTAAAATGGACCAGCTTGCAGTTCATGTTCCTTGGTTTTCTTTACTATCAGGTGAGTTTCAACTGGAACGCTTTGTAATTCAAAACCCCCAGATATTATTGGAGATCGATGCACAGGGGCGCCCAAATTGGCAGCTATTTGATCCGGTGGCACAATCTCAAACGCCCGAAGCGACTGCGACTGAGGCTCAATCTGGTCCGGTTACATTGCCAAGTGGATTCGATATTGCTTTAGGCGAGGTCGCAATTTATGGCGGTACTATCACGTATGCCGACGCTCAGGCGGGCACCAATGAACAGCTCACCGATTTAGCCTTGAGTGTCGTACTCCCTTCTCTATACCAACCGCTTATGATCGAAGGGCAAGTAACATTTCAAAAACAGCGTTTTGATTTAGCGCTCAATGTTGATACCCCTGCTAAAGCTATTCAAAGTGAAGATTTTAAATTTACCAAACAGTTACGCAACGATTTAGTGAATGTAGATTTCAATGGTGGCGTTTTAAAACAGGGGAGTGTCTTTGAGGGTGAATTGGCTGTTTCGGGTAGCTCAGTGAAGTCATTGACGAAATGGCAAAATGTTGTATTAGACGCCAAAGACAATGCGTTTAATCAGTTTGAAGTTACCGGGGCGATGACATTTTCCAATAATGTATTTAGCTTGGAAAGCTTTAGCGCAAAATTAGATGAATTGGCTATCAAAGGTAATGCGCAAGTCAACCTTGGTGAGCGTTTGTCTGTTGCGGCCAATGTGGATTTAGGAATGTTGAATTTAAATCCTTATCTACCTGATCCTGTGAACACAACACAACCTACAAAGCCAGAAGAAGAGGTCGCCGCAACACCGATTGTGTGGGATGACACTAAGATAGACTTGTCGGCGCTGAACATGTTAGATGCGGATATTGTAGTACGATCTACAGGCCTCCAAGCACGCAAAATCACACTTGGAAAGAACCAATTGTCAGTGAAACTGGATAAGGGTCAGGCTGTGTTATCACTGGATAGTTTCAATGCTTATAACGGAACAGGAAAAGGCAAAGTGGAGGTAAATGCAGCAGCGACTCCGTATCAAATCGATACAGACTTTGCACTTAATGGGATTAACGCAGAACCATTACTAACCGATGCGATTGGTTTTGACAAAGTACTGGGTAAAGGCAGTCTCAATTGGCAATTAAGTACGCTTGGTGTCAGTCAAAAGCAATTTATCTCTCAGTTAGCAGGAAAATTGGCTTTTGAGTTTAAGGATGGGGGTGTAAAAGGTGCTAACTTGGCGGAGATGGTGCGCAAAGGCCAAGAAATGCTTAAAGGTAATTTTTCTGGTTTATCAGAAGGGATCAATGCAGATTTTGATCCACAACAAAAAACGGACTTCTCTGCTTTGACGGGCAGCTTTACGTTTGCAAAAGGGATTGGTACAAACAGAGACCTCCTACTGGCAAGTCCACTTATTCGTATCACTGGGTCGGGTGTGGTCGATCTACCAAAAACCTTTGTGGACTACCGTTTAGTAACTGGAATTGTCGATACTATAGAGGGGCAAAGTAGCCGAGATAAAAGCACGGGCTTTAAGATACCAGCTAGAATTAAAGGCCCATTTCATCAAGTCGAGACCAGCCTAGATTTCAGCAGTGCTGCCAAAGACAAGGCAAAAGATACCATTAAAGACAAACTCAAAGATAAGTTTAAAGGTTTATTCGGAGGCTAAGCGGTTTCAGGTGCATATAGTGTAGCAAGTCCACAATATGCACCCACCCCCTTGCACTGTGAGCCCGAGACTTGAAGAGTCGATTTTTTGCATGTTGTGAAGGATTCGGCACTTTACAATTCGGGTTATTTACTCCTCAAACTCTCTTTTTCATATTGTAAACCATCCTTTAGTATAAATTTATTATTCCCTATTTTGCATATGTTTAGGGTGGCCATATATTTAAGTATCTATTATTTAGCACATAAAACTTTTTCTCATCCAGTAATTGTAAATAGTGCTATGTACATGTGATATTTTTGATTGAAAAATACACACTGGTCGTTTAATTCTATTACTCATATTCTCAACTCAAATAACTTTAAAGACCATGTTCACGGGCCCTGACTTGTTAGATTTAATTGGTTTACCATGCAATCGAAAATATGCACTGAATACCTCAACGGCGATATCGCTGGAGGTTGTGTGATGAAAGTCATACAAGTTGAGTGCGTCAGTAAAACCTACCAGTACTTTAAAAAGCCACAGGGTTTTTCTGCCTCACTGAAACAGCTATTCCATCGAGAAGTTGAATACAAAGAAGCGATAAAAGATATGTCGTTTGACATTGAACGTGGACAGGTGGTCGCTGTTGTTGGCGAGAATGGGGCTGGGAAAACCACGACCATGAAGATGCTGTCAGGTATCTTACATCCAACACGCGGTCATATAAAAATATTCGGTAGTACGCCCTGTGCGCAAACCGCTACTTTCAAAAAGCGCTGTTCTTTTTTAACTGGTCAAAGTTACCAACTTTGGCCTGATTTACCTGCTATCGATAGTTTCAATCTGTGTCAGTGTATTTATGAGATCCCATTACCCATATATCGGCAGAGGTTGTCCTATTTGACTGAGTTTTTTCGAGTTTCACACTTGCTTGATATTCAGGTGCGTCGCCTGTCTGGGGCTGAGCGCTTGAAAATGGAATTAATTGCAGCGCTATTACATGGTCCGGATCTGCTATTTTTGGATGAACTCACTTTGGGGCTCGATTATTTATCTCAACGTGAAGTCATGCGTTGTCTAAAGCAGTTGGCTAAAGAAGATAAATTAACTGTATTGGTATCAAGTGACACTGTGGATGATATCTCGACATTGTGTGAAAGGGTACTGGTGATCAAAGATGGACGATTGATATACGACAATGATATTGAGCTGGCAAAACAGGTGTTAGAACATGCCATTGAAGTCGCTTGAGCTAAATTCCTAGCGAAAGCAGGTGTATAAAATGAATAAAAGTCATGTTGACAGTGATGCTTTATACATTAAATCATCTGCAATATACGACAGACTCCTATTTAAAAAAAACAGATTTTAGTCTCCACCACGCTACTGGCGTGGCTTTTTGGCTACCACACGAGTTGAGCGTGAGTTTTAAATTATCTTGCTGAGAATTTCTGAATTTTCATTAATAAAACGGTGTCTTTTTAAACGGTTTACATCTTAGTAATTTACTTGGCCCCCTATGATACTTGCTGAGAGAGTTTAAGGTTCAAAAAGCGCGGCGCAAACCAATTTTTTCAGACATATCTTTTACTCGTGAGTTGAAATCTTTGACGTGAACGAATGTAGTAATATAGGCACTAGTATGTATTTTTTACCCAGTGTACTGATTGTACCGCTGTCGTAAGTGCCATTGTGTTGAATCATATACACCCATCCGCTTTTTCAAACTGGCTATATAGTGCCCATAGCGTCGAGCATTTTTTGCTGTTGTCATTTACTAAATTATTCCTTGTACTATGAATGTTTCGAAATTGAAACAGCTTCATAAAAGCTCTAGATTGAGTTGTTTTAGCTAATTTTTAACCAATTAGATGTTTTAATGATAAATGAAGAAGCAGGATCGGATATATGCATGTAAATAAAAGAGCATTAACGGATCGTATTTTGGCTGTGCTACTGCCAACCATGGTAATGGTTAGCCCTGTGTGGGCTAATACAGGCCTAGAGAACATTAATCAACAACAGCTTAACCAACTTGCCGATACGCTAGATGTGAAATATCGTCTATTGAGTAACATGCCGGAGCAATGCCCCAGGTCAAATGCCGAATTTTGCTACCACGCGCAAATTGAGATAACGAGCCCCGTTACAGCGAATGTGAATGGCTGGAAAATTCTGTACAGCCAAGTCTATCCTGCAACCCACAGTGAAAGTAAGCAACTGACCCTAAGCCATTTTAATGGTGACCTTAATCATATTGCACCCAGTAGTAACTTCACAGGGTTCAAAGCAGGTAAGAGTCAAGTGATTGAATTTTGGGTTGCCAGCTCACTATTGAATGAAGGTGAGTTGATGCCCAACTATATTCTAACTGCGCAAGGGTTGCTGCCAAAAGTCATCAAAAGCACGCAATCGTACATTGAGTCAGATACGGGTTTAGAGATAAAGCCATATGCGGCTGTTAGTGCAAAGAACAGTGTTATGCAATCTCACCCAGATGACCATTATGCAAAATATACATCCGCCGCCCTGTTTGATAAATATGATGTTAAGGGTTATGCGCTTGATTCTGTACAGCACGCTATCGTTCCTACCCCAGAAGCTATAGAAGTGTTTAAAAGAGATACGCCGCTTAGTTTGAGTAAAGGGATTAAGTTGCATTTAACCGGACTGGAATATGGCGATATTGCAGCAGCTTTACAGCGGTTAGATTCATTAGGTGTAAAACAAACTCACAATGGTATTGCCGTGTCTATCACGGTAAGCGGAAAGCCACAAGGCCATGCCGGTGCTTACCAGCTGAGTACCCGAAAAGGCAAAATACAAATTAACGCTCAGGACAGTGCGGGCGCATTTTATGGGTTACAGTCTGTTGCAAGTCTTTTATCGCTGGATACAATGCAAGTCGCAGCAGTAAAGGTTGAGGATAAACCCCGGTATGGTTATCGTGGTTTGCACTTGGATGTCGCACGTAACTTTCGTTCAAAAGAGTTTGTATTGAGGTTACTCAGTAAAATGTCAGCATACAAACTCAATAAATTGCACTTTCATTTGGCTGATGATGAGGGTTGGCGCATAGAAATTCCTGATCTACCTGAATTGACAGCGCTATCATCAAATAGATGCATTGATTTAGATGATAAACACTGTTTGCAGCCACAATTGGGCTCGGCCATAAATACAGGAAGAGATGGTTACTATTCTGTT
The DNA here is from genome assembly GCF_001625565.1 of Pseudoalteromonas luteoviolacea NCIMB 1944. Lineage (GTDB taxonomy): Bacteria > Pseudomonadota > Gammaproteobacteria > Enterobacterales > Alteromonadaceae > Pseudoalteromonas > Pseudoalteromonas luteoviolacea_F. The sequence continues at coordinate 47,121 of NZ_AUXS01000045.1, forward strand.
GCTGATTACCAAGAGATTTTAAATTTTGCCAAGCAACATCACATCGAAATCATTCCTTCTTTGGATATGCCTGGTCATTCGCGTGCAGCGGTAAAGGCGATGGAGAAACGCTTTTATACGCTGACGAAAGAGGGCAAACATGATGCCGCTCGCCAGTATTTAGTGAGTGATCCACAGGACGTTACAGAGTATCGCTCCATACAGCATTACAATGACAACACGTTAAATGTGTGTATGGAGTCAACCTATGCATTTGTTGATAAGGTGATTACAGAAGTAGCGAACCAGCACAAAAAAGCGGGATCTCCCCTCAATATCTACCATATTGGCGCAGATGAAACGGCTGGTGCATGGGTTGAATCTCCAGCCTGTAAGCAGTTCATTGCGGATAAATCTAACGATGTACATGAGGTGGAAGAGCTTACTGGCTATTTCATTGAACGTGTTGCCGCAATGATTGCTGCACAAGGTATTGAAGTGGCGGGGTGGAATGATGGTCTATCAGAAACTAGACAAGACAAAATGCCACATAAGGTGGCCTCGTATGTATGGGCGACGCTGCCACAAAATGCGCACAAGGTAGTGAGTGCACACGCCAGACGCGGTTGGGACATTATATTGGCAACACCCGATGTGACCTATTTAGATTTTCCATATGAATTAGATCCGAAAGAAAGCGGCTATAAGTGGGGAGCAAGAAGGACTAACAGCCAAACAATTTTTGAATTTATGCCAGATAATCTACCTGCTAATGCGGAAGTTAAAAAAGACACCATTGGTAGGCACTACGTTGCGGATGATCGTACACAAGTTGACAAGCATGGCAAGTTTACACATCAACCACTCCCTGAAGGTTTTAGAGTAACTGGCATTCAAGGGCATCTTTGGTCGGAAGTTATCCGCAAAGACCATTTAGCGGAGTACATGTTGTTTCCCCGCTTGTTGGCATTGGCAGAGAAAGCATGGCACAGAGCCGCGTGGGAAGTGCCTTACAATTACGCAGGTGAGAAGTATGACCACACGACTGGTTTCCTAACTGCGCAAATGCGCAAGCAAAGGGATCTGCAGTGGCAAGACTTCATTCATGCCGTCGGACACAAAGAGTTGGAGAAATTTGACCGACTAGGGGTGTTTTATCGTATTCCAAATGTTGTCAGCAAAGTGATCGACAGTAGGCTACATGCTTCAACGATTATTCCTGGGCTACCTATTCAGTATCGTTTGAATAGCGGCAAGTGGCAGGAGTATGTTGAGCCATTGCAATTAACGTCGGATGCTGAAGTGGAATTGAGAGCGCTCTCCCCTGATAGAAGACGACCAGGTAGAATCGAGTTGGCCGATTTAACAGGGAAAGCTCGCCTTTAAAAAAGTGAGAAGTAACAAACACACTTGCTTTACGTTATAGCCATAGAGATTTGTGTGAGTAGACGATAATGAATTGCCGCCAAGTTTTAGGTGTAAATATACATTTATTAAATGCAGGTTGGATAAGTCAAGCTAGCTTTGACTTCTCCAACTGGCGGCATCTTGACTTACTGCAACAGTTGACGACCCCACTTGAATATTATGATCGAAAGTACACTGTTATTGTGCCTTTTGATTTGGATTCTAGCTTGAGTATTTGCAAACAGCGCTTAGCCAAGGTGTTCTGAGATGAAGTTGGATGCACTATATTCACAAGACGACCTCTTTACGCATCAACCCAGAGGGTTAGATAAAAGTGTGTCAAGGTCTGCAGGTGTCATTGAAGTAACCTGTGTGTGTGCGATAAAAAATATGGCTGAGCTGCACAGCGTGCTAAGAGTATTAGAAATGCAGTCCCTTAAGCCTGTTGAGTTAGTGATATGCCATTCTCCTGAGCTATGCATCGAAGCATATCAAAAAACTACGTTTGATGTACGCCTGTTGCCAACTAGATTGACACTCAGCTTGGCTGAACGTACTTCAGAGCGGCTTGCGTTGGCAGTTAATTGTGATTATGTGGTTATTTGGCCGGTGCTTAATACTTGGGTATCAAAAGCATGGATACGCTCCCAGATTACCTATTTAAGAGAGAAGCTTTTGGACGCTGCTGTGCTATCTCTTGATACTGCTGAGGACGATTATTGCCCGCTGGGTAAGGGATTGTGTTGTACAAAAGAGTTCTTTTTAGCTAAACACCAAGCAAGCAGTAAAAAGCTTGGCTTTCAAGTTTCAACCAGAAAAAGCGAGTAACCAAAACAGACAGGTGAATTGGCTAGATAGTCTGACCCACTTGTTTAGACAGGGATCAGAGAAGTAGAAAGCAAGCTTAAAGCAGAGTATTGGGTTGTGAGATAGTGCTGCTTTTATTGATTCTTAAATCTATAAAAGCCATTAAATCAGAGGTTTGTAATTAATAAATAGAAAATAAGATTACCTTCATTGTTTCATCATGGCGGATAAAAGGTGTGATACGCACACTGCATGGTGAGCGACTTTAAACGAAAAAATGGAGATGGTATGGGCTCATTTAACACATTTAGTAAACTAGTGGCGGTAACCTTATTAACTTTATCCAATAATGGTTTTGCAAACGCAGGAAAGGCTTCTGAGCAAACAGGCTTTAGCTATCCGAACGGTGCTCGTTATGCGATTTCATTGAGCTTCGACGATGCACGCAGTAGTCAGGTGGACGTTGGCCTTCCCATACTCGATAGACACGGTGTTAAAGGTACTTTTTATATCAATCCGCAATTTGCGAAGGAGCGGTTAGCGGGTTGGAAAGCGGCTGTGAAGAATGGTCATGAGCTAGGCAACCATACTAGCTCTCACCTTTGCACTGGTAACTTTGCATGGCTTAGAAAAGACAACTTAGGGTTGGAGCAGGTAGACCTTGCTTGGTTAAGGCGAGACATAGAGTCGACAACTCAATTTATGAAGCAACAGCTGAACGTCTCACCGAAGTCATTTGCTTACCCTTGTGGCAATACATTTGTTGGTAGAGGTATCGAGGTTCAAAGTTATGTGCCCTTAGTTGCTGAGTTATTTAAAACAGGCCGAACTTGGCTTGATGAGACAGGTAATAACCCCACCTACACAGACTTTGCCCAGCTTGCTGGTAATCGCATGGATGGCATGAGCTTTGTTGAAATAAAAGAAATGCTCAATCTGCTTAAAGAAGACAACAAGTGGATTATTTTGGCAGGTCATGACGTCGGTGAAAAAGGCATGTATACGGTAGATAAAGAAGCGCTCAATGCACTCATTGTGTATTTAAAGGACCCAAAAAATGGTTATTGGCTCGCTACGGTAGACGAAGTAGCAACGTACATTGAAAAGCATAAGTAAACTTTTTTAGGTTGTTTTTTGAACTGTAACAAAGGTTTAAAATTTACTCTATAGACTTGTTTTCCATTTCACCGCCCTCATATGTATATGGGCGGTGAAGGCAGACAGAGCAAATTGATAAATTAATTAAAAATTGAACTATCTTTGCCTGAACTTTGCTGTTACAATTCCCCGCCCTTGAAAGACGAAAGCCTCGTTTTTTGAGTGGAATTTAATCTAAATGCTTAGCTTTTATACAAATTCTAGGTAAATGTTAACTACACCGGAGCATAGACAATGATCCAAATGCAAACTCAGCTGGACGTTGCTGATAACAGCGGCGCTCGCAAAGTGCAGTGTATTAAAGTCCTTGGTGGTTCGCACCGTCGCTACGCGCGTGTTGGTGACATCATTAAAGTTTCTGTTAAAGAAGCTATTCCTCGCGGCAAAGTGAAGAAAGGTGATGTTAAAAACGCAGTAGTAGTGCGTACTAAGAAAGGCGTTCGTCGTCCAGACGGCTCTTTAATCCGTTTCGATAGCAATGCGGCTGTTATCTTAAATGATAGTCATCAGCCTATTGGTACTCGTATCTTCGGCCCTGTGACGCGTGAACTACGTAACGACAAGTTCATGAAAATCGTTTCACTAGCACCAGAAGTACTATAAGGAGTCGATCATGGCAGCAAAAATCCGTCGTGATGACGAAGTAATCGTACTAGCCGGTAAAGACAAAGGTAAGCGCGGTAAAGTGCTTTCAGTTGTAACTGAAACTGGTCGTGTATTTGTTGAAGGCGTAAATATCATCAAGAAACACCAGAAGCCTGTACCACAACTACAGCAAGCTGGCGGTATTGTTGAGAAAGAAGCGTCTGTCGACGTATCAAATGTAGCGATTTTCAATGCCGAAACTGGCAAAGCAGATCGTGTTGGTTTTAGATTTGAAGACGGTAAAAAAGTCCGTTTCTTCAAGTCTACTGGCAAAACTATTTAATAGTTGGAGTAGACGATGGCGAAACTGCATGAAGTGTACAAAGACAAAGTAGTAAAAGAACTTTTTGAAAAGTTCGGTTACAGCTCTGTCATGCAAGTCCCTCAGATCGAGAAGATCACACTTAACATGGGTGTGGGCGAAGCCCTAGCTGACAAGAAAATTCTAGAAAATGCAGTAGCAGATCTAGAAGCAATCTCTGGTCAGAAACCTCTAGTGACTAAAGCACGCAAATCAGTTGCTGGCTTTAAGATCCGTGAAGGTTACCCAATTGGCTGTAAAGTAACCCTACGCGGTGAGCGTATGTGGGATTTCCTTGAGCGTTTAGTCTCAATCGCGATGCCACGTATTCGTGACTTCCGCGGTGTTAGCGCAAAGTCTTTTGACGGTCGCGGTAACTACTCTATGGGCGTACGTGAGCAAATCATCTTCCCAGAAATCGATTATGATAAAGTAGACCGCGTTCGCGGTATGGATATCACAATCACTACTTCTGCGAAAACAGATGATGAAGGCCGTGCGTTATTAGAAGCGTTCAACTTCCCATTCAAAAAGTAAGGGTAGGGTTATGGCAAAGAATTCAATGAAAGCGCGTGACGTAAAACGTGCTAAATTAGTTGCACAGTACGCAGAAAAGCGTGCTGCACTTAAAGCTATCATCAGCGATGTTAAAACATCTGATGATGAGCGTTGGGACGCGGTATTAAAGCTTCAGTCTTTACCGCGTGATTCTAGCCCTTCACGTCAACGTAATCGTTGTAACATTACGGGCCGCCCACATGGTTACCTTCGCAAGTTCGGCTTAAGCCGTATTAAAGTTCGCGAAGCAGCTATGCGCGGTGAAATTCCTGGCCTTAAAAAGGCTTCTTGGTAATAGAATCACGGGAGTAAGACATGAGCTTGCAAGATCCAATCGCGGATTTGTTTACACGCATCCGTAACGGTCAGTCTGCGAAGAAGGTATCAGTAACGATGCCAACTTCAAAGCTGAAAGTAGCTGTTGCTGACGTACTGAAAAACGAAGGTTTCATCACTGGTTATTCAGTATCAGGCGACGTAAAAGCAGAATTGACAATCGAACTTAAGTACTTCGAAGGCAAAGCTGTTATCGAAAGCATCCAGCGTGTTAGCCGCCCTGGTCTACGTATCTATAAGAGACGTGACGAATTACCTAAGGTAATGGGTGGTCTAGGTATCGCTATCGTATCAACTTCTAAAGGCCTGATGACAGACCGCGCTGCGCGTACCGCTGGTGTTGGTGGTGAAATCATTGGCTTTGTAGCTTAATCGGAGGGGAACTATGTCTCGTATTGCGAAGGCTCCTATTGCTGTTCCTGCCGGTGTTGAAGTTGCAATTAACGGCCAGGAAATCAAAGTTAAAGGTAAAAATGGTGAATTGACTCGCGTTCTTAACGACGCAGTTGAAGTTGTTCTTAACGACAACGTTATCACTACTGCACCTCGTGAAGTAGCAAATGCTTGGGCTCAAGCTGGTACTGCACGCGCTCTGATCAATAACATGATCATCGGCGTTAACGAAGGTTTTGAAAAGAAACTACAACTAGTCGGTGTTGGTTACCGTGCTGCAGTTAAGGGTAAAGTTTTAGACTTAACTCTTGGCTTCTCACACCCAGTGAACTTCGAGATCCCAGCGGGTATCACTATCGAAGCTCCAAGCCAAACTGAAATCGTTGTTAAAGGCGCAGACAAGCAGCTTGTTGGTCAAACTGCTGCTAACATCCGCTCATACCGTGAACCAGAGCCTTATAAAGGTAAAGGTGTACGTTACGCTGATGAGCATGTGCGTCGTAAAGAGGCTAAGAAGAAGTAAGGTAAGACGATGGATAAGAAAACAGCTCGTCTACGTCGTGCTAAGCGCACTCGTAGAAATATTATCGAACAAGGCACAACGCGTCTTGTTATCCACCGCACGCCACGTCACATATATGCTCAAATCGTAAACGTTGAGGGTATTGTACTGGCTGCTGCTTCTACTGTTGAAAAAGCAATTGCTGAAACAGTTAAAGGCACTGGCAACATCGAAGCTGCACAAGCAGTTGGTAAAGCAGTTGCTGAACGCGCGGCTGACAAAGGCATCGAAAAACTTGCTTTTGACCGCAGTGGCTTTAAATATCACGGCCGTGTGAAGGCGCTTGCTGATGCAGCGCGTGAAGCCGGTCTGCAATTCTAGGAGTAGACAATGGCTAACGTAGAAGCAAAGCAACAACAGCCTGATTTGGCTGAAAAGCTAATCGCGGTAAACCGTGTGTCTAAAGTGGTTAAAGGTGGTCGTATCTTTAGCTTCACTGCACTAACTGTAGTTGGTGATGGCGCAGGTAAAGTAGGTTTTGGTTACGGTAAAGCACGTGAAGTTCCAGCTGCTATTCAAAAAGCAATGGAAAAAGCGCGTCGTAACATGGTAAATGTTGACCTTAACGGTCACACGCTACAGCACCCAATCAAGGGTCGCCACGCGGGTTCTAAAGTGTACATGCAGCCTGCATCTGAAGGTACAGGTATCATCGCCGGTGGTGCGATGCGTGCAGTACTAGAAGTTGCTGGTGTACAGAACGTACTTTCAAAAGCATACGGTTCTACTAACCCGATCAACATCGTTCGCGCAACAATTTCTGCTCTAGAGAACATGAACTCTCCAGAGAAGATCGCTGCGAAACGTGGTCTTAGCGTAGATGAAATCTTGGGGTAAGAAACCATGGCAAACACAGTTAAAGTAACACAAGTACGTAGCTCAATCGGTCGTTTACCGAAGCATAAAGCTACATTACGTGGCCTTGGTTTACGTCGTATCAACCATACTGTTGAGCTAGAAGATACGCCAGCAGTACGTGGTATGATCAACCAAGTTTCTTACATGGTTAAGGTTGAGGGCTAATTCGATGCAATTGAATACACTTTCTCCTGCTGCAGGTTCAAAAACTGCTGGTAAGCGTGTTGGTCGTGGTATCGGCTCTGGTCTAGGTAAGACTGGTGGTCGTGGTCACAAAGGTCAAAAATCGCGTTCTGGCGGTAAAGTACGTGTTGGTTTTGAAGGCGGTCAAATGCCTATGCAACGCCGTCTACCAAAATTTGGCTTCACTTCACGCAAATCATTAGTATCTGCTGAAGTAAACCTTTTCGAAATCGCGAAGGTTGAAGGCGATGTGGTAGAACTAAGCACACTACAAGCAGCTGGTATCGTTAAGAAGAACATTCAGTTCGTTAAAGTTGTTAAATCTGGCGAAGTTTCACGCGCAGTTACTGTTAAAGGCATTAGAGTGTCTAAAGGTGCTCGCGAAGCTATCGAAGCTGCCGGAGGCAAGGTCGAAGACTAAGGAAGTACATTATGGCTAAACCAGGTCAAGATATGCAAAGCGCACAAAGTGGGCTTGCGGAGTTGAAGCGCCGATTACTATTTGTATTGGGTGCCATCATTATTTACCGTTTAGGTTCGTTCGTGCCTATCCCTGGGATTGACGCCGCTGTACTTGCCGAGTTCTTCGAGCAACAAAAGGGCACCATCTTTGCCATGTTTAACATGTTCAGTGGTGGTGCGCTTGAGCGTGCATCTGTACTAGCGCTGGGTATTATGCCTTATATCTCAGCCTCAATTATCATGCAGCTATTAACGCATATACATCCTGCGATGATAGAGCTGAAAAAAGAGGGTGAGCAAGGTCGTAAGAAAATCAGCCAGTACACGCGTTACGGCACGCTCGTGCTTGCTACAATACAGTCGATCGGTATCGCAACTAACCTGCCAAACATGATGCAAGGCTTAGTTGTGAATCCTGGTTTCGGTTTCTACTTCACAGCTGTTGTGAGTTTAGTGACTGGTACTATGTTCCTGATGTGGCTGGGCGAACAAATTACAGAGCGTGGTATCGGTAACGGTATCTCAGTACTGATATTTGTTGGTATCGTAGCTAACCTGCCGTCTGCAATCGGTTCGACAGCAGAAATGGCGCGCCAAGGCGATTTGAATGTCTTTATCTTAGCACTTATTGCGTTTATCGTTGTCGCGGTAACTTATATGGTAGTGTTCTTTGAGCGTGGTCAACGTCGTATCGTTGTTAACTATGCTAAACGCCAGCAAGGCCGTCAGGTTTTTGCAGCACAGAGTACGCATTTACCATTGAAAGTTAACATGGCAGGGGTTATTCCACCAATATTTGCTAGCAGCATCATTCTGTTCCCTGGTACAATTGCAAGCTGGTTCGGCCAAGGTGAAGGTCCACTTGCTGATGCACTACAAGCAGTATCAGCTGTGTTGACCCCAGGTCAGCCACTGTACGCAATGGTACTAGCCGCAGCGATTATTTTCTTCTGCTTCTTCTACACAGCGTTGGTGTTTAACCCGCGTGAGACAGCAGATAATTTGAAAAAATCTGGCGCATTTATTCCAGGTTATCGCCCAGGTGAGCAGACGTCTAAATACATTGATAAAGTGATGACACGCCTGACATTGGCAGGTGCAATGTACATTACCTTTATCTGTCTGGTGCCCGAGTTTATGACCATGGCATGGCAAACGCCATTCTACTTCGGCGGTACATCAATTTTGATTATCGTTGTTGTTATCATGGACTTTATGGCACAAGTACAGACTCATTTGATGTCTCATCAATATGATTCTGTGCTGAAAAAAGCAAACCTTAAAGGCTACGGCCGATAGGGTCTGTTACGGAGTTGAGTTATGAAAGTACGTGCTTCCGTTAAGAAAATTTGCCGTAACTGTAAAGTTATCAAGCGTGCTGGTGTAGTACGTGTGATCTGCAGTGAGCCTAAGCACAAGCAAAGGCAAGGCTAAGAAATCTAGTCGTGCAGGCTAAGTAAATTACTTAGCCTGTTTCATTGGTAAAACCTGAATGTCGGTTGGGTATCCTATACGGGCTTTCCAGCAAGATGATAATCAGGTTTATTTATAGGAGATATGTTAGTGGCCCGTATCGCAGGCATTAACGTTCCTGACCATAAGCATGCTGTTATCGGTTTAACAAGCATCTATGGTGTAGGTAAAACTCGCGCTAAGGCTATCTTAGCTGCGACAGGTATCGCTGAAACTACTAAAATCGGCGAGTTAAACGACGAAACTCTTGACATCCTTCGTGAAGAAGTTGGCAAGTACACTGTTGAAGGTGATCTTCGTCGTGAAGTAACACTAAACATCAAACGTCTTATGGACCTTGGTTGTTTCCGTGGCTTACGTCACCGTCGTTCGTTACCACTTCGTGGTCAACGTACTAAGACTAACGCGCGTACTCGTAAGGGTCCACGCAAGCCTATCAAGAAATAAGGTGGGGTAAGTTATGGCAAAAGCACCAATTCGTCGTAAAAAGGTCAAAAAGCAAGTTGTTGATGGTATGGCTCACGTTCATGCTTCTTTCAACAACACTATTGTGACCATCACTGACCGTCAAGGTAATGCTCTTTCTTGGGCGACTGCGGGTGGTTCAGGTTTCCGTGGTTCTCGTAAGTCTACTCCGTTCGCTGCACAGGTTGCTGCTGAGCGCGCAGGTACTGCTGCACAAGAGTACGGTCTTAAGAACCTAGAAGTATTCATTAAGGGTCCAGGTCCAGGCCGTGAGTCTGCTGTACGTGCATTGAATGCTGCTGGTTTCCGTATCACAAACATCACTGACGTGACGCCAATCCCACATAATGGTTGTCGTCCACCGAAGAAACGTCGCGTATAATTAATAGGTTAGGAGAAAGAACATGGCAAGATATTTGGGCCCTAAGCTCAAGCTGAGTCGTCGTGAAGGTACTGACCTGTTCCTTAAAAGCGGCGTAAGAGCAATTGACTCTAAGTGTAAACTAGAAACAGCACCTGGTCAGCACGGCGCACGTAAAGGTCGTCTATCTGACTACGGTTTACAGTTACGTGAAAAGCAAAAAGTTCGTCGTATCTACGGTGTACTTGAAAAGCAATTCCGCAACTACTATAAAGAAGCTGCTCGCATTAAAGGTAACACAGGTGAAAACTTGTTACAGCTTCTAGAGCAACGTCTAGACAATGTTGTATATCGCATGGGTTTTGCGAGCACACGTGCTGAAGCACGTCAGCTAGTAAGCCACAAAGCGATTATGGTTAATGGTCGTGTTGTGAACATTCCTTCTTTCGTTATTACTCCAGAAGATGTAGTAGTAATCCGTGAGAAGTCTAAGAAACAAGCGCGTATCATCGCTGCTCTAGAGTTGGCTGAGCAACGCGAAAAGCCGACTTGGATTGAAGTTGACGGTAAGAAAATGGAAGGTACTTTCAAGCGCCTACCTGAGCGTTCTGATCTGTCTGCGGACATTAATGAACAACTAATCGTCGAACTTTACTCGAAGTAAAGTTAAGAGTTAAGAGAGGATAAAATGCAGGGTTCTGTAACCGAATTCCTAAAACCAAGATTAGTCGATATCGACGCTATCAACTCAACCCGTTCTAAAGTAGTTTTAGAGCCTCTAGAGCGTGGCTTTGGTCACACTTTAGGTAATGCTTTACGTCGTATTCTTCTTTCGTCTATGCCGGGTTGTGCAGTGACAGAAGTAGAGATCGACGGTGTATTACACGAGTACAGCGCGAAAGAAGGCGTACAAGAAGACATCATTGAAATTCTGTTAAACCTTAAAGGCTTAGCAGTTACTTTAGAAGGTAAAGATGAAGTTTTCCTTACCCTGACTAAGTCTGGTGTAGGCCCTGTGACTGCGGCTGACATCCAGCACGACGGCGATGTAACAATTGCTAATCCTGAGCACGTTATTTGTCACCTAACTGCTGACAATAGCGATATCAGTATGCGTATCCGTGTTGAGCGCGGTCGTGGTTATGTTCCGGCGTCAAGTCGTTTATCCTCTGATGACGATGAGCGCCCAATTGGTCGTCTGTTGCTTGATGCTTCATTCAGTCCAGTTGAGCGTATTGCGTACTCGGTTGAATCAGCCCGTGTTGAGCAGCGTACTGACTTAGATAAACTAATCATCGATATGGAAACTAATGGCACACTAGATCCTGAAGAAGCGATCCGTCGTGCATCTACAATCCTAGCTGAACAGCTAGAAGCGTTTGTAGACTTGCGTGATGTTTCTGAGCCAGAAGAAAAAGAAGAGAAGCCGGAGTTTGATCCGATTCTACTTCGTCCTGTTGATGATTTAGAGCTAACAGTACGTTCTGCAAACTGTCTGAAAGCCGAGCAAATTCAATATATCGGTGATCTGGTACAGCGTACTGAGGTTGAGCTTCTTAAGACGCCAAACCTTGGTAAGAAATCTCTAACAGAGATTAAAGACGTGCTAGCTTCTCGTGGTCTTTCTCTAGGCATGCGCTTAGAAAATTGGCCGCCTGCAAGTCTAGCTGAATAATCAGATTACTATATTAGTTTAGTTAGAAGGATAGGGTCATGCGCCATCGTAAGAGTGGTCGTCAATTAAACCGTAACAGCAGCCATCGCAAAGCGATGTTCAGCAATATGGCTGGTTCTTTGGTGAAGCACGAAATCATCAAAACAACTTTGCCTAAAGCGAAAGAGTTGCGCCGTGTAATTGAGCCTTTAATCACACTGGCTAAGACTGACAGTGTAGCAAACCGTCGTTTAGCGTTTGCTCGCACGCGTGATAAAGAAGTAGTTGGTAAATTGTTCTCTGAGATCGGTCCTCGTTTCGCGGATCGTCCAGGTGGTTACACTCGTATTCTAAAGTGTGGCTTCCGTGCAGGTGACAATGCGCCAATGGCTTACATTGAACTACTAGATCGCCCAGTTGCGACTGAAGAAGTTCAAGAAGACGCGCAGTCTGCAGAGTAAGTCTTTATAAGACACGAAAAAGCCGAGCACTAGCTCGGCTTTTTTGTTTCTATGCCCACTTATTAGTAGGACAAATGGAAATAGGTTTAACTAGAATTTCCAGTGGAATAATAATCCAGTGTTATTGCCATCAACTGTTGCATCGTACGAGGAGTAGTTTGAACTGCCAATACGGTCTACCGAATATTCAACACGAGTATGTCTAAACTCTAAGTCGGCCGGGATAGTTTCAAAATGATAACGGACGCTGCTAATAAAAGCGCTTTCGTTGCTGAATTCAACATCAGCACCAAAATCATTGCTTAATTCCACACTAGTGTGAATGCCTAAACCTAAGCCTACTGAAAAAGAGTCGTTAATTTTGTAGTAAGGTACTGCATTGAACGCAAGTCGTTCGAAAGACAAATCCCCATTACTTGCAGTAGCTGTATCACTTTGATAATTCGCGCTCACATCTAGTGACCATTTAGAATTAAACTCATATAAAAAGCCAGCTCCTAAAATGAAGCCTTGACCCGCTTTAATGCTTTGCGAGTCATTGTCTTCATATATTAATTCTCCAACTGTATCACCACCAAACACATAACCAGCTGTAAGAGAAAAGGTGACGTTGCTTTGTTCGCTGTCCGTTGCAAAAGCGTTCATGCTCGTTAATAAGGTAAGTGCTAAGATTGATTTCTTCATTGAATCAATGTTCCTATAATATAAAAATCGGCGTATTTTAGACTTAATTGATGGAAACTTAAAATAGGTGAGTTAAAGAAAAGTACATATACGGATCAACTTTGTAAATGGCAGCATCGTGTTGTTTGTATACTGCACAGTCTTATTGTTTTTATCATTTTTTTAAAAAAAACACTTGATCCAAATT
>NZ_AUXS01000046.1 GCF_001625565.1 Pseudoalteromonas luteoviolacea NCIMB 1944
ATAGCGCAATTGGCCATCGAGCTAAGTGAACTCAGTGACGAAGATAAAATCCCGCAAGTAGTCAGTGGTGCAACACCTCTGTTACCCATTCAACAGGCCTACTTTGCAAGACAGCCAAGCAATGTGAATCACTGGAACCAAGCGATCCGTTTAACACCGCCGGCACCAATTACCTTGGCCGCACTCAATGAGAGTGTACAAGCCTTAATAAAACATCACGATAGCTTGCGTTTGCAATATCAACATCAAGGCACGTGGCAGCAAACCTATCGCGACTACGACGAGGCCGATTATCGTGAAGTGGTATGGTATCAAACCACCACCGACGAGGCATTTGACACCTACTTGGCCAATGCCGCTGAGCAGGCACAAGCCAGCTTAAATATTCAACGCGCCGATTCCTTGCGAGTGCTGTATGTCCACAGTGAGACCCGTCAGGCACTGATCTTAATTGCCCACCACCTAGTGATTGATGGCGTATCGTGGCGAATTTTAGTCGATGACTTACTGCAAGGCATTGAACAGGCCGCTGCTGGCAAGTCGATTGCGCTGGCGTTAAAGAGCCATAGTTATCAATATTGGGCGCAGCAGATCCAAACTTATCCAAGTAGTCATCAAAGTGAATTTGAACTTTGGCAAAACCAGCACAGCGATGCGCTTGTATTGCCAAACTTTGTCGCTGAAGGCGATGACACCATGCACAGTGCCCAAACCATTCAAGTGGCACTGAGTGAAGAGCAAACACAAGCGTTATTATCACAGGCACAGCGTCCATATCGCACGCATATTGACGAATTATTGTTGGCGTCATTAAGTGTGGCCCTTAAACAGTGGACTGGCAGTAACGAAGCACAGGTATTTTTAGAAGGCCACGGCCGTGAACCGTGGCAATCTCAGCTTGATTTAAGCCGCACCTTGGGGTGGTTCACCGCACTTTACCCGGTGAAATTGACCAGCCACCATGAAATCGCAGACACCATTATTGCCACCAAAGAGCGTTTACGTGCCTTGCCAAACAAAGGCATTGGTTATGGTGCATTCAAATATTATGGCAGCGAGGCACAGCAACAAGCACTGCACACTGCGCGCAAGCCTCAAATCGAATTTAACTACCTAGGTCAGCTCGATGCCAATGCTCATGGGCAATTGGCTGATTGGCAAATGAGCACAGATGGTGTTGGCAGCAGTATTGCCGCACAAAACCCACTCAGTGCGGATATCGCCATCAATGGCGCAATCCAAAATGGGGTGCTGAACTTGGCCATCACCTACAGTGGTGCCTGTTTAGAGAAGTCTGATATGGCGGAGTTTGCCCAGCGCCTCGAACAGGCGTTGACACAGGTGATAGCGCACTGCAGTGACGCCAATACACGTTTGACCCCTGCGGATGTACCGCTGTTATCCTTGAGCCAAACAGAGCTAGATGCGCTGCCTATTGCACAGCAAACCGTGTCCAGCATTTATCCGCTCTCAGCCATGCAGCAGGGCATGATGTTCCACTCGATGGTTGAGCAAAGTGCCGCGTATTTAAATCAGTTGCGACTCGATATCAGCGGCCTTGATGTCACGCGCTTTAAAGCGGCATGGCAGCAAGTGGTAGATAGACATGATGCGCTGCGCACTGGGTTTATTTCCACCACATCACAACAGTTACAATACGTGGTGGCGGGCCATCAAATTGCCTTTAATGAGCTGGATTGGCAGTCAGAGCCGACAAAATCGACTGAGCAGTTGGCCCACTCAATTTTAGAGCAAGGCTTTGCGGTGACCGAAGAGGTGGGCTTAATGTCATTCACTCTAGTTCAGCAAGGGCCACAGCAGCATCACTTTATTTGGACCTATCACCATATGCTGCTCGATGGCTGGAGTAGCACCGCGGTGTTGGCTGAAGTCATGATGGCATATCAAGGCCAAGCCTTGCCACAGCCTGGGGGCCAGTATCAAGATTATCTTGCATATCTAGCCACGCAAGATGACGCGGCGGGTGATGACTATTGGCAGACTAGACTTGCACAGTTAAACGACGCATCTTATCTGAGTGAACTGCAAAATCGTGATGCATTGGATAGCAACCTAGGTTATGCACAGCACACATTACAGCTTGATGAGCAGCAAGCGGCGCAATTACAGCGTTTTGCACAGCAACAGCAGATCACTGTCAACACCGTACTGCAGGGCGCGTGGTCACTGTTATTGGGTCGTATGTTGAATAAATCGGCGGTGTGTTTTGGTGCGACGACATCAGGTCGACCGGCCGATCTGGCGGGCAGTGACAGTACGGTGGGGTTATTTATCAATACCCTGCCGGTGATCAGCACACTGGACAATGAACAGCTTGTTGGACACTGGCTAAAAGCCCGCCAGCAAGACAGTATGCAAAGCCGTGAATTTGAACACACACCTCTGTATCAAATCCAAAAACTGGCAGATGGGCAAGTCAGTTTTGACCAGCAAGGTCTATTTGATAGCTTGTTGATTTTTGAAAACTACCCGATCTCCGAGTCTTTGGGTGCAGATGAACTGGATGGCGCTAGATTCTCACTGGTTGAAAACCGTGAAGAAACCAATTATCCCCTCACGGTGTTTGTTGAAACCGCACAGGGTTTGACTGTCAACTTTGCCTATCAAGGTTGGCGTTTAAGTGCCAAGTTGGTTGCGCAACTTGCCACCAATTTGGCGCGCTTGCTAGAGGCGTTGCAATCACAGGTGGATAAACCGCTGGGCCACATTCAATTATTAGATGCACAGGCGCAGGCAAGTGTGCAACAACTGGGGGTTGGCCAGCAGCAAGTATTACCACAACAGGATGCATTGGCGCTGTTTGAACAGCAGGCAAAGCACACGCCAGCGGCCATTGCGGTGCGCAATGAACACAACGCGCAGATAAGTTATGCCGAGCTTGATGAGCGTGCGAACCAGCTAGCCCATGGGTTGCTGGCAGCCGGGTTAACCGCAGAGATGCCGGTGGCGGTGAGCATGACCCGAGGCATTGAAATGATCTTGGCGATTTTAGCGGTGAGCAAAGCCGGTGGTGTATATGTGCCAATCGCAGTGGAACTACCTGACGAGCGCCGAGATTATATTTGCCAACACAGTGGCGCGAAGCTGGCACTGACGAATACCGCTATGGCATTTGCCGATGAGGTGACTTGCTTAAATGTGGCGGAGCTGTCATTCGATACCTACCCGCAAAGCAAACCGAGCGCGGTGCGCCATCATGACCAGCTGGTGTATACGCTGTATACCTCGGGATCGACAGGACTGCCGAAAGGGGTGGCCATCAGTCATGGCAACCTACTTAATTTCTTATTGGGCATGCAGCAACAATTGGGTCTTAAAGGGGCGCAGAATGCACTGGCGTTGACCTCATTGTCCTTTGACATTTCCGGGTTGGAAATATACTTGCCACTGATAAGTGGTGGCACAGTAACCGTGGCACAAAACGCCACCACCCTCACGCCAGAATTATTGGCCGAGCAAGATCTATTGCAAGCGACACCAGCGGGCTGGCGCAGTCTACTGGAACTGGATTTACTCACCGCAGTACAGGGCAAATTCGCCTTGTGCGGGGGAGAAGCACTGCCGGCAGAATTGGTCGATGACTTGGCGGCAACGGGGGTCACACTTTGGAACATGTACGGACCGACGGAAACCACGATTTGGTCCAGTTGTTACCCGGTTACGCAGACACCGGTGCACTTGGGTGAGGCAACGCTGAATACGCAATTGTATGTGTTAGATAATCAACTGAATCTGTGTCCACAGAGGGTGGCGGGTGAGCTGTATATCGCGGGAGCCGGATTGGCGCGCGGGTACTTGTCTCGTCCAGAGCTCAGTGCTGAACGTTTTGTGGCAAACCCGTTTGCGGATGATGGCAGTCGTTTATATCGTACCGGCGATTTGGTGCGTTGGAATCATCAAGGTGAACTAGAATATCTAGGTCGAACAGATCATCAAGTTAAGATCCGGGGTTATCGCATAGAGTTGGGCGACATTGAAGCCCAGCTGTATCGCTGCGTAGGTGTCAGTGAAGCGGTGGTAGTTGATGATGACAGCACGGGCAGTACACAGTTAGTGGGCTATGTATCTGGTGAGCAGTTGGATACAGAGACCATAGGTGCAGCGCTCAGTGAGCGATTACCAGATTATATGGTGCCAGCGCTGATAGTGGTGCTGGATACAATGCCACACAATAGCAATGGTAAAATTGATAGAAAAGCCCTACCTAAACCACAGTGGCAG
>NZ_AUXS01000047.1 GCF_001625565.1 Pseudoalteromonas luteoviolacea NCIMB 1944
TCAGGCTCAGGCTCAGGTTCTGGCTCTGGTTCCGGCTCTGGATTGACTACCAGTTCAAGTGTGCGAACAAAGGCCTTTTGATCTGTATCCAGACAAGTGAGCACATAAGATTTGTCACCTTCCGACTCTGGCTCAATGGTTTCTTGACCCGTTGCATCCTTTTCACCTGCCCAATCACCGCTGGCAGTACAGCCACTGAGATTTGTGGATTGCCAGTGTAGCTCTAGACTCTCACCTAGTTCGAGCTGCGCTGTTTCAGTGGTAAAACTGAGGTCGTGTTGAGTGACAGAAAATTGAAAAACACCGCCTGAGTCTGTGGTATTGTTGCCGTTTGTTGCGCCATATATGGTTTGTGAACCATCAAGCAAGGTACCAGCGGATAGGCCCATAGGTGCGATTGAATCCTTGCCGGCAAAGTGCAGCACGACTTCATAAGTGTCTTTTGCTCTGTCTACATCAGTGGCATCTTCACTTAGGTTAATACGGTAGAGCGTACCGGACTCGCCATCGCTGCCACCGCTTGAAGTTGTGCCGTAAATGTTACCATCGGCGGCCAACACAAGGGGACCTGCTGGTTTATCACCATCTTGGCTATCTTCTTGTGTCGCAAAGGTGTGTAAAACAGTGAATCCGTTGTCATTGCTTTTGTGCATGCGCCAGATGGTTTTTTGTGACGTGCCGTAAAGCCAGTCACCGTGTTCGACGAGTCCGTTGGTTGCCAGCACATGATCGTCAATCAGCCCGTGAGTCTCATCATCAAAGCTCTTGAGTACAGTGACATCTGTGCTGCCATCTGTTGCGACATTGGTTAAGTCCACTTTAAATAAAGTACCGCTGGCAAAGTTATCACCTTCTAAGCCGTCATTACTGCCGGCACCTGCGGAATCTGCTGATTTATGCGCAAGGCCGTAAATAGCATTGTCAGCTGCACTAAAAACCAATGCAGCAGGTGATTGTCCTTTAGTGAAAACGTATAGATCGCCAGCTGCTTGCTTATATTCTTCGCGGCTGAAATCGACCAGCATAGCAAGTTCACCTGTGCTGCTGAGTCTTAGCAGTGCATAAAAGTCATCGCTGCGATCTGAGGCTGCGAAGTACACGTTGTCTTGTGAATCAACCGTAAGTAAGCCATGTATTTCAAATTTACCGCCATTAATACCTGACAGATCAAGGTCTGCCAGTGCATCTTGCATTTCTTCGCCTTCGCTCCACTTAAATAAGCTGGTTTTAGCGCCACCGTAAGCCATGCCTTGACCGTCGACAACAACATTTGTATCAAACGCTGTGATCTCGGTATTTAGAGAGTTGGCTTGCGTGTTGTAGTCAGTTAGCGCACCTTCAGTTAGCTGAGGTGTAAAATAATAAATACCGGACTGTCTGATTGAGGCAAAATCGCTACCGCCACCAGAGAGAAAAGTGCCGACAAGCTTGCCGCTGACCGGATGTAGTACGGGCGGCTTTGCAGGCAACATGCCCTTATCACCACCAAACATGATGGTTTGTGGTGTGCCAAACACATGTAATTGCTGCAGGTTGATCTCAGCGGCGCTTGCCAAGTTTGCGCTAACTAACGCGCTACTGATAAGTGCCAACTTAAAAGCTTTTCGCATGTTTATACCCTTGTCTTTAATTAAAATTTTGCTGTTATTCTTGCGATGACGCTGCGTCCCGGCGCAATCCAGTAAGAGGTGCCATTTGCCTCGGCATAATTGAGGTCCTTGAGGTTGTCAATCGACATGCGCAACTGAATATTTGGTGAGTATTGGTAGTCCAGCCACACGTCGTAAACTTCCCAGTCCACGACCTTCTCATAGGCTTTTCCACCGCGACCATCGTTGTCTTCAAAGCGCATTCTTGCGCCAACTTTTAGGCTGTTATCAAACAACTTTAATCCAAGTGTGATGGCGCCATTGTGTTTCGGAGGTGGAATGTAAAGCAGTCCGCCAGACTCAGTTTTACCTAAGTTTGTAGCGGGGAAACCGACCTGACTACCTAGTGGGAACGGGTTGTAGTCACCCAGGCCAGGATCGAAATTCATCTTGGTATAATTGAGCTCAGCAAACATCATTTTAGATTGATAATCAGCTTGTAGCTCTATGCCTTCAAAGCGGATCTCATCTTGCAAATTGACATAGCTGCGAATGCCACTTTTGTCGCTCACTGAGGTTGGACTCATCACCATCCCCTGAATGATGAAGTTGTCTACGGTGTTTTCGAACCAGCCTGTTTTAATAAACAGATCATGCTCTTTGGCCAACTGACTAAACTCAAAATTCATCCCCACTTCGTTGTTACGAGATTCTTCGGCTTGTAAGCCGGGGTTTGGGTAGAAAGGAAATTGGTTGCCCACATGCATCCCGAATAACAAAGTTTCAGTGATCGAGGGAGGGCGCACACCTTTGGCAGAACTGACATAAGCTTGAATTTCATCATTAAAGCGGTATGCAAATCGTAAGTTAGGTGAGACAAACTCGTCGTGGCGTGCCACGGAAAAATTAGTGTAGATCAGCGTCTTGCTCGGGGTGACACCGGGTGGATTGAGAATCGAACCAGAGTTGATCTCACCCTCTCCCTCGAGTGAAAAGTGCTCATATCTGACGCCCGCTTCAATGGACAGGTGTTCCCCATATTGCCACTCGGTCTGGAAAAACGCACTGCTCACTGCACGGTTTCCCCCAGGAGTTGCCCCTGTGAACCAAGTTGGGTCACCCGTTCCAGGCGTTTGTTGGATTGCTTGAGGCTGGGTCCAGTCTCTAAAGTATTCCACGCCTGTATTGAGCATGAGCAGTGAATCAGCTTCACTCAGCCAAGCATGTTCTAAGCTAAAGAATGAAATATTTTCGAGCACCAGACCAAAGGTATTGGTTTCATATTGCAACTCAAACTCCCCGTAGGGGTTAATTGAGTCTCCTAGCTCAAACTGATGCTGGCGCATTTGAGTTCGGTTGTAGTAAACACTTGAACTTAAATCAAAATAATCTGAGTTAGGGTTCCAGAAGTAATCTACTTTAATGGTGTCATTACTGAGTTTGCTGGTGGCACTGGGTTGCTCGGTTTCCCCTGTGGTTGAGCCCTCGTCGAAGTTGGCAGAGAAGCCCACATAACTCAGCTTTATGGCGTGTTGTTCGTTGATTTTATAGCTGGCCTTGAGCAAAGAGGACCATTGATCTTGCTCGGTAAATGAGCTGAGCGCATCAAAGTAGTTGTCATTGCCGGCATTACCACCGTGCTGACCAGGCTCAAACCTTCCGACGTGTTTGCGCCCAACCGCTGCGACCAGCTCAAGATCCTTTCCCAAGCGTACACCAGAGGCGAGTAAGCCTTGCATATGGTATGCGTTGCTGCCTGTTGCGAGCGCAACTTTGCTGCCGTGGTCTTGCCCTTCAAGTGCGAGATCAGCAAATTCCAGAGTGTTGAAATTTACGACACCGCCAATGGCACCTGCGCCGCCAGCGTGGCCGACGGGACCTTTTGCAATGTCAACACTAGAAAGCAGTTGGGGATCTAGATAGACAGTACCATTGGCGCCGTGTCCGCTGCGCTGAAAATTCTGTCTTGCTCCATCGATCATCACATTGACTCGACCAAAGTCTTGAATACCACGTACATTGACCGCGACTCCGGGTTCTTGTCGTGTTTGCGATGTGGTCACGCCGGGCACATTGTAGAAAATGTCAGAGGTATCTCGCGGTGCTACACGGGCAAGCTGATCTTGGCTTAATTTAGTGTCTGAAGAAGCGGATTGATAGATCTCTTTATGGGTATTATTACTGGCATATACCTCTAGCGTATCGAGCATGACCGCGTGTTCAAGGTTGCCTGATAGCGCTCGAATGACATAGCTACCATTGCTGGTTTTCTCAGCGTATAAACCTGTGCCTGCGAGCAACTGTTCAAAGCCATCACTCAGTACAAACGCGCCTTTTAACCCAGTTGTTTGGGCACTGCCTATCTGGTTGGGATCAAATTGCAACAGTACGCCTGTTTGCAGTGCCAAGGTATTGAGTGCCTCAGCTAAGCTGCCTTTGGGAATATCAAGTTGGTGTGCCTGTTGTGCCAAAACGGCGCTTGGTAGAGCAAGCCCTGTACACAACACAGCAGTAAAAATTGAGCGAGTAGCACTGTCGCCTATCATAAATAGTTCTCATTATTATTTAGAGCTACTTATAGGACGGGGCAGTAAAAAAAAACAGTACCCAAAAACTCAAAAAAACTAAAAAACTTTTATCCTTTTTTAAAAAGTCATTTTATTTCAAAGAGATAATCTGTAGGTAATTTGCTATAGAACTGTGCTTGATGGCTGGATCTGACGCCAGCATTTTCAGTGCTAAGTCGACATCATCGGTAGGGTAGACACCCGAAACACGGATCTGACTTAGCTTTTCATGCTGGTATACAAACACTCCTGGATAGTAGGACTCTAATGACTCCAGTAGCTCAGTCAGACTGATATCATTTGCAACTAATCTATTGTTTAACCATGCCAACCTGATGTCAGGGTTTGTTTGATAGGGCCCTGTTAGGTATTTATCTGCAACTTCCATAGCTTGGCCTTGTTGGCCAATTACACATCTATGTTGTGGTAAATAACAAAGTTCTACTTTGGACTCGCTCACCACGACATAGGTATCTTGCCCTTTGGTTTTCACTGAGAAGCTGGTCCCTAAAGCTGTTGCGCTGGTATCTTGGGTTTCGACGACCAAGGGCCATGAAGGATTTGTTTTTGCCTCAACATGTACTTCGCCTTTGTATAATCGAATCAATCTGGTGTCAGTATTGTATTCAATATCGATTTGCGTTTCGGCATTCAATGTTAATACGCTGCCATCTTGCAGCTGTATGGTTTGCGTTTGGCCTTTTAGGGTATAGTGATCTGCTGTGACGCCACTTAGTCCCAAATGATTTAGCAAAAATCCAAACCCTGCGAACAAAGTCACACTTAGGAAGGTTTTGCCAAGACTGACTGATCTGGGTTTATCTTTGTCTAGTACATTGTTGAGCACCCGAACGTTCAGGCCAGTATCTTCCGGGGTATCAAATTCGCCCCATAGTGCTTGTAATTCCGCGTAGGCTTTTTGATTGTCAGGATGTAAGTTAAGCCACTGATGATGGGCTTGAATATCTTCGTCGGCGGGCGAATCTGAATGGAGTAAAGCACACCAGTCTGCTGCCTGCTTGAGTTTATGTTGATAGCTGGTTTGATTCGCCGACATGAGTTTCTCTAGGTATTGATTAATCCATCAGTTGACTGTGGCAATGCAGCAATGTTTGTGCGATGTATTTTTGCACCATACTTTCAGAAACATTGAGTTGCGCAGCAATCTCTTTGTATTTCATGCCGTCTAAACGTGCCATCAAAAAGGCGCGTCGAGGTTTGTCTGCCAGACCTTCTAATAATCGCGATAGCGCTTCTAATCTTTGCATGGTTTCTAATACCGTTTCACATGAAGGCACTTGCTCTTGCTGCATTTCGGTTTGCGCTTCAATATAGGCTTGCTCGATGCGCTTGCGTCTCGCCTTATCTATGATCAAGCGATTGGCGATGGTTGCTAAGTATGCTCTTGGCTCTTTGACTTCGAGCAGATCTGTGGAGGAAGTCAGGGCCCTAATAAAGGTGTCCTGAGATAAATCCTGTGCATCGTGATGGCTATGTAGTTTTAGTTTGTTTTGTAAAAATCTAACTAACCAAAATTGGTTATCACGAATAAAAAGGTCCATGCCAGCGGAATTCGACACCTTTGTTCCTTACCATAGTGCATAAATAGGAATAATTATCATTAACGGTATCATTAATAAGATGGTGTAGCAAGTCTATTATTCTACGAATAAAACATTGCTCGATGCTGAATTTAGGGTTTTTTCTAGTTCATAATTATCAGAATTGTCAGTGCGAGCCGACAATATGGGACTAGCTTTTTTAGCTTTGGTACGGGGTAGGTGTTCCGCATTAAAAGCCTTATATTCTTTGGCTCCAGCAGTTTTTTAGCTGTTAATGAATATCACTAAAACCGTGTAATTTCTCGCAGCACAGGGGGGATGGGCAAGGAGTAGTATGAGTAAAAGCTTGGTCGCTTTGAAACTGATGAAAAATATTGTTTTGAAAGGGTCTAACGACCGAGCAAAATGTCGAGCGGTGTTGCGTGATTTGCATCTATCCATTTGTATTTTAATGCTTAAATTTTAGTCAAATAGACAATTGGCTAGGTGATCCACAAAATGTAAAGGCGATAACGATCAGCGATATCAAATACGATATACGCAAGTCTGTTTGCTATAAGTTTTCCACACTGTGTTAAATAATATGTAAATATGCCCGACTCAGGGTGATGATTTAGCTGAAAAATATCGAACTGAGTGCGAGGGGCTGGTACTTTGTAGCCCGACGAGGTTATCACTATCTGCGCTAATGAACCGTTGTTACCTTTTGTATTTTCTGTGTTTTTTATTTTAAGAGCTAGCTGTGTGATGGTTTTTTGTGGTAATAAACGCCCATTATTTCTCGCGAAACTTTAATTTTCAGCATGTTATAAAAATGTAGTGCGTTAATGGCGCAAAATACACAGATTCAATTACACTAAATGAAGCGTGTTTGTTTTCTTGGCAGGTAAACGCGTACCGACTTTTTGACTTAAAGTCATTTACCACTCATTGCGCGAGAATAAAAAGGAAATTGCTTTGCATATAGATGTAGAAAGTACAGGGAAGCGATTTAAATTATCTTTTATCGTGGTTTTTATCTGTGTCCTACTGAGTATGTTGGCATCTCTTTGGGTCTGGCAACTTGCTGATAATCAAGAAAAGCACCTCATTAAATTAACCGCGATTGCCAAGAGCGAATTAATTGAGCATCAATTTATCAATTCAATGCCTGCCATCATCAGTGCGCTGGAGCGCATGCGCAATCGCTGGGTGGCGCGAGAAGGACCGCCTTTTGAAGAGTGGCGATTGGATGCTCAGGATTATGTCAATGACCATGCTGGGCTGCGTGCTGTCGAGTGGGTAAACAGCGAGTATGTTGTTAAATGGGTTGTGCCACTGCAAGGCAACGAGTCGGCAGTGGATCTCGACTTGTCATTTGAGAAAAACAGATTAAAAGCCCTAGAGCGAGCAAAAGTCTCGAAAAACTTTTCATTGTCTAAGCCGGTTCAACTTGTTCAAGGCGGTAAAGGCTTTTTAGCGTATTTTCCGATTTATATTCACGGTAGATTTGACGGGTTTATTTTGGGCGTGTTTGACATATCCCAATTGGTAGATAGCTTGCTTCCGCATGAATTTATCAATGACTACAACATAGAAGTGTTGTCAGAGGGCAGCGTGATGTTTAGTAAAGTAGAGGCGGGTATGCAGTATGACGAGTCGACTGGTTTTAGTCATTCATTTGCACTGCATGGCGTAGACTGGGAGTTATTGCTGTGGCCCAAGCAAAGTCGTATTTCCGTTGATGACTCTGACATTCACTATATTGCTCTACTTAATGGACTGTTTGTCTCTTTCCTTGCAGGTATTGCTTCTTTTTATTTAATTAAATCTCGTATGTCTGAGCGGATCATTAGTGCACAAGATGTGGAACATAAAGCAACACTCGACAATGCCATTGATGGCATCATCACCATCGATGCACATGGTGTGATAACGAGCATCAACAACTCGGCAGTGAATATATTTGGTTACGCTAAAGAGGAAAGCATTGGCAAAAATTTCAGTGTATTTATGCCAAAAGCACATAGAGGTGAATGTGATCAAAACCTGATAGATGATTTAACGTCAGGAAACAAGAAGATCATCGGCACCGGTCAACGAGTAAAGGGTCAGCGCAAAAATGGCCAAATATTCCCTTTGGATTTAGGGGTTACGGGGTTTCGGGTTGCGGGAGAGCAGTTTTATTGTGGGGTAGTGAGAGATATTTCAAAGCAAGTAGCGATGGAGCGGGAGCGTGAGCAATTGATCGAGCGCTTGACCAAGTCTAATGAAGAGTTAGACAACTTTGCTTATATTGCCTCTCATGATTTAAAAGAGCCGTTACGAGCAATACAAAATCACGCTGGATTTTTAAAAGAGGACTATGAGACTGAACTGGGCGAAGATGGTGTCTATAAATTGGACCGTTTGGTATATCTAGGCTCCAAAATGGAGCAGCTCATTTCTAATCTGATGTATTTCTCAAGATTGGGTCGTGAGGAGCAAAGCAGCAAGCAGGTCAATATGGATGAAGCGCTCAGTCATGTGCTTGAACGCCTAACAGAGTCGCTGCAAGAACATAATGTCGAAGTGTTCGCAGAAGCCTTACCCAATGTGGTTGGCAACCAAACGCGATTAGAAGAGCTGTTATACAACTTAATAACGAACGGGTACAAATACAACTTATCGGAGCATAAATCTATTAATGTAAATTATGATTTAGAGCGGCATGCATTTTGTGTCAAAGATAATGGCATTGGCATTGATGCGCACTTTAAAACCGAAGTTTTCAGAATATTTAAGCGCCTAAATAGTAACAAAAAGTTTGGCGAGGGTACGGGAGCTGGTTTGACCTTTGCGAAAAAAATAGTTGAACAACACAAGGGTAAAATTTGGTTTGAGTCGGAGCTTGGAAAAGGAACAAGTTTCTATTTTACATTGAAGGAAAGTGAAGTCGAAAATGAATGACAATAAATTGATTTTGATTGTAGAAGACAGCGATGACGATTATTACGCGACTAATCGGGCATTTAAAAAAGACGGTAACCTATCAAATCCAATTGTACGATGTGAAGACGGGCAAGAAGCGCTGAATTACCTCAGTCAAGAGTGGACACCGTCACATCCAAAGCCGGCTATGATACTGTTGGATCTTAACCTACCGGGATTGGATGGTCGTCTCGTGTTAAAAGAAATAAAAAGCACTCGGCGTCTTGCAAACATCCCCATTGTGGTTTTGACAACCTCAGATGATGAAAAGGACATTGAGGAGTGCTATGACCTTGGGGCCAATACATATATTCAAAAGCCCGTTAAACTAGATTCATTATTTGATGCTGTACAAAAGCTTAAAGACTATTGGTTTCAGATTGCGATTTTACCAAAAGGAGACTAACCCCCGTAACGCTTATGGCTTTTAGACGAAATTATATTAGGTTGGTTGGGTACTCGCCCGCGCGGTAGGCGTTGCCTAGCCTAGTGTTTTGGTATGGCAGGGGCAAGTGCTTCTAGTGGACTTGTTTCGAAGAACCGCAATCAGTCACATTGAAACAGTTGAATTTATAGGCAATGTCAATAAAGCGCTGGTAGGAAAGTGTGATGCAATGACCCCTACTTATATTTCCCAGCGGACACATTGGTTTGTTCTAACCTCGCTTCTGGCTGCTGCACTCTGTTTTTCTACATCAATTATTGTTCAATACCTTTACTACACGCTGTTTTTCTTAGCTTTTGTATATGTGGGCTATAAGTGAGTGGATGCCTTTTATTAAAATTCGAAGATTTTTCCGCATGAAGCAAATTATATTGATGACAATGAAGTTTGTAAGTCACTATCAAAAATAAAATAAATATTTACCATCAATACTGATTGGCGAGGGAAGAGATGAAAAACAATGCAGTAAGAAGAAAAATAAAGGTGAATAACCTAATGGAAGAGGTACAGCATAACTTACGTCGAGTTCGCAAAAAGAACAAGCTGACGCAAAGTCAACTTGGTGCAAAACTCGATGTAGATCAAGCGACTATTAGTAATTTTGAGACCGGCAGAACAATTATGACAATGGCGCAGCTTTACGAAATGTATCTAATATTTGGTGATGATTTTGCCTGTCCTTATATTAGCTATACTGGCAATGGCAGTAGTCAAAATGCTGGCTAGCAATACGTTGATGCGCTGCAGCTGAGAGGCGCTTACGTCAAACCGTTTTGAACAGGTATCAGTCGTTTTTGTGAGCCTGTGATGTGTTAGGTGCTTTAAAATAGTGTCTGTTATGTCAAAAACACTGTCCATATACGATCACTGTTTACGGATTGAGAGTATGCTCATCTACTTGAGGTCAATATAAATTGCGGCACCTTTTCATCTGCCAATGTGTATTGAGCTGTGGTGTTGCAAACACTCTATTGTTGATAGTTTAAATGATCAGCTAGTTAGTATGACAGACAGCACAACAGCAGAGCCATGAATCAAAACAGTACTGTGTATGAGCTATTAATTTTTGAAATCGAATGCGGCGATCGACCTCTTAAGAGAGAACAATAATGAGAGGCGGTTTTAAAGGTTATCGTTGAAGAGAGATTTCAAAGTGCTTGGGCAATAGGGACGTTATTCGTCATCTTTGAACCGATGAGAGCCATCACTATCATTTATTTCGTCACTGATACTTTTGATCTGATTTAAGAGTGCTTTTGCATCAACTTTACAATAAAACAGCCATTTGAAAAAATGCCCTGTTCTAGGCTCACCTACACCCAATTCGTAGTTACTGACCGTTTCTCTAGTTATATTGAGTTTATCGGCCATCTGCTTTTGCGTAAGTCCTGCTTTTTTTCTCATCGCTTTAAGGTCATTACCACTTATCACATCATTATTCCTTTCCAAAATTTGAAGGTATTACTTTGATAGAGTTTATGTGGGCTTAAATCTTTAGCATGCATTGTGAAAATGAGTGCTTGGAATCATCTTTATATCAATAGTTATGGTAATAAATTTACCCAAGGCGGATACTTTCATGGTGCTTTGCCTACTTTTTTCCTCTGCGATGCTCAAAGTTAATTGTGTAATAAATGGTGTAAGGTCGTCGTGCATAAACTTAGTCAAACTTTCATATTGTTGATTCTTATGGTTATAAAAAAGCGAAAAGAATAGGCCCCTGTAATGAACTCGCGAGCAATTATTTAACTATGTGAGCAAGCGTCCCGTGTGGTCGTAAAAGCAAACTAAAAGAGAACCTGCCCATTGTAAGATAGTAAGGGCGCGAATTAGATTTTATCAGGCGTATTTTTATCTAATGCTTGCTGTATTGCGTCCAACATAGGCTGTGCCAGTCGTTCACTGAAACCTGCTTGTGTATAGCTGATCTGGCCATTTTTTTCTATGACCATGGTAAAGGGCAGGCCAGGTTTCTTAAATTTTTTGTACAGGACACCTTTTTTATCAAAAACAAACTCAACTTGCATTCCTCGCTGTTCAAATTGTCGAAGCAATTTTTTATATGTGCGCCGAGTTTGTCCTAGCTTGCCCTCTTCTTTTGTATTGACAACAATGACTCGAATACGATTGTTTGTGAGCTTACGTTGAAGCCCCTCAAGAAGCGGAAGTAGCTGCTTACAGTATACACACCATGAGGCCCAGAACGTCACAATTGTGGGTGTGGTGGTACTGCGAAATACCGGCTCACCTAGCTTATTTTGACCGATCACCTGATCGGCACCAAAATGTGTGATGTTCGCGTTTACCGAGGCAGTAAAACACAGTACAAATAATAGCATCAGGTATCTTTTCATTCAGTGGGCCCTGTTAGAGATGTGTGCGCAATAGCGCGGGTTTAAGTGCCTTTAATATTTTAAAACGCTCTTTTTTTATCATGATAACAGTGATTTGGCAATTGTCCCTAATTTAGGTTGCTTCATGGTGGGCGTATGAGGGAAGGCTATCTGTTCTTTGGTTTAATATGTGATTCTTGGGTGAAGTAGCTTGTTCGTTTGAGCAGTTACGGTGACGAAATACACTGGTATAAATAAGCTTGTTGATACCCCAAGACGTGGCGCCAATTTAATTGCGCGCCTTACACGGTGCATCCGATATTGCTGTACTAAAGAGTGATAGACCAGCAGCTAAACAGGATTATCGCAACCATACTCAGTAACACATTTCCGTGTTTTTGGCGTATTAAATTGGGTTGGTCGGCTGTGCTATTCGGCTTAGCAAACAAATAATTACAGATAAATGCGAAAAGAACTGCAAGTGCAATTTGCAACCAGCCAAAAGACAGCGCATAACCAGATATCAGCACGCTTGCCAGCATACCTATTGCCGCAAAGTATTTTGCTTTCTTAGGCACTACTTTGTGCCTTTGCCAATTGCTTAGTGTCACACCAAATTGGGGATGTGTGAGCAACCAATGTTCGAGGCGTTTAGACGACTTGGAGAAGCACCACAGTGCCATAATTAAAAATACCGTAGTTGGCATGATTGGCAATAAAGCGCCAATCACAGCCAATCCAAGCGATACAATACCACCGGCAAAATAGCCATACTTCAACATATTACGTTGTACGTTAAGCGACATGGGTACTTGGTGAATGAGTATAGCTGAGCTCTACCAGCTCATTAGCAAATTTAAATGCAGCTTGTGCACCAGTTAACATGGCCTGTTCTTGGTCCTCACTGAGCTCTACCTTTTCAATGCTTTGCATGAACTCTCTCCAATGAGCGCCCCTGCCGACCTCTGAACCCGCTAGAAAGCGTGCACCATATTTCTCACTTAGCCCTAGCTTTTCAGCCTCTTTGGCCAAAATGGCCGCGCCAAGCTTTGAGCCTTCAATGACATATAACCAGCCTAAACTTTCAAAATGAGAGGTGTTAAGCTCGCTCAGTGTAGGCATAGTAGCTGGCTGTGGCATGTTTAAATCTTGAAAGTCTGCAAGCAGTTGAGCACTGCGATCTCTAGCTTGCAGATCTGGGATAATGGTTGCTAATTGAGCATCTTGATACAGTGCTGCAACGTGCTTCATTAAATAGTATTGGTAGCGCAAAAAATGACCATAATTGGCTTTGTTTTCAAACGGTGACTGCGCCATGATCTTTTTGTCGAGTTGGTCATGAACACTGGATGTTGATGTTCTAAGTTTACTCATTCTAGGGTAGTTAGATGATTTTAAGCTGCTCATATTTTTCTAATTTAATTGGTCATATAAATAAGAACGTATGAGCGATAAAAACCCTTACCATATACTTTGTGTTTATTTTTAACTTTTTGTTATTTAAATAATTTTGTGGGCTTGTGAACTGCATAAGTTGGTTCAGTGAATTGCTCTGGCCAAGGTAACCCTGGGGTGCTACACGCGATTATTAGCTCACTATTAACCAATGGGTGTGCTTGCTTTTTAAACACATATCAAACCAATAGCAATACTTTACGATCAATCATCCGCCAAAACCTAGCCATTTCAAATGAAAGTCTCTATATCTCAATTGGGAACATTATTGTAAATAACATGTAAAGGAAAGCGCGATGAAAAAGCGATATTTAAGTGCCCTCACAGTGTGTTTGGGACTAGCTGCCAGTCATGCTGATGCGGCAAGTTGTGCAGATACCAATGTCTATCCGAATTGGCCACAATCTGATTGGCAGGGTCAGCCGAGCCATGCAAATACTGGCGACAAACTTGTCCATAACAATATATTGTATCAAGCCAAATGGTGGACCAGTGCGGAGCCTGGAACCAGTTCGGCATGGCGGTATTTAGGCCGTTGTGATGATGCAACACAGATCACGCCGGTTGAAAAATACGGTCGTTTAAAGGTGTGTGGTACGGGACTGTGCAGCGAATCAAACCAGCGTGTGCAGCTTCGTGGCATGAGCAGTCACGGTCTGCAGTGGCATGGGTTAGGTAAATGTTTAACTGAAAAAAGTTTGGATGTATTAGCGTTTGACTGGCAAGCTGATATTTTGCGTTTGAGCTTGTATGTACAAGAAGGCGGATATGAAACAGATCCGGTTGGCTTTACTAACCAAATGCACCAACTCATTGAAATGGCGAGCCAGCGTGGGCTATATGTGTTGGTTGACTGGCACCAGCTTGATCCGGGCGACCCAAACTACAATGTTGAAGGGGCTAAAAAGTTTTTCACTGATATTGTGACCAAGCACAAACACCGCAATAACCTGATCTATGATATTGCCAACGAACCAAATGGCGTTCCTTGGTCAGCGGTACGCCACTATGCTGAGCAGGTTATTCCTGTGATCCGTGCGATTCAACCTAATGCTCTTATTATGGTCGGAACTCACGGGTGGTCTACGTTTGGTGCATCAATGGCGGATGGCGATTTACAAGATGTGATCAACGACCCAGTGCCATTCGACAATATTATGTACACCTTCCATTTTTATGCTGCTGCACACACCGAATATCATCGCAATATGCTGGATAGAGCCTCAGATATTTTTCCTGTGTTTGTCAGCGAGTTTGGCACTCAGCACTACACAGGTGGCGGTGCAAATGACTTCATCAGCTCGCAAAAATACATCGACCTGATGGCACGAAAAAAAATCAGTTGGACCAACTGGAATTATTCAGACGATCCGCTGAGTGGGGCTGCTTGGCAAGTGGGCAGCTGTGCGGCGCAAGACTTTTCAGACGCTCAATTGAAAGAAGCGGGTGCTTGGATAAAGGCGAAAATACAAGAGGGACGTTAGTTGTCAGCGCGTTGCTAATCAAACAGTAAAAAAGAGAGTAATAGCTCTCTTTTTTATTTAATTTTTTGGAATAATTACAGAGCGGTTTAAATGTCGCTAGTTTATTCATAGTACTGACTTATTTGGCTTTTTACCTTTACTGGGGAAATTTAGGTATGCATGGTTAATTTTAATATTTTCAAAAAGATGGGGTTTTTGAATAAATAATTTGCAACAAAGTGAGCTGTACTATAGTTTACTTCGTAAAAAAAATGTTTAAGAAAAAATAGTGGTGAAGTGATGTTACAAGCAATTGCTCGATTTGTATCTAGCCATATGACAACAGTTGTATTACTTCCATGTTTACTCTTAGGCGCAGTGATTTTTTATGATGTATCAATGTCAGCGAAACGGATGAACGACGCGTATGATGCAGAGTACAATGCGTTTTTGAGTCATATGGTGTTGAGTGTGATCCATGAAACACAAAAAGAACGAGGGGCCTCTGCAGGGTTTATTGGTTCCAAAGGCACAAAGTTTAAGGACAAGTTACGTCAGCAACGCAGTCAAACAGACAAACAGATTGCCAAGTTAGCGGAAGAAAAACAACACTGGCAATTGATGCCTGAAATGGCTAAAGAGTTGGCTGAATTTGAAAGTAAGTTCCGCCAGTTATCTCAGATCCGTAGTCGTGTAGACACCTTATCCATCCCGCTTTCAGAAGCGCTGAAATATTACACGGATATCAACCTCAAAGCGCTGCATATGGTGATCACAGCCTCGCGATTGAGCAATGACCACACCATCGCCACCGAGCTGGTTGCGATTTATAATTTCTCAAGTGCCAAAGAATCGGCTGGTATTGAACGCGCGGTGCTGTCAAATGTGCTGAGTCGCGATAGCTTTACACCAGCGTTAAAAACCAAACATGTGGCCTTGATGACCAAGCAAGATGTGTATTTAGAAGAAGCGCTTGAAGCGTCGCCTCCAATCATGAAAAGAATTTTTCAGCAAGCACTGAGTGACAATGCCTTTCAAGCAGTTGCACGCTATCGCAGTGCGGTTGAAAACAAAAATGCCAATTTTGGCTTAGATGCAGAGGCGTGGTTTAAAGCCGCGACTGAGCGGATCAATGTGTTAAAAGAGTCCGAAGAAGAGGCGCTTACATTGGTTGACAAGACCGCGATAAAGATCCAACAACACGCTGTTTTGGTGTTGGTGATTGAGTTGATTATTTTAGTGGTTGGATTGGTGATCACCGCGTCACTGTTCTTTGCCATTCGTTTGCGTCGCCGACAGTCAGCAAAAATCGCTGAGGGTATCGATATTGCAATGTTACATAAAAACTTAGGTCATGAAATTGGTGTAATTTCAAAAGATGACCTAGGAAAATCGGCAAACAACATCAATAAACTCACGCGACAATTTGAAGACGATTTAGTCGAGTTTGCTAAAGTGTCTTCAAACATCGCTAATGCCTCGCAAGAAACGGCGGCGGCGATCCAGCAAAGCCAAGAGAATTTAATTAGTCAGCAGTCAGGGATCCAAACCATTGCCTCTGCCTCAGAGCAAATGAGCGCCAATATTCAAGTCATTGCAAACTCCATGAATGAAAACGCTGTAGCGGCTAAAACGGTGACGCAAGAATCTCTTCAAGGACAGCAAGTTGTGGCGGATGCGGTGCAGGTGATACAGCAGGCATCCGATGATATGGCGCGGTCTGCCAAAACGGTTGATGCACTGAATGAGCGTGTTGGTAGTATCTCATCTATGGTCGAAATGATAAAAAGCATTGCTGAGCAAACTAACTTGCTGGCGCTAAATGCTGCAATTGAGGCCGCCCGAGCCGGGGAGCAAGGTCGTGGGTTTGCTGTGGTTGCCGATGAAGTCCGCAGCTTGGCGAGCCGTACGCAAAAATCAACAGAAGAGATATCAGCCTTGGTGACTGAGTTGCAATCCAGCTCTTCAGAGGCCTCTAATGTGATCACGAAAGGCAAAGAAAATGCCTTAGAAGCGGCAGAGCGGGCAGAAGAAATCAAACGCGCACTCGAGCAAATTGTAGAGCAAGCGCAGCAGGTTGAGCTGGTGACCGAGTCGGTGTCGAGTAATACGCAGCAGCAAAGTAATGCGATTGATGAAGTGAGTAAAAACATCAATGGTATTTTCCAAAAAGCAACGGAAAATGTCAGCGGCGCAGAGCAAATCAATGTTGCTGCTATTGATATTGCTGAGGCTGCTAAAGTGATGGATAAGCTGATCGCTGAATATACGGTAAGCCAATCAGTACGATAATGAAGTCGGTGGGTATATCGAAGTGGTTATACCCGCCGGTTGCATATCTAATTGATCCCAGACGATTGTGCGGTCGTATCATGCTGTAAAACAGCGAATATGAACACTTATGCAGCATGCCCTTAATCCTAGAAAGCTACTAAATAGCAAGTGGACATCGGTCAGTCCTACTCACAAAGAGAAGCATTTTATTGTCACGTCGGTCGAATTTGA
Organism: Pseudoalteromonas luteoviolacea NCIMB 1944; assembly: GCF_001625565.1. Lineage (GTDB taxonomy): Bacteria > Pseudomonadota > Gammaproteobacteria > Enterobacterales > Alteromonadaceae > Pseudoalteromonas > Pseudoalteromonas luteoviolacea_F. The sequence goes on from NZ_AUXS01000047.1 coordinate 16,869, forward strand.
CGAGCAGGGATGTGTGATTGAATGTCTCATTGAAGCGCTGATGACCCGGCGTGAAGTTGCCATCAACTGGCGCGAGTTAAAAGATCCTAAAATGTGGAAAATAGGATGGCAATAATCTTAAACCACTATTGATTGCCATCTAGTTGATGCTGTTTCCGATAAGCGCTAGGGGTCAGCGAAGTGTGTTTTTTAAAGGCGGTATAGAATGCCGACTTGGAATTAAAACCAACTTGCATGGCAATCGTGAGGATAGAGTCTTGCTCCTGCGCCAAAAGTTGTTTCGCAGCGTCGACACGATGTTGATTGACGAAGTCGAAGAAACGCATTCCGAGTGTCTCATTGAGTGTTTGCGAAATGTAGTGACTGGGTGTATGAATGTGCTTGGCAAGTTTAGGTAAGGATAAACTTGCGTCTAGGTAGTGCTTATCCGTCACCATGGCGTGTTGCAATTTGGTGGCTATTTGAGAAGCGCGCTGATGGTCCAGTGCGCTGCGTTGGTACTTCACTTGTTCTGCGGAAATTGGATCTGGCATAAATTCATGGCTATCTGCTATTTCATAACATTCAGTGAACCCTGGTTTTTGTCTTAAGCCCCACAAAGCGAGACTGTATACAAGGAGCAGGAGCATCATTGCATAAAGGTGTTGATCAAATTGAATTGGGCTAAAAAGGTTGTCTAAAAACAAATCCAGAGCAATAAATAACCATACCCCACCAACCGAGAGTAAAAGCCAGACTAACCAACGTAGCTCCTTTTGTTCTGTTGACGCAAAAACATCTTTCAGTTGATTGTGATAGTGATGCAGCCTGTTGATGAGTTTGTAAAAGTACCAGGCAGATTGCACTATCCAGCCCAATACACAGACAAAAGTCACAATTAATAAACCGTAAATAACGTTGCGAAGCAATGTTGGGGCTTGCTCTACGAGCGTCAGATCATCATTTACTAAAATGGCGTAGCGATATTGCTCTGGTAATATCAGCGCTACCAGTGCTATCAGACAGCCAAATCCGCTTGGCGCAAAATGCTTTATATCGCTTTTTTGAAATGACCAAGGTGTTTGGCAGGTTAGCCCTTTGCTGTATAGCCATAAACTGGGGGCAACAAGTAGTAACGCGGGTAGACAGAAGATTAAGTGCAATACTTGAAAGCTAACTGGCAATAATGTTTTGCTAATGGGCAATGCACTAATGAAGCCGATAGCAAGTAAACACCCAGCTAAAGGTCTGTAAACTTGCCAGTTCCGAGCACGCAATAAAAGCTGGTGAGCGCTGATTATGATCACGCTAAGGGTTGCAATTTGGAGTGCAAATAGGCTTGGTGGCTCGGTCATCATATGCGTTGCAAAGCTCTTTTTAGAACGGTCTCTAAAATTAAAGTTAGTAGTTAAAACAACATATTAAAATTAATTGTTAGGTTGAAATAACCCCATAAAAGTTCTCGCCAATCAGCGCGGACGACACTTTTTTAGTCATCTTACATAATCAACTCACACATCACCAATGAAATAAGTGAGCAAGTAATGACGCAAAAAAATCGACAAATACCATTCAACTGGCCAGTTGTCAGTGGTCTACTTCTGATCACTGCTATCCCAGGCATACCAGCCATCATTATTGTGGCCCTTGTATTGTTGGGAGCGGGAACTGTGGCAGGGATATCAAATATCATTAACCCTCAATACTTTTCGACACCTGCTGCGATTTTAACACACGGTTTTTCAGGAGCAGTGTTCTTTTTAACCATGCCTTGGCAGTTTTCACCACGCATTCGTTTGTACTATCCAAAATGGCACAAATTCGCTGGGCGCATCGCTGCTGTATCGGGATGTGTTATGGCACTCTCTGGTATTTGGATGCATTTAGTATTGACTCCCGATGAGTTGGGCGCGCGATTTATTGCTTTGGTTACCATGAGTGTGGCAATTGTTGGGGCGTTTGGTATCGCCATTTGGTACGTATTACAAGGGCAAATAATAGCGCACAAAAAATGGATGATGCGTGCTATCGCTATTTGTTTAGCAGCTATCACACCGTTATTTCTCGGTGCGATTTTACAATTGCTCTTGGGTAGTTGGCAGGAAACCTTTAAAGGGGTTTTTGGATTTTACCACGACTATGACCGGCTAATCGCAATGACGATAAACTTGTTACTAGTTGAGTGGTTGGATAAGAGGCAGGCAAAGGCAATAGACAAAAATAAAGATGATATGGTAAGTGCATCTGCTGGTTAGGTATGACAGTGGGTGGGCGTTTAGCAAAGTATGATTATCAATAATTTTTTGAAACTAATTTATTATTAATAGCTATTATCAAGATAAACCTGTGGTATTAAAGTAGCAGCTTCATTCTCAGCCAATGTGCATAGGAAAGAATATGAGCAAAACGATTTTGATCACTGGTTCAACTGATGGAATTGGGTTGGCGACCGCCTGTTCGTTACTGGAGCAAGGGCATCACGTGCTGTTACACGGGCGTAACGCACAAAAGCTAAGTAAAGTATGTCGCAGCTTGGTTGCGCGTTTTGGTAAAGATAAAGTTGGGCAATACTGTGCCGACCTATCTGTGATGACTCAGGTGAGCGCGCTGGCACAAGCCGTGGCTGAGGAATGTCCTCAGCTAGATGTATTGATCAATAATGCCGGGGTGTTTCATGTCGACGACACAGTGACGAGTGAAGGGTTTGACATGCGATTTATGGTCAACACCATTGCACCTTATATCTTAATGCAAGGGTTGCGTAGTGTGCTGGGTGCATGTGGGCGGGTTATTAACTTGTCATCGGCCGCCCAATCGCCATTTGAGGTCCAAGAGTTGCTCACGCCTAGTCATTTAACTGCTGGCGCCGTTTATGCGAAAAGCAAACTGGCATTGACCATGTGGTCAATGCAGATTGGCGCTCAGTGGAAAGAAACTGGGCCAAGCGTTATCGCAGTTAATCCCAAGTCATTTCTAGGTAGTAAAATGGTGCAAGAAGCGTATGGAATGCAAGGTAGTAGCGTGCAACTTGGTGCTGATATTTTGCTTGAGGCCGCATTATCTGAGCGTTTTGCTCAAGCTTCTGGATACTACTTTGACAATGATGTTGGCCAGTTTCGCGATCCACATGTCAGCGCGTCGACGCCGGGTTTGATGGCCCAATTGATGGAGGTTTTGATACAGCTGGAAGCACAGCTTCAAAGTTCCTAATCCCAATAGGGGACATCGCCGATATAGGCTTTTAGATAGTCGATAAACACTCGTACTTTGGGGGCCAGCAACCGGGAACTCGGGTAGACGGCCCACAGTGCGGTATCATTGATAAGTGGCTGGTCTTTGAGTACTTGAACCAGTTTTCCCTCTTGTAGTGCTTGATAAGCACACCACATTGAACACAAAGTGATCCCCATGCCACGCATACATGCGTCTCGAATAGCTTCGCCATTATCAATTTGTAGTTTGCTCGCAGGTTTAAATTTTATATTCCCTTGTTTGTTGGCAAATACCCAGTGCTCTATCCCGGTGAGGTTGATGATAGGGTGAGCTTTTAACTCTTCAATTGTCGCAGGGATACCGTGTTGCTCAATGTAATCAGGAGAGGCGCACAGAATACGTGTATCACTGGCCAATTTACGCGCGACCAAGGTGGAGTCGCTTAACGCAGCATTGCGAACTGCCACATCAAATCCGCCTTCGACCATATCAACTATGCTGTCGCTAAGGCGTAAATCAATATGAAGCTCTGGGTAGAGCTGCGTGAATTCAACAAGTGCGGGTACGATATGCATTCTGCCAAATGAAGCGGGGGCCGTGACGCGCAGTGTACCCTGAGGGGTATGGCTGCCTGCACCAATAGCTGCTCTGGCACTTTCTACGCTATCAAGTACTGACTCTGCATGAGGTAAAAAGGCAAACCCCTCTTCAGTTAATGACACTTTACGCGTGGTACGGTAGAGCAGTTGTGTCCCCAGTGTTTCTTCAAGTTTATTGATATGGGCACTGGCAACCGCCGCTGAAAGTCCCAACTCTTTGCCTGCAAGGCTTATATTGTGTGTCGCTGCGATGCGCGTGAACAACTTTAAGTGAGCAATATTCATTATCAACCAAATCTTAAAACTGATTGTGTTAGTCGCTGTATTATCAAAATTATAGTTAAAAAATATACTAGATGCATTCAATGAACGAGGGTTTAGTTATGAAAGCGATGGTGATTAATGCATTTGGTGGTACTGAGGTTTTTACACAAGCAGAGGCAGCACGGCCTAAGGTCAGTGCTGGGCATGTGCGTATTAAAGTGATGGCGAGCAGTGTTAATACGGTTGACACCATGATCCGAGAAATGGGTCCAGCATTGCCTCTGTCTCCGGCGCTACCAGCCATTTTGGGGATGGATTTTGCTGGCATCGTGGATGAAGTTGGCGAGGATGTAGAGGGCTTTAAAGTGGGCGATGAGGTGTATGGTTGTGCTGGTGGTCTGGCCGATTTACCCGGCGCTCTAGCCGAGTATATGGTTGCTGATGCAAACCTCATCGCACATAAGCCAAAGTCCCTCAGCATGCGGCAGGCTGCAGCACTGCCATTGGTTGGGATCACCGCGTATGAAGGTTTGATGCGCGCTGGCGTTGGTCAAAATCAACAAGTATTGGTGCATGGTGGGGCAGGTGGGGTTGGTCACATTGCGATACAGCTGGCCACGCATTTTGGTGCTGAAGTTTATGCAACAGGTTCAAAACCAGCACAATTGAGTTTGATAGAACAGCTTGGTGCAACGCCAATTAATTATCAGACTGAATCGGTTACCGACTATGTAGCGACGCATACGCAAGGGGCTGGATTCGATCTTGTCTACGACTCCGTGGGAGGCGCGAATTTATTAAACTCTTTTGAAGCGGCGGCGCTAAATGGCCAGATAGCAACTACTGTGTCACTGGCAGAAATTGATTTGTCAGTCGCCCATTTTAAAGGCTTGTCACTGCACGTCGTATTTATGCTGATCCCCATGCTACATAACGTGCAACGCAGCGATCATGGTCGTATTTTGGCAAGTATGGCCAAAATCGTGGATAGCGGGAAACTACAGCCTGTATTGGATAACACGGACTTTAGTTTCGATGAAATCGGCGATGCACACGCGCGCTTAAGCAGTGGGCAGGCAATGGGGAAAGTGGTGGTCAGCAATCGTTGGTAAGTAAAAATGTCTCCGCCATTGCATCAACTAAAATAAGTGCAGTTTTAACAATGTACCGCTATGATAAATTTATGTGTCTAAGCGTATGAGTTGTCGGTGTCTTTTTATCTTCTTTCGTTACTGCTGATGTTTGCACTGTTCGGCGTTGCATCAACGTATTTATTGCGTTTTATGTACTGCTATTGGATTAAAAAACGCCTAGTTTTGTCTTATTTAGGGCGGGCGGGGTTATGTGTCGCATTGGTGATACCACTGGTGATACTGAATTACATATTAGTGGGATAGACAGTGATGTTCACATCACTGTCTACTTGATTATTTCAACACAATAGATTGGCAGTTACTGCTAATGCATAGCGCTTGAACAGGTAATACTGGCTCACAAATTTCGCTGGCAATCTTATCTTTATTTTGTAATTGCTCTGCCATAGTGACCATTTTAGCGGCGTGCTCTACCTCTTCTTCATTCACATTGCGTGATGAATAAACTAAATACCGGCTTGGTCCACCACAGGTAAGCCGTTCACCTACCGCAATCACTTTACATTGAAAACTGGCGTCACATCCTTTATCTGCGATGATCTCTTCCAATGAGTCATTTGACTTCGCTTGAGCAGATTGAGGCTCTGAATAGGTGGCTTCACAGCCGGCTAAAAATATCAGTGACAGACCAAATAGTGTGCCGAGGTTCCACTTCATCGATAGTCCCTAGTTGGTGATTTGTTCGTTCCATCTAGTTTAACACAAGTATTTTCAACACATTGGGTTGATGGCTGACGTAAGTGCTCACAAATGCTGATCATGCCATGTTTGGCATTGTACTGTGCTTCACTGTCGGTGAGTTTTTTCGCCAATTCATAGACCTTGCTCTGATCGGCCGTTTTACTTGAAAATAATAAGTAACTTGAAGGGCCGCCACATGCTCTGCTGCCAACTGGAATGGCTATGCACTGGCTGTTGCTGTCACAGCTTTTGTCCTTAGTAATAAAATTGAGGTAAGCGTGTTGGTTTTTGATCCCTGCTTCTGACACTTCGTCTTCATCGTAGTGTGCAATTGGTTCCATGGTGGTGATCATTTTTGCCGGTGCAGGCTTACTGGTGCCCTTATCATGGCGAGTCGCTGATTTGGTTTGCAGCTGAGCTGGCTTCATCGGCTTTTTGCTGGGCTTTTCCTGTTGTTGAGATACTTCAGGTTGAGCCTGTTGTTGTGATTGCGTTGGCTCAGAGCCAGCCTTTGTTGTGGAACATCCTGAAATAATTACTAGGCTAGCAAGTGTTAGCTTTAATGCGTTCATAATCTATCCTGTTTTTTTTTAACAGTGTGCCGTGCTTTGTAATGAGATACAAGAGCAAGCACGCTAGGGTTAAGCAACAAATTGAGTGAAAACTGACCCAATTTAGTGGGCCATGACTCGCCTGTATAGATGCTGAATAGCGACAGGCGAGTGAACATTGCTAACCCTATATAAGACTAGAGCGCTTTTAAATTATAAGCCACCCTCAGTGAGCTTTTGCGGGTCAAGCAAGGTTTTAAGCTGTGCTTCGCTTAAGTCAGTATGCTCTGCCGCTACCTCTATGATTGGGCGACCTTCTTTATAAGCAAGTTTGGCAATTGCGGCCGCTTTTTCATAGCCGATCACCGGATTAAGAGCCGTTACCAAAATTGGGTTGCGTGACAGCGCACGCTGAATGTTTTCTTCATTGACCTTGAATGTAGCGATTGCTTTATCTGCGATAAGGCGAGAAATGTTTGCTAGTAGCTCAATGCTTTGCAAGATGTTGTATGCAATCACAGGTAACATGACATTGAGTTCAAAATTACCAGACTGTCCGCCAACGGTGATGGTCGCATCGTTGCCAATCACTTGCGCACTCACCATGGCGGCAGCTTCTGGGATCACTGGATTGACTTTACCTGGCATGATTGAAGAGCCTGGCTGAAGCGCTTGTAGTTCGATTTCCGCTAAACCAGCTAATGGGCCTGAGTTCATCCAACGCAAGTCATTGGCGATTTTCATATTGGCGACAGCCAAGGTTTTTAGTTGACCAGACAACGCAACGATGGCGTCTTGGGAACCAATGTTGTAGAAAAAGTTAGGGCTTGGATTGAAACGAATACCAACGTTGCTACTCAGGTAGGTATTGAATGACGATGCAAACTGTTTATCTGCGTTAACGCCAGTTCCGACTGCTGTGCCACCTTGACCTAACTGATAAACTTTTTCCAAAGAAGTTAAGATGCCTTCGTAGGCTGAGTCAATTTGCTGTTGCCAGCTGCTCAGGGTTTGCGCAAATGTAACAGGCATTGCGTCCATAAGATGCGTGCGGCCCGTTTTCACGTGGTGACCAATTTCTTTGCTCTTTCTTTCAATGGTCTGTGACAAGTGCTTCAGTGCTGGCAGTAACTCATAGACCGCCGACGTTGCACTGCTCACATGAATCGCAGTTGGGATCACATCATTTGAGCTTTGGCCCATGTTTACATCATCGTTGGGGTGGATCTGCAAGCCACTCTGTTGGCTAGCTAAGGTTGCGATAACCTCATTGGCGTTCATGTTAGAGCTGGTGCCAGAGCCCGTTTGGAATACATCGACTGGAAACTGATCTAGGTGGTCACCATCAATGATTTGTTGGCATGCGTTAGCGATGGCTTTGGCTTTATTTTGATCAAGGTGGCCGAGCTCCGCATTGGCTTCTGCCGCAGCTTGTTTAATGTAAGCAAGTGCGCGAACAAAGCTGGTTGGCATGGTTAAGTCACTGACTGGAAAGTTGTTGACTGCGCGTTGAGTTTGCGCTTGATACAGTGCTGTTTCAGGTACTTCTAAAGTGCCCATGCTATCAGATGCGGTACGATAAGTTGTCATGCTGACTCCTAGTTAAAAGGATTAAATTCGTGACTTATGATCCTAGCTTCTCGCTCTAAACGATAAAAAGAAGTCATCGAGCGGTGTTGTGTTTTATAGAAACGCTTTAATGCTAGAAGAGGTTTATGAAGCTGCTCGAAACACTGCTGGCGATAGCTTTGATGGACTAACGGATCAGCAATGTGGTTTAGCAGTTCAAAAAAGACACGTCGTAAATAGAGTTCTTGTAATAACACGCACGGTTTTTTCTCATACCACTTAGCCAGCTTAAATCCATCGTCGATAAATTTGGCCACGTGCACAGGGGCATCTAAATAAGGGCGTTGACATTGTGTATCTAAGCGGGGTTGAAACTGACACAGAACTTGAGGTGTAACCATGACGTATTATATTTTAGTGTAACGATAATTATTATCATTACACTAAAATAGGAGATTAGCAACCCTTATGCGGATTGTAGGTCGAGTGGGAGTGTTAGTTATATCCCAAGATAAATTGTTCAGTTGTTTGCTCTTTTTCCTGCTCTTTACTGCTCAGCAAATCTGCGACTTCTTGTTGGTAAGTTTGTTTTGACTCAGTGGTATCGGGCTCTGGGATATGACCTAAGCTCTGATTGGGCATATGCGTCACTTTTGAATATTTCATATTTATATCTCCATACAGGGTATTTGAACGGGTACACTAGGTACTTATAGTCAATACCAATGTTTTTTGCATACCATATACCAGAGTTTTTTTATCCATATTAATCAGTGAAGTAAATAGACATAACGACATAGTCGTTGCAAAATGCAAAGCACAATGCGCTATTTCGGCGCAGATCCGATCTAAATAGGTGCAATATGACAAAACCTTTTTCTCAGGCATGTGAAAATAATAAAGATCCAATTCTAGCGTTGTTGGCCCCATTTATTGGCAATATTAGTGCTGTATTGGAAGTCGGGTCTGGCACAGGCCAACACGCGGTGCACTTTGCCCAAGCATTGCCTGAAGTTGTATGGCAAACATCTGATTTAGCATGTAATCATGCCGGTATTACGCAGTGGTGTGAGGAGGCGCAATTGGACAATCTGCGGCGACCTATAACGCTTGACTTAACGCAGCATTGGCCTGTTGAGCAAGTACCTGCGATCTATACTGCGAATACCTTACATATTGTCTCACCTCAATTGGTGGTGCGCTTTTTCGAAGGAGTCAGGCGTCATCTCGCACCGCACGGCAAGGTTATTATCTATGGTCCATTCAATTATCAAGGGCAGTATACATCTGCGAGCAATGCAGAGTTTGACGCATTTTTAAAATCCCGAGACCCCAACAGTGGGATCCGGGATATCGAGTGGATAATCGATTTAGCACAGGCTGCTGGGCTGGAACTAGACGCTGATCATGCGATGCCAGCCAATAACCGCTTATTGTGTTTTATAGGGCAATAACGCTTTGCACTGAAGCGCATAGTGTGCAATTTGCGAGCGCTCTGTATTGATAAAGTTGTCGATTGCTTGATTAAACAAGGGGTGGAAAATAGTGTGATATGAGTGGGTTAACACAGGTTCAAAGCCCCTCAGCAGCTTGTGTTCACCCTGAGCGCCAGCGTCGAAACGTGCGAGTTGTTGGCTGATAGCGTAGTCTATTCCCTGGTAGTAGCACAATTCAAAGTGTAAGTGCTCACTATGCTCAAGTGCACCCCAATATCTACCATACAAAGTATCTTCATCTTGTAAATATAAACTGGCAGCAACAAAACTTTGAATGTCTGTTTGAGTATCCTTGCGATATGCACAACACAGTTTTATCTGATCAGGTATCGCAGTAAATAAGAGATCAAAAAATGCCCGCGTTAAATAGCCATTGTGTCCAGAACGTTTGCGATATGTATGGCAGTAACATTGATAAAACAGGTCGATAATCTCTTTGTTGATGCTCGACTTATCTAGCCAGACAATCGTGAGTTGAGATTGTGTTATCTTGTCGCGCTCTTTTTTAATCATCTTGCGTTTTCGCGCTTTCATGGTCGCCAAAAACGCATCGAAGTCGACATACTGTTGGTTGTGCCAGTGAAATTGCACCCCGTGTCGTTCAAGTAACCGGGTATTAGACCAAGCTTCCGCTGTTGAAGGGAAGTTAACATGCCATCCGGACCAGTCATGTTGTTCCGTCGCTTCATTCAAAGCCGATAGAATATATTGATACAGAGACTCAGTTGGTGTTTTACATAATAACCTAGTACCCACGACCGGTGTAAAAGGGACGCCACAGAGCCATTTGGGGTAGTAATCAAGTTGATGGCGCTCATAAGCTTCGGCCCACGCCCAGTCAAACACATACTCACCATAGGAGTGACTTTTTATATAGCCGGGCAAAATAGCAAAGGGTTGGCAGCTGCCTTGCTGGTAGATCACAAGATGGTATGGCTGCCAACCGGTCTGCTCGGAGACACTGCCGCTGCTTTCTAGTGCTCCAAGCCAAGCATAACTGGTAAACAAGCTACGACCCGCGAGTCGTTGCCAGTCGTTTTGGTCAACTTCACTAATCTCAGTAATAAATTGATGGCTAAATTGTTCAGTTGACATGGGTGTTTAAGAACTCGATAAGTTGAACCGTCATACCCTTGTAGTCAGGGTTAAATGTAACACGTGCAAAAGGTTGATAGGCTGCTTTATTGGCTTCGTGGTGTTCGCCATAGGTGATGATGTCAGCCGATTTACACGCTCGATAGGCTTGTGCGTCTTCAAAGTAGCTACCACAATGGCGGTAGGCACCATGCAAGCCGTAGTAGGGGTGCTCTTTTGGAATAAGCAAACCGATATGCGACATATCAACGACCCCATCTAATTTGCTGATTTGTGTTGTTTTGATGGTATCAGGCACAGCCACAGGCTGTTCGGCATATAGCCTCAACGCCATCGGTGCACTATGTCGTTTTGCCCAGCGAGTTAACAAGCGCATGGTTGCTTGACTGTCGATTGTCGCATCTACTTGGCTCATTATGGTTAAGATGGGTAGATCTGTCGGGACGGGTGTTTGCATCATATCAACCATCACTTCATGAACAAGTGCGGCAGCAGCCAGAGGAAATGATTCATACTTAGCAAAATCAAGATCTGCATCTTTATCAAGCCAATCCATAAAGGGCAGCCAATCAACCCACTGAGCCAGTCCACTGTTTTTGTTATGGGACGCGGTCGCCGGAGCGATCAAGACCAGTGCTTTGAGGTTTTCAGGCGTATATTTGGCGATATCCAGCGTAGCTAAAGCCGCACCAGTAGAAAAGCCCATGACCGCAAACTGGTTAAAGTCTTTGCTTGTACGTTCGATGGCATAGCGAACGTGTTGTTGCCAATCTTGGTATTGAACACGGCGTAAATCATCGGCAGCAGTACCGTGACCTGGCAACAGTAAGGTTCTGACATTAAAGCCCTGTCGATACAAATCTTGTGCGATTGAACTAAAAATATAAGGGGAGTCGGTTAAGCCATGGATCAGTAAGATGGCTTTGTCTTGATTGGTATGCAAGAGCTGGTAAGGGACGATGTGATCAATTACTCGGTGTTTTTCCGCCGTATTTTGTGCAACAACTGGCAGTGGACAAGGCAGACTTGCTCGCTTATTACGCGTTGCGAGCAAGGTGTTTGTAGCCTGAATATATTCGCTATACTGCATCTTAGCATTCAGTTTAAGCACCGGCGAACCAATTTGATTCGCGTAGCGATATTCTCCGGACGCCATGCCAGTTAGGTATTGTTGATGGTTTTTAGGCAGTGTAGTGCAATCCTGCGCGGCGGCGCCGATTGCACACAGTGCTGAGATTATGCCGATGAATTTTTTGAGCATGTTTTTGCGTAATGGGCCAGACATGCCCCTAGCTTATCGCGATCAAGCGGTTTTGCAAGGTGACTATTAAAGCCAATAGCCAGCGCATACGCTTTATCTTCAGGCATGACATCGGCAGTCAACGCGACAATAGGGAGCGCTTGCTGATCGAAGTGCTGTCGTAGTGTGGTCGTTGCTTGATAGCCGTCTAGCACCGGCATTTGGCAGTCCATCAAAATTAAATCAAACGCCTGTTGTTGTGCAAGTGTTACAGCTTGTTGACCATTCTCAACCAGGTGGTACGAGACGCCAAAAGAATCTAGCATTGATTTAATCACGATCTGATTCACTGGGTTATCTTCGGCGACCAGTATAGACAGTGTCGCGATGTTTGCTTCATCGAAATCGGGTAATTGAGCGCTATGGGCTTCACCAAAAGGGCAGCGTAGTGAGAAGTGGAATTGGCTGCCCACGTCTGGCTGACTTTCAACCGATAAGTTGCCATCCATCATGTCACTTAATTCTTTGCAAATTGCCAGCCCTAAACCAGTGCCACCAAAGCGCCGCGATGTAGAATCATCTGCTTGAACAAATGGCGCAAAGATATGGGCTAGATGTGTGGCGTCAATACCTATACCTGAATCAGAAATAATAAATTGTACGCGATAATCGGATTCACTTTCTGTTATCTCGCAGTGCAGACTTACTTGACCAGAATCAGTAAACTTAATGGCGTTGCTGCACAGGTTTATCAGAATTTGCTCAATTCTAAGTTCGTCACCTTTGAGCCACACGGCATGCTCTACATTGCTGTGCAGTCGCCAGTGTAGGTTTTTCTCTGTTGCACTGGTAGCGAATAAACTGTCCATGCGCGTCAACAGCTGTTGGAGATCGAAATCACGTTGCTCTAGGTGCAGCTTGTTCGACTCAATCTTGGTGATATCGAGAATGTCATTGACCAAGCCGAGTAGAGTTTTGGCTGCCATATCAATGTTCGTGACATATTTTTTCAAGGTGTCTACAGCTTGTGTGGTATTGGCCAGTGACGCAAAGCCAATAACGGCATTGAGTGGTGTCCGGATTTCATGACTCATATTGGCGAGAAAGCGGCTTTTTGCCTGATTCGCTTTTTGTGCATCCTGCAATGCAATATTGAGCGACTCGGTCCGTGCCGCAACCAAATGGTTAAGGGCAATATTTTGATAGTTGTAAAGCAGCACAATAAAGGTGATTAACGCGCATATGCTGAGCTGTATCGTCAGCAGCCAAATGGTCTGTTGGTGGTTTAAGTTACTGATGTAACTATCTTTAATAGCCAAGGTTAAGCGCCAGGTTTGGCCTGCGAAATGAATTTGCGTATTGTAGTGCGTATTGGCGTCGTAGGGTTTTTGCGCAATATCATAATTGCTGAAAAAAGGTGTTTCGCTGTTGCCGTCATAAAAAGCGAGGTCGTAATTATTTCCCAGTGTCGTTTTTAAGACTGAGGTTAGCAAAACATCTGTTTGTACAACGCCAATTGCATAGCCGATAATATCCGCGTTGATAGTTTGCGATGTCGTTGCATTTTGATGAAATACCGGAGAAAAGAGTACATAGGCAGGTTTTGCTGGATGAGTTTGTACCAATTTGACCACGTTGGTTGCTCTGGGCTGCAAAATGATTTCTGGGTCTTCCAATGCTGCTTTGCGGTTGGCTCTGGAGTATATATTAAAGCCTAGTGAGGCAAAGTTTTCAGCTTGAGGCGAGACATATTTCACGATCACCATGGGGTCCCTTGGATTCAAAGGTAAGCCGTGTAACTTCACTTCGTTGCGATAAAGAACATTGAGCTCGGATTGTAAATCGTTCGCGTGGGATTGCGCGATGCGTTGTCCCCAAGAAACCGCAAATAAAAATGGATAACGAGCCCTTTGTTGCTCAGCGATTTGCATAAATTTGGCTTGGTCGAATTTGGGTAAAGACTGCAACTTAGCTGCAACCCCTTGCACGGCCAACATGCTCAGATTTACATGGCGCAAAACGACATTTTCAATGATATTCACTTCGCGTTGTGCTTCTCTTTGTGCCGCTTGAAGATTGCCTTGATTGTAGAGATATGTGGTGGCGGTCACAGAGAGCAAGAGTATCGAACAAGTAGCCAAGATGATGCGTTTGTGTTGATAGTGACGCGGCTCAAACACAGTCAAATTGAGCAGCATCAGCAACAGAGGCGTAAATATTAAAATGCCTAAACTATCACCTAACCACCATGCAATAACGTTTTGCCAATGCTGCGAAAACGCATACAGCGGGTTGAAGAGGCTAAGTGCTAACATACCGATATTAGCGGATGCGACATTGGCGATGATACCCACTAGCAAGACATAGTACGCGATGTTTTTTCTTGAGCGCATCAATAGCGGATCACCCAACCAGAAGCGCATTAAGTAGCCCCCTATCAAGCCCTGCACTACAGCGCCAGTGGCGACCATTGAGACTTGCAAAATATCACTGTAATTATGGATATGGGGTTTGAATCCGAAGTAGGTACTCCAGTTAAACAAAATTGATGCGATGAAAATCGCCGGTGCGAAACGCCAGCCCCATAAGTAGCTGCCGACTAAAGCTATGCCTGCAGGCAACCAAATCGGGAGCACCTGATCTTGAAATGCGATCAGGGTAAATAGTTTTCCAAATCCAAAATAGCCTAACGCCAAGCCGATATAGGCGAGGAGATGGTGAATTGGCGAGCGGAATTGAATTTGCATAGATTACATGCCTATTGGACTCATAAAGGAACTCCGCGTTTATTAAAGGTCTGCTTTAGCACTATGGTTGATTCGACAGCTGCAATAAAATCTAACGACGCAAGGCTATGTTTAACAAAATGCTCATAACTTGGTAAGTCTTCAGCGATAATTTCTAGCAAGTAATCGTGACTGCCTGACACCACAGAGCAACTCCTGACTTGTCGCAATGCGTCGACATGATTTTCGAAGCTTTCTGCGGCTTGAACCGAGTTTTTGGTCAAGCGAATAAATGCATATACTAAAACAGAGTAACCAACAGCCGGAGGTGAAATATCGGCATGATACCCCAAAATAACACCGTCTTGCTGAAGTTTTTTAACTCGCCGCAAACAGGGGGTATCGGACAAGCTCGCTTGCTCGGCAAGTGCAGCATTACTCAGTCGTGCATTTTGCTGTAAAGCACTGAGTAATATTCTATCTTTGTTATCAATATCAGCCATATTAGTTAATTCTGCTACTTTTTATGATTAAAAATCAGTATTCCGCTATTTGAGTGTAACGATTAATAAATAATTGGCAAATATCTCTGTCGATGTTTTGTTAGCCTGACAATGATGCAATTTTCAGGATTTTTACAATGACACAGCGAACACAAGAATTTGACCTCTGGATAAGAAATGAGTTTGTCATGCTCAACGATAAATTAGAGGCAATCTATCGTGAACAGGCTGATCCGGCCAACGTAGAAGGGGTCGGTGACGAAATAAAACAGCAATTATTGTTGCAGGGGCAGCACTTTATTGAGGCGCTACTCGCTGAGGGTAATACCGATGAGGGGTTCGATAATGCGTTTGACTTACTCGGCAATGTTGGCTTGTATATGGCAGCATGTCGCCGTCATGAGTTGACTGAGCCAAGTAGAGAGGGACATTCCCCATTAAAGGCTGCTTCTGCACTAGCAATGCATATTGGTTCATCAATAGGTGTAACACCTAGATTTGCAACAGCGCATTTAACAACACACAATACTGCAATTAATGGGACGTATAAGCGTTTTACCAGCGATCCGGCTGAAAAGCTGTTTATAGATTACAACACACGTGGGATTTTAGCCTACAAGCGGGCCGCAGAAGCGCTATTAAAAGTTCAGCCTCTGGGTATTTCACACCCAATGGCGCCAGTGTTGTTAGAGGAAGTTAAACGCGCACTGGTCGATGTTATCAATTCGAACCAAGCACTGTTTAAGCAATTGGATACCGAGTCTTTCTTTTATGTCGTCAGGCCTTATTACAAACCGTACCGGGTTGGCAAAGAAGTTTATCGTGGTGCCAATGCCGGTGATTTTGCCGGTATAAATGTGATTGATATGATGCTGGGTTTATGTCAGGCGAATGATGTCGATTATGCTCAGATCCTCGTTGAAAAGCTGTTGTACATGATGCCGGAAGATCAGGCTACTTTGAAAGAGTGTATGCGATTACCCAACTTATTGGATGCTTTTTTAGCGGCACAGGCACAGTGCAAGGAGCCTTGGTATCAAGCGGCGTTAAAAGTATTTTTACAAGCGTGCAAGTTACATGGTGATACGGCAATTCAGCATCATAATCAATTAGTTGAAAAATATATTTGTGGTCCAGCAAAAGCGCTGGCTAACCAGCATTTAGACAAAGTTACTGCCAGTGGCCCACCATTGCAGGTATTGTTGGCTCAGCTTGAAACGCTACGAGACAAGCGGGCTGGTGCAAAACGAACAGATCTTGATACCCGCTATGATGATTTACAAACCCTGCGCAAAACCTTAGTGTCGAGTGAGGTGACAGATGCAAGCTGATAACTTTTTTATGCCGCAGGGAACCTACTTGTTGAGTCATTCGGTCGGGCGCATGCTAAAGAGTGCACCTGAACACTTTCACAATCAGTTTATACAGCCGTGGCAGCAGCAGAATCGTGAGCCCTGGGCACAGTGGCTAGATGGCATTATGCAGTTTAACCAAGCACTGGCCAAATTGCTCAATGGTCACGCCGACAATTTTTGTCCACAAACAAACTTGTCGAGTGGTTTGACCAAGTGGTTAATGAGTATGCCGTCGCTGCGCGGTCGTCGCATTCGAGTTTTGCTCAGTGAAGATGACTTTCCAAGTATGGGGTTTGTTTTACAGCAGGCACTTGAAGATGTTGAGTTGTGCTTTATTCCTGCTGGCGAAGATGTGAGTGTAATGTCGACTTGGCAGTCGCATTTAACGGCACATTTCGATTTGGTTTTTGTCAGTCATGTTTACTCTAATACGGGACATCAAGCACCTGTTGCTGAGATCGTATCACTGGCAAAACAGCACCAATGTAAGGTGATTGTCGATATTGCACAATCTGCGGGGATTTTGGCAGTAGACTTAGCCGCGTGGCAGGCAGACTGTGTGCTGGGCTCATGTGTGAAGTGGCTGTGTGGAGGACCTGGAGCTGGATTTATTTGGGTCTCACCGGCGTCATTGGCTGACTGCGCGCCAAAAGATGTCGGGTGGTTTTCACACCAAGATCCGTTTGAATTTGATATTCATCATTTTGCTGCTCACGACACCGCATTGCGCTTTTGGGGTGGAACGCCTTCGGTTGCACCTTATGTGATGGCAGCGCACAGCATTGATATGTTGCGTGAATATGGCATTGAAAACATTCGCCATCACAACTTAACTTTGCTTGAGCGTCTTTGGCAAGCACTCCCACCTGGGTGTATTTCATCGCCGCAATTTGAAAAGCGCTGTTCTGGCACCGCGATTGTTAATGTATCTGATGATATGGAAAGTTGTTTACATCAGTTGTCTCAGCAAGGTATCGCGGTGGATGCGCGTCGTTATGGGTTGCGCATATCACCGCACGTGTACAACGACAATACGGACATTGAACGTTTCATTGCAGTTATTAAGTCAGTTATTTAGGTGGTAAAGGTTGGTGAAGGCCAAGGGCTTTTTTGGTCTTCGCTTTGACTGAGCGCCAATGTGTGACAGGTACGTGGGGCGCAAGTTGATCTAAGCGATCAAAGTCAATATCAGTAAATGGGATCTCACCTTGGTGTGCCAAAATGATCGATGCCGGTTTCAGCTTACGGATCCTTTGTAGTGATCTGCGATAACGATTGGGGTAAAAAATTGGGTAGGGCGGTATAAACTGGCCTCTGACTTTAACAAAAAGATCGGCCACGTAAAGGCGCTGTGTAGTCACGTGATATATAGAAAGATCTCTGTCTGTGTGGCCTTGTGTGTATATAGCTTGCCATTCATTAAAGTCAGGTAGTCGCTCTTGATCTGCTAAATAGTAGTCTGCGGCTAATTTTCTCGCATACCAAAGATTCTTCCGTGCTTTCTTTTTTCTTCCGGCAACCCACAATGCCAGAATCATATCGGACCAATGCATTAAAATGCCATCGAGTCCGCTATACCAATGACCTGCTACTTTGGCTGTTGCTATTTTTGCGCCACTACGGGATCTGAGCAAGTGCGCCCCTCCGGCATGATCGGGGTGCATATGCGTCACAATAATGAGTTTGAGATCGGTGATCGGGCGCGACAACTCCTTGCAAATAAAATGACAGACAATATCAACATCTGCGCGTGTACATCCGTCGAGTAACAATAACTTGTCGGGGTACTCGACTAAGTAAATTTGTTGAATGTACCCTTCGATAAAATGAATTTGCATGGGTGATCATAAAGTTTAAAAAGACATGACTATATTCTTAACACATCTGACCAGTTTGTGAAGTGAAAAAGTATTCAATGCGAAATTAAGGGATGGGGGCTTAAAAGAAGTTGAATGTAAATTTCAGACATAAAAAAACCGTCCAATGGACGGTTTCTTTACAAGATAATGGCGGAGGGGGAGGGATTCGAACCCTCGATAGGGCTACAAACCCTATACTCCCTTAGCAGGGGAGCGCCTTCAGCCACTCGGCCACCTCTCCGGCGCAAAACTTTAAAAATGGCGGAGAGATAGGGATTTGAACCCTAGATACGCTATTAACGTATGCCGGTTTTCAAGACCGGTGCTTTCAACCACTCAGCCATCTCTCCATGGGCACAGATAATACTTATCGAATTGGGTGCTGTAAATAGTTTTTTAATCGTTTGCTGAAAAAATAGTCAAAAAAGCGAAGTTATTGAATTGTTTGCCTGAAATTTATACTTTTTGATAGGGTGTGTTTAAAATGTAGACGGGAAAAACAGTTGATGGCCGCACTGAATTGGCCATCAAGTGTACAAGAGTACAGATTTACTTATGCATTACCACAGCACTAAGGTTCAGTGATCGCCCGATTGTACTTAACCAAGCCATCCACTGAATTTGTGGTTTTTGTGCAATAGCGCGGATTGGTTCATGGGTGGTTTGCGTGTTGCTGCACGCAGCAGCTGAATTAAGCATATCGTACTCCAAATAATTGACTGTCGGTTAATTTACTTGGTTATTTTGCATTCGGGATGATTAAAATTAAAACGATAAAAATTGCCTGTGAAGCATTAGAAAAACTAATGGGTGGTTGTGTTGTTGTGCTGTTTATATGAACTAATGAATATTTATTCAATGGTTTGTTGGTGCTTTTGTTGTGTTTTGTGATTTATAATTGATCGGTTGAATAGTTATTCAGATAAAAATATTTAGGGATTTATCTTTTGTTAGTGGTGTATAACCCGCAGGGTGGAAAAAAAATGCTGGCGCATAAGGAGTGGTTAGAAAAAAACGCTCTTGAGCGTCAAATCAAATTGCAATGGTATGCAACATGTGGCTGTTTTGAGCGCGATTTAGCACAGCTAAAGTATTTAATAAAACAGCAAAATCAAGTGACAGTTTTAGGTGGTGATGGCACGTTAAACTTAGCCATCAACGCTTTATTATGTGTAAACGAAAGCGCTTTGGTTGATACAAACAAGAGTGTGGCTTTATTACCTTGCGGTACGGGCAATGATTTCGCTCGACAATTTGGCTATTCAATCAGGCAGTGGCGCGCTGCCGTTTTTGCTGATTCCACGTGCAATGTAGATGTAGGTCAAGTAGACCGACGCTATTTTATCAACATGGCGGGTGTCGGCTTTAGCGCTGAAGTGGTATCCGCGATGGCAGGAAAAAAGCGTTTTGGCGCGCTTAGTTATACATTTGCAGGGATAGCTAAGTTATTTTTTTACAAGGGTGTCACTGTTAATGTCGACGGTATTGAGCAGCGCGTCTTAATGAGTCTATTTGCCAATGGTCGTCATTTTGCTGCGGGATTAACACCGGCGCCATTGGCTGAGGTGGGCGATGGCCAGCTACAGATGGTTACTATTCCGAATATTGCTTGGCACAAACGTTTGCTGAGTTTTGCATTGATGTTATTTGGCTTACACACCAAATTATCGTGGGTAAAGGTGCAAAGTGGGAGCAATTTCAAGATAACTTCTTCAAACATTTGTGTTGAAGCCGATGGGGATTTAATCGCAACAACGCCCGCGTTGGTTAAGTGCAATGCGGCGTCGTTGCGATTGAAGGTGCCTAGTTTGGATGGGCCTGTTTAGTTTGCAACACAGAGCTGTACTTGTTGAGTAGCTTCTTGGGGGCAAGTACCAGTAAATTGCCTGCGCAAATAAGGCCAAAGCCAATAAAAGTATTGAGCTGCCAAGTAAAGCCTTCAAAAAGTGTGCTGAGCACTACTGCTACAATCGGGAATAATACGATGATATAGCTGGCGCGCTCTGGACCAATATTTTTTAGTAGAGAAAAGTAACATGCAAAGGCGATCACAGTGCCAAAAACAGAGAGGTAAAGCAGAGAGAGCCAGTAACTGGTATCGGCTTGTGCCACAAATGACAGTGGGCTGAAGGCAATATATGCCCCGAGCAACACACTGCTGTACAACATGCCCCAAGCGTTGCCCTCTAAAACACCAATGGCGCAATCTGAGTTGCGGATACTGACCATATTTCCCAAAGATGCGACAAAGGTTCCCGCCAGTGCCAATGCCAGACCAACCAAGGTATTAGAAGATAAATCAGCCGTCCCTAATTCGTGCCAAAACAAACTGACGATCCCAGCTACACCCAAAGCCGCGCCAATATAGCTTTTAAAGGCAATTGGCTTGGCAAAAAATAGGCGAGTATTGATCATGTTTAAGATCAGCATAAAGGAGAAAGCGATAGATGCCATCGCTGAAGATAAACTACCTTGTGCCCAGTAAAGTAGCAGGTAATTGAGTCCAAAGTTACCTATGGCCAAAAGTATGAAAAAACCGTGATCAATGAGCTTAAACTGCATGGGAAGCTGTCGCCAAACAACAAAGCCCCACATACAGAGTGCAGAAATAGCAAAGCGATAAAAGAGTGATACAACTTCGTTGACTTGACCGAGCTGGAACTCAATGGCCAGCCAAGTTGAGCCCCAAATAAGAACGGTAATGATATATAACAGCCAATTTCTCATCGTTGGTCCTTGTATAATTGGATTATTGCGACAAGGAGCAGTTTACTCGGATAATCTGTGTATAATAGATACAGAAAAAGTCATTTTTAACCTATACAGATTGATGTGGAGTCATCGCGTGCAAAGCAGTCAATTCCTTTATCAGCAGGTCATTGATGTGATCAATGACATGATCTCTCAGCAGGTGCTCAAACCAGGAGATAAACTTCCTTCGTTGCGAAAACTTGCGCAACAGCTGTCAGTTAGTATCCCGACAGTTAAACAAGCCTACTATCACCTTGAAGGGCAAGGGAGAATCTATTCGAAAGAAAAATCCGGCTACTTTTTATTTGATGGTGAGCAAAATACTTTACCAAGGCGCTGCAAGTTGCCCATCAACCCAACTCAGGTCAACAAGCAGTCTTTAATTGAACAGGTATATGAAGGGATACACGCGCCACACGAGGCGAAATTTGGCATTGCTAACCCAGTGACTGCGATGGGGGATGAAGCTATATTGGCAAAAATGATGCGCAGTGCCTTAAAACAAGCAGGTGAGCAACTGTTGCAGTATGGCGCTATGGATGGGCTGTTGAAGTTAAAGCAGCAGATAGTACAGCGTTATTTGCATATGGGGTTATCTGTAGTCGCCGATGATATTGTCATCACCAATGGTGCCCAAGAAGCACTGGCGATTGCGTTGCAGTGCGTGACGCAGCCCGGAGACGTCGTAGCGATTGAGTCTCCTGGCTATTTTGGCATCATAGAACTAATTGAAAACCTTGGACTACAAGCAATTGAAATTCCAGTTTGTCCTGATGATGGCTTATGGCTTGAAGACTTAGCACATGCGCTGACCAAACACGATGTAAAAGCATGTGTGTGCTCTACCAGTATTAACAATCCGATTGGCAGTTTCATGCCGGATAGTCGCCGTCAAAGTTTGCTACAAATGTTGGTAGAAAATAACGTCACGCTTATCGAGGATGATGTATATGGCGATTTGTATTTTACCAAATACCGTGGCAAACCTGCTCAGTATTATGCCCAACCTGGGCAAGTGATCACCTGTGACTCATTTTCTAAAACAGCGGCGCCGAGCTATCGAGTTGGGTGGATGTTGGCACCGGGACATGCTGCCAGAGCGCGTCGATATAAACGGGCGCTGAGCTGCTCTTCATCACTGATCAATCAATGGGTATTGGCAGAGTATCTGGCATCGGGCGCTTATGATCGCCATCTCAAAAAGTTGCGACTGCGGCTACAGGAAAACAAACAAAAAATGCTGGCCTGTATTCGCAGTGCCTTTCCAATTGAGACACGGATCAGTGATCCGCGAGGCGGTTGTGTAGTCTGGTTAGAGCTGGATGCAAGTATTGATGGTGGTACATTGTTCAATATGGCAATGGCTCAGGGGATCAGTTTGACGCCCGGACAGCTGTTTAGTGCGTCGGAGCGGTTTCAAAATTGTATACGACTGAGTTATGGACTGCCATGGCAGGACAAACATGAAGCGAGCTTAAAGCGATTGGGAGAGCTGGTACAAGTACTGAGTGACAAGAAGAGGGGACCTTAAACAGCGTCCACTCATTGGTTGGAATGTTTTCTTACTTAGTGGGATGTAGTGTGCATCAAAGCGTACCCAGACAGCGTCGGCATTGATTGTGCTAGATGGGCCTCTTGCTGGGCTATCTGTGCAAACTGATCACATAGTGAGTCTGCACTTGCTTCAAGTTGTTCTGCTTGCGCATTGATCCGACGTTCAAAATTACTACCTAATTGTTCCATACGTTGCTCAAAGGCATTGATGTCACCATCCGCGTTTTTCATTTCTGAACCCAGTGAAATGAGCAGTGTGCCAATTGACTCAAACATGGCACTTTTCACTGCGCTTTCAACACGGGATTCAAATTGCTGCTCGAAATGCTCGCCAAATTCAGCCATGGTTTGCTCACCCATGACAAAAGTACCCTCTTGGTAAAAGGTATTTTGTACTTCCACATTTAGTTCATCGAGGATCTCTGATAGGTCATCAAAGCTGTTTAAATTGAATGTTGTGGCAACTTCATTTAGAGCAACTTCTGCCAGATCGACCGCTTGTGTCGCGACTTCGGCGACTTTTGGTAATTCAGCCCGCAATGTTTCTGCATAAAAAGAGAGAGCTTGGCGTTGCTGCGGTGTCACTGTGATTATTTGCCCATTAACAGACAAGGTACCATCTGCTGCGATCATCATATTTTGGTTATTAGCTTGTGTTATTGAGATCTCTTCAGGTGTGATTCTGACATCATTTTTGAACTCTAACTGGCAGTTATCACTGGAGATTGAAAAGTTGTGATCGCTATGCGCATAGACAGAGGAAGACGATAAAATTGCAAGTGTAATTAAAGTGGTTTTCATGGCTTGGCTCTTATTTTTTGTTGATGACACTTTGTGTATTCCAAGTATGATGCCAATTTTTAAAGTCCATATTTTTCAATTGCATACGGTTTTTATCGAGATAGGAGGTCAGGATAAAAATAACCTTTCAACTAAAATTTGGCCATTTTACTCATAATTTGGTTTGATTTGTTTTGTTAATCGTCACGATAAAAATCATTCACTGTCCAAGCGGCTTATTTCGAGCTAAATACTTTATAAGTCGTAATGTGTGTGGGGAGGTCTTTATCGCCCACCCCACTTATGCATACAGCAGTAAACAGCTATATCCGTGTATTGAAAGTTGATCTCTAAAGGTTAAATAGGAGCTTATCATGGGTAAAACATATTCCTATGATCCATTGGATGACGAATATCAAGAAGAATTTGGCACACTGAATGAAAAAGATGTTAATAAGCAGCGGCAAAAAGTCAGAAAAAAACTAGACGAGTACTTAGAGCAAAAGCGATTGCGACGACATTTAGGAGATGATGAATTTGACTTTTTTGATGAGTAGTCTCACAGCATGAAAGAGAGCGACGGTCATGCTCTCTTTAAATGTGCTGTATTTTGGCGATTAATCTTTAAATGATTTGTGACAATCTTTACAGCCCTGCGCCCACTTGCCAAATGCTTTGGCAATCACCTTTTTGTCTCCAGATTCTGACGCTGTAGCGAGCGCTTGCGCATACTTGGCGAAGTCCGCAGCTTTTTTATCGAATGTTGCTCTGTCGCTCCATATTTCTGGTAAAGCGCTGGTGTCGCCTTTATCAGTACCCGTGATAAATGCTTCCCATGGCATATTAGAAAGTTGGGCTGCATTGTGGGCACGTTGTTTGAAACGTTCTGCATCAAACGGCACTTTACCTTTAAGCATGTCGCCCATATCACCAATCTGATAGCGAATTAATTGAAACGCTGCTTTGCGGTACTCAATGGCATCCTCTTTTTCTTTGAACAGTGTGCTGGCTTGACTTTGCATACTGAAACCCGCCAGCAAGGTTACTAGTGTCAATAACTTTTTCATAAGTTGCCCCTTAAATAAATAATTCTATCCCTTTTTAAGGGTTTCAATAGGATTTGGCAAGATTCTGAGGTCAACGGTAGCGCAAGTGTCTTAAAGTGAAAACAAACTGTTTACTTTATGGGTCCAAATAGGCAGCTCATTTACAGTAAATTTAATTTATATCTGTTTACTTTTCTTCACATTGTGCTTTTTCTTATTAAAACAAAGGTTTACGTTGTTGAATAAAATTAAAGTTCAAAAAATGTAACTTAATTGTATTTCCATTATTGCAATTAACCATGTAGTCACATTATATTGATGAATGATTCTACTCTCTAAATATAAATAAACACCAAATTAAACAACAAGTCCTAGGGGAAACTATGGCCAAGTATTCATTTAAAGCGACAGCGGTAGCTATGGCTGTCTCAGGTGCTCTTTCAGCAGCATCAGTAAGTGCTGCGACATTAGAGACCAACACTCGTTCACTTAACACAGAAGTAGCAAAAGTAGAGCTATCTGCAAAGCAAGAAAATAGAGCTGAGGCTTTCTTAGTAGTTTTAAAACAAGAAACTGCTGCAAACCTAATGGAGCGTGGTAATTACTCAGTAAGTGATGCACGTCAAACGGTTGCATCTGTAGAGACGTTACAAACAACAGTTAAGCGTGATTTAGCAAGCCTAAATGCAGATATCAAAGTTGTTGGTTCTACTAAACTATTAGCATCAACTCTGATTGTTGAAGCGTCTGATGAAGCACTAGAAAAGATCAAAAAGAATAACAATGTAGCGCGCATCTTACCTTTATATG
Source organism: Pseudoalteromonas luteoviolacea NCIMB 1944 (assembly GCF_001625565.1). Taxonomy (GTDB): domain Bacteria; phylum Pseudomonadota; class Gammaproteobacteria; order Enterobacterales; family Alteromonadaceae; genus Pseudoalteromonas; species Pseudoalteromonas luteoviolacea_F. The sequence continues at coordinate 42,094 of NZ_AUXS01000047.1, forward strand.
ACTATGAGCTACATGTTGCTGATGCAAACAATTACATCCAAGCTGCACCTATTAATACTGCAGGTTTCACTGGTACTGGCCAAAAAGTTGCTGTACTAGATACAGGTATTGACTACACGCACAAAGTATTTGGCGGCGCTGGTACACAAGAAGCATATGACGCAGCACAGGCAGATCCAGCAGCGGTAACATGGCCACAAGGTCAAGTTGTTGGCGGTTACGACTTTATGCGTAACGATGCGGACCCGATTGAAAACGATCCTGCAAACCCAACTGAAGATGACGCACCAACATCTCATGGTACATCTGTATCACACTCTGTAACGGGTATTGCTCCAGATGTTGAACTTTACGTTTACTCAGTGTGTGGTGGCGGTTGTCCATTTGCAGCTCAGCTAGGCGCACTAGAAGCAGCAATGGATCCAAATGGTGACGGTGATATCAGCGACCGCGTTGATGTAATCAATATGTCACTAGGTGGTGAGTTCGGTTCTACTGATCGTGAAGACGGTACGCAATTCCTAATCCACCAAGCAGTTAAAATGGGTACGAACGTTGTTATCTCAGCGGGTAACGATGGTAACCACCCATTCCGTATCGGCGGTCCAAGCACAACACCTAACGCGCTATCTGTAGGTGCAATGGGTCACCCAGTACTACCTGATCTATTCGCAGTTGGTACTCTAAATGGCGACCGTATTGATGTTGGTACTGCGAGCTTTGGTCCACAAGACCCGTTCTCATTCACAAACGCAGATACAGAACTTGTTTACCCTGAAGCAAATCAAAATGGTTGTAACATCCCTGATCCAGATAACGAAGGTGAAGTGTTAAATCCATTTGAAGGCATGGACTTCACTGGCAAAGCGGTACTAATTGACCGTGGTGCGTGTGCGTTCGTTGACAAAGCACTAAATGCGCAAGCTAAAGGTGCAAAATACGTTATCATTGCTAACAATGTTGAAGGCGGTGCGCCAGGTCTTGGTGGTTCAAGCGACGCTGTAACTGTACCGACTATTTCTGTTTCACTAGATACAGGTACTGCAATTAAAGCAGTATTGGCTGCTGGTAATCAGCCAACGTTTAACTTTGGTATTGAATCACACGTTGCAATTGACAGTGTTGCTGACTTCTCTTCTCGTGGTCCTTCAATGGATGGCCTACTTAAGCCAGAAATCACAGCACCAGGTGTTAACATCCAGGTTGCTGCGACAGGTACACTTGACCAGTTAGCTGGTGCAACTGGTACTTCTTTCTCAGGTCCAATCACTGCAGGTGCTGTAGCACTAGTACGTGAAGCGCGTCCAGAACTAAGTGCTGCACAAGTGAAAGCGGTACTAATGAATACTGCAAACCTAAATGTATTCATGGAGCCAAAATCACTAAATGCAGAGACAGAGCTAGCGCCAATCAGTTTAATCGGTGCCGGTCTTGTTGATGTTAAGAAAGCGGTTGATTCACAAACAGTTGCATGGGTACACCATGATGACTACGACACAATTCAAGCTGCACTTTCATTCGGTTTTGACGTCTTAGAAGAAACAACGACGTATACTAAGACTGTATATGTTAAGAACTTCCACACAGAAGAGAAAACATATAACCTACGCACTGAAGATCGCTACACAAGTGATACAGATCTAGGCGCAACAAGCTGGAAGTTCCCTGCGTCAATTACAGTTGCTGCTGGTGAAACTGCTTCTTTCCAAGTTGAGTTAACAATTGACCCAAGCAAACTACCTGCATGGAGCCTACCTAACCCACAAGGTGCAAATGACCTAACTGCACGTGCGGCTGCGTTGACTCTTTCTGAGCTAGACGGTGCACTAATTTTTGATGACCAAGCGCTAGACGGCGATCATGACATCCACATGGTTTACCATGTACTACCACGTGCAAATGAAGGTGTTGAAGTATCTGTTCTTGAAGAAGGCGATAAGCGCGTTCAAGTAACAAACAACGGCTTCACAACCTTTAACGTTGTAACAGATCAGTTGGTTGCTGTAGGTGAAGAAGCATCTGCAGAAGACAAGCAATTCAATATCCTAAGCACGTCATTCAATGTATACGGCAGCGAGTCATGTGACTCTGGTGCAATCTTCACAGCGTCAATGGCACTACGTGATGAGCTAACAATGCACCGTCAAGCGGGTTACCGTATGACACTAGATGTAAACTACGATGGTGTGCCTGACTTCTTCTTACAAAACTACAACGATGTAGGTCGTAGTGCAGCCGTTATCGGTCGTGCTCGTACATTGAGTGGTCCAATTATCGATGGTGAAGATCAGTGGAGATTCTTGTCAGCAATGTTCCACGAAGGTGGTACTAACACAATTACCTTCTCTGGTTGTTCTAGCCTAATTGGTTTAGATACGTCTAACCTTGGCGACAAGATCATGATCGAAGCGCAAGCGGGTATCGGTAACTACCAGTCAGGTATCTTCGAAGTAACAGACTCTTTAACAGGTCACACTACATTCGAAACTGCGCCAGCTTCTCTAGTTGATGCAGATGGTAACGCTGTTGAATCTCTAGCTCCGGGCGCATCTGCGTTTGTTGATAGCTACAAGCCATTCACACTAGCGTCAGACGACCAAATCTTAGCGAATATCACAGCTGATATGTTACCAGCGGTAGTGGCTCCTATGATTGCTGATGCAGACTTAGAAGTATCTGAAGATGCAGAGGTAGGCCACGTAATTGGTCAACTAGAAGTAGTTGAACAAGACGGTGCTGCTAAGATCTCTGAATTCGAGCTTGTTGCTCGCTCACATTCAGGTATCACAGTACACAAAGACGGTTCAGTTGTTGTTGCTGATGGTGAGCCTCTAGATTACGATGCAGGCGTAATGTCAGTTGAACTAACTGTTGTTGCTCACGATGAAAAAGGCTTCAAGTCAGAGCCTACAAATATCATTGTTGACGTGTTAAACGCAGTTGACGAAGATTCAGAGAAAGCACCATATGTTGCTGAAGGCCAAGAGTTTGACGTTCAAGAAAACGCAGACCTAGGTACTGAAGTTGGCATGCTTGAGTTCATGGACCAAGATGACAATGTTTCTTCATTCAAAGTTGAAGGTTCTGATGCAATTGCAATTGACGCTGAAGGTAACATCACTGTTACTGGCGAAATTGACTTTGACCAAGGTGAGTCTTTCGAAGTAACTGTAACAGCTGTTGATGCAGACGGTCTTGAGTCTGAAGCGGTAACTGTCGTATTCAATGTTGAAGAAGACGAATACGAAGGTAAGCCAATGATCGAAGAAGGTCAGAGCTTCAACATCGAAGAAAACAGCCCAGTTGGTACTGTAATTGGTCAGCTAACGTTCTCTGATTTCGACAACGATGTTGTTGAGTTCATGGTAGCGGGTACTACGTTAATCACGATTAACGAGCAGGGTCAGCTGATTGTTGCTGGTAACCTAGACTTCGAATTCGACCGTCAGTTCAGCTTCGACGTAACAGCGAAAGATGCGGCAGGTAAATACTCTGACGACGTTCGTGTTGAAGTTCGCTTGATTGACGTGAAAGAAGACAACGGTGACGACGATGACGATTCAGGTTCACTAGCTTGGTTGACACTACTAGCTGCACCATTTGCTGCACTACGTCGCCGCAAGCAAAAGTAATATGATTGATATCAGCTGAGCCTGATAATTAATCAAACATAATAAACACCGGCTTTGAGCCGGTGTTTTTTTATGTCCGATTAACGTTGGAATTAGAAACTCATGGGCAGTTCCCCAAGGTAGATGGAATGGAGGGCCAGCAACACCTTCAGTATAATAAAGGGGGTTATAAATGAGTTCGTTTAGCGTGGGAGGAGCTTATACAAGTATATAAACCCGCCAGCAAATATGGGTAGGGCTTAATTGAGCGCTTATCCAATATCTTTAAAAATCATACCGCGTCGCATACTACGTGTTGCCAACATGACCTCAGCGAGTAACGCTATAAAAGCCCCAATTAAAAGCAGCATGGCAGCAATGAAACAGCTTGAAACTGTGATCCCAAGTGACCACGTATAGAGGTGGGAAATAAACAATAGCACGACCACTGCACACACCATGAGTGCGCTAAGAACGCTCATGCTAAAAGCGATGTGAATGCAGCGAGAGCGCTTTAGCAAAGCGCGCATTTCTTGGGTGAGCGTAAAATGTAGGGTGTCATCTTGATTGGCATTGAGCTTTCTATCAAGTAAACGTGCTCGGTCTGTAATACGCGCTAATCGATTAGATAAAACACCCAAAAATGCGGCGATCCCTGTTAATAGAAAAACTGGGGCCACAGCGGTTTGGATCACTTTGGCCATGGTTAAGATACTGACAACGTCTGAATTTAGTTCCACTTTACCTGCTCAATAATATTTTCTGTTTCACCAATTAAAGTGTTAACGACGCGGTTGTTTTCATCAAGTAGGATCAGTCGCGGTACCCCTTTATTGGCATATTGGCTGTACACTGTGCGCTGTTCATCTGTGATGAGGGGAAAAGAGACATTATAGTCAGCAGCGAATTGTGCAAGTGACTCTGAGGTCTCTTCTCGGCCAATTGCGACAATGGTGAGGTTGCGATCGGTGACTAAAGGAGAAGCGTTGAGTTCGTTAAACATACGTTGTGAGTCTGAACACCAAGTAGCGAAAAAGATGACTAGCTTTTTGCCCTGTGTATTGGCCAAATCGACTGGTTGACCATTGATGTCTTTAAATGTCAGATGTTTAAATATGTCGCCTTGACTAATATAGGTTTCATAGTCCGCGTTGGGTGTAGTCGATTCAGTGGTGCCACAGGCGCTTATTGCTAAACATGCGGCGGTGAGAAAACTGATTGTGAGCTGACTTTTTATCATTGTTGATTTCCTTATGGTAGGCTGGTCCTATTTACGCGTATTTTTAATCACATAGCAAGCTTTGTGATTGCTGTATTTCCAACACATTTTATCTTTTTACTATGGTTTATCTGAGTCTTTTTTTCAGCGCATTTATTGCAGCGACGCTGTTACCTGCGGCGTCGGAGTTACTGCTTACAGGTATGGTTGTTAAGCAATCAGGTCATGTATTTTTGCTGTGGTGCAGCGCAACCATAGGTAACGTGCTCGGAAGTTGTGTGAATTACTACCTTGGCACACAAGTTGAGCGGCTTAGCCATCGCCGCTGGTTTCCCGTATCGCCGAGCAGCATGGCGAGGGCACAAGCGCATTTTCAACGCTATGGCACATTTAGCCTCTTGTTTGCGTGGTTGCCAGTTGTCGGTGATCCACTGACGCTGATAGCTGGGGTATTTAAAATTAGATTTAGTGCATTCTTATTGTTGGTGAGTATTGGAAAAGGGCTTCGCTATGCTTTGGTGATAGCGTTGGCTATGGGGTTGTTTTGAGCTTGTTGGCAATGCTCCAGTCATCTGGAGCATATGGGTTTTTAATCTATGTTTTGCGCCTTGCGCCACTCAAGTGTTAAAGAAACAGAATCTGCAAAGCGTAGCGCATGGGGTTTATCAACTCGCACACGGGCAAAAGAAACATCCGGGTGCTGGTGACACTCCGATAATATATCTGCCACTAATTTTTCTAGCAGCAAAAAGTGTCCAGTCTCAACCAGCTTGATCACCGATTTGGTAATGGTTTTATAATTAAGCGCATGATCAACTTCGTCTAGCTGAACACATTCAGTGTCAGCGGGGTAGTGGATCTCGATATTGATAACTACGTCTTGTTTTTTTTCGCGCTCTTCGTCATTGAACCCGATGAAGGTTCGTAATCTCAGGTTAGTTATATTGATAATCGCATTATGCATCATTGGCATGTCCTTGCAATTTAGTCGTGTTTGACGAGTTGTAAAAACTCATTGCGAGTTTTTGCATCCTCTCTGAAGTTACCTAACATGACTGAGGTGCGCATTTTCGAGTTTTGCTTTTCTACGCCACGCATCATCATGCACATGTGTTTTGCTTCGACAATCACACCAACACCTCGTGCACCAGTCACTTCTTCAACAGCTTTGGCAATTTGATGAGTCAACTGTTCCTGAATTTGAAAGCGGCGTGCATACATGTCGACAATTCGAGCAAATTTAGATAAGCCTAACACTTTGCCATTGGGAATGTAAGCAATGTGGCAACGGCCGACAAAAGGGAGCAGATGATGTTCACACATTGAGTACAATTCGATATCTTGGATCAATACCATATCGTCAGCATCGGATGAAAACACCGCATTATTGGTTATCTCATCTAAAGTTTGTCGATATCCTTGAGTTAAGTACTCCATCGCTTTGGCCGCACGCTTAGGTGTGTCTAATAACCCTTCTCTGTCTGCGTCCTCACCAACGGCGTTAATGATCTCTGTGTAACTGTTTTTTAATTCTTCATGCATAATAATAACTCACAAAAATTGTGCTTGGGTTTAAATCAATGCATCAAACCCAAACTTACTTTAAATGCCTGCCACCATCAACGGCGAGTGTTCTACCTGTTATATAGTTGCTGTTGAGCAAGAGCTCAATACTTGCAATGACTTCTTTGCAACCCGGTTCTATGCCCATAAGTGACTTTTTGAGGGTTTTGGCTTTATAAGCTTCATCGTCCTGCTCATTAAAAATAATGAGTGATGGCGACACTGAATTGACTTTAATATCAGGTGCATATTTAGCTGCAAAAGAGCGACTTAAATTGTCCAATGCGGCTTTGCTGGCAGCGTATGCAATGTGTTTGGGACTGCCTTTCTCAGCGACATAATCCGTAATATGAATTATGTCGCTAACATCTTGTGATGCTTGTAGTAGCGGGGCCAGTGCCATATTGAGCAAGTAGGGTACTTTAGCGTGTATGCGCATCATATTATCAAACAGGGCATCGTGATTTGGATTGAGTTTTTCACAATCCCAACTCGATGCATTGTGCACTATGGCACGCAGCGCTGGCGTATAATCACTGACTTGGCGAACAAGTGTATCGATGGCGTTTGGTTCATTAAAGTCAACTTGTATACACTTCACACCTTGTTCGGCTAGCTCGTCAACCGAGTCGTGACGGGTTCGATAGGTGACAATGAGCGGTACATTAGCTGCGATGAAGTGCCGAGCAAGTGCGAGCCCAATACGCTGTGCTCCACCTGTGATTAAAATAGGGGCGTCCATTGGTTTCCTTTAAAATTAGTATCTTGTGGTACATTCAAATTCAAGCTTGAGATTGAAGTGAATCAAGAGTCACCAGCTGATACACATAATAGATAATACGAGATAAGTTACCTTTATGATCACTAACTTAGCATGAGTTTTTGTTGGCTGTACACAAATATGTAACTATTTTGTTAAGCCGTGGTGGCTTGTCTAAAAATAGAATAGGGTGCTAAGCGCACCCATCGGATTTAATCGGCTAGGGTTTAGTCATAAACTGTGGGAATAGGCTGTCGCTTGTGCTGGGTGCGCTGATAAATCGCAATCAGTTTTTCTTCTACTTCGAGTGAAACTGGTTTGCCCTCTAAAAAGTCATCAATACTCTCGTAACTTAAGCCCAGCGCAGCTTCGTCGGCCAAGCCGGGGCGATCGCATTCAAGATCAGCCGTTGGCACTTTTTCAACAAGCTGTGCGGGTGCGCCTAAATGTGCAGCCAGTGAGCGCACTTGACGTTTAGACAGGCCAAATAATGGAGCCAGATCACAGGCGCCATCGCCGAACTTGGTGTAAAATCCGGTGATGTTTTCTGCGCTATGGTCCGTACCAACAACTAAACCTGCGCTAAGCCCTGCAATTTCATACTGAGCAACCATGCGCTGCCTAGCTTTTACATTACCTTTGACAAAATCAATTTGAGTTTGTGTTGGGAGTGTCAAATTTGCTTCATTCATGGCTTGAATAGCCTGCTCATGCATCGCATCGGCGGCAGGTTTAATATTGACGGTAAGGCGTTTACTTGGCTTGATGAAATCCATCGCCATTTGTGCCTCGTCTTCATCTGCCTGCACACCATAGGGAAGACGCATAGCGATAAATTGATAAGATTTATCTTGTTGTTCTTGGTTCAATTCATCTACTGCTAGCTGGCAAAGACGGCCGCAGGTGGAAGAATCTACTCCACCGCTGATCCCAAGGACAAGGCTGGTGCAGTGTGCGGAAAGCAAACGCTGTTTGATAAACTGCACTCGACGAGTGATCTCTTCGGTTACATTAATAGAAGGTTTAACTTTCATTTCGGCAATTATAGCTTCGCGCATTGAATATCCTCAGGCCTCTTAATAATCTTCACAAACAGTGTAATAGATCCGTAAGTCTTGGGGCAACGATGTTTTTTGCCTCAGACAACTTAAAGCCCCAAATGCTGTTTGATTGCTTTTAACTCAGCTTTTAATTGATTGATTTCTTCTAACAGCGAATTGAGCTCGCTTGGTTCATCAATGGATGCAATGGGAGTGTCTGCTGGAGCTGGTACATCGCCAAATAGGTGCTGATAGCGACTTTCTCGCTTACCAGGCTCTCTTTCTTGTTTCACCACTAGTTCTTGCTGTTGTAATTGATTAAGCGCCTCTTCGACTTCGGCTACATTGGCAAATTCGGCAAGACGGCCACTGCGAGTGCGTAATTCACCAGGTGTTTGTGGACCGCGTAAAAGTAACAAGCACACAATCGCTCGCTGCTGCTCATTTAATTGCAGGCTACTAAACTCGGTATTACAAAAGCGGTGAGTGTATTTAGAAACACGACCTGACAAAGCTTCATCACACATAACTAAACGCTGAGACTTTAGTTGTGACAGGCCATCTAAAACCTCAGCTTCTGTGAGCGCTAGTACGGGCTCTCTATTTGACTTTTGGTTGCAGGCATTGGTCAGTGCATTTACAGACAGTGGATATTGATCTGGTGTGGTGGTTTCTTTTTCTAGCAAACAACCAATCAAGCGTTGTTCGATCATAGTGAGCTTCATAGTTTCCCTTTTCAAGTAGTATCGTAAATGAAATTTGCACACCGCTTGTTGGCTTTGTGACAAGGAGCCAAATCGGAATATGGGTGTCAGCAATTTGCTTTACTCTATGCTATTTAAAGATATTTTCCTAGTTGAGCCAGTCCATTCTTGTAGTGATTTTGTCAACAAATCAAAATTGATTGGCTTGCTTAGGTAAGCGTCCATACCCGCTGCTAGGCATTTTTCTTCATCACCTTCCATGGCATTTGCCGTGAGCGCGATAATTATCGTGTCTTGGTGCTGCTTGCCGCATTTTCCATGACGTATTTCTTGAGTGGCTGTGTAGCCGTCCATTTCTGGCATTTGGCAGTCCATCAAGATCACGTCATAAGGTTGCTCTAGGCTTTGTAAGTGCTCAATTGCAAGGCGACCATTGGTTGCGCACTGTGCTTCAATGCCTATTTTTGCCAGTAAGCTAAGTGCCACAGTTTGGTTGATTTTGTTATCTTCGACCAATAAAACAGAGCAATTGAGCTGCACCCCCTGGTTCTCTGATTTGGCAGTATGCTTTTTTTGCACCAGTGTCAGCGCATTGGCGGGTGTAAGTGGAGCAAGTATGGTATTACAGTCGTGGGCATGCGGCAGTGCTGCTAATTCTTCAGGCGTGTGGCATAAAATAGCGTAGTTAAGTTGATGTTTTTTTATAAACGTAAACAAGGCCTGTGAAACCAGTTCTGTACTGTGACTTAATACCGTGGCAGTGACGATAAGCGCGGGGTGAGAGTTACACTGTGATTCACAAAATTCCAGCGCATCTGGGATGGTTAAAAAATGCTCTGTGGGAACTCGCCATGCATTGAGCATATGCCGTGCACTCAGTTCAGTTTGAGCGTGCTGATCTATTATAAGTAGGTAGTCACTGGTGCTATCTAGCGCTTTTATGGGCTGCGCATCTTGCAGTTCAATATAAAAAGTAAAGGTGCTGCCAATACTGAGTTTACTATAGGCATGCAGTGCCCCGCCAAGGAGTTCGCACAGCTGTTTGGCGATGGTTAGACCTAGCCCTGTGCCGCCAAATTTGCGAGTGGTTGAGGGATCTGCCTGTGTAAATGAGTCAAAGATTTTGTCTAGTTGCGCTTTGCTGATACCAATGCCTGTGTCTTCAATACTGCACCATAATCGCGTGTTTTGGTTACTTTGTTCTGTATAACAAGTTAGGGTGATCTTACCATTTTCAGTGAATTTGATGGCATTACTGATCAAGTTGTTCAGTACTTGCTTCAACCTGTGTGGATCAGTTTTAGCAAATTGATATTGCATATTACGGCTGTCGAGAAACAGCTCGGTATGCTGCTCGATGGCTTTAGGGGCAAAGGCTGAAAAGCAGTCACTGATAATCTGAATTAAGTCACATTGCACTGTGTCAATTGACATTTTTCCGGCTTCGATTTTTGAAAAATCGAGAATGTCGTTGATGATCGTCAGCAAAGATTCCGCGGAGCTCTGGGCCAAGGATAAATGGCGTCTTTGCCCGTCATTTAAGGTTGAACCGCTCAAGATATTGAGCATACCGAGTATACCGTTCATTGGGGTACGAATTTCATGGCTCATGCTGGCTAAAAAGGATGCTTTGACTTTGGCCGATTGTTCCGCCAGCTCTTTTTCCATGATGGCTTTGTGCTGTGCTTTTTGTTGTTGTTGGCTACTAAAGAGGCTTGCCAGCATGGCGGCGATGGCTTTTAAAAAGCGTTTGTCACTTTGGGTCCATTGTGGGTGTGCAGTATTAAATTCCGCAGTTAAAGTGCCATATAGCGTGTCTTTAAAAAATATCGGCACAAACACAATTGCATCTATTTCAAATGGTGAGAGGTATTGCTCATTGATCACTCGGGTTACGGGGTGGCTTTTTGCCGCCCAGGCTTCGATAATGTTTTTATCGGCCAGAGCACTAAACAGTGCCGCCTGAGAGGTTTTTCGCCATGGTGGGTAGTGCTGTAAGCTGTCTTTTTTCGTATTACTAAAACACACCGGGTAGAGATGAGTTTGCTCCTCACTAAATAGCCAGATACTTGCTCGGGATGCGTTGACACCTTGGCAGGTTGTGTCGATACACAGTTCTTGCGCTCTGTCTAAATGGTTGTTGAGTATCACTTCATGGGTGCTAAGTTGGGCTAAAAGCTCGTTGTTTTTGGCGACTTTTTCATGCTCAACTTCCATGGTTTTACGCTGATGAATATTTTGAATTGAACCATATACTTCGAGCGTTTTGCGGCCCGACGTTTTAGTTTGTGCTTTGATAAGTACCCAGCAAGGAGGTTTATCTTTAGGGACTACTAAAAATTCACCTTGGAAACCCTGACCCCTTTTTATCGCTGTGCTCATGGCATCTTGAAATTTCTTGCGCTGTGCACCCTCCTTAAAAAACTCTGTACTGCCCATCCACGAGGGGTGGTAATGTGTTGGTACATTAAAAATTTGCTTGGTCACAGTGGACCAGTTGATGTGGTGGTTGCTCAATTCAACTGACCACGCTCCTACTTCAGCTAAAGACCCCATACTGGTTAAGGAGTTGGCTTGATCTTCAAGCTGTTTTAGCAAGCGCGTAAAAAAGATAAAAGCGACAACAAATATTATCACGATAGTGAGTAGTGCCAGCCTAAACGGCCACAGTGCAGAGTCCTCACCTGACCAACCAAATCTAGGCGCAGCGTAGAGCAGCCAAGAGCCCGAAGGCACATTTATCTCAAAGGATAAAGGATTGAGATGTTGAATATCACTTGAGCCATAAAAATAGGCTCCCTGCTCTCCACGCGCGTGTTGCCCGCGAATGGCTATTTGGTAGTTGTCTTCCAGTTCGTTTAGTCGGGCACTTTGATACAACTTTTGCATATCAATGACCACTGAGAGTAGCCCCCAAAACTGATCCTCGGATTTAAAAACGGGCACCCGTGCTATTAATGCTTCTCCGCCTTGGACGAGCTGGAGGGGACCTGCTAATACGATTTCTCTGGTTTCCTGAGCCTTTAGCGCTTCAACTCGTTGGGTGGGGTGGGTGCGGTAGTTTAACCCGATCGCTTTTTCATTGCCCTCCAGAGGGTAGACAAACTGTAGGATCATATCCGGCGCAGCGCCTAAATTGCGCAGTATGTCATCCGACTCAAATAAAGGGGACGCTATATTTGCAAATTTTTGTTGGCTGAGCTGATCTTCATTGGCAAGTGCAATAGCAAGCCCTCGCACTAATTGAATATTAGCTGCAAGCTGCCCCTCTATACGGGTGCGGTAGACATTGACTTGTTCATAAGTGCGGTTTTTTTGTACTTCTATGAGGTGCTTATGGTTAACACGATCAACATACCAACCTGTGGCGATGATCACCGTCAGCAGCATTAACACTCCAAGCTTGGATAATATTGCTTTCCTTGGCGGCACAACATTCTCAGTTTGCATGTTTTTTCTGTCGGTTCCATGAATTATTTAACTATAGTTGTCTTGCCTAAAAGTCGCCAAATCAAACCTTGTTTAAACCAAGCTTAAATAAATTGCAAAAAAAGCGTCGTAAATTTAAAGCATCAAAAGTGTCTTTGAACGTGGTGAAATGAATTGCTATAACTGTGTTGGCGAATAGGGTAGGTTGCAACGGTGCGTATCACCCGCTTATTTGTAGAAAGGAAAGTATATGTTGAAATGGTTTAGGGTAGGTGCTTCGGTCTTGGTTATAGGCATATTGACGCTTACGGCAGCAATATATGGGGTACTCTCACTGAGTTTACCTGCTTTGGATGGCCACACTCAAAGCAGCAATTTACAAGCAAACAGTAAGCTGAGCCGGGATGCTTTAGGGCAGGCGGTGATACATGCACAAAATCGTCAAGATGCTGCATATACGATGGGTTATGCGCATGGCCAGGATCGTTTCTTCCAGATGGACTTGCTGCGCCGAAATGCCGCTGGTGAATTGAGTGAGCTTTTTGGTGAAGGGGCTGTCTCACTTGATAAATCCCTTCGGTTTCATCAGTTCAGAAAACGCAGTGAAGAGATTTTTGCAACCTTGAGCGCTGCAGAGCAAACCTTATTGCATGTATACGCTCAAGGCGTCAATGATGGTCGATTGCAATCGGGCATGTCAAACTTCGAATATTTATTGCTTGGCGCTCAAGCCCAAGATTGGCGTCCTGCGGATTCCTTGTTAGTTATTTTCAGTATGTATCTGGACTTGCAGACAGCTACGTTCAGAAGAGATAAAACACTGATCCATATTGCTGAGCAGTTTGGCCAACCTATGGTCGACTTTATCCTTCAGCCAAGTAAATTCCAAGCGGCACTTGATGACAGCCAATTGTCCACAGCGACAGTGCCGATCCCTGCATTGACACAGCCAGTTGAGGTTGCGAGAAATGTGACAAAAATTGAAGAAACCCCTCTCTATGGCAGCAATAATTGGGCTGTGACTGGGAGCTTGACAGAAACAGGGGCTGCGATGGTATCAGACGATATGCATCTTGGCCTTAATGTGCCGTCCATTTGGTATCGTGCTCAAATAAACTACCACACTGATTCAGCTCAGCCTGTGACGGTTACGGGTGTCAGTTTACCAGGTGTGCCTGCCATTGTGGTTGGTAGCAATGAACATATTGCATGGGGGTTTACCAATGGGTATTTGGATACAGCAGATTGGATTGTGCTATCGGAGCAAGATGAGGAGCAAACGGTACTTGAAGAGATCAAACTGCCAAACGGTGAGGTGCGGACTTACGCTCTCTCTATGAGTCAATTTGGGCCAGTTAAGCAGTTCAATGGTAAACGCTACGCGCTGCAATGGGTTGCGCATCAACCTTACGCCGTAAACCTGAACTTATTACAGTTGGAGCAAGTGGTATCAGTAGAACAAGCACTCAAAGTAGCAAGTGATGTCGGGATCCCAGTCCAAAACCTCATGGTAGTTGATAAACAGGGTAATGCGGCTTGGCAGCCGATAGGCGCTTTGCCATCTAGGGTCTTTCCAAGTGATTTGGCAGTTTCGTCCGTGCGTGCAGAGTCATTGCTTTGGAAAACGAATGAGGCGGTTCGTCCACACGTGATCAACCCTGACAATGGCAAGTTGTGGACAGCCAATTCACGAGTGATGTCGGCCATAGATCATCGTCGCTTTGGCGATGGAGGTTACGCGCTGGGGGCGCGTGCAGTCCAAATTCGCGACCGATTATTAGCGGCTGAACGATTTACCGAAACAGACTTCAATACACTACAACTAGATAATGAAGCGCGCTTTTTAATGCCATGGCATGACTTGCTGGTTGATACACTCACAAGTGCATCAGGCAAAGAGCAAAATTACAAACAGGCACTTGCCTATTTGGCTAATTGGCAAGCTTGCGCGTGCACGGATTCAGTTGGTTATACGCTAGTGAAGTTTTTTAGAAAGAGTGTGATTGATATTGTTTTTAGCCCCGTTGAACAGTATCTGCAAGGTCAAGATGAAACACTGGCACATTTAGCGCGTTACTTTGAGCCAGCTTTGTGGCAATTGATCCAAACTCAGCCCAAAACTTGGTTGGCGGGACATCAAGATTGGCAGCACTTGTTAGAGGCGGCATATTTACGTACTCATGCTAGGTTGCAAACAAAATTTGGCGCCGGTATGGCTAATTGGACATGGGGCGAGGTGAATACTTTGACCGTACAGCACCCATTTAGTCAGCAAATGCCATTTTTAAGCCGCTTTTTAGATATGCCCGCTGTCCCCGGGTTTGGCGATAGCTATATGCCGGCAGTTCAAGGAAAAAGTTTTGGTGCATCTCAGCGCTTTATCGCTCAGCCGGGACATTTGGAAAATGCAGTGATGACGGTCGCTGGGGGGCAAAGTGGTCATCCGCTGTCACCGTATTATCGCAAAGGCTTTAGCGCATATGCTGAAGGTCAATTGACACCTTTATTACCTGGAAGCATACAGCACACTATTGAGTTCTCGGCTCAGTAAAAAGTTATTGTAGGGAGTGCTGGACCGCATCTGAATGGGCGCTGGTGGTGCGGTTTCGCCCTCGAGCCTTACTCATATATAAAGCATCATCAGCGAGCTTTACAGCAACTCGAAACGGCAAAGCGGGGTGCCACTGAGCAACGCCAAAGCTCATGGTGACTGGCAGACGTTGATCATTAAATGAGTGGGTTGCAATGTCACGACGCAAGCTTTCGATACGCGCTTGCGTTGTGGCTAAATCACAGTTGACGAACACCAGTAAAAACTCTTCTCCCCCCCACCGCACCGCAATGTCTGAGTGTAATGTGTGTTGCTGTATTTTTGATGCAACTTCAATAAGAACCTCATCGCCTATTTCATGACCATATTTATCATTGATGGTTTTAAAATGATCAATATCGGCCATGATGACGGATAATTGCTGTGATGTTTCAATACTGTTCTCTTGTGCATTGTTGATCAGTTCTTTTGCGTAGCGGCGGTTAAACAGATTAGTCAGCGGGTCGATGGCGGCCATCTGAGCAAGTTGATAGCGGTTTGAAAACGAAACCTCTCTAATGTGGCCAATGGTATAAATACTGGGAAGTGCACAAATAAGCACATTGATAAAGTGAATATAAGGTGCAAACTCACTGAATAAGAAGGTGTTTTGTACTTTGTTGAACAGTTCAAAGAGCATGGCAAACGTAATTATCAATAGCAGAGCCAATGCTGACGCAAATTTTAATTTGAGTTGGTAATCAAGCAAGATCAGGCTGGCAATGGTCCAAAGATAATATTGAAACCCATAATCCATGCCCAGTGTGGCGCACACGAAAACGGAGTGCACAGTGACTTCGATGCAAAACAGTCGCAGGGCTAGGGGAGTTTGGTGCATGTACAAGAGCTTGATCCCTACAGCCCACGCAATCACACTGCCCACATTAACTGCGGTTAATATCCAAATATCACAGTACCAAAAAAAAACCAGCAACAGACTATGAAGCGCCAAACAGTAATAAGCCAGCTGTTTGAACAAGCGGTTTTTTACCAGTTCGACAGTATCTGGCTGACTAAAGTAATGTTGACGTGTTGCCACCCCAACTCCATTTGTGTTTCACCGTTACTACAGTATAGGAGAAGTATTACAAGCTGAAAACTTGCTGGTGAATAAGTGATGCGGTGAGCAATATGCAGCGTAATTGATGGTATCACAGTGCAATAATATCATCTGCCATTACTAAAACAGCTGCGAGTGCAATTAAACTGAGTCCCAGCGTATCACGCTTTTTAGGCGGTGATTTGAGCCAATAAGTTGCGATTAACAAAGTAAAAAACACTTCGATTTGACCTAAGGTTTTAACATAGGCGACGTGCTGTAAACTCATGGCACTGAACCAGCCGATAGAGCCAATACAGCTGGTGGTGCTGATCAATAATACCAACGGGAGGTGCGCTCTGAGTGTTTTCCAAATCTGAGGTTCTGTAAGCCAGCTATATCCGCTTAATAACAGTGTTTGACAACTGAGCACTGAGAGTAAAACCCAGCCAGCACTGTGTGGAAAAGGTAAAGCCAAGGTCAGTGCGGCTTCTCGCACCCACAGCGACGTCAACGCAAAGCAGGTGCCGCATAAAATACCAATTGCTGCGGTTTTAAAATTGAGTTGTTTAAAGCTAAATCCACTCAGTAGCAGCACTGCAATTCCACCGATTAGCACGCCAATCCAGCCTACAAATGTCAAAGCAGAGCCAAAAAATAGCATGCCGAGTATCGCTGCCACTAAGGCTTCACTTTTTGCTAAGCCCGCACCTGTTGCAAAGTTCTTTTGTTTAAATAGTACCACCATGAGTGCCGTCGCGATGATCTGCATGATGCTGGCACCTAAGATGTAGATTAATAAGGTATTTGAGAACTGTGGCGTTGGCGCCGGGTTAAAGTAGTAAAGTAAATATAAATACAGTCCAGCCAAGGGTGTGGCAAAAATAAATCTAGCCAGAGTCACGGCGTTGACGCTGGCATGTTTGCTGAGGTGACTTTGTAGCGCATTACGCCAAGCTTGGCTAAATGCGGCGAGACAAGTAAATAAAAACCACCCCATGATCTGCTCCTTTGTTTAAAACTGCGTTGTTAAAATACAATTGTTATGTCTTGTTTCATAATGAATTTTTGTGATGTTGGCTATTTCGAATTGTGACTAGACAGCACTGCGACAATCTGTCGCAGTGCGCTTTACAACCTGTATGCATATACTGACGTCGATGTTACTCATAAAGCCACTGAGATGTGATTGGGTGGCTTTATTTCTTTTTGCAGCTCTCCTAATACTCTCTGTTGGTTGGAATGATTTCATTTCTTGATAAATTGCGCTTAAATAGTGGCCAAGTGATTATCAAGGAGTGTTTATGAGTGTCATTATTGTGTGTGCACTGATCGGTGTGCTACTACCCTATTTAGCAAAAGTCCCCATTATCATTGCCGCAAGTAAAGAGGGGGGCTACGACAATAAACAGCCAAGAACACAACAAAGCCAATTGTCTGGTCTTGGCGCCCGCGCTGTTGCTGCGCACTACAACTGTTTTGAATCTCTTATTGTATTTGGTCTTGCGATTGCGATCGTGCTCGCAACTGGGACGACTGGCACATTAATTCAAGGCCTGGCAGTCACTCATATTGTGGCAAGGTGTTTGTATTGTGTATTTTATTGGTGTGATTTAGATAAGTTGCGCTCATTGAGCTGGCTGGTGGGCATTGCCTGTCCCATAGGTATGATTGCGATGAGTCTGTAATCCGATGAGCGCTATACGGACAATACCAATTTCGCGATATCTATCTGACAATATTGTCCTTCTGGTACCGTCTTTGGATCGAGGATGAGATTGGCAATACGCACACGGTACAAGTCTACCACTTGCCGGCCACAGTGTTTTGCCATTTTCCTTATTTGGCGGTTGAGACCCTGTTTTAGCACAATCTTAAATGTTTTTTCATCGATTTGAACCACTGTGCATGGCAGGGTAGTTTGCCCGTCGACCGGGACTCCGTTTGACAGTGTTTCACAAAAGGTTGCATCAATGGGTTTATCAACTTTGACAATGTATTCTTTTTCCTGATGTTTATCTGGGTGGATCAGCGCGTGACATAACTCGCCGTCATTGGTGAGCAATAATAGGCCTCGGCTATCTTTGTCTAGCCTGCCGATTGGGTAAACACGTGAGCCCTTTGGCAGGTGATGAAACAGGCTACTTGGGTCTTGCTCACTCAACTTACAATCGATGCCAACTGGTTTGTGATAAAGATATAGTAACTTGGGGGCCAGGCCCGCGACTTTTTGCCCAGTGACCCAGATATCATCTTGTTCTGTGACATGATCAATGTGGTTTGCCGCTCGGCCATTTACTTGTACTTGGCCTAATTCAATTAATCTGGATGCTTGTCGTCTTGAACAAACTCCGCAATGGCTGAGGTACTTGGCTAGGCGCATAGGTGCAATAACGGAGTTTTCAGACATTTATGAGGAGCCGTAATCAGGATTAAAGAAAGGCAAACTATATCAAATCTCAATCAGTATGTATCCGCCATAAACTTCAATTGAATATAAAGCGTATAACACGTATTTGGAGGTATGTTATGAAAATCACTCTGGCGGCACTGGCAGACAAACCAATTATCGATAAGTTTATTGTTAATTCACTCGATCAAGCACTTTACCAACTTAGCGTGTGCTTGGGCGATTCGGAATATATCGTTGTCGATGCACAAGGCAAAGGGGTGAAAGCGCATAACCCACTGGCACTGCAAAAGCTCGTCCAACATCTGCCATATCAAAAAATGATGTTACGTCATCAAAGCGCCTATGACGAAATGATAGGGCAGCCAGTACGCCAAAGCAGTAACCTACTTGAAGTTCCCTTTGGGGACAACAAGTTATACTAGCTAAATGTTGACATTGTGTTTGATTTTTATGAGCTTGATGTCTCTATTGTACGGTTATTGTCAATTCTTCAAATTGAGCCATAGTGGTTAAACTGTAAGTAATACAAGGCTTTTATAAGGCTTACATGAGAATTAATTGTGTAAAAAATTACTTTTCTTAAAAAAATTCACACTTTATTAAAACAATCATATATATTGGAGTTACACTTAATGTAACTTGGGTTAAATTGGTGTTACTGGTTGTGGAGATCAATAAATTACAGAGACAATTGAGTCAATGTGGTGATCTCGTACGAGTAGGTGGACCGCATGAACGTGGTCATCAGGTCCCTGCTCGTGCGATTTCGAGAACAAAGACATTGCTATCGCTAGGTGCTAATGACAATTGGCGCTTTGATAAAGCATTTCAGGCACTCAATCCTGAATGCCAGATCATTGGTGTCGATCATAAGCTTTGTTTATCGTCAGTGATCAGTGAGGCATTTGGCAGTGGTGTTAAGTCATTGCGCAGTGCGCTGTCAGGCAAGCTCAAACAGAGCAAGCGTCATGCAAACTCATTACTTAACCAAATCTTACTTTATACATTTTACACCAGTAGTAATCGGCTGTTACGCCGTCGTGTTAGCACACAAACTAACGAAGTGGATATCAGCTTAGAAACCTTAATTGCTGTCTATGGCACGATAGATGACAACGCCACTATGTTGAATATTAGTATGTCCTGCGACGAGTATCATTTAGTTGACGATATCATAACGCTGGAAAGCATGCTCAGTGTGGTGACAATTGAATTATCGCCAATACCGCAGTGTGTAAAGCAAGTTGAAGCATTTATAGAGCGCATGTCAGAGTGTTTTGATATCGTTTATGTGTCTAGCAATGGAGTGGATGTTGACAAAGCGGCATCCATAGACTGTTTAGCTGCGCCTCTTGAGCTGACATTCATGAATAAAAGGCTGTCAGCGTCTAGCGCGTCATAGCTCTTAGTGGATTACCTCGGTTTTAAAATCAGCTCGGCTTGCTGCTGATCTATTTCAAATTCGAAATGACGCAAAAAATTCATGCCAAGCAACCCTGGTCCGTAATGGGACTGCTCCATTACCCCAAATTCAAAAGGGGTTTTTTGTTTGCTGCCAATTTGTATTCCAGTGCTCATATAAAAGGGAACTTCGGTAATGCCGTTAGCCGTGCTCACTCGGCGAGAATTTAAATAGTTTACGTCATATGCGAGCAGTTCGAACTGGGCGGCTGTCAGTGCCGTAATACTTGCCCCAGTATCAATCATTAAAGAGATTTCTTGCCCTGCTATTTGTGCTTTTAAAACATAGTGTTCACCACGTCGCTCCAAGGGAATTCGCTCTACTTGTTGTGTGACGTTTTCAAGGGCATCTTTGAGTGGTGCGATCGCCTTATGGCGTTGCTGTTGAGCACTTAGCTGTGTGAGCAATAATTCTGCCTCTAATGGGTTATTCAGTGCTAAGTGCGCCTCGATAATGGCGGCAATGATAGGGAGGTTATTAGGCTGCTCACTGAGCCAAATTTGCCCTTGTGCGATTATTTCATGCCAATCGCTGTGTTCTTTAAGATGGTTTAAACGCTGAGTTATCAAGGCTGTAACGATATCCTGCAAATGTTGATATTCAGGGTAGAGGTGCAGCAGTTTGATATAGCGATAAATCGCTTCATTTTGCTCTCCTTGCGCAAGATAAACATCCGCTTCCAATTTAAGCGCTGCAAAGTCTTTGGGGGTAACTGCTAGAATACGTTGTACAAACAATAAGATACTGGCAAGTTGCTGTTCACTTTTGAGCTTCAAGTCCCTACGCAGCTTCTTTAGCCATGCATGTACTGTGTTTAGCTGCTGAGTAGGGTTGGTACTATCGTGCCAAAGGCGCGCAGCGGTGAGTAAATCGCCCGCTTCAAAGGCTTGATCTGCCAGCTCTAAAGGGGTGTGTGTTTTGACAAGTTGGACGTTTGTGTGCGGCGCAGCGGGCATTGAGTCTATACTGACACCGGGTTGTTGCGGTTCAGCGGGGAAGAGCATGCTTTTTAGCAATGAGTGTGGTCGTTGCCACTCTAGGTAGACATTGAGAGACAGGGAGCAGACAAGTAAAAATCGAATAAAATATCGCATAATTGAACGCCCCTGATGTTGCTTTAATGGCCGTGCTGATTCAGCACTTTGGCTATTGCCGTGGCAAAATCGCGATGATGTTTGATGCCCATTGTGTGCAACCTAGTGTCTTGCAATGCACAGTTGTAAGGCCTTGTCGCAGTTTGCGATGGCTCAGGTAGTGCGACTAAGCCTTGTGTGTCAAGCGCTAATACCTTGGCAATCTCTACTGCCATGGCGTATTTGGTCATCAGCTGGTTGTTTGAGATATGGAAAGTACCACATTGTTTATCGCGAGGTTGTGCCAATAAATCGTTGAGCGTAAGTGCGATATCTTCAACATGTGTTGGGTAGCGTATTGCCCAATCATCATGTGCACTGTTACAGTCTTTTATGACTTGTTCAGCGATGATTGTTACAGCGGATTCAGCCAAATATTCAACGTCACCATAGAGTACGGGGACTCTCACGACTGTATGCTCAGGACAAACAGCTAATACAGCAAGCTCTGCTTGCGCTTTACTTTGGCCGTAAAAATTAACTGGCGAAGTCGTGTCGTTTTCGGTGTATGGGGCTGCTTGACCGTCAAAAACGTAATCTGTGCTGATCAACACAAATTGAATGTGCCTTTTTTTGCATTGGTTCGCTAAAAACTCTGCCGCCTGCACATTTAAAGCTATAGTTGCTTGGTGGTCATTTTCACATATGTCAGGTTTGCGTTCAGCTGCTGCGTGTACCAAAACTTCAGGTTGGTGTGTATCTAAAAAGGCAGTAATGGCTGTTTGGTCGTGCAAATCAAGTTGCTCAATTGGCGGTGCGGCTCTGCGAAACCCGGTACCAATGACAGTATTTGACTGTGATAATACCTTCACCAATGCACGTCCGAGTAACCCGGTGGCACCTGTAACGACGATTTTTTTCATGGTTGATTGATCTCCTAAAACACCTATTTATCTTAACCTTAGAACTTGGTGTAAAAAAAGGGAAATATGGAGAAATAACATAGCTGCGTCATCAGAGATGCGCAGCGAGCAGAGCTGAGATGCAACACGCGTCTGGGCTGCACCTCTCTTAATCGGTTATGCAGGTTGCTGCTGGGTTTGCCCTTCCCATATTTTGGCTCTGAAGCTAAATAACAGGATAAGAATACCCACGCCGATACCAAATAAGCTGATCTGCAAATATAGATTTGGAATTTGATCGACTTGCTCAGGATCGAAATTGCCTGCAAGTAGGCCTGAAATAATATTACCGATAGAATAAGTAAGTACAAATATCCCCATCATTTGACCGGCAAAACGTTTAGGTGACAGTTTGCTGACGGCACTGAGTGCGACCGGGCTAAGACATAACTCACCAACGGTGTGCAAAAAGTACGTAGTGATCAACCACATGGGCGCTACCTTTAAGCCTTGTGCAGCATATTGTGAGGCAAAGAACATGACAATAAAGCCACTTGCCATAATCACCAGACCAATAGCACATTTTAAGCTGTACGATGGTGTGATCATGCGTTTAGCCAAGTTTATCCAAAGGGCTGCAAAGAAAGGGGATAAAATAATAATGAAAAATGAATTAGATGATTGGAACCAAGCTGTTGGTACGGTGAAACCCGCAATGACACGGTCAGTGTAGTCCTGTGCGAATAAGTTTAGCGACGAGCCTGCTTGTTCAAAACCAGACCAAAAACAAGCTGAGGCGACACAGACTAAAAACAGCGCCCATAGTTTTTTCTTTTCATCTGCATTTAAGTTGCCAGCAAAATAGATATAGGCATAGTAACCGAGAAAAATTACCGTAAACGCTACAGCAACATATTGAGCTAACACCACAGGGTTGATTACTATGCTGCCTGCGTAAGTTAATCCGACAATCGCACCTGTCGCGGCGAGTATTGCACCAATAGCAAACCAAGCTTTTTTGCTGCCTGCTGGTGTCAATGGGTTACTGGGCTTGTCTCCAACACCTTCGATGTTTCCCAATGTAAAACGGTATTGCACTAGGCCGATGGCCATACCTACAGCGGCCGCACCAAATGCCCAGTGCCAACCAACATTTTCCATAAAATAGCCGCATACCATGTAGCCGATCACCGAACCAATGTTGATCCCCATATAGTAAATGGCATAGCCACTGTCGCGACGCACATCTTCACTACTGTACAGTTGACCAACCATCGCACTGATGTTGGGCTTGAGTAGGCCTGTGCCTATTGCGACTAAAATTAAACCGATAAAAAAAGTACTTTGGGCGGGGATCGCAAGCACAATATGGCCTAACATGATTATGATGCCGCCATACCAAACGGTGCGTTGTCCACCAAGTAATCGGTCAGCTATCCAACCACCTGGCAAACCAAGAAAATAAACCGCACCGGTGTACAAGCCATAAATGGCTGTTGCCGTTGCCACAGTAAAGGCTAAACCCTCTTGTTGGAGGCTGGCCGTCATAAATAATACCAGCAATGCGCGCATGCCGTAGTAGCTCATACGCTCCCACATTTCGGTAAAAAAGAGGGTCGATAGGCCTTGAGGATGACCAAAAAAGCCCGTGTCTAACTTGTTGTCTGATGACTCAGCAGAAGCTGCTTCGTGAGATGACATAATGACTTCCGATTCTATGTTTTTATATTTGAAAGCCAATATTAGTACGTTATCTGTACATTGAATGCAACTTTAGCAGACTAATTGCGCATTGACAGCGCTTGTATTGGGCGCAGATTGCACCCAAAAAACGACTCATCTAGATATTCAACACAGCGCGCTAAGCTGGTGTATATCACTGATTTCAATATCTGCAAGGCCTTGATATTTATATTTAATCCCTTGATTGTTTAACCAGATGCTATGGCACCCTGCGAGGTTGGCACCTTGTACGTCGGTATCTAAACTATCGCCTATGTGCAAAATTTGCTGCGGCAGCACATTTAAATCCTGACATGCGCGTGTAAATAAATCTTCAGCGGGTTTTGCTTGGCCATCTGGCCCTGCTAAATACACGCGCTCAAATACCCCTGCTAAATTGAACTTATCGACTTCGACATTGCCGTTAGTAATGGCTATCAAGGTGTACTGTTGGGCAAGTTTATCCAATAGGGTTAAAACTGATTTGGCAACGGTAATTTGGCTACGAGCATCAGCAAACGCTTGATATGCTAA
The DNA here is from genome assembly GCF_001625565.1 of Pseudoalteromonas luteoviolacea NCIMB 1944. Lineage (GTDB taxonomy): Bacteria > Pseudomonadota > Gammaproteobacteria > Enterobacterales > Alteromonadaceae > Pseudoalteromonas > Pseudoalteromonas luteoviolacea_F. Next base: position 66,155 of record NZ_AUXS01000047.1, read on the forward strand.
CTGGGTATGTCGCTCAATTTCTTCTTTTGTTAGGTTAAGCTGCGACAGACCATGCTCTAGTGCAACCTTTCTCCATTGTGTGACATCACTTTGCAAGTGCGGCTGTGTGTTGCCTATGTATTGTCGACACGCCAGCCAATAGTCGCCTTCTTTGGCAGCCCATTGCGGGATAGATTGTAAATAAGTTTGCATAGCGCCAATGGCACCTAAAATAATGGGGTGGTTGTTATAAAGGGTGTCGTCTAAGTCAAAACTCAAAACTTTGATGGGAGAAATTGCTCGATTAAATCGCATTGTGATCTTCAGTTTGGGCAACAATGAGTTCATTGTATGCGAAAAGTCCTGTTGTGGTGAAGTCAGCAGTATGGGTAGGTTAGGGTTTCTTTTGCTTAGCACGTGGGTGAGATTGGTCATAGACCTTCGCTAGATGTTGAAAATCTACATGCGTATATACTTGGGTAGCAGATAGGCTGCTGTGACCGAGCATCTCTTGGATGCCGCGTAAATCACCACTTGACTCCAATAGGTGGCTGGCAAACGAGTGGCGAAGTTTATGGGGATGCACATTTGCACTGATCCCTTGCTTTATGCCCCACTCCTTCATTCTAGCGCGCACATGGCGAGTCGAAATACGAGTCTTACGTTTGCTGACGAACATCGCAATCTCACCATCAAGTGCAAATAATGGCCGTACCTGTAACCAAGCAGCAATGGCATCGAGGGCTTTACTACCCACAGGCACTACCCTTTCTTTGCTACCTTTACCCAATACGCGAATTTCACCTTCTCGGATATCGTGAATATTGGTATTGACCAATTCGCTGATCCGCAAGCCGCTTGAGTACATTAATTCCATCATGGCTTTATCGCGAACAGCGAGTGCATCTTCGTCATCAATATCTAAAAGCTGCATCATCTGGTCGACATCCAGATTTTTAGGCAGGGGCTTTTGAAACTTTGGCCCTTTCTGACCTGCGGCTGGATCGCGTAAATCACATCCATCTGCTTGCTTGGTTTTTAAAAATTTATACAAACTGCGGATACAGCTCAGCTTTAAATTGATGCTGCGTGGATTGTATTGTTTGGTGCGTAAATGCATTGAAAAGCGACGGATCAAGTCGCTACTGACACTCAACCAACTCTGACAGTGTGGCGCAAAAAATTGCGCGGCCAGCCTCAATTGGGTTTGGTATTGTGTCAGTGTATGAGGAGAGTACTGCTTTTCGTAGCGCAGGTAGGCCATAAACTCCTCAATGGGTTTTTGCCAAGTTGCGCTGAGCGATTGCTCGCTCATGCCAGCTCCTTGAGCCTCATTTGCAATGACGACACTAACTCGTTGACGAACAAGTTTCCATTGTCTGGTGAAAAGTGGTCAGCACAGTCACTGGCAAAAGCCAAAATTGCAGTTGGTTTGTCACTAGGGCCTAATAAATAAAGCGCCACAGACTGGCATGCAAAGCCACTGAATAAAAGTTTCTGCTCTTGTAGGTCTAATCGCCCTAAGTAGCGAGCGAGCTTATTGAATCGCCGTGTCACCAGCTCTTCCAGTGTGACGTCGTAAGGGATGAGCTGACAGACCGAAATCTTAGGAGATTGCGACAAAGTATCAGCCAAAATATCAGCTAATTCTTGAAAGTTATTGCAATACCACAGGGCGCGCTGACAATCACTGAATAGTTTAAAAATCAATTCATTTTCACGCGCTGAATCGACCATAGAATCGATTTGCTTTTTGAGCTTGGTATTTTCATCGCGCAGCAAGCGCTGTTGCATTAAGGCAAGATTGGGCGCGCCTTGGTGTTGCACATGCAGATTCATATCGAGCAACAGATAGGGGTGCTCTAACAAAAAGTTGGGGTTCTGCTGCAAAAATGCCATGACATCATGGGCTGACATAGGATCTTGGTTATGGCTCATATTGCTACCTGTCCATCAAATACATGTTCAGCGGGCCCTGTCATTTTGACTGGTTTACTTCCGCCGTTCCAGCGCACTTGTAATGTCCCTCCTGGCAAATCGACGCGTACTGTATCTGCTAGTTTGCCTTGTTTTATACCAACCACAACCGCACCACATGCACCACTGCCACATGCCAGTGTTTCGTTAGCGCCGCGCTCCCAGACACGAAGTTTGATATGCTCCCGGTTGATGATCTGCATAAAGCCTACATTGGTGCGTTTTGGAAAGCGCTCATGGTGTTCAATCATGGGTCCCAAGGTATCCACGTCGGCCGCATCAATATCGTCGACTTCAATTACACAGTGTGGGTTACCCATAGAGACAACGCCACAAAAAATCGTGTGTTCTTGTGCTCTGAGTACATAGGTTAGTTCACTTTGCTGCGCTTTAAAGGGGATATCTTGTGGGACAAATTGCGGTGTACCCATATTAACCGTGACTTGGCCGTCTTTTTCGGTGTAGAGGGTGATGTCTCCACCTTTGGTTGAAACACTGACTTTGTGTTTATTGGTTAACCCTTTCATGCGTATAAAGCGGGCAAAGCAGCGAGCGCCGTTACCGCATTGCTCAACCTCTGTGCCATCGGCATTGAAAATACGATAGTGAAAATCTAAATCAGGGGAATAAGGCGGTTCAACAAGGAGCAATTGGTCGAATCCAATGCCAAAGTGTCGATCTGCGAGCTTTTTTATTTGATCACGTGACAAGAAAACGTTTTGCGTGACGTTATCGATCACGACAAAGTCATTTCCTAGGCCATGCATTTTTGAAAAATTTACAAACATATTACCTTACTATTCTAGCCGCTGAGTGCGATGCATCATCGCTGTTATTATTCTGAAAGTAATGTTTCGCCTTGCCACAAAGACTCAAGAGTCTCTCTTGCTCTGATCACTTGCGCGCGATCACCATCTACCATGATTTCAGCCACACGTGGACGCGAGTTATAGTTTGAGCTCATGGTAAAACCATAAGCGCCCGCGCTGCGTTGAGCAAGTAAGTCACCTGGTAAAATGGCCAGTGTGCGATCTTTACCGATAAAATCTCCAGTTTCACACACAGGCCCAACGACATCGTAGTTGTGTTCCGGCGTGCCATCATTTCTTGGGGTCACAGCGATAATTTCCTGCCAAGCTTGATACAGTGACGGGCGTAACATATCGTTCATCCCCGCATCTACAATAGCAAAGTGTTTATCTGCGGTCGGTTTTAAGTATTCTACTTTCGTAACTAACAAGCCTGCATTGGCAGCAATGGCGCGTCCAGGCTCAAAGATTAGCTCGAGGTCACTGTACGACTCAAGGCGGGCGATGACCTGCGCAGCATATGCGCTTGGATGTGGTGGTTTTTCACCATCGTAAGGTACACCTAATCCACCGCCGATATCCAAATGCTTGAGCTCTATACCTGCTGATTTTAAGGTGTCTATGAGTGCAAGAACCTTGTCCAAAGCGGCTAAAAACGGTTCAACTTCAGTTAACTGTGAGCCAATGTGGAAATCCACACCGACAACTTGAATGCCAGGAAGAGCACAGGCAAGTTGGTAGACGTCGAACGCTTGTTTGATATCTATACCAAATTTGTTTTCTTTTAACCCAGTTGAAATATAAGGGTGAGTTTTGGCATCAATATCGGGATTTACACGAATAGACACGGGCGCTTGCACTTGCATGTTTGCAGCAATTTCTGAAATCCGTTCTAGCTCGGCTTTAGATTCGACATTGAAACACTTGATGTTTTGTTCAAGTGCGTAAGTGATTTCATCTCGGGTTTTTGCGACACCAGAGAAGACCACTTTTTTCGGATCTCCACCGGCTTTTAATACGCGCGCTAATTCACCTTTTGACACAATATCAAACCCTGCGCCCATCTTGGCCAGCACATTGAGAACCGCGATATTGCTATTGGCTTTGACTGCGTAGCACACCAAATGTTTGTGTTTGGCTGCGGCATCTGTAAACGCACGATAATGGCGTTCTAGGGTTTTGCGTGAGTAGACATAACAAGGTGTTCCGTATTGCGCAGCAATATCTTTAACAGCGACTTGTTCGGCAAACAATTGATTGTCTTTGTACTGGAAAAAGTCCATTTAATTATCCTTTTCGTCAGTTTTTTTGCTGTCTGGTGCTTTTTTCTGTGTTGTTGAAGTGCGGTTCTTATCTGCGTCTTCAGGCAAATACAGTGGACCACGCTGCCCGCAAGCTGTTAACGTTAGGGTGCTAGTCAATGCTAGGGCAAGTAAGCTAAATTGAGTGTATGTCGCTTTCATTAGATTAATGATGTCAGTGCCTTTATAATCGCAGAGTAACAGAATTCGCGAAAAAAGCAGCTTTTGCGGTTGAAATTTATTCCCTGTTTTGGGAAAGAAGGCTTCGCTTAGCCGTATTTAAGGAGTTAGTCATGACAGATCACGAGTATCATCAATTAGCCGAAGCGTTAATGTTAACTATCGAAGAACAGATCGATGATTGCGATGCCGATTTAGATTATGAATCAGCTTCCGGTATTTTAGAGATCATCTTTGCAGATCAATCTAAGATAATCATTAACAAACAAGCGCCATTGCATCAAGTATGGGTAGCAACCAAATTTAACGGCCATCACTTTGAATTACGTGATGATAAATGGATAGATAACCGTTCGGGCGCTGAGTTTTGGCAATTTATGGCTGATGCAGCTACTCGTCAAGCGGGTCAAAAAATAGAGTGGCAACACGACTGATGTTAGAATTTGTAGAATATGCAGCAAAAGGGCAGCACAAGGCGACTGTGATCTGGCTTCATGGGTTAGGAGACTCGGGTAATGGCTTTTTGCCAATCGCACCGGAGTTAGATTTACCAGAATCTTTGGGTATTAGATTCGTCTTTCCTCATGCTCCCGTCCAACCTGTTACGATCAACGGTGGCATGGAAATGCGTGCTTGGTATGACATTAAAAGTATGGAACTTGAAAACCGCGCAGATGAAGCTGGTGTTCGTGAGTCTGCAGCGGCTGTCGCCCAATTAATTGAGCAAGAAATCGCAGCTGGAATACCAGCAGACAAGATCATTCTTGCTGGTTTTTCGCAAGGGGGCGTGATCAGTTTACATTTGGCGCCACGCCTATCTGATACACTGGCAGGTGTGATGGCATTGTCAACGTATATGTGTGCGCCACAAAAGCTCGGCTCAGAAGCCATCCAGCCAGCACTCAACGTATTTATGGCCCACGGAAGTCATGATCCTGTGGTGCCGATGCAAGCGGGAAAAACAGCGTACAATGCGCTTGTAGAGCAGGGGTATGATGTCAGTTGGCAAGATTACCCGATGGAGCACCAAGTGTGCATTGAAGAACTTAAAGCGATCCGAGCGTGGTTGATTTCACGCTTGTCATAGTGAATAGGACATACATATGACTCAACGTATAGTGATCAAAACCAAAATGACAGATGCCACGTCACAACCTCGGCGAGTTGAAACCGTGGGTTATCAATATCATTGGCGGCGTATCTTTACGGCATTGTGCGTCGCGGGTTTTGGTGTGACTGCGTTATCATATGGAGTGTTCACATCCGTATATGCTGATGAAACAGAAGCTGAGTTGCTACTAGCATCGAACGTGGTTGCATCAGTCAATGAGGCCGAGCAGCCGATATTGACAGCTGCTGATACGACGGAAAATGAGCAAACAGAGAGCTTGGTCATACCAACCTCTTTGGTGGCAGACACAGATACGCCCGAACCTGAAGTAGATACCATTGAGCCAGTTGCTGATGAGCCTCAGGCAAGCGAGCCTGAGCCGAGCAAACCTGAACCTATCGTTGAGCCAAAAGCGTCTAATTCACAAACACAATTTGCAGCAGATGCTCATGTGGCAAGTATCGCGCTAAATGCCAAAGTTGATACCAGCCACATAAGCCGCGCGGTGCTGACGTCGGGTATCGAAAACCGTGAGCCTATCAATGTGCTCAAGCATCTTGTTGAACCTAATAAATTTCAAGAAAAGCTATTTTTCTTTACCGAGATCAAAGGTCTGCAAGGCCAGGTAGTGCAACATTTATGGTTTCATCAAGACCAACTGATGGCGGATATTTCTCTGCCAGTCAGCACACCGAGATACCGTACTTACTCGAGCAAAAATATCATGCCGAGCCAAACTGGAGAGTGGCGTGTTGAAGTGATCACCGAGAGTGGTCAATTGTTGGCACAAAAATCATTTCGAATTTTAGCAAAGGCTCCCTAGGGGTCGACAAGGCAAGACATGACAGAAACAAAAAATAGCGTACGCATTGCAACACGTAAAAGTGCTTTGGCACTTTGGCAAGCAGAGTTTGTAAAGGCGCAGCTAGAGCACTTTCACCCAGACTTAACAGTTGAATTGGTACCAATGTCCACCAAAGGCGACAAGATCCTTGATACCCCTTTGGCGAAAATTGGCGGCAAAGGGTTATTTGTCAAAGAACTTGAACAAGCGATGCTCGAAGGGCGGGCAGATATTGCAGTGCACTCGATGAAAGATGTGCCCGTAGATTTCCCTGCCGGGTTAGAGCTGCACACTATTTGTGAGCGAGAAGACCCGCGTGATGCTTTTGTTTCAAACCAATATAAGCACATCAATGAGCTGCCTGCAGGAGCCGTTGTCGGCACTTCTAGCCTGCGTCGCCAGTGCCAAATTCGCGAAGCCCGCCCAGATCTGGTGATCAAAGATTTACGTGGCAATGTTAATACACGGTTGGCGAAATTGGATGCAGGCGAGTTTGACGCTATCATCCTCGCTGCAGCAGGGCTTATTCGATTAGAAATGGCTGAGCGTATAGCCTGTTTTGTAGCTGTTGAAGATTCTTTACCAGCCAATGGGCAAGGTGCTGTAGGGATCGAATGTCGCAGTGATGATGAGCGAGTACAGGCTCTGTTGGCACCGCTTGAGCATGCGCCGACGCGCGCGCGCGTGTTAGCTGAAAGAGCCATGAATCGCCGTTTAGAAGGCGGGTGTCAGGTGCCAATTGGTGCTTACGCCGAGCTGCAGGGCGAGCAGCTATATTTACGTGGACTTGTCGGAGCGGTTGATGGTAGTAAAATTTTGCGCGCAGAATTGACCGGTGATATTGCAGACGCACAAGCGCTGGGTACTCAGCTGGCGGAGTCGTTGTTAAGCCAAGGTGCTGACAGTATATTAGCGGAAGTTTACAGAGACGCTTAAGGTGAAATTTGCCATAACTCGGCCGCAGGGAAAAGGGGAAGCACTTGCCACTGAGTTGGCAAAATCAAACATTTCAGCACTGTGCACGCCAGTGCTGACACTCAATTCAGTCCAGGCAACACCACAGCAGTTACTCGACGCCTGTGATGCCGACATCATTATCTTTATTTCACAAGATGCGGTGCAGAATTTTGCACAGCAATTACAAGCTGATGGTTTTTCTTTAGCAACGACCTGTCAGCTTATTGCTGTGGGTGAGCAAACTGCTGAAGCCATCAAGCTGTGTTTATCGCGCAGTGCAATTGCGCCAACGCGCCAAGACTCAGAGGGAGTGGTGGCGCTGGCTGAGTTACAAGATGTTGAGGCGCAGCGCACCGTCATAGTGAAAGGGCGAGGTGGTCGAACGCATATTGCTAAAACACTCAAAGCGCGAGGTGCACTTCTAAGTACCTGTAATGTTTATGAACGTGTTGCTGAGCACAGCACTTCCGAAAGCTGGTTAGACCACTGGCAGGCATCGAAAATTGACGGTATAGTGGTGACGAGCAACGCTGCCGTCGATGCAATATTCAATAGCCGACAAGCAGCGCATCAGAACTGGTTGCAAGCGCGCATGTTTGTAGTAGTCAGTGAACGGACAGCGCAACATCTAAAAATACAGTATAAAATAACCGATACGCAGATCGTGGTGAGTGCAGGGGCCAGTAATGGGGCCTTAGCACAGACGATTTGCGGTTTAATTTCCCAACAGGGCAGCGCAATGACGGAAAAACAAGAGTCGTCGGCTTCAATACCATCTAATGAGCCGCAACAGATGGAAAAAAAATCAACTAAGAATACAGCGAAGTTGAGCAAAACAGCTGTGCTTGCCTTGCTGGTCGCCTTGACAGGAGTGGCAAGCGCAGGTGGCGTATATGTTTATAACCAGCAGCAAGCGATTAAACAAGATGCACAATTGACGCAGTTGGCTGCACAAAATGCTCAATTGGCGTCGCAGCTCACTGCGACCCAAAAAGCGCTAAGTGACATACAAGCGCAGTGGCAAACACAGCAGCAAGTAATGGCCGCGCAGTTAAATAAGCAGCAACAAAAAGTCGAGCAAAGTTTGCAGCAAACGCTGTCTCAAGCCCGCCAACAAGTAGGTGGTGCTGTCAGCTCAGAATTGCGTGCATTGGCGCGTTACGCCGAATTTAAAGTGGCTAGTGAGCGAGACTACTTGGGCGCTGTAATTGTTCTTGAGCGCCTGGAGAATGCCATTTCTGAAGAAGTGGCGACGGATGCTCTGAAGTTGGCCATCAATCAAGATATCGCGATGTTACGGGCATTGCCAAAACCCAGTACTGAAGCCATATATATGGAGTTAGCTGGACTGATTTCACAGGTAGATAAATTGCCTTTGAAGACCATTGATAAGCCAAAATCACACGCTTCAGAGGATGCGCAACTGAGCAAAGACATCAGCGATTGGCAATCAAATATTATGCGCAGCTGGAATAAAATTAGGGCTGATTTTTTGACAATTCGCCAGCATGATAAGCCAGTGATCGACCCGCTATTGGATGCACAAGAGCAGCAATTGATCCGCGCGCAATTAAGAAGCTATTTACAACAAGCACAAACTGCCTTTTTGGATCAACAAGCTAGCATTTTCGATCAGGCTTTGACTGGCGCTAAAAATACGTTGGCGCGTTACTACAGAAGTGGCGATGCGAGAAGCGCCATGGTACTTGAACGGTTGCAGGTATTGCAGGGCACAGAGCACTCGGTCACAAAAGTACCACAGATCACCACTCCTCAAGCGTTGAAGGAGTGGTTACAATGATCCGATGGTTATTGGTGATTGCTTTGTTTTTCATGGTGATGGCTGGTGCGCATTTACTGATTGATGAAAAAGGCTATGTATTGGTATCTGCGGGAGTTTATACCGTGGAAAGTACCTTAGTTTCGTTGATCTTTATAGTGTTAGTATCTCTTGCTATTTTGATCATGGCGTTTAAAAGCAGCAAAGCCATTTGGCGTGTCTTTGGTGGGCTTTCTAAGCACCGTGCAAACAAGCGTGCAGCACGTCAGGAAGCGGCATTTGAGCAGAGTATTTGGGCATTGATAAATGGCCAAGATGAGAGTTTGAGTTACGCTTTGCAAAAAGCAGAGTTTCCAGAAAAGTGGCGTGATCAACAATGTGCTATTCAAGCAAAAGCGGCACTGCATGCGGGTCAAAAAGTTGTGGCGAGGGAGTATTTGCAGCAACTGAGCGAACCGGCTCAAAGTAAGGTTAGCCAACTTTGGCTTGCAGCAGAGCAACAAGAGCAAGCGCTGGAAAGTTTGACACCGCAAGCACAAATGAAAAAAGCTTCCCCAACAGAGCTACATGCTTATGTCAGTGCGTTATTACAGGCCAAAGATTGGGATACATTGCTATCGACGATAGTACAGCGCCATAAACAGCTGCATTGGAATGAGCAACAGTGGGACAGCTTTTTTAACGGCTATTTTGACGCCATTACTCAACACACAGATAAAGACATTCAATCACTGCAAAGTGAGCTACCTCGGGCACTAAAGCTGCTTAGTCACAATGCGTTTACTGCGGTCTGTGTGCGTACAGGTCAATTGGCGCCAGTGCGAAAAGAGTTAATTAAGCTGCTCAAAAAGGATCAGCTGGATGAACTGGCCAAGATATTACAGCATCTAGGTGGTGCAGACGTTGAACTGCGAAAATTGGTTCAAAGTAAACTTAAAAAGCAACCGGAGCAAACAGAGCTGTTATTTTGTTTGGCCTGTCTGGCCAATGGCGAAGGGGACCATGGGTTGGCGGCACAAATTTTTGATACGCTTTCAACGACACCTTGGCAGGCCATGTGGCTGCACCAAGCAGAGCTGGCTTTCGCAAAAACCGGGCAGTATGAAAAAGCCTATTTATTACTGAGTGATCAGCAAAACTAGAAAAAGCCAGCGACACCGCTGGCTTTTTTGTGCTCAAAACGCAGCCTAATTACGCCGGAGTGATTTATTTGTCAGAGGTCTGGTTAGTTTGTTTTTGCGGATAATTGTCCTTGTATCTAAACTTAAGATGCGTATGATCTGAAAAATTTTATCTGCAAACCGAGTGCCTTATGATCAATACCAAACTACCTTTACTTGATTTACACCGCCACTTAGATGGTAATGTGCGTGCTGAAACAATTTTAGACCTTGGTCAAAAGTTTAACATGGCGCTCCCTGCACACGATGTTGAAGGCTTGAGGCCGCATGTGCAAGTGCTCGACAATGCGCCTAACCTGATGGCTTTTCTGGCTAAATTGGATTGGGGCGTCAAGGTGCTGGGTGACTATGATGCTTGTCGTCGTATTGCAGTTGAAAATGTCGAAGACGCAATTGCACAAAATATGGATTACACTGAATTGCGTTTCAGCCCTTACTACATGGCAAAAACCCATAACTTACATCCGCAGGGTGTGGTAGAAGCGGTTGTTGATGGCATTAAGTCGGCAAGTAACGGGCGTGATATCAAAGTCAATTTAATTGGTATCATGTCTCGCACGTTTGGTGTTGAAAAATGCCAGTATGAATTAGACGCCTTGTTAGCCTTTAAAAATGATTTAGTTGCCATTGACTTAGCTGGTGATGAACTTGGTTTCCCTGGTGAGTTGTTTATTGAGCACTTTAAACAGGTGCACGATGCGTACCTAGGTGCAACCATTCATGCCGGAGAAGCCGAGGGGGCAAGCAGTATCTGGCAGGCCATCCAAGAATTAGGTGCAACTCGAATCGGCCATGGTGTGAAAGCCATCGAAGATCCAAAACTGATGGATTACTTGCGCGACAATCAAATTGGTATTGAATCTTGTTTAACCAGTAATTTGCAGACAAGCACAGTAGCTAGCATTGAGACCCATCCACTAAAGCAGTTTTTAGATCATGGTATTTTGGCGACCATTAATACCGACGACCCTGCTGTGCAAGGTGTTGAGCTAGACAACGAGTTTGAAAAAGCCGCGCCACTGGCAGGGCTGAGCGCAGATGATATCGTCCAAGCGCAGAAAAATGCGGTCGAGATTGCCTTTTTAAGTGATGCTGACAAACAGGCGCTATTGCAAAAATACGCTTAACCTATTGGCTGCTCAATGCGTTGAGCAGCTTAAGTAGTTTTCTTTAAGTACATTGATAACCTGACTGCGGGTGACAATGGCAATGACTTTTCCTTCCTCAACAACTGGGTAAATTTTGGGTTTGTTTTGCTGCATTTGCGCTGCTAAATCGACTACTGTCATTTCTTTTTTAACGGATAACGTTTCTGTACTCATCAGTTGAGCAACTTGGTTTGCACCGTCGCAAAAATAACTGCTTTGTAGCAGAGGTGCGAGAAGCTGTTGTTCTGAAATGAAGCCAACCAATTTACCTTGAAAATCTTGAACGGGTGCGCCAAACAGACCAAAGGTTTGCAATTGCTCAATAGCCTCGGTAATTTCAGTATCAGGTGTGATCTTGGGAAACTGGGTCGACATGATGTCTGCGATAAATTGATTTGCCATGGTAATTCTCCTGTTAAGTGATAGAACTAGTATGGACAACCCTTAATCATTTTTAAAATTGATTATTTATATCGCTTTAATTGGTTTTTTCAATGAGTATGCGCGGCTGGATAACCGCGCATTAAAATGCATTACTTGATAAATGCGAAGGCATCCGCAAACATAAAGTCGCGCTGTGCGCCATGATTGATAAAGTCATCGCGGACAATACCGATCATGTCGAATCGACCAGCCATATAAACACTATATGGTTCTAGTGATACGATGTCTTTCATCACTGCTTGGTGTACATAACCTGTATGACCTGTCCAATCGTCAGACGCATTCTCTACCACAGGGATGAACTGGAAGTTTGTTTTTCCGTTAGCCCAAGCTTCCATTTCTGCTTTTGCATATAATGCAGCTTCTTCTTTTACACCCCAGTAAAATAGTACTGGTTGGTCATAGTTGATTTCTGCAAGGTAGTCAGCCATAGATTTAACGTAAGAAAAGCCAGTACCGCCAGCAAGTAATACTAAAGGTCTTGACTGCTCTGGGCGAACCTGTGACACACCTAAGCCAACTTCTAAATCAACATCGGCATCGTTACTATGTGCTTCTCTTAAGTGATCGAGTGCTTGCATCGCATAAGAATCTGCGCCAGAAGCGCCAATGTGCAGCTCAAGCTCTTGCTTTCTAGATGGGCTGCTGGCAATTGAGAAGGCACGCTTGTCTTTCTCGCCAAGCACGAGTTGTAAATAGTGACCTGCAGAAAATTCTGCATCATGTTGTGGCTTTAACAGCACTTTATGAACAAATTCAGTGAGAGGGGAAATAGCCTCTACACGCGCTTTTAGTGTTTGCATTTCGAACCTTAATTATTAAGCACTTTGGCGAAAGTATGCGCACTGTAACATATTTAATCGCGATTTTGATATATCGCCTTTGGTGATTGTTTACCTAATTTGTAAACAATCACAGTCAGATAGTACGCATTGATTGCCGAGATCACGTCTTGTCCATGATCCCAAGACTATCCCATATGTCATCGACCTTACGTTTAACCTCGTCGTCCATCACAATTGGCACACCCCATTCTCGGTCTGTCTCGCCTGGCCATTTGTTGGTTGCATCCATACCCATTTTAGAACCTAAGCCTGAAACGGGCGAGGCGAAGTCCAAATAATCGATTGGCGTGCTCTCTATCATGGTGGTGTCTCTGGCGGGATCCATACGTGTGGTAATGGCCCAAATGACATCATTCCAGTCGCGCGCATTGACATCGTCATCGCACACTATGACAAATTTTGTGTACATGAATTGGCGTAAGAAAGACCAGACACCCATCATCACGCGCTTGGCATGGCCTGGGTATTGTTTTTTCATCGTCACGACTGCCATACGATATGAGCAGCCTTCGGGTGGTAAGTAAAAGTCGACAATTTCAGGGAATTGCTTTTGTAAAATTGGCACAAAGACTTCGTTCAGCGCCACACCCAAAATGGCAGGCTCATCGGGTGGACGACCCGTGTACGTGCTGTGATAAATAGGGTTTTCGCGATGAGTTATATGGGTCACCGTCATAACTGGGAAGTCGTCGACTTCATTATAGTAACCAGTATGATCGCCATATGGCCCTTCAGGTGCCATTTCACCTTGCTCGATATAACCTTCAAGGACAATTTCAGCACTGGCTGGGACCTGCAGGTCATTGGAAATGGATTTGACGACTTCTGTCTTGCTACCGCGCAATAAACCCGCGAAAGCATATTCGCTAAGTGTATCAGGTACAGGTGTGACCGCACCTAATATGGTCGCAGGATCGGCGCCCAATGCGACCGACACTGGATAAGGTTTACCTGGGTGCTCTTTACACCACTCTAGAAAATCAAGCGCACCACCGCGGTGTGATAACCAGCGCATGATGATTTTATTTTTGCCTAACAATTGTTGGCGATAAATACCTAAATTCTGGCGCTTCTTATGCGGGCCTTTAGTGACTGTTAACCCCCAAGTAATGAGTGGTGCAGCGTCACCTGGCCAGCAGTGCTGTATTGGTAGCTTGGTAAGGTCTACTTGGTCACCTGTGAGCACAACTTGCTGACAAGGGGCCTTTTTAACCTCTTTGGCAGGCATATTAAGTACCTGCTTGAAAACAGGTATCTGGCCAATTGCTTCTTTGATACCTTTTGGTGGCTCAGGCTCTTTTAAAAACGCCAGCAACTTGCCTACTTCACGCAATTCACTGACATCGGTTTGGCCCATGCCCATGGCAACACGTTTGGGCGTGCCAAACAGATTTGCGAGTACGGGAATATCGAACCCTTCAGGGTTTTCAAACAGAATAGCGGGGCCGCCAGCACGTAGTGTGCGATCGGCGATCTCTGTCATTTCTAATTTAGTAGAAATTGGTTGGCTGACACGCACGAGTTCACCTTGCTTTTCCAGCAACTCGATAAACTCTCTTAAGTCTTTATATTTCATTTTTGCCTGTTACGCAGTGAGTACGCTTCTCGGTATGGTTGAGTATATCAATTCCCCTCGAACCAGCACATACTCAAATAGTCCATTGATGTCACACGAGGTGAATTTATTTGTAACGGATAGCATACGTTTGTTGTGGTAATTGGGTCACTTCATCCGATTAAGTATTAATAAGTAATTGGTTTAACACTGATCATATTTTTCTTCATGATACTCACTCTTTAGTTTCAATGCCCTAGTGTATAGGCTATATTCTGTGAGAGTCGACGGGTATTGGGTGGAGGCGGCTTGAGGAAAATAACAAAAATAGCACAGCGACTGCTCTTCGCTTGTATTGGGCTGCATGCGCCTAAAGTCTTATCACAAACACTCCCGAGCGAGGTGTTTGATAACCATAGTGCCGTGATGTTATTGATCGAGCCCGGTAGTGGCAAAATCGTCCGTGCCAATCAAGCTGCGGCGGATTTTTACGGCTATAACAAAGCGCAGCTCGAAGCCTTACATATTCAAGAGATTAATCAATTTTCTCCACAGCAAGTGGAAAAAGAACGTCTCTCAGCACTTAATGAAGGGCGTAACTACTTTATTTTTCAGCATCGTTTAGCGTCAGGTGAAAATCGCACCGTGTCTGTTTATTCATCTCCTTTTATGGATGAAGACGGTAGTGCACTGCTTTTTTCTGTCATCCAAGATGTGAGCGAGCGGCGTAAACTTGAGCAAGCACTTTGGCACTATCAGAGCAACTTGGAGCAACAAGTTGCTCAGCAAACACAAGAAATAAAACACGCGAGCACAGTACAAGTCTTTTTACTCAGTAGCGTGATGGGGATATTTGTCGGAACAACCTTATTATTGGGTTGGGGGTTTTTACGGCTGCGCAAGACGAAAAAACGCTCTGAATTCCATCGTGCGAGACTGAATGCGATATTTGATGCCATTGGTGATTATCTCATATTTACCGACGTGAATGATAAAGTGCTGTCGGCCAATCGAGCTGCCTATCAAGATATGGGGGAGCTCGATGGTAAGGCGATTGTGGAAGTACTATCAAAGTGCATTTGCTTGGAGCAAATTCAATTTGAGCCAAAAGAGTGCCAAATCACCACCAACTTTGGCACTTTAGATGTTGAGATCAGTAAAACCGACGTAATGGATCACGATGGAGGTCTATATGGTCATATTTATTTGTTGCAAAACATCACCCAGCGCCTAGCGGATGAAAAAGAACAAAGACTTGCCAGTACGGTATTTTCAACAACCAGTGAAGGGGTTCTGGTTTCTGACAAAGACAACTGTATTCAAATGGTCAATCGGGCATTCACCGATATAACGGGTTTTACCGGTCCAGAAGTGATGGGAAAAACGCCCGCTATTTTTAACTCAGGGCGTCACGATACCGCTTATTTTACGCAACTGTATGATGCGCTGAGTTCGCGGGGACACTGGGAAGGAGAGATTTGGAACAAACGTAAAAACGGCGAGGTATATCCCAGTTGGTTACAGGTCTCTGCGGTATTTAATCAGCACGGCGATATAGATATGTATGTCGCGCTTTTTAATGATATTACGTCACGCAAACGCAATGAACAACTGATGTGGCAACAGGCGAATTTTGATAACTTAACAGGTCTGGCTAATCGTCATCATTACCACGCAAAATTTGACATTGCCTTAGGCCAGGCGCAGCGTAAACAAACTCGAGTGGCAGTATGTTTTATTGATCTAGACAGATTTAAAGCGGTGAATGATACCTTAGGGCACCATATTGGCGATTTATTGTTAATTGAAGCTGCAAACCGTATCCGCGAGTGTACCCGAAATTCAGATACTGTTGCGCGATTAGGTGGAGATGAATTTGCATTGTTATTGCCTGACATGGAGCTGATCAGTGATATGGAGAAAGTCGCGGAAAAGGTGCTCAAAGCACTGAGCGCGCCATTTCATCTTGAAGGCCATGAAGCCTATGTGTCCGGAAGTATGGGGATCACCTTTTATCCCGATGACGGGGAAGACCGCAAAGTGTTGTTACGCAATGCGGATAGCGCGATGTATAAAGCAAAAGAAAATGGCCGCAATTGTTTTCAGTTTTTCACCACGGCCATGCATGAGCATGCCAAAGCGCGTAGCCAACTAGAAGGAGCGTTGCACAGAGCGCTTGCTAATCAAGAACTGCGAGTTGTATATCAGCCCATTGTTGGAGACAATCGGTTGGGCTGTGAAGCGCTGCTGCGCTGGCATAATGATACGTTAGGAGAGGTTTCGCCAGTCGACTTTATTCCCATTAGCGAAGAGTTAGGATTGATCATGGCAATGGGAGAGTGGGTATTATATCAAGCCTGTGCACAGGCGCGAGCTTGGCTCAATAAGACTCAGCAGCCATTTTTTGTATCGGTCAATGTGTCGAGCACGCAGTTTAAGCGCCAAAATGTGGTGGCATTGGTAGAGAAAGTATTGAGAGACACTAGCTTGCCTGCGGAGTGTTTGACCCTCGAAATCACAGAAACGGTACTGGCTGATAATTCTGATGATATAGAGCGTCAGTTGGAGCAATTACGTGTGATGGGCGTGGGGCTGGCGATCGATGATTTTGGCACTGGTTATTCATCACTGGGATATTTGAAGCGTTTTCCATTGTCTAAACTCAAAATAGATCGCGCTTTTATCAAAGATTTACCTGATGATGAAGAAGATAAAACCCTCATAAGTGCGATCATTTCAATGGCAAGTAAGTTAAATCTCATCGTGATAGCGGAAGGTGTTGAAACACCAGCTCAGCTCGCCTTATTGCAGCAGCTAGGTTGTGACTATACCCAAGGTTACCTGCACTCTAAGCCGAGCAGTGCCGCCGAATTTGAAGCTTTTTTATTAAAATATCAAACGCGAACAGATCATTCACAAATTTGATGCAGTGTGCATAAGGACTTAAGTGCTTCTTTGGCTTTTACGTTACCTTGTGCACTGGCTGATTTGAGTAGCTCAAATCCTCGCTGCAAATTTTGCTCGCCGCCCTCTGCTGCTATGAGCATGGTTGCTAAATTATACATACCCCATTGATCTTTGTTCTTTGCTGCAAGTTCAAAGGCCTCTCTGGCAGCGACTAGCTCACCGCGCTGGTACAAGCCTATCCCTTGACTATTTTCTGCGGATAAAGCTGCACGTTGGTGTTTTGGAAAGTGAGGCAAGGCACGCTGCTTAACAATGCCACCCAGCACATAGATATCATTGGGGCGATACGCGGCGTAAATGGCACCGCTTTGATAATAGGGCATGACTTGTGATCTTGGGATATGCCAAGGCTGCGCTTGGAAGTAATCATCCACCATTAAGTTATCGAGTTGAATGGCACGTCTTGCATCTCGTTTTCTGGCGTAAGTGTAGCGACCTTGTTTGAGTGTAAGTTGATTGTCATTGACTGCGATGACTTGGGCAATGCGGTACTGTGCCTGATAGACACGATCAGTCTGCATTTTACCTATATCGACCATAATTACATCATCCACTTTTGGTGCCTCTAACCAGGTGTACTGTAGCTGCTGTGTGCGCTGGTGTTTAGCAATCCAGTGGGCACAAAAAGCAATGATAATAAATGCGATAACAATAGCTTTGTAGCGACTTAGTAATTCAGAGATGATGTCGTGAGATCGAAAGATTGCGTGTTTAATCATCGCCAGCTCCGTGGTTGATTTGAATTATCATTATGTAACGTGCCAAGACAAAGATATCATGCCTTTGTCTTGGCATAAAGCTAGGTTACTTACCTGCCATCTTGGTTTCAGCGTTGGCAGCCATCAAAGCAAATACTGCGTATGCAGCAGTGTTTTGTTTGAGTTTTTCTGGATCGACTTTGTCCAACGTGTCGTCAGCAGTGTGGTGGTAGTCAAAATAATCTGTTCCCACCTGATGTAAGTCGAAAATCGGTGCCGAAGTAGTTTGTTTTAACGGGATCAGATCAGGCCCGCCACGTGCTTCATTTTTGCGAATGTATTTAACGCCTAGCGGTTTTAATTGCTCAGCAATAGCTCTCACCACGGGTAACGATGCGGCATTTACATTTGATTCAAACGCGTATACGACATCTGCACCAAAATCAGATTCTGCAGCGGCAACAATATTATCGAGACGTTTTTCATAATGTTTGAAGTAGGCTTTTGCTCCCCATAGGCCCAATTCTTCTGCGGCAAATAGGACGACGCGGATGCTGCGCTCGGGTTGAGTATGATCGGCAATGTGTTTTGCTGCCGCCATAGTCAGTGCAACGCCAGCTCCATCATCGAGTGCGCCAGTTCCTAAATCCCACGAATCTAGGTGACTACCAAGCAATACATATTGCTCAGGGTATTTAGTACCGGTGATCTCACCGATGACGTTATAACTTGTGCCTTCGCCCAAATCTTCAGTCTGAATATTTAGCTCAACTTGCACAGGCTTACCCAAGGCTACCAGACGTGCCAGCTGGTCGGCATCTGGATTGGCAACCGCGGTCGCTGGAATTTTCGTGATGCCTTTGGTGTAGTGGCTACCACCTGTGTGGGCAAAGCGGTGATGACTGGTACTGACAGAGCGCATCATATATGCAATAGCGCCTTTTTTAGCTGCTTCAACAGCACCTTTGTTACGCGCTTTCACGGCTGGGCCATATCCATTGCCATCAATATCGCGATTCATTCGATAGTTTATAAAGGCAACTTTCCCTTCCAGGCTACCCGCAGGCGCAGCCTTGAGCTCGTCAAACGTCTCAAATAATACCACTTCACCTGTCAGGCCTTTTTTAGGTGTACTGATGCTGTTACCCAAAGCTGTGAGATGAAGGGGCTGTTTACTTGGGGTCAAGATAAAGCCTGACTCATGATAACGGCGCCACTCTGGGAATTTGGAAGGTTCCAACCACACTTTGTCAAAGCCAAGTTGTTGAAACTTTTGTTTGGCCCATGCAACAGCCATTTTGTCATTTTCAGTGCCCGGAAGACGTGGGCCGACTTCAGTGGTAAGTGATTCCACTAATTGCCAGCTAAGATTACTGTTGTGGGCGTGTTCACGCACTTTTTCAACCATCTCTAGCTCTGCTTTTGTAAATTCTTGTGCTTGAGCAAGTTGGCTCACACACAGTGTCACAAGCGGAAGTAAGCTGGATTTTATCAGCGTACGAAATGCATGTTTCATGATTAATCCTTGATAGATAAAATAAGCTTCATTTTGACATCGAAACTTTTTGATTAAAACGTTAATAAGATGAATTGCATGGACACTAGCTGTAGATAAGTTGTATTTATGCCCTGACTACCTGCCACAATGGCTAAAATGCTGAAAGTATATGGTTGTATACCTAGGTAGCAGATGTTTGTTAAAATTACTGCAATTTGATTTGTCAGGACATTCATGTGAATTCGCTATTTTCTCACCTTTCTTTGCGCTCAGAGCTTATGGAGGCACTATCCAAAGCGGGCTTTAATAAAATGACGCCAATTCAAGCGCAAGCTTTGCCAGAGCTTTTAGAGGGTAAAGATGTTGTTGCGCAAGCAAAAACGGGATCTGGTAAGACATTGGCATTTAGCTTGGCAATGTTGCAACAGCTCAAGCCGGGCGTACAGCAAACACAAGGTTTGATCCTTGCGCCTACCAGAGAGCTGGCTTCGCAAGTAGCGGAAGAAGTACGTAAACTAGCTAAGTCACTGGCGAATGTGAAAGTACTGACAATTTGTGGCGGCGAGCCGATTGGGCCGCAAATTAGTTCTCTAGAGCACGGTGCGCATATTATTGTAGGTACACCAGGACGGATTGAAGAGCACCTTTTTAAAGGCACGTTAGACCTCACCCAAGTCAGTCATTTCATTTTAGATGAAGCAGATCAAATGCTTGAAATGGGCTTTATTGATGCCATTGAAAACATTGCTGTGTATGTGCCACCAACACGCCAGACTATGATGTTCAGTGCAACTTATCCAAAAGACATTGAACAGCTTTCTGGTCGTTTTATGCAATCACCAACTCTGGTTAAAGGTGAAACTGAAACACTTAACAAACAAATTAAGCAGCAGTTTTTCGCTTTAAAGAACAATAAGTTGCGCTTTAACACTTTGAAGTTGTTACTCCTACAGCATAAACCAGAAAGTTGCATTGTATTTTGTAATACCAAAGTAGAAACCAAAAAGCTATACACTGAATTACAGCAAACGGGTCTGCAAGTGGTTGTATTGCATGGTGATCTCGCTCAGATAGAGCGCCAAAGAATGCTCTTGCGGTTTGCCAATAAAAGTGCCTCTGTATTGGTTGCAACAGATGTGGCTGCAAGAGGGTTGGATATCGAAGATATTGATATGGTTGTGAATTATCATATGGCCCTCGACCCACAAACCCATGTGCATCGAGTAGGACGTACTGGTCGCGGTGGCAAGAAAGGTTTTGCTTGCTCACTGTATGGAGAAAACGAAAAGTTTAAAGTTACCCAGCTAAGTGAATTGTATGAGCGAGAATTTAATCCGTCGCCAACGCCTCCATTGAGCTTGTTAGACAAGCCAGTATACAAGCCAAACATGGTAACTGTGATACTCGATGTGGGCAAAAAGCAAAAGATCAGAGCGGGCGATATTGTCGGTTGCTTGACCGGAGAGAATGGTATTGGCTCAGCACATATAGGTAATATTTCGGTACAAGACAATCAAGCATATGTAGCGATTTACCGCGATGCCGTGAAGCCAGCAATTCGCAAATTGCAAGCGGATAAAATAAAAGGCAAACGCGTTAAAGCGAAGCGCTTAGTTTAACGTTAATATGAGCAGCTTAAAGTGTGCCTTTAAGCTGCTCATACTCTTGTTTTAGTTGTTGGAAAACCGCGGTACAACCGCCCTTGTCTGGATGATTGGCAATGGCTAATTGCCGCCAGCGCCTTTGCAACTGGGCGGCAGTGTACTGAGTGGGAAGTTGCCACTTAATTTGTAAGTTGGCTCTGTCCTTATCAGTCAAACGTGCAGGTGTGTGTAGGTACTTTTGCCAGAAGTCACTCAATAAAGATTCAACCTCTTCTTTAGTTGTTTCATAATTGTTCCAATCTAAATAATACGCTTTAAGTGGATCCCTCGTCGCTGCTGGTTGAATATCTGGTATGAGGTCAATTGGCTGTGTGGGTTGTATATGAATATCTAGGTTTGAGACATGCAAAGTATAACCGCAGGTGTGTAATTCATCTTGTAGCTGATAGAGCGCATTCATGATTAAAAAGTTTTTCTTAAACAACTCTTTGTGAGGGTCAGGGTCTAATATAGGAAGCGCTTTCTTAGCTTTTAGCTGAGCTGCTAGCTCATGGATCTTTAAATGCTCGCCAGTAGTGATAATTTCAAAAATAGCATCAAGTAATGGGTTGGTCATTGTTCGTTCTGTAAACATAGTGTATCTTCATTGCCTAAGATATTGTTGATGAAATATTACGCTATTGCAAATTAGGGTTAACACGGATGGCATTAATAAAGACATGTTGCATGTTGATAGTGATACTGAGCTTAGGTGTCCAGGCAACTGCATCACAGCCTTTAAGTGATATACGGTCACTGGAGCAGCAAATGGAAAATATTGCTCAGTTAGGGCGCTGGCAAGAGCAAAAAATGGCAGCGGAACAACTTTTAAGTCACCCTCAACTGGCGTCAGAGCAACGGGCGTCTTTGTTAAAACAAATGGGGAAACTCGCCTTTGAAGCTGGGCATTTGAATGATGGTATTGGCTATTTCAAAGAGCTAGAGCTTGCGGTTAACGTGGAGCAGTCTCCGGAATTGCTGTTTCAAGCGATTAAAATGCAAGGAATTGGCTGGTATCACTCTGGTGGATTTGCGGCGTCACAGAAAGAGTATGCCAGAGCACTGATCCTCGCACAATCACACATGCCAGCAATAGAGATTGCGCATATTCAAAATAATTTAGGCTTGTCGTATTTGAAAATGCATGACTTAGTCAATGCATTGTCGTCTTTTACACAGGCGTATTCTCTTTATCAAACACACGGCAATAAACAGGATGAAGCAGATATTATCCTGAATATCGCCGGTGTGTATATTCGCTTACTGCGCTATGAAAAAGCGGAGGAGTTACTTGCAAAAGCAATCAGACTTTTTAACGAACTTTCAGACAGTTATGGTCTAGCGCTCTCTCAAGCAAACTTGGGGGTGGTATATACTCAAACTGGGCGCTATGAAGAGGCGCGTGTGCTATTGCAACAAGCCGTTGATTACTATGAGGCTGCAAATGATATTAAACACTTGTCATACGAATATACAAACTTAGCAAAAGTCAGTGTTGCTCTCGAAGAGGTGGAGCGAGCGGAAGCAGAGGTAAATTTTGCGGTTTACTACGCAGAAAAATCGGGAAATTTATCTAATATGTCGGAAGCGCTGCACGTGCGGGCACAACTCGATTTAATTAATGGTCGCGCCTTGTCTGCAATGGAGTCTTCTCAGCGCAGTATGGAAATAAGTAAAAAGTTAGGTGCAACTTTGCGTGAGTACAAAGCGATGTCGTTACTTGCGTTGGCCAAATCTGCTCAGGGGGAAACTGCACAGGCACTTTCCATATTGGCAGAATATAACAAAGGACGTGCTGAGCTGTTAAATCAAACCTTAATAGAAGAAGCTGAAAAGTATCAAACTCAATTTGAAGAAAGTGAACTGAGTCGAGAGCTGGCTCAATTGAAACAGGATCAACAACTACAAGTGCTGAAACGGCAACAGCAACAACAGCTAATTTGGATGAGTTGCTTAGTCATTGGCTTTGCATTTTTGGCCTTGGTTGCATGGTATCGGCGCAGTATTGAACGAAAAGCCAAGCTGGACCTTCGTCATGAAGTCGCACAGCGTACCGCAGAATTGCAAAAAACAGCAGATCAGCTGCGCAGTGCTAACCAGATAAAAAGTCAATTTTTAGCCAATATTAGCCACGAGATCAGAACACCGCTTACTGCGATTCTTGGCTATAGTGAAAACATGTTGCGTGAAAATCAGGGAAACATTGAGTTAAGGGAGCCATTGGAAGTGCTCGTGAGGCAGGGAGAACATTTAAAGGAACTGATTAGCGATGTATTGGATCTCAGCAAAATAGAAGCTGAGCAATTAGAGCTAGAGATGACGGAGTTTAATGTTGAGGCATTGCTCACTGATGTCACAGATATGTTCCATCACCCCTGCATGGAAAAGTCCCTTGAGCTGATCGTTGACCACCAGTTAGATAGCCCATGTTTGGTTTGCTTAGATTACGTTCGGGTCAAACAAGTACTTATCAATTTATTGAGCAATGCGATTAAGTTTACCCGTGAGGGCCATGTTGAATTAATAGCGGAATACTCTGAGAATAGACTACTATTTACGGTAAGTGATACGGGCATAGGTATGCCTCAATCGCAGCTAGACAAGATATTCGACTACTTTCAGCAGGGCGACAATAGTATTACAAGACGTTTTGGTGGCTCTGGGTTGGGGCTAAGCCTGTCACAGCAACTGGCAAACATGATGGGGGGAACAATCCGGGTTGTCAGTGAATTACATGTGGGCAGTCAATTTTCTTTTTGGTTGCCATGCACGCGTTTGAATGCATCAAGCTATGAGGTGTCAGAGCGGATACCACAAATAGGGCTAGGAGCAATGTTTAATGGCGAAGTTTTAGTGGCTGAAGACCACGATGATAACCGCGCATTGTTCGAGCGGATTCTATGTCAGCTGGGTGTTAAGGTTGAGTCCGCTGTTGATGGACGTCAGGCGGTTGAAAAGTGCCTTAGCAGTTTTCCTGATTTGGTGCTAATGGATATACAAATGCCAGAAATGGACGGCTTAGAGGCGTTAAAATTATTGCGTCAAGCAGGGTTCGAAGGACCTGTCTATGCGTTGACGGCAAACGTAATGGAACACGAGATCAGTTATTATCTGGATTATGGCTTTGATGGTCACCTAAGCAAACCGATTGAGCATAACAAGCTGGTTGCGGTGTTGCATGCTGAGCTGGGTGAATACGTTGAAAAGTTCAATGATACAGACATGAGCTTGGATATGACTGATCTAAAGCAGAGCTTTGCTTCTACTCTTGAACAAGAGCGCTATAAACTCATAGATTTGTGGCAGGAAAGTGACTACGACGGTTTACAGTACCACTGCCATAAAATAGCAGGAGCGGCATCCGTATTTGGTTTTACGCCAATCGCAGATATTGCAAAGCAATTCGAGCAAGCACTAAAAGAGCAAAACAGCGCACAATACCAAGACTTATTTTTGATTTTGTGCGATGAACTCAAAGTGCAATCATATTCAGAACAATTCGATGTCACTTGATTCCTGATCTTCCTCGATGTGCATCGGCTGCGTTTTTTCAGCACTGACGGTTGGCTGATGCGCACGACTTTTATCAACTCGAGGATCTATATCTGGTTCAGGCGTTTCCGTTTTAAAAATGCTGAGCTTTTCGTGGATGCTTGAAGATAAGTTCAGTAAGTCTTTGCTCGATACAGCCTGAATTTTGGAGCTAGATAAAGCATCAGAGTTGAGTTCAACCATGGACTCTATACTGGATTGAGCCTCATCTGATACCTCTTTTTGCTGGGATACCTGAGTATGAATGCTGTGAGACATCGCGTTAATATCCAACATAGCATGCTCTATTTGATCCACTTCTCTGGTTGAGGCTTCAGACAGCTGAACTGTTTTATCCGTTTCCTCTAAAGCAAGCAGCATTAAAGAGTGCGCGCTATCCGTACCAGCTTGGATTTTGCTCACCATAGTACGGACTTCCTGCGTAGATTGGCTTGTTCGAGCTGCTAAATTTCGCACTTCATCTGCAACAACTGCGAAACCACGCCCTTGCTCCCCTGCGCGAGCAGCTTCAATGGCGGCATTTAGTGCCAATAAATTGGTTTGTTCGGCAATTGAGTTGATGACATCGATCACGGCACTAATTGAATCGCTGTCTGTTTTTAACACTTCAATTTGTTGGCTAGTTTGACGAATATGGTTAGCAAGGCTAAGCAAGCTTTCTTGGCTTTTGTCGGTATCAATTCTCGTTTTCTTGACCGCTTCGGTTGCGCTTTCGACAGAGTTGTAAATCTTTTCTAGGTTCTCATCTAGTTCTCTGGAAACAACTAGCATACGATTTATCGACTCAGCTAAATCTTCACCATGTGCGTGTTGAATAGTCGCTTTTTGAGTCATAGAAGCGTAAGTGTCCCTAAGGTCATCAGCCATAGGGCCCAACCTAGCTGAGCAGGTATACACTTCGCAGATCAAATGTTCTATGGTTGCGAGTCCGGCATTGAGAGCTAGGCAGGCTGGAGGCAGCTTTTTATCTTGATCATCAAATCTATAAGTTAAGTCAATATGAGTTTCTGACAACAGCGCATTAATTAGGTCATCAAGATAATTCCCCTTATTAATGTACTTTGAAATCGTGAAATAAATAAGCACGGCGCTGAGGAGCATTAAGGTACATAAGAGAAGTGTAGCTGTTAAAGTAAAATCAAAATAAACAGCGCAAAGTACTGTGATAACAATGTTGGCGCACGTGGTACTGATGACACCGACGTTTAAACGCATATACTTGATACTCCTTTCTATGAGTTTAAAAACTAGAAACTTTTTCCAATTAGATTAATAGGTATAGTCTAATTTAGAACTAAATCCAAGCTGAAGAATGGTAAAAAAAAACCTGCCGAAGCAGGTTTTTTTTATTTGCGTTTCATGGAGTCAAAAAACTCATCGTTTGTTTTACTCATTGAGAGCTTATCGATTAAAAACTCCATCGCATCTATTTCACTCATTTCATGTACAATCTTGCGTAAGATCCACATTTTTTGTAGTTCATCAGGTTTAGTCAATAGTTCTTCACGACGTGTACCTGAACGGTTGAAGTCTATTGCAGGGAATACGCGCTTTTCAGCAATCTTACGATTTAAGTGCAATTCCATGTTACCAGTACCTTTAAATTCTTCGTAGATGACTTCATCCATCTTAGAACCAGTATCAATAAGTGCTGTTGCAATAATGGTTAAGCTACCGCCTTCTTCTACGTTACGCGCTGCACCAAAGAAACGCTTTGGCTTATGTAGTGCGTTAGCATCAACACCACCAGTCAGTACCTTACCAGAAGAAGGAATGACTGTGTTGTAAGCACGTGCCAAACGAGTGATTGAATCAAGTAGGATCACCACGTCTTTTTTATGCTCTACAAGGCGTTTTGCTTTTTCAATCACCATTTCAGCAACCTGTACGTGACGGCTCGCCGGCTCATCGAAGGTTGAAGCAACGACTTCACCTTGTACTAAGCGCTGCATTTCTGTTACTTCTTCCGGACGTTCGTCGATCAGTAGTACCATCAATGTCGCATCTGGATTGTTGTAAGAGATAGACTGCGCAATGTTTTGTAGTAACATTGTTTTACCAGCTTTTGGTGGTGCAACGATTAGTGCACGTTGACCTTTACCAATTGGTGATGCAAGGTCTAAAACTCGAGCTGTGATATCTTCAGTACTACCGTTACCACGTTGCATAACTAAACGTTCGTTCGCGTGAATTGGCGTTAAGTTTTCAAATAGGATTTTAGTTCGAGAGTTTTCAGGCTTATCAAAGTTGACTTCATTTACTTTTAACAATGCAAAGTAACGTTCGCCATCTTTAGGTGGACGGATAAGACCGCTAATTGAATCACCAGTACGCAAACTAAAGCGTCTGATCTGACTCGGCGATACATAGATGTCATCCGGCCCCGCTAGGTATGAAGCTTCGGAAGAGCGTAAAAAGCCAAAACCGTCCTGGAGAATTTCTAAAACACCGCCGCCATAGATGTTTTCGCCGCTCTTTGCGTGCGCTTTCAAAATCGCAAAGATTATATCTTGTTTTCTTAGACGGGCTACGTTTTCGAGTCCCATTGACTCGGCAAGTTTTACAAGCTCATTTATTGACTTGTCTTTAAGTTCGCGTAAATGCATATTGGTGGGTTCTTTAATTAACGTTGTCTTCTCGTCGCACGAGGGATTGAGTTGATATTCGATAAAAGGTTAGTGGCTCTATAAGTTAGCAGCTAGCTAGCGAGTCGTCCAGTCTTTATACAAAAAATAAATCCATTTATCTTTTAGTTGCCGCTAGTCAGCAAAAGTAAAAACCCAAATACGCGGTACTTGGGTTTTTATTGTTTTTTAAACGTTTTCGTTTAAGAACTCAACTAGTTGAGTTTTAGATAGTGCGCCAACCTTAGTCGCAGCAACCGCGCCATCTTTGAAAAGAAGTAGCGTTGGAATACCACGAATACCAAACTTACCTGGCGTGCCAGAGTTTTGGTCGATGTTTAGCTTGGCAATCTTTACTTTACCATCGAACTCATCAGCTACTTCATCAAGAATTGGCGCGATCATTTTACATGGACCACACCACTCTGCCCAAAAGTCCACAAGAACTGGGCTTGTTGCATTTAGTACGTCAGCTTCAAAGCTATCGTCAGTTAATTGAATTATTTTGTCGCTCATTACGTTCTCCGATAGAAATTTGGCGAATTATTTAGTGCGTATTTAAACACTCTTGTTTCTTATTGCAAGTTTAAACGTTATGCTTTATTGCTATGACTAAGACACATTTGACCAACACGAAATTTTCAGACTTTGCTTTAGCACCGGAAGTGGTCGCCGGTTTAACAGCGAATGGCTTCGAATATTGTACGCCAATTCAAGCAAAGTGTATGCCTTACGTATGTGAAGGCAGGGACATTGCGGGTCAAGCGCAAACAGGAACGGGTAAAACATTGGCGTTCCTGACCGCGACTTGTCATCGTTTAATGCAATCGCAACCAGAGCAGCAAACTTCGGTACAGCCGCGCGCCATTATAATGGCTCCGACACGAGAGCTTGCAATACAAATTCACAAAGATGCTCAAATCATCGCACCGCACTGTAATTTAAAACTAGGACTAGTATATGGTGGCGAAGAATATGAAAAACAACGGGCACAGCTAGAAAAAGGTGTCGATATTTTAATTGGCACGACGGGAAGGCTCATTGACTTCTATAAACAGGGAGCTTTTAACCTAAATAGCATTGAAGTTGTTGTGTTAGATGAAGCAGATCGTATGTTTGATCTTGGTTTTATTAAAGACATACGTTATTTGTTTAATCGCATGCCTGGTACGCAAGATCGCATGAACCTACTTTTCTCTGCGACGTTGTCTTATCGAGTTCAAGAGTTGGCATTTGAGCACATGCACAACCCGGTACATGTGCAAATAGAACCTGATGTTAAAACTGGCAAACAAATTCAAGAAGAATTATTTCAACCCTCACAAGAGGACAAATTGCCTTTACTTTTAACGCTAATCGAGGAAGAGTGGCCAGATAAAGCAATCGTGTTTGCTAATACCAAGCATAGTTGTGAAAACGTGTACGAGTGGTTAAAAGCTGATGGGCATCGAGTTGGCTTGTTAACAGGCGATGTGAATCAAAAGAAGCGATTGTCAATCTTAGCTAAGTTCACTAAAGGTGATTTAGATTTGCTTGTTGCAACAGATGTTGCTGCGCGTGGGTTGCACATTCCTGAAGTCAGTCATGTATTTAACTTTGATTTACCAGATGACAGAGAAGACTACGTACACCGCATAGGGCGTACAGGGCGAGCTGGTGCTTCTGGACATGCAATTAGTTTTGCGTGTGAGCAGTATGCATACAACTTACATGAGATAGAAGAGTATATTGAACATGCTATTCCAATTTCTCATTACGATAAGTCTGCACTACTAGATGATATAAAAGCACCAGTAAAGCAGCATCGTAGAAACTACCCTGCTGGTCAAAGGAAACGTGGTAATTCTAGACGTCAAGGTAATTACCAAAAATCATCGCCTAAGCACAGTTAAAAGCAGTAAAGGTAAGTAGAGGTTACAAGCGTGGGATACAACTCACCACTAAATAATGTATATGCCGTCATTGATTTGGGCTCTAATAGTTTTCATATGCTTATTGCAAAGCATATGGCGGGCGGAGTCCATACGATTGGCCGAGTGAAACGCAAAGTTAGGCTAGCTGCCGGGCTAAATGAACAAAATGTTTTATCACAAGAAGCGATGGAGCGTGGGTGGGAATGTCTGTCTTTATTTGCTGAGCGACTACAGGATATTCCAGCGCAAAATATAAAGATTGTTGCAACAGCGACATTGCGTTTGGCTGTGAATGCTGATGAATTTAAACAGCGAGCACAAAGTATACTGAACCATAAAATAGAAATTATTAGTGGTGAACTTGAAGCTTGTACTATCTATAAAGGGGTGGCACATACATCGGCATGTCACGGCAAGCAACTGGTTGTGGATATTGGTGGCGCAAGTACAGAGGTTGTCATAGGTAGAGGCTTTGATGCGGAGGTTTACCACAGCCTTAATATGGGATGTGTTACTTACCTAGAAAAGTTTTTCAAAGATGACCAATTAAGTGAAGAAAACTTTGCCAGCGCCATTGCAGCTGCAAAAAATACAATTGCTCCTCATGTCACCGCATTCCAACAGGTTGGTTGGGAGCTTGCGATAGGCGCTTCGGGTACGGTGCAGGCTATTCAGGAAATTTTCTCGGCACTTGGCCTAGATGAATATCTGTCACTGGACAAACTATACGATATCAAGGCGCTTGCAAGCGAATGTAAAACAATTCCACAGCTCGACCTTCCCGGGCTGAGTGAAGAAAGACGCTTAGTATTTGTATCAGGCCTCGCAATTTTGATTGCCTTGTTCGAATCTTTAGAAATTGAATATATGGGTTTGGCAGGCGGTGCACTGCGTGAAGGTGTGTTGTACAGTATGATTGAAGACTTGAGTGTTGCAGACATTCGAAAACGCACTCTCAATTGTTTTATGGCACGCTATCATGTCGATAACTTACAAGCACAGCGAGTTTATGAAATTAGCAATGGTTTCTTAAACCAACTCCAAGGGTACTGGTCTGTAGATATGCGTTTTGGCAGCGATGCGCTTAAAGCAGCATCTGTGATGCATGAAATTGGCTTATTGATCGATTTCAAAGAGTATCACCTTCACAGTGCATATATACTCAATAATAGTGTGATGCCCGGGTATACGCGTGCGCAAAAACAGCTTATTGCTGCTTTGGTGAGCTGTCATCGTCTTGATATAGATACCGACTCGTTTTCTACGTTGGGTGTTAATCAACATTTAGCTGAAGTCTTGATACGATTGCTGCGCATAGGTGTAATTTTATCTATGCGTCGACAGGATGATGTTTTACCAGAATTATTCCTGACGGCGTCAGAGCCAGAAACGCTGACACTGACGATGCCTAAAACTTGGTTAGATGAACATCCTCTTATGTGCAGCGAATTAGAACAAGAAGCGCGATATCAAGAAAAGTGCGGATGGCTTCTAAATGTAGAAAGTGAATAAGCTTCTGCTTAAAAAATACACTAAAACCAAGGGTTTTGGTTGTATTTTATGCTATTGAGCGTTTTTTTGTATTTTTATCAAAAAAACGCTTGCACCAATCTTAAATCTCCCTATAATGCGCACCCACTGACACGGGGCAACACGCTGAAAAGCAAGAGGCAAAGTGAAGGTCAAAGTTAA
>NZ_AUXS01000048.1 GCF_001625565.1 Pseudoalteromonas luteoviolacea NCIMB 1944
TTGCAACAAATCGATACCTTGATTGCTACTCAACAAGTCACTACTGTCGCTTTTACTCAACACATCCATACCGTCAGCGTTGCATATCATGTCGAAACCGTCATTGCGGGCTTGCCCTGCAATCCATGTTTTAGGTGAGTTTGAGGGAACTACAACTTTAAGATCCAAAATGGACCCTGAAATAAATTCAGGGTGACGGGTTGTTGGAGGTGATAGGTTTTTGGTCGACTGGTTTGTGGGAATACGGCTTTATTCTCTCCCACCTTATGTTGAAAACAATTCTCATTACAATTTAACGTGTAATGTTGTTCCTATTATGTTTATAATCTTGCTCCCACAACTCTAATTAGCTAAGGACAGGAGCATAAGTTTGTACTCTTTTCTAATGGTGATATTGATAGGCATCGGTACACTTCTTTTATATTTATCAAATAGACATCAAAGACTTTTGGATAAGCCTTTAGCAAAACCAATGCAAAAGGTGGGGTATGCGTTTGCGGCCATAGCTATCGTTATTGGTGCATATTACTTTGTTGGCTCGGCTGGATTTTTTATCTGGCTTCTGATGTTAATGGTCGCACTATTTTCACTGCCTTTACTTATGCTCTGTCTTAATAGGAAGTAAAATCCATGACTCAACATAATAAAATTCAACCCCATTGGTGGAGTAAAACATTTGCGGGAGTGATCGGTGGGTTTTTCTTAACGCTTGGGCTTGTCGGTATTTTTGCGTGGTTGGGGCCAACGGGGTTAACTGAGCAGATCACAGAAGAACAAAGGCTTTGGAAAACGCAATTTAACATGTGGATCATAACGCCAATTTGGCTTTTAATCCTGTGTTTTGTTTATATGTTTAAAACTGGGCGTCAGGCATGGTTGTACTTAGGTGTTAGTGCTGTTATTTCCAACGCTATTGTCTATGTATTAAGGAGCCAATTATGAAAATTAGAAGCGATATTCTAAGGACATATCAATCACTGCATACATGGACTGGGATCACCGCCGGGTTGTTACTTTTCATTGGATTCTTTGCAGGCTCACTGACGATGTTTAGTGATACAATTAACGATTGGGCTACGCCTCCAAATTACCAATTGGATCAGGTTCATTCAGATAAACACGAGTTGTTACTTAAACAAGTGTTATCACAAAACCCGGATTCACTCAAAGCTGTCACGGTTAGTTATGATGAAAATAGCTCCCCAATTCACTGGTATGGACAAGGTTCTGCTCGCGGCTTTTCAATGGATGACCAAATCTGGCATGGTACGTTGAATGAGCAAGGTGAGTTGGTAGCGGAGTTACGACATGTCAATGAGTTATCAATGTTAATAGATTACTTGCATCGTTCAGCTGGGATTATCGGAGAGATTGGACACGATCAAGCGGGTGTGTATGTGCTAGGTATTGCCGCATTTTTGTATTTTCTTGCTCTCGTGTCAGGTGTTATTTTTCTCTTACCGAGCTTAGTAAAAAGCTTTTTTGCGCTTCGCAAAGAAAAGGGAGCAAATCGCTTTTGGCTAGACTCACACAACTTAGTTGGTATCGCGAGCTTACCTTTTCATATCATTATTGCGATCACCGTGGTTGTTTTTTCATTTCATGACTTGTTTTACGGTGGATTAAGCCAAGTATATGGAGACAAACCCATGTTTGGTGGTGGTGAAAAACATGAAGAGGTTCGATACGATATTCGAGAACTTGCGACATTAACTGAAATAAAACAAACCATTCATGACTATGCGCCAGGCTATGAAGTAAGTAGCATCAGGTTAAGCGGGTTGTCATCGGCCCACCCGTCTGCAAGCATATCTATCATAAGCGATAGAACTTTAATGCGTGGCCCTCACAATGACTATGTTTTTTTGAATCCATTTACGCTAGAAATTGACTCCAGCACCGTGAGGAATGAAAGTGGTGAGCAAAGTATATGGGCTGCCGTTGTCACGAGCTTTTTTGGACTTCACTTTGGGAGCTACGGTGGTGAACTTGGTCGATGGTTATATTTCGTTATGGGCTTAGGCGGTGCATTTTTGTTTTATAGCGGTAACTTGATATGGCTAGAGAAGCGACGCAAAAAGCAGTCATTAAAGCAAAGTCGTTCAAGCCACTTTATGGCTAATCTGACTATAGGTGTATCTTTGGGTTGCGCTATAGGTATTGCAGGCGTATTTGCAGCAAGCAAATGGCTAACGTTAACCAGTTGGAACATCAACATAGCCTATATGTGGGTTTATTATTTGTTGTTTTTTGTAACACTGGCTGGTGCATTTGTTTATGGTGCTGCAAGGTTTAGCATATTGAGTTTACAGATTTTAGCTGTTCTGTGTTTGATCATACCGACAAATTCTGTGATAGCGTTTGTACTCCCTTCAATTGGTATTTGGGCGCCAGACTCTCTTGGTGATCTAGGGATTGAACTTGGCGCAGTAGGTTTTGCTTTAGCTTCATTGTATGCCCTGAAACATGCAAAACGCCGTGTATATCACGGTGAAGAGAACAGCATTTGGTATTGCTCTAAACTCAGCAAAAAAGAGGTTGTTGAAAGCTTCAGCTAATGTATAAGTGGTCAGTTGAGTGCTGACCACTTCAATTTCACGAGTCTAAAATTGAGCCGAGTGAGACTTGGTTTCTGCCATGTTGTTTGGCGAAATAAAGAGCCATATCTGATTGCTTTACAAGTTCATGAGGCTCTAAATCAACTCCCCACCTAGTTGCTATACCAACACTGATTGTCAGTTTTATAATTGAGTCTTCGAACTTAACTACAGAAGCTTCAGTATGTCTTCTGATCAGTTCTGCTAGGTCAAATGCATCTCCCTCGTTGCACTCAGGTAGCAAAATACAAAACTCTTCTCCGCCGTAACGTGCCACAATATCACCCGCACGAGTACAGGTTTTTTTTAATACGTTGGCTATATGTGTAATACACTTATCACCACACTGATGGCCATATGTGTCGTTGATTTTTTTAAAATGGTCAATGTCGACCATTAATAAACTAACAGAGTGACCAAAACGCTTTGCTCGCAAGCATTCTGTATTTAAAGCGTCATTTAGGCTTCGCCTATTGAGCACTTGAGTGAGCTCGTCAATTCGAGAGATATGTTTAAGTTTGTCATAGGCAGTCTGAAGTTCCTGTGTTCTGTTGATTACTTCAGTTTCGAGCTGCATATTTGCTTTGCGGATTTCGGTCATACTTTTAGCTTGAGCTATGAAACGTTTTTTTCTCTCTGAATTGATTCTCTCTGCCATTGCGAATGACAAGCATGCTACCTCTATTGAGGTGCCTATTGTCAACGCATGTTCAGTAAACCAATTATTGGGTATAATATTCAATTTGTTGGCCGCAAGGATTATTCCCCCGCAAAGTGCGGCGTTCCAAGCTAATGAGTAGTAAGTCGAAAAATGTGTACCCTCAAACAGTTTTATTGTTCTTGTGATCACGCCCCACAAACAAGCTAATGACGCATACAGAATTATGACTCTGATCATTGTACCGTAGGAGAAGTACATTGATGCAAATAGCAGACAGACTCCGATTACGAAAAGTGACAAGCAACCTCTATACAGAATTTTACTATTTTTCTGTAATTCGAGTAATTTTACGATAAAAGAAGTGCCTGCAAGCACAGCCGCGAGTAAAAAGAATAATATTGATTGATCATTCCACCATAAGCTTCCTTGCCACAAGTATCTAAACCCTAGACCTGACAAGCTAAAATAGAAGGCGATAATGGCTGAAACGTACACAACATAGTAAAGAAAAGTTGTATCTCTTAGAGAGAAATACATGAGTACATTGTATATGGCCATAATGCTCATAAGGCCAAAATAGATCCCTAAAAAAAGTGTGGCTATTTGGTCGCTTTCGTAAAAGCTTGGTTGACTCCAAAGTCGGATAGGTAACTGTAGGGCACTGGTCGAATTCACTCTAACATATAGGGTGAGCGGTCCTTGGGTGTTTTCGTCTATAGGGAGGATAAAGTTATGGTGTTTGATCTGCCGATCTTCAAAATGCTGTTTATCGCCCAGTTTTGAATAACTGAGTACTTCATCTCCTTGCATCAAATAGAGCTTTATACTGTCCAGAACAGGGTAGGCTATTTCCAAAAAGTAACCGTTTGTGTCCCGAGGCAAACTAAAACTAACTTTTACCCAATAGGTCTCGGGGGTGTATCCAAGGTTAAAGTTGTCTGTTTCATTGATTTTCCAATGATTGTCCGGTAAGGACATTACGTCGACAATGCCAAATTGGTTATCTTGCAAATAATAGCTACCAGCACTTAAATTGACGTACTTTTCGTGTGTCAGTGTTAAGTCCGGTGCAGCGCTATGAGCAATTGAAGCGTAAAAAAATAAAAACACAAACAGGGTTTTCACAAGCGTTATATGCGTATGGTGATTCTATATAAAGCTTAGAAGTGTATAGAAGATAGAGCAAAGTTATATAAAAGAACACATCATACAGCTTTATGTATGTATCATCTGGAGCTTAGCGGTAAGTAATGACACCAAGTCAACAGGGGATAGTTGTTCGTTGCTAAGTCCGTATATTAGAGTCATAAAGTAGCAATCCATCATAGCTGTTGCTTTAATTTCATCATATTTATGGCCTTCAAAGAGCATATGTTTAAAGTCGTTCAATTGATCTTCAAAAAAGGCACTGTGCCACATTAAATCCTGTAATAGCGCTTTACTAAAAGGGCGGTTCTCGCAGTAAAAGCGGTAAAGAAATTTTGCGTAATGTCTGAGTCGTAGTCGAGGGCTCGTCTGCTCATTTTCTTGATGGGCTAATCTCAGTACCTCATCAATTCGCTGGTGCATCGCCAATTTTAATATGTCGATTTTATTTGGAAAGTGACTGAACACAGTGCCTGTAGCAACAGAAGCCTCCGCCGCTATTTGGCGAGTAGTTGTCTCGGCGTACCCATGTTTTTGGAATAATTGCCAACTAACGTCAAGTATTTTTTGGGCTGTAATTTCTCGTTTTTTCATACTAAATCAACATATTGAGCGCACCAAAGAGCTTACCACAAAATACGATACAGTGACAAAGTAATCTACACACTTGACAAAAATGAGCGCGCTCATTAAATTAATTGAGCGTGCTCAATAATTAAGGAGGTGTATGATGCTTACGCGGTTAATTGGTTATATTCTGTTTATTCCATTTATTGCTTTTTATAGTTACGTTTTGGGACCAGCACTGAAACTCGTATTGGTGCCAGGCGGTATGATGCTTTTCTTTTTTATTCTCGGTCCCGATGAGTTTTCAAAGCATTGGCAAAAAGCATTTTCCAATACTCAAAATGGGTGTAAAGATATGGCTGTAAAGCAAGGCAATTAGCAAGGCTCGTAGTTAGCTCAAAAAGCCATTGCTTGCAATAAGTTATATTTCCAGATAAAAGCCGCTATGAGCGGTTTTTTATATATTGAGGCTCGCTTTCAACTATCACTCGGGTATAATACTCACGATTTCGGCGCAACCCCTTTAGCGCTGTAGTAAGTATCGTTTAATTTAGAATTGAGGAATTATTATGACGGTTGGCATTATCATGGGTTCTAAGTCTGATTGGCCTACAATGCAACATGCGGCAGATATGTTAGATAAGTTTGGCATTGAGTATGAAACAAAAGTGGTTTCGGCGCATCGCACTCCTCAATTATTGGCCGATTATGCAACAACGGCAGCAGAGCGTGGTATCAAAGTGATCATCGCCGGTGCGGGCGGCGCAGCACACCTTCCCGGTATGGCTGCTGCTTTCACAAGTTTGCCGGTATTGGGCGTACCAGTAAAATCGAAAACTTTAAATGGTGTCGATTCATTACTTTCAATCTGCCAAATGCCAAAAGGTGTTGCGGTAGGTACATTAGCGATAGGTGATGCAGGCGCAGCGAATGCCGGTTTATTAGCAGCACAAATATTAGGTTGCCAGCAACCGGAAATATTTGAAAAAGTTGAAGCGTTTAGAAAAGCTCAGACTGAAACTATCTTAGCTAACCCAAACCCAGCTGAATAACATGAAAGTATTAGTACTAGGCGCGGGTCAGTTGGCCCGAATGATGAGTCTGGCTTCTACTCATTTGGGTATAAATGTTTTAGCTTACGATGTAGGTTCAAAACAAGTAATTAACCCAGTTACTTTTGAAGTGAAGCACACAACACTCGAACAGGAAGTAGAGCAAGCATATGCGATTACCGCAGAATTCGAGCATATTCCTGAAGACGTACTCGACGTATGTCAACAAAGTGGTAAGTTTTATCCTGGTGCAGAGTCAATCTCTATCGGTGGTGACCGCAGTAAAGAAAAAGCTCTTTTAGACAATGCTAAAGTTCCGTGCGCTCCTTATGCATTGATCACAGAGAAAAGCGCTTTTATTGAAGCAATCGAAAAGCTTGGTCTACCACTCGTAATTAAAACGTGTCAGGCGGGTTATGATGGTAAAGGCCAATGGCGTCTTAAATCAGCTGATGACGCAGAGCAAGTATGGTCTGAGATGAAAGGCTTTCTAGATACTGGCACTGAGGCTGCACCACACTCAATCATTGCTGAAAAAATGATCCCATTTGATAGAGAGGTTTCTATCATAGGTGTGCGTGATAAAGATGGACAATGCAAGGTGTATCCATTAACTGAGAACCAGCACACAAATGGCGTTCTGACCTTATCTATTGCTGGAAAAGAAAAGGCAGCGATACAAGCCCAAGCTGAAGCTGCATTTGAAAACTTGGCGTCAGAGCTAAATTATGTGGGTGTATTGGCAATTGAGTTTTTCGACGTTGACGGTAAATTACTAGTGAATGAAATTGCGCCTCGCGTTCATAATTCAGGGCATTGGACACAACAAGGTGCACACACCAGCCAATTTGAAAACCATATGCGCGCTATCACTGGCTTACCAATTGGCAGTACTCAACTTGTGCGACCGACTGCGATGGTAAATGTATTAGGTCAGCCTTCAATTCCTCAAGCGGTATTGTCTGTCGCAGATTGTACTAGTCACTGGTATGGAAAAGATGCTAAGCCAGGCAGAAAAATGGGCCATATTAATGTCTCAGCTGCTAATTTGCATCAGCTAGGAGAGCGGTTGGCAGAGCTGGCAGAACTACTACCTGAAGAAGATTACCCAGGAGTTAGCGCAACCAGCCATGCATTAATATTAAATTAGAAAAAGCCGAGCAACAGCTCGGCTTTTTTATGCAACATATACGCTAGAAGTTTTTATATGGTTAATATTAATTCAAATGTACTTAAGCTCTTGTTTATAGCTTGTTTCATTGTGTCAATTACCCCTCTAATTGGTTCCGCGATGGCTTTGTTTATGGGGATCTCTTTTGCCCTTTTATTTGGTAACCCATTCGACTTGCAAAGTGCACAGCTATCAAAGCTACTTCTCAAAGTATCTGTGATTGGGTTAGGTTTCAATGTAGATGTCATGCACGTCCTAGAAGTAGGTAGGAGCTCAATTGTATTAACGATTGTGAGTATTACCGCAATTATTGGACTTGGTGAAATATTGACCCAGTTATTCCGTTTGAATAAAAATACTGGCACGTTGATCTCTTTTGGAACGGCAATTTGTGGCGGTAGTGCTATTGCTGCGATGGCGCCTGTGATTAAAGCAAAACAAGATGAGATAGCAGTAGCATTAGCAATCGTATTTTCATTGAATGCGGTAGGTTTACTCATATTCCCATGGTTGGGGCACTATTTTGAGCTGACCCAAAGCCAATTTGCGCTGTGGAGTGCATTAGCAATTCATGATACGAGCAGTGTTGTGGGAGCTGCAGCTGCTTATGGTCCGGCTGCATTAGCCATGGCTACAACCATTAAACTTACGAGGGCAATGTGGATAGTGCCATATACTGCACTGGCTGGGGTATTCTGGCGCTCGGAAGAGAAGGCGAGTATCCCTTTATTTATTGTTGGCTTTTTACTTGCAGCAGCCATCAATACTTGGCTTCCGGAATACAAGCCGTTGTGGCAAATTGGTTACGAGTGCGCAAAAGCTTTGCTTGTAGGTACTCTATTTTTAATTGGTGCGGGTATTTCAAAAAAAGTGCTTAAACAATGCGGGTGGCAACCCTTTGTTATGGCGATAATTTTGTGGACGATTGTAAGCTCGGTCATACTTTTATTAATTATTGACGGTTTTATTCAATAAATTTACTAAATTTTTTTGAACCTTTTGAATAAGCGTCAGTCTGATTATTTGAGGCTTGGATATGCCTCATTTCATACTCGTTGTCCATCAACGACTATGTGAGCGCAGAGAGTATTTGGCCAGTAGCTTTACTGGCCTTTTTTTATACCTGTATGTTACTAAATTGTGTACACCTCCGCCACCAAGCTAAAAACTTTGGGTGTTTATCTAAAACCTGTCGAATATTGTTCTATCTTTTGATTAAATTGCGCTGATTAATAAATTAAAAGAAGAGCTCTGATGAAAAAATCCCTATTGAGCATTGCCGTCGCAGGCCTGCTGCTGACTGGTTGTCAAACAACAAGCAAACAATCAAACACTGAGGAAGCGAATAGTAACTCAGCTATTGTTTCGCAAGCCGTACAAACTCCGCTAGATTTTGGTAGTGAAAATATCACTCTAGAACAAGCGATGGCAGATCCGGATTGGATTAGTCGCTCTCCGGAAAGTGCATTTTGGGGTGCAGATAGCAATACCATTTATTTCAACCAAAAGCAGGTTGGAAATCAACTCAGGGATACATTTTCAATAAATAGCAAGGGTACAGAGCAAGTCGCCTTGGCTAGCTTGCACGAGATTGGCAGTAACAATGCTACTTTTTCTGCAGATGGTAAATACCAAGCATATACATTCCAAGGCAATATTTTTGTCAAGAACTTAGCTACCAAACAAATTAAGCAGATCACACGTTCAAGTGAAAAAGAAACGATTATCCAGTTTATGGTTTCTGGTGAGTTAGCATTTCGTGTTGCCGATACCTTTTTTACTGTTAATGTCGAGACTGGCTTGACCAAAGAGCTTGTTAAGATAAACGAGGGCAATACACCACAGGGTACACAAGAGCCAAGCACTTATATTGCCAAAGAACAACACAAGTTAATTGATTATGTGGCACTTACACATAAAAACGCGCTAGACAAAGAAGGTCGTCAGGCAGAATTAAAATCTCAAAATAAAACCATCGCTGACAAGCAAATTTATATTGGCGAAGGGAATAATCTTGTTGAAGCAAGTATCTCTCCAAGCGGCGACAAACTTATTGTGGTTGTAAGTAAAGATAACGTCTTTTCTCAATCAACGAAAAAAGACATGATGCCAAATTACATTGGTCAAGATGGAAATATTGTACCAGTGCCAGCCCGAAGTCGTGTGGCTGACAATAAGCCTGTCGAAGTTGAAGTGCTTTATTATGATTTAAAAGCTGATACACACAAGTCAATTAGCTTTGATGCATTACCTGGCTTTGACGAAGATGTGTTAGCAGACGTTAAAAAAGAGAATGCGGCAGCTATTGGTGAATCATACACATCTAAAAAAGAACCAAGAGCGATTAAAATGATGCGCGACTGGTATTGGTCTCAATCACCAATTCAGTGGAATAGCAATGGTGACCAAGTAGCCATGATGTTTAAAGCGTGGGATAACAAAGATCGCTGGATTGCTACATTAGATTTCGAAAACGGCGAACTCGAGCCTCAACATAGATTGCATGACAAGGCATGGGTCAACTATGCATACAACGATTTTGGTTGGTTGAACAACGAAGATGCATTATTTTTCCTTTCTGAAGAAAGTGGTTATAGCCACTTATATGTAAAACCAATTGATGGTAAAGCTAAGCAAATCACGTCGGGTAAGTTTGTAGTCTCAGATCCAAAATTGACAAGAGACAATAGTAAGTTTTTCTTTAAAGCGAATGTAGAGCACCCGGGTATCTACGAAATCTATTCAGTTGATGTCAATACGAAAGAGAAATCTGCTGTTACAGATTTAAATGGTATGACTGACTTTGTATTGAGCCCAGATGAGTCAAAAGTGTTACTAAAGCACTCAAAGATCATGATGCCAACTGAGCTTTATGTTGCAGATGCAAAACCGAACGCACAACCTAAACGATTGACAA
This sequence comes from Pseudoalteromonas luteoviolacea NCIMB 1944, assembly GCF_001625565.1. Lineage (GTDB taxonomy): Bacteria > Pseudomonadota > Gammaproteobacteria > Enterobacterales > Alteromonadaceae > Pseudoalteromonas > Pseudoalteromonas luteoviolacea_F. Next base: position 10,112 of record NZ_AUXS01000048.1, read on the forward strand.
ATACGGTGTCGGATGAGTTCTTAAATAAGAAACTAATTGCACCTAAAATTGTAGCCGTTCCATCAAGCCATACTGATGAGCCTATCTACGCAAAAGTGTATTACCCAGCTGATTACAAACCAGGCGAATCAGGTAAAAAACGAAAAGCTATTATCTTTAACCATGGCGCAGGTTACCTGCAAAACTCGCATATGGGTTGGTCTGTGTACTTCCGTGAATTCATGTTCCACTCATTACTTGCAAGCGAAGGCTATGTAGTAATGGATATGGACTATCGTGCGTCTAAAGGATACGGCCGAGATTGGCGTACAGCAATTTATCGCCAAATGGGTACGCCTGAAATCCAAGATTTGGCCGATGGTGTTAAATGGATGACGCAAAATGCCAATGTAGATGAAGGCTCTGTAGGTACATATGGTGGCTCTTACGGCGGCTTCATGACATTTATGGCTTTGTTTACCCAACCTGAGTTATTCCAAGCCGGTGCTGCGTTACGTCCGGTAACCGATTGGGCATATTATAATGACCCATACACGTCAAATATTCTTAACAGACCTGATGTTGATCCAATTGCCTATAGAAGAAGCTCACCAATCTACTTTGCAGAAGGTTTAAATAAACCGTTGCTTATCAATGCGCCAATGATCGATGACAACGTATTTTTCCAAGACGTTGTTAGATTGGTACAACGTTTTATCGAGCTAGAAAAAGAAAACTTTGAAACAGCCATCTATCCAGTTGAGCCTCATGGATTTGTGCAGCCTTCTGGTTGGTTGGATGAATACCGTCGTATTTATAAGTTGTTTAAAGAAAATCTTTAGAAACTAGAATTTAAGGCCAGCGTCAAGCTGGCCTTTTTGGTGTTGTGTAACTTTCGGTTACGGCCTGAGTTACACGTTCTACTGCGCAAAACGTTACGTGATTTAGCTCTGTTTTCTAAATGATATATTTAACGCTTAATTTTTGTTGAAGATCAAAAACATTAAAAATGCAGATAGGTGCGAATGTACAGTAGATTGCGTTTGTGGATTACGGCCTGATATATTACAGGCCGCATTTTAAGACTTTACTGTTTGACAGTGAATCCCAGCTTATCTTTAAACAATGGCAATGCTAAAACTAAGCCTCCTATAGCGCCAATCAAGTGGGATTCGATGGCAACACGAGAGTCGATAAGATTGCCAACGTCAGCACTTGGCCCTGCATATTGTTCCCAAGCAAGTTTTCCAGCTATGCCCAAGAATAAAAGAATTCCTGTTGGCTCTTTAACCTGAATATCTTTTAGCGCGCCCCAAACAATAATTCCATGTAGCAATCCGCTTAATCCTGTGTATACTCTGATGTCGGGACAAAATAGCCAAATACCTATCCCTGTCCACAAGCCAAGAAATAAAACATGAATAAAATAGCGGCGTATTGAAGTATGCTCCGCGTGTAGTACCCATATAAATAGAATACCCACAAGATTTAGGGCCAAATGAGTCCAATTGGTATGTATATATTGACTACTCCATATCCGCCACACTTGACCTTCACTGATCAATTGGCGGTGAAACTCTAGAGTATCTCGCATATCGAATGCCATTAACAAGGTAGCAATTGTTGCTAAAACAATTGGTGGGACAATATATTGGCGGCTTATTGGAAGGTTGAAACCAAACATGCTATGTCTACAATAATAAAGGTATTTTTGTATATTGTGCCTGTTAACTTTTATGATGCCAACGAAGATTGAAAAGAAATAATGAATACATTGAATTTTAAGCACTCATTAATTGCGTTAATATTCGCATCTAGCTTACCTGTTGCGGCGGAACAGGCAGACCCTAAAAAGCGAGAAGCGCGCGAGCCTGAGGCCGCTACTGGTTTTACGGAAAAGAAAGACAAAATCTCAGAAAAATACATGGTGGTTGCAGCTAACCCTCATGCAAGTAAAGCTGGTCAGATCATGTTACAACAAGGCGGTAGCGCTATCGATGCCGCAATAGCTGCTCAACTTGTTCTAACATTGGTTGAACCTCAATCTTCAGGTATTGGTGGGGGAGCGTTTATCCTCCACTATGATAAAAGCAATAATTATCTAACAACATTTGACGGCCGTGAAACTGCCCCTAAAAAAGCAAATCATAAGCTATTTTTAGATAAAGAAGGTAAGCCTGTTAGGTGGATCGAAGCTGTTGTCGGTGGCCGATCTGTTGGAGTACCCGGCATTATACATGCGATGAAACAAGCTCATGACAAGTATGGTGTTTTAAAATGGCGCCAATTGTTTAAACCGGCAATTGAGCTCGCCAATAAAGGCTTTAAGGTATCGCCACGTTTGCATATGCTCCTTAAGAAGGAGTTTAATCCAGGTTTAACAAAGCTATCCCCAGCAAAAGAGTATTTTTACCCAAATGGCAAACCCTTGGCTATTGGCACTGTTGTCAAAAATCCACAACTGGCAAAGTTGTACAAAGAAGTTGCAGAGTATGGACCAAAGGCCTTCTATGAAGGTAAATACGCCGAAGATATGGTCAAAGCTGTACAAAACTCAAAAATTGCACCTGGCCGTTTGTCCATGACAGATTTAGAAAATTACCAGAGTAAAGAGCGTCACCCTGTCTGTACTTCTTATCACGGCTATAAGGTTTGCTCTATGGCACCGCCAAGTAGTGGTGGTTTGACTGTTTTACAAATTCTAAAATTGCTGGAAGGTAAAAAGCTAGCGCAATACAAACCAAACGACCCTCAAGCGATCCACCTATTTACCCAGGCTTCTCGCCTTGCCTTTGCGGATAGAAATTTTTACATTGCAGATCCGGACTTTGTAGATGTTCCAACACAAGGATTATTAAATCCGGTTTACCTTAAATCTCGAGCTCAGCTTATTGGTGAAAGAGACAACCCTAGTTTTCCGGTGGGTGATCCATCTATGGGCAAGCTGTCCTATGCACAAGATGATAGCTATGAGTTACCTTCTACAACGCACCTTTCAATTATCGATAGCAAGGGCAATGCTGTATCTATGACAAGCTCAATTGAAATGGGCTTTGGATCAACGGTTATGGTAAATGGTTATTTGCTTAATAACCAATTAACTGATTTTTCATTGTCACCAAAAATTGCTAATAAATGGGTGGCAAATAGGGTTGAGCCGAATAAACGACCTCGCAGCTCCATGGCACCTGTCATGGTATTCAACAAAGATGGTAGTTTGAAGCTTGTAGTGGGCTCGCCAGGTGGTAGTCGCATTATTAATTATGTTGCTCAAACCGTCATCGGTGTACTCGATTGGGGGTTAACGCCACAGCAAGCGATTAACCTTCCACGTGTGACGAACAGAAATAAATACACCACGCTTGAAAAAGGTACTAACTTAAAGGCAATAAAGCCTTGGCTTGAGTCAAAAGGACACGTCGTACGCATTTCAGACCTAAATTCAGGTATTCATGCAATAGAAATAAAAGAAGGCCTTTTATTTGGCGGAGCTGACCCAAGAAGAGAGGGCATTGCGCTTGGAGAATCTAGCGAGTAACCATAGGATATTACAGATTATTCAGTTATAATGTACGACCCTGTTTACGGATCTCTCATCCGTTTACAGGGTCGTTTTATTGGTCTGATGTGCATTAAATATATTGAAAATTTGTGTACTTAGACAATAATGATCCCTTATATCAAAAAATTAAGAGTCACAGCTTGTAAATATGACTAAACAAACCGATCCTAATTACCTCTACATCCCATATTCTGGCCCAACGTTATTAGAAACGCCTCTTCTAAACAAGGGAAGTGCATTTAGCCAGCGTGAGCGTGAAAACTTTAACCTAGCAGGTTTAGTTCCTCCTCGTTATGAAACCATTGAGGAGCAGGTAGAGCGTTGTTATCAACAGTTTTCAAGTTTTAAAGACAACCTCAACAAGCATATTTATTTACGAGCTATTCAAGATAACAATGAAACGCTTTACTACCGCTTAGTAAGAGATCACTTAGAAGAAATGATGCCTATCATCTACACGCCAACAGTGGGTGACGCATGTGAAAAGTTCTCTGATATCTATCGTAGTTCTCGCGGTCTATTTATTTCCTACGAAGACCGTCACAACATAGATGATATCTTACGCAATGCTACAAAAGGCAAGGTAAAGGTTATCGTTGTTACTGATGGTGAGCGTATTCTTGGTCTTGGCGATCAGGGCATCGGCGGAATGGGGATCCCAATTGGTAAGCTTGCGCTGTACACTGTATGTGGCGGTATTAGCCCAGCTTACACGTTACCTGTTATGTTGGATGTCGGCACTAATAACGAAAAGCTGCTGAACGACCCAATGTATATGGGCGCGAGACACAAGCGTATTAGCCAAGAAGAATACGATGAGTTTTTAGATCTATTTATAAAAGCCGTAAAACGCCGTTGGCCAAATGTGTTGCTACAGTTCGAAGATTTTGCACAGCCAAATGCTATGCCACTTTTAAAACGATACCGCGATGAGATCTGCTGTTTCAATGATGACATTCAAGGTACTGCATCTGTTACTGTCGGATCATTGCTAGCCGCTTGTCGGGTTAAAGGTTCTAAGCTATCTGAGCAGAAAGTGGTCTTTGTGGGTGCGGGCTCTGCAGGTTGTGGTATAGCAGAGCAAATCATTGCGCAAATGGTGTCAGAAGGTATCTCGGATCAACAAGCTCGTAGCCAAGTATTTATGGTTGACAGATTCGGCTTGCTTACCGAGGGTATGGAAGGGCTAAGAGATTTCCAAGCTGCGTTAGTTCAGTCTTCAACTAACTTAGAAAGCTGGAACTACAGTGGTGAATTTGCTTCTCTATTGGATGTCATGCACTGTGCTCAACCAGATATCCTAATTGGTGTCTCTGGACAACCTGGTTTGTTTACTGAACAGGTTATTAAAGCGATGCACGCTGGTTGCTCACAACCTATTATTTTCCCACTAAGTAATCCGTCTCGCCAAGTTGAGGCACATCCAAAAGACGTGATTGAGTGGACTGAAGGTAATGCAATTGTTGCGACTGGCAGCCCGTTTGAGCCAGTAGAATTTTCAGGTAAAACACATGTAATACCGCAATGTAACAATAGCTATATCTTCCCAGGCATTGGCCTAGGCGTTTTAGCAGCTAAAGCATCTCGTATTACGGAATCTATGCTTATGGTTGCCAGTGAAACACTTGCCGAGTCTTCTCCATGGGCGAACACCGGCAAAGGAAGCCTACTGCCGTCATTAGTTGAAATTGAGCAGCTAAGTAAGCGTATAGCTTTTGCTGTGGCTAAGAAAGCAATGGAAGAAGGTGTGACTTTAGACATGCCAGATGAGCGAATTTGGGCTGCGATAGACAAAAATTATTGGATGCCTGAATACCGCAACTACAAACGTTGCAGTATCTAGTCTAGAAAGTTTGCATAAAAACATAACGCCATGACTGAAAATTATTTGGTTATGGCGTTTTTTTATATAAGCCGTCAATCTATTTTATAAGTGTCAAAGTACGATTTGTTATTAGGTTAGGTGATTTACCCATCCATGAACGCAATCTAAACGTCAGACCTTCATAAAACAGAAACAATAAACCCCTCGGATTACATAGTTAACAAAAGTTAGGTTCACTCATTCAAATCAAAATTATATTCACTTTTTTAATTGCTTGTTATTAATCGAGTTTCTTGTTTAAGAAAGCCGTTTTTTCCGCTCTACATAGAAAACTAATTTATAAAAGCTATACTCAAGAGATAACTTTTCGCAAGGACTGCATACAGTAGGAGTAGCTATGCTGTCTAAATTTGCGTTTGTTGTATTTGTATTTTTGTCTTTTTCCGGCTTTGCCAACCCAATAAAAATCGAGATTGTTTCAGACTATAACCCTTCTTTTGGTGAAGCGCCCGGAGACTTGGCGACTCAGTTGCTGCTTATCATTACGCGTAATCTAAAAAATGATATGAAAATTGATTTTGTCCCAGCGAGTAGGGAACGTGAATGGAGGGAGCTGAAAAATCAAGAAAACGTGTGCTTGTACAATAAAGTAAAAACACCAGAGAGAGAAGCTATGGGCGTATTTGTGTCTTTTCCTCTAATGGCTTTCCCTTCAAACAGGTTGATTTTGCGAAACAAGAAATTTGTTTCAATCGAAGTTTCTCTAAAAGATGCCTTGTCTATGGGTCTGAGGATCGGTGTGACACAGGGCCGCTCGTACGGGTTAGAAATTGATGATTTTATTAAAGCTAATGCGGACAGACTGTTTATAAGTGAAGGCAATGACAGCGCATTTCGATTACGACAGATGTTGGTGCAAGGCAGGCTAGACGGTATTATTGAATACAGTTCGGTGTTTGTGACTGATTTCCCCTCAGAGGAGGTTCTTAAAGACATATCTTTTCATGCAATTGGAGATACTACCGCAACTATTTTTGGATATATTGCTTGCTCTGATACTCGAACAGGCCGAGCAGCAGTGGACTTATTCGAAAGAACACTGCAAAAGCGTGTGATTCAAGACTTGATCATTCAAGCCCACGCAAACCTATTCTTACCTCAAGAGGAAGTGTTTATTAGTAATTCACTTAAATCCGCGTTCAATATTAAAAATTAGCCGTATAAAACAAGAAATATCTTACAAAAAGGTGATTTGTATTGATGAAATAAATTATCAAATCACAATGCTTAATTATTAATAGTATTATTATTTAATAGTGTTGTTTTAATACTATTTAGCTATTTAGTTATACTCCATTATGATTCATTTCGATTCTCCATACATTCATTAGTCTTGCCTCACCATTAATTTACCATATTGAATTCTTATTTATTTTTCAAGTTATTGAAAAATGGTGTTTTATATTAATTTTGGAAAAGTCCGAACGCTTTTAACCCAGTTGTTTTTTAGTTTCAGAATGCTCATACACATTCAAGGGGATTACTGTTTTTATACTGAAATGACGATATTTTACGCATTTACAAGGCCAATTTTAGCCACTAACTTATGTTGCGAGAAAACGACGGGGTAGATAAATAATTTTACGACCCCCGTTAAAACAAATTTATATTTTCCTTTCAATTAGAGAGGAAGTTTTAATTAAACCAAAGTAAAAAAGGGATCAAAATGAAAATTAAACTTCTCGCAGCTGTAGTATCTTTATTTGCTATGAACAACGCAGTCGCAAGCGTTACAGTTAACGATGTAGATGGTTATGATCGTGAGTCTAACTATACGGGTGGATTTATGGACCGTATCGTAACTGACTCAGATCACTCACGTACTTTTGGCGCTTGGGCTTTCCGCGCTGATACATATGGTTCATGCTCTACTGGTGCTGTTTATGATGAAGTTTCAGGCGAGTTCATCGCGAACGTAGCGATTGCACCAGCTGGACATAACACTTGGCACATCGATAGAATCGTATTACAAGGCCAGTTTACTGAAGCTCAGTTGCAACGTACTCGTGTTCTATCTCTAAATTGTGAATCAGAAGCTGGTGAAAGCTTCACTGTAAAACACAAAATCCCAGCGGTACCAAAAATCACTTGGGATGCAACTCTAACGGGTGTTGGTGAATGGCAATCACCGGCTTGTGGCGGTCAGTCTTCACACTGTGGTGGTGCAGGTTGGTACGAGCAACTTAGCTATACATCATCTATTTTAGTTAACAATGGAACTGAAGACGGTTTCTGTACTTCTCAGATTAACGACGGCTTAGTCTCTAAAGTATTTAACGGCTATGATTCAACTCCTTTATTCCACACCAATCACTATGCCTTGAATAATGAGGTATATAACTACAACGGTCGTGTATTTAGACAAACAGTTTCTTGCCAAAACCCAGCTGGTACAACTGAACATGTAACTATTTGGGAAGTTACTGGTGAAAATGACATCAACCTAGTTATTGACCAAGTTAACTACAAATAAAATTGAACACCGATTAGAAAGCGATAAATAAATGGGCCAATAGGCCCATTTTTCGTCGTGGGGGCAAAAAACTCAGGCCGAACGATTACCGTTGTTGTTAATCCAATATTCTAGCTTCTCTATTACCTTGTCTGTTTCAATAGGCTTCGTTATGTAGTCATCCATACCCGCATCAAGGCATTTTTGCCTATCACCTTGCATAGCATTGGCAGTCATCGCAATGATAGGTATATTCGAATGAATTGCCCCGGCATTGGCCGCTCTAATATTTTTGGTGGTCTCATAACCGTCCATTTTAGGCATTTGACAATCCATTAAGATAGCTGTGTAGGGCTGTTCACCTTCCGCAGCTTTAATTTTATCAAGTGCTTCGAGTCCATTTTCCGCAATATCAACCACTAATCCGATGCTATCTAAAATGCGCATAGCAACCATTTGATTTACTTTGTTGTCCTCAACAAGCAAGATCCTCGTTTTCGCAGCCCAACTTCCTTGATTTTTACCACCTTTGTTACTTTCTTCAATGATCTTTGGCCTGTCTAAATAATGCCTAATATCGGCACAAATAGTTGACAATGCATTAAGCAAATCCTGTTTGGTGGTCGGCTTAGAAAAATAACCGTCTAACTTAACCGTGCAAGATTCAATAGCTGTGTATTGTTCTTTTAAGAGCGTCATCATAACTAATTTAACATTGTTATTTTGCTCATGCTTTCTTATCTCTTTAGCCAGTAATTCACCATCCATGCTCGGAAGAGATTTGTTAAAGAAAACAATATCAATTTGCCGTTTAGAGATCACGCGAAGTGCTTGGTCGGCATTGGTTGCGTCAAAAACAGTGACACCCCAAACCTCCAATTGCCTGCGAATTGCTTTGTTACTAGATACGATAGAATCAACAAGTAAGGCAGTTATGTTATAGCCCGATAAATTCACCGTGGTTGGGCTTAGCTCATCACTTTTGGATACGGCACAAGTTACCTCAAAGCAACTTCCAACCCCAACAGTACTTGAGACATTAACGTCCCCATTGAGCAGTTGGCATAAATTTTTGGTGATACTTAACCCAAGGCCAGTGCCACCGTATTTCCTTGTTGTAGAAGCGTCCACTTGTATAAATGAATCGAAAAGAGTGGTTAACTTTTCTTCGGGGATCCCGATGCCGGTATCTTGGATTTTACACGTAAAGATATAGCCTTGAGCTTCTTTGTCTGGCTCAAGCGTCGCGGATAGCACTATTTCGCCTTGATCGGTAAACTTGATTGCATTACTGACGATATTGGTAATAATTTGTCTTATTCGGCCAGGGTCCGACTTCACAATTGAACTGTCAAGATCAGCAAAATCCAGAATGATGCTTACGCCTTTCGTCTGAGCTGATAGAGCCATCGATTCAGCTAAATTTTCCAATAACTGACGAAGATCAAAATTGACATACTCTAATTCAAGCTTATCTGCCTCAATCTTGGAGAAATCCAATATATCATTAATCAAAGAGAGCAATGAGTGGGCACTGGTACTTGCAATATTAACGGAATGAGCTTGAGTTGAAGATAAACCGCTCTTTTTAAGCAGCTCAAGCATACCTATCACTCCGTTCATAGGTGTTCGTATTTCATGGCTCATATTAGCGAGAAATTCAGATTTTAACCGTGTCGCTTCCTCAGCCTTTTTCAAAGCTTCTTCGAGCCTTCTTGCCTGAGTTTCCAATGAGGCAGTTTTCTCGGACACTTGCTCTTCTAGTTGGACAACAAATTGTTTTTGTCTGCTAATTTCTGCTTTTTGTAGTTTGGTCCGTAAATATATGACCGCAAAAATACTGCTGGCAACCAATAAAACATAAAGTGAATAGGCCCACCATGTTTTCCAAGGGGGAGGAGATACATGCACATTAATAGATAAAGTTTTAGATCCCCACTCACCGTTACTATTGGTCGCTTTCACTTGAAATTTGTAGGTGCCACCATCGAGATTCGTAAATGAAGCGGTATTTCGATTACCTATTTCTATCCAGTTATCATCATAACCTTCAAGTTTATAAGCATATTGATTCTTATTTGGTGAAAGAAAGTCCAGCACAGAAAACTCAAGAGAGAAAATGTAGTCGAGGTATGAAACATAAATGTCTGTCACGTAGGAATACGGGGTATCTAAGTTGATTGGTAGGCCCATCTTGTTAAACCCGGTGAGTACAATGCCGGGATCGTTAAGCGTAGACTGCTGAACCAATGTACTGAAATACTCAACACCTCGCTGGCTATTTGTAAACAGTGTGTCATTTTTGCCTTTGATAAGGCTACTTGGGTAGTAATTTAAGCCGAGCAACCCGTTTCGGCTATCGAAGTTTATGACTTGACCAGAGGAAGGGGAAAACTTGGTTACGCCTTTGTTAGTGGTTAACCACAAATTGCCTTGCCGATCATCTGATATTGCTCTTATTAGATTGCTTGGTAATCCGTTTTGCATGTTAAAGTGAGTAAAGTTGTCTTGATCTGCTTGGTATAAATTAAGCCCTTGTTGCGTCGCTACCCAGATACTACCATCTTTAGTTTCATAGATATCTTGAACAATACTGCCTAATAAACTATTGGCCTGATAGGGGCTATTTACAAAAGATTGAAACTCTTGACTGCTTTCAACCCAACGGTTTACACCATTTCCAGTTCCAACCCAAATATTTTTGGAATTGTCTTGATAGATCGTGAGTACTTCCAAGTGAGACAAGCCAAATGAAGTACCCATATGCTTAAAAGTCTTTTTTAAAGGATCGTATAAATAGACCCCATTTTTGTATGTGCCAATCCATAGTATTCCCTGATTATCGACACATAAAGCTCTGATCTCGCGAAATTGTTCATGATTCATCGCTGTTTTTGGATAGGTAATAATTTCGCTTTGTTTGGTCTCTAGGTTAATTTTAGCTAAACCTTCATCCTGAGCCATCCACAGTGTGTTCTCCTGATCTAAATACAAAACAGGGCGCTCCAACAAGCGATTTTCACTAAAGCCTTTTTCAGAAGTGAAAACTGCGGGAATTAACATATCTAAAGTTTGGGACGCAACGCTCCACTTAAACAATTCAGATTTAGAATTCGCAACCAGAATATCTCCTTGATGGTCAACGGTAATCCCATTTGGAGTGGTTAATTCAGGGTTGTCGATGGACTTAAACTTGCGATGGGGCACAAGTTTAAAGATCCCCTGAAGTTCGTTTGTTATCCAGATCGTATTTGCATTGTCTTCGAATATAATTCGTAGTCCACTGTTATGTTCCAAATCAAGTTGAACTAGCTGCCCATTGCCCTGAGATAGTCTAAAAGCTCCTCTGCTTGTGATAAACCAGATGTAACCTTCATGATCTTCTATCATTGAGTTGACCTGACCAAGATGTTTACCATCCACAACGCCGATCTCTGAAAATGTTCCTCTTTTGTGATCAAGAATAAAAGGTCCTTGCTGGGTGCCGACGTAAATGTGTCCCTTTGAGGATTTCAATACATGCCGTATTTCGTTGGCGCCCGTTGGCGTGCTATTTTCAGGGTCTGGAAAAAAGTAGCGGTAAGTATTATTTTCTTTGTCGTATAGATTAAGCCCGTAGCTTGTAGCAACCCAAAGGCTCTGTATGTCGTGATTTTCAATATCCCAAATACGATTGTGTGATAGACCCAATGAAGTATTTGTGGTTTTCTTTATGTGTTCAAATTTATCGCCACCTAAATACCGACTCAAGCCATTATCATAAGATCCTAGCCATATTGAACCATCCAAGTCGTGAAGCAAAGATTGTATCCTGTTCGCTGCTATTGAATCAGTCCTTTTCGAATCGTGAATAAAGTTCTCAAACTGACCAGTTTTTGGGTCATACCTATTTGCACCACCTCCCCAGGTACCTATCCATATATCGCCACTTCGATCTAACATCAAGTTACCCGCGTCATTGTGGGACAAACCGTTCATCGTCTCACTATCAAATTCAAACAACGTGACTTTTCTGCCATCATAACGCATCACGCCGTTCTCAGCGGTTCCGAACCACAGCAATCCTTGTTGGTCTTGGATAATAGAATAGATCTCTGATGACACAAAGCCATCTTCGGCAGTGAGTTTTTTGACTGAATATTGATTTGACAGTACAGGGATATTCCCAAAACAAATAGAAGGGGCTGCGGTTACTATCACCCAAAAGGTGTACAATACTATAAGCCGTTTACCCATAAGCAATTTAATTAACCGGAGAGAGTTAAGTCTACTCATATTAGGCTAGTTTATATCGTGAACAATTTCTACGCTCAATAATGAAATTCGTTAAAAATTAAGTGTCTAATTTACCTGTGTCATTGAGTGGGACAGCGAAAATAGGGTACTGATAGTATTAAAAGACAAGTCAAAATGTACTGCTCATTCAAGAATGAAATATAGCATTCAGTAATGATTAATTTTAATATGGTTCAATAAGCCCGTTACCAACATCAGATTCAGGAATTTTGGAGAGTTTATGCGTTTACTCACAGCTGTTTTCTCAGTTTTATTAAGCACTTCTGCTGCTGCGGGAAGTATTCCGAATACTCCCCATTTATATGTGAAAGGCTATTCGGAAGTTTCGGTACAGCCGGATACTGCAATTATCAATGTAGCGATAAACGAAAAAAGCAAAAACCTTAAAGACGCAAAATCAAATGTCGATCGTGTTGTCGCCAAAGCGTTAAATATAGCAAAGAGCTTTGGTGTTAAAAGCAATCATATTCATGCGGAGCAACTGAACGTATACAAGCAAACAAGGTACAATAGAAGTACAAATGAGGAAGAGTTTACTGGCTTTAAAGTTTCGAGAAACATAACGTTGAAGCTAAAAAACATCGATAGATATCCGGAGTTACTACAGGCATTTGTTGATAGTGGTATCAACCAGTTCAACAATACTCAGTTTGTTGTAGAGGACAAAGCCGAAATCATGAAAGAACTCAACCAAACAGCTATTAAGCAAGCACAACTGGGTGCACGAGAGCTGGCAGAAGGGTTTGGTGTGAAAGTTGGGGGACTATACTCAGTGTCTTTTTCACCGATGAATACGCCTACTCAACCTTATGCAAGAGGTAAAGTAATGGCTGCAGAATCTATGAGCTTGCAAGATGCATATAGCACCGGGGATACCAAGCTTACAGCTGAAGTTTACGCTGTTTATTACATTGATTAAACTACACTTTTAAAGTCCCTTAAAAACAACGTATACTGTCTGGTATAAAAAGGAATAGGGGACTTTATTATGTTCAGCGGATTGTTTGCTGCAATTTGTACACTTTTCTATATCAAGCTCAGCCTCGATGTTATAAAATTGAGGAAGGGTCACCAGGTAGGCTTAGGTGATGCTGGGCATAAAGATTTGCAGGCCCGTATTAGAGCACATGCAAATTTTATTGAGTACACACCACTTGCCGTTATTTTAATTTTTATACTTGAATACCAATTGATAAGCGAAGCAATATTGCTCCCTTTTGCTGCGCTATTTTTAGCTGGAAGAGTTTTACATGCGCAGGCCTTAGCCAAAGCTAATATAAAAATGAGAGTCGTCGGTATGGGCTGTACATTCTTATCTTTGATTGGAATGGCGTTAATGAACGCATATTTATACATAATATGAACAAGAAATTTTTCGTTTTAGGTCTACCCAGGACCGGAACGACGAGCCTATGTGTCGCGAGTCTGGATATTGGGCTTAAAACGGCACATACGGCATATACCCAGCACACGTTGAAAACCGCTGAATTTATTGCAGACACCCCAGTCTTTAATGATTACAAACAGCTTCATGAGAAGTTTCCTGACGCCAAATACATCTATTTGGAGCGTGAACATGAGCTATGGGTCCCTTCCATTCGTCGCTTGTTACTGAGAATGTTGCCTAAATTAACAAACCAAAGTGGCGGCTTTAACGATACTCTAAAACGTTGCTATTTCGACGTTTTCCCAGAGCTATCTGAAGGGAAAATTCATTGTGATGAATACTTAATCGAGAGCTACAACAGACATAAAAAGAAAGTTTATACATTTTTCGAAGATTCAAATGTAGAACATATTTCAATAAACTTGTCTGATCCTGTGTCCTGTGAAACATTTTCACGGTTTATGTCTGTGCCAATGGCAAATATTCCTCATTTAAATAAAAAGGGAAAAGTAACTGCTTGGAATGATATTAAACATCCACTAAAGATTGAGTCAACAAGAGTTGGTAAAGTTGATAAAGACGTCAGCTTATACGATTTTTGTAAGTAATAATGTCCGATATTAAATAATTAATAAAGTTCTGCTTTACATAGCAGTTGTAGTAAGTGAGATAGAAATACCTATGTTTGAATTGAAGTATCACACTCCATTCGAGTGGACACACAAAGTAATGGATGATTTTGTAACATTTTTACAGGATCATGCAGCCGCAGAGAAAAAAGCCTCAGGAATGGCCATGTCAATGCTAGGGCATTACCCTGATAGAACTAAGCTTGTAAAAGCGATGGCTGACCTAGCGATAGAGGAAATGATTCACTTTAAACAAGTGCTTAAACTTATAAATGAACGAGGCTTAGCACTTGGAAATGATAAACAAGATCCTTACATCAAAAAGATGCGCTCTTTATTTCGACAAGGTAGCGATGAGTTTTTAATTGATAGATTACTTGTTGCTGCTGTTATTGAAGCCAGAGGACATGAACGATTTTCTTTGGTTGCGCAGGCATTGCCTGAAGGTAAAGATAAAGACTTCTATGTTGCGATTGCCAAGTCAGAAGAAAAACATAAAAACTTGTTTGTTGAATTAGGTTATGAATATTTCGATAAAGATATAATCGATGCGAGACTGGAAGAGATATTGATAGCAGAAGCACAAATATGTGAAAGTATTCCATTTAGTGCCGCATTACATTAATCTGGTTTCAAATAAAAGCACTCGTTATTAGAGTGCTTTAAATTATGTTAAATTGAATCGTTTATTAAATCCATCTAGAACAAAGTGGTAGAAATAGATCCACAACGAGGCTAAATCTAAACTTGTAAAGCGATTTTGATCGTCGTCTCTTCTACTTAAAAACACACAAGCGGCAAAATTATTTTGACTAAATCTAGTCATTAGCTTTTCAGTTCATAGGTTGGCTGAGATCTCAGGGTAGGGGCGATATCAGCCAATCAAAAGAAATATGGTTTGTACGCTTTAAACTCTAAACGTCGCTACCGATAATATTATCGAGCCTAACTTGATCATTATTTGTTTTTATCTGTAACCAAAGAGGAAAGTGGTCGCTGAGTTGAAATGTTGCCTCTTTGAAAGTTAACTCAGGAAATAAGACTGTTTCCATGAATTGGTCCTTAGAAAAATCAATTACGCCACCTCTACCTGAAAAGCTCACTTGATCACAGCGATGTAAAATTTGGTCATAATTTTTAGGTGTCCCTTGAGCTGCTGCAGTATCATTTATTCCTTTTAAGTTGTCGGGCATTTTCAATTTACTTTCGACTGTCAAAGCTTGATAAAAACGATCGTCATTAGAAGGAATATTGAAATCGCCAACTACAATTAAATCTTTATCAAATACTTTATCCTCATTGTCTTCCCATCGTTTTTTTATCCAGTTTCCAAACCCATTTAATTCGTCGATTCTGCCTTCGGTAGTTCCCCAACGAGCATGCATGGCCATTAAGATAAAATCAAATTGACCGGCTGAAAAACTCGCAAAGTAAGGGGAGCGCCACCAACTTTGGTTTGTATAATAGTCGCCATCAATTTTTTTTCTAGCTGGTGCTGCTTCAGCAGCCAAACCGGTAAAATTTACCATTCGTTCATCGTATAAGAAAGCTACACGCTCTCGATTTCCAGCTCTATCAGGTTGCCAGTCATTGATTACAAATTTCCAATTGGGGCCAAGTAAATTTAAAACTCGCTTAAAATCAGTTAAATCATCTCTAACCTCAGTGATTGCTATCAAGTCGAATTGGTAGAGAATTTGGGCGATGAACAAAATCCCGTCATCTGAACGACGCGATTTACCAAAATCTCGAATGTTCCATGTTGCCACATTGAGTGATTCATCTAGTGAAGATGAAGGTATGTTGGCCAACTCAATACGATTATTGAGTTGCCGAAGTTTGATAGCTTGATCTTTAGAAACTTTTGAATAGTCCATAACGGTTTCCTTGCTGTTTAGTTAACAACCATGTAGGTATAACACGAGATTTCCATATTTCAAGATGAGCTACGCTTAGGTTAATTGAGAAGTAAGTTGGTAAAATATCTAGAAGAGGTATCTCACGTTCACATCAATACAGAGTAGCTGAGTACACCAATAGCCTTGAAGCAATTAGTTTATTTACAAAGATACCGTACTTAATGTGAAAAAGTACTCATGTTATCTATCATATAGAGAATCAGGTAAATTATAAAAATCAGGAAGAGTTAACACTCAATGTCGTTAATGGATTGACTTTCAAGCTATTGAATTTATACAGATAATTACGAAGTAAGAGGTACGGTATTATCAACTGCCCAAGGTATAACAATCATTAAATATATCCCATAATTTACGTTATGTTAAATAGGATTTGTATCTAAATATCAAAGATAACACCTCTGCTTTTGTGGCGCTGTGAACGCCAAATCCAAGGTATGTCCAATACTAGACGGTATCGGACATATTAAGATTTCTAAAGTTCTCTCTTATTTTTCTGTCACTTCCCACGTTACATACAACGGATGTCCGCCACTAGGCACAGAACCAGGGTTGGCAGTTTCCATATCTTCAAACCCGTCGTCACCAGACCCAGCTTTGATGATGACGTCTAAAGAATTGTCTGAGACAGACGCTTTTGCAAAATTACTTTGTGCATACCCGCATTGAAAATCTATTTTTACTGTCGTTAGAGCTTGGTTACCAACAATCAAAGAAATACTACCTTCTGAACCAAGTGCTGCTGTAAGGGGTCGTTCATTTCTAGATTTAACCAAACTCTGAAATTCCACTTTCGATTCCTCTGAAAGCCCCGTAAATACTGGACCTCTGAAATTTTCGAGCCGAATAAACAAAATCAAAAAATACATTTGTTTTTAGACAAAACCCGCTCATTCCATATCATTTTGCGCTCATTCCTGCTCACAATACGTTTAGAATTAGACTAAAAATCGCCATTTTTAAAAACGTTTAAATGCACTTTAAACAGACTTTAAACCCGCTTTAAATACGGTTTAAACATCAACAAGCTTAACTTCAACAACTCGATTCATATCTGGATCGATTTGAATTGTGATCTGAATTCCGTTTGCTACAAATTGCAAAACGCTTTGGTTAAATGCCGAATTAGTTTGAGCTTGGACCAACTTCATTAACTCGGTCGTTTGTTCAAACCCGATAATTTGAATCGCTGTTTTTAGCATTGCTTCATCGATAACTACCAATGTGCTTTTGGTTTCGGGCGCAACATCTAAAACTGATTTGAATAAATTCGGATGCAAGTGCCCTAGCGTCAATTTCGTGCCTGACTCTGGTTTTCCTAATGCGTGCTTTGCAGCAACTGTTGAAACCTGAGATTTAAAATAATCTTTGCCTTCATTTATAGCGGCATTAAAAATTGGCGTGGCCACTTCTCGAATTGGGTGATCGAGTTTCGCAAGCATTTGGCCCGTTGCCTTATCGGCTCCTAACCATGCAAGACCAGGATTGTAATCCCAACCTAAATCTATACCCGGCAATCGTTCTAGCTCTTCACCTGTTTTTGGATCAACTTCGGTAAATGGCTTTTGATAATTCTTAAGTGCTGAATCTGGCGTAACAGTTATTCCCATTCGTTTGATGTCAGCGTCACTCATGCTCACGACTTTACATCTACAGTTCCAACCGTTCGGCGGATAATGTGTGTGCCAAAAATTATGTTCAATTGGTAAAAGTATGTAGTTCCACGCGCTATGTTGCGGTCTTACTCGCGAGTCACCTGCAGTTAAATATAAAAGATATGGCCTACGATGTTTTATCCTTTCTTGCTGTTGCCATCGCCCAGCTGCACGCGCGGTGTTTTTATTGTTTTGATAAATTACTTGAGTTCGCCAACCGCGTTTTCCATTGTATGACCAACCATGTTTAGCAACGGTTTTATCAAAGCGCGCTCTAAAATCAGTGATCGTCTCACCATTTTCAATTGCAGCAAGTACAGCTTTATATAAGTCATCTAACAATTCAGTTTTGGTAGCTCCGGCAACGGTAAACGCTCTTGCATGTATGTGACCAAGTAAATCTTTGTAAGACTCAGTTGGTATTTGAACTTTTGATTTTAGATTTGAAATGGCCTCGTCGAACTTTACGAGTTGGCCATATTTGGAAGGGATATCGGACATATTAGAGTTTGGCTATATCAAGGGAAATTGCCTGATCAGCGCCCTGCTCATCTCGCTTGTAAAACCGGATAAATCGACAGCTATCAATGGTGTTTACAGACTCGGCAATGATGTCCATGGCCTTTTGCCATTTGCCTGTTTCATCATCAATTTCAAGCTTGCGAAGACTCAAAATACGCTGCGGATTAATCGTGCCTTGCTTGTCAGTTGAGAACACTTTATTGACGATCGCTTTGATGTTTTGATTGCCACCTTCGGTCCAATCACTAATGCATTCATCTATCAATTCTTTGGCTATTTGTAGCTCTGGACCAAGCTCGATACGCTCCTGAATTTGTATTTTTACTGACAACGAATGGTCAAAAGATCGCAGTGTTAAATTGCCTTTTTTACCGCCTAAATTTACGCCATGCTCTTGTGCTAACAGGTCTAAAAAGTCGTCAGCTTCATCCATTTGTTGCTGCTTAAATTCAGCGAGTTCGCGTTGTTGTTTCTCTGCAAGTTCTATCGCTTTTTTGACATATTCGTCCTTTATCAGGTCAGTTTGCTTCACGTTCGTAAGTGCTACTAAGTTGCCTTTACCATCTTTTAAAAAGCCTTCAGGTATCGCATTCATATGGTTAAATCTCCTGTTGATTTGCCTCGTCCATTCCTTCTAAAACCTCTAATTCAAACGCCTTTACAGCAACCTCTGCCAAGGCTGAATTAGATATATTTGGGAACTCATCAAGGATGTTTTGTTTTAGTTCGTCTAGGTTGTTTGCTTGTTTAGCAAACTCATAAATCTTCTTAATTTCGGCATCTGTTGCCTGGTCAAACTCGTTAAAAACAGCGATATCAGTACCCTGTTGGTCACTTGAAAACTCCTGTTTTGATGGGGTCGCGATGCCTTGGCCATCGTCTTTTATTTCTAACAGTTCTTCGCCTTGTTGGGGCTCTGGAATACCCAAAGTCTTGTACACATAATCCTTTGAAACAGGCACCATTCGGGCTGATTCACGAATAACGTTAACGGTTTCGAGGTTAACTTCTTTCTTGTCACGCCAGACATATTTGGGTGCTTCACCACCGTCGAAATTCACTCTATGGATGGTTTCTAATAGTTGGTTTCGATAACCAGATACAAGCGCCCTATCAGCCCGTTGGTTTTCACCTGCGCGTTTAGCATGAGTCTCACTGGCTGCACGCGCACCGGCTTTTTGCTCTGTGGCGAGTGTTTGGGAAGTCAGCGCTTTACTCATTTCTGAGTTACATAAATTGATAAGCTGCAACTGGACTGGTTCGCCAGACATTTTGCTTTCTATAATCTCTAAGCTGGCGTCATCTGGGATGACTGCAATACCTTCAGTGATCAACTTAGCTAGGCCTTCTAGCAATTCGCCTATTTCCTTATCCTGCGTGCCAATTGGATATTTGCCCACAGGGAATGGCACACCAAATCGCTCGCATAACTGCACGAAAAACTTAAAGCCGCCGTGCTTAAACATCCAAGGCCAAAAACAGCTACTGAGTAGTGCAATACCATACGGGTTTTTAGCCTCTGGCATATGCCTAACACACGTCCAACGGTCTTCATTTATGGGCTCGCCTTCTGGGTTTTGGCGGGTTTTTACAAGGAGTTCGTGATCTGAATTAAAAGCAAAGCGCCCTGCTGGCCATTGCTCTATGGTGCTAGGTATCCAGGCATTATCGCTTTTTTCGAATTTGCCTAAATGCGTTACTGCAAACCCATGTAAAATCGCACTGTAGTTGTGCCAATCAATGTCCATCCACTGTGTATTTTTGGCGGGGCTAGAGGCCATGAGCGCTTTTGCAATCTCGAAACTTTTCATACTCGATTCGTCATTGCCGCCTGGCACCAATTCCGCATTGAATGCGAACATACCAGAGCGCAAACTACGTAATTCACCAATTACATGGGCATCACGGGCTATTTCGTCATATATCAGTGAGCTTTTACCTGCTTTGCGAAGTATTGGATCTGGGTTGGGCAGCTCACGCATCATGGCCCATAAAGCAGGATCGGTTTTACTCATCGAAAAGGCTTTTTGTAATGCGCGATAGCCTTTGTATGAAAGGTGGGGTTTAGACATGATAGCCCCCTATTGGTTTGGTCACTTTTCGGCTTCTCACCTTTGGAATACCACCCGCGCCTGTGCTGGATATCATCCATAAAATGGTGAGTGCACAACTGAGGTCATAGTGATGATTGCTTTGTTTCTCTGGCCAGTTTTCTAGCTCATCCATAAGTAATCGTGTGCGTCGAGTATGGAAAAGGATTTGAGCAGGTTCGTTGATCACAAAGGGTTCTAACCCCTCGATGCGTTCTTCTTGTGGCACAGTCGCCGTAATACCTCTAAGCGGTAATGCAACGCCTTGGTCTAAAGCGTCTTTGATGTAGGTTTGGCGCATAAAATCAAAGGCGTTATTGTTTTCAAAGCCCCAAACCAAACAGTTGTACTCAAGCTGCAGCTTTATCAAATCCTTTAAAAGTCGGCTGGGGCCGCGTACCTTGCGGCTTTCGTATTCAAGGTGTAATTGACCTAACTCTTTGGCCCAAAAACCGACGAGCAAAGCACTGGGGTCAGCGCTGGCTGTTTTGCCCATGCTTGGGTCGCATGCGCCATAGGGTGTCCACAGGTTTAAGCGGTTAATCCAAGTCTCAAACCGATAAAAGATCTGTTCTTCGTCTGACTTGGCAATACCTTGCATCTCACGGTTAAACTCACGTTTGTTCGATGCCCACATCACCATCAAGTCATACAAACTACGCACACTCGGCCAGCTGGTTTTAGCAGCCTTAGACATTTGCCTTTTGTTCTTAATCCAAAACCTAAAGCTGGGCTTTTCTTCCTTGGAAACAGCTCGGCCTTTGGCTGCCGCTTTTTTCTCAAATTCTTTGTCTTTATAAAGCATGAGCTCACGGCATTGCTCCCATAAATCCATTCTTTCTGGGAACTGTGAAATGGCCTTAAACCTATGCACTAAATGACCAGGTGCATGCTCTGCACGTGAGATGGGGTCGTCGCTATTAAGTACGGTGTTAACGCCTAAGAATTTAACCGAACCATCTGGTGGGCCAAGGTACTGTACAGCGGCTTCAAGGAATGCCCAGCGGCTATCCCTTTCTGTTGCTGAGCGTGCTTCTTTATCGGTGATGATGTCATCGGCTAACAATAATTTGGGACGGCTGGCCCCATGGAATGCACCCCTAACAGACTGATCAGCACCACGGCTTTCAAAGCGAACGCCTTGCGCAGTAACAAACTCACCAATTTTCCAAACCGGAGATGTTTGGCAAACCTCTGGAAAGTCGAGCATTAAGTTACCATTGTTTAGCAGTTCGGTTTTAACCACCTCTAGTGTTTTAGCTGGCATTTTGGCTTCAGCGCCAAACAAAATGGCGTAATCTATAAAGAGCTCAGGTTTTATAAGGCCCAGTTCGTTGCATACTGCCTCGTCTTGAAGTAGCGCCAATACGGCTACATAAACAGGTGCGAGTTTAACGCCAAGCGTTGATTTTCCTTCGCCTCGGGGCGCTACAAACCAGTTTTTCCAACCGTTTTCTAACGCAATGGCTTCAGGAAACCAATCCATGAAGTATTGTTGGAATTCACTTGGCTTTTGGCCTTCATCCAACCACATATGGTGCGGGAAATACGTATAGACAAAGTACTCAAAGTCGCCACTCAATACGCGTTTTCGACGCTCTTTGATCGCTTTTGGGCTAGGGTCAATATCACGGTGTTTTGCTTCTATGTCTCGTCTTAGTGACGAGGTAAGTTCTTCGACTTCCTTCAAAAAGTCTTTTGAATTGATATCTTTGGCCATTACTCTTCCAACTTCCTAGCTATGTATGGCCCAAAACCATCAATGATTTTTACAAAGGTCTCAGTATGTTCACTATGATGATGTGTGATGTACTGACCAAACTCTTTAATGACGGTGGCTGCAACGGCTAACTTTCCGATTTTCTTATCACCGCCCGCTAAGTCGATGACCGAGGTATACATGTCCTTTAGCTGCTTGAGCACCTTTGCCCGCTCAGCCAACGGCATGTCATCGCCCTTTTCTTTCAGGGCTTCAAGTGCCGAACTTACTTCAAGCGAGAACTCCTGAATAAACATTTCAGTAAATTCGCCTGCCGGTCCCGTTGCTTTTCTAGCGGCAGCTCGGGCTAAATCCCAGCAATCACCACAGGCTTTCGCATCAAGCTTCCATCGTCTTGCAGTGCTTTCTGGTACTTCATGCTTTCTAGCTGAGAGGGTCAGATTCAAAAGCCCGTTTACATAGCTATCACGGACAGCAGTCATCACTTCATCACCATGAGCCATTAACCGCCTCCTAGCTTCATCAGCTCTGATGTAATAGCTGCGGCCACACCTGTTAAGCCACTCGCGCCTGCTATTTTCAAGCGCGTATTTGTGAGCTGCTTTTCGGCTTTTTCGACTCTCACTTCAAGCTTATCTACTCGTGCATTGACGTCTGTTTTTATCTGTCTGACTTCATTCAAAATAGATGTTTGCGTCGCTTGAATTTGGCCAATTGATTGGAACAGCTGATTCTCTTGTTCAGGCGTCATACCATTCCCCTGTTTTCATCTGCTCAGCCAATTGGTCAGCGCGTTCTCCCACTTGCACTGCCCAGCGGCTATCGAACATTTCAATTGCTGCTTTATCCCAGTTTCCTTGCTCTACGGCAGCAAGTGTCTTTTTGAAAGCTAACAAGCCATGAATGCCAAGGTTAAAGGCCATGTTGATAAGTACGGCTTTGCGAGCGGGATTACATTTTGAGGTGTCGATGTGCTTTTCAACTTGGGCAGTAAAATAAGCAATATCGTTATTGAGTAGGTAATTGATTTCGTCGTCAGTCAGGCCTCTTTGCTCAAGGTTTCTGCCAACGCCTATCGATTGGTAGCCGCCAGGGCAAACATAGACTTTATGCTCGTATCCTTCATGGCCAATGAGTTGTTGTTTTAGTTTTTCCATGCCATTTCCACATGTGGTTGATCACGTGGCTAGTCTGGCAAATTAGGAGTGGGAAATTAGGTGTAAAATGTTTTACACCTGATCGTAGTAATGCTGCTCAATCTTTATTGAGGCCTATTTAGGAGAACTAACGTTTATTACATTTAGTAAATTTTCTCTTGTCCGTTTCCACCATACCTCATTTTCAATGCCAAATAAATCTAAAGCCTTCAGCAAGAGTGGTATCGCTTTTTCATTATCACCTACTTTCATTAGACACTCGCCTTGCATAGCAAATGCAATGTTTCTTTTTTGTTTGTATTCATTTGCTAATGTCTCAAGAGGTATGAGAGGTTTCAGTTTTGAATAAGGAAATTTTTTCTTGTCGTCATAGCGTGCTCCATAGTATGGATCTAGAGTTGCAGAAATCATGTTTGCAAGCCAATTCGCTTTTTTAGAGTACTCAATGAGAACAGGGATTGCCTTATCACAATTCCCTGATGAGAATAAATTTTTGGCTTTTTCTTCTAAGGCATCTACCTCTGGTTGTGTGATTAAACCAAGCTCTTTTACCTTCGAAGATGAGGCTGTTAAGTCAAACGGGTCAATTGCTTTTTTTACTTCCTCAGCATGACAAGTTACAGAAGCTGTGATCAAAATAGCCATAATTGCTTTTTTCATTTTATATCCTTTGAAAATCAAATTTATAGATATATTACCCCTTTAAATGCTATAGGTTAAGAATAATTACTTCCTGATATTAGCTTGCTACTACCGTTGGTCGCGCAAGTGATGTTTTGGTATAGTTCATCTAGCTTATCTAAAAATAAAACAAAATTTTTTAAGGAAGATTTAATTTGAGTGAGAATAAAGTAGATTTGGTTGATACCCATTCGAAATCAACTGTTGTAGACAACGGAGAAACTGTAGAGTTAAACGATGTTGGTAAATTAGTTGAAGGGTTTCTAACCCCCTACATACAAGGCCAGCAGTTAGTTGCTGCTGAGGCTACGAAGCGTGCTGAAATTCAAGCTAAGTTGATAGGTCGGGGTTTAAATTACTTTTTCGGGATAGCATTTTTGATACTAGCTATCGCATTATTTGCATTGTTTACTGGAAAAGATGACCTTGGAGAGAAAATTATTTTTGCGGTTATTACTTTTATTGGGGGGTTAGGCCTAGGTAAAAGCCTACCCAAAGGGAGCTAAACAGTCAGTTTTCACTGCATAGTACGAAAACTGACATCCAACAAACCTACAACTTCAACTCCATTTGCTTATGCGCATCTACTACTAATATCGGTGCGCCATTGGCTTCGGAGGTCACTATTAAGTTGATCATTTGTCTGGTCAACTTATAGCGGCGAACCAAATCTTGGACTGAAGCGCCCTGCTTAAACTTCTGTCTTATCTTGATGTTTCTTAGCTGGATTAAAATCTTGTCCAACTTTTGTCTTTGGTAAGTACTAACCGCATGATTAGAGGTGGGAAATTAGGTGTAAAATGTTTTACTGGCTATTAAGCTTTGTACAAAAAATGGTCTTTGCATTATCATAATTCGCTGAATGCTTTTGTAAAGGGCTGTTTTTTGGCATATATAGTTAATTCCTTGTATTTTGTAAAACGTTTAATTACTTTATAGCTAGATTTTTTAGTATTTCTACATGAGTTAAAAGGATTATTTCTATGGAGCCAAAACCAACATACTTAGACTGGCAATTTTGGACCGCTGTAACATCTATAATCGCTATAATCTTATCGCAAATACCACCGTTGCGTGTTTTTTTTAAAAAGAAGATGTTAACGGTAGAAAAGCATGGGTTGATAACTTTGAGTCACCGCATTGGCTCACCAACCATGGGTATATTTTTAATACTCCAAAATGAAGGAGGAAGAACTATAAATGTTAAGTCTATTGAGTTAAATGTTGTCAAAGACAAAAGGGAGTCTTTTAAGCTTGTTGGAAAAGGTTATTTTAAAGAGTCAAGTGATACAAATAGCACGCTACTTACTCCATTTAGTATCAATGTCGGAGAGTCATGGAGACACTCAGTCTTTTTCTATGAAGATTGGTCAAGAAAAAAGCAAACAGAATATAGAAAATTAGAGTCGGCTGTTAGAGACCATATACAAGCCCAAAGCCTCGGGTCTGAAAAACTGCATGAAGCAAAGCCGGAAGATGTTCAATCTTTAATTAACATTTTTGAACGGAGTTTTAAGTGGGAACCAGCTGAATATGAAGTTCAATTAAAAGTACTTGGCGACCAAGGGGACTTAATAGCACAGGATTCGTTTAACTTTGTTCTATTTGACAGTGATTCTGAAGAGTTGGCATCTTACCACAAGCAATATAAGTATGGTGATGGCGTTTACTACTATTCAAATAAATTACCTGGTGTATCTATAGATATATCCTAATTGAAACTGATTTCTCGTATTTTTAGGCCAGCCCCCACACCTAACAACGAAGGCTGATCACAAACCTACAACTTCAACTCCATTTGCTTGTGCGCATCGCCAACTAAAATCGGTGCGCCGTCGGCTTCGGAGGTCACTATTATGTTGATCATTTGTCTGGTCAACTTATAGCGTCTTACTAAATTTTGGACTGAAGCGCCCTGCTTGAGCTCCTGTCTAATCTTAATGTTTCTTAGCTGGATTAAAATCTTGTCCAACTTTGGTATTTGGTAAGTACTACCTGCATGGTTAGATAACGCCCTTGCCATATCAACGCTAAACCGCTTACAAAATTCGTGATTAGGCGTTGGCGTATCGGGAATAAAAAACAAGTTGCCCTGCTCTTCACTTAAGGCGTTTACTGCGTCATCCAGCCCCATAACTTCCACAAACAACCGCAAACCGTGTGGCAGCAAAGATGCATCCAATTCATGCTCAGCCATCGTCTAATTCCTCTAACAACTGCTCAATGCTGAACTCATTTGATGCGGCCTGCATTTCTCTTGTTTCATCCCATTTGGTCCTAAGCTTGCCAATACGCTTAATATTTGGCGGTAAGTTATCGTACTGGGCCTCTTCGTAAAGCGGTCTGTCTGGGTTAATTAGGATTGGTTCACCTCTAGGCATGATTCGTCTCCTTACGATGTAGCCATTGCTTTAAAATCTCTATCACTGCTTGCCAGTGACCTTCGGCATTATATAGGCGCTTACCGTCACAAAACTTCTCACAAAACACATCACATGCCTGTTTTGAATCATCTTCGACTTTCCCAGCACTGGCCAATTGACTCCAGAGGCTATAAATCAACCTCAATTGCTTTGGCATTTCAGCCATATTCCGATATCGCCATAATAATGCCTTTTGTTGGTTCTTATTAAGGCCAGTACAACTATTTGTGAGACCACCGCTTATCTGTTTAACGTTTTTTACATGGCATACCTGATCAATGCCTGCCGCCCTTTGCGCTGCTTTAATTGCTTTTATCATCGGGTTCATGCTGCATCCTCCACGCGTTCTACTCGGTGTTCTGGAAATACCACAAACTCTTCTAGTTCAAAGTCCCACGGTTTGGAGTTATCAACACATAAAGTCGCTATGTGCCCAAAACGGTTGGTAAATTCCTTGGTAAAACTTACCTCTAAATTAACCTTGGCTATTTGCTTGCACTCGTATAACCTCTGCCCAAGGAAAATACAAAACGCCGCTGGTACATTGCCGTTTGCGCCATCTAATATGGACCCGCTTGGGTCTTGCATGGCTAAAACATTCAGCATGTGTTGGTCGGTTAGCGTGTCATTTAGTACAAAATGACCGCCAAAGGTATTGTGATATATCTTTACTCTTAACATGGTGTTTTCCTTAATTTATGAGCCCAGTTGCAGCTAGGCTCGTTGCTTTATACAGCTTGTTGATTCAGTACATTGGCGAAGATCGAGTTCACCAAGAGCTTGTCTAACTTTTTGTTTGGGTTTTTCCGGCTGTGACTCAGGATATGAGGGAGCAGGTTTTCGACTAGGAGCCTTGAATTTCCCTCTACCCTTTTATGCAACCACTGCCACCACTGCTCGTCGTTTGATTCAAGCGGCACAGTGCCCTGAGTTAATTCATTGAATAGGTTTTTGATGTCTTCTACGGGTACTTCACCAATGGGTTTTGGCCAAAAACACACACGAGAAGAGATAAGCTCATAGCGTTCGTTAGTTTGCAGCTTATCGACCAGCTGAATATTGCCAATCAAACACACACCAACTTTTGCAGCATCTGAAATGGTTCTAAGTGGGTCTAACGCGCTAGGTTTACACTTGTCGGCTTCATCTAACAGGATGATGCGCTCGGTGTTTTCTATGGTTCTAATGATGTTTTCAATATTCTGCGATACGCTTGATTTTTTCGGTAATCCCAAAGAGCGACATAAAGACTCAATTACTTGCTTGCTGGTCGTTTGCTCACTGCCCACAATCAAAATCGCTTGTGCGTTTTCTTCGCAGTAGCGCTCTAGCCCTTTGCTTTTACCAATACCCGCTTGGCCTGCCACAACCGCAAAACGACGCCTCGCTCTTGCGTGTTCACACGCCATATTAATCATCTTCGCAACGCTGGTTGATACAAATGGCACTTCGCCGTATCGAATGGTAATAACAGGTCTATCATCACACTCATTGTCGGCTGCGGCGTCGTCGCCAGCGGGGGCAACAATGGCATATATGTCATGCAAGTACTTGGTTGGGCTCGCCGCATACTTACCAGAGAGTAGCTGGCTAACCGTCGAAGGTGACTTATTAATCTTTTTGGCAATGTAAGTGCTGTTTACCCCTTGGTTTGCAATGTCTTCATCGGTCATGCGCTTTTTAATGCGCGCTACAATCAACTTATCATTGGCGTTATAGCAGTCCGCAAAGCCACTCTCGCTGCCAAACTCTTTGGGGTCAAAGTCACCAAAAAAGTGTGCCCACATTACATCTAGTAGCTTTTTAGGGTTTGTTGGTGACTCGCCATTCAGTACTGAATTTACTTGGTTTAAGTCATAACCTAAGCAATAGTCCTCTGGCCCTAAGGCATAAAACTCAATTTCTTCGTTAATGAGCTTTACTTGAACTTGTTGCTCGTCGCTGTAATGGTTGGTGAACTTATTCATGAATGTCTCCTAAATCTAATGGGTATTCGTTAGTAACGGGGGCAACGTGTTCAACCTCAAAATCTGAGAGGTCCATGTTTAATACTTCAGGTTCAATTTCAGGAATGGCTTGTACATCTGCGGCCAGTTCTTCAACGGCGTCTACGTCAATCACACGTTTTTGGTCAGCTCTTGCACGCTTTTCAGAAAGCTGGTTTTGAATGCGCTTTTCTTGGCCTTTAAGCCGATTAAGGTCGGCTTCTTCAATTCGGCTAGTAGGCAACGCCTCAACCTTGTGCTTAATGCGGCAGTTCATAATGAACTCGCCAGATTGCTCATACAGCACAAGGTAGGTGTCGTCGTGCAAGTCATAGCCTGCAACCAGCTCTTTACCGTTAAATTGAAATAAGTAGTCAGCGGTATACACGCGCTTATGTAACTTTATTTGGCCACGGGCTACTTTCACTTTGGTCCTTGGCAGTACCACAAAATCCGTAATGGCAGGCTGCTCTTGAATAAGCCCCTCTTCCCATACTTGCATGCGGGTTTTACCCTTTATCTCCGGGTGTGGGCTGTTGTGGTAATGCTCTAAAAACGCTTTAAACTCCGTTATCCACTGGTCTAAAGATGGCAGCTCTCGCTTGCCTTTTTTCACATCGTTAAGCAGCTTAAGCTTTTCGCGCTCGTTATGGTCTGGGCCGCAGTAGCTTTTAAAGCGCTTGCCAACGTGCTCTTCCATATGTTTAAAAAAGCGCTCAATCCACTTAGCACGGGCATTTCCGGGTATGGCAAAAATGACCTCAATATCAAACTGCGCATAAACACCACAGCACTTATCAGACATCATTTTTGACCTATAGCCACTGCCGTTATCGACATACAACATGCTTGGAATATGCTGATGGGTTTTAATTGAGCGGGTTAACGCCGTCATGGTGGCGATGGCATTTTCAGACTCGCTAATCTCCCAGCCAACAATGCAGCGGCTCGCCACATCTTGAAATGCCGTTAGCTCAAAGCGCCATGCTTTACCTGTTTTTGGGTGTGCCACATATACATCTACTTGGTGGCCGTCGCCGTTATAAATAAAGCCAGGGGCAATATGCTTAGTGGAGCGAATAATAAAGTCTTTGTGCTTTTCACGATAAAGCTTTGCGCCCATACGGTATGGGCTTTGCGGGCCAAGTTCGTGCGGCATAGAGTTTATAAAACGTCTAACTTGGCTTGCCGTTGCATCAAAACCGAGCTTTTTTAAGTCTTCAGCAACCAATGCGAAGCTGGGTGAGTTAATACAGTGGTATAGCTCCAGCGCTTTAGCTGCCCATTTAGGCTGCGCGGGCGTTCGGCCTTTGTGTTGTGGCAGTAGCCCTTCAACACCTTGTTGTCTATAGGCATTGACCCAATTAAAGGCCGTTGCACGTGTTGGTACTTTGCCAAGCTCACGAACGGCTTGGTGTATGGCAGGTGTTACTAGCCCATTATTGAGTGATTCAACAAGTGCAGCCCTTGCTTTATCTACACTTAAGCCACTTGCAATCCAGTATTTAACCAATGCGGTACGGTTTTGTGCCGTTTTGCGTGCTTTGTCGCTGGCCTGTGACCATGCACTTTGGCTCACAACCGCAGGTAAATTGTTAAATCTAATTACAGCAGGATGCATTACTTGATCTCCTTGCTTTGCTTTTCTACTAAAAATTGTTCGAGCAGCCGGTTACGTTCTGTTTCAACGTATTGCCACTCAGCTTTTGTAAACTTCGGTAGGTGTTCAATGCCTTCAATATGCCCAGCAAACTCGCCACTTAAACGCTCAAGCGCTGTACCAATTTGGCTGTAGATTGCCGCCCAGGTGTGATGCAATACTTGCGCAGCACTTACACGCGAGTCCAAATCCAATTGACGGTTATCACACAGCTGACTAATTTGCGTGATGGTGCTAACAAGCGCTTCGTTTAGTAGCTCGGTATTACAAATGGCGTCTTTGCGTATCTCACTAATAAACACATGCATGTCAAAACGTACTTGTGGCACTTTACGTAGTTTTTCATGTTCCAAGTCATTAATGGCCCGCGCCGCAGTTACCTGTAATTCGTCACGCTCTTTTATCAAATCGGCCACTTGTTGCTTTATGGCGTTACCTGATGTCTCGGCCAGCACTTCGTAGTCTTCGTCGTCTAGCTCTTTAAGCGTTTCGATTGGTACTTTGGTAAGTTCGTTAAGTTGATGAGTGTTCAAATTCAAAATGGACAATTTGTCCACTTTGCTTTTGGGCAAAGCTTTTAGCATTTTTGCTATAGCCATGGCCCTGCTAGCCGTTCGTCTATGAATGCTTTTCTCATGTAATAGAGAATTAAAACGCCCATGTTCTGTTTGCGACTTCAACCAAAGCAATAACACGCCCATTTTTGCGGCGTCTGTAAATTGTCTATTTGCTAGGAAAGCCACTTGATCCATGCATTCATCAATGGTCGCTGGTAACTCGACATACAAAACAGATTCAAGCTGACCTATTTGGTATTCGATCTCTTCAGCAGATTCAGGACAAACTAAGTCAGAACTCATAACAACTCCGAAATTCAGGCAGATCTTGGTCTTTGATAGGCATGGTTTAAGCTCCGAAATTAGGTATTGATTTTGACTGCTTCGAGAATGGATTCGCGCTTATCATTTAGTTCGCGTATTTGGACCTCACATTCTGAGGCTTCTTGCAGTTTTTTAGCGCGTTCGTCTGAGGCGCTGTACATAAGAGGCATAAGCAATATGTTGGCAGGTTCAACACTTTTAATGGCCCAACATAAAGCTGGTAGGTATTGAATTGGCATTGATGTGGGTTGGCTTGGAGCAAACCACTTATTAAGTTTAGCCTCGTCTACTTCAACAATGTCTACCTTAAGTGCCGCGTTCATGCGTTGGGCAAGGCCATTGCGGGTAAACCCACACCTGCGCATACAAGCATTAACGCATTGGCTAAAATGGTGGAGTATTTCGCAATCAGGCGGTATCTCGCTCTCTAAAATGTTCATGGATTCTTGATTCTCAGACATGGTAAAAATCTCCTTAAATTAACCTAGACTTGGTGGTTCTATGGGTTCATGCTTGGGTCAGGCACAGGCTGGCCCGCTTGGATTGCTTCAATGATTTGATTCCGCCTTTGGGTCCGATCTTTTGGACCGCGTTTTGGCTTCGTAAGGTATTTGTTACCGAAGACTTCTGTTCGTTTCTTGTTTAATGCTAAGCATATTGCTTCGGCGATGACGAAAGATTGAACCGCGCCTCTTGCAACGTTAGCGACGTGTGAGTTTGAGACTCGCTTTGCTTTTGCGATATCTTCAATCTGTATGTCTTTGTTTGATAGTTCTTTCTTTATGTCTTCATATGACATTGTTGTGTAAGTCATGTTAGATTTACCTGTGTTGTAAATTAATGTTGGTAACTATATTTGTCAGTGTTCGTTTATTAAGCTAGTGATAAATATTCTTACTGTCAACTGGAAAGTTATTTTGTTTTTTATTTTTTAAAGGTATTGACTGTAAACTATGGTTATCGATAGTATCTCAGAGTCAGAGATTGATCTTGTGATTGAGCGCTTACGAGAACAACTAAGCGTGAAAAGTAATCGAGCACTTTCTGAAAAGTTAGGGTTGTCCCACAGTGGCGTTGCTATGGCCAGAAAGAAAGGTACGTTACCCTATGGTCCAATAGTTAATGCATGTGTTAACTACAAAATTTCCTTGGATGAGGTGTTTGGAATTGATGTAGACCAAACATCTGACAGTAGCTCTACGGAAGAAAAACCAACAAAGAGTGAAGACGTAAGCAGAAACAGTGCTGAAGATGCGTTAGCTGCAATCGCCCTTGTTGAACAGATAATAGATGATTTACTTTACTCGAAAAACTTGGATGCAGAGCGCGAACTTCTGATCCGTAAAAAGTTAAGGCCAATGTTAATTGAAAAAACATTTGAGCATAACTTTAACGAAGTCATGGTTAAAACCATTGCGGAGGGAGCGCTCTATATGGCCTTTTAAAGGATAAATTATGATTAAAACAAAACTTGCTACAGCAATGCTCGCGCTTGGATTGCTGTCAGCCCCTTCTCTCGCTCTTGAGCCACTACCAGACAGAGCTCGTGTTCAGCACATGAATACCGACTTGTTACTACCAGATGGCAGCACACTCAATGTGGATGTGTCGTTTGACTGTGGTAGCGATTATCAAAACACTGCTGTTATGGTAATGAGCGATTCCGGCGCAAAATTAATCGCCGCTGCATACACCCACCTATACGGCGAAGCCGCTGGCCAAGCAGTAATGGATACATGGCAAACTAAACAAAACGCCTCCGACCCACGCAAACCAACTTACCTATTTATCCTCGCACCAAGAGATCAAGATATTAACTGGCAGTCGAAAAATATAAATAAACTTAACAATTTTTTATCGCGTGTTAGTATTAGTGAAACAAATAAGTTGGACCAAGCATCAGAATCTAAACCGGAAATACCCGTAGTATTGGCTGGTTGCGGTGTAAGAAACCATAATTCTCAACAGGTTCAGTAACGCATTTATGGGGTGACAGTTCGCCCCTAAGCAGGAAGGAATTCTTAGCGATGTTACCAGCAAGGACAATAATTGCAGCGCTAGCAATGCAAAGTAGCTTAGCCTGCGCGTTGGATTTAGAGCATTTAAGTAGTGTTGCTCAAGACAGCGATAACTATATTTATTTCCCGTCTCACAAAGGGTTGTTGAGATATGACGGGCAGCACATTTTAAACTTAAGTGAGTTCTCTAATTTACCTAAGGGATTAGCAAACGATATTGAGATCAGCAAAACCGATATTGCCTATGTTTTGTATACGTCTGGGCAAGTTTGGTCTATTGATTTAAAAACGCTTAAATCAGAAAAATTTGCTGAAACTTCTGCAACTAACATTGAAATCACTCAAAGCTCTTTATTTGCGCAAGAGCGCAATCGAATCACTGAGTACAACTTAGTGACAGGCGCGTTTTCAGTTAGGTTATCTGGCAAAGAACATATCTTAGATATTGATACTGGTTATGAAAGTGTTTATGCGCTGGCCAATGATGGTTTATATCATTTTAAAAAAGTCGACATCGAGAACGTAGTACCAAAGCAAGTTAACAGGGGTAACCTAGAAGTCACTCCGCATGGTGCCGTTTATTTTGCTAATGATCACTTGGGCTATTATTCACATCTACAAGACACAACAATCGTTAACGATAAAATAGAGAACGCGAACAACTTAACTTATGTGCCTCCCTACTTTCTTTATTATACGGATCGAGACACAGTAAATGAGGTTGCGCTGTCTACCTTGGAACAGACCAGAGCTGATATCAGTTCGACAAGTAAGTCTTACCTCTCGCTTTTTGCAGACAAACGCCAGCAGCTTTGGGGACTAAACATTAATGAGTTTGGTGTGGTCGAAGGAAATAGCCGTACAACACCTCTTAGACTTGGTTCCGCATATAACCTGATAGAACGCGTAGGTAAAAGCTGGTGGATTGGCAGTACAAAAGGCGTTTATTCAAATGACGAGCCTATTACTTGGCTAAATAATGCCATTGGTGAAGGTAAAGAGTTTGAGGTCACAGCGTTTTCGTATTTTGCTGGAAAGCTAATTGTATCGACTAGTATTGGCGCTTTTGCAGTATCTCCAGAGCTTAAAACTGTAGACAAGATATACGCGGGTTACGTTTTAAACTCGTCTGTTATAGACGAAAAGTTTTATTTGGCAACAAATGATGACGCGATGGTTGGCTACAATGCAAAGCTAGAGTATGAAAACTTTAATACCATCAATTCAGTCTTAGTCAGTAAAGAAGTTTTAAACGTTACCCAAATTGAAAGCGATATATACATCAGTACGGCGGCTGGTCTAGATAAAGTTGTTGGCGAAAACGCGGTTACTCAACTGTACCAGGGTGATCATAAAGTCACAGATGCGGCAGAGCTGAACGGCCAATTGTATATGGCCACATATGGTGACGGGCTTTTAGTTAGTGTTAACAATGAATGGACTAAGGTGCCCTCTCCATCTCATATCCGAGAAATTGTAGAAGCTAAAGACAAGCTTTATCTGTTAACGAATAACGGTATACATGTTTTTAGCGGTGATTATGATGCAACTCGACTCATCAGAGAGACACAAAACCACTCTTTCATCGTAGGTAGCTTACGAATTGTTGATGACCAGTTTATCGCGATCAGCGACAAGGCATTTATAGAACTGGTCGAAACCCAATTGCACGAGTTAGCCCCACCCGTTGTGAGCTTTGTAGAAACTAGCAATGGCATTCACTTTCAAGATGATAAGCTGGAAATAGAAAGCAGCGAATGGATGGTGATATCTGTTTCAAACCTTCAATACGCAAATAATGAAGGCGTACACTTTGAATATCAGTTTAATGGCAGTGATTGGCGTCCTATCAATAGCGCTGAGCTGCATTTAAATGGTTTGGAGCCGAATAGCTATCAAATACAATTTCGCCAAGTACTGGGTAACACGGTTAGTCAGCCAAGAACCTACAACTTTAAAGTTCGTTCGCAGTGGTATAACTCTCCCAAGGCTCTCAGTATCTATTTCACAATTGCCTTACTAGCTGTGGGTGCAATTGCGTTTTACACCTACTTTTGGATCCAATCGTTTAGACGAGTATACAGACAAAACGAATACAAACGTCAAAGTAGCAATGTTGGCCAAGTTGCCATGTTAAATGAGCAAGCAAAAGAGCTTATTAGCTCAGGCGACGACACAATGTTTACTGAGGGTTTAGTTAAGTTAGATAAAATATCTGAGCTGGTTGCTCCGATAGTTAACAACGGCCCTTATCTTGGAGATCAAAAGCTCACCTCTGGTGTTGATTTATTGCAAGTTCAATCAAGCCTGCAAGCCAAAATAAAAGTTAACTTTGAGGTTGTGCTTGGCAATATCAAGCTCGACCCGCAATTAGAGCAAGACATTTATGCTGTTGTGTATCACGGCCTTCAAAACGCGATCCGTTACAGTGAAGGAAGCCAAGTAAACGTGTTCATTCACAGGCACAGAGCAAAAATTGAGGTTCATATTGAAGACGACGGCATTGGTATACCGCTACGTTCTCGCCTCCACTTCGGCGAAGGCCTATACAAGATGAGCGATGTAGCTAAATCATACAAAACCAAGTTTAAGCTTAAGTCGTCGCGCAAAGGTACCAAGATTCAGATCATCTTCCCGCTTATTGAAAGAGATAGAATGAGTAAGGAAGATATTGAGAGAGAGATTAGGGAAAGGATGTAGTAAATATGTATATCAAAAAAGTTTTGAATGGGGGCAGCGCTTGGGAGCATTTAAAGTCCGACCGATCCGAGGTTTTAGAACAGCTTCAAGCCGCATTAAAAGGAATTACATTAAATGATATTTGTAATAGTGCACTAATTCGAAGCATAGGATTAATAAGGAAAAAAGAAATAGAAAAAAGTATAATCGCTAATGAGTTGCTTGGCTCCTTTTCTGAGACTAGTAAGTGGCATTATTATTTCATAACAAGTGAGTCGTTGGAGGCGCTTCAAATTGATAACTTATTGTTCTTTACTCCAGAAAGATTTAA
This sequence comes from Pseudoalteromonas luteoviolacea NCIMB 1944, assembly GCF_001625565.1. Classification (GTDB taxonomy): domain Bacteria; phylum Pseudomonadota; class Gammaproteobacteria; order Enterobacterales; family Alteromonadaceae; genus Pseudoalteromonas; species Pseudoalteromonas luteoviolacea_F. Next base: position 46,023 of record NZ_AUXS01000048.1, read on the forward strand.
TAGAAGGTACTTTTTACCGAGAATATGCAGAAGGGAAATAAATTTCGATAACAGATTTTATGGTTTAAGATTTGACAGTCACATTCCAGTATTTATCGTTCTAGACAAAGAGTTTCTTATAGAGCATTTTAAAGACAGTTATGATTTGCAGTCTTTTTATCGATTTGACTATGCAGAAGTTGATCTTGAAGAAGTATTTGGACACTCAGTTCCCCCTTTCCCATTTCTGGTTTTGGAAGTTGGCGACGAGCTTACCGAACAGCCTAAAATAATAAGTATCGCGTGTTCCAATGACTTGGGTGGTACATCAGTTTCGTATATAGAAGAAACATTTGAATTTCCGGATGCATATTATCAAGCAGGAGCATCTGTTTTATCGTATTTTGGGGATGTATTAAAGCAAACGGCGCCAGATATAGATACTAAAGTACTGCTCGAACAAAATGGTAATGAAATTGTAATAACGATAACTCTACCAGTCGAACATCGAAAATTAATAGATTCAATTTATTCTAATTTCAAAAAGATATTGGCCAGAGAAACTACAATAGATTCGCTCTTTAATGCCAATAGTGTAAATGCTCTCAGGTTAATTCAAAAGCTTGAGTTGGCCGAGCTAGAAGTTAAACAAACTAATCGTGCTTTCTTGATGCAAGGCAAAACTATAGACAGGCAAGAAAAGGTTATCGATACATTAGTTAGACGGATTGAAAGTTTGGAAGAGTTATTTGCCTCATCAAATAAGGGACATAAGGAAATAATCAATAACTGTCAGAGTACAATTCATGCAATGGTAGAAAAAGAAGAGCGTCTATTGACGGCTCAAATTCACCAAAATGAAAAAACTCTGGACAGTTTAATTACGTCGTTAGAAAGCTCCAGTGATATCCAGCTATTACTAATTGACCTTAAAGAAACGTTAGAAACAAATACCCTATCACCAAAAAAAGCAGAAGAAGTCGCAACTCTTATTTGCAAACAATCTCCTTCAACTTCAAAATCATTAATTGATCTGATGGAAAACTCTATCTATGGGGCTAGTGGCAATTTGTTGTTCACAGCACTTCAAGAAGCTGTAAAGGCGATCGTTTGATCGCCTTATAGTTAATTTATGAAGTGATAGAGCTGGCAAGCTCAACATAATCAAAATATTTATCTAAAGCCCAGTGCTCATCAGTTAAATCAAAGCTATTAGTTTCCTCTTTGTACATATACTTTACGTACTTTTGGGGATCTTTTGTTTCATTAGGCATAGGTAATTTAGTTGGTTCATTTCTAGGGCCGGTGGTAGTCTTTCTTGTTTTGTAAATTTCAAAGATTACGCCAAACATACTGGATATACTATTAGCTTTTTGTGGAACGTTTTTATATAAACTGCGCGCAAAGACTGCTGAATCATTACTGCTAGAAGTTACATTCTTATTGTGCTTTTCTGCAACTTTAGGGTCTACTCTAGAAACTTTTTCAGTTTTCTTCTTTTCATACGAAAACTTAAAGTCCGGATGATCGTACTCACAAAGTAATTGAAGGAGTAAGAAAGAGTCAAACTTTTCATCTTCAGGAACACATATAATAATTGATTGGTATTTTTCGAATAATTGGGTCATTCTCCTAAGAGACAAGCCATAAATAATACCGATACAGGCAAGTGCGCTTGCAAGATGATCATTGATGGATTCACCTTTTTTAAGTAATGGCCAGGACAATACATCTATTTTGTCCAAGTTATCTGAGCTTTCGACCAACAGTCTAGAAAACTCAACTTTATTGGGCTCAGGTAATCGAGCACTCCTAGTAAAAAAACGAGATAGATATTCTTCACCATTGAACTGAGGCCCATATACCGCCTGTACTGAGTGGCTTAATTGCTCAGTATCTGTTGCCATGACAAAAACAAACCCTTTGATACCAAACAAATGTTTCACTATCTCTAAAAACTCAATAGCGTAACTAGGCCTACACCTATCTAGTTCATCAACTAGAATGATAATATTTTTGTTTTCGTAATGTTCGGCAAAGTGAGTTAGCTGCGTTTTGATATCGGTTAATGCATTCTTCTGATAGATATAATTTTCTGAAAGCTGTTTTCCAACTACTTGCTGTGTATTTATATCATTAAAAATAGCTTTGTCTTTTGTGAACTCGTAAATTGTGGAATTCTCAAACTTTCCCGAAAGGTAAGTTGCTCCGCCAAGTGCTACTACATTCCAAAGCTTTTTAATTTGGCCTGCTATCTTTTCTTCTATTTGTGCAGCCTGTTCACCTGAGTGAAGTTGGCCGATCTGGCATATTATCTCATTAATAATTACCAAAATTGGATCTTTGCTAAAGTCAGATTCCCAAGCGTTAATATATATAACTGGGAATTCATCAGCGAACCTAAGTTGACTGTATAGCTGTCTTAAAAAATGTGTCTTTCCTATCCCCCAACTCCCATTTAAATTCATAACCAATGGTTGAGTTTGGCCTTTTATATATGCAGAGATAAAGTCTCCATAACCTTTGTTTCCCAGCTTACATTTTTCCCAATTGTACTCGCCCTTCCAACTTACAAAAGGGTCCTGTTTACTAGACATAATTTTATTCCTTTTAATAACTTTGCAAATTGCAGCTTGAAAGCCTACATGTCGTTTTTGGCTTCAAAAAGAGCTTCATACAACTGTTTAATGGTCTGGTACTTCGTGAAATCACCCTTATTAAGTACTCTTAGATTTGGTCTTTCAGCTTTAACGCCATCCTGGTTTCCTTTTGTATGTTTAGCAACGTTTGCATCACTCAGGCTTGGCAACGGTTGGCCTGGTATATCTCCAAAAAAATAGTAAGGACCTAACTTAAGGCTTTCTTGATCAAAATAAATCCAAATGATACAACCTGAGGGTTTATCTGCGAGTTTTAGGTTTACGTTTTGACGTGAGGTCTTGCTTCCGATAAATGAAGCTTTTAGCTGGACATGTCGTACTACTTTATTCTCTTGTAAAATGACATCATAGTATGAATTGCCAATCTCGGGTTTTCCCACTTCTAATCGACAATCCTTTTCTCTCCATGACAGTTTTAACAACTCACCTATAAAAAGGTGCTCTATAAGTTTCTCTCTATATGAGGAGTTTTCTGAATGTTTGCTCATAACATAGCTTACTTTTAATAATTTTAAATATCTTTGTACTTGGATAGTTTTACCTTGCCCTTTGTGAATAATATATTCCATTAAGGTATCCGCAATCAATAAAAGTAAACGGCAATATGACCCATGCTATGCCAAGTTTATAAATCGATGAAAAAGCTCTGTAGTTCATTCTAAGCGTTTAAAGTTAAAACCCGTGTGTTCGTTCGACTCAAGAGTTTTTAAAAAGATTGAGGGGTTTTTAAAAAGGTTTTAAAAAGTGTTCCTGTGCACATCAAAGTCATGTTTCGGGTTTGGGTGGTAACTTTACAAGTAAATTTTACCTGCCAAGTTACTTGATTAGTGTAAGGTGCAGAGGGGACGTTGCTTGCTGTATTCAACTATTTACCTTTAATAGTTGATCGTTTTTTCTTGGCTGTTTAGTCTATTAAATTGCTCTAACTACCTTATATGTAAAACCTTTTACGCCTAATTTTCTATTTCTCCCCCGCTATTCTGAGCTCATTGATTCAACGATGAGCACCCACAATGGAAAACACTGAGTTTGACTGGTATGAGATTTTTGCTGCCGGCACCCACACCGACTCAAACGGTAATACCCAAGAGTTTACTGCCGCAGATTTAGATTCTGTGGTCACAAACTTTATTCCTAAAACTAGCCCCTTGGTCATTGGCCACCCTAAGACAAACGACCCTGCATGGGGTTGGGTCAGCGACTTAAAAGTCGAAGACGGTAAGTTGTTTGCCAAAGCCGAAGAGGTCGCCGCTGAGTTTGCAGAAGCGGTCGAAGCAAAGCGCTACCCAAATCGCAGCGTGCGTTTAGAAGGTGAACCAGGTAACTACTTTTTAGGTCACGTTGGTTACTTGGGTGGTAAGCCACCTGCTGTTGCGGGTATGCCTTGGCAATTCAATGAGGAGTCAAAAGGCGCTGTATTTGAATTTGCTGCCAGTGAAGCCAGTGAGCGTGTTGAAGATGTAGCTATGCAAACCGCGCGTTTATTTACGGACTTTATGGGTAACTTACGCGAGTGGGTTATAGAACAGCACGACCTAGAGACCGCAAACCGCCTTATCCCTAATTGGGAAGCTGACTGGCTTAACCGCAAAACCATCATCGCTGAACACGAACAAGACAAGCAGCGCTATGGCAATCATGCCTTTAGCACCCCTTCCAATAACTCCGAGGAACTAGAAGTGAGTGACAAAACTAAAAACGAACCCACCGAAGCCGAAAAAGCATTGCAGGCCAAACTGGACGCGGCGAACGCAAAGAACGCCGAGCATGAATTCAACCAACGTAAATTTGATGCACAAACGTTTATTGACACCAAGGTCAATGGTGGTAATGCCCCGCGTATCACCAAAACAGACGGTTTGGCTGAATTCATGGCACACCTTGAAACAGACAGTGCCAACACATTTGAATTTGCTGCTAGCGATGGCAATCAAACCTCGTCGGCCAAGCCAGCCGAGTTCTTTAAAACCTTGCTGCTCTCATTGCCTGAGCAAGTCGGACTCACCAAAGACTTTAGCCGACAAGACGACAGCGACGAAACCGAGATTGATAACTCGGCTGATGCGTTGGCTGCAAAGGCTTTGGAGTTCCAAAGTACGCAAGCCAATAAGGGCATAACAATTAGCCTAAGTACAGCCATGGACCACGTGACGCAGGAGGCAAACTAATGGCCATACCAGGATTAATCAGAAACTTTGAGTCTGACGCCCCATTACCTGCAAACCGTTTTGTCGCGGCTGATATCGGCGATTTTATGGCAACCAAGGCAACAGGCATACAAAGTCCCATTTTAGGCGTTACTGAGCAAGGCACCGACAAAAAGCTGCGTGTTGATGTGGTCATGACACAGCTTGCGCCGATAGAGCTAGGCGGCGACTTTGCGGGCGGTGAATACGCTGTGAGCGATAGCGAAGGCCGAGCAATTCCGCTAGACCCAACGGCACTTGCAGACGATACCGAAATCCACGTAGCTGGCAAGGTGCTCGAAAAAGGCGACGCGGGCACCATTGTTGATATTCATATCGCCCCATTTGTGATCATTAAATAAGGAGCATTGCCATGAGTGATGGAATGCCATTTACCCCCGATGTACAGCAAACGGCGATTGCAATTGCTTATAACAACCGCCAATTAATCGCAGATAGATTACTCCCCTATGCGCCAGTGAACAGACGCGAATATAAATGGGGTGAGTACAATCTAGCGGATAAGTTCACAGTGCCAGATACCAAGATTGGCCGTAAGTCAGAACCAAACCAAGTTGAATTTGGTTATGAAGAGCGAACAGGTGGAGTAACTGATTATGGTTTATCTGACGTTGTGCCAAACGACGATATTACCAATGCACCCGCTAACCACAGCCCTTTGAATGTAGCCACTGAAAACATTACAGACTTGGTCCTGCTTGGTCGTGAAGTTCGCGTAGCTCAAAAATTTTCAGATCCTACCAACTTCGGTATTCATAAAAAGCTGGGCACCGGGGGGTTAAAAAAGCTGGATGACCCAAACCTTGATATCTTGCGCTGGCTCTTAAACTTGCTCGACGAGCCATTGATGCGCCCTAACAGCATGACCATGTCATTTAGCGTTGCAACAGCGCTTAGGACCAATAAAAAGTTACTGAAAGGCTATAACGGCACAACAGGAGACGAAGGGCTGGTGCCTTGGGCCTACATCAAAGAAGCACTTGAGATTGAGCACGTCAATATTGGTCAAGCGCGATTAAACATCGCTAAAAAAGGTAAAACCCCAGTCTTTGAACGCGCGTGGGGCAATAACCTAGCGCTTACCTACCATGACCCACTGGCCAGCTTTGAAAACAAACGTATGACCTTTGGACTCACTGCCCGTTACAAGAACCGTGAGTCGGGTAGCAAGCCAGTGTCTGCGGGTTTACGTGGTGGCACCAAAGTCATTGTGGGTGAATCAGTCGAAGAGCAAATCATTGCCAAGGGGTGCGGTATGTTACTCACTGATGTACTGACCCCAGCTTAACTATTTAGCCATTAACTCCCTATGGGGCTTCGGCCCCTTTATTGATAAGGAAAGACCTATGTTTGTAAATGCACAGCACACAGTCAATACCTTGAGTGTCAAACTGTTGGTTGAATATGCCAATGGTCGATTTTCACTTGTCTACGGTTCGCAAGAAATCACAGCAGAAGATATAGAAAACGCTCTGTTAGCGACACCTGAAACAGACATTCAAACCACTGTATTCAATTGGTTTGAAACCGCCTCTACTAATGTAAATAACACGATTGCAGGTTATGTGGCCAAGTTTGAGCTCACGCAAGCGGAGGTGAATGCCTCACCACTACTTGGCATTGCCGCAGACCTCATGCGCTACGAACTGTGCAACAACGACGCTGACGAAGGCCTTTTGACCAGGCGTAAAAATGCCATGTTGGAGCTAAGTAAAATTGAGTCTGGCACCATTCAAATTAAAGCGCCCTCGCCTGTGGCCTCTGGGCCTATTCAAACCAAAACCCCAAGCAGTAATTTTGATTGGGCTAGGTACTAAATCACTCACTTTATATAAAGGAAATGATCATGTTTAACTTTTTTAAAAGAAAGAAGAGATACAACAAACGCCGCTTAGTGGATTCAAAACCACAGGTTTACGATTCAAAAATGCATACTTGGGTTTGGCTTGAGAGTTTGAGCTTATCCGAAAGAGAATATGACGAATTACCGCAAGACAACAGCGTTGCTGATTGCACTCATAGTTCTCGTAGTGACACTGACAGTAGTCAAACATGCAGTTCGATCTCTCATAGTAGCAATGATAGTTGGTCCCCTAGTTACAGTTCCTCTGACTCGTCATCGAGCTATAGCGGTTCTTCTAGTTCATTCTCGTCGGGTTGTAGCGGCTCTTCAGATTCTGGTAGCTGGGATTAAAGCATCATGGCGGGCGTATTCATTGATATCTCGGGCGATGCGTTAGAGAAGCTACAAGTGCTCAACCATAAAAGCCAAGTTCCTGAAGATGTGTTGGACGACATAGGCGCATTTTTAGATATGGATGTCACCACGCGCTTTTTAAACGAACTTGCACCGGATGGCACTCGTTGGGAGCAATCCGACGCCGCAAAAGCGCGTAAAGGGCTAACACTGACCGACCAACGTAATCTTGCTGGTTCAGTAACCCATAACGTACAAGATGATGAATTAGTGCACGGTTTGTGTGAGAAGTACGCCGCGATACACCACTTTGGTGGCAAAGCAGGACGCGGCCATGCAGTCACCCTCCCTGCTCGCCCAATTATCGGCGTTGAGCAATATCAAGCTGGCGTAATCATTGAAACGCTGACCGACTGGCTTGTTTAAACGGAGTTTAAAGCATGTTTAATTTCGATTTAAACCACATTGAAAAGGCATTAAACAAAGCGCGTATTGCCAAAGTGGGCTTTGCCCCTGACTTTAATCAAGCGCGCAGCAAATCCGTGCACACTCCTTTGTTGTATGTGTTGCCGCTCGACGAAGATTATCAGCCAACAAACAGCATCACGGGCCAAGACGAATATGCGGTTACTGAATTGTTTGCGGTGATGATTGTGATCCCCTGCCACAACGCCAACAGGCAAACCGACCAGCAAATTGAAACACTACGGGAGCGTGTAAAAGACGTACTTGCTGGCCTCACAATTGCGCCTTATGAACCCATCAAGCTTCATCGAGGCCGCATGGTGGAGCTGAACCAACAAACCAAAAACCTCATTTATCAGTGCCAGTTTTCAGTCAGTGGGCACATAACCATCAACACCAAGGAACCAACATGAAAGATGACAAACCAACCCCTAAAAAGCACAGCCCAACTGAGATTGCCAATCAAGTTCAACAAGCCCTTAAACAAAACGGCAATCGAAGCAATGCAGCCGGTGCATTTGTACTCGATGGCGACACCATTAAACCAGGAGCAAGCAAATGAGCTGGCGATTTAAAGACAGGCTAATTATGGCCGACTCCCTCGGGACCACCCTCACAGGCAACCATGCGATATATGCGAGCGAGGTTGAATTTAACATTGAAGCCGAAACCGAAAAAGACGAAATTGAGCGCGCTCATTCCGGCTCTAGCCTAGAGATTATCTATGGTGAGCATGTGACGCTGAATTTTAAAACGCCATTGGCCATGAGTGGTAGCGCAGGCTCAGCGCCAGCCATTGCACCCCTGCTATTAGCGTGTGGCATGGTGCAAGTATCGAGTGCCAATGCGGTTACATTCACCAAAGGTGCGGCCACCAAAGCAACGTGTTTAATGCGCTTTGGCCAAAACACACACGTGCTTTCTGAGATGCTTGGCACTTTTAGCATTAACCTTGAAAAAGGCCAGCCCATGATTAACTGGCAGTTTAAAGGCCTATTCAGTGCGCCGATACAATCAAGCGGCCCGCCACCTGTTGATTGGTCCCGTTGGAAAAAGCCCGCAACGCTTGGTGTGACCAACAGCAGCGCATTTAAATTAAATGGACTAAGCCGTACCTTACACAAACTCACCGTTGATGTAGGTAATAATGTGATCTTCGACCGCGCCATTAATCACGAAGAAATCCTCATTACGGGTCATGAATCCACGGCGAATATTACTGTCACCAGTGATTCCCTATCGCTATTTAACCCGTTTGAGCTGGCTGGCAGCATACAAACTTTTGAGTTTAACCACGGCCAAGGCGCTGGTAACAAAGTGACGTTGTTAGGCCGTTTTCAAATGCCCACGCCTAAGTATGCAAGCTTAGAGAGTGAGCTCACAGGCTACGAACTGGACGGAAAGCTCGTCCCCAGTGACAATGGCTATGACGAATTAACCTTAGTATTTGAGTGATCCTTATGAAATTAAAAAAATTAGAGCAATTAAAAGACGCCACTATTCATGCCCCACTTCATTTTGAGTATGGCGGCGTGGAATTTAAGTTCAATGCACATATTAAACTTGTGCCAGAGCAAGACATTGAAAAGCTCACCGACCCGCGTAACACCACAGATAAAGCCATCGTAGAGCAGCTGCTTGTAGGTTGGGACGACTTTGTAGATGAAGGTAAAAGCATCCCGTTTTCAAAAGACGTGCTGGATGAAATGCTGGGCTTTGGCGGTATCGCCGGGCGCTTATCAGCGGAATGTATCAACGCGCAATATCGAGTGCAGGAAAAAAACTAATCGACGTGGCCAAGTGGTTTGTGGGTGACTTGGCCACACAATCCAAAGCACTTGATGATGATTTAGCCTATTTTGGTGCGCCAGTTGAGGTGGAAACAAGCAAAGCAGATTTATACGTACTCCCACAAAACTGGACAGCGGTTAAAGCGCTCTCAACAGCAAACACCCAGTGGCAATACTGCAAAGATGGCATTGAACTGGCCCTCGATTATGCCAGGGCTGAAATCGCTTGGCGCTATGCAGATATAGCCCTGACCCCCACTGATTTTGACAAGCTCCAATTCTTAGAGCGCACTGTAATAGGACTACTAAGGCGACCCGATGAAAAACCAATTGAACCTAGCGCTTCGCTTAAAGTATGACGGTAAAGCCGTTACCGCAGGTACTAACAAGAACATTCAGGATTTAAACCGCCTGCCCGGAGTTATTCAAAATCAGGTGGGCGCTAATCAGCGTGTGAGTGACAGTCAGTCCAAGGTCGCCAAGAGTCAAACAACAGTCAGTAAAGCGGTCACAACTGGCACTAATCAAAACCTACAAGATTTAAACCGATTACCAGGTGCTATTCAAAATCAGGTAAAGGCTAATCAGCGCATAGGGGCAAGCCAAGCTAAAGTGATGCAGCAGCAAACGGCGATGAGTAAAGCGACGTCTGCAAGCACAAACAAAACGATTAATGACTTAAACCGCTTATCCAGCGCCATTCAAAACCAGATAGCAGCAAATCAACGACTGGGTGAAAGCCAAGCAAAAGTGCTGCAACAGCAAGCGGCCATGAGCAAAGCGGCAGCTTCAAGCGCGAACCAACATATCCAGACGTTAAATCGCGTACCGCAGAGTATCCAAAATCAGGTGGCCGCAAACCAGCGACTAGGCGCAAGCCAGGCGAAGGTGATGCAACAACAATCTGCCATGGGTAAACAGCTAGGTGTGCTACAAAATGGCTATGAGCAATTGGGTATGACCCTCGCAGGGGTTGCATCCATAGGCACGGCGGCCATGTTTATTCGCGATACAGGCGCAGCGCAGCAATTAGATACTCGGCTGCAAGGGGTGACCGATTCTACCCGTGAATACCAACAAGTACAAAGCTATCTGTTTGAAGCTGCAGACAGACTCAATACGCAATACACCACCCTTGCTGATTCCTACTCTAAAATCCTTAACCTGCAACAAGTCGGTATTGTGACTCAAACACAAGGCAAAGCGATACTTGAGGGCATGGCCAATGCAGCGGCTAAAACAGGCGCAAACAATGTGCAGCTGGAGCAATCGCTATTTGGTATGACCCAAGGTATGACTGCAGGCGTACTAAGAGCAGAAGAACTCAACCAAGTCACTGAGCCGTTACCCGGGCTTTTACAAAAGCTTGATAAAGCAGCGGGCGTTGCTGCAGGTGGGTTTAGGCAACTCGTCAATGATGGCCGTATAACCAGTCAAATGTTTAAACGTTATTTAATAAAGGCGTTAAACGAGTATGCAGGCGCAGCTGAGGCGACTGAGGGTAAAATCAATGCGTCGTTCGCAGAGATGAGCAACGAATATCAGCGCCTTATTCGTGAGTATGAAAAACCAGTAAATTTTGCGGTAGTTGAAGTGGCTAATGCTGTTACTGCAGGCATGCGTGAACTGCGGGAAAACAAAGAACTCGTAGAGGGACTAACGACCTCAGCTGCAGCTTTAGCAATCGTATACGGGGGTAAACTGGCAGGCGGTGCCGCTAAAGCAACAGCCGCAATCACAGCCACAACAATCGCAAAACACAAAGCGCTACAAGCTGACCTACAGCTAGCTGCATCCAATCAACGCTTAGCTGCGGAAGAACACAGACGCGCAATTCAAGAGCAAGCTGCAGCTCAGCGCCAACTCGCGATGGCCAGAAATACAGCCCTTAGAACAAAGGCCATTCATCAACTGGCACTGGCCAATCAACGGGCGACACTTGCACAAACAAACCTCAATGCTGCAACGGCCACGTATTCTGTCGTGTCTAAGCGCGCGGCTTTATCCAGTCGAGTGCTTGGTGGCGCAATGCGCATGCTAGGTGGCCCTGTTGGTCTGGCCGTCACTGCTGGTTTAGCTATCGCTTATTTTGCCACCCAAGGCGACAAAGCATCTACGAGCTCAAAAAAGCTTGAAACACACTTGTATGATTTAGGCGATGCGTTCGATTCCGTTAACAACGTCAGTGCTAAAGCGCAAATCGCCTCGGCTGCAAAGCAAACAATCAACTACACAAACAACATTCAAAATGCTTATAAACGGATAAAGCAGCTGCGCCAGCAAATGAACAATGCGGGCAGTGACCGTGCTAAATTTACGTACCAAAATCAAATTGCAGGCATTGAGCGCTACATCAACGAGCAAGCCAAGCTCCGTAGAGAAACCATGAAAACAGCAGCACAAGCTGCAAACCTACAGCAAAACCTAAAAGCGCTGGACTGGAAACAAATAGCAGAAAATGCAAAACAAGCGACAAACGCCCTGCCCCAAAATATTCAGCAGCTGCAGCTTTCACTTTTAAGTGAAGAAGCCAGGCTAAAGGCCAGTTATGACAAACGCAAAGCCATGGTGATACAGGCTCGTGAAAATGACTTAGGTAACAAGGCCAAGTACGATGCGATTTTACAGCAGTTAGATGCCAAGCTTCACGCAGATCAACAAGCGCTAGCTGACAAGCACGAATCTGAAAAAACACGACTTCAAAACCAAGCAGAAGAAAAGCGTAAAAACGATCTACGCGCAGAGCTAGAAGATCGTATTGCCCAAATCAAAGGCTATGCAAACCGTGAGGCGCTTGCCAGCTACAACAACCAACTAGCAGTAGAAGAAGCAAAACAACAAGCGCGCATCGATGCCAAACGACGCAGCATGCTAGGCCTTGCCGCTAACGATGAAGTCGGCGAAATCAAATACAACGCTGATAATCAAATTCGAGACCTAGAGCGCCAACAAGAACTAAACGCAGCCAGAGGTTTTCATAGCCAACGGGAAGCCGATGAACACGCGCACCAAGAGCGCTTAATGCAAGCTCGCACTCGCAATACCGGTGCGATGCAACAATATCTAATGCAGTTTGCAAACTGGGAGACTAAAAACGCCCGCGAGAAAACATCTGCAGTTGTTGGCCTTGGCGCAGCGGGCTTTAAAGCGATGGCAGGTCAAAGCAAAACCGCATTTAAACTCTACAAGGCCTTTGCTATCACCCAAGCGATGATTAAAACCTATGAATCAGCCACCGGATCATATGCAGCATTAGCCCCTATTCCCGTTGTTGGCCCTGCCCTCGGTGCCGCTGCTGCGGCGGCCGCTGTCGCAATGGGGCTACAGCAAGTCCGTATGATCAAGTCACAGCAACCAGCGGGTATTGCACACGGTGGTTTAGATTACGTACCAAATGAAAGCACCTATGTACTACAGCGCGGTGAGCGTGTCCTATCTCCAAAACAAAACGTCGAAATTAGCCACATGGCCAGACACTACAATGCAGGCAATCGCCAAGCCGCAGGTCAAAATGTGGTGTTTAATATTTCCAATCAGATCACCGTAGAAGGTGCAGCCAATGCCGAGCAAGGCAATGTGATTGGTTCAAACATTGCTCGGCAGATTGAGGCTGTGGTGGTTGAGAGCGTCAGCTCTCGTGGTGCTGTGTTTAGGGCGATTAGGAGTGTTGCATAAGCTGAAAAATGAGACTTTTGCAATCACAGGGAAAAATCTGGCTGCTATGCCTTTTTTACTAGCTCTTCAAAAAGGTCCAAGTAGCGTATTTCTAGATAGTCCAAACTATCTAGTTGAAAGTTTATATATTTACCTCCAGCTAAGTAGGGTTTTGAATAGATGAAAATAAACGCTCTTTTATCTTTTTCTTTTGACAATTTATCTAACCTTTTAACAACAAGGTTTTTTACTGGGTAGTCAGCGATCATAGTTTCAGATATAAATAACGAAGGTCGTAAATTGTCTCCATTATGTTCTAACGTTTGAACAAAACTAATCTTGTAGCATTTTTGCTTGTCCAAGTAATCAATAAAAGCAACTCCCCAATAAATTAAGTTGTCATCAGGCAATGCCTTCAAAGGCTGTTGATAAACCCCTTTGAATAGTGACTTGTAGCTAATATCTTTGCCAGTAATGTTAACCTTGTATTCAGTTAATGAATCATTTTTTTTATATCGTATAAACTTCGAGACTAGAGAGCGGACAGAGTAATATTTAGAGCCACCATAGAGTTCATCCCCTGTTACATTCCTTCCTCTTCGACGACTTTTTTTCTTCACCTTCGTTGGGTCTATATCTTTTGGATCTTTCTTTGCGAATTGATTTTTTGGACGCTTTAAGTGAAATATGTCTGATATTACGTCACTTTTTACAAATTTTGATTGAGCAGGTGTTTGAGGTGATTCTTCACCAGGGATGCGATCTTGGCCAAATGTTGCATCACAACTGTCAGAATGATTATATCCTCTGAAGTGCGGAGATTGATGCATATCCTGTTTTTCCTGGTCAAGGTTTATGCATGTAACCTTTGCATCGCACTTATCACCTGGGCACTCAAAAGCTGACTTATCAGTTATGATGCCTGCCCAGTAGAGGTCATACGCTAACTCAGGATCAATGATTTCCTGATACTCAGTGCTAAATGCTTCTTCCAATGATGCCATTGTGTTCTCCTTAAAATTAATGCTATAGAATTTTTATACTATGGTGACACAAAGTTATGATTTTAATCCCGTCTTACTATTTAAAGGGTTTGTTAAAGTAAGGACCATTTTTAACTATCATAGCGTCATGACCTCTCAGATATAAACCACATGGCATCATTGTTTTAAATTGCCACCTTTGACCATCCCAGACAAAGTCCTCCCTAATAGCTTTTTCTTTGTTTTGATAGTAGCCAGCCGAGATTTCATCTTCACTATGAACATGAAATACGTAGGCATCAATACCTGTCTCGCCGACTTTGATCCAATCACCTGCATTTACTTTTGAAGATTTCAATTAACTCTCCTAATCAATGAATCTCTTCGCCAATTTAATCTTTGACAAAATAATAGATAATTAACGACACAATCGTTGCATGAAATTTGCTGAGTGTAAACACGGTGTATTATTTGTTTTGATATGGTGCACATTGGATGCGTTTTAACTACTAATCATAATAAATTTATCGTTAATATGATTAGTAAGCTACTGTCCCTAGAGTTTTTTATCTGATTTGCAGTAATTAAGCTCTAGAAGCGGAAAGCCTCTATCATTCAATACAAGGTAAACACAATCCTCAATGAAAATACCAACAAGGTCACCTCTTACGTTAATGCAATTTCAGCGTCTAATCGCTTTGGAGTTATGAGCTGCAACACGGTTGAATTGTTTGGTTCTAAAAGTGTAAGTAAATTCTCTAATCTAACACCGCCATTAAAAAGTGTACACCGCACGCAGCCAGCCACTATACATTTGATAGACGAAGCAAGACCATTACTTTCCAAATAGACATTGTCAAAATTGTGTTGATATTGAATAATAAGATAATGATACTGGTTAAATATACAGTTAATCAGTTTTGTGCAATAAAATGTTATGGGTCAAATCATAGATCATTTTTGACCTAACCTGATACTTGTAAAGAATTTCAAAGGAAATAATATGAAACGATATAGAGAGTTAATAATTACAATTGCTGAAAGAGATATTGAGCAATTTTCAGAGTGCTTAGCTAGTGCCGCCACTAAAAGCTGGGCTCGGAATAAGGGTAGAGAAGACGAAGCTTTAAGCTTTGTTGGTTTTTCTTCAAAGCCTTACTGTTTTGATCACATAATTAACAATGAACATATTGCGAGTCTTTGGTTAGCAAACAACGAAGAAGGTGGCTTAGAGGTTTCTAACATTGTTCCAACCAAGGAGATCTGCTTGAGTGTCTCTAAATACAATTCTATTTTGGAAAGCTTTTTGGAAAAAGTTATATCTTCAGCAAAAGATAAGGTTAATTTTCAAGTAAGTATTACCAATGAAGAATTTACGTTGGAAGATGAACTTTCAGAAGAAGCATCTCAAGCACTAAGGGTATTTTCAAGTTCAGCTAATAAATCAACGGGCCATGCGCACCCTCTGGATAAAAAAAGGTGGTTCCATTTTATCAACCTTGCTTTTAAATCAAGCAGTGAATTTGATACAGATATTTTGGAAAAGTTTCTGGTTGAAGATGGTTGGGATGAAGAAAAAGCTTCAAAGCTAACAATAGACTTTGAATATTCAATAGGTTTACTTTCTAGTTTTGTTAAAGTGCGTGGGACTATTTAGTATTCTCCAATCAGACACGTTTTGTAAAACATTTTCCACCTAAATTCCCGCTCCTAATTTTTTAAACTCGCTCACACAGTAAAGCAAAGAGCGATAAAAAATATGGAGCACCTTCCCCTACCTAAGCCCCCAAAAAGCTGTGTTTTTCGGCTGGTTCCCAATAGTCACTTACATGTAAGTAAAGCCAATAATGCGTCTGAGGTGTATGACCTTGAAGGCGCGTATTGGGAATTTGAGATAGAGCTTGCCAATGTGTTAGAGACCGATGCCTTGGCGCTGGATGCGTTCTTGGCCAAGTGTCGTGGTTCCGTTGGCAAGTTTTTATGCTTTGACTATCGGTTTTTACAGGACGAGCTAGATAGTTTTTCCCGCGTGAGTGAGTCATATCAAGACGGCAATGTGTTGAACGTGTCTGGTTTGCCTGTCAATTCTGTATATGCCAAATCAGGCAACCGCATTCAGATTGGTACGGGCGAAAATGCAGAGCTTAAGATTCTTACTTCGGATGTTGTGGTTGATAGTCATGGCGCGTGTTCGCTTGAGTTTGAATCGCCCATGCGTCAAATCCCAGCGAGCAATACCCCTGTCTATTTTAAGCGCCCTGCTGGCGTGTTTCGTTTATTGGATAACAAGCAAGGATTGGCAGAAGCCCAGATTAAAAATGGCTTTGTGACGTCTTGGAAAATCAAAGGTCGGGAGGCGTTTTAATGGAAGCGTTAAATTCAGCTTTGGTGGCCGAGCTTGCCCATTGTCGCCCCCGCTACTTTGTGCGCTTGGCGTTTAAAAGTGGTGATTTGTTATTGCATACCGGGGTTGGTGAGCGGCGGTTCTTGGGCCGCACCTGGTTTGGCCTTGGCATGCTTGGGCGCATTGGTGAAATCCCCGCCAATGATAAAAACGATGCGGCGCGTATTCGCTTGTCTTTGCACACCCAAAGCGAAACGGTGTTGGCGGAAGTGGCACAAAACGACCCCATTGGTGTGGGTGTTGAAATCTATTTGGCCACCGTTGATAAACATTACCGTGTGAATCAATCCCAGCTATTGGAAAGTGGCTATATCGTGGCGTGCGATGTCGAGCGTGGCCAAGTCAGTAAAGTTAGTTTGTCAGTGGCTGGCGAGTCTGAGCGCTGGAAACAATCGCGTTTACATCAGCGTTGGAACCATGCTACTCAATCAGCGCTATATCCTGAAGATATGTTTTTTAATGAGCATGCCGAGGCCACAGGGACAATTTTGCCGGATACACAACCAGGCGCTCCAGTGGGTGGGAGGGATGGCCATGCACTGCCTTAAACTTCAAAAGTACCTAGATTCCTGTGAACACACCCCCTTTGCCTGGGGCAAGTTTGATTGCTGCTTGTTCGTGGCGGATTGGCTCTTGGTCCGAAATGGCGTCGATGTCGCGGCAGACTTTCGAGGGCATTACAGCACTGCCATTGGCGCAAAGCGGCGTTTAACTCGATTGGGGTTTGATGACATTCAAAGTGTGTTTAAACACCATTTAAAGCCCATTGAAATTAACTATGCGCAGCGCGGTGATATTGCCTTGGTTGAATGGGACGGCGAATTAATTGGTGGGATTGTGGGCTTGGGTTTTGTCTATTGTGTCACAAACATTGGCTTAAGTGTGCTAGAAATGAGCGCGGTCAGTTTTTGCTTTTCTCAGGTATTGCCTCAGTCTACGGATGAGGTGCGCCATGGGTAAAGTCGTCGATGTGGTGAAGGATATTGCCGACCCCTTTTTAGCGCTCGGCGAAAAAATCTGGGATGAAACCGTGGGTGCTTTGTGGGATAGCCTATCCCCGGATGTGCCTGAAGAAGACTATGCAACCCTGGCTAAGGGCTTACAAAAAGGCATTGACCAGCCGAGGCGCATTACTTTTGGGCGTGACCGCGTTGGCGGTGTGATTGCGCACCAAGCAACCATTGAGCGCGACGAAAAGCATTGGGTGCAGTTGATTGTGTTAATCAATGGTGCGCCCATCGATGCGTTAGAAGAGGTATATATTGCCAACAAGCCGTTATCGGACTACCCCGCTGACAGCTGGGACTATTCACTGTCTGATGGCAATCATACGTCCGCCAATAGTAAAGCCGTGTCTAAGATGGCGGGTTGGACCAATAAGCATATCGGCTTTGGGCAAGCCCATGTGTTTATTGAGCTTGAAAACAATCGCGAGGTCTTCCCCGATGGGATATCAGATTGCGAGTTTTTAATTCGTGGCACACGCGTTTGGGACCCACGAGATAGCAGTCAAAACCCGGATGATGCAACAACTTGGGCGTGGTCACAAAACGCCGTGCTGTGCGCCCTGCACTATATTCGTTTTTATGGCGCGCACGAAGTGCCCTACCATCGCATTCCGCTTAATTGGTGGATAGCTGCAGCCAATGTGTGTGATGAAAACGCCGTGTATCAAGACAGCGATGGTATTGATAGATATGAGCCGCGCTACACCTGTAACGGCACCTTTCGGTTTACCAGCAAGCCTATCGAGATTTTAAATCAGTTAGAGCGCTGTTTTGCAGGTAAGATTTTTCGTCAAATGGGCCAATGGTTTGTGCGCGTTGGTGCCTGGTATGGCAATCCCACGTATACGATTAACCAATCAGATGTGATGGGCAATGTCAAAATCAAATGGCATGCAGACTTGCGCGATAGAGCCAATATTGTGCGCACCACCTTTACCGACCCCAATCAACATTATGAGCGCACCGATGCGCCGCCTGTGCGTGCTGAGGGGTATATTGAAAAAGACAATCAGCCGTTAGAAGCCACTATTTCATTGCCCTTTGTTCGCAGTGCGACAACCGCACAGCGTTTGGCGACCATTCACCTTGAGCAAACCCGATTGGGCACCATCGAGCTTCCCCTCAAACACAAAGCTTTGCGCGCCGCTGTAGGTCGTACGGTATATGTAGATTTGCCCAAAGAGCGCATCAATAAAAAAGTCTATCGCGTGGTTGCATGGCGTTTCAGGCTTGATGGCGGTATTACACTGACGTGCGTAGAAGACAGCCCGCTTTTATGGGCAGATGACCTTGTGCCCGGCGCGTCTGATATCACGCCAAACAGTGATTATGTGGTGGGTAAACCTTCTCCCATTGAGCAAGCGCGGGTTGAGGTGGATGGGGATGGTAATGGCCTTGTTAAATGGACCCACCCAACACCGTTGGCGGTACATGAATTCGATGTGGAATTTTACAGTGATAATGACACGCGTGTGTACTATGAGTCTGTCACCTATACGCAAGTTGTTATTCCAAAGTTAGCGCTTGGCACCTATACAGCCAAAGTGTTTGCCAGGAACATATTCGGCCAGCGCTCAAAGTCTGTGGCCATTCAATTTACTGTTTCAGCACCAACAAACCCGAGACTCTCTTTTGTCGCAGATTATAACCAAATCACGCTCACAGCTTCACTGCCGGCTATTGGTATAGGCACTCAGTTCGAATGGCAGTTCTTAGGCTCCAATGATGCGCCGCAGCACAGTGACACCGCTTTTGCACAAATCTACAATCGCATTGGCTTGCAGCCGATGACCGAGTATCACTTTCAATGTCGCGCCGTAAACCACCTTGGCAACAGTGATTGGGTGCAGATAAGCGCCTCAACAACGAATGTAGATTTAACCGAGTTTATTAATGACATGCCACTGGCGAAGTTAAGCCAGGAAGCCCAAGACCTCATCAATGACTTGAACACCCAAGTTGATAGATTGCG
The DNA here is from genome assembly GCF_001625565.1 of Pseudoalteromonas luteoviolacea NCIMB 1944. Lineage (GTDB taxonomy): Bacteria > Pseudomonadota > Gammaproteobacteria > Enterobacterales > Alteromonadaceae > Pseudoalteromonas > Pseudoalteromonas luteoviolacea_F. The sequence continues at coordinate 65,341 of NZ_AUXS01000048.1, forward strand.
CCCTGAAACAGACAACAACCTCCCTTCGCTTGTTGCCAAAAATATCGAACAAATACAGGGCTTGGAAGATGTCACCAAAGTCCTAGACACCTCCGTCGTTGATGGCATCCCTGCACAAATTGCACTGAATAAAATCAAACTCGACGAAACCGCCTTGGCTGTGACTGACATGCAAAAAAGCGTGTTTGATGTGACGGCTGGCTACACCAACTTTCGTCATGAGTACGAGCGGCGCACGCTCAATAATGAGCGTTTAATTGATGCGGCCGTGTTTGTTGATGCGGAGTCTGGCACTATCGTGAATCGGGCGTTTTCTTATACAGACACGCAATTCAGTGAAGCGGTTTCTTTGGTGGATGGCGCCCACGCCCGCATCAATTTTGAGTCCCGTCGCATAAAGCAGACTGAAGAAAAGCTCGTTGATGCCACAGCGCAAATCGAGCTGCAGGCAGGCCAAATTACACAGCGTACTACTCATAGTGAAGTCGATGCCCATATTGCGGGGGCAATTGCTGCACTCACCCCAGCATATAGCTGGCAGTTTAACAGCGGCGCAGAGGGTTTTGCTGGCTTTGAGAGTCATCATGCACTGGGGTATTTGGTGTGTAAAAGCACGCTATCCAGCCCTGCGATATCTCTGGATGCCGTCGACAACCCCATGTTTCGTTTACGTGTTAGAAAGCATGCTGGTAAAACATGGTTAGGGCTAATTCATTTCCAAGGCGGCACACTCCCCTTGCCCGCGCCCACAACAAATGATTGGGAAGTCATCCAAATTGATGCAACCGGCACAGCAGGTTTTAGTGGGATTATCACGTGGCTGCAGTTTTCGCTGGGCCATTGCGACCTTGATTTTATCGAAATCGGCAAACGCGGGGCCAATGATTTAGCACTCAAAGACATTACAAGCCGCACCACCACCATTGAACAAGAACTCGATGCTGGCACGGGCCGTATGGGCCAATATGCAACCACCGCGTGGATATCCAATTTAGGCTATCAAACACAAAGCAATGTACAAACACTCATAGATTCATTTAATACCCAGTACAGCATCAGTGCGGTCCTCCAAGAGCTCAGCGACAATGAGGTGATAGTAAAAGCCAATGCCGCCCAGACCTGGATTGATGGTGCAAACGCAGCCATTCGAAACCAAGTCATTGGCTATCTCAATGAAGAGGACGGCGTAAACCATAAACTCGCTACCGCAGAGCAAAACATCGATGCGCTGGCGGGAGAAATTCAGCAATCGGTCACGCAAATTCAAGGCATTCAGCTCGACTTGGCCGACAAAGATTTAAACCACGTATTAGAAGCGTACAGCCAACTATTACGTGACAACGCGTTAGCAGAGCAGTCTATCACCCTCGCCCATGCAGAGGATAAGTTATCCGCTGTATCGGATAAAATTAGCGCTCTTTCTTCGCAATCGACACAGCTCATTGCACTACATAACCAAAGTGCTGCGAGTATCGACATGCTCGGTCAAGCCTTTGCCAATGCGCGCCAAGCAAGCGTTGAACGCTTGGAGACACTGCGCGCTGAAATCTTAAAAGAAGGCGAAAAGTCCATTGCTGAAGCCAAGGACTTTACCCGTGCAATTACAGGTTATTGTGTTGATAGCGATGGCAATCGAGTTGATATTGAAGATGCAGCTGCGTGTGAATTGGCAGGTCACACATGGGTCGATGGTCCCGTCGTCGAGCGCTCAATGAACTTGGCAACGCTGATGGTCGATAGCCGAGGCTATCAAACATCCAGCCAAGTGAACCAAGCGATTAGCACCTTTGATGCGGCTTACGGAGTCACAGCTGCCCTGCAGTCATTTTACGACAATGGCACGTTAGAGAAAGCCAACGCCGCAGAGCGCTTTATTGCCGGTGCTGCTGGTTATATCAAAGACCAAATTACCGTATTTAATGCCCAAGAAGATGGCGTAGATGAGCAGTTTTCTAACTATCTAATACACTCGATGCGATTGAAGGTGAGATAAACCGTAATAGCGTGCAAGTTCAAGGCTTGCAGCTGGGCGCTGATGCAAAGAGTCTCGATGAAGTCATTACCGCTTATAACGCCCTACTTCAAAACAACGAGCTGCAGCAATTAGACATCAAACTCGCCCTGGCCCAAGACCAGCTAAAAGCCACTACTAATGAACTTGAAAGTGTGGCCAGTTACACACTTGAGCTCGGAGCCATTCATCAACAAAACCGCGCCATTATCACGTCTGTTGCCAAGGCTTTTGCCAACGAACGCCAAGCCAGTGTTACACGAGATGAACGCTTCGCGGCTTTCACGCAATCAACACAAGCGGCGTTTAGTGATGTAACCGAAGCCCTTGCAGATATAGACCAAGCGAATCTCGTGCGAGACCAAACATTCACGGCGTTCGCAGCTAATACTGAGACAGCTTTTGCTGACACCACTCGGCTTATTTCCAACCTTGATTCAGCGATGGCCACGCAACGCCAAGACTTGGTTGCAAAAATCGAACAAGACGACACGTCCACTTTAGCCAGCGCGATTTCCTATACACGCGCTGCGGTCGGCTACTGCATCGACCCCCAAGGCAATCTCACGAGTGAGACCGATGCCACCCTGTGTGTTGCGGCTGGCCATAGCTGGGTGGATGGTCCACTCGCTGAGTTTATCCGCAAGCTGCAAATTGAAAGCGCCAATGGTGACACAGCCAGTATTTCAGATATTCGCCAAGCATTTGAAACACAGGACGGTAGGCTTATCGCTCGCGGCGGGTTTTTGATCAACAACCAAGGCCGTGCCACTGGCGTGGTTGGCTTGAACGACGGGCAAATCGGAAATCTCGATTTAGTCGGTGATGTTATCCGCCAAGGTGTGCAAATTGGCGATACCTTCATCCCCACATCGTTTATTGATAACCGCGACCCAGCAAACCCGGTGCATGTGTTTCGTGGGCGATTGGAGCTGGGTGATTTTGTGGTTGAGTCCGAAAGCGATATTCGCGGCCTTGATGGAAACGATGGGCAAAATGGACTGCCCGGCCCGCCCGGTCGAACCTATTACACTTGGATCAAATATGCAGATGACGCACAAGGTAATGGCTTAAGCGATAGCCCGGGTGGCAAAGCATACATAGGCGTCGCTTATAATAAGCTGTCGCATCTCGAATCAAATAACCCAAACGACTATGCATGGTCAAAAATAAAGGGCGATAAAGGCAATCAAGGTATCCCCGGCGATAAGGGAGAAGACGGGCAAACTTTCTATACATGGGTCGCCTACAGTGATAACGCCAATGGCTCGAACCTATATCAAACCCCAAGAGATTCGACTCAATACATTGGGATCGCACACAACAAAACAACGGCGGCAGAATCAACAAACCCCGCTCATTATCACTGGTCGAAAATCAAGGGCGATGATGGCACGGACGGCATCCCCGGTGATAAGGGCGAGGATGGCCAAACGTTTTACACTTGGGTGGCATACAGCGACAGCGCCAATGGCGCGAACATGTATCAAGTGCCAACCAGCAATACCCAATACATGGGCATTGCGGTAAATAAACTGACATCGACAGAATCAACAAATCCTGCTGAGTATACCTGGGTCAAGTTTAAAGGTGCAGATGGCACAGACGGCAGTCCTGGCGAAAAAGGCGACAAAGGTGATAAGGGAGACTCTGGCACCAATGGTCAAAATGGTGCTCGCGGTGCTGGGCGGTTTGTGTCTTCAACCAGCACAGGTAATTGGTCAGACGCACTGGCCCATGCAGCCTGCGGCGGACGCGCCGTTGTGCATGATGTTGTGACGCTCTACAAGCAAAGCGATCCATCCATTCAACATACCAAACATTGGACCGGCACTGCATGGCATGACTTTGCGCTGCATATTCATGGCGATCAACTAGTCGATGGCACTGTAATTGCGCATGAATTAGCGGCAGCTACAGGCACATTTAGCGGTCGCCTTTTAGTCAGCGCTAGTAATACAAGTGCCGATGTTATCAACGTTAGCGCAAGTCGCAGTGGTCGAGCCGCAATCATTGCAAACTTAGGCAACTCAACACTTTCAACAGCTTTAGTACTTGGCAGTAACAGCGGTAATGGGTTAGAAGTCAGCGGCGCAAAGCACGCTATTCGCGCTATTGGCAATGGTGGTAATCATAACGTCATTGAGGTTAGAGCCAACAACAGTGGGGCAACGGCACTCTGGACGCCACTAAAAGTGTACGCGGCTAACGGCTTTAAACCATTTACGGGTGTTCACGAAGGCCTGCTCTCTAAGAGTATTCAATTAACACCTGGCGATATCGTGTGTGATGATGTGCTCGTCAATATGTCCGATATCTCAAATGCCATCTTTGAAATGGTTCCTTCTACCAAGTCAGCACAACGCAATGTGCGAGGTGTTTTTGTCACTCGAAGGGCGTTAACGAATGAGCATTTGCCTGCGGGGCTCAATGGTTTTAACGGATCGCTTAAGTTCAATGAGTATAAACACAGTCACGACACCATCGAATTCAATGCACTTGGTGAAGGCCTACTCAACGTATGTGGCCAAGGTGGCGACATCGAAGCCGGTGATTACCTGTGCTCAAGCGATATAGCTGGCAAAGCCATGCGCCAAGCAGACCAAGATTTTGAACGCCCTTTTACCATCGCCCAAGCACGCCATAGCGTGACATTCACATCATCAACCCAAATCAAAAAAATCGCAGTCATCTACTTACGAGGATAATAAAAAATGACCTGGTTTAACTCTACAAACGCCAATGTAACAAACGGCAGTAATATCATTAAAATCAATGACAATCAGAGCGTTGCGAACATACGAGCAAGCGATGCATTAGTGTTGGGTGCATTTGCGCCTGTTGAAATATCCAAAGCCTACGTCACAACCCATGGTACATTCATCGAACTCATCAAGCCTTGGCCAAACGCAACCCAAAGCCAAGTGCCTTGTGTGGTTTTGCCCACATCCGGGGATTTTAATACCGCAGTCTCTGCACTGAATAACGCCTCAAAAATGGTCAACGACAATTACAAAACCATGATTGATTGGCAAACAAAAACGGGCTCAGTGCAGTTCAGTGATTTAGATGGAAATACACAAACAGTTAAAACACTCAAACAATTGCAAAGTGAAATTGACGCCGTTAATCCCTACCCTTGGGCTATGCGAAAGGTCGAGTTTGAAGCACGTCGACAACAAAACTTGAACCAATATGTGGCAAGTGGGTTTGTGCATTTTGGAAAGCACTTAGAATCTGCAAATACCGTCAACGAAGGACTGTGGGAGCGTACAACGGAGCCAAATGTTTTACGGCTCGGGGCGAGTTATTCAAATGCCGGTGCCTCAGTGACTGATGAACCCGTTCTGCATATGGCTGGCGTCATCGTTCATTTATCTCAGCTATGCAATACCGACGAGGCGTTTAATGCGGTCAAATTACCGCCCGCTGAAAAAGGTTTACGCACGTACGATAGCGCAACAGGGTTAAGCGTCACTCATTCATCGCCAGACGTTGCGTTTGCCAGCGAGACCGATACCAATAAAGTTGTCACTGAGCGCTCTGATATGTTTGGTTTTGAGTTGTTTTTAAGAGAAATTAACGACACTGACCCGTTTGTCTATAAACATGGCATTATCCAAAGCCAATCTAGTGATATCAATGGTGTTACAACGAGCAAAGATACTGTCCGCCCAGCTACCTATTTTGCGTGGTTTGAAGGAGATGAGACAAGTACCGGAAAAGGGGTTAACTGGATACAAGCCAATGAAACGCAGCGCGTAGCAATCGCCAGCAACCCCAAAAATAACCTCTATTTTGATGATTCGACGGGGAAGTTTTATCAATGGTGTGTGCGTGGGCGTAGCTTTGCAGGTTATGACAATGGAGATTGGCTATTTATCGATTCAACAGAGGCCACCGCCCTATCACAACAAAATGCCAACAGAACGCGAGTTGGTGTCCAAGGGTTTGGCAATGAATCTCAAGATACAGCTTCAGGCGCACGCTTTTTTGCATCGACGAACTTCAGCGACCATAATGCACGGCCTTACAAGGGGCTGTATACCGCGAAGATAGACTCAAATGCCTTAGGCGCTGATTGTTTTTTCATAGTTTGCAACACCGTTAACAGATTAAATCGAGGGGCGTATCATCCGAGCTTTAACCCCATGGGCTCGGCATATGTGTGGAATGGGAGTACGACCGTTGCATGGCACAACGCATATTTTAAATTAACCTCCAAACAGCAAGCGTTTACCGACATCGCGTCCAATACGGGCGCCATTTCATCTGGCAGTAGTGGTCGCCCAGATGAGCGACTACACGATGCCATTTATATAAGTGGACAAGGTGGCGTATGTCGAGACTTACGCTATCGCGCAAAAGCCTTAACGGATATCGCACTGACGCACGTCGATTTACAGGTGAAAACAGGCCAATACCGGGGATTACAAACATGCCCTTTCACACAAATTTTTGCCTCTGTGAATGACGTGCCAAGTGGCTTTACTATCATCAATCAAGACACCCCAACAGCTATTGTGGCGCAAGCCTCTATGGGCCCAAGTGTATCTGGAATCATCCCTCATATAGATGTGTTTGGCCCTCCCGCCAAAATTTTACAGTGCCCGGACTTAAAAAATGGCTGGTATGGCCACTGGGTGCCCCACTCCTTACAAGACAATACAGCAACCACTCTACATTTATCTCGTCCAGCAACCAATATACTGTCTGGTATCTTGACGAACGACAATGGCGCAACTTGGCAAACATGGAGCCCGGCGCTCGATAGTATCAATAACACCACTTACCTCAGTGCCAGCATGGCATCCAGCCAATGCATTTACTTGGTGTACTACCACACCCAAGCTGCGATGACCATACACGCAAACAATCAAAGAGCAACGAGTTTTATACAGCCTCGCTCAGTATTTGTGACTGACAGCTGTGAACCTCACTCTGGGCGCGACTTGCTGTATTCGCTGACGAATTCAGTGGGCACGTCAACAACGGCGCATAATAAAGCGATTGATTATGCCATCACCAGCATACCTCTCGACCCCTCATCCAGTATCACCCACACCCCGATTAGCCATATCGCGCCGAGCAATAGCAGCAAAGGCGTCAAAGCGCTTCCATACTTTGTGGTGCGAAACAATCAGGTGTTTATCAACTTTGCGTACACCCAACTCATTCACAACGGGTCAAATTGGGGCGACAACAACACGGTTCATATGATTGACGGCCAACAAACACGGTTAGATGCTAATGGCCAAGAGGTTTTATGTGGTACAGCTCAATTGGTAGAGCCATTAGGCTGGATAAAGTGAAAAAAACTTGATTTAACATAAAATGGTGGCTGCTACTTTTTCGGCAGCTCACCTTTATTGTCCCCGCCTATTTGCACGGCGTTTTTAATATTGTTACCCGATATGCTCTGGTTAACGGATTTTTGCGGCTCACTGCGGCCTGATTTTTTGAATACAGCAACAAGCACTCCAATAATTGTCACCAACAGCGTCAATGCACCAATTTGCTCTCCTGTATCAAGTGAGGTAAACCATTCCATCATAGTTCTTACTCCTTTGTATTCTCTAGTTCTGCAAGCCAGATAGACACTTGCGCTATTTGAGGTCGTGCGCCCACTTGCTCGAATAATGCCAAGGCCTTTTCCCAATGCGCTTTTGCTTGAATAAGGTCGTCCTGTTGTTTATATAGACAGCCCATATTGGCATACTGAATGGCCATACCTTGTTTGCGGCCTAAAGATTCATTGATTTCAAGGCT
>NZ_AUXS01000049.1 GCF_001625565.1 Pseudoalteromonas luteoviolacea NCIMB 1944
CTCTGATTTATTGCCTGACCATATTTATCAGTACCCGAGATTGTGACTGTGATGTCTTTTAACAGCGCATCATTTGAATCAACTACGCCATCTTGGTTTACGTCAAAAAACACCTTACCAGCAATCGACTTCTCACCGGCTTTTGGCTTTTCGGTAAAGCGGATCGCAGGGGTTGGATCTGTACCTACCACCACTTTGGCGACATTGCTTACTACGCCTGCACCTGTGCCAATATAGCGATTGCCGGTTTGATAGCTTGTGCTTGGTGTTTGCGTGATGGTATACCCGTCAGCATTGGACTCGATTAAACCAGTAAAGCTGAACTCACCGTTGGCATTGGTCGTAGTGGTGGTATTTACTGTTTGACCATATTTATCAGTACCTGTGATTGTGACCGTGATGTCTTTTAGTAGCGCATCATTTGAATCGACTATGCCATCTTGGTTTACGTCCAATAACACAGTACCTGAAACAGACTTATCACCTATCAAAAGCTCTGCAAATGAGTGCCCTTGGGAGGCCGAACCAGATGCAAGTACAATATTGGTTATTGCGTCTGTACCTTGACTATTTGCAAGCACACTACCTGATTTCGCCTCTTTACCATCTCTGTAGCTATTTAAAGCCGCTTGAGTCGGCTGCGTCAGTTTATAGGTGCCAGAAACTAAATCGTAAAATACAAATTGACCATTTGCATCAGTTGATACACGCTGTTGAACAATAGTTTGTCCACCAGCAGTCACACCGTCCAACAATATCTCTATGCCAGATAGTGATGAATCGACATTACTGTCAAAAAGCCCATTATTCACTGCATCAACAAATACATACCCCGATATCAAACCTTGAATAACTTCAGTTGAAGACGTTGCTTTGTTGTTTAGCTTATTTGTATCAAAGCCTTGTGTTTCTACCCAGGCTTCATTGACCACAAGATTATTGCTAGGCACCGCAGTAAGTGTAACTGGAATACGGATTTGTACTGTTTCATTCATTTGAATAAGCGGAATATTACAACGAATAAAATCAGTAAGCGCACCTGTACTTGGAGAGTTTGCTCGAGTATTTGTACAACTACCTGATGAGGTAATCGCATTTCCTGCCACGCTCAAATAACTTGGAAGATAATCGTAAAGTACATTGTCAGCGCTGTCACCAGGACCCGCATTGGTGAGCGTAAATTGATAATCAAACTGACTACCCAAAGCGACTTTATTCAAAGACGCTGTTTTGGTCAACGCCAAGTCTACGGCAATACGAATAGAAGTTTTTTCACTTTCGTCATTATTTGCCGTGATGAGATCTTTTTCATTCGAAAAAATAGAGGCACTGGTCGTTGCGACTTCGCCAGTTGTTGACGGACGTGATAAAATCTTAAAGAACATATAGCGGGTATAAATTGCTGACTGGCCGCCTGTATTCTCAAGTAACTCATTTTCTGCTAAAGATGAACTGCTATTTTCTGGACCTAAACAGTTAAAGGTCGTTTCGTTGTTAAAAGTCAGATTTTGATTGCCACAACGTGCAGTCACCGCACTACAAGTTGCATTAGAGCTGCTGTCACACAAAAACTGCAACTGCTTTGAGCTATTAGCTGGCGAAATAGTAAAGTTGTAGCCGACACCACTGGCCACCGAAGTTTCACCGTTATTATCCGTCAAATATTCCAGATCAACTTTATAAACCACCACATTGTCCAGCGTTGCTGGAAATGAGCCCGGTGTAGGATACCAAGCTAACGGATCACTAATATCATTGTTTTCAATTTTCAGGTTGGCTTCGCGTATTTGTACGGTTAAAGCCTTGTTGAAGCTATTATTGGCAGCGTCACTATCCAGTGACATATTTGAGGCAGATAATTTGCTTGTACTTTCTAATATCCAATCTTGGCGATCAGATGCACTTTTTGGACGAATTTGAAGGGTAACACTTTGTACTTCATTACTGTCTAGCGATCCAATACTGCAGCGCAGAGTCTTAGTCACCTCGGTGTAAGAACAAATATTACTTTGCCCAGCCCGAGAAAAACTATTACTTACATATTGATATTCTTTGCCTGTTGGTACATTAAAAGTATGCTCTAGCACTACATTAGTTGCTGCAACAGCACCTATATTGGCAATATGGATCGTTTGTAGGGCGATATCACCGCTTAAAACCGTTGGCTTGGCATACACAACATTCGTCACGGCCAAATCAAATAATGATTGTACAGATGTTGTCGCACTTGCCGAGTTATTCGCCGTATTTGGATCGATATGTGTATTTGATGACACTTGTACTGAGTTGATAACTTGGCCATTCGTTGTTACAAAAGGCCGAGCCACTGTCATAGGGATAGTGACACTATCATTGAGGGCAAATGTTTGGCCTGTATTTAAGCGACAAGTGATCGCAGTTTGTGTATTTTCGTATTCACCGGTATCAACTCTAGTACATGAAAAACGTGCACCGAGCGCACTATTTACAGATGATGGGAATGTGATCCCCGTTTCTTTATTCCCTTCGCGTGATTTAAATGTCGCACTGAAAGTATCAACAATCGTTAGTGAGTCCGCATCTAAGCCAACAATGTCAGAACCCGACAAATTAGTGGCAGTGATCTGATAGCCAATCTCATTTTGAGAAGTCGTGATACTGCTCGCATTCGCCACTTTTTGAATGCTTAAATCAGCACTCAATGCACTTTTAATGGTCGCAGATGCAGAGGCCTCCCCAGGTGCTCCACCGATATCGGTAACAGTCGCAGTATTTTTTAAATCCCCCACAGAGGTAGCTCGAGTTGTGATAGTCAAGTTTGGTGCAGTCCCAGACAAGGCTATGCGGCTTGCATCTGCATTTTGATATAAACAAGTCACCTTGCCACCGCTGCCATCCGCTAATTGCTCAGCGGCACTACAAGACCAGTTTGTGCCATAGCTCCCATTCGCGATAAACGTTTCTCCACTTGGCAAAGCATCAACCACGGTAACCTTGCCAAGCGTTGCTCCATTGCCCGTATTTGAAACAACAATACGATTAATAATGTCACCAGCTTGTTCAACTAAACTTGTACTGGCTGTCGTTGATGCTGATTTTGTTTTTGTAATATTGAGCAGCACCGGGTTCCTTGGATGTAAACCCCACCCTTCATAATTGGCAGTGTAATCAACCCCGCCTACCGTCATAGTTGCGGTGTTTTTAGGTCGATAGTTGCTCTCTGTGCCCGTATATATAGGCGAACGCGCCCTTATTAATATCTCAATGGTTTCATTTGCACCAACTTCTGAGCCAGTACAAGTCACCATTGTGTTTGTGATCTCACACCAATCAGCAACAGTCTGCCAAGAGCCATTACTATATTTACGTGTTGCAGTGGAAAGAGGAGTGTAGCCTGATGTATTGGCAAAATTATCCACCACCTTGATGTCCTTTGCAGCTCCCCCTCCCGAATTCACTATTTTGATAAAGTAGTAAAACTCTTTATTCATATAGTTAATATTTGAATCCCAATTCAGATCAGAAGACTTGGTGATGCTAAGATCAGGAGCAACATCCAAAATTGCAATGCTGGCACTATCACTGGTTGACTCTCGCCCACCATGCGCAACACTCGCCCAATTGACAGCGCTTTGACTAACTACTTTTGCCTTTGCTTTAACATTGACTTGCCATGTTTGCGATTTAGCGAAATTGCTTGAGATAGGCGTACAATCAACTCTTTGCGTATTACCTGCGTTCAAAGCACAATTAAAATGGCTAGAACTGTAACTCACATAGCTCAGCGAATCCGGCAATGTATCTATCAAAGACTCAATTGTTGTCGCCTCTGATGTATTTGTAACTGTGATTTTGAACTCTATTTCATCGTCAACATAATAAGTACTGCCATTTAGTGCTGTTTTGTTGACCGAGACAAATGAGGTTTGTGCAATACTGGTTTTAACGCTGGCACTGGCCTGGTTATTAGTAGAGTTTAAATCTAATAAATCGGAACTCACCTGCGCTGAGGTTGAAAATGTCGCCTCCGATGTTGGCGCATTTGCATATATTCTGATTACAGCGCTGTCATTTTTCACCATAGTATTTGTCGATTGGCAAGCGACTACGAGCGAATTGATATTACATGACCAACCAGAAGGTGATTGCACTGTGATATTACTCATACCACTGGCTAACGTCGTACTCATATAAGCTGGCGTCACTGAGCTTGGCCCCAAATGTGTCACCGTTACATCATAGTAATGACGTTCATTGATTTGTATATTTAGAGGTCCATACCATGAAGGTGTTCCATCGGCTTTATACTGCTTTATCGCAACACCTAAATCAGCATTTGGATTTATAGTCGTATTAACAGATGCTTGATCATTTGATGCATCTATTTCCGCAGTATCACTACTGATACTGCTACTGGCCGTAACTGTCCCACTGCTTACCTGGCTCACACGAGCTTGAATATTCAGCGTTGATGATGCTCCAGAATTAAAAGTAGCAATTGTACAAGTTAGCGTTTGACTGCCAGCGCAGCGCCAGCCATCGAAATCTACAGTGCTGGCGTTTTCCCACGATGTGAAGCTGGGTAGATTAAGTTTTACGACTGCGTTTGCCGCCGCATCAGGTCCATTATTTTTCACACTGATTTGATAAGTAAAAACAGTATCTAAATTTACTGAAGTAGGATTAGCTGCTAATGAGGTAATGGCTAAATCTACACCCGCAATAATTGAAGTATTTTGAGTCTCAGTATTGTTCAGTAATTTGTTGCTCGACTCATTGTCTGCACTAATACGTACACTCGGCTCTATTGTATCGCCTGTCTGAGCCGATGTTTTGATCGTAACCTGTAATGAGTCACTCACTCGCCCCGACAATTGGCCAATGGGGCATGTTAACTTGGTTTTGGAGGTACCGCCTTCTTGATAACTGGATTGAGTACACGGCTTCGAGCTAGACACAAAGCTTGTGGTTTGCGGTAAAAAGAACTCAACAGAAACATTGTTGGCAGTATCTTCTTCTGAGTTGGTAAACTCGAGGTTATATCTTACATTCCCCCCTCTCGGGACTGTTGTATCTAAATCTTCAAATGTGGAAATTTGCAGGTCAACTGCAAACGCAACACTCGTGTACAACAGAATAAATAATGAGAATAACGAAAATAAAAGCTTCTTCAATTTCAATAACCCGAACAATAAAGCAACAAACAACCCGTTCCCAAAACAATACTAATAAAAACGGATGAGAATTTTATTGAATCTGGTTACTGTAATCCAGTGTAATTTCCCTCAAATAACAACATTTGTAAACAGGAATTGAACCCATAAAAGGTAAAACAAACCCTTTAAAACTAACAAAATAAATTATTGCAGTACTTTTGAATGATAATCGGATAAGCAGCGTGCACTGTGCTTCGCCAAACTATGCAGTGCTTGCCAATCGGCATTTAAAGAATCAAACATTGATAGACGAACATCTTGAAGCGCGATGTGAAGAACACACATACCCAGCGCACCGGCTTCTTCTTCCAATTGAATCAATTTTTCTTCCAACGCTTCAAATGCCTGTATATCGGCTAATCCGCGTAGCTGAGCAAACTCATAATCTAACCTGTCACTTAAATACATGAGCTTGGCATTTAATACCTGCGGACTCATGGTGCTGACAAGCTCATCAATGACTGAATAATCCAGCATGCTTTTTTCCGCCAGAAAGTGTCTCGCTGGCATCAGTAATTGAGCAAGCAGCTTTTCTAGCAACTTCTGCTGGATAGGCTTTGCCATAAAATGCTCAATTCCGGCAATACGATAAGCTTGCTGAGACTGCTCATCAACATCTCCCGTGATAGCGACCACAACAGGCGCCTGCTTAAAATCAAAACTTTTAAAAACACGCCGATACCAGTCTAATCCATGGCCGTCTGTTAAATGCATGTCCAGAAATATCACATCAAATTGAGCGCGATTAAGCGCAGCTTCTGCGGCAGATAAAGTAGCTGCAATTTCATAGTTTAACCCCAATGAGGACAATAGATGTTTCAGAATTTCCTGGTTCAACTGATTGTCTTCGACAATTAAAATATCTCCACACAACTGAGAAACAGCTTGTGGCTGATAGGTATTCGTCTGCTTTTGCCGATTTGTGATGATGGATTCTGATAGTTCTATATCAAAGTAAAATGAACTACCGTGCCCTACTTCGCTGACAACATGTAATTTGGTTTTTAATACTTCGAGTATTTGCTGGCATAGCACCAATCCAACCCCCGCACTGTGAGCAATAGAACGAGCTGGATCAGAAGAAGTAAAAGGTTTAAATAACTGCTCTATTTGCTCTGCGGTCATGCCTGCGCCGGTGTCCTTAACTTCAAACCGAACTATTTCACCTTGGTGCGTTACGCTTTGCTGCGTAATAGACAAAGTGATGATGCCGCTTTGAGTGTATTTAATCGCATTGGACAATAAGTTTTTAACCACCAAGCCAATACTGTCTTGATCAACCAAATACTCTTTATCGCTGGCTATACCGATCAATTGAGTGCGTAGCTCAACCCCTTTTTCTTGTAACAGCGGCTTGAACTGCGCGATGAGCAAATCTGCAAATTGAGATAAGTTTACAGGTACCAGCGTTGACGACTTGCCACGTGCATTTAACAGCACTTGATTTGCTAAATCAGCCAGTGACATGGCCGTAGAAATAATGACATCACAATACTGTTGGTATTTCAACGGCTCTCTGGGCGCCTTTTTAATTAACTCTGCATGGCCAACAATGGCATTGAGTGGTGTTCTCAATTCATGGCTCAAAAGAGTTAAAAAACGCTCTTTTTTCTGTGATTCACGTTTAGCATTTTGAGTGAGCTCTGCCAGTTGCTGCTCTTTGCGACAACTGCACAGTAAACACAGTGAAAAACACAATATCAGTGGCATGACGATCACCGATAGAGAAAAAAACTGATTAACCCAGTTGTTGGTTCCCAGCGTATCGCTATGCTCATAACTGCCAAGCATACTCAGTCGCAATGTAAAAACAATTAGTAGACAAAAGCAGGCAATCGCAAATGTCCAATGAGCAGGAGAAAAAGAAGAGATGCGCTTATTTTGACCTAAAAATAGCGCTCTCAGGCATAGCACCATCGCTAATAACCATACCATATAGTTGACGACGACACGTATTAAGAAGCTCGGCTCAATAAAGGTGAAATAGATGAAACTGGGGAAGAATATACCTGCTAATACATACCATGGAAATTGATGTGTTTGCACAGAAAAAAACCGTTCCACACCTCGAGTCAGCATATATAACCCAATAAGTATCAAGGTGTTGGGAACCATAACTGACCAAATAGGCGACAGCGACAACGACGCTTGAAACATACATGCAATTGCGGCACAAAATACAAACCCAAACCATAGGCGTGTGCCTGCGATGTGTTTGTGGATCAGCCAGTTAACCATCATAAACACCGCACAAACACAGGTTGTCAGCGCTAAAATTTGTAATAGTAGTTTCGGATCGCCCATGGATGATTAGTTACATTATTTTAATTAATTACTAGTATTATATTACTAATAAAAACCACTAATAAAGAGTAAACTATCATTTTTAAGGGTTGAATTGATTTACAGCCAACCCTTTTGTCTTGCAATACGCGCTGCATCAACACGGTTTGTCGCATTCAATTTGGCGATTGCATCTGATAAATAGTTTCTGACAGTGCCCTCGCTTAAAAATAGAGATTCAGCGATTTGCCGAGTTTTCATTCCTTCACTGGCTAACCTCAAGGCCTTGCGCTCTTTATCGGATAGCGGATCACTGTCATCCAGTGCATTCATTGCTAGTTCTGGGTCTATGACTTTTTGCCCTACTGATATTTTCTTCAGCGCGTTAACCAAATAATCACTGGGAGCCTCTTTGAGAATAAATCCTTTTACATCTGCAGCCATGGCCCGTCTAATATATCCGGCGCGGGAAAAAGTGGTCATGATAACCACTTTAACTCTTGGGTATTTCTCCTGAATAATCTGCGCCAATTCAAGCCCAGTCACATTTGGCATTTCAATGTCACTCAGCACAATATCGGGCTCGTGATTGGCTAAATACTCAAGTGCTTGCTGGCCATCTTCTGCTTGGCCAACCACCTCTAGATTAGCCTCCAAACTCAACAACGCTGAAATTGCGTTTCGCACCAACGCTTGATCTTCTACAACTAAAATTTTCATTTCGTATCCTTATATGGGGAGCTGCGCCACCAGCTTGCAGCCATGCTTTGTGGACCACTTCATGCTACCACCAAGCTCTTCTACTCTCGATTTGATACCGAGCAAGCCATTACCCCACACAACATCACCCACTTCGCCATCATCTTGAAAAGTGAGAGTGTGGCAATTGTGCTCCTCTCGCAAAGTGATATGCATATGCTTGGCACTACTATGTTTCATTACATTGGTGATCGCTTCTTTTGCCACAAAGCAAAGACAACTTTCTTTTTCAGCAGTAACTGGGCCACATTCAACAACTTTATGAACCTCAACGCCTTTGTCTTGTAAACGAGACGCCATCACTTCCAGTTGGGCTGTCAATCCCAGCTGTTTCATGCCAGACACAGCCTCACGCACCTCAGATAATGCAGTGCGAGCAAGCATCGCCACTTCTTTTGTTTCATTCTCTGCTTTATCTAACATGCCCGCGGCCATAAATTTTCCAGCCAATTCTGATTTAAGTGAGATAGAGCTTAATGAATGCCCAAGTAAATCATGTAAGTCACGCGCAATACGTTCACGTTCAGCAATTTTTGCCAGTTGCTGGATCTGCTCTTTATTTTTGCGAGTTTCGTTGCTATGTATACGATCTTTATATTCCACTACCCCAAAGCTAAACAACCCTAGTGAAATAACAACCGCCGGGCCAATAAAATAGGGCCAGCTATGAGGGTCAATTAATAATACTGTGATTACTGCAATCATTATCATCTGGATCAACAGCATTAACCAGCGGGCTGGACCTATAAAACAAAATCCTAAAAAGTAACCTATGTAGCCAAATAATGTGCTTGTTCCTGGTGTTAGCGTTGTGACAAAAATACAGATTATCGCCATCCAGGCAATTAAACGAAGTACGTCTTTCGCAGGGCAATTCAATGCTTTGTGGTACAGGTATACAAAACCTAAATAAGCTAGGACTTGTATACTAACTTCGGTTTGCGTATATGAATCAAAGCTCCTAAACAATGGAAAAAAGTAAAATACTGAAAAAAACAAATGCCCATAATTAGCAAACAAATGCCTACCATGCCTAGCCAATTGCATTGTATGGGTCGAATTACCAAACCTAAATCTCATTACAGCCGCTTATTAAGGTATATAGATTGATAGTTTTAATTTAACATGCTTATGCACAATCTATCAGTGACAAGTGTCACTTTGTTCTGCTAAAAAATGACAATCAATAAAGGCGCTACAAAAACTATGCAGCAACATCAATCAGCGTTAATTAATTTACACCTCGCTGTTTTCCTATTTGGAGGCACAGCGCTTTTCTCCAAGCTAATTGCATTGCCAGCATTAGACATTACTGTCTATCGCACAGCAATCGCTTTTATTACCTTGATTGTCATTCTTAAAGTGCAAAGTAAGCAATTGAGACTCAACCAATTAAAAGATTACTTCATTGCTGTGGGACTAGGGGTCATTGTTGGTATTCACTGGGTTACTTATTTTTCCGCGATGCAAATGGCTGGGATAGCCACAGGTATCATCGCATTTTTTACTTATCCTGTTATCACCGTATTGTTGGAACCACTTTTTAGTAAAACACGTATTAAATTTACTGATTTATTTAATGCCGTGGTCGTGATTTTTGGTATATATCTCATGATGCCAAATACGGATTTAGGCGATCAAGTCACCTTGGGAATTTTAACGGGTGTTTTATCTGGTGCCTTTTTTGCTACGCGCAACCTATTACAAAAAAAATACTTCTCTCAATATGGTGGCTCGCACACCATGCTCTATCAGACTTTAACCGCAGCGGTTATTTTGTCCATATTTGTTGACAACCCACCTAGCACCTTACCATTACAAGATATTTACTACTTGCTCTTAGCTGGCATGGTATTTACAGCGATACCTCATTCATTTTTTGCCAGTAGCTTGCGTCATTTAAGCGCGACCACGGTAGGCTTAATTTCCTGTTTACAACCCTTGTATGGCACCGTATTGGCTTATATGCTGTTATCTGAGACAACAAGTATGACAACACTTATTGGCGGCGTGTTAGTTGTTAGTGCTGCCTGTTTTGAAACTTGGTCAATAACAAGGAAAAAATGATGATCCAAGTCTTTGCACACCGTGGAGCCAGCGGTATGCATCCTGAAAACTCGCTAAGTGCAATTAGCGCAGCTTTGGAAGTGGATGTAAATGGCATTGAGCTTGATGTACAGAGTTGTCGTGATGATTATGCCATCATTCACGATACTTGGTTAGATCGTACTACAAGTGGAAAAGGTATGGTGAGAGATGCTACTAGAGAAGCATTAAATAAACTCGATGCAGGTAACGGAGAGGGGATCCCAACCCTTCAGGATGTATTCGATTTGGTCGGCAACAAGGCAACCTTAAACCTTGAGCTAAAACACACATACAGCCTAGATAAGTTTGTGCAATATATTGAAAAAAATGTACAAGCAGGCACCATTTCACGTTCACAGCTTATACTTTCGTCATTTGATCACCACCAGCTTGTGTGGCTAAAACAGAAAATGCCTTGGGTAAAAATTGGTGCGCTCACCGCTTCTATCCCGCTGCACTATGCTGAATTTGCAGAACGTCTTCACGCCTATAGTATTCACATTGATAAAAACTTTATTAATCATGAGTTTGTAAAGGATGCCAAACAACGAGGACTGTATGTTTATAGCTATACTGTAGATAAACAACAGGACATTGAACTGGTCTTAGATATGGGTGTCGATGGTATCTTCAGTAACTACCCTTGTTATGCAAAAATGGTCGTCAACCAGTGGCTAAATAAATAGTGTGTTGTGGTTGTGATGCTAACTGCGCCACAAACCTAAAATAGCATTTACTTGGGGATCCAGCTTCTACAAGTTTAAATAATTCTGTTAAGTGGTATATTTTAATAACACTGACTGTGAATATCTGGCATAGCTTGTTAATTGAGTCAGTATTTACACAACTGGCGAGTGACAGCCTATGACGAGTTTGTACATGCGAATATATAATTTAATTGAAGAGTCTTTATTTTATACCCTGACCAGAAAAATTTTTGGTAACCTAGGGTTCTTGTTTGTATTTCAGTTACTCACATTGGGGTGGCTATATTCATACCTTAGCGAGACAAACAGCGCATCGGCCGGCTTTTGGTTTCTTGCATTTACCTCAGTAGTGGCGTTTATATTTACTTTTTTTTATATGCGCTTTTTAATCGTTCGCCCTGTTCAAGCAATGCGCGACAGGTTAGAACAAATAAATCGTCAAGATGGCGATCTGAGCGCACAATTACCACAGTTTACATACGACGAGTTTAGAGACCTCAGCGCACAGTACAACACATTTACAGCTCATTTGGGCGAATTATTAGGCAACACTTATAAGAGTGCTGAAGCGGCAACACTCAGCAATCAACAAGTGACCTATTCCATGACCAATACGGTGTCGGTTGGCGAACAACAAATTACTCAAGGTGATACCATCATCGCTGCCAGTGATAAAGTCACTCACAGCTTACAAAGTATCGTTAGCAATACGGACCAAGTTTATCAGGCCAATACTGAAAGCCTGCATTTTGTGAGAGGCTCGTCTCAATCACTACTAACGCTTGTCAGTGAAGTACAGCAGATAACCACTCTACTTGGTAACTTTTCGACAACCGTTGCCGGCCTAAAAGAAAATAGCGACAATATCCGCAATATCCTCAAAATGGTCGAAGAGTTTTCAGATCAAACGAACCTGCTTGCTCTCAACGCCGCAATAGAAGCGGCACGAGCTGGGGAAGCAGGACGAGGATTTGCCGTAGTAGCTGATGAAGTGCGCAACTTGTCTGTCAAAGTAAACGATGCCACGAGACAGATCAGCGATTTTATCAATCAAATGGATCACCTTGTCAGTGAAACCCATCAGGAATCTGAGCAGCTGATCACACACTCAAGTGGCGCAGAGAAAGCCATCAGCGAAACTTCTCAAGGATTTGCTGATATGAGTGCTGATTTTGAACGTAACCAGTCACAATTGGAAGAAATAGTCAGTGCTGTACATCAACTTGAAGATACGCAAAACCATACTCATCAAGCGGTGCAACAAATTGTCGAGTTAGGTCAGTCGGCAAAAGATCAGCTTGATACTGCGCTCGCAGATTGTCAGCATGCTCATCAGCTGACGACTACAACCCAAAAAGAGTTGCAACGTTTCGTTTAAAAAAAAGCCCAGTTAAAACTGGGCTTTTTTCTAGCTGCGAAGACAGTTAGGCACGTTCAATATCAAATGCAATCACATCTTTGATAGAAGCTTTTCCCGTTGCCAGCATCACTAACCGATCAATGCCCAATGCCACGCCTGCACAGTTAGGCAGCCCTTGCTCTAGAGCCATTAAAAAGCGATTATCTTTTTCAACTTTAGGTAGTGCCATTTGCTGACGTTGCAGGTTGTCTTCATCAAACCGTTGGCTTTGCTCTGTTGCATTGGTCAGTTCGTTAAAGCCATTAGCGAGCTCCATCCCTTTAAAATAAAGTTCAAAGCGCCCAGCTACACGAGGATCTTGCTCGTTTAATTTGGCAAGAGCCGCCTGAGAAGCGGGAAAATGATACACAAAACACGGTACGTTTTGTCCAATTTGGGGTTCTATCTCCATACAAAATAGCAATTGAAGCAAAGGATCGACACTCGTCTCTTGAGCAGCTATCTCTGTATATCCATATTGTTCACATACAGCCTTCAAGGCATCCAATTCAATGGTCAAAGGATCTATAGATAGATATTTTTCAAACGCCGCTTGGTAGCTGATCCTCGTAGCTTTGCCACAAGATAAAATACACTGCATAAGCGCATCTATTTCATCCATCAACAAATACTCATCGAACCCCGGGCGATACCACTCTAACATTGTGAATTCAGGGTTATGGTGACGACCCGACTCTTCGTTACGAAATGCTTTTCCAATTTGATAAATCGCACCACTGCCTGCAGCAAGCAGCCGCTTCATAGCAAACTCAGGTGAAGTCTGTAAGTATAAAGGGAGCCCTTTTGCATAACTGGGCCCAACAAATTGCGTGGCGAATGTCGCTAAATGCACATCAGTGACTGACGCTTGACTCAAACATGGTGTTTCAACTTCAAAAACCCCACGCTCCGCAAAAAACATGCGAATACTTGCCAATATTGCAGCACGCTGTTTCAGTGTCTCAATGTCCGCACTCGGTGCCCATTTCACATCATTCATTGTCTACCCCAAAATATGAATTACATTAGGTCATAAAAAAATCTCGACCAAGGCCGAGATTTTCTAACGTCAAAGTGTTCAAGTAAATAATTACTTAACGCGGCTCACGTATTCACCTGTGCGCGTATCAACTTTGATCACTTCACCAATTTGAACAAATAGTGGAACGCGAACAACAGCGCCTGTTGTTAAAGTTGCAGGCTTACCGCCTGTACCCGCTGTGTCACCTTTTAATCCCGGATCTGTATCTGTGATCTCAAGTTCAACAAAATTAGGCGGTGTTACCGCTATCGGGTTGCCATTCCACAGTGTAATTGTACATACATCGTTTTCAACCAACCATTTAACATTGTCACCCACTGCTTTTTCGTCAGCTGCGATTTGCTCAAATGTGTCGTTGTTCATGAAGTGCCAGAATTCGCCATCAGTGTAAAGATAAGCTAGATCTGTTTCCATTACATCTGCGCCTTCAACTGAGTCGCCAGATTTAAACGTTTTTTCTAATACTTTTCCTGAGATCAACTTACGGATCTTAACTCGGTTGAAAGCTTGGCCTTTACCTGGTTTAACCATTTCGTTTTCTAGGATCGTACAAGGCTCGCCATCAATCATAATTTTTAGGCCGCCCTTGAACTCGTTGGTGCTATAATTCGCCATCGTATCCTCTAATCATCGTATTTCGAGTAATAAACCTGCTAATGATACAAATAAATGAAGTAAATTTGCATACTAACTGGCAAAAAGAATTGGCTAATGTCGTTACTTGCCCAGATACACTACTCAAAATGTTGGGTTTGGAGTCACATTTCAGTGCCAAAGATCTTGCTGCAAAGCGACTTTTTCCGCTTCGTGTACCCAGACCATTTATCGCAAAAATGCGCTACGGTGATCCTTACGACCCTCTGCTATTACAAGTGATGCCCTTACATCAAGAGTTTATTGCCGCCAGCGGGTTCAATAAAGATCCATTAGAGGAGCAAGATGCCCCTGTTCCCGGCCTATTGCATAAATACCGTTCTCGCGTTCTTTTGATGCTCAAAACAGGCTGCGCCGTAAATTGCCGTTATTGCTTCAGACGACATTTCCCATATCAGGACAATCAAGTTAATAAACGCGCTTTAAAATCGGTTTTTGAGTATCTAGTTACACACCCAGAAATTAACGAGGTAATTTTAAGCGGTGGAGATCCCTTGATGGCCAAAGATGACCTGATCTGCTGGCTGTTAGACGAGTTAGAAGCCTTGCCACAGCTCAAGCGCATCAGGATCCATAGTCGTCTGCCTGTCGTCATTCCTGCAAGGATAACCGATAAGCTTTGCGACCGATTGGCAAATAGCCGACTCAAAGCAGTTCTGGTCAACCACATTAATCACTCTAATGAAATTGATGATGAATTTAAAACAGCAATGCGCAAACTTAAGCAAGCTGGCGTGACGCTGCTAAATCAATCTGTCCTGCTAAAGGGGATCAATGATAGCGCCCACACTTTGTCAGAGTTGAGCGAAGCCTTATTTGACAGTGATATATTGCCTTATTACTTACACCTACTGGATAAGGTTGAGGGTGCTAGCCATTTTGATATGAGCGAGTCAGATGCAACCAAACTAGTCGCCGAAATGCTGGAGACATTACCCGGTTTCTTGGTACCCAAATTAGTAAGAGAAATCGGCGGCAAACAAAGTAAGACGCCGATTGATTTGCATTTAAGTTAAAATGCAAACATCAACGTATACTATGCATATACGTTGATGTTGTTGCCCAAAGATGCTGTAACAGACTTTGCTGGAGTTTGCGCAGCGGCAGAACTACCAGCAGATTCAATTAAAGCGAGGGCAGCTCGTCCATCTGCTTGCTGTTGCTTTTTCGCCAGAGAAGCACTGTATACTTCACCACCTGGACCAGCGCCAGACATAGCAGGAAGGTTACTTCCGGAAATATTCATAGGTATTCACCTGACAAGTTTGATGGATCCAAGTAAAATATCGACCGATTTACTCAGGACTTTAGGAAAAACATGCAAGCAATCATCGAAAAGCTCAACGAAAACTTAAAAGTTGTTTATCGTCAGTCACTTGATGCAGATAAAAAATTAGATGAATTACAGCAACAAGGGCATGGCAAATTCTCATCACTTTTTAGCAAAGATGCAGGGTTTGAATTCGAAGCCAAGCGTTTTAAACCTTATGTACTTGATGTCGCTGCTGATGTAGATAAATTGAGTAAATCAGAACAGCTCGATGAAGCACACCTAAAGAAAACCGTGTTTAAATTACAGCAGCTACTTCAGTTACTCGCCACATTTAAATAAAAAGAGCGCCTAAGCGCTCTTTTTATTTAACAATTGGCTCGACATCATCTTTATACCAGTCACTCAGCAACCGCTTATCGTAATAAAACTCAGAATCTCTACCAAATTTTATCCTATCCATAAAGTTCATATCTTTTAGTACTTTCGATTTTGCTTCAACAAGCACTTTGCCTGCGTTATCTGTTACGCTGTATGTAATTTTCAAGCGGGGAAAATAAATTGGCTTGATAATACGAATATCATTCATGTTAAATCTGACATCTCCAGCCAAGTCAATATCTTCAAACTTTACAGATAAGGTATATCCATCAGGCATATCTGCCGCCAGTTTATTTAAATGCGAGTCAAATTGCTTGGCGATGCGCTTGTGATATCCACCACGAGTTTCTTTTGCAGGAAACACATCTCTGTACTCTTTAAAATCTAGCCATGCCACTTTCACTTCACCAGCATTGGCCATCATGGGGATCAGCATTGCCACAATTGCATAGTTGATAAGTTTCATCATTTACTCCTCTGGTTAGCCTGTATGTTCATTTTCTGCTCACCACACTGAACAAAAACTTAAGGGTTACACTCATTAACAGGCTTTTACTGGCATTCACGATTTATCGTTGTGAACGCCACGACTTTGCTAGTGTTGTACTTTGATACGATAAAACAACGCATAAAGTACGGGGACTATGCCCAGTGTAAGTAGCGTGGAAAACAACAACCCACCCATAATGCCAAGCGCCATAGGCTCCCACATCTCACCACCGCCTAAATACAATGGAATTAAACCAAACACTGTTGTTGCCGTCGTTAACAGAATGGGACGCATACGCTGCTGTGCCGCTGAAATAATGCCTTCAACTGGGTTTTCCGGGGTGTTTTCCAACTCTATTTTAATCCGCTCTAACAATACAATCGCGTTGTTTATCACAATACCCGCAAGCGAAATAATGCCAAGCAAGGTCATAAAACCAAAAAATGACTGCCCTACTAGTAGACCTAAGATCACGCCAATAAATCCCAGTGGGATAGTCGTTAATACAATAATTGATTTGCGAATAGAGTTAAATTGACCAATTAATAAGATGACAATTATAAAGACTGCAATCGGCATCTTATCCGCTATAGACTGGTTCGCTTTTCCTGATGACTCAGCTTCACCACCTAACTCATACGAATAGCCAAATGGCCAATTTTGCTTTTGCTCCTCAAGCCAAGGGACGATTGCAGCGAAACCTTCATTCGCTGTGATCCCATCTAGTTGCGCGCCAACCGCAACTGTTTTCAATCTATCACGACGCAAAATCTGGGCACTCTCCCAAACCACTTCGATGTCTGCAACCTGCTTCAACGGCACTGAAGCGCCAGTTGCTTGAGAGTAAACCATCATGGCTTCTAACTTACCAATATCATCTCTATCCGCTGCAACAGAGCGAAGCGTCACAGGAATTAACTCGTTACCTTCACGATATTGCGTTAATTCCAGACCACTAAAGCCAGTCTGTAATGAACTTGCAATATCTTTACTCGACACTCCAACCCGACGTGCGCGAGTTTGGTTTATCTTGATCTGTACTTTTTTGCTCGGCAAACCCCAGTCGTCACTTACCGCCTTCAGCCCAGGTGTTGCAGCCATTTTCGCTTTCAATTGATCGACAATGGCCATCAGTTTATCTTTGTCATCTCCTGAAAGTCTGACTTCTACCGGGTTAGCGATCGGCGCTCCATTTTCAATTTTGCGCTGCTTTATTAATAGGTCAGGATGACGGCTTAATGCGTACCGCTCAATATCAACCATTAATGAATCAATCAGCTTATATGACGTGGTACTGACTATCATCAGTGCATAGTTAGCACTGGTAGGCTCTGGATTGTGAGTTAATAAAAATCTCGGCCCGCCACTGCCGACATAACTCACCCACTGTGTAACGCCTTCTGGGCGCTCACTTGATACAAGTAGCTCTTGCTGTATATAGCTTTCCATGTCTTTTACCAAGGCTTCCGTTGTTTGTAGTCGTGTGCCAATCGGTAGCTCCAATTCGACTTTAAAATAGTCACGATCAGAGGGTGGGAAAAATAGCTTAGGAATAAATTGCATTCCTTGGAGTGCAATAAAAAACGCGGCAATACAAGCTAATAAAGTGACCCAGCGATGACGGATCATGGTTGTTAAAAGATTTTTATAGCTTAAATAGATACCTGAATTATAGTCGGCTGATTGGGATTTAACGCGTGTAAAGTATACACACAACATTGGGATCATGGTCATAGCCAATAACCAAGAACATAGTAATGTAATCGTTACGACCTTAAACAGAGAAGCGGTATATTCACCAGTTGAGGACTCAGCCAAGAAAATAGGTAAAAATGCGGCCCCAGTGGTTAGCGATGACACGAGTAATGGTACTTTTAATTCATCCGCGGAATCAACTGCCGCATCAATCGCAGCCTTTCCTCGCTCCATTTGAACCATAATATTTTCAGACATTACAATGCCATTATCAACCAACATACCAAGTGCAATAATCAAGGCTGCTAGAGAAATTTGGTCAATACTGATATGGAAAAACGACATCACTAAAATGCCAAATACCATGCTCATAGGGATGAGGCTTGCCACAATTAAACCGGTGCGCAGTCCTAATGTGAATAACATCACTAAGGTAACGACAAGCACCGCTTGTAGTAAGTTAGAGACAAAGTCACTGACCTTCTGCTCAACCTCTTTTGGTAAAAACGACAGCAGTTTAAATTCAACACCTATAGGGTAGACACTTTCCAAATAGTTCAGAGTCTCTAATACTTGCTCACCCAACGCAATATTGTTGCCGCCATGGCGCATTGAAATCGCCAATGTTAAGCCATCTTCTTGGCCAACACGTACTTTCGATTTTGCAGGATCTACGTAGTCACGATATACGACTGCAATGTCTGAAAGCAGCAAAACCTGCTCGCTACCAGGTACATTGATTATCGTATTGGCTATATCTTCGACTGATTCAAAGTTGCCACTTGGCTCTAGTGCCAATGTTTCATCATTAATATAAATAGAGCCACCGGGGTTGACGATATTTCGTGACGCTAATTGATCTTTAAGTTGACTGGGCGAAATACCTAAGGCTCCTAGCCTCGCATTTTCAAATTCAATAAAGACCCGTTGCTCTTGGTTACCGTATATCTCAACCTTTGCAGCTTCCGGTAAGCGAAGTAATGTGTCTCTGACCTGCTCAGCAACATCCTCCATCTCACGATAACTATACCCTTCAGCTGTCAGGCCGATCACAATGCCAAAGACATCACCAAACTCATCGTTGACGATAGGCGTTTGTGCATCACTGGGAAGATCTTGCTCAATACTTTGTATTTTACGTCGCAGGTTGTCCCAGATAGGCCGCATATTCTTGTAGCTTTCTTTAATATTGACGCTAACAATGGACACCCCTGTTTTCGAGGTACTGCTGACAAAATCCAGTTCAGGAATTTGCTGAACTACCTTTTCGATTTGATCTGTAACTAGTTCCTCTACACGCTGTGGGCTCGCACCAGGAAAGTAAGTAATAACTTGCGCTGTTCTAATAATAAAACCGGGATCATAGTCTTTTGGCATTTTATTGAATGACACAATGCCAAAAAACAATAGCGCAGCGATCAATACCCAGGTAGTACGGTTATTTTCTAAAGCAAGTCTGGTTATATTCACTGTGCCTCCTTGTTAAACTTTACAAGTTGACCTTCACTTACTTTACTCATGCCCGCTGTAACAATGTACTCACCTTCTGCCACACCACTGAGCACTGGAAACCCTAATGTTGAAACATCACCAATCACAATAGATTTCTTTTTAATCTCACCTTTGCCAGCACCAGCAGGCTCAACTGTCCATACATAATTTCCAGATGCGTCTTTGAGTACAGTATTTATTGGCAGGTATAATCCACTCTTGTTGACATCTGCACCTTTAGCTAAAACTTTGGCTGTCATTCCTGGTAAAATGTTATAGTTTTCAGGGCGAGTCATGCTCAAGGTAACTTCATATGCTTTAGTGACTTCATCGGCTTGAGTGCTTACTTCAACAAAATCCAGCGGGAAAGTCTTATCTGGTATTCCAGAAAACTCGGCTATGATATGTTTTGGTGCGTCTTTAGATACTTTTATCATCAAACTTTCAGGCACGTTAACCTTAAGTGTGACATGTTTTATATCCTGTAACGTCGCAACAACCTGCTTAGCCTGTACTTCTTCAAAGCGCTCTATATAAGTTCTAGCAACCACCCCAGAAAATGACGCTTTCAAATTCGTATAAGACAAGTTATTTTTTGCGTTTGCTAGTTTGCTTTTTGCACTTGTAAAATGAGATTGCAGCTGATCATAGTCCGATTGCGAAATTGTGCCGGACTTGATCAACTGTTTCGCTCGACTGAAATCCGCCTGCGCTTTATTATAGTTAGCTTGAGCGTCATCTAGTGAAAGCTGATAATCTGTTGTATCCAGCTTTGCAATTACATCGCCTAATTGGATTTCTTCACCTTGCTTTACCAATAACTCGGTAACTTCACCTGATACTTTAAAAGATAGATCTGCGGATGAAGCTGCATCTACAACTGCTGGAAACTCAACTAAAGGACCGTCTACCTGAGAAGAAAGCAGCATTGTCCTTACGGGACGAAGTTGTTCAGATTGCTGCTCTGGCTGCTGGTCTGAACAACCGATTAATGCAAGACAAATTGACGCCATTGCACATAGCTGCTTGCTTTTTATTGTCTTCATGAAAGCTCCTTTAATTCTATTTAACATCGCGATGTTTTGTCATCGCCGTAACAAAGTTATTTATCCACACATCTAGCACTTCTTTAACCGCTGCTACATTCTCTGTGCCATCTGCTTTTAAAACGGTATCTAGCTCTTTGTGTGCTGTCATCATCACTACGGGTTGAGGGTTATTACCAAGATAAAAAGCAGACTCCAAAGACACATGTGTCAATGCCTCAGTTTGCTCAGTTGCAGCAAGGTAGGCCGTCTTTCCTGCATTATAGACTAAGCGAATCGGGACAAAGTCTCTCACTTGCAATGCAACAGGTTCAAACTGAACATCTGTAAATGCCCCTTCTATCATCAACACTCGCTCATTCAGATTAAGCGGCTTTTCTGTCACCACCTGAAAATGGGGAGCTAGCTTTTTTACCATTTGCGATTGCATATAGTGGCTTAACTTAGCAACATGTAGCGGGTTTATATTCAAAAACTCGGAATCTTGAACATTTATCCATACCTCAAACTGAGGAATATACAATACTTCAACCTGACTGAGCGCTGTTTGATCAAACGTACTGTTTACATAAAGTTCTGTATCTTCATATTCTTCGGAAGGGGCCAAAGAATCATAGCTCGGTAAAAAGCCTGAACGCGTATTTTGTGAAGTAGATGCACATGCGGAAACAAGACATGTAAATGTAAAAATTAGTACAATACGAAACCAAGTCATAAGTCGCTCCATAATCAATTCATTTCCAGTGGTTGTAGCACAATCAAAAGAGATACTTTGATCTCATTTGAAATCAAATGTAACTTACAAAAACAATTATAGTTTTAGGCACCACAAACTAAGACGAATAGCTCTGACCGCGAATAACTAAATAAGTGCAAAATTATCTTCAATCACTCGCGTATACGAACTAGTTTGGTAGCTAAGTTATAAAATTGTAATTAAGTATATGATATGAAGTTAGAGCTAAAAAGATCAGCAGTAAATTAAGATGAGAAAAATTGAAAGAATCGAGCTGGAGGACACGTCTCCAGCCATGAAAAAGTAACGTCAAAGAGCTATCGAAATGAAAAGCTATTTACAGATTGCCACGGATAACCCCTACCGCTAAACCTTCGATATTAAACACTTCCTGCTCAAGATCGACTTCGATTGGCGAAAAGTCCTCGTTTTCTGCATGTAAGAATACTTTTTTCCCTACTTTTTCAAAACGCTTCACAGTCACATCCTCTTCAACACGGGCGACTACCACCTGACCGTTGTTTGCGACTTGAGTGCGATGAACCGCTAACAAATCGCCGTCCATGATACCGATATTTTTCATACTCATACCGTTAACACGGAGCAAATAATCGGCTGAAGGTTGAAACATGCCTGGGTCAACTTTGCAGTGATTTTCGATATGCTCCTGCGCTAAGATAGGCTCGCCAGCGGCTACACGCCCAACCAGAGGTAAGCCTAATTGCTCCGGCTCATCAGCTTCAGCTAAGCGAATTCCTCTGCTGGCGCCTGGTACCATTTCTATAACGCCTTTTTTGGCAAGTGCTTTCAAATGCTCTTCTGCCGCATTTGCACTGCGAAAACCGAGAGACTCCGCTATTTCCGCTCGCGTTGGCGGCATTCCTGTGTCTTTGATAAAAACTTTGATGAGTTCAAAAACTTGTTCTTGTCGTTTAGTCAATGGTCGCATATAACTGGTTTTCCATACAGTGCATTTACTGTGAGTATATACAGTTAAAATTAAATCGCAATGCTAATCGTTGAATACTTAGACAAATTATAAAAACAGCAAAGTGATGAGTGTTAAATAGAGTCGCAACGGTGGTAGGTTCATGGCCCATTTAATAAATCAAAGCGGCAAATAGTTCTCCTTCTTGAGCTTTCTAAACAACACTTCGCCGAAGGCCTTCAGCCCCAACTCAACTTATAAAAGGCAATGTATCTGGTTCACTTAAGTCTCGTTCTTTGTCCGGCTTTATTCATATTATTTTCTTTATTAAAAAGGTTAAGGCCTTTAGCTTTGAATTAACGAGGTTGGTTCAACAGAAGTAGTTTCTTCTATCCAGAAACTTTTAATTATTAATGAACTAAAAATCCATCATGGCTAAATAAAAGGGAAGTAATAACACTATTTTTAAATGAAAATTTTGATGAGGGTATTCGATACTTTAGTTATTGAACAGGAAATAGAGCTACTTTACGTAGCTCTATTCAGTTTGTTAGCAAGCCGTAGTAGTATATGTTCCTGGGCAAGTTCTTGTACCTGTACATTCCCAAGTTTTAAATAAACCGCCAGCAACTTGCGGTGTCATCTCCGCAGGAACGTTGGCTTTATCATGGCTAATCACTTTGATGTTTTTCTTCTTTAATTTTAATAACATTTTTATCTCCTTATTAACTACAACCAACCTAACAGCATTTATTATCACTTTCAACATAATGAATAATATTATTTTTAATTTTTATAATTGCGTTAATTTCAACATATCAAAAAGAAATTAAAAAATACTTATTAATAAAAGAACTAAAATTTTGGATAAAAAACGCTATTTCTAAAACCCAATTTTCATCATCCAAATTAACATCGAACAAAGCACCAATGACAGCGAGCGAAGCGAGTGCGTTCAGTTTGCGCAAGGTGAAATGAGCTGTTTTAACAGTTGTTAAGGCTATTACTTCTAACACCTAGCTAGTATCGAATACATGAATCCTGAAACAAGTTCAGGAT
>NZ_AUXS01000050.1 GCF_001625565.1 Pseudoalteromonas luteoviolacea NCIMB 1944
TTCAAACTTTTCTTTTGCCATTTTAAAATTTCCTATAAAGAAATTAAAGTCCAGTCCTAAGACCGGACCGAACTAAAATTACTTAACAGCGCGAGCTGCAATTATTGCGTCGGCAACGTTTTTCGCCGCTTCTGCGTACTTGGAAAATTCCATTGAGTACGAGGCACGACCTTGCGTTGCAGAACGTAAATCGGTTGCATAACCAAACATTTCAGACAGTGGGACTTGTGCATTTACAAGCTTAAGACCACCAAAAGCGTCTTCCATACCTTCGATCATGCCGCGACGACGGTTTAAGTCGCCTACTACGTCACCCATGTTTTCTTCAGGGGTAGTGACTTCAACTTTCATAACAGGTTCTAAAAGCACTGGTTGCGCTTCTAAAGCACCATTTCTGAAGCCCATTGAACCGGCGATCTTAAAGGCCATTTCATTTGAGTCAACATCGTGGAAAGAACCGTCAAATAACGTCGCTTTCACACCTAACAGAGGGTAGCCCGCAAGCACACCTTGTTTCATTTGCTCTTGAATACCTTTATCAACCGCTGGGATGTATTCCTTAGGAACCGTACCGCCTACGATTTCATTAACGAATTCGTAAGTAGGTGCGTCTTCATCAGAAAAGTCCATTGGTTCCAATTTCAGCCATACGTGACCATATTGACCACGACCACCAGATTGACGTACGAACTTACCTTCAGCTTCTACAGAGCCACGAATGGTTTCTCTGTATGCCACTTGCGGCTTACCAACGTTACAAACAACGTTGAATTCACGTTTCATACGGTCAACAATGATATCTAGGTGCAGTTCACCCATACCAGAGATGATCGTTTGACCTGACTCTTCGTCAGTTTCAACACGGAAAGACGGATCTTCTGCTGCTAGTTTACCTAGTGCAATACCCATTTTTTCCTGATCAGCGACTGTTTTTGGCTCTACCGCTACTGAGATCACAGGCTCTGGAAATTCCATGCGCTCTAATGTGATCACTGAATCTTGAGAACAAAGCGTGTCACCAGTGGTAACGTCTTTAAGTCCAATCGCAGCAGCAATATCACCAGCGCGAACTTCTTTAATTTCTTCGCGCGAATTTGAGTGCATCTGAACAATACGACCAAAACGCTCTTTTTTACCCTTTACAGGGTTATAAACAGAGTCACCTTGACCTACAGTACCAGAATAAACTCGGAAGAAAGTCAGTGTACCAACAAATGGGTCCGTCGCAATTTTAAACGCCAACGCCGAAAACGGCGCGTCGTCGCTAGCTGGACGAGTAGCTTCAGAATCATCCTCAAGGATACCCTGAATCTCTTTAACCTCAGTTGGTGAAGGCATGAATTCAATAACAGCATCAAGCACAGCTTGAACACCTTTGTTTTTGAATGCACTACCACAAGACATTGGCACAATTTCGTTGTTCAATGTCAGTTGACGAATCGCAGATTTAATCTCCTCTTCGCTCAACTCACCTTCTTCTAAATATTTGTCCATTAGCTCTTCAGTCGCTTCCGCTGCACTTTCAACTAAGTGAGAGTGCCACTCTTCAGCTAAATCCTGAAGGTCTGCCGGGATCTCTTCGTATGTGAAAGTCATGCCCTGGTCATCTTCGTTCCAGTTAATGGCTTTCATTTTGATGAGATCGATAACACCTTTAAATTCATCTTCAGCACCAATTGGTAACTGAATAGGCACAGGTGTCGCACCAAGACGGTCTTTCACCTGATCCACAACTGCCAAGAAATCTGCACCAGTACGGTCCATCTTGTTAACGAAGATCATACGAGGAACTTCGTATTTATTGGCTTGACGCCAAACAGTTTCTGTTTGTGGTTGTACGCCTGATGAAGCACAAAGAACAACAACTGCACCATCAAGTACACGCAATGAGCGTTCTACTTCGATAGTAAAGTCTACGTGTCCTGGAGTATCAATGATATTGATGCGATGCTCAGGGAACTGAGCATCCATACCTTTCCAGAAACACGTTGTCGCAGCAGAAGTGATGGTAATACCACGCTCCTGCTCCTGCTCCATCCAGTCCATAGTTGCAGCACCATCATGTACCTCACCAATTTTGTGAGACAGACCCGTGTAATAAAGTACACGCTCTGTGGTGGTGGTTTTACCTGCATCTACGTGAGCACAAATACCGATGTTACGATAGCGCTCAATTGGAGTAGTACGTGCCATAATATCCTCTTAAAGGTCTTGGGCAGATTACCAACGGTAGTGAGCGAATGCTTTGTTCGCTTCAGCCATACGGTGAACGTCTTCACGTTTCTTAACCGCAGTGCCTTTGTTTTCCGCAGCGTCAAGGATCTCTTGTGCAAGACGAAGACCCATTGACTTCTCGCCACGCTTACGTGCAGAGTCAACTAACCAACGCATACCTAATGCGTTGCGACGAACTGGACGTACTTCAACTGGTACTTGATATGTAGAACCACCAACACGGCGAGATTTAACCTCAACCGCAGGGCGTACATTTTCAAGTGCAGCTTCAAAGATTTCTAGGTGCGACTTGCCTGATTTATCAGCAGCCACGTCTAGCGCACCGTATACGATTTTTTCAGCAGTAGATTTCTTGCCGTCTAACATTACTACGTTAACGAATTTAGCAAGAAGTTCTGATCCGAACTTCGGATCTGGAAGAATTTTACGTTGACCTATTACGCGTCTTCTAGGCATTTTATCTCTCCGATATCTTCAGGTTCGTTTTTTTAAACGAATACCCAAAACAAATTATTCAATATTAAAACTTAAGTGCTTGGCCTTACTAACGGAGAACCATTAGCCCTTAGGACGTTTTGCACCGTACTTAGAACGACCTTGTTTACGATCGTTAACACCCGCACAGTCAAGCGCACCACGAACTGTGTGGAAACGCACACCTGGTAAGTCTTTAACACGACCACCACGGATAAGGATTACACTGTGCTCTTGAAGGTTGTGGCCTTCACCGCCAATGTAAGAAGTTACTTCGAAACCGTTCGTAAGACGAACACGCGCTACTTTACGTAGTGCAGAGTTTGGTTTCTTTGGTGTAGTTGTATATACACGAGTACATACACCACGCTTTTGTGGACAAGCTTTAAGAGCAGCAGAGTTGCTCTTTGTAACCTTGCTGCGACGTGGCTTACGTACTAGCTGGTTAATAGTTGCCATTAAATAGCTCCTGATTAGTTAAAATTACTACTGAAAAAATAAAATCGACCCAAATTTTCCTTCCATTTTAATGGAACGAATAAATGGGTGGCCGAATTTTAATGAGCAAAGATTAACCTGTCAATAAAAATCCATTTTACAGCGGTATTTTTCGTCGAATTTGTGCATTTTGAGGCTGTGCTTTTAACTCTAAGGTGATTTACGGCTTATCCTATTTTGCTAAATAGTGATATATCTCTCACCCAATATAGATTACACATCGTGCTCCTCGTACCTTTATCAGAGATTTACCAAAACGACAGATACTGACATGTGATTAAGACACCGCCATGACAAGTTGCTTTTTCTCCAATCTCGCTCAAATTGTATAGATCAAAAAGGCCGCCTTAGAGGCGGCCCTTTTAGTCAGACTATTTAGTCTCTAAAGCTTACTCGTTGCCGCCTAATAGGTCAGCGTTAAGTGCGTCTGTAAGCGCCTGAGACGCCTCTTCTGCACTTACTGTTTGCTCTTCAACTGGTAGCTCGCTTTCTTTGCGACGGTTAATACGCTCTTGGTGATACGCAAAACCAGTACCTGCTGGGATCAAACGACCTACGATAACATTTTCTTTCAGGCCGCGAAGCTCATCGCTCTTACCGTTTACAGCTGCTTCAGTTAGGACACGAGTTGTCTCCTGGAACGATGCCGCTGAGATGAACGATTCAGTTGCTAGTGATGCTTTAGTAATACCCATTAGCTGAATTTCGAATTTAGCTGGGATCTTACCTTGCTTCTCAAGCTCACGGTTTGCAATGTTAACGCGTGCAACCTCCGCTTGCTCACCTGCTAGGAACTCAGTGTCACCACCGTCAAGAATGATACACTTACGTAGCATTTGGCGAACAATTGTTTCGATGTGCTTATCGTTAATCTTTACACCCTGAAGACGGTAAACTTCCTGAACTTCGTTGGTGATGTAGTTAGATACATCTGTCACACCACGTAGACGTAGGATGTCATGCGGAGACTCAGGACCATCAGCAATGACTTCACCTTTAGCAACTTGCTCACCTTCGAACACGTTAAGCTGACGCCATTTCGGGATCATCTCTTCATATGCATCGCCTTGATCTGGTGTGATAACTAGACGTTTCTTACCTTTAGTCTCTTTACCGAAGCTCACAGTACCTGTGATCTCTGCAAGGATAGCAGGATCTTTTGGCTTACGTGCTTCAAATAAGTCAGCAACTCGAGGTAGACCACCGGTGATATCACGAGTCTTCGAACCTTCTTGCGGAATACGTGCTAATACGTCACCCGGCTGAACAGTTGCACCGTCTGTAATTTCAATCGT
The DNA here is from genome assembly GCF_001625565.1 of Pseudoalteromonas luteoviolacea NCIMB 1944. GTDB lineage: Bacteria > Pseudomonadota > Gammaproteobacteria > Enterobacterales > Alteromonadaceae > Pseudoalteromonas > Pseudoalteromonas luteoviolacea_F. The sequence goes on from NZ_AUXS01000050.1 coordinate 4,503, forward strand.
GGTGAATGAAGGTAGACGGATTTCCTGTAGGCCACGCTCTTCGTTTTCGATGATTAGCTTAGGCTCTTTTGCATTTACCTTAGCTAGATCTTTAACTACAACACGCGTTAGACCAGTTAGTTCATCAGTCTGAGCTTCTGTATTTGAGTCATCAATATCGCTGAACGATACTTTTGACTGGTGTTCGATAACGATTGGGTGACTATGCGGGTCCCAGTTAGCAACAATGTCGCTACCTTTAACTTCTGCACCATCTTGAACAGTCAGTACTGCACCGTAAGGTACCTTATAACGCTCTTTCTCACGGCCTTGCTCATCAATAACCGTAATTTCTGTAGAACGTGAAGTTACAACGATCTTGCCATCTGTATTAATTACAAATTTAGCGTTATGTAGCTTCATGCTACCGTTGTTTTTAACTTGTACGCTGTTTTCTGCAGATGCTCTTGATGCCGCACCACCGATGTGGAACGTACGCATCGTAAGCTGTGTACCTGGCTCACCGATTGACTGAGCTGCAATTACACCGACTGCCTCACCTGGGTTAATGATATGGCCACGTGCAAGGTCACGACCGTAACAGTTAGCACATACACCAAAGTCATTGTCACACGTGATTACAGAGCGAACTTTAACTTCATCTACTGAGTGCTCTTCTAAAAGGTCACACAGTTTTTCGTCAAGCATCACGTTACGTTCAACCAGTACTTCATCAGTACCTGGCTTACATACGTCTTCTGCAACAACACGACCTAGAACTCGCTCGCGAAGCGGCTCTACAACGTCACCACCTTCGATAAGTGGCTTCATTACTAGGCCTTCTAACGTGCCACAATCTGATTCGTTGATAACCAAATCTTGCGCAACGTCTACTAGACGACGTGTTAGGTAACCCGAGTTTGCTGTCTTAAGTGCGGTATCGGCAAGACCTTTACGTGCACCGTGCGTCGAGATGAAGTACTGAAGTACGTTTAGACCTTCACGGAAGTTTGCCGTGATTGGCGTCTCGATGATTGAACCATCTGGACGTGCCATTAGACCACGCATACCTGCTAGCTGACGGATCTGAGCGGCACTACCACGAGCACCTGAGTCGGCCATCATGAATACTGAGTTGAAAGAGTCTTGTTGCTCTTCTTCACCCTGTGCATTCACAACTGTATCTTTCGATAAGTTCGCCATCATTTCACGTGATAGGTTTTCGTTAACACGTGACCAGATATCGATTACTTTGTTGTACTTTTCACCCGCAGTTACAAGACCTGATTGGAACTGTTGGTTAATCTCTGCAACTTCAGCTTCTGCACGCTCGATGATTTCAGTCTTCGTAGGTGGAATAACCATATCGTTAATACCGATAGATACACCTGACTTCATCGCATAGTGGAAACCTGTGTACATCACTTGGTCAGCAAACACAACCGTGTCTTTTAGACCTAGGCGACGGTAACACTCGTTAAGAAGACCAGAGATCTGCTTCTTACCTAGCGCTCTGTTGATTAGCTCAAACGGAAGGCCTTTTGGCATGATCAATGAAAGGATCGCACGACCTACTGTTGTATCAACAATGTGAGTTTTTTCCGAACGCTCGCCAGTTTCTTCGTCAACAATAGTTTCTGTTAGACGAACTTTAACACGTGCGTGAAGCTCTGCTGTACCTGTACGGTATGCTTTTTCAGCTTCTTTCGGGTCTTTAAACGCAATGCCTTCACCTTTTGCATTGATGCGATCGCGCGTCATGTAGTAAAGACCTAATACAACGTCCTGTGAAGGTACGATGATAGGCTCACCACTTGCAGGTGAAAGGATGTTGTTTGTAGACATCATTAGTGCACGAGCTTCTAGCTGTGCTTCTAATGTTAACGGTACGTGTACCGCCATTTGGTCACCATCGAAGTCAGCGTTATACGCCGCACACACCAACGGGTGTAGGTGGATTGCTTTACCTTCGATTAGAACCGGTTCAAATGCTTGGATACCAAGTCTGTGAAGTGTAGGAGCACGGTTCAATAGAACTGGGTGTTCACGGATCACTTCATCAAGTACGTCCCAAACCTCTGGTACTTCACGCTCTACCATCTTCTTCGCAGCTTTGATGGTAGTAGCCATGCCACGGCGCTCTAGCTTACCGTAGATAAATGGCTTGAATAGCTCTAGTGCCATCTTCTTCGGAAGACCACACTGGTGAAGTTTAAGCGTTGGACCAACTGTGATTACAGAACGGCCTGAGTAGTCAACACGCTTACCTAGAAGGTTTTGACGGAAACGACCTTGTTTACCTTTGATCATGTCTGCAAGCGACTTAAGAGGACGCTTGTTAGAACCTGTGATCGCACGACCACGACGACCGTTATCAAGTAGTGCATCTACCGCTTCTTGTAACATACGCTTTTCGTTGCGTACGATGATGTCTGGTGCAGCTAGGTCTAGTAGACGCTTCAGACGGTTGTTACGGTTGATAACACGACGGTATAAGTCGTTCAGATCTGAAGTCGCGAAACGACCGCCATCTAGTGGTACTAGTGGACGAAGATCTGGTGGAAGTACAGGTAGTACGCTCATGATCATCCACTCAGGGTTGTTACCTGATTGGTGGAACGATTCCATAAGCTTAAGACGCTTAGTAATTTTCTTACGCTTAGTCTCAGAGTTAATTGTTGGTAACTCTTCACGCATTTCTGCGATTAACTGACCAAGGTCTAGTTCGCGAAGTAGATCAAGTACAGCTTCTGCACCCATCTTCGCTTCAAACTCATCACCGTGCTCTTCTAGTGCATCTAGGTACTCTTCTTCACCTAATAGCTGGCCACGCTCAAGCGTTGTCATACCAGGCTCTGTTACTACGAATGATTCGAAGTAAAGTACACGCTCGATGTCACGAAGTGTCATATCAAGCATTAAGCCGATACGAGACGGTAATGATTTAAGGAACCAAATGTGCGCTACTGGGCTCGCAAGCTCAATGTGACCCATGCGGTCACGACGCACTTTAGTAAGTGTAACTTCTACGCCACACTTTTCACAGATAACACCGCGGTGTTTTAGTCGCTTGTATTTACCACACAAACATTCGTAATCTTTTACTGGGCCGAAAATACGGGCACAGAATAAGCCATCACGCTCAGGCTTGAAAGTACGGTAGTTGATTGTCTCAGGTTTCTTTACTTCACCGTATGACCATGAACGAACCATGTCTGGAGAAGAAAGACCAATGCGAATTGCATCGAATTCTTCGGTCTTATTTTGTTGCTTCAGAAACTTAAGTAAGTCTTTCACCTTAGCTCTCCTGTCGGAGTTAATCTTGAGGGCAAGCTGCGCTCACCCCTTCATTCTTTACAGTTACAGTCCGGGTTGGCAGCTCAACTGAGCTGCCGGTCGGATTAACTTTCTTCCAACTCGATGTTGATACCTAGCGAGCGGATTTCTTTCAACAATACGTTGAATGACTCTGGCATACCCGGTTCCATCTTGTGGTTACCGTCTACGATGTTCTTATACATCTTAGTACGACCATTTACGTCATCCGACTTAACTGTCAACATTTCCTGTAGTGTATAGGCAGCACCGTATGCTTCTAATGCCCATACCTCCATCTCACCGAAACGCTGTCCACCGAACTGTGCTTTACCACCCAGCGGCTGCTGAGTAACTAGGCTGTAAGAACCCGTTGAACGTGCGTGCATCTTGTCGTCTACTAAGTGGTTTAGTTTCAGCATGTACATGTAACCAACAGTTACTTTACGCTCAAATGCATCACCCGTACGGCCATCATAAAGCGTTACCTGACCACTTGATGGGTAACCACCAAGCTCTAGTAGCTCTTTGATTTCGCTTTCTTTAGCACCATCGAATGCCGGCGTTGCGATTGGTAGACCACCCTTAAGGTTATTTGCTAGGCGACGAACTTCGTCATCTGAGAATGTAGCAATGTCTACTTCTTGACGACAGTCGCCAAGGTCGTACGCTTTCTTGATGAAGTCACGCAGCTCATGTAGCTCTGCTTGCTCTTTCATCATATCTTCGATGCGCTCACCGATACCGCGTGCAGCAAGACCCATGTGTGTTTCAAGGATCTGACCGATGTTCATACGTGATGGTACACCTAGTGGGTTAAGAACGATGTCTACCGTACGACCTCTTTCGTCATATGGCATATCTTCTACTGGTACGATTGTCGAGATAACACCTTTGTTACCGTGACGACCAGCCATCTTATCACCCGGTTGGATACGACGTTTAACAGCTAAGTACACTTTAACAATCTTAAGTACGCCCGGCGCTAAGTCATCACCTTGTGTGATCTTGCGACGTTTGTTCTCAAACTTCTTGTCGTATTCCGCTTTCAGTTCATCGTACTGTGCAGCTAACTGTTCAAGTTCAGCTTGTTGTGCTTCGTCTGCTAGGCTCTGAGTCAGTAGCTTCTCAGCATTTAGAAGTGCAATTGCATCTTCGTTTTGACCAGATTCAACTAGTAGTTTACGAGCACGAGTTAAAATGCCACCTTCAAGGATCTTGAATTCTTCATTGAAGTCTTTCTTCGCTTCGCGAAGCTGCATTTCTTCAACTTCAAGTGCGCGCTTGTCTTTTTCAACACCATCGCGAGTAAACACTTGAACGTCAATAACTGTACCAGAAACCGAGTTAGGCACTCGTAGAGAGCTATCTTTAACGTCAGAAGCTTTCTCACCGAAGATTGCACGTAGTAGCTTTTCTTCAGGCGTAAGCTGTGTTTCACCTTTAGGCGTTACTTTACCTACTAGGATATCGCCGCCTTTCACTTCGGCACCGATGTATACAACACCTGACTCATCCAGTTTACCAAGTGCAGACTCACCTACATTAGGGATATCAGCAGTGATTTCTTCTGGACCTAGCTTAGTATCACGTGCAATACACTGAAGCTCTTGGATATGGATCGTGGTTAGACGATCTTCTTGTACAACTCGCTCTGAAAGTAGGATTGAATCCTCGAAGTTGTAACCATTCCAAGGCATGAACGCAACACGTAGGTTTTGACCAAGTGCCAAGTCACCTAAGTCCGTAGAAGGACCATCAGCAAGTACGTCACCGCGTACAACTGGCTCACCAACCATACAAGTTGGTTTTTGGTTAATACATGTGTTTTGGTTCGAACGCGTGTATTTAGTTAGGTTGTAAATGTCGATACCCGCTTCACCAGGAACGCGCTCATCTTCATTTACGTTAACAACGATACGGCTCGCGTCAGCATATTTTACGACACCACCACGTTTAGCAACGATTGTTACACCTGAATCTTTTGCAAGTGTACGCTCGATACCGGTACCTACTAACGGCTTATCAGCGCGTAGTGTTGGTACTGCTTGACGTTGCATGTTCGATCCCATCAATGCACGGTTCGCATCATCGTGTTCAAGGAATGGGATTAGTGCCGCAGCCACAGAGATAACCTGCTGTGGAGATACATCCATATACTGGATGCTGTCGCTAGGCATAAAGGTTGATTCACCTTTATGACGACATGGAATTAACTCTTCTGCAAACTGGTTCGCTTCAGTCAAGTTTGTATTCGCCTGTGCGATTACGAATTGACCTTCTTCGATTGCAGATAAGTAATCAACTTCGTCAGTCACTACGCCATCAACAACTTTACGATAAGGAGTTTCCAAGAAACCGTAGTCATTTGTGCGTGCGTACGTCGACAATGAGTTGATTAGACCGATGTTTGGACCTTCAGGCGTTTCGATTGGACAAACACGACCGTAGTGCGTTACGTGTACGTCTCGAACTTCGAAGCCTGCACGTTCACGTGTCAAACCACCCGGACCTAACGCAGAAATACGACGTTTGTGCGTAACTTCTGAAAGCGGGTTGTTTTGGTCCATGAACTGTGACAACTGAGAAGAACCAAAGAATTCTTTAACAGCTGCAGAAATCGGCTTAGCGTTGATCAAATCTTGTGGCATCACGTTATCTAGGTCACCTAGACTTAAACGCTCACGTACAGCACGTTCAACACGTACTAGACCAACACGGAATTGGTTTTCAGCCATTTCACCAACAGAACGAATACGACGGTTACCTAAGTGGTCGATATCATCCACTTCGCCTTTACCATTACGAATGTCGATAAGAACTTTCATAACAGAAACGATGTCTTCTTTGCTCAGTGTGCCTGGGCCTGTATCTGAATCATAACCAACACGGCTATTGAACTTCATACGACCTACTGTTGATAGATCATATCGTTCATCAGAGAAGAATAGGTTGTCGAATAAAGCTTCAGCAGCTTCTTTCGTTGGTGGCTCGCCTGGGCGCATCATACGGTAGATTTCTACCAATGCTTCAAGACGATTAGAAGAAGAATCAATACGAACTGTCTCTGACATGTACGCACCGCTGTCTACTTCATTGATGTAAAGCGTATCGATCTTAGTGTGACCCGCTTTCACAAGCTCAGCCATCAACTCAAGCGACAATTCAGCGTTCGCTTCAGCGATGATCTCACCTGTTGACTCATCGATGTAGTTTTTAGCAACTACGCGACCAATGATGTACTCATGCGGTACTTCAAGTTGCGTAATGCCTTTTTTCTCGATGTTTTTGATATGACGAGCTGTGATACGACGGCCCTGTTCAACCAATACTTCACCGTCTGCATCTTTGAAATCAAATGCAGCCGTCTCACCACGTAGGCGAGATGGTACTAGTTCCATCATCACTTTACCGTTTACAACTTCAAAACCAGTTGTTTCAAAGAACAGCGCTAGAATTTCTTCAGTTGTGAATTCTAGTGCGCGTAAAATGATTGAAGCCGGTAACTTACGACGACGGTCAATACGAACGAAAAGGTTATCTTTTACATCAAATTCAAAATCTAACCATGAACCACGGTAAGGGATAACACGTGCATTATAAAGCACTTTACCCGATGAATGAGATTTACCGCGGTCGTTATCAAAGAATACACCCGGTGAACGGTGTAGCTGAGAAACGATAACACGCTCGGTACCGTTGATTACGAAAGTACCTGTGTCTGTCATGAGCGGGATCTCGCCCATGTAAACTTCTTGCTCTTTAATGTCTTTGACTGTACCTGGAGCTTCTTTGTCCATAAGTACAAGACGTAATTTAACGCGTAGTGGAGCAGAATAAGTCACGCCGCGAATTTGACATTCTTTTACATCGAATACTGGTTCTCCGATACGGTAACTCACGTATTGAAGTTCAGAATTGCCCGAGTAGCTTTTGATAGGGAATACAGAACGGAATGCAGCTTCCAATCCAGTATCGCCATCCGCGTCCGGCGTAATGAATTTTTTAAACGATTCCAACTGCGTTTGCAAAAGGAAAGGTATATCCAAAACTTGTGGACGTTTACCAAAATCCTTACGGATACGTTTCTTTTCAGAATAAGAGTAAGCCATGGGGTTCCTCAGCTTGCTGATCTTTGACCCAACCTGTTCATGCAGAACAGCATTCATTGGCATCTAAGCCATGATAACAACATCTAAATTGTCTACCTAAACCCAACAGTTTCCCAAAAGGTTTAAATTATTGAAAAACTTGAAGAATTTAGGTTTTTATTGCGCAATAGTAATACTTTCGCTCTAGAGCGCAAAAGGGCCGGTGATTAAAAAATCACCAGCCCTTGCCTGATTTCTCAGGCAGCGAACCTAGCGTATGCTAGATTACTTGATCTCAACTTCAGCACCAGCTTCTTCAAGATCTTTCTTAAGTGCTTCAGCTTCTTCTTTAGAAACAGCTTCTTTGATTGGCGCAGGAGCAGACTCAACAAGAGCTTTTGCTTCTTTAAGGCCAAGACCAGTTGCACCACGTACAGCTTTGATAGCAGCAACTTTGTTACCGCCAGCGCCAGCTAGGATTACGTCGAACTCAGTCTTCTCTTCAGCAGCTTCAGCAGGACCAGCAGCAACAACAGCAGCAGCTGCAGTTACGCCGAATTTTTCTTCCATTGCTTCAACTAGTTCAACAACTTCCATTACTGACATTTCAGCAATCGCGTCAAGGATTTGGTCTTTAGTTACAGACATTTTAAGTTTCCTAATTAATCACGAACCCATGAGGTTCAAAAAAATTTATTGATGAAAGTGTAAAAGGTGCGATTAAGCAGCTTCTTCAGCTTTCTGAACACGTACAGCTTCAATTGTTTTAACCAATTTACCAGCTGACGCTTCTTTCATAGCGCTCATTAAGCGTGCAACAGCTTCGTCGTAAGTAGGTAGCTTAGCAAGCATATCTACGTCAACAACATTGCCTTCAAATGCAGCCGCTTTCAGTTCGAACAACTCGTTTTTCTTTGCGAAATCAGCAAAGATACGAGCAGCAGCACCTGGGTGCTCTGAAGAGAAAGCGATTAGGCTTGGGCCTACTAGCGATTCGTTAAGGCACTCATAATCAGTACCTTCAACAGCGCGTTTTGCAAGCGTGTTACGGACGACTTTCATCCATACGCCTGCTTCACGAGCTTCTTTACGAAGCGCAGTGATAGCATCTACTGTTACACCACGAGAATCTGCAACTACTGCAGATAGAGCACCTTTGGCAGCTTCGTTGACTTCAGCAACAATTGCTTTTTTGTCTTGAAGATTTAAAGCCATGGGTGTTACTCCTGGTTAATATGGGAACAAGTCCCCAGTTCTACTTTACTCACAGCCAACTGGCCATGAGCTGCTTTTTACGGCGAGAACCAGAAGATTAGGAAAAATCTAGCTGGGATTCACACCGTCTACGTAGGGAGATTAAGTAACAAAGTTACACCTACGGTCTTGGACGGAAACGCAATTTATCGATTTTATTGTAGACCAAATTTGATAAACAACTGTTCGAAATTATGCGCTTCAACCCGAATTCTTTGCTTCGTTGGAAGTGACTTCTCAACGAAATGGCGCAAAATTATAGTCTAATTTTTACGCCATGTAAACGCTAAAATCTAAATTACGCTAGTTGCGTGTTTAGAGTAGCTTGGTCTACAGCAACACCCGCGCCCATAGTCGTTGAGATGCTTACTTTCTTCAAGTAAGTACCTTTCGCTTGAGAAGGCTTAGCCTTCTTAAGAGCAACGATAAGTGCTTCTAGGTTTTCTTGAAGCTGGTTAGCGTCAAAGTCAACCTTACCGATTGTTGTGTGGATGATACCGTTCTTGTCGTTACGGTAACGAACCTGACCAGCTTTTGCGTTTTTAACTGCTTCTGCAACGTTAGGTGTTACAGTACCAGTTTTAGGGTTAGGCATAAGACCACGTGGACCTAGGATTTGACCTAGTTGACCAACAACGCGCATTGCATCTGGAGAAGCAACAACAACGTCAAAGTTCATTTCGCCTTTCTTAACCTGCTCAGCAAGGTCTTCCATACCTACTAAATCAGCACCAGCTTCTTTAGCAGCGTCTGCGTTAGCACCTTGAGTGAATACAGCAACGCGTACTTCACGACCAGTACCGTGTGGTAGTACAGTTGCACCACGTACGTTTTGGTCTGATTTACGAGCATCGATGCCAAGGTTTACAGCAACGTCAACACTTTCTGTGAATTTAGCAGTAGCTAGTTCTTTAAGAAGAGCAACAGCTTCGTTGATTTCGTATTCTTTAGTTACGTCAACTTTTTCGCGGATTACGCGCATACGCTTAGTTAATTTAGCCATTCTCAATTACCCTTCTACATTCAAGCCCATTGCACGTGCAGAACCTGCAATCGTGCGTACAGCTGCGTCCATATCAGCAGCAGTAAGGTCAGGACGTTTAGTCTCAACAATCTCTTCTAGTTGTGCACGTGTTACAGTACCAACTTTCTCAGTGTTTGGACGGCCAGAACCAGACTTGATACCTGCAGCCTTCTTAAGAAGGTAAGATGCAGGTGGAGTTTTCATATCAAAAGTGAATGAACGGTCGTTGTAAACAGAAATGATTACAGGAACCGGTGCGCCTTTCTCGATAGACTCTGTACGTGCGTTGAACGCTTTACAGAATTCCATGATGTTTACACCGTGTTGACCTAGTGCAGGACCTACTGGAGGACTAGGGTTAGCCATACCAGCAGCAACTTGTAGCTTGATTAAAGCTTCAACTTTTTTAGCCATGTTAATAACCTCGTTAAATGGGTCTTAGCCTTGTGCGCGCGAGGACGCGTACTCAAACGGCTTCCCGATTAAAAAATTCGTACTTTTTGCAGTTAGCATAGAGCTAGCTACAAAAAGGCCGCTGATTATAGTTTAATCAGCGGCCTTTTTCAATTACTTTTTGCAATAGTACAAAAATAATGCAAATTAGGTATCTTGCTCTACTTGGCCAAATTCTAAGTCAACAGGCGTTGAACGACCAAAGATAAGTACTGATACTTTTAAGCGGCTCTTTTCGTAGTCCACTTCTTCAACTACACCGTTGAAATCTGCAAATGGACCATCGATAACACGAACCACTTCACCCGGTTCAAATAGCGTCGCAGGCTTAGGTGCTTCTGCGTTCTCTTGAAGACGGTTAAGAATACGATCAGCTTCACGCTGACTAATTGGTGCAGGACGATCAGATGTACCGCCAACAAAGCCCATTACACGTGGTGTGCTATTCACCAAGTGCCAAGTTGCGTCGTTCATCACCATTTGAACAAGGACGTAACCTGGGAAGAATTTACGCTCAGACTTGCGCTTTTGACCAGCACGCATCTCTACAACTTCTTCTGTAGGTACTAGTACTTCACCGAAGTCTTCTTCTAAGCCTTCAATTTTAATGTGCTCGATAATTGTTTGAGCAACGCGCTTTTCAAAACCAGAAAACGCCTGAATTACGTACCAACGTAATTTCTTTTCTTTGTTCTCATCCGACATGGGATCAGATCTCCAATCCAGTTAAAAAGCCAACAGCACGGAATAGCAAGCCATCTAATCCCCAAAGGATAAGTGCCATCACTACTGTTGCTGCCATCACGATAATTGTAGTATGTGTTGCTTCTTGACGCGTAGGCCATACAACTTTACGAACCTCAATACGAGACTCTTTTGCAAATGCAATAAAAGTACGACCTTTTTCAGTTGTCGCTGCGATACCTAAAGCGGCACCCACTGCAACTACAACACCGACGGCGCGAACCAACGCAGACATGTCTGCATACATATAGTTACCAACTACTGCGCCAGTGAGTAGTACAACTGCAACTAGCCATTTTACCGTGTCCATCGAGCTAGACGGGTTTTCAACATTAGTGCTCATAATTGTTTTACCTTAAATACAGACACAACAACCCTGTCTAAGACAGGGTTAATCCATTAAATCCAAATTTATAAATAAGCGACTTAAACTGCACATTATTTTAAATTGGGACTAAAAAGTATTGAGTGGCAGGGGCGGCAGGACTCGAACCCGCAACCATCGGTTTTGGAGACCGCTGTTCTACCAATTGGAACTACGCCCCTGCAAAGTGGATGCCCATTATACTGACGAACAATCTGAAAACAAGTGTAAAAGTTATACATCGTGTGATTTTCACAACTTTTGTTTTTCAATCAGTTATTCACAAGTGCGTCACGGCATCACATTTTGTTATTTTAAAGCCCAAAACTGAATAATTCAGCCGCTTTGATTAAATACAGCACAACCTATATTGGGTACGTAGCAGAAAATATCAAGGTCTCGGTTCAAAGTGAGCGATGAAATGGAGCAAGAGTCTCGTTTTTTGTTAACGTTTATCTGTTTAAAGACACTCGCCTCGAGCAACAACCCCTTTTACATCGGCGAGCAAACTAGATGCGCCAAACCTGAAATTGGCTTTTTCTACCCACCCTTTTCCCATAATCTGGCAAGCAACGTCAAGGTAAGGACAGGCCTGTGCAACCGTTTTAACCCCACCTGCGGCTTTAAAGCCAACAGGTTTGCCGTTAACTTTAATACGCTCTAACATCACCTTAGTCGCTGTTAGAGTTGCGTTAACAGCTACTTTCCCGGTACTGGTTTTTATAAAATCGGCCCCGGCTAGTATTGCGATATCACTGGCTTGCGCGATCAATTCTGGCGTGTCTAGCACACCACTTTCAATGATCACTTTTAACTGCACGGACTTGCCACATAGTTCTTTACTTGAGCGCACATATTGCCATGGTGTATCGGGATCTCCCGCGATAACTTGGTTATATGGCATTACTAAGTCAATTTCGTCAGCGCCGTCATCAATGGCTTGCTGAGTCTGTGCTAACACTTGCGAAAGAGGTTGTTCACCACAAGGAAAGTTTGTCACTGTTGCCACTTTAACGCTATGCCAGCCCCGTGATGACAGGTGCATTTTACACAGCGCCACAAATTGAGGATAAACACATACAGCAGCGGGCAATGCGACATCTTCGTCTATACTATCAAGCATCTCTAAGATGCTTTTTTCAGTATCATCTTCATTGAGCGAAGTTAAATCCATTAGTTCAAGCACGTGCTTTGCAACTGCGGCAGTGACTTGATTATTTGTACTCATGAGATCTCCTTAGGGCGCAAACCATCGAATAGGTTTGTCACTATCAATCTTATCCATTTACAGTGTGTTCAAGTTAAATGGATTATTTGGCCACCCTACAGGACATTTGTCCGCCCCAGTGCAGCTTTGACATCTTCACACTCAGCACTGTGTTATTTTCATGTTCCATTATATCTCATAACCAATCGCTATAAGTTGCTAATATGGATACATTTTGCTCTCTAGACCTTGAAATATAAGCCTTAAACCAAAATCAAAGTCTGTATATAACTTTTAGTTATATATTTTGGGTTAATATTATTTTTTTGTATTTAAAGGCCGATATATTCTGCCCTCCTACTAAGTCATTTTAGTTGGCTTAAATCAAGGTTATGCATTTAGGGGCGAGTACAGTGCAATATTTACCGATATTTACCAAGTTAGACGATAGGCCAGTGCTAGTTGTCGGCGGTGGAGATGTAGCTTTACGAAAATGTCAGGCATTTTTGAAAGCCCGCGCACAGGTGACGGTTGTCGCTCCTGAATTTTGTACTGAGCTTACTGAATTAGCAGCACAAGAGCAGTTAACCTTAGTAAAAGAGTACTTCGACACTCACCACGTACTAGGTATGATGCTGGTCATTGCTGCAACTGACAATGAAGCTGTCAATCAAGCAGTGTTCGACGCAGCTAACGCACAGAATATCTTTGTGAACGTGGTAGATGACCAGCCTAAATGCGGGTTTATCTTTCCATCGATTGTCGACAGAGATCCAATTACCATTGCGATTTCAAGTGCAGGTACAGCACCTGTATTAGCACGTAGAATTAGAGAAAAGCTCGAAACAGTTATTCCACATCATACAGGCAAGTTAGCACGTCTTGCCGGTGACTTTAGAGATCAAGTTAAAGCGAGATTTAAAAGCTTCTCAGACCGTCGTCAATTTTGGGAACGCGTGTTCGATTCGAGTGTCGTTAGTAAAGTGCAGACTGGTGATGAACAAGGCGCACAACAGCAACTAACTGAGATGCTTACTCAACCGAGTAAACTCGAAGGCGAAGTTTATGTAGTCGGCGCGGGCCCTGGCGATCCAGAGCTTCTAACAATCAAGGCTTTACAACTAATGCAGCAAGCAGACGTTGTCGTTTATGATTACCTTGTATCAGACGAAATCATGGATTTAGTGAGACGTGATGCTGACCTCGTCTGTGTTGGTAAAAGAGCTGGTAACCACAGCGTAAAACAAGAAGATACCAATCAAATGCTGGTCAACTTTGCCAAGCAAGGTAAAAAAGTTTGCCGTATCAAAGGCGGTGACCCATTTATTTATGGCCGCGGTGGTGAAGAAGTTCAGGTATTAGCGCAACATGGCGTTAAGTATCAAATAGTACCAGGTATCACAGCAGCCGCAGGGTGCAGCGCTTATTCAGGGATACCGCTTACGCACAGAGATCATGCGCAGGCAATTCAGTTTGTAACGGGTCATTGCAAAAAAGATGGCCAAGAGCTTGATTGGCGCGGTTTAGCTCAACCAAATCAGACTTTGGCTGTATACATGGGGGTAATTAAATCCCCTCATATCCAAGCCAAACTTCTAGAGCATGGTAGAGCGCCTGAAACCCCTATTGCCATTGTTGAAAATGGTACACGTCAATCGCAGCGTGTTGTTAGAGGCACACTAAGCGAATTGGCAGAAAAAATAGAGCAGCACGATATTCAATCGCCAGCACTTTTGATCATTGGTGAAGTGGCTGCATTACATGAAGAATTAGCGTGGTTTGGGCAATCAGAGCAAGTAAGTAGCTTTGCACAACCCATTACCCAAGTAGCTTAACCGTATTAATTTAATTAACAGTAGGACGACGAACAATGGCTTTAACCCACCTTCAGCAACTTGAAGCTGAAAGTATAAAGATTATTCGCGAAGTCGCTGCAGAGTTCGATAACCCAGTGATGCTTTACTCAATTGGTAAAGACTCTTCAGTGTTACTGCATTTGGCTCGTAAAGCATTTTACCCAGCAAAAATTCCTTTCCCGCTACTACATGTAGACACAGATTGGAAATTCCGCGAAATGATTGAGTTTCGTGATCGCTTGGCACAAGAATATAACTTTGACCTGATTGTTCATAAGAACCCTGAAGGCATTGCCATGGGCGTCGGCCCGTTTACACATGGTTCAGCAAAACACACTGATGTGATGAAAACACAGGGCTTGAAACAAGCGCTAGATAAGTATGGTTTTGACGCAGCATTCGGTGGCGCACGTCGCGATGAAGAGAAGTCACGAGCTAAAGAGCGTGTATATTCTTTCCGCGACAAACACCATCGCTGGGATCCAAAGAACCAGCGCCCAGAGCTTTGGAATACCTACAACAGCCAAGTAAACCCTGGTGAAAGTATTCGTGTATTCCCATTGTCTAACTGGACAGAACTCGATATTTGGCAATATATCTACCAAGAAAACATCGAAATTGTACCTCTGTACTTATCAGAGAAACGCCCTGTCGTTGAGCGTGACGGTACCCTTATCATGGTTGATGACGAGCGTATGCCTTTAGAAGAAGGTGAAGTACCAGAAATGAAGTCTGTGCGCTTCCGTACGCTAGGTTGTTACCCACTAACAGGTGCTGTTGAATCTGAAGCCAATACTTTAACCGGCATCATCGAAGAAATGCTGCTATCCACATCATCGGAGCGCGAAGGCCGTGTCATTGACCACGATTCAGCGGGCTCTATGGAGAAGAAAAAACGCGAGGGGTATTTCTAAATGTCTACAGCAAATGAAGTAAGAGAACTGGGCATTGAGGCCTATCTGTCTCGCCAACAAGATAAAAGCTTATTACGCATGATGACTTGCGGTAGCGTTGATGATGGTAAGTCGACACTGATCGGTCGTCTACTACATGACAGCCACCAAATTTATGAAGATCAGCTTGCTGCACTACATAAAGATAACGAGAAAGTCGGTAACGCCGGTGAAGAACTAGATTTAGCACTACTTGTTGACGGTCTACAAGCTGAACGTGAGCAGGGCATTACGATTGACGTTGCATATCGTTATTTTTCAACAGCAAAGCGTAAATTCATCATTGCCGACACGCCAGGTCACGAGCAGTATACCCGTAATATGGTAACAGGTGCTTCGACGAGTGACCTCGCTATCATCTTGGTTGATGCGCGCTACGGTGTACAGGTACAGACGAAGCGTCACAGCTTTATTTGTGATTCTTTAGGTATTAAACAGTTTGTTGTTGCTATCAACAAAATGGACATCGTTGACTTTGACGAAGCCGTGTTTGAGAAGATCAAAGCGGATTACTTGCAGTTTGCAGAGCAGCTTAATGTATCAGACATCAAGTTTATCCCTATGTCAGCGCTTAAAGGTGATAACGTAGTAACACGTTCTGAAAAGACTCCTTACTACACAGATAAGCCACTGCTTGAGCTACTAGAAGACTCACCTGCCGCTGAAGCAAACCACGGGTTTGAAGCACGTTTCCCTGTACAGTATGTAGTGCGTCCAAATTTAGATTTTCGCGGTTTTCAAGGTACGCTCACTTCAGGCTCATTGAGTGCAGGTCAAGCAGTTAAAGTACTGCCTTCAGGCAAATCTTCAACTATTAAAGAGCTAGTGACTTTTGATGGTAACCTTGAGCAAGCGCAAACAGGTCAAGCATTTACGATCACCTTAGCAGATGAAATTGATGTCAGCCGTGGTGATGTTATCGTTCCAGCTGACTCTACTGCGGCAGTTACCAACCTTATTCAAGCAAAGCTTGTGTGGATGCACGAAGAGCCTCTTGTATTGGGCAAGAACTACAACTTCAAGTTGGGCAGTAAGAGTACATCAGCCATTGTACGTAAGATTGATCACACCATCGATGTAAATACGTTAGAGCAAGGTCAAGCAGAGCAATTGCAATTGAATGAAATTGCCATTGTCACCTTAGAGTTGACCGAGAGCATCGTGGCTGATATCTATCGCAGCAACCATGAAACAGGTTCATTTATCCTGATTGATCGCATCAGCAACCTCACCATTGGTGCTGGTATGATCGAAGCACTGCTTGCTGAAGAGTCTGCGACAAGCTCTGAGTTCAGTGCCTTTGAACTTGAATTCAACGCCCTGGTACGTAAGCACTTCCCACATTGGCAAGCGCTTGATATCAGCAAGTTGAAGTAAGTGGATTTATGCCTGTTATTGGGAGAAAAACGTGCTAGTTGATCAAATCATCTTAACAGGCATTATGCTCGCTTTAGTCGTGTGCTTATTTGGCACACGACTTAATCCGGCTTGGTTATTTGTCAGCGCCATTGGCGTGAGCTATTTAACTGGTTTAATCGAGCTGGAATCTATGTTGGTAAATTATGCCAACCCTTCTTTGATCACCCTTGTACTGTTGATCTTAGTCTCTATTGCAATAGAAAAAACTACACTTGTACAAAAGCTTGCCAGTACACTTGCCAGTGGCAGTTTGTCTAAGTCCGTAATGAAACTTGGCCTCTCTACGGCCTTCTTATCATCGTTTACTAATAACACCGCGGTTGTCGCTTCTCTGATCAGCACCATTAAAGAGAGCCAAACACATTCGCCCTCCAAGTTATTGCTGCCTTTATCCTACACTGCCATATTGGGAGGCACCTTAACCTTAATTGGCACGTCTACGAATTTAATCGTCAATGGCTTTGCCGTTGATGCAGGTATGGCCCCTCTGGGCTTTTTTGATTTTACTTTGGTTGGTGCGGGCGCTCTTATTGTTGGCTTGCTGACAATTTTATTACTCTTGAAATTCTTGCCAGACCACGGAACCGAAGACCAAGAAGTTGTGCCTTTTTACTTAGAGGGCAAGGTCTCAGCCGATTCAAAGTTAATTGGTCGCACCGTTGAAGAAAACGGTCTTAGAGACCTAAAAGACTTATTCTTAGCAGAAATTATTCGTGGGGAGCGCCGTATCTGTGCCGTAACTCCGCAGCAGGAAATTTGCCAAGGCGATGTTTTATTGTTCGTTGGTGATATCAAATCAGTCCCTTTGTTACGCCGCTTTGATGGCTTGCAGGTTGTGCATGATAAACACGAAAAAGACGTTGAGCACCTAGTTGAAGTGGTTGTAAGTCAGTCTTCGAAATACATCGGAAAAACCATCAAAGAGATCCGTTTTCGTGAACAGTTTCACGCTGCAGTTATCGCCATTCGACGCGGGCATGACCGCCTGCAAGGCGGCCTTGGCAAAGTGAAACTGCAAGCGGGTGACTCATTAATTCTGGCACCTGGCAGCGACTTTTATAATTTGCCTGATCTAAAACGTGAATTTGTTTATATTTCAGGATTGGATTTACAAACTCACTTAACAAAACAGCAATCTGGTCATGTTTTATTGGGCTTTGCCGCTGTGATTGGCTTGGGTATCTTTGATATTGTGCCCCTAGTCAAAGGCCTCATGGTTCTGCTACTTGGATTAGTAGCCCTCGGTACAATTAAAGTCAACGAAATGAAACGTCGTTTTCCTATTGAGTTGCTGGCCATTGTCGGCAGTGCCATTGGTCTTGCCAAATTAATGATTGAAACTGGTTTGGCAACACAACTGTCCGATGCGCTGTTTCTGTTACTCGGTGATTTTGGGCCTTATGGCGCTTTTATTGCCATCTTTGTAATGACCGTGGTATTTACCGAACTTATCACTAATAACGCCGCTGCTGCATTGTCATTTCCAGTTGCATATGCTTTGGCTGTCGGGTTTGGTGTCGATCCACTCCCCTTTATTATGGCTGTTGCTTTTGGTGCGTCAGCAAGCTTTATTTCACCCTTTGGTTATCAAACAAACTTGATGGTCTATAGTGCAGGAAACTACCGGATCAAAGATTACGTCACGGTAGGCGTTCCTCTTTCAATTATTTACTCTATTACCGTCCTGACCTTGATCCCATTGGTCTTTCCCTTTTAATGGATAGCTTCATGGATAAAAATATTGTTTGGCATAATTATGCCGTGGAAAAAACACATCGTAGTGAGCTCAAAGGCCATAAGCCTGTGATCCTCTGGTTTACGGGCTTTTCTGGCTCAGGGAAAAGTACCGTGGCCAATGCACTAGAAAGTGCGCTACATCAAAGTGGTGTGCATACTTATTTGCTCGATGGTGATAATGTTAGACATGGACTGTGTAAAGATCTCGGTTTCAGTGATACCGATCGCGTTGAGAATATTCGTCGAGTTGGTGAATTAAGCAAGCTCATGGTGGATGCAGGACTTGTGGTTTTAACTGCATTTATTTCTCCTTTCCAAGCAGAAAGAGACATGGTTAGAAACCTAGTAGGCGAAGGCGAGTTTGTAGAAGTGTTTTTAGATACGCCTCTTGAAGTATGTGAGCAACGCGATCCTAAAGGCTTATACAAAAAGGCACGCGCTGGCGAAATTAAGAATTTCACGGGAATTGATTCTGACTATCAACCCCCTGTTGCGCCGGAAATAAGACTTAATACAGGTGAAAACTCTCTTGAGCAGTCCGTACAACAATTAATTGATTATTTGAAAGATAAAAACATCATCCAGTAGCAAGGATTACCTATGAATGATACAGACCTGCTCGAAGAACTTGTCGAACTTGCTCGTCTCGCAGGCGACGAAATAATGCAGATCTATGCCAAAGACTTTGCCATAGAATTTAAGAATGATGACAGCCCAGTGACAGAAGCTGATCTTGCCGCAAATAGAGTTATCACCGCAGGTCTACAGCGTTTAACACCTGAAATCCCGATTTTAAGTGAAGAAAGTGCAGATATCAGCTGGCAGGAACGCCAAACTTGGCAGCGATACTGGCTTGTAGACCCAATTGATGGCACCAAAGAGTTCATCAAAAAAAATGGCGAGTTCACCGTCAATATTGCGTTGATTGAACAAGGCACTCCGACTATGGGTGTGGTGTACGCTCCTGCGCTTAATATTTGCTACTTAGCAGCACAGAGCATTGGCGCATTCAGAGAGTGTGATGAAGCCCGTATTGAACTAAAAGTAACCCAAAAAGCACAGCAGGGAACAATTAAAGTGGTTGGTTCTCGATCTCACCCCTCCGCTGAGCTTGCTGATTATTTAGCGCAATTCGATGATGTTGAAATGGTACCAAAAGGCAGCTCATTAAAACTCTGCTTAGTCGCTGAAGGGGAAGCTGACGTATATCCGCGCCTTGGCCCAACAAGCGAATGGGATACAGGTGCCGGTCATGCAGTAGCCAAAATTGCAGGTGCCACCGTCACTCAGATTGATGGTTCACCACTGACATATAATCAAAAAGAGTCTTACCTCAACCCATATTTTGTGGTTTCTAGGCTCAAAGCCTAATATATCGACAGTGTCCAGCTTGGGCACTGTCAAAACCCAATCCACCTTTCACTTGATTCTGCTGGGCTTTTTCATCACTTACTTATACTATAGCGCCCTGATGACTTGGTAATCGCAGCTTTGCTACCTGTCACCCATTGTTTGGACATTTTCTTACCTGTTTGGAATTAAATATGGATTTTAACAAGCTTACTTTGGCACTGCTCTTTGCTTTACCTGCACAACATGCAGTTGCGAAAAGTCCCTCTAAAGACGAAATTTCAGCGCTCAATCAATGTATTTTGAATCAATCAATTTCAGGCGATGACACTCGAACCGTGAAACAAGTGCGCCAATATTGTGAGCAGCAAATAGGAGCTTTAAGCCAACTAGATAAACGTATGGCAAGGGAGCGCGTCACAGAAGAAAATCGCAATGTTTTGACACCGCATCACCGCAATTACATCTTGCCAGTTTCTTATATCAAGAACCCAAACAATCGTCCGTTTGATGGCTTTATGGATAAAACTGAGAAAGATGGTGAACCACTAGACAATGTGGAAGCAAAATATCAAATCTCATTGAAGCTTCCCATCTATCATGATTTTGAAGACAAAGACCAAGCGATATACATGGGCGTGACTTTGCAGTCTTATTGGCAGGTGTATAACAAAGATATTTCATCACCCTTTAGAGAAACAAACTATGAACCCGAAATTTTTTGGGTCAACTTTTTAGATGATGAAAATGTGCTTTGGGGCGATGAAATGGCCTTTGTATTGGGTATCTCCCATCAGTCCAACGGCAGAAGTCAACCAAACTCCCGCTCTTGGAATCGTATTTATGCCAATTTTATTTGGGAATACAATGGCTTTGTATTTAGCTTTAAACCTTGGTATCGCCTGCCTGAAGATGAAAAACCAGATACCAATGCGGCAAAAGGTGATGATAACCCAGATATTCACAAATACATGGGGTATTTTGAACTCAGTGGCGCATACCGTTTCAACAACGACCACGAGGTAGGCATGATGTTACGCAACAATGCGGGCGGCGATAACCGCGGTGCCGTACAACTAGACTGGTCATTTCCAATTACCGGAAGAGTGCGCGGCTACGCGCAGTACTTTAACGGCTACGGTGAGAGCTTAATAGATTACAATGCCCATATTCAGCGACTTGGGCTCGGCATTGCCATCACTGATTTACTGTAAAGTTTGCTATCCGGCCGAATTATATTTGGCCGGATAATTGGCATACAACGAGTTAACGTTTAACGAAAAAGATACCGCAGAACTTAGCCACCAAGACATCACCATCGTAGACGTTGACTGGGACCGTGTATTTCGCTTTGCCTTGTGTTTCGAGTTCGCTTAGCTCACCGCTACACTCTGACAGAGTTACCGTTGCACCCGGCGCTGTCGTTAATGGCTTGAGATATTTAATCTCGGCATCCGCCAGTACAATATCCCCTTCTAAATTGAGCTCTTTAAGTGCTAAATAAGTCGCCCCCCACCCTGTCAAAGTTGCCATGCTATACACAGAGCCTGCAAACATTGAATTGTGTAAATTCAAGTTGGCTTTTAAATCCGCCTTAGTAGAAAACTGCCAATCGGTATAACTTTCAACCTTGATACCCATAGCATCACTGATCGGAATTGACTCGCGCCATGTGTCTTGCAGAACTTGCGTCCAATCTGGATGTCTAAACCAACCCGGTTCTGAAGGTTTTTGCTTAACCATTTTCCAATGTTGTACATCTCCGTACGCTAGATGGGCTTTTTCTACCACCTCATAACCGTGGCGCTCGTAAAATGCCAGTGCGCGTTCTCGCGCAAAGAGTACCAACTCTTGTGCGTCCTGTGTCCAGGCGATTTTTTCCAGTTCATGAAGCAGTCGGCTACCTAAATGCTGCCCTCGGTGCCCTTCAGCCACGGCCATATAACGCACCTGAGCTTGAAGATGATTGTTAAAGTGCAAACGCGCTACCGCCAGGACTTCACCTTCATTATTTTTAATGTATCGGTGCTCTGCATCTTGTTCTAAATCATCTTGCTCTGATCCCCTCGGTTGATCCCACGGTGCTCTGAGTACTTGCCAGCGTAATTGATAATAATCTTGCCAATCTTGGCTACTTTGTGGCGAAATGACTGGAAACATATTTACTCCTTTTCATGCACACTCATGTGTGTGCTATTTTTGTGTTCTACCTTACAAGAAAAATAATGAACAGGAAATGTTCAAGGTAAAATCATCGACTAATTGTGTAAAATCATCTAAACACAGTGGAATTACCTCAATCCTTGTCTATGCTGATGGAACTATGCAAGATTTTTTGACTGAATCAGGAACCGTCAGCAACGATTTTGTAGCCCAAAGCCACCAGCTTGGTCACTTGTTATATTGGCATAAGCACGGTAAGACGAGCATACAAGTTAGACAAGAAAAATCGCTCCGTTGGCTATTGATAAATAATACGTTACAGTCAATCGTTGAACTGAATCACCCAGAGCACTTGCTTTTTCCTCATTTGCAAGTGTTGGATGACCTATGGCAAAAATACCCTGCCCCACAACGAGTACTTGAATTAGGACTCGGAGGCGGTGCGATCCGTGATTATTTGCATAGCGTCCATCAAGATTGCCAAGTGATCTCTGTAGAAAATAACCCTGATATCATCCACTGCTACAAACGTTATTTCGGTGGAGATCATATCAGTGAAGTCAACTGCAATGACGCGTACAAGGTATTAGAGCTGGATAATGCTCAGCCATTTGATTGGATAATCTTGGACTTATTTAGCGAGCTAGATGCGCCACGCTTTTTGTATCAGCACAAATTTTACACCCTGCTACGCAATGCATTAACGGAACAGGGCGTGCTATTTATCAACTTTATTGCAGAGCATGAGTCACAATTGAAACAGCTAGAGCATCTGCTGATCATTAATTTTGGCAAAAAGCCGTATATACATCAAGTACCCGGCTATGCAAATCATATTATTGCAATAGAGCGCTAAACAGACAGGTTAAAAGTCACTGGGCCATCGTTACATAAACTGACCTGCATATCGGCGCCGAATTGACCTGTCGCGACTGTAATACCTGACTCTCGTGCTTGAGAAACAAAGTATTCGTAAAGCTGCTGTGCCTGCTCTGGTGTGCCCGCAGAAGAGAAACTAGGACGCATCCCTTTTTTGGTATCCGCCGCCAATGTAAATTGAGAAACCACCAGTAGCTCACCCCCTATGTCTCTCAAACTCAAATTCATTTTCCCCGCTTCATCGGTAAAAATGCGATAATTACTCACTTTGTGCAGTAACTTATCGGCCTTTTGCTCATCATCAAGTTTTTCAACTCCGAGCAATACCAAAATACCTTGCTGAATTTCACCTACCACTTCGCCACCGACTTCCACTTTGGCAAACTTGACTCTTTGAATTAATCCTTGCACTTTAACCTCTGTTTTTATCTATTTTGCACAGCAGTAAATCTGCCGCTCTGCGAATAGCCTCCGAATATACTTGATTTGACGTACAGTGCCCAACGCCTTCTAAAATAAGTAGCCTAGCTTGCACTAACTCCGCGAACCTTTGCGCAGGTGCAAACCGACAAACTAAATCGTGCCTGCTGTGAATCATCCATATTGGTAGCGACTGCAAAATACCCGCATTGTTAAACAGTGTTTCCTCTTCCAAAAAGCAATGGTTCGACATGTAGTGCACCATCAGTTTCGCCTGCGAAACCAAATGTGCGCTACAAGGTAGTTGATATCTATGCAACTGAGTATCAACACTTAACTGAGTTTCCCAGTCGTGCCACAATTGTGCCGCTTTATGCTGCTGTAACTCATCTTCACCAAATAGCTGTTCATGATATAAAGATAAAATTTGCTGATGCGCCGTCAAATGTTGTGAAAACTGGACAAAACGCTCTGGGTAGAACTGTGCTCCAGCCCCCGTAGCGCCATATAACCAAGCGAGATCTGAATTCGTCGCAAAAAAGCTCGCCCAAATGATCAGCCCAGAGACACGCTCTTTGTATTGCTGCGCAAACAAAACCGCCAACGTCGCTCCCCAAGAGCCTCCCGCTATTACACAACGAGGAATATCCAAATAATTCAACAGCGCAACAATGTCTTCGATGAGTAACGCCGTGTGATTGTATTCAAGCGATTGCGGAGAGGAGTTGCCACAGCCTCTTTGGCTATACAAAATAATGCGATAGCGCTGGGGGTTAAAATAGCTCTGTGCCATCTTTTGCAGCCCCATACCGGGGCCACCATGCAAGATCAACACAGGTATACCAGCTGGGTTTCCATACTCCTCAATATGCAATTGATGGCCATGGGAAACTGGTAGGTGAAAACTGCGCAGCGGATCCGTAGGCTGATACAGTAAGGTCATGGACTTACCTCATTGTTGAGGTGTGTCATTCTCCTCTTTATGGTGTTCGGCTAAACAAGCTGTAAACTCAGCGCCTAATAACACTACCATCCATGATAAATACACCCAAACAAATAAAATTGGGATAGTTGCCAACGCACCGTATATGACCTCATAGGACGGAAAGTGGCTGATATACATCGCAAACCCTCTTTTCGTCAGCTCAAATAAAAAAGCAGCAAACAACGCGCCCGGTATCGCGGCTTTGAACGACACACGTGTATTTGGAACTAAAGTATAGAGCATAATGAAGCCTGCCATAGAAATTACATAGGGAAGTAACTTCAACAACAAACCGCTAAACCCAGGGATCCCCTGATCGGCAAATGATACCAAAGACACAATATAGGAGGTCACACCGATACTTGCGCCCAGCAGCACCGGACCTAAAGTTAAAACCATCCAGTAAATTGCGAAGGAAATCATCAAGGGTCGTTTGCTTTCGACTCGCCAAATTCGATTCAAGGCGCTATCTACATTGCGGATCAGCAGTAACGCAACCGCCGCTAAAAAACTGATCCCCACTGCGGTCATTTGGTTGGCATTGCCAGCAAAAGCACTGATATGTGCTTTAATCGTGTCTGTTGAAGTGGGAACAAAATTATTAAAGATGAAGTTTTCTATCGCCAAACGCGTATTTTCAAACCCAGGAAAGGCCGTGAATATAGCAACGCCAACAGCAATGAGCGGGACTAAAGATAGTAAAGTTACATAGGCTAGATACCCTGCATTGATGGTTAGCTGGTCCTCTTTACAGCGCTCAAAAAAGCGCCGCCACCAACTTGGCTGTGCATCTAACACCGCTTTCGCGCGAACTTTTAATTGTGGCCAATGCTGTTTCATAATAATTCATACATAATGATTGCTTTGCACATCTTACCAATCCACTTCATAATTTAAAGTAGCCATTTAAAGTAAAAGGATAAAGTATGCCTCTAAAATACCTAAAAGTTTATGTTTTAATTGTCGCTTGTGTCATCCTTGGTGGCTGTAAAAGCGCACAAAATGCTTACTATTCTGCATGGGAGCAAGTCGGCGTACACAAACGTGATATCTTGGTAGATCGCGTCGAGGATACCCAAGCATCTCAACAAGCTTCTCAACAAGAGTTTCAAAATGCGTTAGAGCGCTTGTCTGTGCTTATCGATTTCGACGGGGGCGAGCTGAAAAACGTTTACGAGCAATTGAATAGCGATTATGAAGCAAGTCTCAAAGCAGCCGAATCTGTGAGTGATAACATCAACAAAGTAGAATCCGTTGCCGATGCACTCTTCGAAGAGTGGCAAACAGAGCTAGACCAATTTACTAATCCAAAGCTTAAACGCAGCAGTGAAAAAACACTGATCCAGACCCAACAGCAATATAATAGGCTGCTACGTTCAATGCGTAAAAGCGAGGCAAAGATGCAACCGGTCTTAGACTCTATGAAAGACAACGTCTTATATCTTAAGCACAACCTAAATGCACAGGCTATCGCAGCCATCAAAGGCGAATTTAGCAGCTTAAAACGTGACATACAGAGTTTAATCACCGATATGAATCGCTCGATAGCTGACTCAACCAACTTTATTGAGCAAATGAACAAAGGCTAGTTTTTGTGTCCGCACTAAGCATATTTAGTGCGGTACTCAAGGCACGCTGAAACACTGACGGCTGAGTTTCAGCTGGCATGCTCTGTAATATGCTTTTGCATATTTTGATGTAACAAATACAGTGCATCGTCTTCGAGCAATGGTTTGCTCATCAAGTACCCCTGAGTTTGCTGACAATACAGTGTAGATAGAACAGCTAGCTGCGCTGGTTGCTCTATACCCTCTGCGGTCACAGTTAAATTGAAGCTTTTCGCAATCGCACAGATGGCTTCAATCAATTGCCTAGGGTTACCCGCTTTTTCGATGCCATCAATAAACGCACGATCAATTTTCAAGCCATCAACTGGCAGTATATTCAGTCGAGATAGGCTACTATAGCCCGTCCCGAAGTCGTCGATATAAATACCAAACCCCATACTATCCAATTTTTGTAGCGGTGCGATTAAGCTGTTTTCTTGCGTCATCATCGCCGATTCAGTCAATTCAATCTTAAACTGCGATGCATTCAACCCCGTTGCTTCAAACTGCGCGACCAACCAATGCATAAATCCCTTGTGCTGCAATTGCAAAGGCGACACATTAACACTCATAAAAATATGTCGGTTTGGAAAACGTTGCGCACATTGCATCGCGTGCTGGAAAACCCAGCGACCTAGTTTGACTATTTGCGCACACTCTTCCGCGATAGGGATGAATTCAGCCGGACTCACAATACCCAACTTCGGACTATGCCACCTCAGCAGCGCCTCAAAACCAATAATGGTCTCGCCTAGCTGGCAATATATCGGTTGAAAGCGCAGTGATAGCTCCTTATCCATATCGAGCGTTTGCAGCTCTCTCTCTATTAATAGCCGGCGTGAAGCCTCACTTGCTATTGCAGAGGTAAAAATGTGATAGTCATTTTTTCCGCGTTTTTTTGCTTCATACATGGCCACATCGGCATCATGTAACAACCTTTCCGCCTCATAGTTGTGACAGGGTGCTGTAAAACGTCTGACTCCAACACTGCCACTCACTGAATGTTTGGCCCCTTGATAGTTAAATGGCTCACGGATCGCAACTAAAATATCTTCTAGTAATAGCTCCAATGGCCCGCTAAGCGATGCCTGTTCAAAAAGTATGGCAAACTCATCGCCACCTAACCGCGCTATATCTGCAAAGCTGCCCACCAGTTCTCGCATGCGCATGGCAAATTCGACCAGTAACGTATCACCAGCAAGATGACCTAATGTGTCATTGATCAGCTTAAAACGGTCTAAATCGATGTACAGCAGAATATAATGGCCTGAATCACCCTGCCGGCTCTTTTCAACTAGCTGCAAGAATGTTTGTCTATTGAGCAGATCTGTTAAACTATCATGCTGTGCTTTGTATTTAAGTTGTTCATTGAATAGCTTGATCTGCGTAATATCCGTTACTCTTCCTTCATAAATGGTGTCGTGACTATGACAGATCCAAGAGCCGGTTTGTCGCAGCCAAACACCGTTGCATCGCTCTGATCCCGCCAACCACTCTAATTCCTCATGTTGTTCGAATGTCATCACCATGTTGCGCCACTTGGCAGCAAACTCTCCCTCCAGCATAAGATCACTGAGCTTCAAAGAATTAAGTCGTTGGCCTTCACCAATCAGTAGGGTTTTAAATGCCGGGTTTGCATCAACCAGTACACCTTGTTTGTCCAACACAAATAAGCCTTCACTGCTATTCACAAACAGGCTTTTATATTTTCTTTCTGCAACAATTTGCTGCTGTAGTGATGACAAACGCTTATTTGAAGCATGCTGCAGCTGTTGATTGGCCTGTGCCAAACTGGCGGTTCGCTCTTCCACTATGGTGTTGATAGTTTGATGTTGTCTAGATAGATACCGTACTTGAAATAGCACCATTAACCCAAGTGCCGCTGCAATCACTACCACCATCATAATGATCAAGGTGTAATTATTCAGTAACGAAGGTGTCAGTTGCTCTTGTGTATACAGATGGATGGCAATTGGTTGCCCAAAGAAGTCCATGGTTTCAACAATTCCGGGCTGTATTTCAGCTAGCCCATAGCTACTTTGCCAATCCGAAGTAAATAACAGCTGACGTTCAGATAGCACCCGTACTTGATGAGCATTATCTTGATAGAATTGACTAAACAGCCCTTCTAACAAATGTTGTAACTGGAAACCAATACCCAATGCCTTTACAACGCCATCTCTTTGAAATTGCTCAATTACCACACTCCAACGATGAGAATGCGGCCAGTTAATGGCTTGTAGTTCGCTTTTTTGCAATCGCCCAGAAGAAGCCGCTGAAATCGCAACCGAGCTGCCGAGCAAATGACCAAACTCCGATACTGGTGCCGCCTTAACTGTTGTCAAATACTGTTTACTTTCAGTCTCGGGTAAATGCACAGTAAAATCAAAAAAGCCCAAATCGCGATACTGGCGTTCCAACGCCTTTACCTGAGAGCCATCAATGATGACATAGGACTCCAAACTCAGTTCAAGGTCTAATCCCGCCAATTGAGATTGTGCAAGGTGATAAAATTGCTCTGGGGTGATTTCAGGCGTTGCCCGCAAATACGCCTCTATCGAATAGAGTAAATGGGCGAAACGCTGCAACTGCTCACTCATTCTAGATTGGTATTGCGCAACTTGTTGTTCGAGTTGATGATGGCCACGCTGTGTGTAATGATCGTGAAAAACCACGGCCATATAACAGATAGCACACAAGTATACGCTGTATATCCAACCACCGAACTTAATCGATGACTGAAAGAATTTTTCCCACTTTTTTACTCTAGACATCCGCTCATAACACTGTACCATTGCACTACTTGATAATAATTCTTATTTGCGATGATTAAAAGTAAACTTTGTTGTTTTTACCCGATTCTGCTACTAAGTACCCAAGTTTTAGCCAGTGACGATGAATTAAACGTCTATTCATTTCGCAAATATGAACTTATCAAACCTATGCTACAAGCTTTTGAGCAACACAGTGGTGTAAAGGTCAACCTCGTCAACGGTAAATCAACTTTCCTGCTGTCACGGCTCAAAGCTGATGGAACTGACTCTCGAGCAGATGTCATATTAAGCTCTGATTTAGCCCAACTGAGTGCCCATCGAGATCTGTTACAACCCATGACAGAATTAAAGGGCTGGTCGGTATTACCCAGTGTATTTAAGGATCCCAATCAACGTTGGATAAGCCTGTCTATGCGCACTCGAGCATTATTTACTCGTGAAGATAGTCAAAGTCATAAAACCACATTTGTGCCAACTCAATTCGCTCAATTTAGTGCGCATCAAGTGCAAGGCAAATTTTGTGTCAGAGACTGGCGCCATAGCTACAATAAAACGCTCTTCGCAAGTCTGTTATCAGGCAAAAACCTACAAGATACTCAATGGATGACAACCGCCAATCAACTCTTGGCTAAACGTCCTTCAGGTGGCGACAGAGATCAGTTGCGTGCACTCGCTAAAGGCCAGTGTCATTATGCTTTAGCCAATCACTACTACTGGCACATGATGAAACAGTCAAACAACAAACAAGATGTCAAACTCGCTTCGCAACTTGCAATGCACTTTTTGCAAATGGCCAACGGGCAGACGCCTGTTTCAACCACCACAGCCGCTATCGCTAAACATGCACCAAACAAAAAGAATGCCCTCGCTTTCATTGATTTTCTATTGCAGCCACAAACACAAAAAATGTATGCACAATTACTCAACGAATTTCCAGTAGTGGCTATTGATGGCTATCAACTGCCTTTTAAACCAGCGCTAGAAAACATCAATTTAAGCTTGGAGTACACGCAAAAAGCCCATGACATTTTGTCTTTGTAACTAAAATTATTGCGATAATTTACAAAAGTGGTGCACCTAGCGTCCTACTATAGTGCACTTATTAGAACAGGCTAGAACTGTGTTAACTGGCTTGAGAGAGCCACTTTTGCACAGCAGCTTTGGGATAAACGACGTCCTTAAATAGTCTATGCCGCTCAAATTTCAATGCTTTTTCAGTGCTGGGTAAACCCGCCTGAACTTGGCTGTGATGCGTGTTAAAACGCGAGATCAGCGAAAGTTTATCGCGCGCAATTTTAAGGTGGACGTTCAGGTAAGCGCGCACATCATCTGCGGTCATCAAACCTAGTGCGTCTAAGTTCATTAGCTCTTTTTTTAAAGCAGAGCGAATACCCATAGTCGATCTCCCTGTGTTGTCATAATGGAATCAATCAAACTGCAAGCAAAATACACACCAAATGCTGCATTTACATTAAAGACCACCACAATCACGAAAAAGTTTCGTCATTCATCTTAACTGCGCGGTATACTGTCGCAAAGTCGCATTGAGAGTTGTGATATGAATCAAGAATACATTGAAATTGAACTGGAAGAAGAGCCGATAGAGCTGTGTAACCTGCTTAAAGTGCTCGATTTCGCAGAAACGGGCGGACAAGCTAAGCAGCTAATTACACTAGGGTATGTGGCTGTGAATGACGAGCTTTGCACACAAAAGCGTAAAAAAATATATTCTGGTGATACCCTGCAATTTGACGGTGAGGTATTTAAATTAACCCTTTCTGAGGACGCACAACCCAACCCGCGCCCAGCACCAGAAGCACCTCGCCCATCGGCACCCAAGGCGACGGCCAATAAACCGACAAAAAGTAAAACGTCCAATAAAAAACGTAAAAAACAACCATCGGTAGATAGTAAAACTGGCCGTAGACCAATTTCATTTGGTTAGGCAAGGAGCAGATAGTGTATGAGCATTTGGTTTAAGCCTGTTACCAAAGAACTTTGTCAATCCTTAGATAAAGGCATGCATGGCAAAGGTTCATTGATGGCCACACTTGGCATAGAAATAAGCGAAATTGGCGATGATTACCTCGTTGCCACTATGCCCGCAACACCACACCATCACAACCCGATCGGTATGGTTCACGGAGGTGCCAATGTCGCGCTAGCGGAAACCGTTGCCAGTTATGCGGCAAATTTTGTCGTCGACTTTGAACGCTTTTACTGTGTTGGTCAGGAGATCAATGCCAATCATCTCAAGGCATCGCGCAACGGTATTTTGAGTGCAACAGCCAAACCACTCCACCTTGGCAAGCGCACCTCGGTTTGGGAGGTTAAAATAACCAATGCCAAAGGCGAGCTGTGTTGCATATCAAGAATGACTGCGGCCGTAATTGAGCGCCCTGATAAAAAGTCGAGTCAATAAATACCATGGAACATATCGATACGCTCGTGATTGGCGCAGGTGTTGTCGGTTTAGCGACAGCGGCCAGACTCAGCCAAAACCGAGATGTCATTGTGATTGAGCAAGGCTCACACTTTGGCGAGCATACCAGCAGCCGCAATAGTGAAGTGATCCACGCCGGCATTTACTACCCGAGTAACAGTGGTAAAGCACAGCACTGCGTTGAGGGTAAAGCCATGCTTTATCAACACTGTAAAGAGTACGGTGTACCTTTTGCACAATTAGGTAAAGTGATCACGGCACAAACTGCTGAAGAAGCACAGGTACTTGAGACACTATTTCAACAAGCCAAACACAATGGAGTCACTGACTTATATTGGCTCAGTAAAGCAGAGTTACAGGCTAAAGCGCCACAGGTCCGCGCTCAAGAAGGCCTGTTTTCGCCTTCCACAGGCATAGTAGATAGTCACCAATTGATGCTCTCTTTGATTGCGCAACTTGAGCGCAGTCAGGGCCAATATGTGCCGAATACTGAATTTGTTGCCGCTCACCCTACACCACAAGGGTTTACTGTCGATCTCAACTGTGAAGGCGAGATTTTTCAACTAAGTTGTACAAACTTGATCAATGCAGGCGGCTTATTTGCTCAGCACAATGCAGCTAAAATTTCCGGATTGAACCATACACATATCCCACCACTTCACTATTGCCGTGGCCAATATTTTAGCTATCAAGGCAAACATCCATTTAAACATTTGATCTATCCTGTGCCTCAACAGCATGGGCTGGGTATTCATGCCACACTCGATCTTGCGGGTCAACTGCGCTTTGGCCCAGATACTCAGTTTATCGAGTCACTAGACTACACGACAGACTCCAGTGCATTAGAAACATTCTATCAAGCGATACAGCGATATTGGCCAAGCGTTGACAAAAGCAAGCTACATATCGACTACGCGGGGATACGTCCTAAGCTGCAAACAGTTGGTCCACAAGATTTTGTCATCGATAGCGAAGTACAACATGGTATCAAAGGGCTGATCAATTTGTTTGGCATAGAATCTCCTGGGTTAACTGCTAGCTTGTCAATTGCTAAGTTAGTGAGAGAACAGCTCGATCCTACGGAATAAAAAAGGCGACACGAGGTCGCCTTTTTTATGCTGATTTGTCACTGTTATGTATCATCAAGTTGTTTAGCTCTTTGATCCATCAGTTTTTGGACATTTTGCGCATCTTTGACCAGCTTTTTCACTTCGCTTGGCTTCATGCTATTCATACTACCTTTGTCATCTAACTGATCCCCTTGCTCAGCTTTTTCCTTGAGTATGTCTGTATTTTCAGCAGCCATGATGGTAATTTTAGTCGGATCCAAGGTGTGTACTTGGCTATTTACTCGACTATTCGGTCTGTCTGAATAATGCCAATTACCTTTGGCATCTTGCCATTTATATATGGTCGCTTGTGATTTACTTTGTGTCTCATCACCTAGGGCACTTTTTGCAGAATCAACAACATTGTTGAGTTCACGCTTTGATTTGTCTAATAATGAATTTGCTTGCTGCTGAGCTTCGCCAAAGATCATATCGACGCTAAGATAAGGTTTACCATCTGGGCGTTTAATAATAAAAAGCGATGCCAATCCAACCAGCATCATCATGATTAATAGATAACTTGCAGATTTCATTTCGGCACTCCTTTTTGCTTGAGGCCACACTCTTATAGTATAGCTTGGTATTGCGTACAGTTTGACAATTGGGCAGAAAATTATCAATACAAAAAGATATGAAATGACAGAGAAACACAGAGGGTGGAAATAGATAAAAAGGGAAGATTTTGAGTCGCCACCTAAGTGTGCGACTCAAGTCAAAAATTAGATGCCATCACCGTCAATATGCAAGCCACATTCGCGGTTAAGACCAAAGAAGCGGGTTTCTTCTTCTGTCATGCCAGGCTCTAATTTACGTGTCGTATGCACATCACCCATAGACACATATCCTTGCTCCCAAAGCGGGTGATAAGGTAAGTCATGTTTCGTCAAATACTGATAAACATCTCGGTTGTGCCAATCAATAATAGGATAAACCTTTACACTGCCTCGGCTAATTTCCAAGATTTGCTTATCAGAGCGTGATGAAGACTGTTGACGACGCAAGCCACTAAACCAAGTACCAACATTCAGCTCTTTCAATGCTCTAGTCATTGGCTCGACTTTATTCAGAGTATTGTACTGTTTAATACCCGCTTCGCCTTGCTCCCAAAGCTTGCCAAATTTAGCCTCTTGCCAGGCTGGGCTGTATTCGCTGCGGTAAATTTTAAGGTTTAACTTCAGCCTTTCAGTTAGTTCATCCACAAACTGGTAAGTTTCTGGAAATAGGTAACCGGTGTCAGTTAAGACCACAGGAATATCATTTTTCTGCTGTGATACGAGGTGCAGCATCACCGCTGCTTGAATACCAAAACTTGACGACAGCATATGGGTGTCAGGCAGATTCTCAAGCGCCCAAGCAACACGTTCTTCAACACTTTTTTGTGCCAACATGCCATTCGCATCGGCAAGAAGTGCCTGCTGTGTCGCTTTATCTAGGGTTAATATTTGCTTAAATTCGCTCATAGCTTGTCCTATTATGGGGCCCTATCGGGCCCTTGTTATTAAGCGTGGAAATCCGTTTTTGAAACTTTTACTTCCGCAACAATGCCTTTGCGGATCACAAAATCACCAAAGCACTCTTGCTCTTGACGCTCGCCAGCCCATTGACCGATCAACTCATCTAGTGCAGGTAGATAGACATCTTCACTGACGTTTTCTAGATAAAGTTTAGGAACACGCGTGCCTTCACGGTTACCGCCAAGATATACATTGTATTTACCAGGACCTTTACCAACAAAGCCCACTTCCGCCAACATCGCACGGCCACAGCCGTTTGGACAACCCACAACACGCATGATGATGTCATCATTTGGAATGCTGTGTTTTACCAATAGCGCTTCCGTTTTCTCTACCAATTCAGGTAAATAACGCTCAGCTTCTGCCATCGCCAATGGACAAGTAGGCAGTGCCACACATGCCATTGAACTCTTGCGCTGCTCGGTATGTGAGTCATCGATTAAGCCGTGCTCACGGGCAATTTTTTCAATCTCAGCTTTGTCTTCTTCTGCAACACCAGCAATGATCAGGTTTTGGTTCGCAGTCATGCGGAAATCGCCTTTGTGGATCTCTGCAATTTTGCGGCAACCCGTTTTCAGAGGTTGACCCGGATAATCTAAAATGCGGCCACTTTGTAAAAATAAAGTCAGGTGATGTTTACCATCAATGCCTTCAACCCAACCGAAGCGATCGCCACGGTGAGTAAATTCGTATGGGCGACTTTGTTCAAACTTCACACCTGCGCGCTTTTCAACTTCTTCTTTAAACGCATCAATACCGAATGCATCTAATGTATATTTAGTTTTTGCGTTTTTACGATTTACACGGTTACCCCAATCACGCTGTACACTGACCACATGTTCTGCTACTGCCAATGTATGCTCAAGAGGAATAAAACCAAAATCATCAGCACGGCGCGGATAAGTATTTACATCGCCGTGAGTCATTGCAAGACCACCACCCACAAGGACATTGAAACCGACCAATTTGCCTTCTTCAGCAATAGCCACAAAGTTCAAGTCATTGGCGTGCACGTCCACTTCGTTATTCGGTGGAATAGTCACTGTGGTTTTAAACTTACGCGGTAGATAAGTAGAACCTAGAATAGGCTCTAAATCCGTTGAATCTTTACGTTCGCCATTTAGCCAAATTTCTAAATAGGCACGTGTTTTTGGTAGTAAGTGCTCAGAGATCTTCGCAGCCCACTCATACGCTTCTTGGTGAAGCTCTGACTCAACAGGGTTCGTTGTACAGAGTACATTTCGGTTAACGTCACCCGCTGTTGCAATTGAATCGATACCCACATCATGCAAGGTTAAGTGCATTTCTTTGATATGCGGCTTTAATACACCATGGAACTGGAATGTTTGACGTGTTGTCAGACGAATACTGCCATAAGAGGTTTTCTCCTCAGCAAACTTATCAATGGCTAACCACTGATCTGGCTGAATGATACCACCTGGCATACGTGCACGTAACATCACGTTGTGCAGCGGCTCTAGCTTTTGCTTAGTACGCTCAGCACGAATATCTCGGTCATCCTGCTGGTACATGCCATGGAAACGGATCAGTTGGAAGTTGTCCTTGGTAAAGCCACCTGTTAATTGGTCGCCTAAATCGGTTTCAATGGTACCGCGCAAGTGCTGACTCTCTGTTTTTAAACGCTCGTTGTCAGCAAATTTAGCCGCAGGATCGTGCTTACTATTGGGCTTGTAATCTTGATTGCTCATGGTTTTTCCTAAATTCTATACAGTGACGGTAAAAGTGCGTGATGACGCCTATTAATAGACGTCTTTTTGATAACGGTTAGCACTACGCAACTCTTTCAAATACTGCTCGGCCTGCTCATCATCTTTACCACCATAGGTCTTAACGATGTCTAGCAGCGCCTGATGCACATCTTTGGCCATGCGTGTAGCATCACCACACACATAGAAATGCGCACCTTTTTCTAACCAAGCAAAAACTTCTTCGCCCTTTTCACGTAAGCGGTCTTGAACGTAAATTTTTTCTGCCTGATCCCGGCTAAATGCTAAATCCACTCGGTTTAGCAATCCTGACTTCACATACCCTTGAATTTCTACTTGGTATAAGAAGTCTTGTGTAAAGTGAGGGTTACCGAAGAATAACCAGTTATCCCCTTCAGCTTCACGGGCATCTCGCTCTTGTAAAAACGCTCTGAATGGCGCGATACCAGTGCCTGGACCAACCATGATCACAGGCGTATTATCATCACTTGGCAAACGGAAGTTGTCATTGTGCTCACTGAACACTTTGACCTTAGTGCCTTCCTCAACGCGATGCGCTAAGAACCCAGAGCAACCACCAAAATGCTGCTCACCAAACGCGTCAAATTCAACCAAACCCACTGTGAGGTGAACTTCTTCTTCTACCTCTGATTGGCTCGATGCAATAGAGTACAAACGCGCTTGTTGTTTACGGCAACACTCTACAAGTGATTGTGCTGCAATCTCGCTCGGATTTTGTTTGATCACATCAAATATCTGACGCGCTTCCAAATACTCACGCAGTGCCGCCTTGTCTGCAACTAGCTTCGCCAAGTCCTCATTCCCAGTGGCTGTTGCATACTTCTCTACAAACCCAGGGTATGACTGGGTTAATTCGAGCTTTTCAATCAGTGCATCGCGAACACTCAAGATGTCATTGCCCAGCGTAACTTCACTTTCTGGTGCAATATTTAATGCTTTTAATACTTCATCAACCAGCACTTCATCGTTTAGGAAATACACCCCGAGTGCATCACCTGGTTGATAGCTGATATCAGAACCTTCTAGATCAATTTCGATATGGCGCACATCTTTAGTCGAATCACGACCTGTGATCTTCACAGCGGTCGCAATTTCAGCAGTGAATGGATTTTGCTTTGTATACTGGCTATGTGCAGCTTGCGGTGCGCCAAAAGGGGCACTCACAACATTCGTGGCACCACCTGCAGCTTGCTGTGCTTTGAGCTCTGGCTCAAATGCATCTAGCGCTGACGCGATCCACGCTTCAGCCTGCTCTTCGTAATCGACATCTAAATCAGCGCGAGCAACGACACTTTCGGCACCGAGCTTCTGTAAGCGCTCTTCAAAGTCAATCGCTGTTTGACAGAAGAACTCGTAACTTGAATCACCTAAACCTAATACCGCAATTTTAACACCGTCTAGCTTAGGTGCTTTTTTACCAACTAAGAATTCATGTAAATTTTCAGCATCTTCTGGCGGCTCACCCTCACCGTATGTCGATACCGCAACGGCAATAAATTTTTCTTTCTTTAAGTTGCCAGACTTATAGTCCGCCATGTTAACTAGCTTGACCTCTAAGCCTCGTGACTTAGCTTGTGCTTCAAGCTGCGCTGCAACACCTTTGGCATTGCCCGTTTGCGAACCATATAAAATAGTCAATGGAGCAGCATCTTGCGCTGGCGCAGCTGCTTGACCAAGCACGCCACCAAGCGCCGCAGTATTGGCATTTGCAGCCAAGTAACCACTCACCCAAGCTTGTTGAATTGGGTTTAGTTCTGCCACTAACCCCTGTAACTTTTGCAGTTGTTCTTGTGAAAGCGGACTTGCCGCAGCACTCAGTTGACTTAACAACATTGTCTATTCCCCGTAACCCATTTCGTTTTACTTGCTCTGGCACTTTAGTGTGCAGGTCATTTAATAGCATGCAGGATACTGTTCCTATCTCTTAACAAAAAGAACAGTATCTGCTTTGTTATTCCTTTTAGTTATGAAAAGAAAAAAACACCAACGAAAACAGATTAAAAGAAATGTTTATTTTTTGATCTAATTTTTATTAGCATTTTAATAACGGGTGTGGAGTTTTAGCGCCCGTGATTTATTAGATCAAAATAACAAGAGAACAAAATGAAACGAAACATAAAAAACCGGGCGTATATACAAATTGCGATTTTAGCAGGTATTTACAGCTCATCAGGCCACACACAAGTTGACAATGGTAGCTTTGAACAATGGCAACAAAACACCCCGAGTAGTTGGACTACCATTGATTCAGGGATCACAACATCACCTGTTAACACCCCTGTACAGCACGGCCAAAGCGCCGCCGCTATCACCGTGAACACACCAACGCAGGGCAATACGGATATACGCCAAAGTATTGCCGTGGTTGCAGGACAAACCTATGACTTTAGCACTTGGGTTTACCATACCGAAGGGGGCGTTAAGTCACGGATATATGTTGATGGTTATCACAGCTATTCCAATGCACAGCAAACAGGGCAATGGCAACAGCTGACTTACCAATACAAGGCCAGTACCTCTAAAAACATTGAAATCGGTTTACGATTTTATGATGTTACCGGATTTGATGGCAGCGAAGTTGTATACGTTGATAACTTTTCTACCGGCACAGACGTCAATCCGCCCCCACCGCCTCCCCCGCCACCAACAGGTTGTCAGCACAACACAGTCGCCTTTAGTTTACTGACAGACAATTATGGCAGTGAAACCAGCTGGCAGTTGGAGAACAAAGCAGGACAAGTCATCAAAAGTGGCAGCGGATACAGTAATAACCAGACAGTTTCGGACACCTTGTGCTTAACAGACGATACCTACACTTTTACCATTTCAGATAGCTACGGCGATGGTATTTGTTGTTCACACGGCAATGGACACTATGAGTTTAGCCACAATGGTCAAATATTAATTTCAGGTGGACAATTCACCGCTCGAGAGCAAAAACAATTTACTTTAGGTAACGATGGTGGCAATGGCCAAGACCCCACAGGATACTATGCCACCGCAGCTGGGCTTACGGGGCTTGCTCTTAAATCCGAACTCCATGCAATCATAAAGAACCACAACAACCAAGGCTATGGGGCGCTGTGGTCTTTTATTGATCAACATGAACGCGACCGCTATTTCGAGCAAGATAACTCGGTGCTGGATCGTTATTCTGAGAAACCAAGTGGCGCAGATACCATTAACTTTGTTGCAGTCAGTGGTCAATGCGGTAGCTACCGAGCTGAGGGAGATTGTTACAATCGCGAACATTCATTTCCTAAAAGCTGGTTTGGCGGCAAGGTCGAGCCAATGAACTCAGATGTACACCATATTGTTGCCTCAGATGGTTTTGTTAATGCTAAACGCAATAGCTTCCCCTTTGGTGAAGTTGGCAGCGCCAGTTACACTTCTTCAAATGGCAGTAAGTTAGGCAGTGCATCCGGGATTAACTATAACGGTACCGTATTCGAACCCATCGATGCCTTTAAAGGTGACTTTGCTCGCATTTACTTCTACATGGCAACACGGTATGAAAATGTCATTGCCGGGTGGCACAACAAATCAAGCTACGGTAGCGATGTGCTCAATGGCACCTCAGGGTTGGTATTTGAGCCTTGGGTAATAGCCATGCTTAAGCGCTGGCATCAACAAGACCCTGTTGATGCCATTGAACGTGCTCGCAACCAAGCTGCCTATGAATATCAAGGTAATCGCAACCCGTTTGTCGATCACCCTGAGTTTGTCGAGCAAATTTGGTAGTTAAAGAGTCGTTAAATAGAAAAAAGCGGCCCAATCCATTGGGCCGCATAACATACTCAGCGCAGAGTCTACGTGAGTGTTAAAGTAGGTAAGGTAACTGTGTTCCTAACTGATAAATCGATTCGATCTTCCACCACCGCAGCGATTTAAAAGTGCACTTACCTAGGCTCTATCGTTAAGGGAGATAAAGTCATTTTGGCGTTGTTACTGGCACCCATTAAGTCTGTGTACCTGCGATTTTCAAACAGTGTATAAAACACATCTACATAGTCATCATCATTGCTAAACCAATGGCTTGGCATCGCTTTTATCAATTCATTGGTCAACTGAGGAATGATGGCATAACCCTGAACGTTGGGATCTGGAATTAATCTCATTGCCTGTGTGACGATGCTTAAAAAGGTTGATGCAAGCTCTTGATAGTTAGTATTGTCATCATGTTCCATAAATAAAACATCGGCCGCTTGCCAGCGATAGCGCTCCCAATGAATTAGGATTTGGTTAGGTGTATAGTCTTGCCCATCATGATCTAAATAAGGCAGGTCAACCACATCGAGTGCTGGCTCATCTCGACTCGGATTAACCCCATTTACAACCGCATAGACTTCAGCTGCCCCAGAGATCCAAGGCTCTTTGTCATCACTCAACCGGATCCGATTAATCACCGATGTCGAAATAGCCGCACTCGCAGGAGTTTCAGCTATGGTAGACCATGTGTTATCAGTCTTCGTCAAAGCCAATGCGCTGTGCTGTCGAAAAGTTTTTTGCATCACGGCAATTCCTTCGCGATGCACTATCTGTTTATCTAATTCAACGATTAATACCGGGCGCTTGGGCATCTGCTGTGCATCAAGTAAGTGCACTTCACCATATTGATCAAATGCCTCAACATGTAACCATTCTGTATCTTCCCCTTTTGGCGCAAATGCGACCAATGGAGACTCTCCTTGCTGCCACGCGGCCAGCATTGAGCTGTCGGCCAAACGCAATTGATAGACTTGTTGGCTGTGCTCTGTTAGCCCTTTTAATTGACGTGTCAATCGGCTCGCTTGCGCACCCAGCGTGGATGCATCTGAAGACAAGGTAGCTTGCGCTAAATTAAGTTTATTAAAACTGTTTAGTTGCTTAATCCAACTTTGCTCATTAACTGCAATATCACGCGCAACTGCTTTTGCAACCACGCGTTTAATATCTGTTACTTGAAAACTTGCAGGGTTAAACCTGTCTATTGATTGCAGTGAAGTATTGAAACTACCGTCTACTTCTGCCGGTTGCGCATTCGCTTGACCGCTAAAGAGTGAAATGGCGGCTGTCAGCGTCGCCAATTTTAGTAACTTGTTCATAACATATCCTTGAAATAATCCGTGTGTTTACGCATGAAAACCATAAAACCGGTGTTCATTCGCATAGCCAAGATAAAACAGCACACTAAATTTATCAAGATATTAATAATGAATTAACATAAAAAATTTCAGATTTTCGCTATCACAATGAAATATATAAATAATATTGAGGTTTTCTAGATTGCAAAACAATCACTATTTGCGCAACAATCTCTTCTTCTTGAATAATTAACCAGCTTGCAACATAGACAGCATAAAACGACGTATGTAAATAATTGGCCTATAAAATAAGCAAAAATGGTCAGTTGGCAAAGTCACTTGCACAAAGGGGAAGCAAAAGGCAGAAAAAACATGAAAGTATTAACAGATCGTGTCTTGGCGATAAAGGGCTACACGTACCATAACCCTTTTCTTACAACCCTATTTTTCCACTGGATACAAGGTTATCTCTATACCTGCACCAATCGCAGATATACGTAATAAAGTATCGACATCAATGGCTTGAGAATAACACTTTGGTGCTTCACCTGAGACAAAACCAATGTCAAACGTACGTTTTTTACATCCTAACCACTGCTTAAGTGCAGCCTTAGAGCAGGACTCAATCAATTCACATAAGTGGTTGATGGCTTTGTTAGGGCTGTTGACTTCAGTACTCGATTCAATGCGCGCCAGCTCACGATAATCATCTTTATCATAGTGAAGTACAACCGCATTACGCCTCAGGTCCTCAACCAAAGCGGAGATATCATGTTTGGATTCTAACTCTAGGTCGACATTTAAAAATTGGATTTCTGACATTGTGAATGCGTTACCTTGCTTTATGATAGGACCGAAGGTCTCAATTGTTTATACACTGTTCACCACCAAAACGCCGCGTAACTAGCTTACGCAATTAAAGTCATACTTTTGGGTGCGACAATTTGTCACTGTGGATTTTACGCCAATTTCAATAAGCTATCAGCAATTTTGACTAAAAAACAGAGCAATGATTAAAACCGCATTAAAACCAGCCAGAAAAATACATAAATACCTTGGTTATTTACTGGCATTGCAACTCTTTGCATGGCTGCTCGGTGGACTTGTAATGAGTGCCATTCCATTAGAAATGGTCCACGGTAAACACCTTGCGAACCGACAATTAGAAAACCCATTTAATTCAAATCATTACACGGCAAGTTTGGATCAATTGACCCAACAAGTGAGTGGGCTACGCAGCATTGAGTTCAAACATTTTCTCAATACACCCCTGATCAAATTAAGTGGCGATACCGATGTCTATTTTCACGGCGTCACTGGTGAGCGGTTTCAAGCACCAACTCAAGCTGCAATAGAGCGCCAAGCCAAAGCACATTACCTTGGCGACAGCGAGATTGCCCGCGTCACATTCATGGCAACGGGACCCAGAGAAGTACAGTATAGAAAAAATATTTGGCGCGTCGTATTTGCTGATACCCTGAGTACCACGGTTTATTTAGCGAATGACAGTGGTCATGTGATCACAGTACGCAGCACGCTATGGCGCATTTTTGATTTTTTCTGGATGTTACATATTATGGATTATGATGAAAGAGATGACTTTAACAATCCGCTGTTGATATCTTTTTCAGCCACCAGCGTTCTATTCTGTATATCAGGCATCATACTTTTATTTCAGTCTCCGCCGTGGCGACGCCGACGTACCCAGTTTAAATAAGCTGTTATTAATCACATTAATGGGATAATCTGAGGGCAGTTTCGATGTTCACCCTAGGTGAGAGACATGCCCTTTGTCCCTGTTGTCATTTTATTGTTTTCCGTGTTTTTTAGCTGGTTCGCAAACGCGCAGCCATTTACGAGTTTTTATCAGGCAAAAAAGCACTTATCTCAACAACTCAGCGGATCCGCTAAAACACTTTACTGCGGTTGCGACATCACTCGGCAGGGGAAAAAGCTAGTGCCTGATCCGTCTAAATGTGGCTATCAACCGCGAAAACCCATCACTCGAAGTGGCAAACCAAATAGTCGAGCGACCCGGATAGAGTGGGAGCACATAGTACCAGCATGGGAGTTTGGCCATCAGTTACAATGCTGGCAATCTGGCGGCAGAGCGCATTGCCGTAAAGTCAGTGCCCAATTTAGGCGCATGGAAGCGGATGTTCGAAACCTAGCACCTGCGATTGGCGAAATAAATGGAGATCGCAGTAACTATCGTTTCGGCATGCTGCCAAACACGCCATACAAACATGGTGCATGTGCAGTCAAAATCGATTTTAAACAACGGGTTATTGAGCCTCCAGTATACGCACGGAAACAAATCGCCGAGGCATACTTTTACATGCAAAAAACATATGGCTTAAAAATCGCTGAAAAACAGCAAAAGCTGTTCCAAGTTTGGGCAAATTTAAATCAATAAGACGGCCTAATCCATTAATTTTTTCATGTCCTGTATTAAAAATGGTAACAGCCGCTAATTTGATTGTAATCTACATCAGCAATTGATAATTTGACTCTAGTATTGATTTTGGACGCACAATTGAAAGCATCACCCGCTGATACAGGTCTACTCAAAGAAGATCATCTGGCAATGCTTAGGAATGGAATATGAGATTGAATAACAAATTATACCTAGCACTAGGTATGGCATTTACAACTACCTTACTCGCTGGTTGCGGTGGCTCCAGTGGCGGGGCAAATAATGTAACACCGACACCCACTACGCCAGCGGTGCCAGATACAACACCGCCAACCTGGCAAGCCGGTAGATTTGATTCTTCGACTCAGTTTGCTAACCGCTGTGCTGCACCACGCAGTGGTATCGATCCATTCGAGAACAAAGCGTACCCCGATGTTGCCGGTACCGCCATGCATGAGAAAATGTGGTTGCGCTCATTCAGCCACGAAACCTACCTTTGGTACGATGAAATCATCGACAATGATCCCAATGGGTTTGCGACTGTCGCCGCTTATT
Organism: Pseudoalteromonas luteoviolacea NCIMB 1944; assembly: GCF_001625565.1. Classification (GTDB taxonomy): domain Bacteria; phylum Pseudomonadota; class Gammaproteobacteria; order Enterobacterales; family Alteromonadaceae; genus Pseudoalteromonas; species Pseudoalteromonas luteoviolacea_F. The sequence continues at coordinate 47,925 of NZ_AUXS01000050.1, forward strand.
TTGACCAGTTAAAAACATTTGAAACAACCGCCAGTGGTCGAGATAAAGACGAATTTCACTTCAGTGAAAGCTACGAAGACTTCAAAAAAGAATCACAAGACGGCGTGTCTGCTAGCTTTGGTATCAACTGGACTATACCGCAAACACGTATGGCCTATGTCGGATATATCGATGACAATACACCAGCCGCCGATGCTGGAGTGCAAAGAGGCGACAGATTGCTCAAAGTCGGTGATATTGACTTTGCTACCTTTAATAGTCGAGACATCGCGCAATACAACCAAGTTCTAGCAGCCTTTATACCGCAAAAAGATCAAACCGTCACATTGACTTTGTTGGGTCGTGATGGACAAGAAAAGACCGTATCATTGACCGCAAAAGACTTGGCCCTTGTTCCTGTCAAAAATAGTCAAGTCTTCGAGTTTGAAGGCAAGCAGATCGGCTACGTACAGTTTAATCAATTTGTCGCCAGTGGACAGGCCGATCTGATTGCGGCATTTAATCAATTTAGCCAGAACAACGTCGACGAGCTAGTACTCGATATGCGTTACAACGGAGGTGGTCTTGTATTCCAAGCATCTCAGCTAAGTTATATGATTGCCGGAAGCCAATCTAACAATCGTACCTACTCAGTTAAAACACATAATGACAAGCAGAGCAGTAAAAACGAGCCGCTCGGATTTGTAGATCAGTCGATAAACTGGACCACACTTGAATACAATAATGATCAACTGCCCTCTGCACAAATGAATCGGGTCTATATGTTGACCACCAATGATACCGCTTCGGCCAGTGAAAGCGTCATCAATGCATTGCGTGGCATAGACGTAGAAGTCATCTTGATTGGTGGCAATACACGCGGGAAACCGTACGGCTTTTTACCTGAGCAAAACTGTGGCACTGTGTACTATACAATTCAAACCAAATCAGCCAATGAAAAGGGGTTTGGTGACTATGAGGACGGCTTTATCGTCACCCCTCAAGCAAACATCATTGGCGAGATTGGCCTTGACGCCAAAGTGCCAGGCTGTGTGCTCAGCGATGATTTCACTAAGGAGCTAGGTGACAAAACAGAAGGGCTATTCGCTGGCGCATTGCACCATATATCTACTGGCGCCTGCCCAACCAATGAAGCATCACGACAAGCGCGCACTACTCAGACCTTTATGAATACTAACAATGCCGCGCCATTCGATTTGCCTTTCCAACCTTTGAAACATGGTGCTGTATATACCACAATCAAACAAGGCAAATAAATGACCTTTAAGCAAAGCTTTTGCACCCTAGCGGCACTCCTTGTGAGTGCCTGCCAAAGCCACAGTCAACCGCAGAGCCAACCCGCTGTGCTACAAACTGTGACGCCCTCAATTGTTGCTGAGATTAGTTCAGCTATCGTGGCATTAAAAGGGGGGGAAACCCCGACCCTTGCACATAACGTATTTACTCAATCACCTCAGTTAATTTTAACGCATGGCCAGTCAAGTGGCGGTATGGCAAATACTGCCTTATCAGCACTGCCCATTAGTACCTTTGAACTACAGCTGCGCGCAAATACCTGTGTACTCTATTATCCAAAAGCCAATAAATTTGTGCCGCTGCACTACGCCACCTGTACACCCTTTGAAGATACCAGTAAATAAGAAACAATTTAGGGATGCCACATAATTACCTAACTTGCATCCATAAAAGGGATAGGACACACTAGGGCGGTTCAGCCAAGGAGTCATATATGCACATCACCCCCGTGTCACCATTTCAGCCGCAACTACCTTACATCTATCGCAGTATGGCATTCAGTCCAGAAGTATACCAAGACAGCGATTTTGCGTATTTTAATCAACCTCTACCAAGCAAACTACAGCGTGCAGTGGCGAAGCGAAAAGCCGAATACCTAGCGGGTCGCGTTTGCGCCGCACAGGCTATAAAACAGTTAGGATTACCCCATCACGTAGTGCAAACTGGCGACGACCGCGCGCCAATTTGGCCACAAGGCATTCGGGGCGCTATCACACACAGTAAAGGTATTGCGATGGCAGTGGTTACTGATAATTCAAACGTATTAGGTCTGGGTATCGACATAGAACATATGATGTCAGATAGGCAAGAACTGGAATTGCGTAGCCAAATTTTAAGAGAAGATGAAGCCGACGTATTCGAGTCCCTTGGGCAGTCTCACCATAGGCCACTGACACTGGTTTTCTCAGCAAAAGAAAGCATATACAAAGCACTCTATGGACAAGTGCAAAAGTTTTTTGGCTTTGACGCCGCCAAATTAGTTGGACATGACTCGCAACAGCTGCACTTCACGCTCACAACTGACTTACACCCTACTTTACCTAAAAGCTCGAAAGTAAGTGTTTATTACCAATACAATGATGAAATGGTACTTACTGAGTGTGTGCACCAGCAAGCTTCTTAACTCCAAATACAAAAAACGATGCCAAGGGCATCGTTTTTTATTTGCGTGGTATTGCGTCCTTTAGAAACTATATTCTAACTGCAATGCCACTTCTCGCTCCTGACCCAGCTCTACATAGTTCCAACGACGGCTGCCTTTTGAATTGAGATAGTCTTTGTCCAATAAGTTGTTCACACTCAAGAACACACCCCAGTTTTCAGGTTGATAGCCAACTCGAGCGTTTACAATAGTACGGCTTGGGATCTCTGGATCATCTAATACTCGCTGACCATTGGCATCGAGGTTTTGATAAACCGGGGCTGCAAATTGCTTTGCGCTACTTTGGTAGTTCATATTCATGTTGGCAAGCCAACCAGTTCCTGAATCATAGTCAATCGCTAAGTTTGCAGTCCAGTTAGGGCTTTTTGGAAATGCGCGACCAACAAAGTCGTCACCAGTGACGACATTCGAATCATTGAATTCAAATTCTGTGATTTCAGTTTTTGCATACCCTACACCAGCGGATAGCTGAATCGTATCTGACCAAGCGTACTCTGCACTGGTCTCAAACCCTTTAACTTCTGATTTACCCGCATTGACCACTTCTAGGTCAAATAAATTGCCAGATAACTGCACACGAACTTGTTGCTCTCGCCAGTCAATATAAAACGCATTGGCATTTAGCACCAAGGTGTCATCTAACCACGTGCTGCGCCAGCTTAATTCGTAGTTGTGAGTATATTCAGGATCATAGGTATAAATTTTATTTTTGGTGGTATTGACGCCTAGACCACCCGAGCGGTAGCCTTTTTGGTAGCTTAAACTCACAGACATGGCTTCATCAATATGATGTGTCGCACCAAGCTTAGGTAAAAAGCTCGTGAATGACTCTTCAGCGCGAGGCTGCTCGCCAGATGCACGCTCTGCGTTGGCAACGATAAGCTGATTAACACCGCCAATCAACTGTGCCATTTGCGGGTTTTGTGCAAAGTTTTGCGGATTAGGCAACACGGTTTCTGGTGCAATTTTTTGGCTCGCAACCGATGAGTTAGCGCGAGTTTCTTTGTCCCAACGCGCACCGCCAAACACTGACCACTGGTCGTTGATTTGATATACGAAATCAGCAAAAACAGCTCGGTTTTCGACTTCTTCGATTGGGTTCGTCGCGCCATTGACCAGCACAGGATCTGCACCTACAGCTTGATAAATACCAATGACCTGATTAGCCAGCGCTTCAGCCGGTAAGCCCAATTTAGTAAACTGCGCAACGAGCTGATCTTTTACGCCAGTCTCCGCAAAACCGTAGCTAATTTGCGAATCGGTTGTCATGTTGCGGTCATCATTGGCAACAAAGACACCAAAAATACCACTTAGTTTATCGCCAGAATAGGTGAACTTTACCTCGTGTCCACGTCGCTTATCATCATTCGTTTGCTGCCAAACATCAGACTTAGCAATACCAAAATCACTGTCATTTAAACGAATATATTCACTGTCGCTATATGAACCGGTATATGACACCAACCACTGTGCAGACAGGTCATAATCTAGATTCATCACCCAGCGCTGAGCATCGTTTTCCGTATATGCGTCGGTATTAATAAAAAGATACCTTTGCTCATATAAATCATTGATCGGGTATTTTGCATCTGGCGACACATTCGATTGAAACAAGGTGCCATTTTCGCTGCTAAAATTAGAATAACTCAGGCGTGCTGTGAGCGCTTTCATCGCAGAAGGTGTATATGCTAGGTTAACACGTACCATATCACTTTCTTTGTCATCCATGGTTTTATTTAACAACGGGTTGTATATATCACCATCGCGTTGTTTATGTTCAGCGGCAACACGAAATGCCAATTCGTCTTCAATTAGGCTGCCACCAAAAGCGACCGCAGCTTGTTGTTGACCGTTTTGGCCATAAATAACACGCGCTTTTCCTGATGCTGTATGTTCAGCGTCACGGGTTTTAACTACAACGGCACCTGCCAATGCACTGCGACCTTGCAGTGTCGACTGCGGCCCTCGTAAAACCTCGACTTGTTGCAAGTCCCAAGTAGAAAAAGCCCCCGCAGCTGTCATATCTTCAGATAATGCCGCACCATCCACATAGATACGCGCAAGGCCACCGTTACCGCCACCCGTAATTGTGTACGAATCAATACCACGAATACGGTAACCTGTGCTTGGATCGCCGCTCACATTAGGAGTTCGCATGGTAATGTCATAAAAGTCTTGGATATTTTCCTTTTCCATCTTAGCCGCTGTGAGTACCGCAACACTAGTTGGCGTCTCTTGCAAGCTACGATCTATTTTTTGACCTGTAACCACGATTTTTTCTAATTCTTGTTCATCAGCCAATGTCGCGCCACTGTGCGCGCCTAAAGCCAATGCAATACCGCAATACAACGGAGACAAACCAACTAATCGACCTAATGATGATGACAAAACACCCTCCTAAAAAACATAAACAATGATAATCATTATCATTATACCTTTTAATCGTATAATTAAGAAAGAGTGAAGTTAGCGGATCATTAATTTTTAATCTAATAAATGGGTAATTGGGAAATAAATGTCACAATAATTAGTATAAAAAAGCAAAAGTATGACTTTGGGAGTCAAATATACTGACTTACTAAGTCATTATTCTGTGCAATAAATGAGATTTGTTTTTGATAGCAACAATATTATCGCAGTCGCGAACGGCACCTACGATAATATTGTTGAAGTAGATAGAATAATTAGATGGCGAGTTGGTTTGCGAGGCCATTTTGACTTTCGGTTAAACAGCCATTTTCCATTCGTAGTAAACGATCCGCCAGATGGAAGTATTTGTCATCATGGGTGATAACAAATACGGTTTTGCCCTTCGCACTCAGCTCCGGCAACAGCTCAGTGTAAAAGACATCTTTAAATACTGGATCTTGATCTGCAGCCCATTCATCAAAGATGTAAAACGGTCTATCCTCTAGATAAGTCACCACCAATGCCAAGCGTTTGCGCTGTCCTTGAGACAGCTTTTGAGTAGTAAACGCACCATCTTTAATCGCCACTTTGTGATGCAAATTGAGTTTTTTGATCAACGCATTGCCTTTTTCCTGTAACACTTTATCTTGACAATCGAGCAACCTATCAAAGAGATGGAAATCACTGAACACAGCGCTGAATAACTGACGATAACTGTCTAGATGTGCCGCTGTAATGTGTTCACCATCAACATATAAGTCACCTTCTTTAGCTGGATATAATCCACACAACAGCTTAGCAAATGTGGTTTTTCCGCTACCATTACCACCAACTAGGTAAATGATCTCGCCCTGATTAAGGGTTAAATCAATGGGGGTAAGCGCAAATACTTCGTCACTTTGTTCATGATAATAACCATGACTCAGCGCCTTGAGCTCAATACGGTCAAATTTTGTTCTTTGTGTCTGTGATTGCTGAGCTATCAAACGCATTTGTGAGGTCATCTCAGTAATCGTGTTGGCAGATGCCTTTGCTGCTGCAGCTTTTGGAATAGCAGCTAACATCACCTCAAGTGGTGTAAGCATATATAAAAATAACAGCGCAAAACCCGACATCACTTTAGTTGTGTCTGTACCTTGGCCGGACAGGAAATACAGTGCGCCACCAATGAAGGCAAAAATACTAAAACCACCCCAAGAGGCGGCATAGTGATAAATGGTTGCACCTTGCACGCGACGGGTACGCAGCAATGTAATCGTGTCGCCAATGACTTGCTCAACAAAAATACGGCGCTTGGATTTATGTAGTTTCAGTTCTTTAGCACCATCGTATATAGAGTCAAATTGATCGTACAAAGAGTCTTGAATTTTGGCCGCTTCTGTGACCTTTTTAAATGCCGTGGCGTTGGCCAAGCTATACCCTACAGATCCTACCAATAAAGTCAGTACCGCAAAAATAAACACTCGCCAGTCCAGCCAAGCCATATATGCAAAGCTGCCAAGTACTATCATTGCATTGGTTAAGATCCCCGGCAGACGTTGAAAAAACTCAGACACACGCAGGCTATGCTCAGTTAAACATGATTTAATTTTGCCAGCCCCCTGAGCTTCGACATCATCAAACTCCGCATTAACCACATGTTCAGCAACTTGGTTACGCACGGTTGCCTGACTTTGCTCAGTTAGCTGTTCAGCAAAAACTTTTGAACAGAGCTGTAAAATAACACCAGAGACTGCCAACACAGCAAAATAAGTAAATTGCTCAGACCGCGCATCTGGCGAGCTGTTTATGATTTCATTGATCAGTGCAACTAACGCCACACTGGCTAGGCCAAATAGGGTACTAGTGATGGCTGTTGCAAGAAATCGCCACCATGTGGCGCGGATTAGATTAGCGAGCACGTTACTTCTCTTTTTATTAATTCAAATTTAGGACTAGCTATAGGACGAGAATGCCCACAAAAAATTCACAGTAAAAGCGAGATTTAAAATGCGAAGTACGCTTCTTTCTAAGCCGAGTCACAACACCGACGTCTAGCCGGGAATGGTTAAGTACCATCTCGCACAATCCAGCTTTGCAACCAAGTAAAAAATATCACTGCATTGAACACTAAATCTTTTCGTGATTGACACGTCTTTAACACACATTCACGGCTGACCGACGATTTGGCAGCAGTTAAATGACAACGCAACAAGGTTAAATTATGCATGCTGGCGAAATATCTAACTTAGCTCAGGCTCAGTCTTTAGGTGAGTTTCTATTAGATCAAGATTGTCTTTTCGTTTCTGGTGACAGCTGTTTATTGGGACAAGGGGTCAAACACAGGTTTAAATTGCCCATTGCCAATACTGACTACCTAGTGAGCGAGCTGCAAACACAGCTGCGCAATCACCAAGGAGAAAATGACAATACCATCGCCTTTGGTGTACTGCCTTTTTGCAAATATGAAATGGCGCAATTTATCATCCCTGAGCAGGTCGCTCGGTGGGACAAAAAGGTCTTCAGTCAGTGGCTCAATACCCAAATCACAGAGGGAAGCCATACCGAAAATCCGCTCAAAGCAGTTAACTACTTACAAGACAGAGTACATTTTGAGCATACAGTGCAGCAAGCCAAAGAGCTGTTCGACAAAGCGCTGCTAGACAAAATCGTACTCAGCAAGCAGGTGGAGCTTGAGTTTGAACACACAATCAATCGCAAGCATGTGCTAAATCAACTACTCACGCAAAGTCAGTCTGGGTATCACTTCGCATTTCCGACCGAAAGCGAGTCTGTGTTAATGGGCGTTAGCCCCGAATTATTGCTGCGAAAAGAAGGTGAAACAGTCACCAGTAACCCGTTAGCAGGGTCGATCCCAAGAGATCCCTGTAGCAAGGTTGAGGCGCAGCACCGTGCGGCATTATTCAGTTCAAAAAAAGACAGATACGAACATGCCGTAGTGATTGACGATATGCGTCAACTGCTCGAACCAGTATGCGATAACCTCGCAATTCCTGCTGAGCCATCACTATTACATACTGCCACCATGTGGCATTTGTCTACTGTGATCTCAGGCCACTTGAAAGATCCGAACACCCATATTTTGGCATTGGCCAATCAACTTCACCCGACACCTGCATTATGCGGCAAACCGACCAAGCCTGCATATCAACATATCTTGGATCTCGAAGGCCATGGCCGCGATCTATTTTCTGGGATCATCGGCTGGTGTGATCAGCAAGGCAACGGCGAGTGGGTCGTGGTGATCCGTTGTGGAGAACTCAAAGCACACATTGCTAAATTATTTGCCGGTGCGGGTATCGTCGCCGCTTCAGATCCCAGCTCTGAATGGTTAGAAACCGAAGCCAAACTCAAAACCATGCTGAACGCACTCTCAGTCCAGCAAGCTTATACTCAGTTTAATAAGTAACATTATGCGTATCGAATATACTCCTTGGCCAGCTGAGCTGGCCGAACAATACCGCGCCAAGGGTTATTGGCAAGATAAGCCTCTGACGAGCATTTTGTCTGAGCAACTCAATACCAATAGCCAAGGCATTGCCGTTGCTGATGGGCAACGTCAGCTGAGCTATGCTGAGCTAAATACTTATAGTGATAACCTTGCCGGTTATCTCAGCCAACAGGGCCTGCAACACGGCGACACCGCCATTGTGCAATTGCCAAACTGCCTCGAGTTTTATATCACTTATTTTGCTCTGTTAAAGCTGGGCGTCGCACCTGTTTGTGCACTATTCAACCATCAGCGAACTGAACTGCAAAGTTACTGTGAGATCTTGCAACCCAAAGCCATGATCGTTTCTTCCGCGCACGCTTTATTTAACGACGAACAGTTTACTCAAGAGTTGTTTAATCGCTTCGGCTGTCTAAACAATATCATCACAGATCACAGTAAGGGCAACAGTGAGTTAAAACAGGGTTATCTCAATAAACACGCTTTCACAGCGCCAGATCTGAACCCAGAAGAAGTCGCATTTTTTCAACTTTCAGGCGGCAGCACAGGTACACCCAAACTGATCCCGCGTACGCATAACGACTACCTCTACTCAGTAGTTGCAAGTAAAGAGATCTGTGAACTCGATGGTGATACACGCTACTTGTGTGCCCTGCCAGCGCCACATAACTTCCCTTTGAGTTCACCTGGCGCACTGGGCGTATTTATTGCTGGCGGTAGTGTGATCTTAGCCAGTGACCCCAGCCCTGCGGTGTGTTTTGGTCTGATTGAGCACTATGCCATTACTCATACGGCACTTGTGCCGCCAGCACTGCAATTATGGTTACAACATGCGCCTGCCAGTCAGCATGATCTAAGTAGCTTGCAAGTGATCCAAGTAGGCGGTGCGAAGCTCAGCCGCAGTGTTGCTGAGCAGGTAACACCGGTTTTAGGCTGTCAGTTACAGCAAGTTTTTGGCATGGCAGAGGGCCTAGTAAATTACACCCGCTACAATGATGATCCTGAGCTAATTCTCACTACTCAAGGCCGACCTATCAGCGAACTTGATGAGATTAAAATTGTTGACGAACACGGACAAGAGGTTGCGCAAGGAGAGTCAGGCCGCCTAATGACTCGTGGTCCCTATACGTTCCGAGGTTATTATAAGTCACCAACTCACAACGCCTCTGCATTCGACGATGCGGGGTTTTACAGCTCAGGTGACATTGTTAAGCAATTGCCCTCTGGACATTTAGTCGTTGAAGGGCGAGATAAAGATCAAATTAACCGCGGTGGTGAGAAGATCGCTGCTGAAGAAGTTGAGAACCATTTACTTGGCCACGAACACATTCAACAAGTCGCTATCGTCTCTATGCCTGATGACATATTAGGTGAAAAGAGCTGTGCATTTGTCGTGGCAGATCAGGATATTAAGCTAACTACGCTGATCTTACGAAAATACCTACGTCAGCTTGGTATTGCCGACTATAAAGTGCCCGATAAATTTAAATTTGTAACCCAACTACCGTTAACCGCCGTAGGCAAAGTCGATAAGAAAGCCTTGCGTGCCACGTTCGAATAACAGAGAAAACCATGAGCATTCCAAAGTTAAACCACTATCCGTTACCACGCGACGCTGAACTGCCAGAAAACCGAGTTGATTGGCAGCTTGATTCAAACCGCGCCGCTTTGTTGATCCACGATGTACAACACTACTTTGTTGGTTTTTATGGCGAAGATAATCCGTTGATCGACTCAATGATCCAAAATATCCAAGCGCTTAAAGCTTACTGTTATGAGCATAACATCCCTGTTTATTACACCGCACAGCCAATCAAACAAGGCAAACATGAACGCGGTCTGCTCTCTGATATGTGGGGTCCGGGATTACAAGATCCAGCGCAACAGCCAATCGTTGACGCTCTGGCGCCAACTGACAAAGATGTAGTTTTAACTAAGTGGCGCTATAGTGCATTTCAAAAGTGCGATTTTGAGCAGCAGCTTCGTGATCAACAGCGAGATCAGCTGGTAATAGTTGGGATTTATGGCCATATCGGTGTGATGACCACTGCTGTCGATGCCTTTATGCGTGACATAGAGCCATTTTTGGTCGCTGATGCCATTGCAGACTTTAGCAAAGAAGAGCATATGATGGCGCTCAACTTTGTTGCCAAACGCTGTGGTAAAGTAGTTTCAATGTCAGAGATCCTCGGCACACAAACTCAAGATTTAACCTCTTTTGAAGGGCTCAAGGCACACATATTGACACTGATTGAGTGTGAAGATGAGGAGTTTGACGAACACGAAAGCTTGATCGATTACGGTTTAGACTCTGTCCAAGTGATGAACTTGATCTCCCTCTGGCAACAGCAAGGGATCGAAACCAACTTTATCGAGCTAGCTCAGATCCCGACGCTTGCAGCATGGGTAGAATTACTTGAAGAGCGTAAGGAAGACTAATGACTCTGCCACTAACTGATTCGCAGCACGCCATGTGGTTGCTGCATACCATCAGTGGTCGAGGTGAGCTATTCAATGTTGCCGAATGCCTAGAATTTAAAGGTAAAATTTCGGCAAGTTGGCTGCAACAATCTTTGCAGCACGTATGGCAGGCAAGCGATATGCTTGCTTGTCGCTTTATCAGCGATGACAACTATACTCCAAAGCTCCATACCGACAACACTGTTGCAAAAATTATTGTTCAAGATCTCGAGCAAGATCCTGAAAATGTACTGACATTTGCACAAAGCTTTGCCAAACCCTATTTAGCAAAGCCATTTGATTTCAATACAGAAGCACTCATGAAGTTGTTTCTGCTGCGCGGCCCAGAACAAGATTACCTCGTCATTGTCGCTCATCACCTTTTATTAGATGGTTATGGGTTTGGTTTGTTCTCGCAATCACTGAACCGCTGTTACAACGCTTTAAGTAGGGGCAAAGCTTTACCCAAGTTACGCTTTACGCAGCAACAACAGCTCCTTGAATTGCACCAGAGCGACGACTACCTTGCACAGCAGAAAAAAGCTCAAGCCACATTAAATCAATGGCTTGACAATATGCCTAAGGTCCTCACCTACAGCACTTCCAAAGCCGATGTATCTGAGCCAAATCACCGCCTCACAACGACTTTTTCGCAGTCCGTATGGCACACCATTCAATCTGCCGCCCAAGTAACGCACACCACCAGCAGTGAGATTTTACTCGCCGCCATTGCTGCGACCTTGGTTGCACAGCATCAGCAATACCATGTGACGCTCGGATTGGTTATGATGAATCGCCAAGCAATGCCTGAACTAAACAGTCCCTGCGTGCAAAGCAATGTGTTGCCTCTACCGCTGCAATTGGATGAGGATGCAGACTTAAGCACGGTGGCTATACACATTAACCAACAGATCAAAGCATTGAAACAAGTGCAAAGCTATCGGGTTGAATCACTCAAGCGCGACCGTCAGAAGCAAGGTAAGTCCCTATCGATCATCGGACCCACGATTAACTTATTGCCTTTCGCCAGCAGCCCGAAATATGCAGGGGTTGAAACGCGCAGCCATATTTTAAGCGCAGGCACCACCGATGACATTATGTTGCAAATTCACCTCCTCGGCGATGCGCCCGCTACCATAGACTTTGACAGCAATACCGCGCGTTATGACAAAGCGGCAGTGGACTCAATTCAAGGGCGCATTTTTAGTGCCGCACAATTGTGGGCAACGCAGCCTAAATTATCTCTAAAATCGCTCTGCGAGCAGCTTTGTCAGAACACGGTATAAGGCGCTATTTATGGATTATCAACAGTCATTATCCCGTGAATATGATCAGCAAATCGTCTGGGTAACCGGTGCAGGGCAAGGCATTGGATTGGCAGTCGCAGAACAATTTGCAGCCTTGGGAGCAAAAGTGATTGGCTTTGACCGCCAATTTACCGATACCAGCATGCTCTATAAGCACGTCGTGTGTGATTTATCACACCCTGAGCAACTCATGCCAGTACTGAACGAGCTGATCCAACATGGGCTTGCACCCTATAACCTAATCTACGTCGCCGGCGTATTGGAAATGGGGGAACTAGATACACTCGACCTCCAGCAGTGGCAACATTGCCACAACGTCAATGCGGCCAGCCTATTTGTATTTATTCAGCAGTGCGGTGCACACTTCAAGCAAGTTGGTCGCGGCAGCCTAGTAACGGTCGGCTCCAATGCAGCCAGTACACCACGTCAACAAATGGCCGCCTACTGCGCTTCTAAAGCTGCTGCAACGCAGCTTACGCTTACCGCAGGAATTGAGTGGGCAAATTACGGTATCCGCTGTAACGTCATCGCGCCCGGCTCTACTTTGACCCCGATGCAAACAGGCATGTGGCAAGATGATCAAGGTGCACAGCGCGTGATAGACGGATTTTCAGAGCAGTATAAATTGGGTATTCCGCTGAGAAAGATTGCCACTCCAGAAGAGATCGCCAGCAGTGTCGTATTTCTCGCCTCTAACTTATCTTCGCACACCACAATGCAAGTTCTCACCATTGATGGTGGCGCCACGTTTTGACCACACAAACCAAAGCCACCTCCCCTTAGCGGGTGGCTTTTATCTCCTCTTACTCGAGTCACGTCTCCTCTTTAATTTCACAACTGACTTTATTGCGCTGGATCCCCGCAAAGCGCCCACAAAAAAGCCCCACATGGGTGAGGCTTTGTGCTGCGAATATACATATTGCTCTGTGCCCATGTCAGCGCACAGATGCCATGTAATTAGAAGTTATAATTTAACTCTAGTGCATAGTTTCTTGGTGTACCTGGACGAACCGTGTAAAACGCCACTTTAGAGTCATATTCTTTATCAAATAAGTTGTGAATGTTTAGCTTCACACTTAAGTCATCATTAATCTCGTACTGCGCCGAGAAACCACCTAATACATGCGAGTCTACTGGTACGTATTCAGCATTACGCTCCCCAATAAAGCCTTCTCGCTCACCGGTATAAGTGAGGTAACCACCGATCCTGAAATCTTCGAAGTCATAGAAAGTGTTAAAACTCGCAATTTTGTCAGGTACAACACGTGAAACACGACCTGAAATATAATTTGGGTTTGTCATGTCAATGTCTGAAAATGATACCGCGGCATACCACTGCTCAGTCACATAGCCCGAAATTTCAACTTCATAGCCTTCAGACTCGATACCACTTTGCGCTTCATAGTAAATCAAAGATGTGTCTTCATGTTTACCCGCTTCTACTGGGTAGTTTTCCTGATCTATCTGGAAGTAAGCAATATCAACACTAAGCGAGTCATCTTGGTTTGAATATCTGAAGCCTAGCTCTTTGTTTTCACCAGATACCGGATCTAGTAACTTACCAGATTTATCATACGTTTGTCGCTGGTCAAAAATATCCGTGTAACTTGCGTACATCAAAAACTGTTCAGTAAATTTATATACACCGCCGTAGTATAAGCTGGTGTCTTTAAAATCAAATTCACTGGTAATATTGCGGTTTGTGCTGCTTGAAGTGATGTCTTTGTGGTTCGCACCTAACAACACATTCAAGTTATCTAATACCTGTAAGTTGAAGGCAACACGTGCACTTTGAGACTCGATGTTCGCTTCGCGCACAGCTGGAGCATCATAGTTAAATCCCGGGTTAGCCGGTTTTGCTTGCGGTGATTCACCGGTGTGTTCAGCGATTAAATTACCAGCAGGTCTTGCCAGCGGTCGGTAAGTTGTCTGATACTCGTCAAACTCGCTATTTGCCAGCGTAAAGTTAATACTGTGCTCACGACCTAAGAAGCTAAATTGACCATTCACGCCAATTTCTGCACGATCTGATTGATATTCTACGTGCTTTTCATTGGCAAATAGTGCGTAATCACCATTTGGTTCCACATGCCACCACAGGCCAGCGTAGACTTTATCATCATCTAGGTTCGAAGTGTGGAACCTTGCCACCACATTCCAATCATCATTAATTTGATAACGAGCTTCACCCAATAGGCTATCTTGCTGGGTATCTTGCGTTGCCCAATCTGGGTAGATATTTGCTTCAATGCCTATGTCTACACGCTCACCTGTTGTAAATTGATACGGTAGGCCGTCAGAAAGCGCGCCTTGGCCGTCATCTTGGTAACTGGCAAATAAAGACACCTGCAGTGCATCAGTGATATCTGCAGAAAACGTTGTATAGAACATGGTGCGATCGGTATTTGCACGGTCTACAAATGAATCCGCATCTTCTACCGCTGTAACGAAACGCGCTCGCATCGTACCGCTGTCATTGAGTGTGGTATTGAAGTCTGCTTCCGCGCGAAGTCTGTTCCACGAACCCACTTCCGCTGATACCGCGCCACCTGTGCCATTGTATGCACGTTTTTGCACTAGGTTTACGGTTCCTGAAGGCTGACCAACCTCTTGCAGCATACCCGTCGAACCACGGATCACTTCAACACTTTCAAACATGCTCGTGTCTAATAATGTGGTTTGGCTAGGACGGCCTGCTGCGCCCATACCGTCAATTAAGAAACGGTTCATTTCAAAGCCGCGAGAAAAAACAAAACGTTCGCGATTGCCTAGAGATGTCTCAGAGTAAACACCTGCGCTGTGTACTAGCGCTTCACCCGCTGAATTAACATCATGGAAATCCATGAATTCACTGTCGACGATAGAAATAGATTGTGGCGTATCACCAATCGCAAGCGGCAACCCTGTTGCGCCTACATCTCTATGGTGTTTACCTACCACCTCAATATGTTCCATATTTACTTTAGCATCGTCCGCTAAAACTACTGAAGAACTACTTGCAAGTAGTCCAATACACACCGCTTTTGCAATCGCAGAATATTGCTTCATACGCCGCTTGACTCCCTTATCCTAGTCGAGATAAAAATTCTGATTTACTCAAGGGCAGACGAAGCAATACTTTAAAAATTTAGCGTCTTAGTATCTTTTGCAGAGACAAAAATACCACTGTAAAAATAACTACAACAATATCAATAATTTACCCATAAAAAATATTTATGACTATATTCATATTACTGATATTTAACAGGTTTACGAAAGTTGATTTATACCAAATAACAAAATAAACAACGCCGCCATCGGCGCTAAATACTTTGCTGCTAGAATCATTTGAGATTTATAATCGCCAAGCATGGTGAAGTGAAAAGCGACGCCCGCGATTACCAAGATACTGAGTAACTCGGAGACGGTTAATACGCCATGAAAGTCAAAGCCAAACAGATCCAAGCTTAACCAAATGCCGCCACGCACTAACAAAAAGCCCACCACAAAGCCAAGGATCACCCCGAAGTTGATAACCCGCATTACAATACCCCTCCAACCGCAGCCAAAGTCAACAAGATCAATACGGGTGCTGTGCCTCGGTGATGGCCCATCATCACCACTAGGGGCAAACCAATGCTCACAGCGAACAACACTAAAAACACCGCAGCTATCAAGCCCATCTGAAAGTAATACAAAACGCTCAATGCGAGGATACTCGACAGCAGAATCTGTTTTGCCGAGATAACATTAAACAATCGGGCTAGACCCTCTACTTTGCCAAACGGCCAATATTTAGAATGGGCAAATAACGCAAACCCTATCAGGGTAAAACTAAGCAAGGCGATCATTTACTGGCTCCAATTCAATTGTGCGTTTTTTCACTTTGTCGGTCACTCTTACCACAACCGTTGCCATGCCAAAGCTCAAACCAGCAAGAGCGACAAAAGCAATGTGCACCGTGATAAGGTCCCGAGCGACAAAGCTATAGAGCTCATGGCCAAGCACCAATCGGATCACATCTATACACGGCAGCAATAAAAACAGCACACCGGCCCCTTGTAGTATCGCGTGGGCTGATTCTTTCACCTGTTTAAAGTAACAAGTCAGCAATCCACAACACAGCAAACCGCCAACCACTATCAATTGATTGGTCAGCATCGTCAAAGGCTCACCTTGACTGAATAACCGTGTACATACCAATAGCAATGCAACACTCAGCAGTGCACCGCACGTACTTGCCTCTAAACATGCGCGTTGCAGTTTAAACAGTGCCTGCCCTGCACGCTTTGGTTCTCGAATAGCTAGCCAGTATAAGTTGCCGATTAACATTGCGGCGATGGCCATCATAGACAAAACAAAATACAGTAGATGTGACGACTTGCCGAGTAAATGACCTTCGTGCAGCTGGATCATGATGTTGTATACATCATTAATCGGCTTGCGTTTTGGCTCATATAACAAGTTGCCATGCACATCATAAAATGCCGTGACAAACTCAAAACTACGGTCAGATTCACCTGAGACTCTCAATCGTTTCCAAGGTCTCGGATAAATATCAAATCGCGCGATACGCATTGTTGGGTAGGCTTGTTGAAAATCAGTGATCACTTGATTCAGCCGCTCAGCTGTTAACACCGCTTCCATATCATAATTCTCGGGCTTGCGCGGAAAACCAAGTTCCTCAAAATAGCTCTTGCCACTTTTATCTGCGTATTTGTGGTACACAGGCTCATTGATTTCGTACCCGACATTAAAGTAAGCGCTGCTCCAACCATACATCAGCATAAACAACAAAACACCCAGCCCCAGCAATACATGGCTGTCTTTGAATACATCACGAGACTTGCCTTTGGCACGATATTGGTGGAATTTTTTTACCAAATCTTTCCAACGGATCCAAATGCCGCTGATGGTCACCATCATCAATAAAATGCAAGCTATCGCGATGATATCTGTGCCAATATGCGTGGTAAAATTGATGTGCCAGAAGTACAGAAAATCAGATGCAGCCTGCTGTGCCGTATCTTGGCCAAATAATTGTTGTGTCTGATTGTTGTATAACAAGCGGTCATCGTGGCCGACATAGATTTGAAACAGGTGATTGTGATCAGGATCTGTCGTTAAGGTAATACGTTGATTAACAAAATCAGGAACTTTTTCTGTCAGATCTGTTACCGCAGTTTGCCAAGACATCGAGCGCTCTAATTGACTATCTTGTTGCCATGCAAACTGCCAATTGAGTAATTGACCGCGAAAAAATAACAGACTGCCACAAACGAAAACAATGGTAAGAATGCAGGCACTGACTGCGCCTAAAACTGAATGCTGTTTGGTTAATCTGGTCAGGATTTTTTTATCCATAAACTCCTTCCTGTTTATTTTGCGGCCACGCCCTAAAACAAAATAAAAAGCCGCCAAAAATGCACCACTTTGGCAACGACGAAAGAAGTTGAGAGAAATTTAAATAATTACGACAAACAACGGAAAATGGGGCGTTAGTTTCCCAACGCCCCTAAACAGATCGCTTTAGGCCTGACAGCGGCCCTAACTCAAACGTTACAGCTTCACAGCTTTTAGCAATTGCGCATGACTCACCACTTGCTGATGACTACATGCAAGTTTTTGCTCCGTGAAGGTCGCGCCATGTGCAGACAAATGAGCGCGATAAGAATCAATATCGCTATCTGAGCGCACTTCAGACCAAAGCACATGCGTAGTAAGCCCGGCTGGTAAACTTGGCAATGTACAGCCATTTTCACGCTGACTATTTAACCTTTCACTCATCGTAAATGTCTGGGCCAACTGCGCTGCATCTATCGCACTGTAAGGCATGGGCAGCTGCTCGCTGTGCGATTGCCAAAATGCACTTAGGTATCCTTTGAGTGTATCCGCATCCACAATAGACTCGGCCAATAAAGGTGTAAAGTGTGTCTCAACACGCTCAGACCAAGCTTTGCCCCCATTATCTACAACCAAGGTTAAAAACTCGGTGACTGCTTGCAGTTGAGTCAATGTACGTGGTTGCGCTGTCGGGATCCATGAATCCGCTAAGTACAACGTGTTCACTTGTGACGATGATTTTTCAAGAATGGCAGCCACCTTGGCCGCAAGCAAACCACCCATAGACCAACCAAGTAATTCAACAGGTTCAGCGCCAAACTGCGCGGTAATTTTATCCGCATAGCGCTTGGCAAGTTGATCAAAATCGGTCACTTCAAGATCCGCTTCGTTTGGCACCAATGCAAACAAATTCACCTGTTCATCTAGCTGTTGCGCCAGCTCACGATAGGCCAAAGTTAAGCCCAGTCCATCATGGAAACAGATCACCTGACGGTTGCCCGCTTTATGCTTATTGAGTACCGTAATCGCTTGCGCTTCACCACCGCTTAGCACCTCTGCCAATTGGGCTACACTAGGCGCTTGGAAGAGCGCGCCTAAGTCAAAATGTAACTCAGCATCTTCTCTGTCAGCCCAGCGCTTTACCAATTTAATTGCCGAAATTGAATGGCCACCCAACTGGAAGAAAGACACATTGCGACTCACTTTATCAAGCTCGAGCACTTCGCCAAACATTGCCGCCAAACGTGTTTCTAACGCGCCCTGCGGTGCTTCGTAAACAGTTGTCTGAGTTTCAAAAGAAGGCAGTGCTTTGCGATCTACCTTGCCATTACCTAGACGCGGCCACTGAGCCAGCACCATAAACGCCGATGGCACCATGGCTTCAGGCAAACTGTGCGACAATTGTATTTGTAGCGCCGCGGTCGCATCACTGTCTAACGCGCCCTCTGCATACTGATTGGCAACGATATAAGCATGTAAAGTTACCTGGGTATCGACCTTGTCTGCAATCACTAGGCAATGTTCAATACCATCGACCTGTTCAATGCTATTGGCCACTTCCCCTAACTCAATTCTAAATCCTCGGACTTTTACTTGATCGTCTTTTCGGCCTAGGATCATGATTGAATTGTCGGGCATATAACGTGCTAAATCGCCAGTTGCATAAACACGTTGGTTAAATTCCTCATGGCTTGAAAATGCTGTATGTGTTGGCTGACCAAGGTAACCTTCACTGAGTTGTGCACCGGCAATATACAGCTCGCCCACTTCACCATAACTACATAGCTGACCTGCGCTATTCAAAACATAGGTTTGCGTGCCTGCAAACACCTTGCTCAGTTTTGCCACACCACCGTCTCCAGCTTGATAACGATGACTCATAACCCCTATAGTCGCTTCGCTTGGTCCGTAGTGGTTGTATACTTCCACCTCAGGAGCCCATTGCTGTATCGAACGCAGGAAAGTATTGGGACAAGCCTCTCCCCCTAAGATGATTTTTTGTGGGAAATAAGGCAGTGCTTTCAAGTCACACAGCGCCTGCAAATGCGATGGAACAATTTTAATACAGTCGACTTGGTGCTGTTGTAAAAACGCACTGAATGCTGCGCTATCCATGCTTTGCTGCTCATTTGCGATACACAGCTTTTTACCTAAATACAGCGCATTAAATAGGCAGGTATAACCCAAATCAGCGGCCACAGTTGCCGTCAGTGCAAAGTTTTGCTGCTCAGCTAGACCTAGTGCCTCGCTAGAACCATAACAATAAGCACTCAACTGCTGCTGACCAATACACACACCTTTTGGGGTCCCTGTTGAGCCAGAGGTAAAGATGGTATAGGCCAGTTTATTTGCCACATCATCCAAGGTTGGCAATGCGACCTCTTTATTCACCTTAAGTGAGTCCAAGCGTATACCCTGCTCAGACGATGCGCTAATCACCACAGCATTGTCAAACTGCGCCAGTACTTTATCGATACGTGCTTGTGGCCAACTCGGGTCGAGGGGCACAAAGCCAAAGCCCGCGCGCATGCTCGCAAGCATTGCTACAATCAGGTCGGTGCTGCGTGGCAAAAGTAGCAATACTGGCTGCTCAAGCTGCGTTTGGCTTTGACATAAACCTTTTGCTACTGACTCAGCCTGTTGCCAAAGTTCTCCATAGCTAAGTGATCCGGTGTCATCTATCAGTGCAATTTCTTGGGGTTGAGACTTAGCAAAATCATGTACACGCTGCACAACCGTCTCTACTGAAGGTAGCGCCCCCAAGCCGTTGATCGCAAGCAATTGTGCTGAGTGAGCCTCACTCAGTATGCTGATTTGTGCACAGTTTTGATGGACATCACCCGAGGCGATAACACTGAGAACATGCTCAAGCTGCGCCAACAAACTCGCTACCGCCGCGGCAGAATAGCTATTTTGGCAGTAATTTAGCGTCAGCACACCATTGGCCGCAATGGCCATGTTTAAATCATGGCACAGGCTTGTTTGCCAATCAGGTTGATGTGCTTGCTGTGAAAATACATAGTCAGTGGCATGTCTCGCCGTTTTTAACTGCGCTTCTGAAATACTCAATGCATAGTGGCGATGATTTTCACATTGCTCGTTTAGCGCGGACAACCAACTTTCAAGAGATTGCTCTGGTTGATACTCAACAATCAAGGGCAACGCTTTTGCGTAGCGACCAATCGCCCCTTCAAATGCTTCATCTTCTTGGCGTGGATCGTAATGCAAAGCCGTTAAAAAACGCGGAGTTGTTGCCAAACGCGCCATCAACCACCACCAAGCATATTGTGCAATATGCTGACTTGATACGCCCAGTGTCGTCGCATAGTTACTGATACCCTGCCACACACTGCTATTAACCGCATACTGCACTGGCGTGTAGCTGCGCTGTGCTTCACTGACAGAGCCCATTGTATAAGGTAATTGAAGCGCAGACGGTAAATCACCAGCTAGGTAATTTTGCCAAAATGCCTGCCCCGCTAAACCTTCGTCCTCACTCTGCATTTCTTGTTGCCAAGCAACAAAGTCAGGGAATTGAAGCGCTTCTTCATCATCTGGTTGACCGTTGACAATCCCGGCAATGATCTCTAGTGAAGCTAAGTCCACCGCCCCAGCAAAGCCACGAAGTGCAATGAAATTCTGTTCGTTTGTTTGCACCAAAGTCAATTGTAAATTGCGACCACTCTGTGGTGCTATATCCACCGGAGACGACAGCGCCAACTGCGCTAGGCTTGGCACGCCTGCTTGGCGCCATTCAATGCTATCAACAACTATTTTTGCACTTTCGCTGGGCAGTGCTCTTAAGCCTTTAAAACCTGCTACTTGCTGATAATTAGACGCCAAACTAATATGTGATTGAATCAACGCCTCACAATGGCCTTGTATACTTTGCAAGCTCGCCGAGCAAGGCACCAGCAACTGGACAAGTGGGACTGTTTGCGCGGCATCAGCAGTGAAACACTGCTGATTCGCCGTCAGTACAACTCCTTGCTGATATTCTTCAATATAGTCAGCGATCATGCCAAACACTCCTGCTCCGCTTTGGCTTGCTCTGCGTTGGCTTCAGTAAGTTGCTGCTGAGATACCATATCCCCCATTGCAACCACGATTTTACGCGGCTCTTCATACGGATCACGTGCGTGGGCAGCGAGCATGTTGTCCAGCATCACTACGTCACCTTTTTGCCAGTCAAACCTCACCGCACAGCGCTCATAAGCTTCACCAATAATTGTCATTTCTTCGTAACTAATCGGCGTGCCATCACCAAAGAAAACGTTGCGCGGCAAATACTCATGACCAACCATCTCAATCAGATCACTGCGCACACTTTCTTCTAAACACGACTCATGGTGAAGTTGAACTTGATTGAAGAACGACTCCTCGCCGCTCAAATGGTGTTTGATCACCCCATGTGTTTTAGTACGGGTTTGCAAACCGCCATTGTCTAACCAGCGAAACTCGGTATTACTCGCCGTCAAGCGCGCCTCTACTTCCGCCTTGTCATCGGTTTTATAGAAGTCTTGCCAAGCGACATCGAGGTTTGGAATAAAGTTACGTACGTATAACAGCTCTTTTTCTTTGATTTTGGCTACCAGTGCTTCAGGCAGCTCTTTGAGCATACGACGACAATCTACAATCGGCGTGGCGCCACCCACTTTTGAAGGCAGTTCACAATAGAACCACTGTTTACGAGGCCACTTGCCTAAATGAGAACTTTCGTTGTGGTAAAGGATCATTTGACGCTCTGGGTACGGCGTCGACTTATAGGTCTTTTTACCGCCTTCTTTTTTCGGCAAATCACCATATTGACCATACAAGCCCGGTTGAATTGCGTCGGCGAAAGACTCAAACTCTTGCGGTGATTGCAAAGCAAAGTTCCTAAAAATTATCCCACCGTACTGCTGTAAATAGCCGTCAATCACATCACGGTTATTGCTTGCCCAATTAATTGGGTCAAGATCGGGGGACGTCGGCTCTACGAGAATTGGAAACTGTTCGGTCTCTGGTAAAAAATACGTTTTTATTGGTGCAGCAGGTGCCTTTGCACGTTTTTTAAGACCTTTTTTTAATCCTGAAAATGAATTTCCTCGGGCGGCTTTTTGCATAGTTTTAAATTCCTGAATCATTGGCGAAATTACATTGCGAACAGGCTGTTCGCTCATCTCTATGAGTTGCAACACGCATTGCTGCCAACGCCCCAACCATTGCTGCATAATCTCTGGGTTATAAAGCTGTTTTCTAAATACCCACTGGCATTGCAACTCATCCGCCTCAATGACGAAGAGCGCACTGTCAAATTTACTGCTGATCGCACTTAAACTATCCAAGGGTTCAAGGCTGATCTCAGTCATCGGCCACTGTTGTTGCGGCGTGTTTTGCATCACAAATAACTGTTGTACCAATGGCTGAATATTATTCACCCTCGGGGTGTCAATCAGCTCGGTCAGAGACTCCAAGCCCAGTGCTTGATGAGCCATAACCTGAAGCGAAACGCCCTGAGTTTGCTTAATAAAATCAATAACTAAAGATTCCTCATTCAACATACTACGCTGTGGCAAAACACGTACAAAAAAGCCAATTAAAGCTTCCAAAGCTGGGTTTTCACGACCGGCAAAGTCACTGCCGACAATCACATCAGGCTTGTCATTGATGGCGTGTAAGAATAAGAAATAACCAGATAACAACAACGCATTCAGGGATATGCGCTGCTCGCTCGCAAATGCTTTTAAGCGTTTGGTTTGATCTGCATCAAATGAACCAACCACCAATCCGCCTTCATTGTTTAATTGTACTGGGCGCGGGTAATGATTCGGTAATGCACTATTTGCCGGGGCATCGTCTAAGTGTTCGCGCCAATAATCGCGCAGCTGCTGTCCTGCTTCACCGCTTTGCAGCGCATGTTGCCACTGAGCATAATCTACATAATCGATATTCAATGGCTGCCAATGTGGTGATTGCTGGGTAACCAGTGCTTGGTAAGCTTTACCTAGATCACCAATCAACACTCCTGTCGACCAACCATCTGAAATGATGTGGTGCATACTGACCGAAAGCTGATACTCTCCGTCTTGCTGCTGCACCAGCATGGCACGTAATAGCGGCGCGGAGGCTAAATCAAATGCTTGATTTTCAAAGGCACGTTGCAACGACTGGCTTTGTACAATGCGCTGCTGCTGCGAGAGATCCGAGAGGTTGTGGCTGATAAGCGTAAATGCCGCATGCTCGTCCACAACCATGCTAGCTTCGCCCAATTGCTCAACAAAACGCATCCGCAATGAGGCATGTCTCGCTATTACTAACTCAAATGCACGTTGCAACAGGTCAATATTCAAAGCGCCACGTAATGTCACGGCCCCGGAAATATTAAAAGCATGTTTGTCCTGCTCTGCCACCATTTGGTCCGACAGCCACAAACTCATCTGCGCTGGGGCCAAATCATAATTTGATTGCGCAGAGACCTTAATAAGCTCTGGTAACTGCGTCTTAGAAGCTGTATTCAATAATACTGCGAGCGCCTCGACATTAGGCGCATCAAAAATATCTTTAACGGAGCAATTAAGTTGCAGTGCTTCACTGATACGACTGGCCAATTGCAACGCGACAATAGAATCTCCGCCAAGCGTGAAGAAATCATCACCGCGGCCTATGGGCGAATACTTAAGCACAGATTGCCAAATATCCGCGAGCTGTTGCTCTAGCTGACTAGCCGGGGCAACAAATTCGCCACGCTGATTGTCTTGTACTTTGGGTAACGCGTGACGGTCAATCTTTCCGGAATTGTTCAGGGGTAATGTGTCGAGCACTACAATTACACTGGGTACCATATAATTTGGTAAGCCTTGCAGTAGCAAAGACTGTAAAGCCGCGCCTTCCAAGTTATTACCAGCAACGTATGCCACCAAGCGAGTTCCTGTGGGTAACTCCTCGGCTATCACAACGGCTTCCTCAACACCTGACTGTTGATATAGGTGCGCTTCTATTTCACCCAACTCGATCCTGAATCCACGAATTTTCACCTGATGGTCGGTACGCCCTAAATATTCCAGCAGGCCTGATTGATTGTACTTGACCAAATCACCTGTGCGATAAAGTCGGCTGCCTTGCTGGCAAAATGGGTTGGCGACAAAACGCTCGGCACTCAGCTCTGGGCGATTTAAATATCCTCGGGCCAAGCCTTCTCCTGCAATATACAACTCACCTGCTACTTCATTTGGCACAGGGTTTAACGCATCATCTAAAACATAAAACTGCGTTGCGCGGACTGTATCACCGAGATGAATTTTCGCCTTTTCAACCCGTTGGCATGATGACCAAATGGTGGTCTCCGTTGGCCCGTACATGTTCCACAATGTCACTTGGTGTTCAAGCAGTGTTTGGGCAAGCTCGGCAGGCAAGGCTTCTCCACCGCACAGTCCTAACACAGGGCGCTTTAACAGGTTATCGGCCAGCAGCGCGCGCCACCCTGCAGGGGTTGCCTGAATGACAGAAACCTCATTTAAAATGGATTCATTCAATTCACTTTGTTGCTGTACAATACATACCTGTGCACCAGCGTACAACGGCAGGTGCAATTCAAGACCTGAAATATCAAATGACAATGAGGTAAGTGCCAAGACAGTGTCAGCGCTTTGTAGTGCAAACTTTTCCTGCATAGCAGCTAAAAAATTATCGAGATTGTGATGGCTGACTGCCACCCCTTTTGGTTTACCTGTTGAACCCGATGTGTATATCACATAGGCTAACTGGGCCGGGTGAATCTCCCTGCTCGGCGCACTATCCATCTGGCGATCAAGGGATAACTGGGTTATATCAATACCGCGGATATCGCCAGGTAAAAGCACCTCGGTGTTGTGCAGAACCCACTGAGTTTCACTGTGCTGTAAAATATAATCAATGCGCGATTGTGGGAGTTTGGGGTCCACTGGGACATAGGTGCCACCGGCACGCATCACCGCCAACATGGCAACCAACATGTCTAAGCCACGTTCAAACATCAATGCCACAGTTTGCTCAGCTTGCAACCCCTCAGCGAATAGAAAATTGGCCAGCTGAGCACTGCGCTTGTCAAGCGCCCCATAGCTCAGCTCGCGGCCTTGTACATCAGTCGCAGCAATGCGCTCAGGATGCGACGAAAACGCCTCGGTTAGAACAGATAGATAGCCACTTATTGGCGTAACCTGTTGCTTCGATGCCTGAGGTTGTTGCACTGCCAAAGATACGTTACCAAGGGCTTGCTCTGGGGCAGCAACCAGCTGTTTGGTCAACGTTAAGAAACTCTCTAACAGGCGTGTTAAGACCTCTTCATCATAGTGCTTTGGCTCCCCTTCAAATTGGATCAATAAGGTGTCTGCGAGCTCAACAACTTCGAGGGATAGCGGAAACTTAGCTTCAAACTGATCGACAACAATTGGCGTGAGTGGCAATGGCATCGGACCATCATTGCTGGGCTGATACTCAGAAAAGTTATACATGGCTTGAAAGTGACTTTGTTCGCCCGTTTGCTGCCAGTCTAACTCTCTCGCCAACCACTCGTAGGGGATCAATTGATGCTCAATTACAGCCAGCGTATGCTGCTGGACGGCGCGCGCAACATCAATCAGTGAGCGCGCAGGTTGCGCCTCATTTTTATACAGCTGAGTGTTAACAAAAAACCCGACTATGTCGCTAATATCTGGGTGATTCCTCGCTGCTGTAGGAACCCCTAATAAAAATTGCTGTGCATCACTAAAGCGCGACAAGACAACTTGATAAAGCGCCATGGTCAAGGATGACAGGGTTAAATTGTAGTGCTGGCACAGACTACGCAACCCTTGGGTCAATTGCGCTGATAGGTGTGTTTTTGCCAGACGCGCATAACGACTAGCTTCGCTACTATGCGCTTTGGGAACATTTAATTGCTGAGGTACAAAATCGACATAGTTGCGCCAATAATCACACGCTTGTTGACCCATTTCAGACTCAAGCGCATCGCGCTGCCACTGGGCGTAATCCAAATAACGCAGTCTCGTCGGTACAATTTGCTCGCCAAAATAAGCACGCGCTAAATCACGTAAAATAAGATTTGCCGACCATCCATCACTGGCAATATGGTGGTTATCTAGGAGTAAAATTCCCCCTTTACCATAATCAATCCATGCAGCACGAAACAAAGGGGCAACGGATAAATCAAATGGTTTGGCAAACCAGCCAGTCACCACTTCTGACGATAATACTTCAATTGCAGGCCAGTCCTGCTGCGACTCAGGTAGGGCCAATTGTGAC
Source organism: Pseudoalteromonas luteoviolacea NCIMB 1944 (assembly GCF_001625565.1). Classification (GTDB taxonomy): domain Bacteria; phylum Pseudomonadota; class Gammaproteobacteria; order Enterobacterales; family Alteromonadaceae; genus Pseudoalteromonas; species Pseudoalteromonas luteoviolacea_F. The sequence goes on from NZ_AUXS01000050.1 coordinate 74,593, forward strand.
AAAGGCACTTGCGCATTATCAACTAGGTGCTGTATCGGTGTATTGTCATCACTAAAGCGTGTCGCAAGTGCCTGATGGCTATTTACCAGGGTGTTTAATGCCTGTTGCAGCTTTGCTAAATCTAACGCAGTTTCAATGTAGTAAGCACGAGGTACGTTATACGAAATGGACTCTGGGGTCAGCTGTTGTTGCAACCACAGTCGCTGCTGCTGAAAGGATAAACTACCGAAATTATCTGAATGACGGGGGATCTCAGTGTGTGTTTCTGGTTGCTCAGCAAACAGCTCACCAAGCAGATCTAAGTCTAATTCATCGGCCAGTGCGTCAAGAATATCGTCGTTGTTCATGTGTATCTCTAAAAAAGGGAAAAGGGAGTCACTGACTCCCTAATGTAAAGATTGATTTGATTAGGCGATTAGCTACCTAAACCCAGCTTTTGTTGCAGCGCCTCGCGCTGCTCAGGCGAGAGCGTGGCCAGTTTTAACTGTGTCATGGCAATTTTTTCTAACTTTTGTGCATCTGGATGTTTTGCACTCAGTGCTGTTGCCAACTTCATGATGGTGGCATTGTCAAAAATAATGCCGGGTTCAACATCCATCAGCAGCTGCTTTTTAATTCTGGTCACCCACTTAATGGCCGCCAATGAGTGGCCACCTAGATCGAAGAAACTGGTATCACAGCTGACTTTGTCAACTTCTAAAATGTCTGCCAAAGAGTCTGCGAGCCACTTTTCAAGCTGTGAGCTCGGCGCGACATAGGCCACATTTTGCAACTCATTGGCTTTTGGCAACTTGGCGCGATCAACTTTGCCATTGGCCAGCAGTGGTAATTGCTCTAGCGCAACAAAAAACTGTGGCACCATGGCTTCGGCAAGGTGATCTCGTAAATGTGTTTGCAAATACTGGTTCACATCGCCATCTAACAGCCCTGATACTGTCGCACCTTGATATTCAAAACCAGTTAAGTAAGCCACTAATGCCGTTTGACCGCCGAGGTTTTGTGCCATCACATAACAGCCTACGGACTCAAAACAGCGGCTCACACTGGCGGCCACTTCATTAGGCTCTACACGGAAGCCGCGAATTTGTACTTGATCGTCTTTTCGGCCAGACAAACTAATCGTGCCGTCAGGCATATAGCGCGCGACATCTCCTGTAGGGTAAAGTCTCGATGCCCACGGGCTTTTAGTCACAAACCCATCGTTTTCATCTTTGCCTAAATAACCCCGCGCCAGTTGTGTGCCCGCAATGTGTAGCTCGCCTTGCTCACCTACAGCACACAATGAGCCGTACTCATTGAGAATATAAATAGACGTGCCAGCAAAGACGTGACTTAATTTGGCAACTGTGCCCGCGAAACTCGATAGGTCATGATATTGATGAGACAACACACCCACAGTCGTTTCAGTTGGGCCGTAGTGATTAAATACTTCCGTATTCGGACTTAAACGATGGATTTTTTGCAGCAATGTTGGCGCACTGGCTTCACCACCTAGGATCAGCTTATTTGGTAGTACTTTTGGCTCGCTCTCTAATAGTGCTTGTAGGTGTGAAGGGACGATTTTCACCACCTCTACTTGCTGTGCATTGACAAACTGCGCAAACGCTTGTCCTTCTAACACCGCCTGTTCAGGCGCAACCACAAGAGTGCCTCCATTGTAGAAAGCATTAAATAAACATGTGTTACCAATATCTGCGGCTACCGTTGAGGTTAAACCATAGCGCTGCTGTCCAAGCTTGAGTGCTTCACTTGAACCAAAACAGTAGTGGGCTAATTGTGCATGTTCAATCACCACCCCTTTTGGTGTGCCGGTAGACCCGGATGTGAATAACACATACGCCGCTTGTTGTGCATTTGGCAGCGCTATTGCTTCTGGTGCTTGAGACTGTGTCGCTTCGGTTAACACTTGTGCCAATCCAATGGTGTCTTGAGAGCCTTCAATGGCGATGTGACGTGTTGCTCCCGCGGCAGCCATAATCTGCTGTTGTCGGGTTATCGGCCAAACTGGGTCGACTGGGCAATAAGCTGCACCAAGACGTTGAATCGCCAATATCACCAGTACTTGCTCAAAACTGCGTGGTAGAGCCACAGTGACAATATCATTGCTAGCCACCCCTTTATCTTGCAGGACGTTGGCAATGCTGAGCAAACGCGCCTCCAACGAGCTGTAATCGAGGCTTTGTTGACCATCACTCAGCGCCAACTGCGTTGGCTGAGTCGCGGCAAAGTGTGCGATTTTATCAAATAGTAGCGGTACTTGTGCAACAGCTCGGTTCAACCCCAGATGGCGCTGCTGCTCTTGCTCTGTGGCAATGTTTATTTCGCCCACTACAGTGTTCAACTGAGTAGTTAACTGTGCTAAGAGTTGTTGGTATTGCGCCAGCAATGTTTGCGCCGCTGCGTCACTATATGCTTGACTGTCATAACGCAGTGTCAAACGTGCGCCCGTGTCTTGTAGCACACAATTTAAGTGCAATTCACTGCTGTCATCCAAGCGCAATAACTGTCCGTGAGACTCACCGTGCCACACTTGCATCACACAACTTGGAGACCAGTTGAGCTCATATTTTTCCGTGCCTTGATATGCCTCAGCCCATTCAAGGTGCTGCTCACACTGGAAAGCAAACTGGCTAAACCACGTACTCAGTGATTGCGCTGGATCCACTTCAACGGCAATTGGTAAATGTAATTGGTACACACCAAGCGCGCCCTCAAGCTCTTCGCTCATCTGCCTTGGGTCGTAACCAAGTGCCGCACTAAATCCGCTGTTTTTACTGATCCGAGCAAGCAACAGCCACCAAGTTGCGTGCAAAATAACTTCACTATCTAGTTCAAGCTGCTCGGCCAGACTGTCAATGTTTTGCAATACTGCGTCGCTCAACTCAACGCTATGACTTTGTTGTGTGCGCAAATCTGTGGTCGAAGGAGCTTTGTGATAAGGCAATTGAAAACGGTTGTCTAGCGGCTGTAGTTTGGCACTGAATTGCTGCCAATACGCAGCACCTTGCGCAGCTTCTGGGGCTTCATTCACCTCTTCAAGCCAAGCTAAAAAATCAGGGTATTGTATCGCTTCAGCCTCATTATTCTCGCCGTTAAGTAATTGACCAATATAGTCATAAACGCTGGCGATATCTAACGCTAAGGCATTGGCATGGATCAGAATATAGGCCTGCTGCTGACAGACAAAACGACTAATTTGAATGTTTTGTCCATGCGTTGTGTCCAAGCTAATAGGGATTAACTTAGCCTGTTCTGTTGCCACCAAATCTGCTTGGCTTGTGACATCTTCACAAACCAACTTATGTTGTGCCGTGGGTACTTGGCGGGTACCTCTAAAACCTTCAACTTGAGTAAACGCGAACTGCAATATGAGCTGCTGCTGAGCAATCGCCTCGGCGCGCTGTCTCAGCTCAACCTCTGTCAGGTTTTGTTCGATTGGTACCAAAACACTGTGCACGGCAACGGCGGCACTCTCGTGCTTTGATAGATGTTGTTTTTGTTGAACACTCAGGCCAAGGCCCTGCGGATACGCATCGATATATTCTTGGATCATGCCAAATGTCTCTTGCAGTAAATTTAGAGCCATTTGGCACACTGGGTTGTCTCCAAATAGCCCATTATGAAATAACCAATAATGTGCCTTTCCCTGAAGGTTTGGTGCTATGAACAATCACGTACAAGACGTCCTGTATAATGCATTAAATGAGGCGATTTTGCCCGCAACCTAGGGATGTGTCTTAATGACGAGCAAAGCCCTATTTTTTTTAAGGAAAACCCGCAAGTTTCTGTGAATACTCAGCAATGGCAGTATTTTGTTGATCAAAATCAAAGCCCGCTAAAAAACAAAAGCCAAGCGGATTAAACCTGCTTGGCTTTTGACTGGGAGGAAAATGGTAAATGGCTATTTTTTCAATTTACCGAATTTCGCCATTTTGCGTTTTTTCATCGCCCCGCTACGTTTTGGCTTTGGCAGCAATTGCTCCGGCTGTGATACCAGTGTTGCTAACAACCCTAACCAATCAGTGATCATCCCTTGCATTTTATCTTTGAGATATAAATCACGTTTAAATACCAAGTTGCCATTTAAACCCTGATCCGTTGTCTCAATAAAGATCGCGGAGTCAAACTTACTGGTCACGCCTTCGCTTGGGATCTCACTGATCTCAACCCCCTCAACAGGCCAGCGCGGTTGCGGTGTATTTTGCATCACAAATAACTGCTGGAATATTGGCGATACACCGCTTTGACGAGGTACATCGGCCACTTGGGCAATATTCTCAAGCGTCAGTAATTGGTGATCTTGTACCGCCAACAATTGTTGCTGCACTTGCTTAGCTAGACTGATGAAACTGTCGTCAGCTTTTAAGCTAATGCGCACCGGTAAAACCTTAATAAAGAAGCCAATCAGTGGTTCCAGCGCAGCATCTTCACGGCCCGCTAAGTCAGTTCCTACCACGAGATCTTGTTGGCCCGTTTGCTGGCTTAAAAACGTCATATAACTGGCTTTCAATAACGCAAACAGTGACAACTGGTGCACTTCACTGAGGGCTTGTAATTGCGCGCTCAATTCAGGGGCGATATTGAATAACACCTGATCGCCTTGGCTGCTCGGTTTGTCTGGACGCGGTAAATGCAGAGGTAAATTGCTCACCGGTGGCGCGGCTTTGAGCTGTTGTTGCCAAAACGCTTTGTTCTGTGCACCTTCTTCTGTCGCCAAGCGGGTATTTTGCCAGCTTGCGTAATCAGCATATTGCACCTCCAGTGGGGCTAGCTCGGCAACTAAGCGACTGTCGCCGAGTTGCTCTGCGTAAAACACCCCGAGTTCTTGAACCAAGTTTGCAATCGACCACCCATCACTGATGATATGGTGCATGCTCACCAGCAACTGGTAGCGCTGCTCTGCCAGTTGCAATACTTTGGCACGCATCAGCGGCGCTGTGCTTAAATCAAAGCTTTGCTGTTCAAACTCACTGCGTAACTGTTGTGCCGACAGCTCACTGTCAACCTGCTCGACAGCCAATCTAAAGTCTAAGCGTTCCAACACTGTTACACGCGGCTCTCCGTCTACATCAACAAACTGCGAGCGCAATATTTCATGACGCACAGCCAAAGCATTGAACGCCTGTTCAAGAGCCCCCACATCCAGCGCGCCGCTTAAGGCCACCGCACCAGCAATATTGTATGCAGCCTTGTCAGCCTCACTGCTCAACCTGTCTGTCAGCCATAAGCTCTGCTGAGCTGGTGACACCGGCATCTGCTCAGCACGCGATGCTGGCGCTAAAGCGATGCGCTTAACGAGCTGCTTGGACGCTAACACACACTGTGCCAAGGCCGCTAGATCTTGGCTGTTGAAGATATCTTTCACCTCAATGCCATAGTCTCCGAGTTCATTGATCCGCGGCACTAAACGCAGCGCCGTGATCGAATCCCCACCAAGAGCAAAGAAGTTGTCGTGACGGCTCACTTTTTCCACCTTCAACAAAGTCTGCCACACCTTTGCAATATGCTGTTCAAGGCCACTTTGTGGTGCAACAAATTCACCTTGATGTTGCTCCACGCTGATCTGAGGCAAGTTCTTACGATCGACTTTGCCATTTTGGTTAAGGGGGAACTGCACCATGATTTCAATGGCTTGCGGTATCATATAGTCAGGTAATGTATCGCGAAGCTGCGCTTGCAACTCACTCGCTGTACGACTTTGCGTTGCAGCATAAGCAACCAGTACCGGCTGCTCAGCGGCGTTTTGCACCATCACTATGGCTTGCTCTACGCCGTCCACTGCACTAAGTTGTGCCTCAATTTCACCCAGTTCAATACGGTGGCCGCGAATTTTCACCTGATCATCCACTCGACCCAAGTATTGCAACTGATTATTTTCATCCCAACGCACTAAATCACCTGTGCGATAAAGTCGTCCGCCCTGTTCGCTAAACGGGTCAGCAATAAAACGTTCTGCCGTTAATTCTGGCTGGTCAATATAACCTTCCGCCAAACAACTACCGCCAATATACAGCTCACCGATAGCGCCTTTTGGCAATAAATTCAAGGCACTATCTAACACATACACCTGACGATTGCCCACTGGCTGGCCAATTGGCACATAGCGGCTATCGACGTGAGATTGGCTATCCCCAATCCAAAGCGTTGGAGTGACCACCGCTTCTGTTGGGCCATAAGCATTAACAAACTGTGCCTGCACCAAGCTGTTTTGGGCAAGTTTGAAATCACCTTGATGCCAACCTTCACCACCGACGATACACAAGCGCACTGACTGAAGTGCCGATACATGACGCAAATACGCAGGTGGCAAATCAACCACTGTGACAGTCTCTTTGGCAACGTAGTCAACCAATGTATCTGGACTCATCGATTTTGCATCTACCACACTTAATTGCGCACCATAGAGTAACGGCATCAACAGTTGCTCAAGTGCGGCATCAAAGCCCATTGACGCAAATAACAAGGCGTGATCTTGAGGCTGATAAGCATAGTATTGCTGCATCGCATAACAATGATCTGCGAGTGCTTGATGAGAGACAGCCACCCCCTTTGGTAAACCCGTTGAACCCGAGGTGAAGATCATATATGCCACCTGCTGAGGCTGCACGCAGCATGGTAATGGTGTTGCCGGATAAGCACTTAATTTGGCATCGTCAATAGTATCAATAGTGATGTTATCAAAAGAGGTTGTCGTGTCGTCACTGAGCATCAAATTCGCGTTACTTTGCTGTGCTATGTACTGCTGACGTTCAGCTGGCAAACTCGGGTCTATCGGCACATAGATTGCACCAGCTTTAAATACCGCTAGCGCAGCTATCACCATCTCAATACCACGGGCAAAGCGTACTGCCACCACTTTTTGTGCCTGTGAAGACAATACCTCATTAAGGTAGTGAGACAATTGATCACTTTTATCTGCAACTTGCTGGTAGTTAAGCGCAGTATCGGCGAACTTCACCGCAGGTAGTGCTTTATGTTGCTTGGCAATTTCATGCAATTGCTCTATCACCAATGGCGTACTAGCATGCGCTTGGCCTTTTGCTAATGCATGTAACTGCGCTTGTTGTTCATCAGGGATCAGTGACAGCTGCGCAACTTGCATGTCGCGGTCATTAACTATCGCTGCCAATACGCTTCTCAGTGCAAAAGCCAATTCACTGCGGCGGCTTTGGCTGAATCGTTCCTTGGCAAATTCAAACTCAACATTGCTCAAGCCATCGCTATTTTCATAGCAATTCAATACCAACTCAAATTGTGCTTCACTGGCATTGACGGTCACCGGGCTCATCTCTAGCTGAGGTAAATTAAATAAGGCATCGCCATCCATACGCTGGTGATTGATCATGACTTGGAACAACGGCTGCTGAAGATCTCTGTCTAAATCTAGACTATCCAATAGCTGCTCAAATGGTAAATCCTGATGTGCCTGGGCCCCTTGCAACTGGGTTTTCACCTGCTTCAAAGCATCACTTAATGGCACATCACCAGCCAGCTCTGTGGTGATCACTTGCGTATTGACAAAAAAGCCAACCAGAGACTCTGTACCCACATTATGGCGATTGGCTATTGGCATCCCAACACGCACTGAAGATTGACCGCTGTAACGGTGCAGCAGTACTTTTAGTGCCAACATCAAGATACTGAATAAGCTGGTATTATTGGCTTTAGCATAGGCGAGGAGCGCCTGCTTTAAGGTGTCATCTAATTGCACCTGCTCGGTAACTGCCTGATAAGTGTCTTGTTGTGACTCTAAATCACTGGGCAGGCGCAGTGGCGATAAATCATCTCCAAGGGCATTGTGCCAATACGCCAATTGCTGCGCCTTGATATCTTCACTGAACCAATCTCGTTGCCACTTTGCATAATCGCTGTAACGTAGTCCTTGATCGGATACCGACAATGGCTGATCCATTACCGCACCTTGGTAAGCTTTAGCAAAATCATTAATGATCAGCTGCAATGACCATGCATCGGAAATGATGTGATGCATGACCACCACCAATTCATGGCGACCTTCGCTATGCTTAATAAGGGCGACACGGAATAAGTCACCTTGTGTTAAGACAAAAGGTTCAGCCACAAATGCATCACGCCAGGTTGTGTCGTCTGAAGTCTGTGAAGCATCAAAATAACGGTACTTGCATTGACCCATAGGTGCAATGTGCTGTGTCACTTGTGCATCTGCATCTTCACTGTAAATGGTTCGCAGCGCCGCATGATTATTGTGCACGTAATCAAGTGCAGACTGCAGGGCATGTAGATGCAATTGGCCTTCGAGGATCATCGCGCCTTTAATATGATAGGCGCTGCTTTGCGGTGCTAATTTCCACAAAAACCATTGACGCTGCTCAGCAAATGACAAGCCCGAATAGATATCCGATTGACGTACCAGTGGTAATTTTTCACAGCCTTCATGGCTATCAATCAGCGTCGCAAGCTCTCCAAGGTTTGCGGTCCTAAATAGCGCCGGGATCTCAATATTCAGGCCAGCTTTATGTGCTTGACTGATCACACTCAGTGCCTTGATTGAATCGCCACCAAGCGCAAAGAAGTTATCACCACGACCTACTTGCTCTACATCCAACACAGACTGCCAAATGCTCGCGAGGCTGATCTCAGTCTCTGTTGTGGGTATTTCAAATGCTTTGGCCGTCTGCCACTGTGGTTTAGGTAG
>NZ_AUXS01000051.1 GCF_001625565.1 Pseudoalteromonas luteoviolacea NCIMB 1944
ACGTGAGTAACTATATATCCATAGAACCAAATAGGACAGGCACAAATTTTTTGCATAAATTAGGTTGCTTGACTACTGTTTAAATATCCAGCTTCATTTGAGTTGAATAGATATGACAAGAGCAAGGAAAGCACTGATAGATCTGTCGTCGACGTCTTATTATCACTTGATAGCACGGTGTGTACGCCGTGCTTTTTTGTGCGGAGGCGATAAGTATACAGGCAAAAACTTTGATCATAGACGGACAAACCAAATAGAATACCAAATAGGACAGGCACAAATTCTTTGCAGGCATAATGAAAGGCATGGGTATGGGAGTAGACGTTCATTTTGATATGAATGACATAAATAAAACTATTGTAATGGCAATGGCTGGTGGTACTGTATCTAAGTTAACCGGTGGCAAGTTTGCAAATGGGGCAGTAACAGCTGCAATACAGTTTGCTGTTAACCAATTGCAAAGAAAGCCACAACAAAATAGGGTTTGGAATCCAAAGAAAAGAGTTTTTCAGGAATTAGGCTCTCAATTACCCGCCAAAAATGCAAAAGGAGAGTATATATATGATCAAAATGGTGATATTGCGTCTATTTATCCGGGTGCTGGAGGGCAACAAGAAATCGCAACATATGGATATGAAAATGCAGCTAAAACAAGTTGTGCTGCGATGCAGAACCAAATAGGACAGGTACAAATTCTTTGCATAAATTACGTTGCTTGACTACTGTTTAAATATCCAGCTTAATTTGAGTTGAATAGATATGACAAGAGCAAGGAAAGCACTGATAGATCTGTCGTCGACGTCTTATTATCACTTGATAGCACGGTGTGTACGCCGTGCTTTTTTGTGCGGAGACGATAAGTATACAGGCAAAAACTTTGACCATAGACGGACATGGTTAGTAGAGAGAGTAAAACTGCTAAGTCATGTATTTGCGATAGAAATAGCAGCATATGCCATTATGAGTAATCATTATCATTTGGTGGTCAAAGTGAATAGGCAGCAAGCACTTAGTTGGTCAGATAACGAGGTAATATCTAGATGGTATAAGTTGTACAAGGGTAGTCCAATCATAGATAAGCAGCGAAACGGTGATGCTCTTAGTGAGGCGGACCAACAGCTTGTATCAGAGTTAGTTGAAAAGTGGCGAGCTAGGCTGTTTGACATTAGTTGGTTTATGAAAAACCTTAATGAGTACATTGCAAAAGAAGCAAACAAAGAAGATAACTGCACGGGTAAATACTGGGAAGGGCGATATAAGTCTCAAGCCTTACTCGACGAAACAGCGCTGCTCAGTTGTATGGCCTATGTAGACTTAAATCCAATTCGTGCTGACATGGCTAATAATCTTGAGAATAGCGACTTTACATCGATTCAAGAGCGCATAAAGTACTTTAAAAACACCAAATCAAACGCAAAGAAATCAAATCTAAATGAAGCCAAGAACCAAGCTAAACAACCTAAATCATTAAAACCGTTTGGTGCGAGGGATCATGGAAACACATTGCCCTTTTCATTATTAGATTATCTTGAGCTAGTTGACTGGACGGGTCGCCATGTCCACCCCAAAAAGAGAGGATACATACCAAAGAGCATGCCCAATATTCTAATATCACTGAAAATTGAAGAAGTGACCTGGCTGGATAGGATACAATACGGTAACTTTGCGGGTTCGCAAACTGTGTTAAGAGCACATGCCGCTAAAAATGATGTGCATTGGTATAAAGGAGTTGGTTAGTAAAAAGTAATTTTATCCTTGCTTATCAATCTAGACTCTTCTTGTTTAATAAAATGAATATATTCCTAAATTATATTTATTTCTACCATAAGGCGGATTTTAATCCCGCTGCTCAGAAAACCTTAGCTGAAAATGCATTTATACAATTTAATTCTAACTTTAAAAAAGAAAGAAAAGTGCCTGTCCTATTTTTTCTGTCCTATTTTTTCGTAGTAACTTATTCAAATATGTGATTCAGAGGGCTGGTCAAAGAAGCCTTTTTTGGATGCACACGATAGTGTTGTGAAAGATAAATTCGAAAATATATATACGATTAAAAGAAAGCAAAACCGAAGTAAGACATTTGAAGCTCGAATGATTGCTGATCACAATGAAACGATATTCGGTTGCTTTTTAAGCGTCTACGACAAAGATGGAAACTTGTTGGTAAAGGAAAGGCTATTTTATGAGGAACCTGATGAGTATTTATTTAACTCACGTATTGGTGATATTAAATGGCTTGATAACTCTACCATTGTATATACTTCAAACACGAAACAAGAATTGGCGAGATTTAGTTTGAATTAATACAAAGTACAAAAGACACTCAATCCAAGGAGAAGTATAGCAGATACCCAACGTAACTTAGCTCTCGTTCAAGAAGTGAACGATGGGATTGCCAGGGAAGTGTCAAATCAGTTTGTCAGATACTTCGTATTATCATTGTGTTTCACGTTGTGTGTGTCGCTGCACAAATGCTAAATGAGGTAGGAGGTTCGATGTGTGAAACATGTCAACTATATGATTTAAAAATAAGGTAAAAGAAAAACGCCACTCGTTTTCAAGCGAATGGCGATAACGTTGCGTATACTAATTTTAAGGTATCAAACAATACTCGCCTGATATAGTAGCATTAGGGTTTGCGCATGCTTTGGTAAATCTTGGTGTATAGATATTACCGCATTGACTATGGTTAACAATTGTTGAGCCTGTGCCACAATAGTATTTTTCCGAGTACTCTAATCCTCGCTGACAATGCACTTGGTTGTTGCCAGTCAGATTACAGGCATAAGAATATTTTCTCAGGTTATGTTCAGTAATTGAATCTTTCGGTAAATTTATGTCGCAGCTCCATTGACCATTGGTATTGCTCATCAACGCAGGCTTTCGACAATAGTACAAGCCATTAAAGGCATTGTAAGTCTCACTGGTGTTTGCTTGGGGACAGGCTAAACCATAGCTTTGATTCGAACCATCAGCACATTTATAATAAACACGCTCTGTTTTAACGCACTTGTTACCAATCTGCTGAACTCCAGATTGAGAATGGCACCCTTGATCACTATTACGTCCAGCATCTTGCGAAGCAAATATCAGCGACTGCCCACTAAGTGGAACATCGGTTTGAGGTAGCATCGCTTTGTTCGCTGACCAATCACCAATATAAATTTGAGATGCACTACCATCAGGGTTAGGTCCTGAAGCTAAGCCTCGACTCCATATTAAGCTCATGCTACTTGTGCCATCGGTATTGTGAACAGATCTGACATTATTGTCGCTGTAGCTTGGATCTCTATAGTGATTGGTATAAATAGGGGGTTGCCAACTGCCTAATTGGCCATCTGGGTTATGTAATATAGCAATGCGTTCACCGCCAGCAAAGCCATCCTTATCTGATGCAGTCGGCACGGCCACTTTCACCCCATTGCCAACAATTTTGATTGTGCCAGTTGAGTAATTATGGTCTATTTTTGGCCAACCAGATAGCATTGAACCACTACTGCCGCTAGCAAAGCGGTTTGTAACTCGCTCTTCTAGCCATTGCGAATCAGACCAAGTAAAACGACTGGTGTAAACGTTCTGATCTGCAATATATCGACTAGGAAGGGGGCCATATGCGGTGCTGGTATTTCCTGCAATAAGAAGTTCAGCGCGTGCCAAATTACCTTGGTTATCAACCCTAAAATCAAGATCTTTCAGATAAATTCGACGACAAACCGTTGTGTAATTGCCAACTTGCTCACTACACCATGATTCTGTTGAAAAGTTGTTTTCAATGTTTTGATACTCTCTCACTTGAAATTGCTTTAGTTCAGCTGTTTCATTAATAGAATCATTAGCTGAAAGCACTAATTCATTATTCTGATTAAACCAAGTCTCACCATCATTGGTAAACATGAAATATAAATTGGTTCTGTTATCCGAGGGAGAGTATTTGTTTGGATTACTGTCTCGTAGGTGTAAATTAAAAGCAATGGCTACAGAACCATTGTGTTCTTTACTGACATTATAATGGCCTTTTGCAAAGTAATGGCTTTGAGGTGTTGAGTTAGGGTAACTTTTCTTTGTTAAAGCGATTAGCTCCCTTGGCGTAGAAAACTTGACTGTCTCACTGCCTTGAGGAGTGATCCAAGAAGTGTATGTTGCACGAATATAGTTAGGATCACCCGCATACCAGTGATTGTTATTTTGCGAGTTATATACACCAACATAGCGAGTATGGACCATGAGGAATTTCTTTTTCGATTCTATCCACCAAACTTGAGGGTAGGTGAATCCCATGTAATTCTTTTCTCTATGTTGGCAAGTCTTAGATGAGCCCGTTTCGCAAAAATCTTGCTGTTGAAATTTATCTGAGTAAACAATTTTAAAGCCTCCCTCCAGTGGAAGACCTGAAGAGTCATCAATCGAGCGGTTGCTTCGATATATCAAACCACCGCGCTTACGCCCACGACCTGAAACAAATACATATAAGTGGCCTTGATCGTCGATGCTGATCACTGCGTTATCGTGCCCATCACCAGTACCTTTTACGTGCACGGTTACGGGAGCTGACACTTTGCCAGTACTGTTATCATAAGAGGCGACCATTATCGCTAAACTAGAATAAGCGACCATGCGGCTATGTGGCTCTTGATGCTCTGGATAATGCTCAGAAGAGCCATTAATGACAAAATAAGTTTTATTGCCTCTTTTTACTGCCATAGGGGCAGCTTTAGCACCGCCAGTTGTTGAAGGTCCGGCATATTTTAAATTGGTGAAGTTCGAGTTATCCCAAGCAATGCCATACCATGACCCAGTAAATTTTCTGGTGCTTTGCCAAGTGATGTTTCTATCAAAAGGATCAATCTTGCGCCCATCAGGGTGTGTTCCTTGATAATAATTGTATCGATCAAAACGGCCATCAATAATATTGATATTACTATTTACGAAATCGCGAGCTGATTCATTTGCATAAACAAAGGGCTGCGCACAAAGAAAGACAAAGGTGGTAAAACTCACCTTGAATAGATAAAGCATGGTGTTTTTCATTCAAAGATCCTGTTTTCATTGTTGTGTTTAATTTAATGGTACTTATCCATTGCGACAAATTAAACATATGTTTTGTAAGCAAGTATTTTAAAGCAGGATTAAGCTAATAATTGGGTTTTGTTGTGTAGTCTAATTCATATAATGGCACTTGTAATAACTCAATTAGGTGGATTTAGTGGTTTTGTTGAATAATTTATTTGGTAGAACATTCTGGGATTACCTGGGCAGCCACTTCTATATAAGTGTTGGCTTATGCGGGTTCAGGAGTCTATCTGGTTAAATGATAGTGCTTACCCTTTGGTGTTGAAATATGATATATAAATTCGAACCGGAATTAGAGGCCAGTGTATTTAAAATACCTCCGGGCCTATATGTGATTAAGGTGTAAAAATGAATAAAAGTATAATTGTTCTTATAATGCTAACTTTTTGTAATGCTGTTGAAGCGAAAACTAGCTTTATAGCGGCAGGAGAGGTGTCAGAGCTCCTTGTTTTCCCAAATAATTCACTAGTTGTGCGTCTTGAAAAATCCACTGGTTGTAAAAAGGAAAGCTACTTTTTGAAATCTGGTATTGATTCTAGAGAATTAGTTGTTGACGTTATATTACTCGCTTTACAAAATAGGATGACCATTAGTTTGCATAGCACGAATGGTGTGGAATGTACTAATGATCAGCTGTATCTTGATTTGGTTAAAATAAAGTCTTATTAGTTAAATTATATATACGCTTATCTAGAGTAGTATAAAAGACACCCAATCTAATTTCTCTGCACCTGCTGGTCTTTTTGACGCCCTTGTCGTATTTCTCCTATTTTTTGGTCTCGTCTATTTGACCATTATAGCTGCATCTATCGACTTTCTGGCTTAGGTGGAGCGCTATATACAGGTGTAATTACTGCTCGATTGAACCTATCTCGCTAAAGTTGTGAACTGAAAAATGAAAACAGCTATAAGAATGGCCTAGTTATCGCCAAGCATGTAGAACGTGAAGGGCAGTATGGCCAAAGCTATTATAAGTTCAAACCTTAGTAGCCGTGGACAAGTAACTGGTTATAAAAAGGCGATGCGCTTATGTCGGTGTTTTTCAACATTAAAGGCGTGACGAAAACCATTTCGAGTACAGGCTATAGTTATATTCAAGCGGATTCATATCACTTTGCTCAACGGCACTACTGAATAAATTACCTATAAAAGCACAAGTTACGCTGTAAGTACGTATATTTTTCAGCGAGCACGCTGAGAAAATTATGTATAGACATTCGCTTGCAATATATATAGAAAACGCCAAACAGATACCCGAATTTAGGTTTTCTGTTGGGAAAATAAGGTAAAAATAGATTAAGTACTGGCAAAAGTGAGTCAGCATTGCCGACCCACTTTTTCATGTTTAGTCGCTCAAATCGGCATCATCTGATTGCGGTTTAGCTTGCCTGTGAGCCGCTCTCGCAAGGATTTCAACATAGAATGAAGTTAGATTCTCTTGCTGAGTTTGATCAATGAGTTTATTGAGTTGTGATACGTGAACGGCTTCAGCTTCAGCCTCTGTATTACCGAATCTACAATCAAAATCCCAAAAATCTGCACCTTCAGGCAAAGTTTTATTGCGCTCCCGTTTAAGGTACTTTTTTATCTCATATTTAACCGCGTCTACACGCCTTGCTAGTTTGATTTTGGGGTGCGTTAATTCAAATGTCTTTTTCATAATTGCCTTTAAACAAGAAATACTCTGGCCTGCATTCAGCTTGGCGAGTAAAAGGGGAACTTTTGGTTGCCAATTTGTACTTGAGTACAGACTAGCAGTGCCATTGTACTTTAAGTTTAGCAGGCTAGCATCTACTATTAACCCACTTTTAATGCTGTGTGTAACCAGCTCAAACCATTTTCACTTAGGCTGACTTACATCGCCACACCAATGGGAGTGCAGGAGACACTTGTAGTTGCGACAAAATTACAGCCACCTACATTAACTTGGCAGCCGTTTAAAATGGCCGCCTCAAAATGGAACTGATCACAAATTCAGCGCTGTTTATTGCTTGAATGCACTGAAGAGTATAGAAAAAGCTATGTTCACATAGGCAGGAGCATCTAAAGTCTCAATGAAGATATGAAACTTATAACAATTAAGGGTGGTATCATAGGCTTCTCACATTTTAGCAATACTTAAATTCCAGCCAGAAAGTGGGTAAAAACCTCACCGAATTATATATCATAGATAAATCTAGCGTAGTGAACTGTTACTGATTTGCTTTTGTTTTACAAATAACCCAAGTATAGCAGTGATATAAACTATTGCCTGCATTGTTTTTTGATTGTGGCTACAATATTAATATAATTATATTGGGGTCGAACAAGCCTAGCTTTTATTTTAAAACTTAACTTTTGTAAATTGTTTTAGATAAAATTGAACTTTTTAAACTGGATTATATCTGACCTTAAATTTCGCTTTTTATAAGGCGGTAAAAAGTAAGCTGGTCAGGTTTTTATCTGTGAGCTTGACTCTTTCACTATAGGGTGAGGCAAAGGAGGGACTGTGCAACTATCAGAGTTTTTTTTAATCAATAAGCTCTGGATGCATTTGATAGTAAAAAAGAGCACTGTTCTTGCACATCCATGTATTGCGAAAGGGTATTTTTCATCTTGGCTAAATGTCAGCTTAAATATAGTTAATTCTAGTTATATGTGGGGGGTAATATTTTATTTTTATAAGGGTGGTCAATGATTTTACCGAAAAGCATATTTTAGCCATGCTGTTATTAGTATTAAACTAAGTGGGAATAGACAGCATCTATCAAAGATGACTTTTTAATATATAAGAAGAAAAGGTGGGTTTGGGCATACTCACTCATAATTTATGGGAAATAGAATCAAGGTTAGCAGGGTAGCTTTTGCAGGTGAAAAGTTAATCCGATCTTGACATTATAATAACAATAAGGGAGTTAATCACAGTGCCAAATCTTTTTCGATATTTTATTTTAACCAATATATTCATCGGGTCCGCAGTTCTATCAGTGCAAGCGAATTCAACACCAGTTGTGCGAGTTGGTGAAGCTCAGCAATGGCAGCAAGGAATCAAAAAGCCGCTGTATTGCCATAGTGACGTCCCTTTTCGCCAGCAAGTTTCAAGTCATGTATCTGCTGAGTTAACTTGGTTGTTGCCAGCTGGTAGCCAAGTTAAAAAGGGCGAATTATTAGCAAAGCAAAATGATTTTTACTTAAAGCGTCAGCTAGCTCAATTGGATGCAAATGCAAAAGCTGCGCATGCAAACTATGTTTACTCGCTCAATGAGTATGAGCGCCTGAGCAAATTAGATGAGGGAGGGGTTGTATCCAGCTCGGAATTACAACAACACAAAAGGGATTACCAAACTGCATTAGAGCAAAACAAAATTTATGCAGAGCAATTCCGTTTAGTTGAGCATCAGTTGAACAACTTAATTCATCGAGCCCCCGCTGATGGTGTTGTTCTATCTTTGTCGAGTGAGCCTGGACAATGGGTTGGAGAAGGAGAGAGCCTCCTGGTTTTCTTGCCAGCTGAGCAGCAGGAAGTTACTTGCCGCGTTGCGTTGGAATTATATCAGGAGTTCAATCAATTTAAGGATGTAAAGCTATCATTAGCCGATGGCACAGAGCTGTTTTTAGATCGCCATGCAGGTTTAGTAAGCAGTCAAGATCAGACGATCAATTTACATTTAAAATTCAAGAACAGTCGCCCTGAAAAATTTCTTATAGGACAACGTCATGTCGTTGATGTCTCGATGGCTGCTAATAACTTAACTAAGGTGCCATATGATGCTTTGACTATTAATAAGCAAGAATATTACGTTTGGCGTGTAGGTCAAGATAACAAAGTAACTAAAGTTGTCGTAAAAATAACTGACACGGATAGAAACTATTCAGTGATCCAAGGAAATATTCGAGCTGGTGATAAAGTGGTGGTCAAAGGGAAAGTGGCACTCAAAGATGATCTTGAAGTTACTATTAAAAGTCGGGTTAAGTTATGAGGTTAGTTGAAAAATATAGCTCTATTATCATCGCCTTTTCATTTTTACTCGTGGTCTTGGGTATATTAGCAGGTGTAAAGCTCCCCAATGCGCTGTTACCTAAAATAGATAGAGCACAAATTGCCGTGGTGACAGCTTGGCCGGGTAAAACCGCTGCTGAAATTGAGCAGAGCTTGGTTTCTCCTCTTGAGCGTCAGCTGTCTGGTTTGAGTCAATTAAAAAATTTACAAACTAATATTACAAATGGCCAAGCTTGGACAACCTTAAACTTCCATTACCAAGCTGAAATGGAAAAAGTCTATATGGAGGTTTTAGCGCGTATCAATCAGGTTCCAGACTGGCCTTCTCAAGTGGCCAAACCTAGAGTGATTGACTATAGCAATGGTGCAGGGTCAACTCTGGCGTCGTTATTTTTGTATTCAGATACCGAGAAGTCACAAGAAGATTTTATGCATGCATATCGAGCTTATGTTGAACCAGCCATAACAGATATTCCTGGGATCACAAGCATCAATATGGATAACAATCGACTGGCACAACGAGTAGATATTGAGTTTGACCCACAAAAGTTAACACAGTTATCACTGAGCATAGATCAAGTGACTCGTAAGCTACAAGGGTTGGTAGACCGATCGGGAGACAGTCTTTTATTGGGCTCGAAGGAATATGATTTGCATTTTAAGGGTCAAATGGCATTGAGTGAGCTACGCAATTTACCGGTTGCGGTTACTGGCGTTCGAGTTGTTCGCTTAGGTGAATTAGCAACTGTACACAAGCGTTTTGTGTATGATTGGTCATACTCGACTTTTAAGGGTAATCAAGCAATTTATTTTTACTTGCAACCAGATAAAGATATTAATGTGTTGGAAACCATTGATTTGATCAAAGCCACTCTAGCCGAGTTAAACGAGGGGCCTTTGTCGTCACTGGATCTTAAAGTTGTGATGAGTCGAGACAACTCGCTACCTATTAAACAGGCGCTGCTACTGGTTTATGGTAATTTACTGTTAGGCGTTCTGCTCGCTTGTGGTTTTTTATATTACTTCATTCGGAATATGCGGGTCGTATTTCTAATCTTTGTTAGTATCCCTGTTTGTTTGTCTCTGGTGCTTTTGGGAATGCAACTGGGTGGACGCAGCCTAAACTTAATTTCTTTGGCGGGAATGGCTTTGTCCGTCGGGCTATTACTAGATGCTTCCATTATTATCGTAGAAAACATTCAACGCTTGAGAAACACAGGGCTTTCGCTTATAGAAAGCTGTCGTCTAGGTGTACTGCAGGTGCGAGCCGCTCTTATTTCTTCTACTTTGTCTAGCATTGTCATTTTTGTGCCTATCGTTTTAATGCACTCCGAAGTGAGCCAATTATTTGGAGATCTCGCATTTACAATTTCTAGCGCTTTGGTGGCATCAATTTTGGTTGCGCTGTTTCTATTACCTGCATTGTCGCGGCAGCTTTTGCCAAGTCAGCAAATCGTTACAGGAAAGGAGTTGTCTAATAAATGGACCATGTTTGTTACGGCACCATCTCGCTCAAAACTTCAAGGAACGGTTTGGCTGGTATTGGCGATACCTGGTGCTTTGATATTCAGTTGGTGGATGAAGCCTGAGTTAGATTTATTACCCAATCCAAAAGAAAATATTGTGATGGTATATACGGCTTTTGACGAACCGCTCTCAGTCAATGCAGCGAAATTACAGATCGGTGATGTGATGGAACAGCGTATTGCCGCACAAAAAGAGCAGGGTGCACACCCAGCCTTTGATATTCACGGCTCTTTCTGTAACCCTGCTTATTGTTTATTGTATTTTTATCCAGAGGGCAAATGGGACTTTCCCGCGTTTAAAAAGTGGGTAGATACTGAGATTGTACAAGATTTGCCAGATGCGAGAACCTATGTTTATCAAGGGACTTTGCTTCGATTAGCGTTACCAGATGCGCGCACTAGTCAGCTCGATTTAAAAGGATTGAAATTGCCAGAGTTACAAAAAGCTGGACAAGAATTACTGGCGCACTTGATCAAGACCTTTCCTGACGCCCGGATCACTGAAGTTATTCCAATGCGAGATACGGTGGCTAGAATAGAGTTTAAACCTAAAGTGGATACGCTCGCATTTATGGGATTGTCTCAAGCTGAGTTGAATCAGATTTTAGTGACTTTAACAGATGGCGCTTACCTTGGTCAGTTTTATGCAGATAGTGATACTTTGCCGTTCTACTTAAAAGGGCAAACTCCCGAACATCTTGAGCAATTATTGCAAACAGAAGTGATGATACCTAATCAAGGGCTGCACCCGCTGCGCTCTTTGGTAGAAACGCAGCTCAGTTTGGCTCCCAGTGCTATATACCGTACGGATCGTGAAGTGAGTATGTCAATAAACCTAGTACCTGCTAATGGTCAACCCGTTGGTCCGTTTATTACGCAGGTAAAGGCTGAAGTTGAAGCATATTTAGCGCAGCGACCAGAGCAAGGGTTATTTATTAATTACCGAGGTAGCGCAGATCAATTGAGCGGTTTTTTAACTGAGTTCTTCCAGATGTTTTGCATATCCTTGTTGATTTTATTTTTATTGATAAGAATGGCACTTAATTCTTGGTCTTTGGCGATGGCTGTTATGTTGTCAATGCCTCTTGCTTTAATTGGTGGCATGCTTTGCCTAAAAGTCGTTGATTATTTCGCTCCACAAAACTTGGATATTGTCACTATGATTGGCTTTATTATTTTAATGGGACTTGTGATAAACAATGCCATTTTGCTTGCGAGTCAATACCGTTCGGCAATGGCATCAGGGCAAAGTCAACAGCAAGCCATTGTTCAATCTAGTCGTTATCGTATGCGTGCTATTTATATGAGTACCGGAACAAGTATTTTTGGTATGTTGCCGCTGATGTTAAGCCCCGGAGATGGTTCAGAGATATATCGAGGGTTAGCAGCTGTCATTGTTGGCGGTATGACGTTCAGTGCTTTGTTTAGTTTAGGCTTTATGTCCGCGTTATTATCACTGCCTATATTCAATAAGCAACCTCAGTTGAGGCATGATTCTGAAAATGAGCCCATGTTAGAAAGCCAGTAAAAAGGTGGCTTCTACCGTTATTGCTTTCAAATTGAAAGAGTAAAGGTTGAAGCCATAACTATTTATTTCACGCGTTAGTTTTATTGGGTAGTCGGTTTTTACATTGTATTTTTTGCGCAGCTGCTGCCTATTACACAACGTGGGTCTAGTGAGTTTAAAAAAGCTCGCATAAGCTAGGTGAATCAATCTCGTTTTTTATAGAGGCAGAGGTAATATGAGGCACAGGAGTGTGCCTCTTTGTAACCTTTTTCTTGACTAGTTTGTGTCGGACTAAAGAAGCTGAATCATAACATATGCTTTGTCAACTCGCGGTTTAGTGGAAGGTTAATGTTTTTTCCTGACAGGTCATGGTGCTTTCTTATGAGGAACGAGTTGTAAAAGCGCTTATTTTTGTCATCAATGGCTTTTTCATTGAACCCGCTATCGGCTTGCTCAATTCTGACAATGCCATCGTTGATGTCCTGCGGGTACTGGAAGTTCCTCGCTTCTGCACCGTGTTTGATTACTTGTCCCCCCTTATAGCCGCCCCATTTGATAGCCGCAGAGTTTAAGTCAATCTTCATGCCCATCTCAAATCGACTGATATTGCCAAACAACTTATGTACTTTAGGGGCATCGGGGGTTCTATCTGCGTATGGGATGTAGGCATTTTTTATGGAATTAAGGTCATCTTTTAGATTGTATTTCCCTTTACTTCTTGCATCTCCTCTTAGTCGATTAATTTCATTGACTTTTCCTATATCTGATTTTGCATGTGATATTGAATACAAGTCATAGTCACCTGTATATGCTTTTTTGGTTGCAGGATCGCTCACATACTTCATATCATCTTCTTCACTGCTTTCGACCAAACCTGTTTTTATCATTTCTGTTATTGCTCTATTTGCTTTTTCTACTTCATTTAGAATGGAGGTTGCAATTTCTGCGGGAGTGTTTAATGCATCTAATTTTTTTTGATCAATGCTTCTCAACCACTTTGAATAAATTTGGTCAACCGGGATAAATCCTTGTTTGAGCTTATTACTTAATAAACCGGCATCTGTCGTTGGTATGCCTTGGTGTTCTAAAACAGTATTCAAATACTTGATATGTTTTTCACTCAGCTTTGATGTATCGATTGATTTTCCTTTGACCCAAAGCGGTTTGGCTGGGTAACTTTCTTTGAGGTATTTTGTGGCATGTTTTCCTGCAGGTCGAATGAGAACGGGTCCAGCTTGGCGTTTTTCTAGCATTTGACTAAATGCCATTGCATGTTGGCCGACAATACCACCTTTATCCTCGACCTCCATTGCGGACTTATGTGCCCTTGAATCAAGCTGCTTAGAGGGCATAGAGCTTGCGATACCGTTATTCAAGCGTGTGTTAATTTTGTCTAACTCTCTAATTAAGGTTGCTTCTTCTTGACTCTTAGGCTGCATGACATCCAGTTGTTCTAGTGCGCTCTTTGGATCAATATTTGAGTTTTTATTGGTAGGTGGGTTTTTGGCGCGTTCCTTCCCAGAATTGTCTTTCATAAATGCATTTTCAAAGTTTTTCTTAGTATTTAAATAGTATGTTTTATATTCAGCCTTAAATTGACGATATTGCCTGTGTTTGGTGAGTTTAAACTCCTGAGCAATTTTACTGTATTTGATCCCGGGCATCAGGGTGTAATTTTCTATAAATGATTCATTACTCATGATCGAACCAGTTACTTTTTGTCTAATTGGAAGTGGACGTTTTTGTATCTGAGTGGGAGTTGGGGCAGCAGAGCGCTCACCAAGCATGACACCGTACAACCCTTGATTTGTGATAAAGCCATTTTGAAAACGCTCGGCTGTTCCAAAAGTATGTTGAGGTAACGTTTGTGACTTTTTGTTCTGGCCGTTAGTACGACTTTCTTTCGACTGTAAGACTTGTTTGTTCATAAATAAACCTTTTTACGTCGGTGTTCTGCAATATAATTTCCACGCTTGTCTTTTGTAATGGGATCTAGGCTGTTCACTATGACAGTGAGTGGCTCTCAGTTCTAGACGTTCATAAAAGGAAGGTGTGAATTATTGACTTACTCTTCAACTAGCTTGTTGTTAGCTAAGTATTGGTTGTAGTGCATAGTGTGTGTTTTAGAACTAAGACGCGGTGATATATAGTGACAGTAGATATGGGACAGGCACAAATTTCGGAAACTTATCAATAAATATGGGGCGGGCGCAAATTTCAAAAACTTCTCAAGTGCGTAGTGAATATTTGAATTGATGATGAGTGATTTTAGTAACTCAGGAATTATAAATAACATAGGTTAAATATCAATGTGTTTAATTTTACTGTGTTGTTGTTCTTGTTTATATGCTGTAATATTGTTTTTTAATGTGTTTGTTGATTATATTAAAATAGGAAGTGAAATGAAACTCAAAGGTTTTTTAATTTCTTTATTGGCATTGTTCTCTATTAGCTCGTTTGCGGCAGTTGACTGCCAACCCCGTAAAGTTATTAATGTTCAGGTCGAGAATACTAAGGTGTTGGTGAGTTTAGAGGGAGCAAGCTGGCACTTAGTAGGAAATAATGATCATCCCGCTACTGAGATGAAGTTATCGGTTTTGATGTATGCTCATGCCCAAGACAAACCGGTTACTCTGCGCTATCCTGATGGCTATAACTGTACTAGCTACAATACAAGTACACCTTCTTTGATGGTTAGATTAAGTAATTAAAATTAACTGTACAAGCTATGCGTTACCTGTTTAGAAATAGAATAAACAGGTAACGCGAAACAACTAATTTCTTCTAGTGTTTTTCGGGCTGTTTACTCTATTTATAAAAATAAAGGTTCAGAAAAAATATAATCAAATATTTCTTTTTAAATTGCCATGTAATATGTGTCCTAGTGTGCCTTTTTAACCCATATATAATGATATTGATTGCTCGTTAATATAGAGGTGGTAAGTGCATATTTAAACTATTAAATACTAAGTTTGGATTGAATGTCACTCTAAATTGAGCAGCATTAGTTCTTTTTCTATGGTCACAAATTTTGAGTAATAAACTGTTTTGTCGGCTACATTGATATCACTAATGTTTTCGAAGGTATTCCCAAAACTAGTGAGGTGCGTTAGTTGTGCCAACATAGGGTTATAACGCCAAAGGGAGTTAGATGATGAAGTGATGTAGAGAACTCCTTCATATGCAAAGAGTCCGCTAGTTTCAATTCCATCTAGTGTGGTTATCTTATGACGAACTGCGTTAGTCACTTTATAAATTGACTTGTCTTCGAGAATAAATAGCTCGTTACGATGAGTGAGTTGCGCTTTGTCGCTGTCCCCTAAATACAATGGCTGATACTGTTGATTATTTAAATTGAGCAGCGCTAAATTTGGCAAAGTATCCTGTAGCAATTTTACTAAAAGTCGATTATTCCCTTTATCTTGATAAATATCTAAGAGTGGGTGTGGAGTTTTAATCGCTGAAACTTTGCCATCCAGTGCCAAATGATAAAGATGCTTGTTGGCTAGAGTAAATAAGGCGGTCCCGCTTTCATTCCAAATTATATTCATTGGCGTGATTGCGTTTGAAAAACTACTTAGCTGAACTGTTTTTCGCTGTTCTTGATCGTATAACCATACTTGATCGCTACCGCTTCTTGATGAAATAAAGGCTACAAGAGCGCCGCCCGGTTGCTGCTTAGCGTTAAACTCATCAACGTTACTACGCGAAAAAATAGTGACGTTACTAGGAGTTTGAGTCTGATGTGTATACCACTTTGCCAGGCCTATATCTCTGTCAAAGTTACCCATTGAGGCAACAAGCTGATTCTTACTCGGGTGTACAGCTGGGTACAGTATTTTCTCTGCAGCAGGTTGTAAATAGGTATTCATTGCTCCTGTTTGGCTTATAGTTATTAGTTGGTTATTTTTAGATGCCAATAACCTCGGAGAATCAAAAAGCCAACGCATATGGCTAATTTGCGATATGCTTTTATGCTCATCCAGTTCAATCTTATCTATGCTGTGTGTGCTCGTGTTATATATATTCAGTTCAAGGGGGGTATATTTTTTGTACTCGATCCAAGCTAATTTACTTAGCGGTAGAGAATAATCAAGCGCGCTGATTATTTTATTTTCCACTCTGTGCAGTTTTTTTACTTCGCTCGTGCTGATATCAAGAAGTTTGATATAACTGATCTGATCTTGTTGGGTTATGAAAGCGATTGTTGAAGCAGTTAGCCAAACAGGTTGTTTATGTGTACTTGAACCACAATGATGATAAAGCGTGGAAGGTTGTGATGATGCTTTTGCTAAGTTAAAAGAAATGCCTCGAATTTCGTTACATGCCTTAAGCGTGTTTATATGTGTATGCTGCTCAGCTGCTAGCGTGTCTGTTTTTTGTTTCGGCTTACACTGCGCACTACTAGTGAAAACGATGCGCTCTCCGTCGGGCGACCAGCGTGGTACTCCATAATTACCCAGCTCTTCTGTGAGTAGATATTCTTCACTAGTATGTATGTCTCTAGCCCAAAGTTGATTCTCACAGTTCCCGATAAAGCGCTGAAAAGCAATATATTGACCATCAGGTGAAAAGCTCGGTTTTAGCTCAATGTAGTCGGTTGCAGTCAAAGGAGTGAGCGACTTCACAGTTAGATTTGTTTTTGCAGAAATAAGTAACGCGACTAACGCCATTATCACGCAAAAAAGCAATCCACCAAAAACTAGTAGCCAGTTATTTCTCAAAAAAGTTGTGTGATTCGATGTGGGGGAGTTGCAGTTGTCACCAATCTTTTTTGTACTTGGACTATGCCACTTTACTTCAGGAATTAAACTGTATCCAATTTTAGGATGGGTAGCGATGACATTTTGTGACTGGGCTGTGTCGTTAAGTACTTTTCTGAGCTGGCCAATGCAGCGCTGAATGGCGTTAGCTGAAGTCACCGTATCTGGCCAAACCGTTTGTAAAATGGAGTCGTGATCGACTACTTGTCCTCGATTTTTTGCAAGGATGAGCAGGACCTGCATCACTTTTGGTTCTAGCGACGAAGTGCCGAACTCTGTGGTAATTTGTGAACGCGCCATATCAACATGCGTAGTACCAATGTAAAACTCGACCATTGAGAGCCTTTAGTTTTGTTTATTGTGAGTAACGATAATTTTCCGAATCCAGTATAACTATATTGCCAAGTTTTACTAGCTATTTACCTTCTATCTATCTGTTAAATATGAATAAAAAAACCACAGCTTTTCTCCAGTAAAACTCAATGAAAATTTCATTGTGCAACTTTTTTAGATCTTGAAAATGACATCAAAAAAGTACAACAAGAGTAATTAATATGAAAAAACATGTCGTTTGGTGCCTTTTAGCAATCAGTATTTTATTTTCCCACTTTTCTTATTCGCAAAGTGCGTTATTACCCACCTTAACCAAGGTGCGCGATCACGTTTATAACTTAGACATCGGTTATGAAACTAATGTTGGTATAGTAATTGGTGAAAAATATGTCGTACTCATAGAGTCTGGGTTTGGTAAGTCAACAAACAATAAAATAATTGAAGCGGTGCGGTCACTGACCGACAAGCCCATCAAGTATGTGGTGAACTTACATATGCATGGCGATCATACCGGAGGTAACAATTTTTTTGCGTCAATAGGGGCAACTATCATCAATCAAGAAAATGTTATTTACAGCGAAGAATATGATACGAAGTACCCAACTAGCAGTCGTTTGCATTTTAAAAATAAAATGGCACTAGAGCTGGGAAACGAAACCATATATTTGGAGCATATCAACTCTCATACTTTTGATGATGGGATTATCTATCTTAAAAAAGGAAACGTACTTTTTATTGGAGAAAATATCAGGCCACAGCATCTTGTTAATCCAGGTGTATTGGGTATGAAAAGCTTTAAAATATGGGGTGAGAAGGTATTTGCAAACATCGATAGCGACACTGCCATTGTGCCTGCGCATGGTAAAGCGGTTATTAATATGCAGGTGCTAACAGAGTACAGAAAAAACTACGTTGCTTGGTTTAATCGTTTTGCTCAGCTGTACCGAGAAGGAAAATCAAAAGAGCAAATGTTTGCTGATAAAACAGCAAGAAAAATAGCAAAAAAATTAAACTTGGATAACAATCCTAAACACTTCGATTATTATGATTATTATTCGACAACGTTAATTGATGGAGATATCGATGTGCCTGTAGCACTTTCTGTCTCGCAACTTGAAGAGTATTTAGGCCGTTATACGGCAAACGGTAAGCCTGATATTATAGTTGAATTATCCGATGGACAGCTATTAATAAAGCAATTGGGTAGTATCATTTCATGGATAAAACCTTACCAAGGTGATGGATTTAAAGTGATGAAATACCGTGGAGGAACCGTTGTGTTTGAACGAGATAAACAAGGTCAGGTTGTTGCCATCAAAACCCACCCAGATGAGCGTGCCCGTAACAAAGAAAAGTACGAAGGTGTATTTGCTAAACTGCCATAACACGAATTACACATGAGAAATCCGGACATACAATTTATGTTAAATTAATCATTTCCAACGGGGCAGTTTTTTGCTGCCTCATTATTTTGACATCTACTAAACGCATTTCAGTGATCAACCCCATGCAATAAAAAATGTCATTGGCATATATCCGGGCTTAAATGCTATTCAGCGCCTCCCAAATTTAGCTTTGGCCAGCTAACCCACTTGGCCTAATTGAAAACATCTAATCAGTTAATAATGTACTTTAGTAAAAATAATATAAAAAGTTCACATATTAATATATTTATAGTTTAGAAGAGTAATTGTAAGCTGTTGAGGGTTAAAGCATAAATTGTTTTTGTTATTAAATAAGTGTGAGGAGATAGGTCTGTTTTGTAGGTATTAAATTGTGTCACTTTTCGCAAAGCGAGTATTCACATACATGGAAAATAAAACGACAAGAGTATTTTATATGTTTTGAGTAAGTTTATTCCCGGTGGTGGTTTTTACTAGATTGTTTTGCTTGTGATTTTAATGAGTTCTTGTTTGATATTGGTTTAAGTTGTACAATGTTTTTTTATCTTATGTATAAGGATTTATTGATGTTAAGAATAATAGCGCTGTGTTTGTTTTTAATTCCATTTTTTTCAAATGCTTCGGTAGAGTATACTGGTCAGGTTAAAAATTACTCAATAGAAGGTGGGATTGTAAAGTTTGCTATTTGCAACTCTGATTCTTCAGTTTGTCGAGGCTTTTGGTTTAAACCAGAAGGTGATTACGCTGCTGCAATGTTATCGATAGTGCTAACCGCTAGAGCAACTGGCGACCAGGTCTACGTTTATGGTCATGCTGTTTCTCAGAACCCTGCAGGTTGGCAATATGGTTCGAATAGTAAAGCGTCGAGTATCATGGTTAAATCTAATTAATTTACGAATTTAATATAAGTAAATAATAAGCCGCTATACTGCGGCTTTTTTGGTTCTAATTAGATAATAAGGCTTGGCTGTTAGTGTCGTAATTTTTTTGAATTAACTTCTGGTATGTTTTTACTTCTTTTAACAACAATAGTGTCAATTTTTTTATTTAATACTCTCGTAGCCTATAACGCCAGCTAATATAAACATTACGCTGCCTGCCAACCTGTCTTGCCAGTGACTTTGGTTATTATTTTTATTGAGCCAACTCCCAAGCTTGCCAGAGAGCAGGGCAATAGAAATATCACAGCATAGGGTGATTAAGGTATATATCGTACCGAGTATCAGTAGCTGCGTTGGTATTTGTGCCGCTTCGTTATTAACAAATTGAGGTAAAAAGGCTAAAAAGAACAACGCTGTTTTTGGGTTTGTGAGCTCCACCACAAAGCTTTGTTTCATGATGGAAAAATTATTTTCTTTGCTCAGTGAAGTGGTATCAGCCGGTTGTTCAGCAGGTTTAAAATACTGCCAGCCTAAATATACTAAGTACATGGCGCCAGCAATTTTCAATCCTGTGTATGCGATAGGGGAGTATTTAAAAATAGCTGCCAACCCTAGCACTGTCGCAATAACATATACAAAAGATCCAATAGCCATGCCGCTTGCGGCTGATACTCCTGCACTTGGCCCTTGGCTAAGACTGCGCGCCATAATGTACAAGATTGACGGGCCAGGGGTAATGCTTAGTAAAAAGCAAACGACAGAAAAGGCCGCGAGCATTTCTAGTGAAGGCATAGTGAGTCCTTATTTAAAGTCTTTGGTTTCTAAGTATAGGGTTTTAGCATTTACAATATCAGTCAACTCAAATATTTTAACTGGTCTGTTTGCTGAGCTGTTTAGTTCGGCTATGTTTCCAGCAAGATAGTCACAATTGGCTACTGCAATTTGATCAAAGCTTGGTGATTTGCCAATCTTATGTACGAGTAAACAGGTGCGATTTCCGAGCCCAATGGTATAAAATAGCCCGTTGTCTTGAGATGATTTTACAACCTTATTTAATATCGTGTTTTGCACATTAAACGTGATGTTTGTGTGTTCGATTTTGCCCGAACGCTCAAAGTGACCAATAAAGATGTCTCCCGAAAATTTCGTAATTTGGCCTGCTCTTAGCTTGTTTAAAGAGAATGTTTCTGGTCGAACTGTGACCAGTTTATGCGCTTTTAATAAAGGCATGAGTTGCGTTTTGTATTGATTTGGTAGCTGCGTTTCAAAAATGAATTGTACGGCATGTTTTCCTTGCGGCATCGGGAGGTGGGATGCGTATATGCGGTCGTTAATTGCGAATAGAGCCATACCGTGTAAGCCGATAGAGTGATCATGTGCACGAACAGAGCCACAAAAGCAAATAAGTAGTAAAAAAGTAAAAGTGTTTTTCATAACAAGCTATTAAATTAAAAAGTGTTGGAGTTAGTCTAGAATATGCTATTTTAGATTCTAAATCGTTTCTGAGTTGTAGTTTTAGATTCCAAAATGGAAATAGCAGATTTACACAAGTTTTTAGTTATCGCGCAGCAGCAAAGTTTGCAAAAAGCGGCTCAGCTCCTTGATACCTCACCGAGTGCATTATCAAAATCATTAAAACGGTTAGAAAACTCACTACAAGTTAAGTTGTTTGACCGAGTAGGGAAGTCATTACGTTTAAATGAACATGGTGCGATGTTGCAACCTAGAGCTGTAGCTTTGACAAATTTAGCTGAAGATACCAAAGCACAGTTAAAACAGGGAAGCAAAGCGATAACCTGTGTTGTTGCTACTTCTAGTATTTTACAATTCAAATGGGCAAGTGTTTTAGCGCGTCAATCCAACATGAATAAACACATTACACTGGCTTTTGACACACAATATGAATCAAATGCATTACATAAGTTGCTTGCAGGTGAAGTGGAATTGGCCATAGTAACAGGCGAACTTGTAAAAAATTTGCCAAATGACATTAAATTTACAAAGCTTGGTGAAATAACTATGCAGATAGCAATGGGACATAGCCACCCTTTGCGCAAACAAACAAGCACCAGCTTAAAACAACTCGTCAATTACCCTTTTGCAGCGCCTGATACTTCACCATTTTGCGGGGAGCAAAGAGGTGTTGGGTGTGATGGTTGGCAGACGCCAAATATTGATAGAAATATAAAGTGGGTGGTTAATGATTATGCAGTACTTGGCCAACTAGTTAAAAGTGGATTGGCATTGGCATATTTACCAGACTATATCGTTAGAGAATGGCAGTTGTGTGAATTGCCTAAAGGCTCTGAAAATTTAGAGTACACGGAGCAAGTTTATATACTCAGCCATAAATCCGCACCAGCTTGGTTAAAACAATTGTTACAAGACCTAGGTACTGACTAAGAGTTAAAAAACAGTCGAGGGCTGGTGTATTTTTGTTCCTTGGTAGGTAAGCAAATGCAGTGGTAATAGAGCTTTTCATTGTTGGTCATGTTTCAACGATTTTTTCGTCACCTAGGCTTGCTCGTTGAAGCCGTATCTGGGGACCTTTTAGTCCATTAGTTTTGTAATTAGCTTGGGACAGGCACTTTTTTGCATTCCTATATTTACTAGTGATATTGCAAAAAGCATTTCTTTAACGTGCCTTATGTTAAGGGTTATGCGTGCGCTTAGGAACTCGCTGAGGAACTTAAATTGGTGTAAGTATAATAGACTGCGTTAAACAAGCCACAGAGCAAGATGGTTTCAAGCGGGTATTTGCCTAAGGTCAATGAAGCGACAATATGGGACAGACACAT
>NZ_AUXS01000052.1 GCF_001625565.1 Pseudoalteromonas luteoviolacea NCIMB 1944
AATTGTCAATGTGAAAATATATTTGCTAAAATTATCCATATTCAAGCACTGTGATAGAAGAGGTTTTATATGGCTCGCCCAAGCATGGCAGCACAGAGAATTGAAGAGATTCTTGATGCCTTAGAGGTGTGTATCTTAAAACAAGGTATGCAAGCAACATCTTTAGAAAATATAGCGGAAACCGCCAACGTAAAAAGAACGATTTTGCGCCACTATATCGGAAATCGTGATGACATTATTTGCGCACTCAGCAAACGCTGGCGGGGTATCTACAGTGCTCAATGGCAACAAGTTATAGACTGGCTGCCCAATAATAACCGTTCGGAAGCACTCATAGAAACGCTATTCTCCGTCGGATCTGCTGAACAACTCAACGCGACTATCATTGGCGAGGCCTTATTTGCCGAAGCCAAACGTCTTGATGCCATAAAAGACGACCAACAACACATAATGTCCGAGTTTATCGAGCACGTCTCGGAAGCCTTAAAAGTGGACTACCCTAATGCTGGAGATGACAAGATCAACCTAGTAAGTAATGGTATATATGCCAATTATTTAATGGCCGAATCATTACTCCCGCTCAAGTTTAAAGAGCAAGTTCATACCTTAAAACATAGCTCAAAATTGTTATGCACGACACTTAGCACTGAATAAACGAAGTAAATTTTCATATTGACAATTTAAAGCTCTAACACTAGCCTATATATCAATCTAATGATCATATGCTATGTGGAGTATCAATGAAGTTAATGAGTTCATTCGCAATCTCGGGAGTTGTGATTGTAGGTATTTGGGGGGCAGCTATGGCGCAGTTCCCCCTTATGGCTGCAACTGAGCACAGCGACAAACCTGATGTACAGGTTGAAGCACCCAATCTCACAACAAAACAATCCAATCCACGCCCGAGTACAACTGAGGCTGTGAAGGGTGTACGGATTAACACGATGAGTATCAGTGGCGTACAGCAAAAAATTGCAATCAAACACATCGCAAAGTTGTGGCAGACGTTTGAAAATCAACAAACACTCAATAAAAATCTATTGCGATATCCAAGAAAAATCAGCGTCTATTACCAAAACTTCAGTCAAGACTTCCAACAGGCAGAGGTTTCTATTGGTTACCTATCAGACATAGTGCGCTCCGCTAACCAGTCAACGACCATTCCTGGTGCGCAGTATGAGAGGATCTTGCAAAAGAAGGCTCACTCAAACGCTGAATTAGCAGATGCATGGAAAAAAATAGATTACCGCAAAAACTTACAATCTGTACTTGAGATCCACTACTTGGATGCAAGTGGGCACCCAGTGTCTTCTGAGTTCATGGTCAATTACAAATAGGGGTAAATTATGGACTTTTTAACACACGCATTCTCAACCGATGATATTTGGTGGCTTGAAACGTTCATTGACGATTGGTTCTTGGTAATTGCATTATCACTTTTTGTCGTTGAGCTTATTCGATACGGCCTTAAAAAGACGTTTACACGCAATTTGCTTGGTGACAGCATCACCAACTTTATTACTCTCGGTACCTTCATCTTGATTGTTGCATTGGTAGCAGCGACCTATGCGGGGGTTTTTTTCTATGTTTATGATAATTTTAAATTAGTTGAACTTCCGCTAACGCCTTGGACAATACTTTGTTGCATCGTATTGGCTGACTTAGCATATTACTGGGAGCACCGTTTCTTACACAAAAATGGTTTTGCATGGGCCACACACACTGTTCATCACAGCTCACCGCACTTCAATATTTCTGTCGCGTACCGTCATGGGCCGTTAGATTGGTTGTTTCCATTATTCTTTCACCTACCTTTGGCTATTTTGGGTTTCAATCCTTTTATCATCTTTCTAGCAGAAGTGGTCGTTCAGGTTTACCAGACTTTGTTACATACGGAGACCGTTAAAAAGCTACCTCGTCCAATCGAAGCAATTTTCAATACTCCATCCCATCACCGTGTACACCATGCGACAAATAAGCAGTACTTAGATAAAAATTACGCAGGTATTTTTATCATCTGGGACCGCATGTTTGGTACGTTTGCTAAGGAAGATGTCAAAGTGAAATACGGGATCTATCCAGCAGTTAAGAGTATCAACCCAATCACAGTGTTTTTTAGTGGGTATGTAAAGCTTTTGCGTCAAATCTGGCACGCCCCTAATTGGCGTTACCGATGGAACTTACTCATCAAGCCACCACTTTGGGCTTGGCAACAAGAAAACAAAAACAAATAGCTTTTAATCCTTAGGTGCAGGCCTTGGCATTGACGAGCTTAGTTGATTCCTTGGCCACTCCTCCCAAAGGTCAACAGCCCTCCTACTGGCCAAGAAAAAGCATGTCTGAGCTCTTCTTTTTCCTTGGATTTAAGGCCCAATTACCAGCATCTATCCACTGACAGTCACACTTGTTTCAAAACCATTTCAATGTAAACAAATGGTAACCATTTTAGGGTATTTAATTACCCATTTGGGTGCTATAGATAAGTAGGTTTAAGCAAACCGTAGTTAAAATTGGTATACATAAAAGGATAAATTATGAAAAGCGTTATTTTAGCTGGTCTTTTAGCCGCTGGCTTTACAGGCAACTTCGCCTTGGCAAACGAACAAGGTACACAAAGTAGTGATGGCGTACTAAAGTACTCATACAACTTTGTTTATCTTAAATGTGAATCTAGCTCTTGCGGTGATATTGTAACACGTCGCTACCCTATGAAAGTCTATTACAAGTTTGTACCTGATATTCCACCACATTCAGAAGTTCGAATTTACTGGAATAAAAATGTCCCGGCGGGTGTATCAGCAGGAAAAAGAGTCGCGTATACAGAAGGGGCAACTTGCCCGGATGGCTCAAAAATGAAGGCTAAATGGTTCTTAGATAATAGCTTTCGCCCAACTACAGCAATCGCAACGGATTGTAATGGCGTAGACCACACCTATAGTGTGCATGAATTCCACTTTTAATAAAGATAGTAGTGCCTAGGCTGAGATCCTAGGCACTTTTTGCCTGCTAACCTGTGATGATTCTGAGCATGCGTCTTAACGGCTCAGCAGCTCCCCACAGTAACTGGTCGCCCACAGTGAATGCGCTAATGTATTTGTCGCCCATAGACAACTTTCTGATCCTACCAATTGGAATATGCAAAGACCCAGTGACTTTCACAGGAGTCAACTCCTGCTCTGTTATCCCTCTTTCATTAGGAATAACTTTTACCCACTCATTGTGTTCATCGAGAATTCTTTCTATCTCGCTAACTTCGATGTCCTCACGAAGTTTGATTGTAAGAGCCTGAGAATGACATCGCATTGCACCGACCCTAACACAAAGACCATCCACAGGAATAGGTTGCTTGATTGACCCCAAAATTTTATTGGCCTCAACCTCTGCCTTCCACTCTTCTTTACTTTGTCCTGACTCCATTGGAACATCAATCCATGGGATCAAACTGCCTGCCAGTGGCACACCGAATTGATCTTTTGGCAATTCATCATCTTTGAGCTTGTCTGCTACAATCTTGTCTAATTCTAAAATCGCTGATGAGGGACTTTCCAACTGAGATTTTACGCTGCTGTGGATCTCTCCCATTTGCGCAATGAGCTCTCTCATATTGCGCGCACCAGCACCTGATGCGGCCTGATAGGTCATCGGGCTTATCCACTCAATGAGATCTTTTTCAAATAGCCCACCTAGTGCTAGTAGCATCAAAGAAACAGTGCAATTGCCGCCTACAAACGTTTTAACACCCTGCTCTAGCCCTTGCTGAATAACGTCGTTATTGACTGGATCTAAAACAATAATACTATCACTGGACATTCGCAGCGCTGAGGCGGCATCAATCCAGTATCCTTGCCAACCAGCATCACGCAAAGGCTGATAAACTTCTTTGGTATAGTCACCGCCCTGGCATGAAACAATAATGTCCATTTCCTTTAGAGAAGGAAGATCATAAGCGTTATTAAGTGGTTTGGCTTCACCAGCAAAGTCAGGTCCTAGCTGGCCCGCCTGAGATGTAGTAAAAAAATGCGCCTCAAGATGAGCAAAGTCACCTTCTTGTTGCATGCGCTCCATTAATACTGAGCCAACCATACCGCGCCAGCCGATAAATCCAACATTGTTCATACATTACCCTTATTTAATTTTAAATGACTCATTGCGTGAGGGGGTACGTCTAGACGTCTAACCTATCAAAATTAACCTGCCATCTCTAGTACTTTTTTAGTCGTTAAGCGAATTACTCATGTAACGGAGATATATCAGTTTTTGGCGTAACAAACGTCTTGCAACTTCTGAAGTTAAAGGACAATCAAAATTGAGTTGGTTAGGCAGTTAGGAGTCATAAAAAAACCCCGCAATGCGGGGTTTGGATACAACATGTAAAGGTTGCGTCCAAGCTTGATGCTACGCATCAAACTAGAACTCTGTTTCGGTAATATGTTTATTTTATGTAAACGAAATACCTGAATGTGGTAAGGATATGCGATAACCTTTTTGTGTTAGCTATTATGAGTCACTTTAGTACTATTTTCAAGTAAAAATCATTCTAAATATTGATCTAGGTTATAAAAAAAATCTAAATTTAATATATGTTTACCTTTACGTAAATGTAATATTTTTCACATGAAAGTTATTAAATTTTATAGATAATATTCCAAGTTAAAATGAAGACGATTTAAATCGGTACATATTTAGAAGAAATTAAAATAATTATACTAAATATTATTTATAATTATTAAGTTATTCGCAAAAATAAAAAGGCCGCCTTTAAAGGCGGCCTTTTTTTGAACAGTTTTTAATATTAAAATTCTATCGCAAAGTCTAAGCTAACTTGCTGTGCCGTTTCTTTCGAACGGATGAGCACATCGTTTTGCTCTACTTCAAAGTCTTGACCCAAAAGGTTCTTAACTTTGAAGGTCACAGTTGTGCTGAACGTTGGATAGTAGCTATACACCAAGTCTAAAGAATTGATCGGTTGCTCGTAAGCATCGTCAAAGCCATTAACACCTGCCGCAAGAATACGGTCACCAAATACGTTGTAAATCACCGAGCCTTGATGATTGCCATCATGAGAATCGTAATTCAACTGTAAGTTTGCAACATATTTAGAGTGACCAGTCATACGACGCTTGAGGTTTGTCAAATCGCCAGCATCAAGTTCTAAAATTTCAACTTCAGAATCACTCACCGTTAAGTTACCTGAGGTGAAGAATGCGCCACCTAGGAAGTCAGACGACAACTCCACCAGCCACTCGGCTTCCAAACCATAAACGTAAGCTGAATCGGCGTTTTCAAACTCAAGTGTGAATCGACCATCAGATTCATTTAACTGAGCTTCAATTGGCTTGTCGATGTCTTTGTAAAATGCACCGACAGAGAAGTTATCACCGCTCTCAAAGTAAAACTCAACGCGTAAGTCAAAGTTATCTAAATGACTCGACTCCAGCCTTGGGTTACCAAGCGTTCTGTAGTCAGTCAGTGGATCTTGATATTGAACAGGTGTCAGCTCTCGTAAATCAGGACGAACAATTGTTTGACCCCAGCCTGCGCGTACTTGATAAGTAGGTTGGCTGTACGTCATAGATAGTGAACCAAACGTCTCGTCTTCCATTACTGTCGACTTTTGAATTGCTTCGCCACTTAACTTGTCTTTGAGTAATTCAGCATCAAATGTAGAGCGTGAAAAAGCCAGTGCGACTTGTCTAAAGTCTTCATATCTCAGACCACCAGAGAATCGCCAGTCATTTGCATACACATAATCAAAGCTACCATAGTAAGCATCAATTTTTTGCGCCGCTAGGTAATCATCAGCAATTGGCTCTTGGAATAATAGTTCAATTTCGGTGTCGTCTACACGACTGTCATCTCTGAAAATACTACCGATACCTAAGGCTTCGTTTTTATTCGTTGCGAGTGTAATATTTTCACTCGGTCCAAAACGATACTTGAAGAAGTCAGTTTTGTATTCACGTGTCTTATCAACGAAATATCCACCACCTTTGAGCTCTACTTCAGAAGAATCAAAGTAGAAGACCTTAGAAAGGTTCCAGCTATAGTTTTCAACCTTATCTTCCATATCAACAAAGCGGTATAAGAAAGGATCGCCCCCTAATGCACCACTTGTGTATGTGTCAGTATAAGTCCCGCCTGTGTAACGATCTCGTGCCGTGATCTCTAACTCACTCGGAATATCAGTCGTAGCGGTTGAATCTGTATATTGCCAGTCGAAACCAACACCTTTGATAAAGTCATATTCAATGTTGTGATTACCACGGAATTGAATTACTTCTAGCTCACGCTGCTCAAAAGACGTTAGGTTTTTACGTTGAACTTCGCCATCCGCGATACTTAGAGACTTAGATGGCTCTTGGTATAGAGACACAGCTGCTTCATCTTCGGTATCTCTTAGCTTCATATAAGATGCGTTTAAATCATGACCATCCAATTTGTAGCCAAGGTTCAAAGAGGTATTGAACTTAACGTTCTTTTTAGTTGACTCTTTATCTGTTCTAGCAGAGTAACACTCTAAGTCAGACTTGCCGCAGTCATCAGGGTTAACTTCCACTGAAGATAATACAGCTGAGTATCCTTTGCTATGTGACCATTCATGGTCGTATGCCGCTGAGAATAAAAAGCCTAGCGCGCCACCAAACCCAAATACATCGTCAAACTTGTCACCGTAAACAAGCTTACCACCGAAATCTGGGTCCAAGCTTTTTTCAACCATACCAAAGTCACGATGAAGAGACTTGGTAAGTGACTTGTTGATCGCAATAGCTTCTTCCTGAGAAACAGCTTCACCACGCTCTTTGGACTCAATATCACGGATATTCAATACCGAAATATCTGAAATACCGTTGATGTATTTGTTCAGTGCCGATGTCATCGTTGCAGGCATTGCACGCAAACCATCATCTTCACCTAACCAGTCATCATCACTGCCGTTATAAACAAAGCCATGATCATTGGTATCTTTGTGTGTAACACCAATTTCTAGCTTTATAACACGATCGTTCGGAATGCTTTTTGTTCTGATGTTTACATCACCACCACCAAAAGCCGCAGGCATATTTGGTGAATAGGCTTTTTGCACAGCCAAAGACTCGATGATGCTTGACGGGAATATATCAAGCGGAATGACATTACGAGTTAAGTCCGGACTCGGTACTTGAGCACCATTAAGTCTCACACTTGAGTAACGCTCACCCAGGCCTCGAACATAAATGAACTTATCATTTACCAAACTCAAGCCTGTCACACGGCGTAGCGCAGAAGCAGCATCACTGTCGCCAGTACGGGAGATCTGCTCAGAGCCCATGATATCTGCAACAAAAGCCTGATTTTTACGCTCTTCGATTACCGCACTTGCGCTACCTTTAAGGCGGCTACCTACTGCAACAACTTCTTCTATTTCTTGGGCTGTCTCTTCTGCCATTACATGTGTAGACAAAGGACTTAACAGAGAAAGCAAAGAAATCGTTATCAAATTTGTTTTGAACACTTTGATTGGTTTCATTTGTAATTCCTCTAAACCAAAATATTGATTCACAAAGGGCGCATTAAAGCGCCCTTCAATTTGTTCTTATATGGCTTAGATTATTTTGTACGAGCGATTGACTCAGCTACGAATTTAGCCCAGTTAGTGTCCGTTTCATCTTCGCCTAACGCACCTACGTAAGTTACGTCAGTAAAGAATGAGTTTTCGTCGCTTAGCTTAGAAGTTTCTACAGCTTCGATAGCGTTGCCATCTTTGTCTAGGATTGTGCCTTTCGTTGTTGCTAAGTCGTCACCAAGTACATTTGAGAAAGAGTTAAAGCCGATCAGCTTGTTACCGTCGTTCGTGAACCAAGTTTCGATGTTGAAGTCAGCTAAATCACCTTCAAGTGGAACTTTTGTTGACTCGAAGTTCTTCGCACAAGCAAAAATTGAGTTGTGGAACTTGATTTCACCATTCTTCGCGTTAGCGTGAATACCCGCTGCGCCAGATAAGTCATTTTTGTTCATTAGGTCAAAACAACCAGAACCGTCTTCAGTACCCTTGCTTACAAATAGCATGTTGTGAAGTTGAGCTTTACCCCACTCTTTCATTTCCATACCCGCACCGTGACCACGTGGGCCCTTGATACCGTTACTTACAACTGTCGCGTTTGCAATTGTTGGGTTTGATACAGTTGTCGCTTTGTCAGCAGTAGTAGGGTCATCTTTACCACCGTCTGTTTCGAAACCGTGGTTACCCTGAGTCAGTGTTTGAACAAGGATGAACTGGCCATTACCTTTCCAACCTGTATCCCAGTCGATACCATCGTCCGCTGTTTCAGTTACAACAATGTGCTTTAAGTTAACTTGACCACCGAATAGCTCGATACCGTCATCGTAACCCTGGTGAATGTGGATGTATTCAATCTTAGTGCCTGAGCCTACCGCATTTAGCGTGATAGAGTTTAGCTCGTCGCCTTCAACACCATTACCAGCAAACTTAACAACAACGTGCTCTAAAGAACCACTGTTGTCAGCGTCATTGTTACCACCGTAGTAAGAGATTACACCTTCCGCTTTTGCATCACACTTACCTTCGTCAGCAGCAGTCTTTGAACAGCTCTCTGTTCTAGCCATACCATTGATTTGAATTCCGCCCCAGTCCTGCATCGCTGGTACAGTTGTATCATCGCCATCGATTTCTTTAATCGACGTAAAAGTAATTGGTTTACCTAGCTCACCCACTGCGTGAATTTTAGAACCACGACCGATACGCACAAAGTTTTCAGCCTTTGTAAATGCGATTGTTGCGCCGGCTTCAATCGTCAGTGTTGGGCCATTTGGATCTACCGTTTCGCCTTCAGAAGTCTGCACATCATCACCAATGAATAGTGCGCCTTCGAAAATGTGAGCACCACCGTCAGGCAATGCTTCTAATAGGAAAGAAGATGTAATGTTCTTTGCATTGCTCGCGAACGCTTGGCTGTATTTACAGTGCGTACCATCTTGGTCGCCTTCGAATGTTGTGCCATCAATAGTGTAGCTCGCACAAGGTAATTCAACTGGCTTATCGTTATCATCATTACCTGTATCTGGAACAACGACCGGATTTTCAACTGAGTTGTCTACATGGTTGTCATTGTTAGTAGGTGTGATATTGATGTCGCCGCCGCAACCAGCAAGTACAAGAGCAGAAGAAATTAAGCTTACTTTAAATAAACCAGAAAGGTTCATGTTGGTCTCCAAAGATATAATTGTTATAACGGTATTTATTTAATGGAGAAAGAATAGATTTAACGTGTTACAAATGGGTGACAGTTTTTATAATTTAAAATGACATAATGCATATTATTTAAAAATAAAAAAGCCACCCGAAGGCGGCTTTGGTGTTGCGAATATTTAACAATAAATTAAATTACTGCTTGTTTTAAACTTAATTTATGAAGCTTTTCATTTTGTACATATTTAATCCATTGCTTAGCCAGTTTGGCTGATTTTTTATGCTTTTCTGCCTGCTCAAACGCTAATATAGAAGCATCAAAGTTTTCCAGGTTATATTGGGCCATGCCGAGTGCAATATAGGCGTTAGACTCAAAAGTCAAACCTCCTTTATCTAATGCTGCTCTTGCGGCATCAGCGGCTTCATTATAATGCTCCATATTAATGTATACTTCGGCAAGGCGCTGTTGGAATTTACCATGTGAAGCTAGCTTATCAGCTTCCATAAAGAAAGTGATTGATTTTTCTTCATCTTTAGCCTGTACATACGCTTCAGCAATAAAAGATAAGTTCTTTTCTGAATTATCTATTACTTTGGCTTCTATACCTTGCTTTAAAGTTTGTGCTGCTTTAAATGGAAGTCCGTTATATAAATAAACCTGAGCAAGCTGCAATACTTCTGATTTGGTTTTAATAAAATCGCGTTGTTTAGCTACTTCTAATATCGCCAATTGCTTCTTCTCTTCTCCCACTTCACCATACATGCCACCTAACTGAATCCAATACTGTGGCTTGTCAAATAGCTGAACCATTTTTTCCAATGTGCTAATGACATTTTTAGGTTGGTTTAGTGAGTAATATAGAGCCCTTTGAAGTACTAACCAGTTTTCCTTTGGCACTTCGTTTTTTGACTCAGACAAAGAGATGGCAACATTTATATTTTCCAATGCATCTTGGTATGATTTATTTTGGTAAAGCGCTTGCGCTTTTAATGTATAGTAGTTGCTCTTTATTGGCTGTGTATTTAACGCTTTCCAGTTATCTAAATACACTACCGTTTTTTCATAGTCGCCGTTTGCCATTGCAAGCTGCGCCAAGCTAAATGTCGTGGACAGTTTTAAAGACTCAGGAATTGCTTCTTCGGCGACAACCTTTTCAAACGATGCGATGGCTTTACTTAACTCATTCTCGTTGTAATAGATAAACCCATAAAAGTTATGCATCATGGCCACTTCATACGAATTCATACTAGATGAGCGCTCTTGAATTGAGTCAAGTACCTCAAGACCTTCTTGAACGTTACCATCATCTGCCAGCTTTTGAGCTCTGGCAAGTTGGCTGTATACCTTTTCCCTCAACGCAGGCACACGCTTTGTCTTCGTCGCAGCGTATGCACTCGACATAGACACCTCAGGTAACAAAGAAACGAGACTAATAGAAGCATTAATGGCCAGTGCAGCGGCACTCAGTACCAATGCGTTTTTTATTAACTTCATAATACAAACTCCTAATTTCACTAACCGTTAATTTGGAAGGTGATTTTGTTTTGTACACCAGCCACTTCTACAGCTTCGCCGTTTACGACACGAGGCTTGTATTTAAACTTCAGTGCAGCATCCATCGCGGCACGATTGAAAATGTTTTCTGGCTCGGCTTTAAGC
Source organism: Pseudoalteromonas luteoviolacea NCIMB 1944 (assembly GCF_001625565.1). Taxonomy (GTDB): domain Bacteria; phylum Pseudomonadota; class Gammaproteobacteria; order Enterobacterales; family Alteromonadaceae; genus Pseudoalteromonas; species Pseudoalteromonas luteoviolacea_F. Next base: position 10,848 of record NZ_AUXS01000052.1, read on the forward strand.
ACCTTAGGATCTCTCACTGTGCCTTGCTTTGTAACCACAAATTCAACCAATACATACCCTTCAATACCTCTTGAAAGCGCGCGTCTTGGATATACCGGTGCCACTTTTACTATTGGCAAGTACTCGCCATCACTTGATTCCAGTGCCAGTCCACCGGCGAGATCAACATCAGCGTCAACGTTTGCTGAAAAATCAAAGTTTGAAGCGCCCGCATCTAAGTTATTTGCTTGCATTTGCGGTGCGTCCATCGGCGGTGGCGGCTCTTTAGGTGTAGGTGGCTTTTGTGGCTTACGCTCTTTCTTCTCTACCGTTTCTTCTTTTTTCAGACGAACAAAATCAAGCACATTGCCTTTAACTGGCTCCGTGGCTGTGCCTTGACCACCATTGATCAAGGCTTGCATTCCCAAAAATAAGAAGAACGTGACTACACCAGCAATTAATAATGCAATTATATAGCGCATTGTTTTCCCTTAGGATTCCTGTGCAGCGATAGAAACATCAAAGGCACCAGCCGCTCTTGACGCATCCATGACCTTAATTAGAATTTCAGTCGTTGCTTTTTTGTCAGCTTGAATTACAACGCTACCTTGCGGATTTTCCGCTTTAAGACGCTCGATATTTGCTTGAACCGCACGGATATCAATTTGGCGTTTATTTATCCAAATCTCACCTTTGTCTGAAATGGCTACCAGAATATTGGCGCGTTGTTTTTTAACAGCCGTTGCAGCTTCTGGGCGGTTTACATCAATGCCCGCTTCTTTGACGAATGTCGCTGTAACGATGAAGAAGATAAGCATGATAAAAACGACATCCAACATAGGCGTCATGTTAATTTCTTCGGTTTCTTCTTCTTGGAAAACTTTTGCTAGAGGAGCTCTCATTTTTTTACCTCAAATTCTTTAATGGTCTAACAGCAATTTATCTTCTAAAAGCTCAACTTCCCGTTTCGCTTTTCGTTGCAAGTAAGTCGATGCAAAAACACCAGATAATGCTGCAACCATACCTGCCATTGTTGGGATAGTGGCTTTTGATACACCCGCCGCCATTGAACGTGCGCTGCCTGATCCTGTAATAGCCATTACGTTAAATACTTCAATCATGCCCGTTACCGTACCCAATAGCCCTAATAAAGGACACAGCGCAACCATCACGTTGATAAAAGGCAGGTTGCTGTTAAGTTCAATACCTGCTTTAGAGATCATGGCTTGACGGATTTGTTCAGCATTCCAGCTGTTGCGCTCGTTTCTGTTTTGCCAGGTTTCTACTGTCTGCTTTTTATATCCTCTGTACTTTCCAAAAAAGTACATAAAGCGTTCCAGGATAAGTAACCACATAGCAAAGGTGACTACTGCGATGACCAGGAGAACCTGGCCACCAGTATCAAGGAACTCTTGTAGTGCAGTGATAGCATCTACTAGTAGCACCATGATTACGCTCCTTTCTCACTGCGCTCAGCGATAATGCCCGCACTTTGCTCTTGAAGAATAAGCAGAAGGTTGCGTGAACGCGTGTTCAATAGCGTGTATAAGAACACTGTCGGGATAGCGACTACTAAGCCCAATACCGTAGTTACAAGTGCAGTAGAGATACCACCAGCCATTAGTTTCGGGTCACCAGTACCGAACAGTGTAATTGCTTGGAATGTGTTGATCATACCAGTTACAGTACCGAGTAGGCCTAGCAGAGGGGCAACCACTGAGATGATTTTAATCAAAGTTAGGTTGCGGGTAATTTTCGGCATTTCACGCAGAATCGCTTCACTTAGTTTAAGTTCAAGCGTGTCGTAAGCAACATCCGGGTATTGGTCTTTGACTTTCATAACTCGGCCAAGCGGGTTGTCGTCTTTAGCAACATCTGATTTAAGCTGACGCTTGATTTTGGCACCAATCAACATCAGTGAAATAAAACGCTCTAGTGCAATAAGGAGCGCCAAAGCACCCACTGCTAAAATGACATAACCAACTACACCGCCTTGCTCTACCTGCTCTTTACGATTAGGAGCCTGTACTAACAAGCCCAAGATAGAACCGCCAGTTGGGTCTAATGCAAAGTCAACAATGCCAGAGTTTGCAGCTTGCAAGTCACCCGCACTTTGTTGGAAGCGAGATACTGGCTGACGTGTCAACTCTGAAATAGTATCGGTTTCAGGGTTGTAGTTCAGGTATTGTCCGTCGGCAATTAGGTTAAAAGCACCAACACGTACAACTTCTTTGTTGACCTTCTCACCGCCAGCTACAATGACATCCGTGTTATAACGCGTCACTTTACCTTGCTCGGTCATTTCGCGTTGTAATTCAAACCAAACTTTTTCAATATCTTCGATTGATGCAAGTTTAGATGTTGAGCCCATTTTCTTGGCCATTTCATCCATCACGTCGCTACGATTTGGAATTTGAGCAGACACAACTGAGGTTCTAAACTTTGAACTCGCATCACCTGAAGCTTGTTGAAGCACACCAAACAACTCTTTTAGTGACCCCATACGCTTAGATAACGTGTCACTTAAGTTGCCCAGTTTGATTTCGTTTTCTTCAAACTGCGTTTCCATGCGCTCAGAACGATTAAGCTGATCGTTACGGTCTGACTTTAAATCGTTTAACATTTTTACTTGCTGGTTTTCGCGTGCTTTAAACTCAGCTTCACGTTGCTGGTTTTGTTGCGTTTGCGCTGCTTGACCAGATTCTAGCGTTTTTAACAAGGAGTCTAGATCCATTGCTTCATTTGCCAGAGCTGATGCACTTAAGGCCATTGAGGATACAAGTAATGCTTTGCGACTAAATGATTTTAAAAAGCTCATTAGTTATACCTCTTTATTGAGCAGCTTGGATTGGCAGAGTTAACATATCTGGGGCTAGTTGTTTGCGCGCTATTCGAACCCCTTTATTGATTTGGCTGATGTTGGTATTAGGCAATGCTTCGAATTGCTTTGACTCTCGGTTCCAACTACCAGCTTTTGCAGAGTCTTTAGTGACGTATAACAGCTCAAGGCGTCCGATTCGCAACATATCAACTTCGCGCTCTTGTCCATCTATCGTCAGAAGTGTTGAGTATGCTTCGATTGTACGTCCGTACTCTACTTCGACTTGATAAGCTTCAAGTACACGTCTAAATTTTTCACTGGATGTGATATCGGCTCTGTCCATTAATGTTCTCAGTGATGCAATGCGATTTGCACGCTCCTCTGGTAAAAATGGTACATCTAAAGCTACAAATTGCTCTAGGCCTGTGATCATACGTAGCATTAATGGGGTGATCTGACGTTCTATTACCGATACTTGATCCATAGAGGCATTAATCGCTGCCATTTCTTCAAGTTGGTTATTAATCTGTTTTTCTAATTGGCTGTTATAAACAACGAGACCTTCGATTTCCTTGTTAAGAGTTCTAAATTGCTGCAGACGAGACTGCATACTGTCTGAAATCGAATCGATTTTATTTTGAGAAGTTAGCGCTGAATTATTGATTGCAGAGCTAGAGTCTATTACTTGATTGAGATCGCTTGCCTGCGTACTGCTTGCTACTGCAAACACGCCCGCTAAAAGCAATTGGTTAACGCACTTCATCTCACACACCTTTTATAATATTTGCTTGTTCCAATTTTGAAGTGTGTGCAGTTTAAATATGAAAAATGACAGCCGTGTTGCGCAAATAATACGTTAATGTTACAGCTGTAATATTATTTTAAAGGTGGGTTTGTGCTATTTAGTTCAACATTAAAAAAAGGGCTGTATTTATACAGCCCTAATATAATTATACTTTGAATTTATTCATCATGTTTTCTAGTTCATCAAATTGCAATTTTAGTGTTTTGCATTCATCTAAGGTTTGCTGCAAGCTTGCACTCCCCTGAACACATAAATCACTTATGCCATGGATATCACTATCCAATGATTGAATTACTGTATTTTGCTCTTGTGTCGCATTAGCCACCGCATGGTTCATTCCATCGATCGATTCAATTGCATGAGACACCTCTTGCATCTTCGTGCCAGCTGATTGCGCTTGCTCTGCACTCGCACTGGAATCTTCAATACTTAGCTTCATAACGGCAACGGCAGACGCCGAACCTTGTTGTAACTCGGCAATGGTATTTTCAATTTCTTGTGTCGACTCTTGGGTACGTTGTGCAAGCTGCCTTACTTCGTCAGCAACGACTGCAAATCCACGCCCAGCTTCACCAGCACGAGCAGCTTCTATCGCAGCATTGAGTGCCAACAGGTTTGTCTGCTCACTGACTCCCTTAATAACTTCTAATACTTGTCCGATGCTGGCTGTCAATCTATCAAGGCCATCAATGGTTGACTGAGCTTCTTGCATTTTTGAACTCAACGCGCCGATTTCTTCAATATTAGAGTTCAACGCCGATTGGCTTTCATCAGACATTGTATTTGCACCTGTTGCTAACTCAGATGCGTGCTTAGCATTGTTTGAGATTTCAATTGCACTGGAGGACAGCTCATTGATTGCTGTTGCAACATTGTCCGTACGTTTAGTTTGTTCAGTATAGATATCCAAAGCATCTTGAGTTTGCCTTTGCAAACCTTCCATGACATTTTCTAACGCATCTGTGGTGCTTTTAACCTTACCTATACTTTGGTGAATTTTTTCTACAAACAAATTAAAGTAGTTTGAAAGCTCCCCAAATTCATCGTTATTTTCCACAACTAAGCGCCGAGTCAAATCGCCCTCGCCTTGAGCAATATCTTTGATGGCTTCATTGAGATGCGTCATTGGTCTCATTAGATACTTCAATAGCAGCTGCATCAAAACGACAATTACAACTACACCCAGTAACATGTAGATTAGAGCCATATTTCTAAACGATGAAATCGAGGAGTAGGCAATTTCTTTGTCAATAACAACGCCAAGGTACCATTCAACATTCTTGATACCGTGCATTTTGACAAACGAGACGAGCTTTTCAGTGCCATCGATTTCAATTTCGACAAATTCTTCTTGCAGGTTCAGTTGCTGGCCAAATAAATCACGCATGTTTTTGTCGTTCATTTGCGTATTAGGGTGGCTTAAGATGCGCCCCTCTCCGTCGAGTAAAAAACCGTAACCAAAGCCTAAGAAATCTATCTCATTAATGATCTGAGTGATAGTGCCCATATCTATGTCACCACCAGTTGCTCCCGACAAAACGCCGTTACTATAGACAGGCACAACCGCAGTAATCGTCAGCTCATTAGTGGTTGCATCTGTATATGGCGTGGTAAAAGCTGTATCTCTTTTTCGCATTGCCAACTGGTACCATGGACGCGTTGTCGCATCAAAGTCGCTCGGCAATACAATAGAGGAATCGTTTAATACAAATTGGCCGTCTGGTGTACCAATAAAAGTATTTTTGAAGTGACCAGCTTTAGCGGCTGTTTGTAATCTTCTACGTACCTCTTCATCACTGTCCGACTTAAGGTGACCTTGTGCAACCGACTGCACGATATCTAATCTATCATTGAGCCAGTTAGCTATATTTTGCGATACAGATTGGGATATCTCTTGTAATACAAGTGTCAACTGGTCTTGAGTTTGTGAACGCATCAAGACAAAGTTATTCACTGTAAATAGACTTAAAACGATAACAAGCACGACCGAAGCCGCAAGGGTAATTTTGGTGGTAAATTTAAAGGCGCTAAACATGCAGATCCTGTTTTAATTCTTATCTACTTCTAAGTAGGTTGTATCAAATCTTTAAGGCTTTGTCTTATGTTATCGGCAGTTTTTATGTTTCTATTATAAATTTATTGAATTATTTTTAATTGGCATAAAAAAAGGCAGGTATGACCCGCCTTTTAACTAGTAAAAAAGAACTAATATTAGAGTTTACTTTGATAATCAGACCAAGCCGTATCCAAGCTTATTTCCAGCTCAGAGGAGAAGGTTTGCCAAGTCCACTTTTTATTATCAGAGGGATCTAATTGGGCGTTTAGTTCTACCAACAAGTTAGGGTGATGATTTTCTTCTAACCAGTGCAAGAAAAATGCAGTTGTTTTGTAACCTGAGTCATAATTTCCACCGGACTTTCTATGTGCAAAATCGACATACCCACCTTTCATTCTCACCACGTCCGCAATGCCTTCAATGATAGGTCCAATCTCTTTATAATTGTGATCGTCCAATTGGTAAGCATGGGCAATTTCATGGTAAAGCACGCCAACGAGCTCATCATAAAGCGCTTGCTTACTATGGTTTTTGGCGAATTTACTAAGATACTGCGCACTAATGTGTATTTTTGCGCCGTTAAAGTCACCTTCTTTGTAGGCAACTCCTTTCATATCTTCAACGATGATCTCCAGCAATGGTAGCTGGGGCGCTCGATGCTTTTGGCTATATAAAATACGTGCGACGTTGTATGAGATTTGCTTGATCAAATCAACGTTGACGTGCTGCCATACAGGCACTGCTTCTTTGCTAAAGTTACGTATTTGAACATTAGGCAATGAAAAGCTTTGCCAGGCAATGTCTGCATCAAATTGAATCGGTTTAATGTCTGTATTGATATTCTCTAACGCTGATGCGCTGTGAGCCAATAGGCCCACAGCCACTGCAAGCGTAGTGATTGCAGTCTTAATTGTCATGCTTAGTGATACTCCGACATTGAAGGCGGACGAGCAGTAACATCACTACCCCAAGCTTTATTAGGCTTGTCGCTCATAACATACTTTAACTCACCACCAGCCATGATATCGTCATGAGTCAGATAGTTACGCTTCAGCGGCTTACCATTTAAACTAACAGACTGAATATATTTGTGTGTTTTGCTCAAACCTTTCGCCGTGGTTGTAAACGTTTTACCGTTGGCAAGTTTAAGCGTTACTTTAGGCGTTTGAGGCGCACCAATTGCATAAGCTAAATCACCTGGCGCAACAGGATAAAAGCCCATTGCAGAGAAAATATACCATGCTGACATCTGACCTACGTCATCGTTACCTGCCAAACCATCTGGTTTATCAGAGCTCAATGTATCCATGATCTGGCGAATACGCTCTTGTGTACGCCAAGGCTTACCTGCATAGTTGTATAGATATGCAATATGGTGGCTTGGTTCATTACCATGTGCATAGTTGCCGATAAGACCTGCTATATCTTCATGCTCTTTAATCATGTCAGCAGACAAGTGTGTATCAAATAGATCATCAAGGCGCTGCTCAAAGGCATCGTCGCCACCCATTAAGTCAATCAGACCTGCGACATCATGTGGCACATAGAAGCTGTATTGCATTGAGTTACCTTCTGTGAATGCACCCATGTACTTTGCTTCATACGCATTGAAATCTGGGTTCCAGTTACCTTTCGTATCACGACCACGCATAAACTTGGTTTGTGGGTCGAATACATTTCGATAGCTCATTGCACGTGCATAGTAATCTTTAGCCAGTTCTGTTTTACCCATAGCTTCAAACATGCGTGCAATTGCAAAGTCATCGTAGGCATATTCTAATGTGATTGACACAGACTCTGGCAGCACGTCCATAGGGACATAGCCATACTTTTTGTACTCAGGGATAGCATCATATACTTTATTGTTGGCCGTATTGGTAATCGCTTCAACTGCTAGATCAATGTCATAATCTCGAATGCCTTTTAGGTAAGCGTCTGCAATAACCGATACCGCGTGGTAGCCAATCATAGTCCAAGTTTCATGAGCGTGGAAAGACCAAATTGGCAGCATTTTTTCATAGCTTTGCTGGTAGTGAACTAACATAGACTGGATCATGCCCGATACACGATCTGGGTCAATATATGTTAATAGCGGGTGTAGCGCTCTGTACGTGTCCCATAAAGAGAATAAGGTGTAATGTTCAAACCCTTTACCATCATGGATTTCACCATCAACACCACGATACTGGCCATTGACATCTTGATAGATGCTCGGTGCTTGAAGTGCATGATAAAGTGCTGTGTAAAATTGACGCTTTTCAGAAACCGTACCCTCTACGTCAACCTTGTCTAAATAATTTGCCCAAAGTTGTTTTGAGTCTGCACGTACTTTGTCAAAGTCCCAATGTGGGATCTCTGCATTTAAATTTTCAAGGGCATTTGAACGACTCACAGCAGAAAGACCGACCTTAACGTAAAGAGGTTTATCTTTTAAGCCATTGAATGATGCGACAAATTTAACTGCTTTACCCGCGGTCATTTTAACCGCTTTATTTTCAATTGTTGAATGTTTTTGCTTTGTATTTAGACAATTCATGCATCTGTAGCGCATGTTGTCCTGATTGATAAATTGGTAGTCATCAATTGGCTGAGAGAACTGAATAGCAAAATACATTTGTCTATTTCTAGCCCAACCGTTGGTGGCACGATATGCAACTAAGGTTCTATCATCGACCTTGCGGATATCACTCCAAATCACTTTATTTTCAAAGTTATAAATAGAGCTGGTTAAATCAAATAGAACATGGCCACTGTCATGACTATTAAAGCTGTATTTGTGCATGCCCACGCGTGCTGTTGCGGTGAGTTCAGCCGTCACATTGTAGTCTTGTAGTTCGACACCATAATAACCAGGCTCTGACCACTCTTTGTCATGAGAAAAGCGAGAGCGATAACCTGTGTCAGGTTTTTCCGCTGTACCGGCTTCAAGTTTGACATCGCCTGTAATTGGCATGACCAAAAGATCACCTAAGTCAGAGTGTCCGGTACCTGAGAAGTGTGTATGGGAGAATCCAACAATGGTGTGATCATCATAATGATAACCTGCACAACGTTTGTATATTTCTGGTTGTGGTGAAACGCCGCGCATTGGGTTATCGGTATCAGGGCTTAATTGCACCATACCAAATGGAACCACTGCGCCAGGGAAAGTATGACCATCTCCCCCGGTACCAATAAATGTATCAACCCACTGCGTGTTTGACCCGCTAGCGACGCTTACCGACGATACAGTGGTAAGCGATAGCATAGCTGCTGCCCAAATAGAGCGATGCATGTGCCTCTCCTTTATTCTAAATTATGATTGGATCGTTCCAACTGAGTTTAATATACAACGTCTATGAATACGTATTCAATAGTTATGAGATAGAAATTTATAAATTTAAGATGAAAAAGGCAAGTGAACACTTGCCTAATTGAAAGGAGTACTTGAGCGTTAGGCTATTTTATCGTGCCATTGTTTAGACAACTTAACGACATTAAGTCCGTACCATGCAATAAACACATAGCACACCAGTGGCACAATAAAGCTAATTTGAATATGCATGCTATCCGCCACAACCCCTTGTAATAGAGGAATAATTGCACCGCCAACGATAGCCAAACACAACCAGCCAGAGCCCTTGCTGGTCAACGAACCTAGACCTTCAATTGCGATTGTAAAGATAGTTGGGAACATAATGGAGTTAAACAAACCAATAGCTAATACAGCAACCATTGCGACATTCCCTTCTGTGGACATTGTTACTACTAGCAACAACATCACAAAGACAGAATTAAACACCAGTGCCTTAGATGGCGCTACATACTTAAGTGCTTGCGAACCGATAAATCGGCCTACCATGGCTCCACCCCAATAATACCCTAGTAGCTTGGCTGCTGTTGGCGCATCCAAGCCACCAATATGTTCTTCTGCAAAGTAATTTACAATAAAACTGCCAATAGACACTTCCGCGCCTACATAACAAAAGATTGCGACAACTCCCATCATCAAATGCGGGGCTTCTTTGAGGTTTTTATCTTTAACTTTGCAATCTACCGTTTCAACAAGTGCTTCAATTGTAGGTAGCTTTAAAAATGCGAATACCACAGCAATAGCAACCAAAACCCCTGCAATAACGAGATAGGGCACTTTTACCGAATCCGCACTTGCAGCTTCGACAGCCATTGCTCCACCTGCGCCAAATAACAACATACCACCTGCGATTGGGCCTAGAGTTGTACCAAGAGAGTTTAGTGCTTGAGCTAAGTTTAAACGGCTTGAGGCTGTTTTTGAGGTTCCCAGTGCTGCAACATACGGGTTGGCAGATACTTGTAAAATCACAATACCTGAAGCCATTACAAACAAAGCCGTTAGGAAGATCCAGTACTGATGAACGATCACTGCGGGGTAAAACAATAGGCAACCACACGCGGCGACAATCAACCCAATAATAATACCTTTTTGATATCCAAAACGTTTTACTAAAGAGCCTGCAGGAAGGGAAACGACAAAATAGGCAATGAAAAAACAAAACTGAATTAACATTGCTTCGGTGTAGTTTAAGTCAAAGACACTTTTTAATCTCGGAATTAATACATCGTTAAATACGGTTATAAAACCCCATAAGAAAAACAGGGTTGTCATTGCAGCTAACGGAAAAAAAAAGTTTTTTTCGTTGTTATGGGTGCCAGCAGCAATGGTTTGATTCATGTTGATTTCACTCACTCGGATTACTCCATGTTAAAGGATGTAATGATTCTACACATTGTTACAAGAAAATCACAAATGTTTTATTGGATCGTTCCATTATTTTTTTGAAGATGCTAGAGTAAACGCATAAATGAAAAACAACGGTTGATGCACTTCCCTGAATTAACAAAGCTAAAAGAACAACGTTTTGATTCAAAAAGACGCTAAGCTTGTTATGCATTTACCGCTACGCGATTAGAAAGTGGAGCACGAATTTATGTCGCTAGATTTTAAGAGTAGAGAGTTTTTACAGCAACATATTGATAAAACGATGGATTTTTATCACCCCAAATGCGTAGACAGCCAAGGTGGGTTTTATCAATTCTTTAAAGATAGTGGTGAAGTTTATGACCAGGCAACTCGACACCTAGTTTCAAGTACACGTTTTGTTTTCAATTATGCAATGGCATATATCCATACAGATAAAACAGAATATTTAGATCTAGCACGTCATGGGCTTGATTACCTTGAAAATGTACACAAACAAGAAAACGGTGGTTATGCCTGGCTGATTGAAAACGGTGTGGCCACTGACCTTACCAACCACTGCTATGGGCTTGCTTTTGTACTTTTAGCCAACGCAATTGCGCTCAAAGCGGGCATAAACTCAGCTACTGACACCATAGAGCGTGTATGGTCACTGCTAGAAGACAAATATTACGATACACAGTTCGAGCTATATTTGGACGAGTTTGATGCAAGCTTTGAACAAGCAGATAAATATCGTGGCCAAAATGCCAACATGCATATGTGTGAAGCGCTATTAATGTGCTTTGAAGCGACCAACGACAACAAGTTTTTAGAAAGAGCCTATACGCTCGCTCACAATATGACTGTTCGCCAAGCAAAACTGGCTGACGGACTGATTTGGGAGCACTACAACACAAATTGGGAAATTGATTGGGATTATAATAAAGACAACCCGAAACATTTGTTCAGACCGTGGGGTTTTCAGCCAGGTCATCAAACTGAATGGACCAAGCTGTTGTTAATTCTCAACAGACACAAGCCTGAATCTTGGATGGTAGAAAAAGCCAAGTTTTTATTCGACCAAGCACTAGATAACGCGTGGGATGAAGAAAATGGCGGAATTTGCTACGGATTCGCGCCGGATAAATCTATCTGCGACGGCGACAAGTACTTTTGGGTTCAAGCAGAAAGCTTTGCGGCTGCTGCGCTTCTCGCAATTGAAACCAATGACGAAAAGTATTGGCAGTGGTACGACAAAATTTGGCAATACAGCTGGCAACACATGGTTGATCATAAATATGGTGCGTGGTACCGAATACTAACACAAGACAATCGTTCATATAGCGATGAAAAAAGCCCCGCAGGTAAAACCGATTACCATACCATGGGCGCATGTTACGAAGTACTTAGAGCTTACAACATAAGTGAGAAAAGCCAATGAGTGTAGTTTGTTTTGGCGAAGCATTAATTGACTTCTTATCCGATGGCGGCACGCCTGAGTCATTTACAAAATATGCTGGCGGAGCCCCCGCTAACGTCTCTGTTGCAGTGGCGAAACAAGGTGTGGACAGCGCATTTTGTGGCATGTTAGGAGACGACATGTTCGGCCATTTTCTCAAAGAAGAGTTATCTCACCAACAGGTAAACACGCAGTATGTTAAGTTCACGAAAGAAGCAAAAACGGCCCTAGCGTTTGTATCATTGGATGCTGATGGTGAGCGAAGCTTTAGCTTCTATAGGCCACCTGCTGCTGACTTATTGTTTCGTGCAGAACACTTCGAATCTGAGATGTTCGAGCAGGGAAAAATACTGCATGTTTGCTCAAACAGTTTGACCGAAAAGAATATTTATCTAAGTACGGTCACCGCGATGGAACAAGCTAAAAACCATAGTCTGATCAAAAGCTTTGACATGAATTTACGAGAAAATTTATGGCCATCCATGAATCATTGTTTGGATAGAGTTTGGCACATCATGACTCAGGCAGATATTGTTAAGCTTTCTAAGGAAGAACTGGAGTTTTTAAACACCCATGCGCACCCTTCACAAGATGAGCAAACAACGATTGAAGCCATTCTCAATAGTCGCGTAAAACTGTTACTCATTACAGATGGGCCGAATGATATCCGCTATTTTAGCAACCAATTTTCTGGTTACATTACTCCTCCAAAAGTCAACGCCGTTGATACAACTGCTGGAGGAGATGCTTTTGTCGGCGGTTTGCTTGCAGAGTTGTCCAGAAAGCTAGAGTCAACTACGTTCAACGAAATAGCCAATAATGAGGCACACGTTTTAGATTTAGTTAATTTCTCGGCTAAATGCGGCGCATATGCAGTGACTCGATATGGCGCGTTTGCTTCATTGCCAACAAAGCACGATATAGGCTAGAACATTTTCCTAAGTGTGAGACAGGCTCAAGGAAGAGCCTATTTAGACTTTAAAGGTGTGCTAGATATTCACTGTAAAACCAAAATACAACTGGGCTGCAAATCACCCACCCCACCAAAAAAGGTTTGAAAAACCCGATCCGTTTAGCATTGAGCTCCTCAACAATAGACTGAAACTCAGATGGCTTGTAAGGAAACACTTTTCGATACATTTTAAAGATTGCGAGCCCTATTAAAAACGGTACTATTATTAAAGCAAAAAACACTAATACAGCGTACCAAGTTTCATCTGACACTCGTTCCATAATACTCCCGTCGCGGTTTAACATTGAATAAGACAAGCTATGTTCAGTCAATGTCAGAATAGAGACAGATAGCTATAATTACAACAAGATTTGAATACCCATGATAAACAAATACCTACCATTGCCTATGTGCATCTTACTCGCAAGCTGCACCACACCAAACAATGTCAACCGTCTAGCACCATCTCAAGAGATAAAATATAAGTCTACTGAAGGATATACACATCAATTTGCTAACAGCTATAAAATGCCAAAGGCCTACCCCCATACCTGCGAAGAAGATTGTTACCCTAAAAGCCCGTATATTGAATGTCAAAACGACATGGAAACATGTCAATACATCGGAAAAAATCCCGCTTTATCTATCGATGAAGAGCGCACTTTTGACGTAAAATGGTTAGGACATGCCAGCTTTTCAGTAACAACCCCCACTGGGGAAACCATTTTGATTGATCCTGTAACAGGACAATTCGATTGGCCAGTAGATTGGGCATTTGTTCACCTTGCGGGTGGGTTTTATCGCAATGAACCAACCGCTTACCAAAAACAAACTTTAAATGATGCCAAAGCGGTCGTGTATTCACATATTCACTACGATCATTTTAGTAAATCTGATATTGAAAAAATCGGTAATCAACCTACCTACCTTACTCCGTTAAACTTTGCTGATTATTTTCCAACTGGCGGGTACAATATTGTTGAAATGCCTTGGTATACTCAATATGGCGTAGGAAAGACTGACGTTCATTTTGTTCCAGCACACCATTTCAGCAATCGTTTGGTTGTGCCCATGATAACCAATGATGACGATGAAACCTTGTGGGGGGGATGGGTATTTAAAAGCGCGGACAGACAACTGTTTTTCGCTGGTGATACAGGGTACTCAGGACACTTCAAAGACATTCATGCACAGTACGGCGATATGGACGTATGCCTCATTCCAATTGCATCATACCATCATGAAACACACGGCAAATGGTATCGTAATGTTCATTTAACACCCGAAGATGCGCTTTTAGCAGCTAAAGAGCTCAATTGTGGCGTTATGATCCCATGGGGTCACGGCAACATGAGCTGGAAAATGGGTGATCATACTTCTCACTCTGCGCTATTTAGGCTACTTCATATGAAAAACCAGCTAAAAAGTACAACACCACTGTATATTTTAAATGAGGGCGAGCAGGTTAAGTTATAGTTGTGTATCGTAATGCTTGCGAGTATTCATGATTCGCTATCAATAGCAGTCCGGTTGAGATTTAGTGGCTCATATTTGAAAGGATAGATGTGTGCTTGCTGATAAATAGAATTTAAATGTAAAAGGCACTGTGACAGTGCCTTTTACGCGTTTATATAGATTATTCAATTAGAAGGCTTAAATTTCCCACTTTTTAAGCGCATCACCAATAATTTCTTTGCGCCACCCTTGGAAAAGATCGGGTTTAATCATCACTTGGCGCTGTGTGTCGGTAAGCTTCCAATTCCAGCTTATGACCTGGTTAATTTGTTTTTTAGACGCGATCACATCAACTGGTAAATTGCGCTCTTTCGCAACTTGGCTGATGTCAGATTTAATCTCTTTCGCTGCCCTTTTATACTGCGCGAAATCAATTAAACGCTTAACTTTGGCCGGTAGTGCATCTTCTTCAACGGCCCTGCCCGCTTCAATACATGCTAATATTTCTTTGCCAGAACGGTTCACTTCCATCGCTTCAACTTCAGGAATATTACGCATACTTGCTAAAGAGGAGGGTCGCCTTTTAGCAATTTCAACCATATTGAGCTCTTTGAGTATAAAGTTTACCGAAATATTCTTTTTTTCAGCCTTATTCATACGCCATGCAGCCAGCTCTCTCAATACCGCCAGATCTCGACTCCGAAGTTGCCATACATTTTTTATGTTAAGATAAATGTATTCGTCAGGGGTTCTGAACGCGCGCTTCTTAGCAATAAGTTCGCTTTCTGAAATCACGATGTCAAACAGTTGCTTTTGTTCTATCTGCACAATGATTTTTTCAAAACAGGGTAATAAGTAAAATACATCAGCCGCAGCATATTCTAGTTGTTTATCCGACAAAGGACGTTTCAGCCAATCTGTGCGAGACATACTTTTATCTATTTCAATATCTAGCAATGATTTGACCATATTGGCAAAACCAACGCAGTTGCCTTCACCTAAAAGTTGCAAAGCAAATTGAGTATCAAAAAGGGGCGCTGGCACTATACCTGCAAAATTTTGAAATACTTCAATATCTTCCGAAGGAGAGTGGATCACTTTAATCACATCAGGTGACGTAAATAGTGCCCACAACGCTGAGAAGTCCATATCTACCAAGGGGTCTATTAACGCCAAATGCTTACCATCATAGACCTGCAATAAGGCATTTTCCGGGTAAAGCGTTCTTCTACGCATAAACTCGGTATCGATTGCCAAAACTTTACTATCCGAAATGAGGCTTACAAACTCATCTAACTCAGCTTGGTATTGAATAAACTGATACTGCACATTGACTCCTTCGCATTTAGCGAAAAAAAACCGGCTGCTGCCGGTTTTTTCTTATTTTAACGCCCTACGTAATATTTTTCCTACGTTTGTCTTTGGTAGTTCATCTCTGAACTCAACCATTTTAGGAACTTTGTAGTTTGTTAGGTTTTCACGACAATGCGCTATTATATCTTTTTCTGACAAAGATTGATCTTTTCTTACAACAAAAACTTTTACTTGCTCTCCACTTACCTCATGAGGTACACCAATAGCGGCAACTTCAAGAACGCCATCATGGCTAGCAACGACTTCTTCAATTTCATTTGGGAATACATTGAAGCCAGAGACCAAGATCATGTCTTTTTTACGATCAACAATATAAAAGAACCCTTCATCATCATAGGTCGCTATGTCTCCAGTAGCGAACCAGCCGTCTTGCAAACAATCGGCTGTGGCATCAGGTCTGTTGTAATAACCAGCCATGACTTGCGGGCCTTTAACCAACAATTCACCAGGCTCACCTTTTGGTGCTTCCTCACCATTTTCAAGCACAACTTTTAAATCCGTGCTAGGTGCAGGTAGACCAATCGAACCATTGTAACCTTCTAGGTCTAGCGGGCAAATTGTGACAAGCGGCGCACATTCAGTTAGGCCGTAACCCTCAAGCAATCGAGAGTTGGTCACAGACTGCCACTTTTCAGCTACAGGCCTTTGCACCGCCATACCACCACCTAAAGACACTTTTAGGTTTGAAAAGTCTAGTTGTGCAAAGCCTTCAGTGTTGAGTAGTCCATTAAATAAGGTGTTTACACCCGTAATGACCGTAAACGGATACTTAGCCAAATCTTTAACAAACCCTGCCATATCTCGAGGGTTTGTGATTAGAATATTATGACCGCCGTATTTCATAAATGTCAGGCAATTCGCAGTGAGCGCAAAGATGTGATAAAGCGGTAAAGCTGTAATAACGACTTCTTTGCCCTTATCTAGGACTTTGTCCAAACAGCCCGACACCTGCTCTAAATTCGCAACCATATTCCCATGGGTCAGCATTGCACCTTTCGATACACCGGTAGTTCCACCAGTGTATTGTAAAAAAGCCAAATCAGTTTGGCTAACGTCTGGCTTTTTGTAGCTATTGGGATCTGCGTTCATTACCTGAGCAAACGGAATAGCCGAAGGTAAATTATAAGCAGGTACCATCTTTTTAACTTTCTTGACGACAAAATTCACTAAGTGCTTTTTAACACCACCAAGCAAATCTCCTATCTGCGTCATCACTATGTGTTTCACAGGTGTCGAAGGCAAAGCCTTTTCTAGAGTACTAGCGAAGTTAGCTAGAATAAAAATCGCTTTTGCTTCTGAATCATTCAGCTGGTGCTCCAACTCACGAACCGTATACAGAGGGTTCACATTTACAACCGTGCAGCCCGCTCTGAGCACACCTAAAATGGTGATCGGCGTTTGAAGTAAATTCGGCATCATAACCGCTACTTTATCGCCTTTTCCAAGTTTTAGCGTATTCTGAATATAACTTGCAACTGCTTTAGTCGCATTGTCTATTTCTTTATATGTCAGTGTTTTGCCCATATTTGAATAAGCGGGTAACTGAGCATAGTTGGTAAAACATTCGTCTATTAGTTCTAGCAGCGAGTTGTAGTGCTCTGGATCAATCGTTGCCGGCATGCCTTCTGGATAGCGTTTTAGCCAGATTTTTTCCACTCTTAGCTCCTGTATTCTCGTTCTTTTTTTACACTTACCTTAAAGCAAATAAGGCACTTAAACAATTGAGTAATTACTCTAACTAAGGGATATTCCCATATTTAAAGCAAACTTACAATCAACTAGGCACTTGCTTTTTCAATATGAGAGACGATCTCTTTCAATATTTCTTTTGGGTATTGCATATGACAGTGATGCCCTCCTTGAACTTCAGAAACACTAAGCATATCAAAACATGGAAGAAATTGTTTCATGTTATCACGCATTTGAGCATATCCTTCATTTGGTAAGATAAGCATAGTGTCTACTGTAATTTTATCTAATAAACTCATCGCTTGTTCTTGACCTAACCTAATCGTAGAGGGCAATTTCAATTTAGGATCAGAGCTTAACGTGTATCTGCCCTGCTCGCTGATGATTGTACGCGCCATTAATATTTCTGCGATGTCATCACTAAACTTGCCGACCGTGGCCCTTGTTCTAACCATTGATTGTCTATCATCAAACCAACGCTTTGGTTGCGCAGCAAGTTTTTTTCTCTCTTCAAAAGCTTTAATCAAGTTTGATTTCACATGCTCAGGGCTTTGATATACGAGTCCTATGCCATCAATTAAGCTCAATGACTGCACCATATTTGGGAAAGTGCTAGCCAGCAAATTTGAAATAAACGCCCCCATTGAATGACCGACAAAGTGTGCCTGCGGCAAGTTTATTGCGTCCATAAATCGCATCACATCGTATATATAGTCAATAAAATAGTATTGTGCATCCGCTGACTTCCACTTTGAACGACCATGGCCTGGCAAGTCGACCAGATACCAAGTATGCGTTGCTAAGTGTTGTTCCGTTAAGAGCTCTGCCATAGGCTTAAAACTATTACTGTTATCCAGCCAACCATGCAAACACACCACCTTATTGGGACCATGGCCAACTTGCTGCCATGCAAAACCTTCGCAAAAATAGTCTTTCATCTCATTTTTTTTATTAATCGACATTTATTGATATTCTTCACAATCACATTTAGTTAAGATCATACGCGATAAAACTTAAGCGTTTAAGGTAATAATTATATCAATTATTACAAAACTCGTTTAAACCAAACACGGGAAATCAAAGGAAAAACTATGTCACGCAAAATTTCGGCAGTTGCAGCGGCTATCTCTCTCTTGGCTAGTAGTCAAATTTACGCTGCACCAAAAAATATCATATATATGATAGGTGACGGTATGGGTCCGGCATACACAACTGCGTATAGATACTACAAAGACGATAAAACAACAAAAACTGTAGAACCAACTGTGTTTGACTCGATTTTGGTTGGCATGGCACATACTTATCCAGACGACAACACGGTTGTTACGGATAGTGCAGCAGGAGCAACGGCGCTAAGTACAGCTATTAAAAGCTATAATGGTGCAATCGCGGTCGACACAAAAAAGAAGCCGTTAAAGACCATGTTACAAATGGCAAAAGAAAACGGAAAAACCACAGCGCTAGTCGCTACCTCACAGATAAACCACGCAACCCCAGCTAGCTTTGCAGCACACAATGAGTCTCGTCGTAATTATGATGAGATTGCAGACGACTATATTGATGTAAAGGTTGCAGGTAAGCTGCCTGTTGACCTTATGCTCGGGGGGGGTACCAAGTATTTTATTCGCGAAGACCGTAATATTGTTTCTGAATTTAAACAGGCTGGCTATCAGTATATTGATGATTTAAATCAGTTAAATACTATTGAATCAATTCCTGCTATTGGACTTTTTGCTGAAAAAGGCATGCCTTACGCAATCGATGAAAGCCCATTGCGCCTAACGGATATGACTAAAAAAGCACTTTCTTTGTTGAACAAAGATAAAAATGATAAAGGCTTTTTTGTCATGATCGAAGGAAGTCAAATCGACTGGTGTGGTCATGCTAATGACATTGCGTGTGCCATGAAAGAAATGGAAGACTTCGCACAATCGATTGAGTTGGCCAAAGCGTATGTTGACAATAACCCGGACACGCTACTCGTAATAACAGCTGACCACTCAACAGGAGGTTTAACTCTTGGAGCTGACGGCGATTATAAATGGGAAAGAGATGTCGTAGCGAATGTGAAAAATTCAGTAAAAACAATTACCAAAAAGCTAAAAGATAGCAAAAATATTGAACGTGATTGGGTGGCACTGACTGGACTAGAATACTCTGAAGAAATAGCGAAAAAGCTCAATGAGGCAAAATCTAGCGGCGACAGAGCGATTTTTGACGTCATCAATGGATTCATCAATAAAGCAAGCTATACAGGGTGGACTACCGGTGGCCACACAGCAATTGATGTACAAGTATTTGCCCACGGTAAAGGTCGTGAACACTTTATTGGCTCACAAAATAATACCCAAATTGCTGAAAAACTAATTTCTTTTATCGAGTAATTAGTTTTTTAGTATGAAAGTTTGGCGGTATGAAGGCCGCCAAACTTGATCATAAACTCGATTTTTAGCTGCTTTTTATTCAAAAGATAAAGTACATAGCCAACAAAGCTATTAAACTGATATTTTTCATGCCCCTCCAGTGACCGCTAGATCTTGTTGAGAAACTCGTCGTATGCAGCACGTACCTGCTTATTGTCGAACATTTTGTAGTGACCAGCCTCTTCAGATATCACTATCTGTTTATCTATACTTTGGCTTGCGTCGTATAATCTGTGTGACAAAGATACTGGTGTTTGCTTGTCTTTTCCTCCACCTATCACCAGAAGTGGACCCTGATAATAATCGCTGAGAACTTGCGCATTATTGACTGAAAAAAACACGTCATCGACCTGCACATCAACTAACATTTTTTTGTACCAAGGAATGGCTTCGTCTATCCAACCGGCAACGTTTGTCGCCGATCCTTGCATCACTAGGCCATCAATTGGTTTGCTCTTGGCAACCTGTGCCGCAACAAAACTACCAAGAGAAAAACCGTGAACAATTAACTTTTCAGCACCCAGTTCACTTTTACTAAACTCATAACTTAATTGCGCATCACTGATCAAGGTTGAAATCGTGGCAGTTCCATTGCTAGCGCCTAGGCCCCTGCGGTCAAATACGACAATATCATAATCGTACTTAACAATATCGATAAGTTCAGAACTCACTGATTTTTCGACGCTCATGCCATTGCCGGGAATATATAAAATGGTGTCTTTCGTATTTGCGTGGTCAAAGTGCAGACCGTGCAATACGACAGCCTCTCCATTAACTTGAATTGAAATGGGTTTTATTTCATGGTGGGGCGTCCTAGCATTCAGATTTTCAACAAAGTCATTAGTATAAACAGTCACTGACTCATCTTGGCTAATAAAGTTTGATTCCTTAATAGACACCGAGCACCCCGTAAGCGCCGTTACAAGCCCCAAGGCTAACATCGTTTTTTTCATCATCCTGTCCTTATTATTCTTTGGCGATGGAGCGAATAATTTAGCAGAAATAAGTAAGCTGTTGTCAGCCCCAACTTGTAACTAAAAATAACTGACTCATACAAATTCCTGAACTAGAAATTGTGGTTATACTCAACAACCAATGAGTAATGCTTTTCATGGTAATACTTTGAAAAATGCCAAGTAAATGAAACACGATTGTTTTTACTTGGAAACCAGCTAGATTATTAGCTCGGTTTCAAATATAGACGTCGATGTAGACCACTCCGTTCGTTAAAATAAAAATAAAGCGGCCAGCAAGAATTGAACTGAGTCGTTGGTCATGGCCTTTTCATCTACCATATTTTGGCTTATGAAATATCTACATAATACTAGGTTTTTCAACTTGTTAGCATTTTAAACCTCGCTATGCGACTTAAATTACCTAGGCCAGTGTTCGAAAGCGAAAATGCGGCTCACCCGGTTTTAGCCTAATGAGAATATTCAAAGGTAAGTTATATGCTCAACCTCCAATTCGAAATATTTTGAACGGGTATTATTCATGCCCAAAGTTGTGCCCCCTTCTATCACTCCGTTCATGTTTCATTAACTCAGAGTCTTTAATGTAAATTGTTTTCCTACTTGATGCGCACTACTGACATACAGATACATCGACAAAAAATTGGCGAACACGCTAACATGAAACACCGAAACACCAAGTAACAAATAAGCAACAAAAAAACAACGATGGTTTTTCTCGGCGTTTGAAATTTCTAAATTACTTTCGGTTTATAAAGCTAAACGCAAAAAATATGAAATTTATAGCTCATAAAATCAGACAGTTAAAATGAAAAGATATTAAATTCCAATCAATACCCGTGATCAGGAATAAAATAAATTGATTTTATCCCGTTTCTGCCCTGCCCGCCTTTACCAAAGCACTACAAACATTAAAAAATAAGAAGACAAATCATCAATATCGAAAAAATAAGAATAAACCACCTTTAATAAAAATGGATAATTTATCTACTTAATAAGAAAAATACGGATGCTTAATAATTAAAAAAAGGAAAATTCAAGAAAATTACCCTCTATTGACTCAAACTAGAATTATTTACTACCTTGTTATTGCGCTGATGCGCCACATTAAAAATATCAATAAACAGGAAACTAAAATGAAAACTACATTAAAAGCTCTTACACTAATTGCAGGTACTTTATTTGCGGGTTCAGCTTTCTCTGCACAAGTTGTATGTGATGTATATCCTAAAGGTGGTAACAGTCATTCATGGGGTAATGGAACTCAAAACTGTACGGCCTTTGACTACTCTTTCGGTAGTTCAACTTCAGGCCGTTTTTACCTAAAGGATGTGTCAAAGGAAATTTCAGAGGTTCGTTGGGAAGGTATTGCAAGATGTAATGGTGGTACTAGCTGTAGTGTCACAGTAAGAGCTTATTCAAGCAGCAATACAGCATCTGCACTTATCCTTTATAAAGATGGTACATGGGAAAGAACGAATACAGCCAGAGCATCTTACGAAACAGGTCACTAAAATTTAGGCCTATTGAGTGACAGCAGCGTCCAACCTAGATTTAACGGACGCTGCCTACTCGTTACTCATAAAAAACACCGAAGCTACCGATTTTTTTGATATTTTGAAAAATACAACGCAAGTTTAAAATATAGCGCTAATCTGGATCACAGTTTCCGCGTGCCCCTCAGTGCACCAAATAGACAAATACTGGTTCCCGCTATTGCTATAGTTATTTTGCCCCTCCAGGTGACTTCTATTCCATTGTGTTTGTTCTAACACATCCACTATTGAGCATATGTGCGAACTACTACGCCGAATTCTTCACGGAAAAATCAACCCCACCCAAGCCATTAACCTAATTTTAACAATCAAATTGTAATTTTGGCTCATTATTAAAATTTTTCATGTTGATAAAAAGTGCATATTTAACAACGGCTTTTAGGTTAAATTTTGGCCATTCAAGGTGTATCTAGTCGAAGTTTAATATGTTTCATAGTTGCGGTTAGACCGTTCCAAGTGTAAGGTTGTTTAAAAAACACACAACATGTAACTGATATGTTTAACTGACGTCAATTTTATGAAATTGAAAGAGTAGTTAAACCACTTTTATGCTCTGTTTTTTAGTGCTGATGTTTAAGTGAGTTATCAGTTCAAAACAACCGTAACTAAAGACAACAAGGAACAAACATGAGTATCAAGCGATTTAAACTTTCTACAGTAGCAACCATCATGGTATCGGCAATGAGTTTTCCAACTCTGGCGGACGCCCCAGTACTTCAAGAGCAACAACTAAAGCAGCTAAGCGCTCTTAAATTAGAGGAAAAATCACCAACCAACAATCGCTACATTATTAAATTTAAAAGCGAAAAAACAGCCGAAAAAAGAGTTTTCAACGACTTTATTGCCATGAACTTCCTGTTTACAGCAGGTGCTGAGCCACTATTCTCGCTCAATGGTCAACAAGCTATGGTTGCCGAGTTAGATGAGTATAGCCTAGAAACATTACGAGGCTTGTCTTCTATCGAGTCGATAGAGATTGACCCGAAACGTTTTTTGTTCGATGCCACTAAATCTGATGGCGTAATTAGCCCTTACGCACAAAGTACGCCATACGGTATCAATATGGTGCAAGGACACTTGCTGTCTCAAAATAATACCTCAGCAAGAAAAGTTTGTGTTATTGACACAGGCTACAATCTAGGACACCCAGATTTACCTTATGGTAACGTCACAGGTATCGCGAACAATAACGCCGTTGGTAGGTGGAATAATGATGGAAATGGTCACGGAACACACGTTGCAGGTACCATTGCAGCCGAAAACAACAGCCAAGGTGTGGTTGGTGTTTATCCTGGTGTAGACCTTCATATCGTCAAAATTTTTAACGATAATGGCCAGTGGACACATGCGTCGAACCTCATTAACGCTATCCAACAATGTAAAGACGCAGGATCTCATGTTGTTAATATGAGCTTAGGCGGAGGTAACTATTCGAGCAGTGAAAACACTGCGATGCAAAACTTCGTTAATGGCGGCATGATGCTTGTGGCAGCAGCAGGCAACGACGGAAATAGCTCTAAGTCATACCCAGCATCTTACAATTCGGTGATTTCGGTAGCGTCTGTAACTTCAAGCGAATCTCGCTCATCTTTCTCTCAATATAATGATCAAGTCGAAGTTGCGGGGCCTGGATCGAATGTAAACTCAACTTATCCAACTAACACTTATAGAAGCCTAAGTGGTACATCGATGGCATCGCCTCATGTTGCAGGCGTAGCTGCACTCGTTTGGAGCCATCATACTCAATGTACAAACCAAGAGATCCGCGCAGCAATTAATGCGACAGCAAAAGACAAAGGTGCCGCTGGCCGTGACAATTACTATGGACACGGCATCGCCCAAGCGAAAAGTGCATCAGACTACCTTTCTGCAAATGGCTGTCAAGGTGGCGGAGATCCAGGCAATCCTGGCGGTGTTAAACCAGTAAATGGTTCTTTGCCAAACTTGCAAGGTAATCAAAATGGTTGGACCCACTACACATGGAATATTCCACAGGGAGTTAAAGAAATGAATTTGGCGATCACTGGGGGCACAGGTGATGCAGACCTTTACGTGAGATACAACGCTCAACCAGACGCCAACAACTATACTTGCCGCCCATGGAAAAATGGCAATGAAGAACAGTGCTCATTTACCAATCCAAATGCGGGTACATGGCACATCAGCCTATATGGTTACAATAATTTCAACGGTGTAACTTTGAACTACTCATATAAATAAACACACCTAAAGTGAGGCTAACCTCACTTTAATGCTGTAATAGAGTCGGAATTGAATACGCCGACTCTCTTCCACCCAGGTGAAATAAAATTGTGAAGATTAGATAAAATATAGCAACAATAAAACAACTAACAGAATCAGTATTTGAAAAGCCTATTACAAACCATTCATAATAATAAAATATTTCAATACTGCCTAACCAAGGCGTTCAGATCCCACGAATTCACTACACAAAATTCAACCCTACTGATAAAGACAGTAAATTCTTAGAAATAATTAAAATCTTTATTAATATGAACTTAGATATAACAATTGATAATACATGCTATATGTGCGCATATTTCGAACCAACTACTGAATACCTATACAGTCACTTTATTCTTTGAGTTAAAACCACCTCTCTTTTGTATATTTTCTATTCCATTAGATAGCAAGATCTTTGATAAGTTAATAAACATTGCGCTATAATGGCCGCAACAATTGCAAAAATCAAAAGGGTTCTTCTTAGTTACATGGCTAGCTCTAGGAGCTGTGGCTTAAGCAAACGAGAAGAATAAAACACATTGCTTTAAGTACACAGGATGAATGTCCTATGGATACTCTATTTTGTGCTTAACAACGTCAAAAACCTTTTTAACGATGATTTGGATAGACTAAAACGTGGTACTTCAACACACAATGCTGTTACAGACTCAAGAAACGACCTTGGTCGATAAACTTTTGAGTGACTCAACAATCCGCTTGGTAAACACTCCGATATTAAACCATCGTAATCAAAATACCCTTTGGCAATAGATTCAACTTCTAATTAGTAATTCCTATCGATTGAACTTTACAGCATCAACTCTCAAGGTTAGTCCTAGCTTAGAGTCTAACCATGTTTTGGTGTGAGAAATAAAGTCGTTCGCAGGAGAAGTTTGTTTAAGTCAAATATGTATTGAGCTGAGATTCAAATATTTGACCTTATTAATTTTTAAATACAAAACACACGGGAAACAACACAATGAAAAACGTTCGCTTAACTAAAGTGGCCGGCGCCTTAGCATTAGCTATTGGCGTATCAGCAAGCGCATTCGCTTCTGATACATCATCTGCTATGCGTGGTAAAATCACCACGCCTAACGGAGATGCGGCAGCTAATGTTAAAGTTACAGTTATTCACGAACCAACTGGCACTGTCAGCACATTTACTACCAATGAAGCAGGTGCTTTTATTGCTAAAGGCCTACGCGTAGGCGGACCTTACCGCGTAGTGCTGGACTCGGACAAATACCTAGACGCAGAGCTAGACAATATTTTCCTTCAATTAGGCGACACGCATAGAATCAGCAATCAACTAAAACCGCTACAAACAATTGAAAAAATTGAAGTAAGTGGTTATAAATTGGTGCAACAAGCTGGCGGTTCAAGCAGCGTATTTGGTGAAGATGCAATCAATAACGTTCCTAGCTTCAACAACGACATTAAAGATGTTGCACGCCTAAATCCAATGGCAAGCATTAACGGTAACGGCGAACTTACCATTGCAGGTAACAACCCTAGAACAAACAGTTTAACTGTAGACGGCATTGGTCAAAATGATGATTTTGGCTTGAACTTTGGTGGCTACCCTACTTCACAACCACCTGTTGCTCTAGATGCTGTTGAGCAAATCTCTGTAGATACATCTCCTTTTTCAGCGAAAAAAGGTAACTTTGGTGGCGGTACTATTAACGCTGTAACTAAGTCTGGTTCAAATGAATACACGTTTACTGGTTTTTATGAAACCAGTACGCCTAGCCTGACAGGTAAGCTAGACAATATCTCTGAAGCTAAATACAAAGAAGATGTAAAAGATGCGAATGGTGACACAATTCACCGCGCAGGCTCTAGCATTCTTGATGAGAATGGCCATAAAACGTTTGAGATCTCTAGTACAGATCCTATCGAAACAGAGTCTCGCATGGGCTTCAGTACTGGTGGCGCAATTGTCAAAGACGAGCTGTTCTATTTTGTGAACTACAACTCTTGGAAGCAAGAGATGGACATGGATTACGGCTTTGATGGTTCAGGTACTGCACATGAGTTCGATATCACAGAATCAGATTACAACACGTTTGTTAACACACTAAACAACACCTACGGTATTCAAGATGAACTAGGTGGCAACCCAGAAGATACAAGTGAAAGCTTACTAGTAAAACTGAGCTGGAATATTAGCGACTTACACCGTGCCGATTTCACTTACCAATGGCAAGATGAAAAAGACGACAGAGGCTTTGCAACTGGCGGTAACTCACTAAGCTTGGCATCTAGCCGATATGAGTACACAACTAAGTTCGATAACTTCGCAACCAAGCTATACTCTGATTGGTCTGATGAGTTCTCAACAGAAATTGGCTTAGCGTACAAAAATGTTACCAACGACAGTATCACAAATTCTGATTTAGGCTCGATTGAAGTATTTATTGACGGTGGTAGAGGTGAATCTTTTGAGTTTGGTCGTGACAGATACCGCCATGCAAACAAAAGTGAAACAGAGACTTTCGCGCTGACGTTCGATGCTACGTACTTCATGGGCGATCATGAAATCAACTTTGGTGCGCAACTAGAAAGTAAACGTCTATATAACGTATTCGGTGAAGGTTCAATGGGTACTTGGACATTTGGTAGCCTGGAAGACTTTGCAAATAAAAAGCTGCACGTTATTAAAGACAGAAGAACTGAAATTGAAGATTATCAGTTCTCATATACTAATGCGTACACTAATAACGTAAACGACCTTGCTTATGATGCAACGCGTGAACAGATCGCATTATATATTGAAGACAAGTTTTATTTAACTGATGACCTAGAGATCACAGCGGGTGTTCGTTATGAACGTTTGGCTTCAAGCGATGAGCCAAGGCTTAACGCAGCGTTCCAGAATACTTATGGTTACACAAACCAAGAAAATCTTGATGGCGCGGATATCATCCTGCCACGTATCGGCTTTAAGTATTATGCGACTGACGCATTAACTATCAACGGTGGTATTGGCCGCTTCCAAGGTGGTATTCCAAATGTTTGGTTTAACAACCCTTTCCAAAAAGACGGTTACACACAAGTAGCCGCGACGCAAGCTGCAATCAATGCACACTTTGCTGACGTTGAACAAGTAGACATTACAAAAGTACCTCAAGGGATCCAAGATTCTCTAAAACCAGGTACTGGCAGCACTGCATACACTGATCCAAACTTTGAACTGCCTTCAAGTATTCGTGCACAATTAGGCTTTGAATATGAGTTCGATTCAGAACTACTAGGTGATGGCTTCAAATGGTCTGCGGAAATTGCATACCAAAACAAACAAGACGAAGCGGTATGGCGCAACACATCTATCAAGCCACAGTTAGATGAGAGTGGAAACATTGTTCGCTCTGCGACAGGTCGTATAATCTACGATAGCATTTACTCAGGTGATCTACGTGATAACTACGACATCATGATGACCAATTCTGATCTTGAAGCCAAATCTATCATCATCTCAACAGCAATTGCGAAAGAGTTTGAAAACGGCCTATATGTCTCTGCAAGCTACACAAACCAAGACGTTGAAGACATCGTACCTGGCGGTGCATCGCAAGCAGATGGTAACTACAAGCATACAACTACACACAGTCGTAATGTTGACCTAGTTGGTCGTGGTCACTACGAGGTTGAGCATAGCTTCAAATTGAACCTACGCTACCAAACAGAGTTTATTGATGGCTATGCATCTAAGTTCAATGTTTTCTTCGAACGTCGTTCAGGCCGCCCATTCAGCTACACAATGGGTTCATACAATGACAGCGACTTTGGTGATACACGCGACTTTAACCGCACGTCAGCATACCTAGCTTACATTCCAACTGGTGCCAACGATCCAAAAGTAAATTGGGACGAATCTGGCCTCAGCTGGGAGCAGCTAGAGGCACTTCTTAACCGTGCAGGCATTTCTGAGCGCGGTCAGATCCTTGACAGAAATACGGGCACTCAACCTTGGGTTACAACTATGGATGTCAGCTTTAAACAAGAAATTCCAGGTTTCTATAAAGAGCACAAAGGCGAGATCTATTTCATGATCGAAAACTTTGCAAACTTACTTAATAGCGACTGGGGTATTGAGAAGAAGCTTAGTCACAGTGACCAAAAACTTTATGACTTTGGTGGTTTAGAAAATGGTCAGCTAGTGATCGATGAGCGTTACAAAGGCTCTGATGTTCGTAACTACTCTCAAATTGATAAAGGCTCGTCAGCATGGCAAGCTAAAGTTGGTATCCGCTATACATTTTAATAGCTGAAATTAACTAAATAACTTTATAATGGCCAACAATTGTTGGTCATTTTTATTTATAAGGTATATCAAATACTTTTATATTTCAATCTATAAACATTATCTTTAAAATCCATCAGTGAGAATGCGTTTACTTATTTATAAGTTAGAAATAAACTTCACCCATACAGAACTAAAATTCACAATATTTTCTCACTCATTGATTACTCCACACCTCTATCAATTCCACCTTTAAAAAAACAAAACCCCTAAAGATTAATAAAAAGCATCAAAATAAATTATAAGATGACAATCAAAAATCAAAATGCAGACCCAAAAAATTAATATATTAATAATTATATTATATTCACCCAAACACTATATTAATTGTAAAAATAGTGTACTATTTAAGAGAAACTTAAAACTTAAAAAAGGACTACAATGAATTACCGCAACTCAATATTCTTGCTAAGCTTGTTATCTTCTTCCGCAATTGCTTTTGACGCAAGTGTAATATCAATTACAGACAGCCGTTTTGGTGCAATTGCAAATGATAATATTGACGACACAGTTCAAATTCAAGCTGCTATAAATTATGCTGTAGAAAATAACAAAAGCGTATACATCCCTGCAGGTACTTTTAAAGTTTCAAATACACTTGATGTAACCCAACGCAAAGGAAATCACAACTCTAGAATTAAAATATATGGTGAGAAACGTAACTTATCAAAATTAGAAACTTCCGCCGACATAGCTTTGTTTAAAGTAGCACACGGTGTGGAATTACATAATTTATCTCTGTCTCAAACTGCTGGTTATAAAAAAGGCACTGCAATCGACATTCCGTTTGCAAGTTATAGATCAAACTTCTCGAAGTTAGATATATCCGGGTTCAATACAGGTATTAATGGCAAGTGGGTAATATGGAGTCGCTTTGAAGATTTATTTATCGCCAATGTAAACCTTGGAATTCATTTACATGGTAATGGTGAAGCACCAGCTTATTGGAATACAGAACCAAATGGCTGGTTTAATAACGTTAACGTCTTTGACAACGTGTATGTAGAAAAGTCAGATACTGGCATAAAGTTAGCTGCGATGGGCAGCGACATTGCAAACTCTACGGTACAAAACTCACGAGTAGGTATCGAGATCTATGGACCCGCAGATCATAGGACATGGAATAATCAAATAAGTAACTTTTATGCCGAAGGTGTAAAGACAGTATTTAAAGTAAAAAACTCCAGAACATTGGATATTAATGGCGTGTTTGCCCAAGGTGGTAAAAGCAGTGATCGCGCGTATGCTGTTATAGACGCCGAAAATGGTGGTGTGATTAATATCAAAGGTATGACGGGTCAAGACTGGTGGACTCACAGCGTAGTATTAAAAAATACAAACTTAACAGGACACGTTGCAGCAGTTGGTGGCACTCCAAGTATCGATGCTCAATCAGTTTACTCAAGTAAACAAACCGCTGGTATTAGTCTACCTGCCAACAGCAGCTGGGTTGCACTACCAAGCAGTGTGGCGATCTCTCTTAATAGCACTTACAGAGTAACCGTTACCGGGATCCGTGATGGTTACGAGCCTGTTTTGGAGGAATACACGATATTCAATTGGAATGGTGTGAGCCGTTACGGCAAGATCACCCACAATTCAGGGGTGGGCCGTGTGAAATTTAAAGTTGAAGGTGGTCGACTATACGCACAGTTAGCATATAACGGTGGTAACGGTCTAAGTGGTGGTAAAGTGACTATCGAAAGACTTCACTAAGTTTTTGTGTGAATCTTGGGTGTGCAGTTCAGCGCACCCTACGTTAAAAATATCTACTGCAATTAACCTGTTTATATCTTCTGGAACTCCGACTATTTTTGTTTATCGAATAAGTTACAGTGATACAAGCCTCATAAACGAGTTCATGCCAACACCCCCGCATGCTTCAAACATTCAATAAAGCCAACAAAATAGGCTCTGTTGAGTAACGCATTTCTTATTTAACTAAGCTCCTCAGCTTAAACGTGCCCATGTACTCTTATCCATCAGGCGGATTAATATCTTGAAAATTTAAAATAATTGCAAGTTAGACTTAGACTTCAATATACCGTAACGCTGACCAATGTTTGCAATTATTGAGAAGGCGATATTTATTATCTAGTTCGTTGTTTTAGGTTTTTGTTATACAATTTATTCACCTAATACTTTTTAGGTAAATATATTGATAACTATTAACAAGGAATGATTATGAAATTGATAAATTTATCCCTGACTATTGCAGCCTGTTACTTTTCAACAAATGCAAATGCCATTGAGTATATGAGCTATGGCAGTTTTAACGACCCAATACAATATAATTATCATATACAGGACTGCAATGGTTCTATATCTCAGGGCTACGGCTATGGGTATTATGGCAAAGGGGTCAAGTTTCACCGTAATGGTAATGTAACAACGCCCACATGTCAGTGGAAAGGTCGAACAGAGCTCTATGCCAATAAACTGCAAGATGTGCCTCTCAATGAATATCGTTGGTACGGGTTTAGCTTTAAAGTCGCAGACGACTCGGCATTAGATGGACCGGTTTTGGGCGACAGGTATGCGATCATTCAGCAATTTTGGAGCCCTACAGCGGCTACAGGACCAAAAATGGAGTTTTACCTATCTAAACTAACCGGAAAGCTCACACTCAATTTTAAGCACTCAATTAAGTGCTCATACAGCAACGCCAGTCAGTTTGTAAATTCAGAAGGCGAGTCATTATGTGGTAATGAACGCAATAATAGAAAAATCTATTTCAAATCAATCCCTGTGGAAAAGGGCAAATGGTATTACGTTCGTATGGGTATTAGTGCTGATGCGCCCCTTAATGGTAAAACCGTAGCAAATGGAGACATCAGAGCCGCAGTGAAACAGCAAGGTGGTAGCTGGCAAGCATTTTCTTATTATGGCCCCAATGGCAGAACGAACTACTTCAAAACATTCACCCATGAGCTAACAGCCAATGGACGTTCAGTGCAACCGAACAGTTTCAAATTTGGTTGGTATGGTCCGGCAAGGCCTAATTCTTCTGGTGTGATCTACTTCGATGAAGTTTACTCCAATAGCTATTTTGGTGGTCTACCTAGTCAGTATAGAAATTAAGAACATACTTAGTATTAATGTGGGCTATGCCCATATTAATACTTATTCACAGCCCACTGATTATCTATCAGTGTTTTGCAAAACCAATAGCGGAAAAAGTTACATTACCAATGTCTGGGCTCGTCGGAGTCAGAGTTTCACAGAAACTAAAGTCAGCGCGATTGATGGTAAAGAAAGCGTTTATTTTCTCACTATGTTCTTAAGTTTCAACTCAAAGAAAAATAATAAGCCCCGAGCGGGAGCTTATTAAGTTGTACTCATTCATTATATCTACAGTCGCAAAACTATCTGTAGTATATTTTCTGAATTCTAAATTGGCCTCCATCGGCGGTACATCTTTGGATAATGCTTCTTATCTGAGAGCTGGTATCCGCAATTTCGTACCACATCATATCACCAGTGCTTGTCGCATAGCAGCCAACATGATAATACGCTAAATCGGTAACTGACTTGGCAGACGCTGGCATTGCAGCGCCAAGTGTCATTGCAGCACTTAAGAATACAGATGCTAATTTCATTAATTATTCTCCTTTTATTGATTAGCATGTATTTTTTATACCTAAATTTACAAAATGTAAAGAAACTTGTCACAATCATATTTCTTTAAACAGTGTGCTTAACATCCTAAAAAGCGGATTAATTGTGAGCTAAGCTCAGTGTTAAACACATCACTCAAACAGCCTTTATTGACTCTATTTATTGCGCCTTACGTACCGTTTAACCTGTGTATTTAACGTAAGTTGGCCATATACCGAGTTGCTAACCTAAAGGGAGAACACTAAAACTCTGTTTATATTGGCACTCCATTTTCCGCAACAGGTTTCAGATACGACTTTACTCATGGCGCAATGTCACCCAATTCCAAGTTCAATTTGTTGCTGCTTGATCACTAAATCGCACTTGGTTTCGACCATTACTTTTGGCTTGAAATAAAGCCATGTCTGCATCATCGAATAAAGTCTGAAGATTTACTTCATTTGTATGACTCCAACGGGCACCTCCAATACTGACGGTGACAAATTCACCTTGCCCAGCACAGTGCGGTATTTTAAGCGCACTGACTTCTTTACGTATTTTTTCAGCTAAACTCTGTGCCGTTTTTTGACTTGTGTTTGGAAGAATAATGGCAAACTCCTCTCCGCCTATTCGCGCCAGCAAGCCATTTTTTACCGTTAATTTGCTAGATAGCGCTTGGCAAACATTTTGTAAACAATAATCCCCTAGTTGATGACCATAGTGATCGTTATATTGTTTAAAATTATCGACATCAATCACCAAAAGACAAAAATCTAAATTGGACTTTTTACTTTTTTCCAAAGTCTCCGCAAGCACATTTTCATAAACACGTCGATTGGCAATCCCAGTTAAGGGATCCAAACTCGCAAGGCGCAACAACTCCTCCTCACGAGCCTTAAAGTGCCTGCTAGTATGATCTAAGAGATAATTGTAAGTCATGCACAATGACGCGTTGTTTGACCCATGTTCAACGTTAAGGTGTTGGGGCGTACTCTCATTTTTGGCGATATTGTCGAACTGCTCCATTAAGTCAATCAGTTCATCTTTCATGCCGTGTTCACCAAAGTTCAAGCCTATCGTTTCTGTTTGAGCGGAAACTCGCAGAGGGTGCACTTTATTTACCAGCCATAAAAAAATTGCGCCTATGGAACATACCCAAATTGCACATGCAGCCACTCCCACCAACTGTACAATAAGCTGCTCTGAGTGCGTTTCAAGTTTTAGCTTTTCCAATGGCACAAACAGCGCTACGGCTACAGTCCCCCAAATCCCTCCTCCTAAATGAACGGGAACCGCACTCACAACATCGTCAATTTTGAACTTTTCCAAGAGATCGCCAAGCAGCACACTAATACAGCCAGAAATTGCACCTATTACAATCGCCGAAGGTAAGTTTACTAGATCTGCACTGGCAGAAATTGCGACCAGTCCAGCAAGAAGCCCGTTCAATACATAACGTATTCCTTGCATAGAATGTAAATTCCAAGACAATAGCAGTGCACTCACGCCACCTGCACATGCGGATAGAGCTGTATTTGAAAACACCCGAGCCAATTCTGTGCTGGGTGTATGTATGCTGCCGCCATTAAATCCAAACCACCCGATAAAAAGTAAAAAGGTCCCCAGTGCCGATAGGGGTAAGTTTTGGCAATACATTTCTTTTGGTTCACCCTCTCGGGTAAACCGCCCTAACCTAGGCCCCACGACAACAAGTGCAATTAAAGCTATCCACCCTCCTACGGAATGAACAACGGTTGCGCCCGCGAAATCGATAAAGCCAAGCTCAATAAGCCAGCCCATGGGGGCCTGTTCAAAGTGTTTACCATGCCAAATCCAATGGCCAACGATTGGAAATAATGCCGTCGCGGTGAGAAAAGAGCAGATAATGTAACCGGAAAATCGCATCCTCTCAGCCACCGCGCCGGATAAAATAGTCGCCGCAGTGCCACAAAACATCATCTGGAATAAGAAGTACGCTAAGATTGAAGGGTTGTCATAGCTATCCAATGCAAATTGATTGGTACCGAAGAATCCACCAGCACTGGCTCCGTACATCAATCCATATCCGACTAACCAAAAGCAAACACCGCTGATGCAAAAATCTGCAACGTTTTTCAAAGCAACATTAATGTTGTTTTTACTTCGAACCAATCCACTTTCTAAGCAAGTAAACCCAGGTTGCATTAAAAGCACAAGCGCGGTGCAAAGCAACGTCCACGTGATAGATATCGTATGTGGGTCGATCTCGATATTTAGCAAAGATGCCCCAAACGTTTAGTGACTCGTATAACGAGCTTAGACAAGCTCCTTATATTTCTCCACATAAGCTAACGATTCTGTTATTAAACAGTCTAGCTAGCCCTGCTTTTGTGCATTTTATGTATGAGCGATTGTTCAAAGCATCGCGTTTACGCATGTATTACCTATCCATATTTTAACCCAGCTAGATAAGCGCGCCGTTTAGCCCAAAATTCGGCTTCCTGCCAACGTTGTTCCTGCCCATAAAAATAGTCCCTTTGCTCAAGGTAATTAACAAAGTCTTTGACGACTTTATTGCGATACTCCGTCAGTCCCTCGGGGTCTCCATCTAACCATTGAACAATTGCCTTAGCTGCCTGTAGGCCATTTGCAAGAGCTTTGTATATACCTTGAGAGCTAATTGGATCATAGCAAGCAGCAGCATCACCCACTGCAAGCCAGCCGTTTCCTGCAGGAGGGCTCAATAAACTAGAGGGTGTTTTCCAATTATTTAGTCGATTAGGGGACACTGTGCCCTCAATTCGACTATTGATATGTATGCTATTTTTGAGTAAGGAATACCAGTTTTCAGGCTGTTTTAACCTAAGCTTTTTTGCCAGCGCAATATCCGTGGTCAAGCTAACAACCTGTAAATTGTTAGGTAGTGAAGCACAATACCACCAACCATGCTCGACCGCTTCTAACAGGGTCAACTTATTCTCATTCAAGCGAGTGTCTTGACAGTCAAAATACGCTGCAAAGCTCACCATCAAATCTTGCATATTCACCGTAGCACCAAACTTTCGCGCAACTTTTGCAGACTGCCCCGTTGCATCGACGACAAAACGGCAACAAACATCAGGGTGGTTCTCAAATGACAACTTGATTGGGTATAAGTCATTTTTCATCACCGATAAATTGTCAAACCGTGTGTTATCAACTAGAACACCAGATAAGGCTTTAAATTGTCGAGCCATAAACAAATCAAATTGGCTCCGATCTAAATGCCAGCCAGCTCCATAGGGATTAAATAGGTTGTCGTTAAACCCCAGTTGCGTGCTTCCCCAGCACGAATAACTACCTAAACACGGTTCATGATGTTGCAAAGAGAACGCATCAAATATCTTCAAACGCTGTAACAGGGTTTGAGTATTTGGCGGAATACTCTCTCCTATTTTCGGCTTTGAATATGAGCCCGCTTCAACAATAAAAACACTATCAATGCCCATGTTCTTAAGCGCGATCCCTGTTGCAGTACCAGCAGGACCGCCTCCAATAATGGCAACTTCGAAACAAAAATCGCGCATAATCTCTCCTTACTTCTTGCGAGTCGCAGTACCGCTGCCACCTATCAAAGGCCATGGTTTAGGCGCAGCTAACTCAGGCTCATCCCCATGCAGCATACTTTCGACTTCGAGATAAACATGCTCTGAATACTCCCTGCCGTCATCAATGACAGTACCTTGAACAACAACGCCAATATCATCCCATTTAGTCAACATTTCTCGGTATTCCCAAAAGCGACCGGCATTGGCTAAATCATGTTTATCAGTTGGCGTATTCTCCAGTGGGTAAGTTCCTTTTCCTCTAACGGAGTATCGCTGTGCAGGTAGATCTTTGGCATTAATATCATAGTCATGCGCAACATATACGGTTACAGGGCGCTGAGCCGGCCAAGACCAATAAAGGGTTTCTGAATTCAAGTCGTTGGGAGACGTTTGGTGAATTGCACAAGAGTTGTAATCGGCATGCCAAGGCAACGCCATAAACTTAGTCGCGTCTCCTGGTTCCAAACCTAAATGCTCAACACCTTCATGCCTTGGTATCCAACCTAACCCTAAAAACGCTGTATTGGCATTATTTATCGCAGCATAGTTAAGTGGTTTGTGTTTTATCCGAAATGGACCGGCGCCAGTCTGCCAATCCTGATACATGGCTGTTTCTCTAATGATCCATGTCATATCAATTCCAGGGCTAAACCGACCTCCCAGACAATTTTGCAATGTAGCTCGGTCGAGATATTCGCCTTCACCTAACTTTTGCGTGTAGCTCTCTACATAATTGTGATTTGACCAACTATGTAAGAACTGATATTGCGTAACCGTTGGTGTCAAAAATGGCTTTCCTCCCGCTTCGCTCGAATCCCCGAGCGATAACGGCATAAGTGGCGCACCTTCGTCAATTGACTGTGATCGCCACGTCGCCTCAGTACCGGGGTTAGGTTGGCGGATATAGGCTAAACCAGCAAGAATTGTCGTGTCGGGATCATCGTTTGCGGTGATCTCATCTACAGACTTATGTGCTTGTATCGCAATTTCCGGAAGATAGGCATTCCAAAGTTGCTGCCCTGTCGCTTTAAAAATAGGTTTGATGTGATCATCAAATGCAGGTTTGTACTCAGGGTTAAAGCGACCATTGCAAAACACATCAGGTTGCAAGTTTAACTTTCTCACAAACGTGTCATACGCCTCATCAAAAAGTGATACTACGTTTAAGGTTTGAGGTGCGTAACTCGGATCTGTTACAACAACCCAGCCGCCAAAAACTTCTTCGCAAGAGCCATCTTCAAACTCAATCACTGCTGTTACAGGACCATCCGATGTGTCGTCAAACCATTGGTCATTATTAACCGGCCCATCAATGGGAACGGGATTATCTTTGCTATCAAGCCGCCAACCAACTGCTTTACCATAGCCACCCGCCACGATTAGCCTACCGCAACTGTCTGTTAGCACGTTTCCTAAGCTGGTTATCCCCCTTGCTTCTCTACTTTTTTGAAGCGGCTTTCCTGTACAGAGCTTGGTGTCTTCACCCTTTTTTGGAATATCTAAATGGTCAAAGTGCATAAAAGGAAAGGAAAATGGGTAATCTGCAACACTGACTGTTTCGGCACCTTTTAAATATGCTGCCTGTGTGTGGCTTTCACTGTCGAACTGTGCAAGATCATTGTTTTGATCGACCACTCTTGGTCCAGCATCAATTACCAAACGGCGCAAACGGCTCTCATTGTAGGGGTCTAAGCCTTCAGGTAAATTTCTTAATACTGGAAAGTTTCCGTTTTCATAAGCAACAACACCATGATCATCGTCGTTGACAAACCATGCCGATTTTTTATTGGCTAAGTGCACACACCATTTAATATTTTTAACTGTCTTCCCTTGGATCTGAGACCCTATTGTCACTTCTTGTTCAGAAGCCTGTTCGGGGTAGCTTGGCTTATCAAGGTCGCTATATGCAAAGACTCTAAAACGTGCAGCTTGTCGCTTAAATGCTCCTTGTTGATCTCTCAGCTGGCTACTTTTGATGACCTCTCCAGTATCTGGGTCGAGCGGCAATCCGCCCTTTGTTTTATCTTCAGGCTTTCCTGGTTGAGGTAACGCCGCGATAGACTCTGGCGCAAGGTAATATTCTTCACTGTTTCCAACACGTGCAATGCCAATGGCTGGATGAACTCTAAATATTGTTTTAGACATACTCATGTTCCTTATGATTCATTGGACATCGAAAAAACAGGTAGTACACCGTTTTGCCAACACGCGGATATCGCCGCGCCATTTTTGTACATCACAGTGGCAAAGTCTTTGGGCGTGTTACCTGTGGTGAATGTTTCATTCATAATCAACAGAAACTCATTGAAGTGAGAAAGTTGAATTTCCTGTAATTTTTTCTGCCGCTCGCCATAGGGTTCTATTGCAAATGTTTCGGGCAGTGGCTGCTTGAGCATATAAGTAAACTTCTCGTAGTGATCCCACGTTGGTTGAACGTCATCAACACGATTCTGATATTCAGGAGGGACATATTGTGCATCCTTGGCAACGCCCTCCCCTTGATCGACGATCAGATTGATTAGGTTATTCACTTGAGGAAGTCCCTGTTCACGAGACTCTGTAATGGTCAACTGCGTATCCGGATAGAAGCGTTCAAAATGATTAATTTGTTTATGGTTACCTTGAATACATTCTCTTAAATGATAGCAACCGTTTGCTATTGCACTATACAGCTCACCAATTGAACCATACTCATCGGATACCTGTGTGCTATCCGGCGCTGACCAATCCGGATACTCAATGATGCACATGGTATTTAATCTTTGAATATCAAAAGCACCAATGGCGGTTGAATAAGGGTAGTAAATATCTTTGGGGTTGGGTGTATCTAAGTCAAAGTCTAGATGTGGGATCTCTCCTCCGTACATTGGGGCACATATTTGAAGTTCTGTCCCATAGGCATTGGCGATGTTGGCAGCACTTTGCATATGCAGCATTTCTTGGTTAACGATAGACTTTATAAGTCGCCCAGCTTCGGTTGATTGATCCTTTATCGAATACATTGCCGCCATATAAAACGGGATTGTATACAGTTCAACATCAACCGCCCATTTAAGATGCTCGTGCAGAGCATCCAATGTCCAGAGATCATCTCTAGCCACTTTTTTAGGTTTAATGAGCTTTTTTGCCTTTAGCAAGGGCGAAGCATTGACAAGTTTTATCATGATAATTCCTTTATGGGTTTAGCTTGTCGCAAACCCACTTAATGCCATCCCCAGTCGCATCTATGGATCAATGCAAACTCTAAAGACATCGAGCGTAACTTTACGAACAAACTTTGACGGTACATAAGGAGTAAATGAGGAGCGAACCACGTTGACACGATCAAAAATGACTGTTCAAACAAAACACTAACCAACACGTAGCGTACTTGTTGAGTAACACCAATTTTGTCAAAAATGTATCGGGTAAAGTAGATGCGCGCCCCTCGATTGCTACTTACCTCATCGAAACCTTAGACTCGATATATCAAAATGCCAGTCAATTAACCTTACACTTTATTACACCAGCGGACGGACTTAATGTAACAAGATGTAATACCTTAAATCAGGCGGTGCGATACGCTTGAATGGGGCTGTTCTTGGCAAGAATAGTTTGATTTGAGACACAATGAGCAAGGGACTATGATGAAACACCGTCTGAACACATCAAGGGCCACGCTAAAGCTAGGCACAATGTCTGTTATACTAGTAAGCACAGTTGTTGGCTGCAACATATTTACCAATGAAGAGAAACCTGAAGAGCCAAACACATTTCAGTTTTCGGATTCTGGGATACGTAAAATTTCACCGGATCTCTACGTCGCTTTCCCAAAAGGAGGAAATGAGACCCCGCAGCGCGTTCCGAGTATAGATCAAGATACGCTACTAGCCGGTGGATATTCTCTAAATGAACTGCTTGAAGCTGGACAAAACCAGTTTAATGTTCCGTTTGACCCAGCCAATGGCCATGGCGAAGGCGCACAGGGCCCTAGATCTAAGCAAAGGTACATATGGAATAACCGGGGTGGTACCGATAAAGACCCAGCTGCGTGGCCATTTTTAAGAGTGAATGGTCTTGATTCACAAAGCTGTTTTGAATGCCACAATACCATTGGACAATACACACCAAACGACGCTAAAACGATTGCTCAGGTTCGAAAACCTGCGACACAAGGGGGCTCTGCTGCTGTAGCCAGCAATGCTTTTATTAATGATCAGTTTCCAGAAGAGCTCTATCAATTACTGGGAACTGATCCAAACACCAAAGCGGTTATGACCAAGTTCGTACGCAATCCACCTCATGTATTCGGTACGGGTTATACCCAACGGTTAGCGACGGAGATGACAACCGAATTACAGGCTCAGGTAGAAGCGACCAAAATGGTTGCTCGATTGTATCGAAACGACACTCAGAGTATTCAATTGACATCTAAAGGCATTAAATTCGGACGTTACTCTGTCACCTGTAAAAAGGGCGGAATTGATGACTGTGATGAAAACACTTCAAAAGTTGTCGGCGTGCAGAAAGACTTTGTTGTTCGCCCGTTCCAATGGGGTGGAATTTCCTCTACGGTCAGACACTTTGCTCGCGACGCATTAGACTTTCACTTCAGCGTTCAAGCTGTTGAGAAAGTTGGCAACAAGGATTGTGACCAAGATGGTCTTATTGATGAGATCACAGTAGGCAACGTGACTGCTCTCACAGCATATGTCAGTATGTTTAGACCGCCTATTCAGCCAGTTTACGACGACAAAAGCGCACAAGTGCCACCTGGTAAAGCGCTCTTTGAACAGGTTGGCTGTATAAACTGCCACACTTCTAGTTTGACAATAGACAACCCGACACTGACCATAATGACCCCTCCTGATGTGCCTGACGATGAAGCCTGTCCCCGTGAAGTTGCACAACTGATCAACCCAGCTGATCGACTTTCTGGTGCAGCGAAAGAAGCCATGCTACAAATCGAGCATGCATTTCAAAACCAGTCAGTGTTAGCATTAACTCGCTCAAATACACTAATTACCCCTGAAAAACTGTATCAAACCGCATTACCGCACCTTCACACGACTCACGTCAAACATTTAGCCGAAGGTAACTATCAAATTGATTTGAATCTCTCCGGATATGCCCACAACCAAGTACCAGATTATGTGTGGCCTAGGCTATTTAGCGAAAATGGGGCTTCGACTTCAGTACCTTTGTACAGTGACTTGAAACTTCATTTTATGGGCAAAAAACTGTCTGATAATTACCCGCAACCAACTGATACTAAGGGATATGCAGCTCAACCTGGTGTCTATGTAACACGACCACTTTGGGGGGTCGGTGACACCGCGCCTTACATGCATGATGGTCGAGCGAGGACTTTGCTCGAAGCCATACAGTTGCACGGTGCCGAAGGAAGTGAGGCGAAAAAAGAATTCGACAACTTCAACAATCTTTCAGCAAAAGAGCAACAAGCGCTCATTGAGTTTTTAGAGAGCCTTAAACTCCCCATACAAGAAGGTGTATCTGAAGTGCAGTACGTGAGCAAGTAGAAGTGCTGTTAGTGGAAAGAAGTTTATAAAGTACTGGTTATTAAAACACTATTTTTTAACTATGCCTTATACTAATTAAAAAACTTAAGTGGCTAGTAACATTAGCCACTTAATCAAGATGATTTACTGCCTTTATCATTGCTTTAAGTTAATTGACCTAAAGTTAGTCACACCGGTGTAAATAGAACACCCATCGTAACCTGTTATAGTTACGCTTTTTCCGGATGCATACGCAGTCAAGATCAAGCTCATATACTTATCGCCTGCAGCAGTTGAAGTGTCTAATACATAATCAAAGTTTGTGTTTGTATGGCAGGAAGGTTTTTTGATAAGTGAACCTTCAACTTTTATAAATAACTTATCACCATACACAGGCCCAGATAATACAGATGTGATTTTTCCAGTGTGACTTGGTGTCGCAAAACTTAGTCCACTATAAAGCGCCAATAGTACAATTAACAGTCTCATATACATACCCTTTTATAAAGGTTGAAATTATATACAAAAAAGAGTTAAAAATTAAAATTAAATTTAAATTAAATTAACTTACCTTACAACACACCCAAAAGCGAGGGCTATATTTAAAATTCGAACTTATAAGGGAAACTCAACATATATAATAAATTTCGGTTAAAATGCAATCAGCTACTATTTTAAATGCTCGATTTCTTATGCAAAGAACTCCCTTCTAGCCTATTAAACTCTATTGTGACTATCACTTCACCGTCACCAGTAAGCAACAAATTATATCTGCACTTAGAACTTGGCAAGTTACGCTCCTGTTTGCGTCTTTCGTGCTCTTCAGCTGTCTTAATTTTATGTAATCCAGAACCATTACCTGCATACAAAAAAGCACGGTATCCATACCGTGCTATTAGGCAGTATTAGGGCGATCTCATGACTCTTTTCGCTTCTCGTCAAACTCCAGAATAACCTGCATATTTAGACAAAGGAAAATGAGTACGAAATAAGCATTAAGTTGAGCCTAAGTTATACTTTAACCCTGAACAGAGACAATTCTGATATCGCTATATTTATCATCTGAATAGTCCCAGTACCTTACCCACACATTCGCGCCGGCAACCTTGGCAGCTAGTGCTGTAGAATACATCATTTCAGCTCGTTTCTCCCCAACTTTACCGAGTCGAATCCAATCGCTGCTTGAATCAATTCTTATTAATAGGTCATCATATGAATTTATATAGACATGAGTAATTTTTGCATTGAAATCATTTTTTTGTTCCGCAGCAGCTTGGAAAGTAAGAAGGGAAAACGCAAATATTACGCTTGGGATTAATTTTTTTATCATTATTTAAACCTTTAGATATAAAGTAGATTGTGCACCAGTTTTCATTTTAAAAACACGAGTAACATATCGATTTGAAAACATTGAGAGTTTGGATATATAGAAGTAATTCAACACCAAATCTCCCTTTCAAAAATCTCATCACCTTCAATGCTTATATGATTCGCTTGATAGACAAGCTAGAAAACCGTTTTACCCATTTGAATCTGTATAAAATGCGATCTTATACAACTTATAAGCAAGGCTTGCCATGTTAACAAAAATAAAAATGAATTAAAGCATAATATCTTAAGTATCTTCATCAATTCTATTAAACGGAAGTTTTTATGGAAAAACTGCGAGCATTAAGCTTTAGCAGGACATTAGCCTACCAATAATTCCTATACACTAAACTTATAGTTAAAGATAATTGAGGTAGAAATCGTGATAATGACGAGTAACGCTTTAAGTCTATGTGAGTTGAAATAAGCTCTTGCTATAGAATTAGCGATTTGACTCAGTGAAGTAGTCAAACGGTTAATAGAAGAAACCGGCCAGTAGGTATTAAAGTGAAATATAACGAGGCAGTAATACTGCCTCGTTGGAGTTGCTTAACATGACATAAATGAAGTTTCCATATATGTCATGCTTATATTGCCACCTAAGAGACAAACTTGATTTGTCCCTTGCTAATTACTGCCTATTTTACAATCATCTAACGTACCATTTTTATTACAGAATAGTTTTTGATGTCGTTTACCGTCCAAGAGTTTACGCCAAGGGATTTACCAAGTGAAAGAGCACCGGCACCAAACTCATTTTTATCACTGAGAACCCAAGTATCATGACTCCCTCCTTTTGAGAACGCTACTAAGCCACCCTTAAGTGTAAAATAGTATGTATATATTATCTCTCTACTATTTTGCAGCATTGCATTTATAACGAAAACTTTTCCAAACTCTCTCAGCGTAGGGATATCTTGAAGCCCTCCATTTGAGTAATTCAAAGAGTTATGCGACCAGTGACGTTCTGACTG
The DNA here is from genome assembly GCF_001625565.1 of Pseudoalteromonas luteoviolacea NCIMB 1944. Classification (GTDB taxonomy): domain Bacteria; phylum Pseudomonadota; class Gammaproteobacteria; order Enterobacterales; family Alteromonadaceae; genus Pseudoalteromonas; species Pseudoalteromonas luteoviolacea_F. Next base: position 54,643 of record NZ_AUXS01000052.1, read on the forward strand.
AAATTTAGAAATTGGAATAGCCAGCTTGATTGACGGAATACATAAATACTTGTGCGAATACTCAACACAATCCAACTCTTGATAAAAGTCATAACTACCGGGCCAACCAATTCCCGGAGAGTTTACACTTTCGCTTTCGAAATTAATCTCATCATTTTTAATATCCATATAAACAGATAAAGTATAACGGTTCTCGAGCTTACCTTTTTTAGAACTACTCAAACCCGTTTTTACGTAATGGAATTTTATTTTAGCTGAATCCACCGTATTTAAGCTCTCCGATGATTGCTGTTTGGCCTTACAGCCCATCATTAAGGTGCTACCAACAACGAGCGGCAATATTAAAACCCTACTTAATCGCATATTTAAAAGCCCCTAATCTCTTTTAAGAATGAATCTGCCCTTTTTTCTTCCAGCTTTTGAAATTTCGGGCCTGTCAGCCCTATCGGATCCGTCTGATTAAAAGTGTGTGCCATCTCATGAAGAGCTAGGTCATAAAGCCCATCCATTCCAGCTCTCATAGTCGCGTGATAACCTAACTTCTTCTCATATTTAGAAACCTTTTTCTTTTTCTGAAAGTTTGACATTGATGAAGCAGAGTAATGAATTACTGAACTAAACTCAGCGCTGACAATTTAACATGACATCCAAATCTATTTATACCAATGCAACACCCCTGCTAATTTCAAAACAGAAATAAACCTCTAAAAATACTCAATTCGCGTTGATTACTCAGATATGTTGTTTAATTTTATATGTTTTCAGGGGGTTAAGACGAAACTAACCATATAACTTTTAAAAAGTTACAATTAATTTTCGGTATTTAATGCGCATTAAGGACTAAGCAAGCAATTCACTACACTGCTTCAAATTGCCTCGTCGCCTTAGCTTTAAATGCTCACAGTATTTTTGTTTTGCGCCTGGTCTGCCAACTGACCCTTTAAAGACTTTGGTAAACTTAGTGGTTAGTTTTAACCAATTCTCTGGTTGTATGTTAAGCCTTGCTAAGATGGGCTGAGTGTCTGTGATAAACCCGCGCTTACCTTCGCGAATACAACGCCCCGTCAAATCAACGAGTTCTAAGTAATATTTAAATTCAAACGGTAAC
>NZ_AUXS01000053.1 GCF_001625565.1 Pseudoalteromonas luteoviolacea NCIMB 1944
CTTCACTTTGGTTTGCGTTTTTCGTTGCAGCCCGCCGTGTCAGTGGGTGCGCATTATAGGGAGATCTAAACTTTGATCAAGTGTTTTTTTGAGAAAACTTATAAAAACAACTTAAACGAGCAAAAATCATTCTAAAACAACCAAAACCACAAGCTTTGTCATCATTTTTTAATCAAAATGTCATGACTTTTCGAAAAAGGAATTTAAGTATTGTACAAATTTGAGAAGTTGCAAGAAATTTCTCGGCGCGACTTCACCGCACCGAGAACAAAAGACTCTAGTAGAGTAAGCTGTATAATTTTCTACGGAAGGTTGCTGCTGTCGCGTCACCATCAGGCAAAGACGCGATAATATCTAAAAACCCCTTTTTGGCTTCGCCAAAAGATAGGTCTTTGCTCAGGACCTTAAACAAAGACGTTAGCGCTTCTTCTTTCTGGCCTGCATCTACTTGTGCCTGTGCAAGCTCACATAATAACGATAAATCATTCGGATTTTGCTCTACCGCTTGCAGTAGCTTTTTCACCTCAGGGGATTCTTGTGCCTCTTGTGCTTGAGCTAACTTCGCTTGTAAATTGTGGTAATAGGCATCATGTTGATCCTCAGGGATCGTTGCGAGCAAAGCCGCTGCATCATCTGTTTTCTGTATTTGAATACAGATATCAGCAAACACCAAATTCACTCTCGGATTCCCTTTAGCTAAATCATAAGCCTGTTTTGCATGCGAGTAGGCCCCATTGAGATCTCCAGAAGTCAACGCCTGTTTAGCTTGATCCAATAAGATCAGCTCTGGTGAAGGTAAATGTTCAGTCAGTACTTTAGTGATTTCTTCTTTTGTTTTAGCACCCGCTAACACATCAACTGGGGAGCCTGCTTTTAAAACCACCACAGTTGGAAGCGCCTGTAGCCCAACTTGCTGTGCAAGTTGACCTGCTAAAGCCTGTTGTAGATCGCAATCTAGTGTAGCAATAGTGATGCTGCTACTATATTGCGTAGCCAACTCATCTAAAATGGCTGCCTGTGCAATGCAGTCAGGATGCTGGGCACTATAAAAGCTTAGCAACACTAAATGGTCTGCAGATGAAGATGAAAGTACCTGCTGAATGTTTTCTGGCGTTAATGTAATTTTGTTTTCCATAATGGGGCATTCTTAGTTGCAATTCTATTAGCTATATGGTGACTTGTTTTTCGTTTACAAGGTAATTATATAGAACTATTTGCTTTTTCCTTTGTTAGTCGACTTTCGACGTGTTTTTCTATAACCGCCTTTCTTTTTAAAGGGACTTGCTGTTTGAATACCTTTGAGTGGATCAGTATTTAGCGTCTGAGACAACCCGACTAACTCTGCCAATTCATTCTGCAATGGCAACATAAACTGATTATAAGAGGCAGCTTTTTCGGCGATATTAGTTAGCTGAGATTCCCACAATGCCGTTCTATCTGGTAGCGACAAATCTACTGGAATAGTGTTAATAAGGCCTCTTCCAAGATCCGTCGATTTAATTAATTTACCTTCTCTTGTTAAAAATCGCCTTTTAAAAAGCAGCTCTATTATCCCAGCTCTTGTTGCTTCCGTACCTAAACCGTCTGTTTCTTTGAGAACCTTTTTGATATCACCATTCTTTACAAATCGAGCTATACCTGTCATCGCACTGAGTAACGTAGCTTCAGTATAAAACTGGGGGGGCTGAGTGTGCTTTTCTATTATCAGTCCATCGATACAATGCAATGGCTCTCCAACATCAAGATGTGGCAACTGCTTTTTTTCGTTCTGCTCTTTCTTATTTGATTTAAAAAGAACTTTGAATCCTAAGTTGATAACTGTATCAGCTTTGGCGATAAACGTGCCTCCTGCAATCTTTAACTGAGCTTTGGTTTGCGAGTATTCATAGGGCAGGTAAAACTGAGCCAGATACTGCCTGCAAATCAATCCATATACCTGTTGTTCTTGATGCCCCAACTGTGCCGTTTTGAGGTTTTTTTTGGTGGGAATGATAGCGTGGTGCGCTTCTACTTTTTTATCATTCCAACACTTCCCCTTGATATTTGGATCAGCGTTCTCAATATGTTGCTTTTCTTCACCTTGATTGTTCAATATTGCAGCGAGAATGTCATTACGCTCAGCATAGTGGTCATTTGGTAGATACCGATTATCAGATCTTGGATATGTAATGAGTTTGTGCTTTTCATATAAAGACTGGCAGATGTCTAACACTTGCTTTGCTGACATTGCAAAGCGTTTATTTGCATCAATTTGCAATGATGAAAGATTATAAGGTAACGGCGGGTTTTGCTTTTTTGGTATTTTATCCAAAGCGATGAGATCTGCAGGTTTGTCTTTAATTCGACCTGCAACATTTTCTGCCAGCGATTTGACTAACACTCGCTTTTCTTCATCCATATACGGCAAGCAAGCATCACTGGGCACCCATTTAGCGTCAAATTGCTCACCACCTGTTTTGCGAATTACAGCTGTTACTTCGTAAAATGGTTTAGAAACAAAGTGTTTTATTTCCTCATCACGACGTACCACCAAACCAAGCACTGGAGTTTGAACTCGCCCAACTGACAATACTCCTTGTATACCCGCTTTTTGCCCAGCTAAAGTAAAAGCGCGGGTTAAATTCATACCGTATAACCAGTCAGCTCTGGCCCGCGCCAATGCTGAAACACTCAATGGAACAAAGTCTGCGTTCAGTTTTGTCTGGCTAAGTGCCTTTTTCACCGCACTTGGGTTTAAATCACTGATCAACACACGTTCAACAGTCGCTTTTTTCGTTTTGGAAAGTTTAGCTTCTTGGATAACCTCATCAACAAGCAACTGACCTTCCCTATCTGGGTCGCCAGCATGAACTAGTATTGAAGCTTTCTTTATCAATCGCTTCACTGTCGATAATTGCTTTTTCGTTTTTGGTTTGGCTTTAAACTTCCACTCTGAGGGTACGATCGGTAGATCTTGGATCAACCATTTTTTATAACGCTCATCATAGTCTTCCGGCTCAGCTTGCTCTAACAAATGCCCAATGCACCATGTAACACAATCGCCATTTCCGAGTTCAATAAAACCATCTTGCTTTTTATGCGGTTTTGGAAGGACGTCGGCAATGGCTCGACCAAGGGAAGGTTTTTCTGCAATGTAGAGCTTCATAAACGCCAATAACTGTATATTTTTACAGTTATTCTAGCCAACTCCATCCAACAAATCTAGATGTGTTCTTAATTTATCAGGATGAGTAGCTTATTGTGCTAATTGAATTGACAACAAGCTACTCAAAATTTCACCCCTTACGTTTTTAATAAGCTCAGCTGGCTATGCTTCTGTTCAACTAGTTGCGTCATAGCACTGGCCGCGTGCTCTACATCATCTGCGTACTTAGCTAATTCACGTGCAGCGTCGGAAATATTAGTGGTATTGGCATTAACCTCTTCTGTAACCATGCTTTGCTGTTCAGCAGATGTAGCTATTTGCGTTACTTCATGCGAAATACCGTGGAGCTCTGTAACTAAACCCGCCATAATTTTGGCAGCTTCACGACACAATACCGTTGCCTCATTGCCTTGTTCTACCGTTTGCTCGATAATTTGCTCAGATCCGCGGATCTCGCTTTGTAAATTTTCGATCAAGGTACTGATATCATCTGTTGAAGCTTGTGTCTTTGACGCAAGTGCGCGTACTTCATCAGCTACAACCGCAAACCCTCTTCCTTGCTCGCCAGCACGCGCAGCTTCAATAGCCGCATTTAATGCCAATAAATTAGTTTGTTCTGCAATAGATCTAATTACATCGAGTATTTTCGAAATATCCCCACTGCGTTTTGCAACTTTATGAAATGCAGCTTGCGCAGTTGATACTTGAGTGGCTATTTCTTCGACGGTTTCGGTTGTCGTAACGATACTCTGTTCACACTCCCTCACTGTGCCGACTGCACCATCGGTCGTGGTTGCTGCCTGTTCAGATGCCCTAGCAACTTCGCTTGCCGTCGCACTTAACTCGTTAATAGCCGTGACAACATTATCAATTTCAATATGCTGATTAGATACCTTATTTTTAATGTTAATTGCAGCTTCTGTCGTTACATATGACTGTTGATATGACTGCTCAGCAAGACCTTTTAAATCAGCTATCATAGCTCTCAATTTGTTCGTAAAAACATTGAAACCATTCGCTAAAGAAATAAGCTCGGCATGATGTGTGACTTCTAAACTATGCGTTAAGTCCCCTTCACTAGAAGCGAGGTTTACAATTCTAGCTTCTATGTGGGACAGAGGTTTCGTTATGGTGTTTATCAAAAAGATGCTTAGGGCCAAAGCCACTGAAATCACAATAAACCCGAGCATTAGCAACCAAAGTCCAAAATCGCTGGTTGATTGATGCAGTTGTTGCTCAATCCTATACGCTGACGCAAGCACTTGCTGCTTTGGAACTTCGATCACCAGTGACCATGTCTTGTTTGCCAATTCAATTTCAATTGATTTGGCAAAAAACACCTTACTTTCCGTTTCTGCATAGCCACCTTTTTGGTGCAATGTACCTAGCTTATTTGCCAATGACACATCTAAAACATCACTCAGAGGCTCACCCAATTTATCTGCGTTATGGCTCGCACCGGCAATTAACCCCAACTCACTCAATAAAAATACTTTGCCTTTGCCCTGATATAAATTGTTTGAAAGCTCTTCCACCAGTTTTTGCAAACTAGGCAAATTGACATCAACTCCGATAATGCCTTTAAAGCGCCCGTTCTCACGTATAGGCACAGTCAGAGAAGTCATCAGCATTTCTCGACCAGGCGAAATTTCATATAGATAGGGTTCCATAATACATGGCGCATTTATATCTCTCGCGCACAGATACCACTCAGCTTCACGTATACCAAATTGGTTGCGCGCTTCAGCATATTTTGCGTCAGAGGACTCTACAATGTGTTGCGTGACACCGCCGCTATCTCTAGTAAAGTACATTTCGAGCGCCCCACTTCCGGCAACAGAGTGTGACGCTCCCGATATGTAGTCCGTATCATTTTTATCGTAGCCATTTGGTTCGTAGTGCACATAGATAGAAGAGACGTTTGCGCTTTTTTCAAGTCCACCTCTAAGTAAGGATTGCATATCACTTCTGCTCAGTGGCGAGATATATGTAGATTCAAATGATCCTGCCAGCGTGTTTGGCACTCGATAAGCTGCATTTAAAAATCCGGCTATTCTCTGTCCATAATATAGCCCCTGAGCTGTCAGTCTTGCATTTATTTCCTCCAGCATTGCAGAGTGAACCTCGTCACTTTGCCTGTTATTTTCCTCTTGCAAATGTAACCAAGTCGTCACCACTAGAATCGCTATTACCGCAATAACTAATGTTGTTACAAAGAGCATGAGTTTATTTTTTATCGATACTTGCTGCATACGCGACCTTAAGAAATTCCGTCTATTTTCGTTGGGAACAAGGAGTATTTAACGTTTTAAAAACTACCAACTAAAGTTAGCTGACTAAATAATAATAGTTTATTTTACTACAGAAATATTAAAGAATAATTGAAGGTAAGTTTTTGAGCTGAATTTTGCAAGAATAAATTGAGATAAGCGTGGAGGCAGGAAAAAACGATAATTAGTTAAATATTAGAATTGGTGGACGATCAGCAGTTGGGTGCCAAAGACACCCAACTCGAAGAAGGCTTTAATCTTCTTCTATTTTGTCTTTTCCCGTTGTCTTGTCTGTAGAGTCAATGCGGTGATGGATAGCCGATTTTATCAACATATACCCACTGATTGGAGCTGTTATAAGTAAAAACAAAGAAATCAAAATTTCTTTTAAACTCAAACCGTCACCGTACTGACTATAATGCGCCATTGCAGCAAATAATAAACAAGCCATACCCAGTGTCGTTGCTTTTGTCGGGCCATGCAAGCGCATGAAAAAGTCAGGCATTTTTACCAACCCGATTGACCCAACTAAAACTAAAACACCGCCCATTAAAAGTAAAATCGAAATAACTATGTCCACTTTCTCAGCCCCTATTCAATTATGTCGCCGCGTAATAAGTATTTACATACAGCAACGGTACTCACAAAGCCGAGTAACGCAATTAATAATGCGGCTTCGAAATACAATGACGTGCCCATATTCATGCCGTATAGGATAATAAGTGCAATGGTATTAATGTACATAGTATCCAATGCCAGTATTCTATCTGGAACTGATGGCCCTACAACTAGACGCCATAAATTCAGTAACAACGCCAAGCCTATCATGGCAAAAACAATTAAGATGATCGTATCTAACATTCAAAGATCTCCTTCAGTGGCGCTTCATAACGGGATTTAATTGTTTCAATCAAGGTCTGCTCATCATCCAGATCTAAGACATGGATCAATAAATACTTTTGGCAATCCGCCTGCTCACCTTCCAGTGTTTCTGGCCAAGGGTACACTTCAGCACTCACTGTACCTGGCGTTAACGAAACCGTACTTGCCAAAATGGTGATTGGCATTGCCTCATGTAAGTCTAAAGGAACTTTTACAAAGCCTGGTTTCAATTTTTTAGTTGGCCCAAGAATTTTGATAGCAACCTCAATATTTGCAGTCAAAATATCGTAAAGAACCAACATCAAATGTCTTAACGCCCTAAATGGCCTAACGACCAGTGGCTGCTTAGTTCTGAAAGGGTGAGTTATAAGCGGTATTACAATCGCTAAAACTATTCCCAATATAACATGTCCTAGCGCCACTGTATTATTAAGCAGTAACCAAACGGAAAATAGCAATAAGCTTCTAAAAGGCGTTGGTAGCCATTTATATTTAGCTTCAAGTCTCATTTACCTGCCCCCTAATACATGTTGGATAAGGCCGTAAAAATTATGTAATTCAACTGCTGCAAATTGTGCGTAATCAGTAACCGGACCAGCGAAAATCACCATCAGTGGCGAAGCCGCAACGAGCATTAATACTGCAACAATTTGCACTGGATGTGCCTTTTCTTCGGTATTTGCCTCACCCTTACCTGTATGGTGCCAAAACACGGTGCTTCCCGCTTTTGAAACTGAAACCAATACTGCTAGGCTTGCTATTAGGTATATTGGCCAAAACCAGTGTCCATGGGCAGATTCCAATGTTGACTCTAATATCCAAACTTTTCCGATAAACCCTGAAAGTGGTGGCATCCCAATCACAGTAACCGCCGCAAAAATAAACGCACCACCTAAAAATAGAGGCTGTGCTACTGGACGACCCGCTGTAATACGATCACTTACTTTGCCCCTTTGTTTGCCTACCAAATCTGCGATTAAAAATAGCGCTGCGGATACCAGCGTCGAATGCACCAGATAATAAATTGCTGCTGCACTGCTATCTACTGTTTGCGCAGCAACTAAAGCAACGAGGGTACCCACCGAAACCACAACAAGATTCGCAATCATTTTACGTAGATCTTGGCTCGCAAGAACCCCAATGGCACCCATAACGATGGTAGCCAATGCCAGCCACCACAGCCAATGCTGTGCCATATGACTTAACTCACCCGCCTGTTCGCCAAAAATTAGCGTGTACACGCGCATCATGGAATAAACGCCAACTTTAGTCATAATTGCAAACAAAGCTGCCACAACAGGCATAGCTGTTGAATATGTATTAGGTAACCACAAATGTAATGGTAACAGCGCGCCTTTTAATGCAAAGACAACCAATAACAGTAGACCACCAATTTTTGCCAGGTAAACATCATCACCTTGCAACTCCATCACGCGCGTTGCCATATCGGCCATATTGAGCGTACCTAAGGTACCGTACAGAATACCTAACGCGATGAGGAATACAGATGACCCCACTAAGTTTAGTATCACATATTGCAGTGCTGCTCGCGTATTACGCTTGTCGCCGCCATGCATAAGTAGCGAATATGAAGCAATCAACAGTACTTCAAAGAACACAAAGAGGTTAAAAGCGTCGCCAGTTAAAAACGCGCCGTTTACACCCAACACAAGGAAATGTAATAGCGGATGGAAAAAACTACCTTGCTCATCATCTCCGGCACAGCTATACAACGCACAGACAAGCCCCAAAAACGATGTCAATGAAACCAATAAGGTAGATAGTGGATCAGCTACGAGGACGATGCCAAAAGGGGCCGACCAATCACCTATCGCATATACCTGAGTACTATTGCCTTTGACAAATGCTAACAATGAAACAGATACGGCAGTTGTGAGCAACCCCATAAAAACTGAAACATAACGTCTAATTTTTAAGTTTTTCCCACACGGCGGCATTAACATTAAAATTGCCGCCAACATAGGCAGTAATACAGGTAAAGAGGTTAAATGTTGACTCATGCCTTACCTTGCTCCTTGACCTGACGCCCTTTAGTTTTGGTTTTGTCAGGTACTACACCATTTACGTGGTCGTTACCTAAGTCTGCACGACCACGGATCGCTAAGATAACCACAAAAGCTGTCATCGCAAAACCGATAACAATTGCCGTAAGCACCAATGCTTGCGGCAGTGGATCCGCATATGTTTCACTGTAACCTAGCACTGCGGCCTGATTCATTGACAATCGACCTGATGCAAACAGAAACAGGTTTACTGCGTACGAAAGCATGGTCAAACCTAGGACCACAGGAAAGGTCCTCGCTCGTAAAATCAAAAACACTCCGCAGGCCACTAATAGACCTACGCATGAAGAATACAAAAGCTCCATTAAATATTCACCTCTTCTTTGGGCGCATTCGCAGTCACTTTACCAAGGCTTGCCAATATCATTAACGTTGCTCCTACAACGGTTACATATACGCCTAAATCAAATACCAACGCACTGGCCAGCTCAATTTCACCAATCAATGGAATATCAAAATAGTCGAACCAAGTTGTTAAGAATGGACGGCCAAAGGCCCAGCTACCCAACCCAGATAACATCGCTATTGCAATACCAGAGGCAATGATTTTACGGTAATTCAAAGTGAATCGTTCTGCTATCCAGTTTGAGCCATGGGCAATGTACTGCAAGATAAACGCAATTGCAGTGACAAGACCTGCGATGAAGCCTCCTCCCGGTAGATTGTGACCTCTTAGGAAAATATAGAAAGAGACTAATAACGCCAGCGGTAATAGGCTTTGCGAAATTGACGCTAGCAACAGTGGATAGCGCTCTTTAGCCCACGGACGACCTTCCGAATCACTGCCCGGCATGAACAGAGGAAGGTGAATGATTAGCTTATAGATACCCAGAGCAGCAATACCCAATACGACTATTTCACCCAAAGTATCAAAGCCCCTAAAATCTACTAAGATGACGTTTACAACATTTGTGCCACCACCACCTGTTTTAGCATTTGCCACAAAGAAGTCTGAAATAGACGACAATGGTCTGGTAATGAGTGCGTAACAAATACTACCAACAATCACACCAATCGCAGAGGCAACCCCTAAGTCTCTTAATGTTCTAATCGAGCTCGATTCTTTAGGTGTTTTTTGAGGCAGGAAGAATAACGCTAACATCAGCAAGATAATGGTTACTACTTCAACAGTAAGCTGAGTCAGGGCTAAATCGGGCGCTGAGAAACGTGTAAAGGCGACAGATACCATTAAACCAACCACTGAGATCATCAGCAGTGCCACCATACGCGTACGATGCCAAATAACAGTACCAATTGCACCAATCATCAATAGACCCGCACCGATCCCATTGTGAATGTCTACAGGTGTAAGCGCATTTTCACCAACAAGTTGACTCATTTCAAACAATGGCCAACCTGCACTTAAGAGTACAACCAACAGCATCAGCATCAAATAGCGTTGCAGTGAACCATTTTCGATTGCGCTAATTTTGTTTTGACTCCAAGTAACCACTGAGTACATCGTTTTTTCAAAACCTTTTTTGGCATTGATAGGTGGCAAAGATGCTTGAAATTGGAATAGATACTTACGCTGAGTGTAAATCAATAAACCACCACATACCGCTATGGCACTCATTAATAGTGGCAGGTTTAGTCCGTGCCAAATTGCGATGTAAAACTCTGGAGCTTCACCACCCAATACCGCGCCTGATGCCAATCTTAATATGCCGTCTACTACAAAGTTCGGGAACATACCTACGATCAAGCAAAGTGCTACTAAGATTTCAATTGGCACACGCATATAGCGCGGCGCTTCGTGCGGCTCTTTTGGTAAATCTACCGGATCACCATTAAAGAATACGTCATGGATGAACCTAGCTGAATAGGCCACCGAAAATGCAGCAGCAATGGTTGCCAAGATAGGTATTAACCAAGACATAGAGCCAAGCAATTGCTGATGTAGCGTTTCTGCAAAAAACATCTCTTTAGATAAGAAACCATTAAGCAGTGGCACACCCGCCATTGAGGCCGCCGCAACCATGGCCAAAGTCGCGGTATAAGGCATAAAACGCCACATACCGTTTAATCTTCTCATATCACGAGTACCTGTCTCGTGATCTATGATCCCTGTGGCCATAAACAACGATGCCTTGAAGGTGGCATGATTAATAATATGGAAGATAGCCGCCACAGTTGCCAACTCAGTATCCAGCCCAAGTAACAGTGTAATAAGACCGAGATGACTGATCGTCGAAAATGCTAAGAGCCCTTTCAAATCATGCTTGAACAATGCGATATACGCGCCAACAAGCAAGGTTATTAACCCGGTTAATCCAACCAAAATAAACCAAATCTCGGTGCCAGCTAATGCTGGGTAAAAGCGCGCAAGTAAAAATATTCCTGCTTTTACCATAGTTGCAGAATGTAAGTAAGCACTCACTGGCGTAGGCGCAGCCATTGCGTGAGGTAGCCAGAAGTGGAAAGGGAATTGGGCAGACTTAGTAAAGGCACCCAAAAGCACAAGTACTAGTGCAACTTCATACAAGTTATGAGCTTGAATAAGCTCTCGACTAGCAAGTATGATATCTAGGTCATAGCTACCAACAATATTACCAATGAGTAGCAAGCCGGCCAGTAACGCTAGACCACCACCACCAGTAATAGCCAGCGCCATTTTAGCACCTTTACGTGCTTCTGACTTATGCCACCAATAACTGATCAATAGAAATGAGCTAATGCTGGTCAGTTCCCAGAAAACCCATAGTTGAAGTACGTTATTTGACATCACAATACCCAGCATAGCTGTCATAAACAGCATTAAGTATGCGTATAGCTTGGGCATAGAGTCATTTTCACTTAGGTAATAGCGAGCATAGAAAATCACTAGTATACCGATACCTAAGATCATAAATACGAATAAAAGTGCCAATCCATCCAATCTGAATGACACATCAAGATCGAGTATAGGCACCCAATCTAGCGTTGCGCGAACAGCTTCCCCAGCAAACACTGCGGGAGCTAAATCAATGGCCAACAAAAGGGCCACAGTGGGTGCAATCAAAGTGATTGCAGTCGACTGATTGCGAGAGAGTTTACCTGTAAATGAAGAGAGTAAACTGCCTAACAAGGATATCAAGGGTATCCAAAGCAAAGTCATAAAGAAGCCTTATATCTTCGATGCCGTTCATTACTATTAAATGCACGTTATGATTACGTCATGGCGATCGTGTTCTGTTTATTTTTTACGTGCATTTTTATCACACATAACGTCTACCAGTTATACTTTATTAGTGTTTGACTTGTCTAGGGTTTCACATACTAGCTGTTCAATTAATAGGCAAGATTAACAAACAATTCAGATCCTGTTCATAAAAGGTGCCCCCATTTAACCCTGACTAGTCGTTTACAGATAGCGCATTCAAATAATTTTGATAATCACTAGGTGCTAATAAAGTTTTATCCAATGACTTTAACCATAATCCTAAATATTGGTTTGACAAGTGGATCTCATGATATTCCATCTTTGATACTGCGCGCTGAGGTTTATGTGATGGCAACTTTCCAAACTTGCATGTTTCACTCTGATACCAACCTTTTGGGGCGTTTTCACCCACGTATAAATTGGGCGCTTTTAGGCCCTCAGTCGCACAGAGCCAATTGGCTTTACTTGCTGAAACTGGGTATTCGTCTTCAAAGTAGGTAAAATGCATCAGTTCATGAATAAATAACTCAAATCCATTTTTACTATTCAATGCCATAACCCCGTGGCGCACATTGGCCAGGCCAGGTTTATCTGTCATGATCACTAAGTGCCGCGCTTGTTTTGTAATTCGTTGCCCTATTAAGGGTTGTAAGTCACAACGAATAAACTCTTTTACTTTTCCTTCGCACTTTGCGAGATCACCAACATAATAGGGTTCAGAGAAACAATACGGTAACGCTGTGGCAAATGAGCTGTTCATATACTTAGATTTTAGCCATGTAAGCCGTTCAACACTTAGTAACGACTCAGCAAGTAAAACAACCTTGTGCTCACACTGCATACTTTGCTCTTGGCGGCCAAATACAGAAAAGCCCAATGTGTCTGCGCTATCAATATCAATTTCGCCTACAGGTTTACTTTGAACCATTGCATTTAGTGTCGAATATGGCTCTATCTCTCCAAATCGCTTCAACACACTGTTCATATAAGAAAACTGCTGTTGCTGCCTCAGCAGTTCTAATAAGCGTATATGGGATGATCTCGGTGCATGGCTCCAGTGCTGTTCAAGCACTAGCAACGCTTGTTGATGCTGATCTTTTTCAATGAGTCTAATTGCCCACTCAAACGCAAAAAAATCATATCCAGAGCGCCGAAGAGCCAAAACTTGGCTATTGCTCAATCGCTCAGGTGTCTGTTTTATTCGCTTGTAAGCAACACTGCCTAAGTTAAAATCTGACTCGGCTTGCGCGACAAAGGCGGCTATTTTCTGTGGGGTAAGGTCTTTAATATAAGTAAATTGTTGGCTGCTACTGGGCACAGCCAACAATATAAAAATGATGCCAGCAATATACTGACGAAACATCATTTAACCAGCGCTTTTTTGTAAAAGCGCTTGCCTAAGCAACTGCAACTCTAGTTTTGCATATTTGTGTTCTACAAACTCATATACATTAGTTGCCAACGTCAACCTAAAATACTCCGCAGCTTTCAAGTCGTTGCCTGCTCGAAGATGACGCTTGGCTATATAGAAATAGGCTTCACAAAGTCGCTCAGCATATTCCTTCTGCGACTGAACGCCTTGGGTAACGCCTGCAAGAAACTGTTCTTCATTTAGTTGATTTAAGTACAGTTGAACAATTTGCGTTGACCATGCAGAAGGGCTCAGCTTTTGGCTGTTAATTGCCAATTGCTCTTTAGCAACAACCGGATCAACGTCATTTTGAGCTAAAAACAACCATAATACTCTATAAGCATCGTCGTCTGCACTTGCCAAAAATCGCGTAAAATCGTCTACAGCAAGTTCGGCCCTATCTCCGTAATAAAGCGCAATACCTCGGTTTAAATATGCGTATTCATAACTTTCATCTAACTCCAATACGGAGTCAAAACGCTCATATGCTTGGGTAAACTCTTGACGTAAAGTGTGATGTATTCCCAAAAAATTATAGGTTTCTGCCAAATCTGGCTTAAGCTTCAAAGCCCGATTGAAGTCGATTTGTGCTAATTGAGGTAAACCCAAGCTATCGTATAGTTTACCGCGTATGTGGTATAACTCTGCTCTTTGAGTTCGCGTCAACTCTGGGCTATTGAGTAACTCACTGTACCGAGCCACTTCAATTTGAGCGCGTGGGTCTGGTTGCAATGGCTCAGTAAATGGGATTGGCAACAATGGCAGCATGGCACTATGCTCACCAGCTTTTTGCGTGCTCTGACAGCCCAATAAGCTTAATCCTAACAATGGTATTAATAAAAATCTCAAGGTACTTCCCTCTATGGGCCAGAAAATTGATGATGTCAGCCATTAAAGCACAAAAAAAGGGGCCATTCAGCCCCTTTTAACGAAACTTATTGTTTCTTTACAGAAAATTACTCACCTTTTGGAGCTTGCTCTGCTGCAGGCTCTGATGGCTCTAGCGCTTCTTTGATACTTAAGCGAACACGGCCTTGGCGGTCAACTTCCAGAACTTTAACTTTAACTTCTTGACCAACTTTTAAGTGATCAGAAACATTGTTAACACGCTCTTTGCTGATTTGAGAAATGTGAACTAGGCCATCTTTACCTGGTAAAACATTTACAAACGCACCGAAGTCTACGATACGGTTTACTTTACCGTTGTAGATAGTGCCAACTTCTAGTTCAGCAGTTAACGCTTCAATGCGAGCAATCGCTTCTTTAGCGCTGTTGCCGTTAGTTGCAGCGATCTTAACTGTACCGTCATCTTCGATTTCGATCGTCGTATCAGTTTCTTCAGTTAGCTGACGAATTGTAGCACCACCTTTACCGATAACATCAGCAATCTTCTTCGGTGGAATATTCATTGTATAAATACGCGGAGCAAATTCAGAAAGCTCTTGTGAAGGCGCTGCAATTGCTTGGTCCATTACGCTCAGGATGTGCATACGAGCTGCTTTCGCTTGACGTAGAGCAATCTGCATAATTTCTTTCGTGATACCTTCAATCTTGATATCCATCTGAAGTGCAGTAACACCCGCGCTGCTACCTGCAACTTTGAAGTCCATATCACCAAGGTGATCTTCGTCACCAAGGATGTCTGAAAGAACAACGAAGTCTTCGCCTTCTTTAACTAGACCCATAGCAATACCAGCAACAGATGCTTTAACAGGTACACCTGCGTCCATAAGAGCAAGTGAAGTACCACATACAGATGCCATTGAAGATGAACCATTAGATTCTGTAATTTCAGATACAACACGTACTGAATATGGGAATTCTTCAAGGCTTGGCATTACCGCTTGAACACCACGCTTTGCAAGGTTACCGTGGCCGATTTCACGACGTTTTGGAGAACCAATGAAGCCTGTTTCACCTACACAGAATGGAGGGAAGTTATAGTGAAGCATGAAGTGATGCTTGTGAGTACCTACTAGGTCATCCATCATTTGTGCGTCACGCTCAGTACCTAGAGTAGCAGTTACTAGTGCCTGAGTTTCACCACGAGTGAAGATTGAAGAACCGTGAGTACGCGGAAGTACACCAGTCATCACGTCAAGCGCACGAACCATATCCGGTTCACGGCCATCAATACGCTTTTCACCAGCGATGATGCGACCACGTACGATTTTCTTCTCTAAAGAGCTGAATAGTTTACCAACTTCTTGCTCGTCTAGCTCTTCGCCTTCAGCAAGTTCAGCAGTTAGCTTTTCAATTACTTCAGCTTTTGCTTCAGATAGAGACTCTTTACGCGCTACTTTGTCAGTAATAAGGTAAGCCGAACCAACTTTCTCTTCTGCAATTGCAGCTACTTTGTCTGCAAGTGCAACGTTTTTCTCAGGTGCAGTCCATTCCCAAGCTGGTTTGCCAGCTTCAGCTTTAAACTCTTCAATTGCTTTGATGATAGCTTGAGATTGATCGTGACCATAAACAACCGCACCTAACATCTCTTCTTCAGTTAAGATTTCGGCTTCTGATTCAACCATCAATACTGCATTTTCAGTACCAGCTACAACTAGATCTAGCTTACTTTCAGAAAGCTCTTTTACAGTTGGGTTAAGTACATATTGACCATCGATGTAACCAACACGAGCTGCACCGATAGGGCCATTGAATGGCACACCAGAAATAGCTAGTGCTGCAGAAGTACCGATCAACGCAACCATATCAGGTTGAATTTCAGGGTCCGATGAAACAACCGTCGCAATTACCTGAACTTCGTTTACAAAACCATCTGGAAATAGAGGGCGGATAGGACGGTCGATTAGACGTGCAGTCAATGTTTCTGAGTCTGAAGGACGACCTTCACGCTTTAAGAAACCACCTGGAATACGGCCAGCTGCGTACATTTTTTCTTGATAGTTTACAGTAAGAGGGAAGAAGTCCTGACCAGGCGCAGCTTCACGCTTACCAACAACAGTAACTAGTACTGAAGTATCACCAATGCTTGCTAAAACCGCACCGTCAGCTTGACGCGCGATAGCACCAGTTTCCAGGGTCACTGTATGTTGACCTAATTGGAATTCTTTAATTATTGCTTGCACAAAAATATTCCTTAAAAAATATATTAAAACGCCAACAACAACCAATTACAGTCTTAAATAGAACACCCAAAAAACTTTGGTACTCATATAGATCTACTTAAGCACTACAATTGGCAGAAGTATCGGCGCTTGCTCAGCACTATGCTTGAGCGAGGGTAAGTATACTGCTAGTACACGCACAAAAAAAGGGGCGAAGTCGCCCCTTTTTTATTGTCGGATAAAAATCCAACAATTCATCAAATTCTTAGCGACGTAGGCCAAGCTCTTTGATCAACGCAGCGTAACGCTCAACGTTCTTACCTTTTAGGTAATCAAGAAGGTTACGACGTTGGCTAACTTTACGTAGTAGACCACGACGAGAGTGGAAGTCGTGTTTGTGGTCAGCAAAGTGGCCTTGTAGTTTGTTGATATCAGCAGTTAGAAGCGCTACTTGAACTTCAGGAGAACCTGTGTCGCCTTCTGCGCGAGCGAATTTTGCTACGATTTCTGCTTTTTCTTTGTTGCTTAGTGACATAATAAACTCCAATTTAAATAAATTTAATGCTTTAGCCGATCACTAATTCAGCCAAAGCGACAAAGCGGCGGCATTGTATCAGTAATTCATGCCGCTGACAAAATTATTGTGCACTCGATAGCGCTCTTTTTGCTTTAAGGTGGCCATGTTTGTTACGTTCACCGATACCAATAAAGGTATCTTCGGCCATAACCTTAATTACGCCCTCAGGTACTTCGCCTACAACAACGGTTTGGCCATGGCTAAATGCAACACCTTGCTCTTTAGTTAAAGTGATCGTTGGTAGATCAACAAGTGCTGTATCCATTGGCAGTAACAGCTCGTCAATATAGGTAGATGGCTCAACCTCATCATCTTTAGCTTGTTGTAACTTTTCTTCTAAAGCTTCAATGGTGATCATCTTTTCAGCTGGATAATGACCTACGCCACTACGGTGAAGCATAATAACGTGTGCACCACACCCCAGTTTCTCGCCTAAATCATCAACGATAGTGCGAATATAAGTACCTTTTGATACATGCACAGTCATTTGAATTTGTTGGCTTTCAACATCATATTCATCAAGCGTAATGCTATAAACGTTGATTTTTCGACATTTACGCGGTACTTCAATTCCTTCACGAGCATACTTGTATAGTGGCTGACCTTGATATTTCAACGCAGAATACATAGAAGGATACTGGTCTGATTCACCTAAAAAGCTCGCGACCTCCTGCTCCAATTGCGCTTGGGTAATGTCAACTGAGCGAGTCTCAACAATTTCACCATCGGAGTCTGATGTAGTAGTTCGTTCACCTAGTTGAGCACGAACAACATATGTTTTATCCGTATCTAATAAAAACTGAGTAAACTTGGTTGCTTCACCAAAACAGATTGGCAACATGCCCGTTGCAAGCGGATCCAAAGCACCAGTGTGCCCGGCTTTTTGCGCAAAATAGATGCCTTTGGCCTGCTGCAGAGCTTTGTTCGATGAGATCCCTTGAGGCTTGTGTAAAAGTACAATGCCATCAACCGGGCGACCTTTACTACGGCGGGCCATTACTCTTCACCACCTTCTGCTGAGTCAGTATCTTCGCCACGCTTTTCTTTATCTGAACGAATCACTTCATCAACTAAATTGGAAATACGCATACCTTCCATCAGTGAGTTGTCTAGGACAAACTTTAGCTCTGGCATAATACGCGCACGAATACGCTTGCCTAAGATCGAACGAATGTATCCAGTCGCATCGTTCATAATAGCGAGGTTTTGTTTTGTATCCTCATCACTCTTACTGTTTAATACAGTTACAAAGATCTTTGCATAAGATAAATCACGAGATACTTCAACTGCAGATACAGTTACCATACCAAGTCTTGGATCTTTTATTTCTCGTTGCAAAATAACCGCAATTTCTTTTTGAATTTGCTGTGCAACACGATCCGTACGAGAAAATTCTCTCATTGTCACCACTTTTAATAAGCTATTGATTTTTATGTTATAAAAATCTAAAAAACACAAACACAAATGGGGGCTAACGCCCCCATTTCAAGGTTTAGACCCTGTTAGAATTACAGTGAACGCTGTACTTCAACAGTTTCGAATACCTCAATCTGATCGCCAACTTTAACGTCATTGTAGTTCTTAACACCGATACCACATTCCATACCGTTACGAACTTCTTGAACGTCATCTTTAAAGCGACGAAGTGATTCAAGCTCACCTTCGTAAATAACCACGTTTTCACGTAGTACACGAATTGGCGCGCTGCGCTTCACAATACCTTCAGTTACCATACAACCTGCTACTGCACCGATCTTAGGCGACTTGAACACGTCACGTACTTCAGCAAGACCAATAATCTCTTGTTTGAACTCAGGCGCAAGCATACCAGCCATTGCTTGTTTCACTTCTTCAATTAGGTCATAGATAACACTGTAGTAACGTAGATCTAGGTTTTCTGCTTCAATCACTTTACGCGCAGACGCATCCGCACGAACGTTGAAACCAACGATGATTGCATTTGAAGCTGCTGCAAGTGTTGCATCTGTTTCAGTGATACCACCTACACCACTACCTACAATCTTCACTTTAACTTCGTCAGTCGACAGTTTAGTAAGTGAATCTGAGATTGCTTCAATTGAACCTTGTACATCAGCTTTAAGAACAACATTAACTTCAGAGATATCGCCTTCAGTCATGTTTGTAAACATGTTCTCAAGTTTCGCTTTCTGCTGACGAGCAAGCTTCACTTCACGGAACTTACCTTGACGGTATAGTGCAACTTCACGCGCTTTACGCTCATCTTTAACAACTGTTGCTTCATCACCTGCCGCAGGTACACCAGAAAGACCTAGGATCTCTACAGGAATTGATGGGCCAGCTTGTGAAATTTCTTTACCGTTTTCGTCTCTCATTGCACGGACACGACCGTACTCAAGACCACATAGAACGATGTTACCTTGCTCAAGCGTACCGCCCTGTACAAGTACAGTTGCAACTGGACCACGGCCTTTATCAAGACGAGATTCAATAACAACACCTTGTGCCATACCTTCTTGAGGAGCTGTCAGCTCTAATAGCTCAGCTTGCATCAAGATAGCTTCAAGAAGGTCATCGATACCTAGACCAGTTTTCGCTGAGATATGAACAAACTGCGTGTCACCACCCCACTCTTCTGGAATAACATCCAATTGAGCAAGCTCGTTTTTAACGCGATCAGGGTCGATGCCCTCTTTATCCATTTTGTTTACAGCGATGATAAGCGGTACTTCAGCAGCTTTTGCGTGCTGTACAGCTTCTTTCGTCTGTGGCATTACGCCATCGTCAGCAGCAACAACTAGTACAACGATATCTGTTGCTTTTGCACCACGTGCACGCATTGATGTAAACGCCGCGTGTCCTGGAGTATCTAGGAACGTGATCATGTTGCCATCAGTTTCAACGTGGTATGCACCAATGTGCTGCGTAATACCACCGGCTTCACCATCTGCTACTTTCGCTTTACGAATGTAGTCAAGCGTTGACGTTTTACCGTGGTCAACGTGACCCATTACAGTAACAACTGGTGCACGTGGACCAACGCTCTCGTTGTCGCTACGGTCACTCAATACTTTCTCTTCAAGTTCGTTCTCTTTAACAAGAACAACTTTATGACCCATTTCTTCTGCAACATACTGAGCAGTTTCTTGGTCAATAACTTGGTTGATTGTTACCATTTCACCAAGCTTCATTAGTGTTTTAACAACTTCAGCACCTTTCACAGCCATGCGTGATGCAAGCTCAGATACTGTAATTGTTTCACTAATGCGCACTTCTTGCTTAACTTCCGCCGCAGGCTTTTGGAAGCCATGTTGAAGAGATGTAGGCGCTTTAAGCTTGCCTTTTTTACCACGTGACTGTTGTGCGTTAGTTTCGCCTTTCGCTTGTGGCTTTTTCTTTTTCTTACGACGTGCACTTTTCTCTTCACGTGCATCAGACTCATCTTCTGCTTCACGTGCATAGGTAGAAGTAGTCATATGGTGATCTGCAGAAGCTTCGCGACGTTTGCGCTCTTCTTCTTCAGCTTTCCAACGTGCTTCATTCTCTTCTGCTAGACGACGAGCTTCTTCAGCTTGACGATTTGCTTCTTCTTCAGCTTTTTTTACAGCTGCTGCTTCTGCTTCGGTACGAAGACGTTCTGCTTCGATTTTCTCTTGCTCTTGTTGGGCGCTATCCACTTCTTTACTCTGCTGTTCTTTCGCTTGACGTTCTGCTTCTGCTTTACGTTTGGCTTCTTCTTTAGCTTTGCGCTCAGCTTCCTCTTTGGCTTTTCGCTCTGCCTCCTGTTGGGCGTTGCGTTCAGCTTCTTCTTTCGCTTGTTGCTCAGCTTCTTGTTGAGCTTTCAATTCTGCTTCTTTGCGCGCAGCTTCCTCTGCAGCTAAGCGTTCTTGCTCTTTTTGCTGCTCGATTGCGCTCTTTTTAACGTAAGTGCGCTTTTTACGTACTTCTACCTGAACCGATTTAGCTTTACCAGTAGAACCAGTAACACTTAAGGTACTCTTGCTTTTACGCTGAAGAGTCATACGCTCAGGGCCATCTGAACCTGTACCGCCATGCTGCTTACTCAAATGGTCTAGCAACTTGGCTTTTTCAGATTCACTTACCTGATCGCCTTTGGCTTTGGTGATCCCTGCATCTGTTAACTGCTGCAGTAATTTATCAACAGTTGTACCAATGTTCTCGGCTAGTTTCTCTATGCTCACTTCTGCCATGTTATGCGTTACCTCCCGTTAATAAACTACTCTTCACTAAACCAGCAAATGTTGCGTGCAGCCATAATAAAGTCGCCCGCTTGCTGTTCAGATAATTCAGTGATCTCAACTAATTCGTCGATACCTTGCTCTGCTAAATCTTCAAGGGTGATTACGCCTTTGCTCGCCATCACAAACGCTAAGTGGCGATCAAGACCTTCAAGGTCTAGTAAGTCTTGAGCAGGTTCAGCACCTTCTAAAGACTCTTCATCACGAAGTGCTTTAGTCGTCAATGCATCTTTTGCACGTTTACGTAACTCTTCGACAGTTTCTTCGTCTAGTCCCTGAATTTCTAGGAATTCAGCAACTGGTACGTATGCGACTTCTTCAAGAGTTGAGAAACCTTCGTTAATCAAAAACTCTGCAAAGTCATCATCGATATCTAGGTTGTCTGTAAATAGGCTAATAAGTTTATCAGATTCTTCGGCGTTTTTACGCTCCATATCTTCAACTGTCATTACGTTTAGTTCCCAACCAGTTAGTTGGCTAGCTAAACGTACGTTCTGCCCATTACGGCCAATCGCTTGTGCTAGGTTATCTGCTTCAACCGCGATTTCCATCGTGCGTGAATCTTCATCCATCACAATTGACGCAACTTCTGCAGGTGCCATTGCATTAATAACGAACTGAGCTGGATTGTCATCATATAATACTATATCAACACGCTCGCCGCCTAATTCTGTCGAAACAGCTTGTACACGTGCACCACGCATACCAACACATGCACCTACCGGGTCAATACGCTTGTCATTTGATTTAACCGCAATTTTGGCACGTGAACCAGGATCACGAGCTGCACCTTTGAGCTCGATCATCTCTTCACCGATTTCCGGCACCTCAATGCGGAATAGCTCCATCAGCATCTCTGGTTTAGAACGAGTTACAAACAACTGTGCGCCGCGTGCTTCAGGCTTCACTTCATATAGCAATCCACGAACGCGGTCACCAGGACGGAAGCTTTCGCGAGGTAGCATATCTTCACGGTAAATTACCGCTTCAGCGTTGTTGCCTAAATCAATTACAACGGTATCGCGCGATGCCTTTTTAACAACACCGGTTACCAGTTCACCCTTTTGGTCTTTGTATGC
This sequence comes from Pseudoalteromonas luteoviolacea NCIMB 1944, assembly GCF_001625565.1. GTDB lineage: Bacteria > Pseudomonadota > Gammaproteobacteria > Enterobacterales > Alteromonadaceae > Pseudoalteromonas > Pseudoalteromonas luteoviolacea_F. Next base: position 21,894 of record NZ_AUXS01000053.1, read on the forward strand.
ATCAACAACTAATGCACGCTCAGCTTCACGTACTTTTTGCACGATAACTTGCTTAGCCATTTGGGTAGTAATTCGGTCAAATTGAATTGATTCAATTTGCTCTTCAACGTAGTCACCTAGTTGCAACTCTGGCTCTTCGACCTGAGCAGCTTCAAGGGTGATTTCAGAGTATGGATGCTCTAGTGAGCCATCTTCTAATGGCTCAGCTACTTGCCAACGACGGAATGTATCATATTCACCCGTTTTTCTATCAATAGAAACACGTACTTCAATTTCACCGTCATGTTTTTTCTTTGTAGCAGTCGCCAGTGCGAACTCTAACGCCTCAAAAATTTTCTCTCTTGGGACTGCTTTTTCATTGGATACAGCTTCTGCAACCAACAAGATCTCTTTTGCCATAGGTTTTGCCTCGCTTGCCCTGGTCCTTCGCACTTAATCTTAAAATTTGGCGATGATATTAGCTCTTTCGACATTGCTTAGCATAATGTGATGCTCTTGCCCGTCGACAGTCAGCGTGATCATGTCGCCTTTAACTGCTATTAGATCGCCTTTAAAGTTGCGGCGACCATCTTGTGGAAGTTTAGTGCGCAAACGCACTTCTTCACCTTGCGCGTCCTCATAATGAGCTTGTTTGAATAATGGTCTATCCACACCCGGTGAAGACACTTCTAAGTTGTATTCATTTGTAATGGGATCTTCTACATCCATAATCGCACTAATTTGGCGACTTACTTCTGCACAATCGTCAACATTAATACCATTCTCATGTTCGATGTACACTCTCAGTGTAGAATGACGACCAGCTTGCACAAACTCTAAACCGAGCAGCTCAAAACCACACGCTTCAACAGCAGGCTCTAGCATAACGGTTAAATCTTGCTCGAGTTTTGACACAAATTACCTCCATACAAACAAAAAAAGGGCTCATGGCCCCATCAATTCAGCTGCATGCTCTTGGGCCTAAATTGCTATTATCTAGCACTAGACACAACAACGCCCCGAACCAAGCGGGGCGTCACACCAAAAACAAACTGTGTGGCCAAAGGCCGTGCTTGGTTGCGGGCTGTACCAGCCTAAATTAAGCTTGCGCTTAAACGCAAAACGCGCATTACCATGAATGCGCGACCTAATAAGAAATAATCAAATTTCTTAATATTGGTTGCGGGAGCCGGATTTGAACCGACGACCTTCGGGTTATGAGCCCGACGAGCTACCAAGCTGCTCCATCCCGCGTCCACATGCAGCGATATGCTGCTCAATTGGCGTGTATTATAGAGATTGTTCCATTAATACGCAACCACTAACTAGATAAATTAGACACACCTAAACATCTTCAGAATTGATTAAGTACTTCTTTAACAATCATTAACATACATCACTTGTACCCGTTTTAGTTTGCTCTATACTTCACTTTTCTTACAATCCGGAGACAATTAAATGAATAAAAGGTCATTCCAGATAACTTTGACAGCGTTATCAACTTTGTTTTTCAGTGGTATTGCAACTGCAAACACATGCGCTAGCGCCGGTCCACAAACACCACGGGACATCGACAACCTTTACGGGGAAAACAAACGCATCTTTAGCCTCGCGCCTCCTTCTTCACAAATGAACCTGTGTAATATTCATTTCCACAAAAATGCAGAGCACAAAGCAAAAGACTTCTCTGTATTTGCAGGTGACGGTAAATATGGTGGTTACCAGTGTAATGCTACATCAAGCCTAACAGCCGCAGAGTTAAAAGCGCCAAAAGGAAAAGTTTGTAAAAACGTAAAACCTGGAGATACCATCGAAGTACATTGGGTACACAGTTCATGTGATGTCAAACCAGGTAAAGGACTGGGCTCTTGCCTTAATGATCAATGTGCAAACCCTGACTTACGCGTAGAAACACAAGTTTTCCTAGTTGTAAATGATGAAGATGCACTAGACTTCAATGACTTGAGCTACGACGGTAATATTGTTGATGGTTATCATCAGCCTAAACATATCCCAAATACGACCGGTAAACCTGTTGAGTTTTTAGGGTCTACAACGGGACCAAGTTACAACGATAAACAATGCTCTCCTTTACAAGTTACTTGGAGTGTTCGTCCAGCTTGTGCCAAAATCGACATCAATAGTCTCGCCGAGTGGTGTGAAGACAACGTCTTTGAAGAAGATCATGCACACGGTGTCAGACAGCTGGTAACCGATCCTAAGTTACTATCAACTATCAAATAAGCATTAGATGATATGCAGAACTACAATATTTGTATTTCTGCATTATTGATAAATAAGTTTGCAATCATAAAAGTCTACTGGCTATACTCAAATCAAATGCGGTTTTTTCGTACAACACAAAACACGCATCATAGGTAGTCACCCAAGTTTATTTTGTTTTGTTTGCTGTATCAGTTTGAGTGATAGCGAAACAGAGTTGATTAAAAACTTGAGCACGGATCCGCTCTAATCGTAATTGGAGCGATTATGAGTATTTCACCTTATCAATATCAGCTTTTAAGTCAGTCATTTGCGACTATCAAACCAAATTTTCACTGTTTTTGCGTGAGCTTTAACCACCGCTTAAAAATGCATCCAATGTCAATGGTCATTCCTAGTGCTGAGTCACAAATTTTAGCCATTGAATATCAGCTTAGGGCATTTATTCAGCAAAGTCTTATCCGTATGGCGAATCAAAAGGAGCTCTGTAGTTACATTGTCGGCAATATTGCCACCATTAAGTCCCTTCACCCATCGGCCTGTGACATTAGAATTTTGTGCAATTGCTTTTTAGACACGTTAAAGGTCCATTTAGGCAAACAATTTACACTTGCAGTGAGAAATGCTTGGAAGCGAGCACTGCATATTATCGCCAACGTACTCAAATCGGAACTATTTGGCATGTCAAATATTGTTTACTTAGATCAAGTTCGGCAAAAAAGACAAATTAGTCATTCTTGATGTGAAGGTGACAATCAAACTTGGAATCAGTAGACTGACCCTAATTTAGGTTAATTTAGGTGAGTTTATGAAACGTATCGCTATTTTATTGGGTTTGAGTGCATTGTTAACCACAGGCTGTGATGTATTTGAAGACTCTAAAGCCCAAATTGAAGCGCAATACTTAGCAGAAAACCAAGAGTTGCAAGCCGTTATTGAGCAGATCCGTGAACATGGATTGGAAGCAATGGCGCACAGCGCTCAAGCAGGAACAATGGCCAGCTGTGTTGCCAGCAAACTTGATGGCGATCCAATGGGCGCACTTGTGGAAGTTGAAGGCGCCTTGCAAGATGGTGCAAGCGTGGCGGAGCTTGCAAATTCTATCGCGAGTTTAACTGAGCAAGAAATCAGCTTAGAAAGTATCCCTGAATTGCTAAAAGCAGGCGCGGAAACTGTGACCTACTTGAAAACACTGTTAAGTACATACGATTTGGCTGAACTACAAACTCAGTTTAGTACTTTACTAGAGCAAGGTCAGACCAAAAGCGAAGACATTGGCACACATTTGCGTGGCTTGATTGAGCAATGTAATTAATTTACTAAGGTCATGCTTTATCTAAAGCATGACCTTGTTGCATCCAACTAGAATAAACGCCATCGACGCTTTTTAGTCCGCACTTTATGAACCCAATTGACCTCAATGGTGGTTACTGCCAGCACGTCTCTTTGAGCTTTAGCAATAAGTTCATAACTGACACTTTCAACAGATCCAAAATTTAGCGTATAACTGAAACTATCTGTATTAGCCCAACACTGTAAAATGCGTTTAGATTCACTCTCTCTAAGGCAATAATCCCCTGCTTCAGGCGCTGATATATCAAATACAACATCAGCATAACAGGTACGTCCTTGGTTTAGCGCAACACATTTTGTTGGTGAAGCATGCAATATCCCTTTACGTTTGTCGTTGGCTATTGACTCAGTCGTCAATGTAGCCAGCGATGCCCAAATTACCCAAGTGAATCTAGAATACATACTTCACTCCAGTAAAGAAAACCCGTGCATAGTTTGAGTCAACTAGGGGGCTACTTTTTACCCCGCCAGATCCTATTAACACTGAAGCGCCCGCGCTGTATACCCAATCTTGTGCAATTGGGTAGTTAATTTGCGTCTGGACAAATACTGTTGCGCCGTCTCCAGCCGTAAACCCATGCAGGTAATCATTTACTTCAGAAGGAGATACACCGTAAAAATAGTTGTTGAAATTCTGAGAGTAATAATTGGCACCAAAATTCAGCCACAAGTCCCAGTTTCTTAACTCAAAGTTACGCGTCGCCTCGACATGAAAAACCCAGCCATTGGATTCACCAAGTACATCGTACACCAACTCCGCAACAGCTAAAAAGTTGCCAATATTTCGATAATAGGCAAGGCCAATAGACTGATCGACTTTACGTGATTTTACGCCCCTTAACTCTTCAACAACATCGTCTTCATTAGAGTAATAACCAGTTTCAGAAAACGGGATCTGATAGTTACCAAATATGGCATCCAGCCCCCATTCTTCCTCCTGAACCAATTGATACCCAAGGTCAGAACCCCCAAAAAAATCGCCTGAATGTGTATTCAAGTAAAACTTTTTATATTGAAGCTTGGCATCGATTAACGGTGCAAGAGAAGAGAATTCATGCTTGGAGCCAATAAGCTTTGGTAGCTTGGTATTGACATAGAATGCGCCTAAACTCAATTGCCATTCAAAGTCATCTTCATCATACCAAGGCTCAGCATGTGCTTTCCCCATAATCACCATGCAAAGTGCAAGGAACACAGAAATTATATTATTCATTACTTATTATCTTTATTTAGCATTTGTGCCTAAATTCAGTACCAGATCATACCTGAGCACTTCTCATACAACAAGAAAACAATTTAAAACCCAGCAATTAACATTTTTTTAATCATATTGTCATCTTCACATTTTTAAATGCGCACTCTCACAATCGAGTAATTATTCAATACGGAAATAAAATGAAAAAACTCCTTTTAGTTTCTTTACTTATGGCTAGTGCCGGAAATGCTTATGGGTTTAGCCAAGAAACACATAAACGGATTGTTATTGATGCTGTTAATTATATGGCACAAAATCCACAAACGACAGAATATCGCAAGCTGCTATCATTCGCCCAATCAAAAGGGATGAGTATTACTCAACTTGGCGAATTGATGGGACAGGCTGCTTATGACGTCGACGACTTTGAAGACACGTTTTTATGCGGCGCGATCACAGGAGACTGTGTCCAAGCTCCGATCTGGGGGGTAGCAGAAAGTATCGTCAAATACACCAGTTACTGGCACTTTCAAAACCACACCCAAGGCGCTGACCAACATGGTAATGACTTTGGCGGTTACAACTACGATAAACTCACTGTTTGGGGAGCCATCGATAATATGGCAGCAACCTGGCTGAAGGGAGATTACCTCGATGACGGCCCAGGTGGAGAAACTGGGTGGTTCAGTGCCGACGACAGCGAATACAACAGCTACGGGATCACTGAAAAAAATTACCGTATCGACGGACACTCACATTACAACATGTATGACGACTTTGAAGAAATGCCTTTTCAGCCAATCGATAATCTTGGGCAATATTGGTATCAGAGCTATCTAAAAACTGGCAACCCGCAAATTTTAGGTTTTGTTTTCCACACAACGGATCTACTACAGCCTCACCATACATGGACTACCTCAGATCTCAACCATTCAGATTGGGAGTCATGGGTAAAAGATTATTACGACCAAGAAAACCTGAACGATATGGCATTAGTTAAGCAAGCAATGCAAAGTTTCACAGCATTAAATGCAAAAGATACCGATATTCGTCCACTACTGACCGAAGGCGGCGCTTTTTCATACGCGCAAGGTGGCATAGTGCTCAATTCCAAAGATCATTATGACAGGTTAAATACTGCCAAAATGGTGATCCCCCATTCAATCGCGATGGTAGTCCACCTACTTAATCATGCGATGGTGGCACGTTAATGCGTTTTGCTATCTTTTTATGGGTAAGCTTTGTTAGCTTACCCTGCTTCTCAGCACTCGACCACATTACTGAAGCAGAGCTTGCATTAATGCACAGCTTGTACCAAGCACAAGACAGGCAAATATCTAAAACAAGCCTTAAGACTAGGCTATTAGAAAACCAGTTTCTCCTATCACACGCACGTAAACTAAACTTATCTTTGTTAGATAGGCATGCATCCGTAGGTTTTGACAATGCATATCATGTACGTAGATATATAAGCTCTATGTTATTGCATAAATTTCCACAGCTTACACATACGAAACGAAAAGCACTTCAAATATCATTGTCAGCTGAAGAACTAAAATCACTATTGGGCCCATACCCTAATAATGGACAATATACTGAACAGCAAAGACAAAAGTGGCGTCAGATATCAATGAGTAAACAACCAAAAATCACCCTTGATGACATATTGGCAAGTCAATCTATGCAAGGTAGATTTTCATTGCATGAAGGGGATATTGGGCTGCTAAGCAAAGACGTTGAAGATCTTATCAGCTTTCATCAATTGAAGAATAAGGCTGCACCTCTGCTCGCTGAGCAAAAATTGTCTCTCACTCGACTTAACCTGCTCGCACTTGGTGAGTTGCTGAGGCCGTCGATCCAAGCTTATTTAGGCGTTAAATCTCAACTGCACGGCGAGCGAAGCGATTACGTTGACAATATCAGATCAGATGTTTCTGATCACGAAATAGCTCAATTTTATATCACTCATAAAAAAGAGTTTAAATACTTACAGCATATTTCTGCATTCGCAGCAATTTTTGAGAATCAACAAGACGCAATGGCGACATACAGCAATGCAAGTCGAAACAACACTCGGCAGATATTGTTAAATAGTGGCCTACGCAACCACTTTAGTACATCCAAAAACGTTCAGCATCTTGTGCAGATCAGTCGCCACCACCCGAAAAAGTGGTTGGCACAAGTGGCATTTAATAATCAGGTAGATGAATTGTCCAGACCTATCCGCACACCTCAGGGTAAATGGGCATTGATATATACCACGAAACCAAGCTTCGCGTATCATGTAAAAGACAGTGAAACGGTCCGCTACCGCGCATTGCAACATATCACTCAGCACAAAGCCAAAACCGCATATACACACCTTTTTTATCAGTGGTTACACTCAGAAAAGACTAAAACATGAAACAGATACAATTGATCTTATGCGGCCTTTTACTGTTCGTAATCCTTATCGGAACTTGGGCGCTGATATCAGCGCTTCAAGTTACCATCATTGCAAGCCCCCCTTCAACGAAGGCCTTACCGGCTGCTCACTCAGCCCAAACTAAAACACCAATGGTTAACGAAACAGACCTCTCCCTAATTCACCTAAGTAGTAAAGACTCACCTTTGAGTAGCTCACCCAGAGGGCCTGCCATATCTGACATTACCGAAGGTGACGTATATATCCCCCCCATTGTTCAATCACCACCACAGAGCAATACCTCCTACAGTGGTGACTTAGACGATCATCAAAGTTACAACGCGTATTTATTGGCAAAGGAGCATGAGCTAAAACATGAGTTTATCGCAGCTGTAGATAAAAAAGTTGCAAGAATTAATAACTTGCTTGAGCGAGGGATCCAAGCAAATCTACCTAGCGAGCAGCTACAAGAAGCCAGAGATAAAATAGCCGCTCTTAAAACAATGAAGGCTCAACTAATCAAGGAGTTAGATTCAGTTAGAGTCGACAACTAACTCGCCATCACTTTGCTTTTGTGATAGGTATGCTGTCAATATTCGCTCATAGATCCGTTCAATCGTCACAAGATCTGTGATAGGCACGTGCTCATTCACTTGATGGATTGATTCATTCTTGACGCCACACTCAACTACCTGAGTATTTTCATTGGCAAAAAAACGGCCATCAGATGTACCACCAGCAGTACTCAATGTCGGATAGTTACCCAGCTCTTCAGAGATAACAGTTTCAATCAAAGACAAAAAACAATTGTGCGCTTGTTTACCCGTATAATATGACTCACATGGACGTTCCCAAGCAACACTTACTTCCGCGTTTACAGTGTCGCTTACTGCTGCCAACCTTTGGCATATTTCATCGCTTTTATAACTATGACTATAACGAACATTGAATGTAATTTCACAACTTGCAGGAACGAGATTATCAACAATATTTGGTACGGTAAGTCCAGTTACTTGCAGTGTCGTTTTTGACCCAGCCACATCCTTTGGCCAATTCAATTGGGCTAATTTCGTCACCAATTCTCCCGCAATATGCGCTGCATTTTTGGCTAATTCGGGGTAAGCCACATGTCCAGCCTTCCCTTTCACGATAAATCTGCCAGAAATAGCGCCGCGCCGGCCATTTTTAATGGTATCCCCCACCAGCTTATGAGATGTAGGTTCACCAACCAAGCAGGCATCCAGTGCAACACCTTGGCGTCTTAAATACTCCGCGATTAACGCTGAGCCATCCGTCGCTTCACCTTCTTCGTCAGATGTGATCAGCCAATACAATGTGCCACTGAAATTTAGTTCAGACTCACATAAAGACCTCGTCGCATTGAGCATCGCGGCAATCGAGCCTTTCATATCGGCCGCACCGCGACCATATACGATACCGTCGACAATTTCCCCGGAAAACGGGTCGACAATCCAACCATCAGTAGTCGCTGGGACAACATCAACATGGCCCGAATACGCTAATGTAGGGCCCTCTCCAAAACGTCTATGCGCAATCAAGTTTTTAACGCCGTTGGATTCAATAACAACGACCTCAAACTCCAGCTTTGACAATTGTTGTGAAAGGTAAGCCAAGGTTCCTGCATCGTTTGGGGTTACTGATCGAGCTCGGATCAATTGTTGCAATATATCTACAACGGGAAAATGAGCTTGCTGACTGTCTTGAAGAACTTGAGGCATATTGAATAACCAATCGACTGTTTGCTCCATTAAACGTGCTCAAAGTGTCCAGATTATGTCGAGTTAATTGCATATTTATTACTAAAAACAGAGAAAAATAGGGACTCATAGCCTATTGGGCGATACTTTATTGCTAATTTTCAAGGTAATTCAGCTAGAAAACTTAATCCAAATCAAACTTTCAAAACCTTCTGAAATATGAAAAGTCAAACTTGATCTAGAACAGCTTTTTTTCCTCCAAAGCCCTTACTATGAAGCCATTAAACAAGAGCCACCTTGTATAGGTTCAGGAGATGAAAATGAATAAACTAACAGCTGCTTTGATTTCAACTTTATTAGTAACAGCACCTTTAGCTCACGCTCAGTTTAGCGTCAACGTTGGTGCTATTCATGTTAACCCTATTGACTCAGCATCGGCTATCAATGAAAACAGAGCGCTTGGACTTGCAGCGGATTCAGATACTCAGTTAGGTATTACTTTCGACTATCACTATAACGACAATATTGTATTTGAGTTAGTTGCTGCTACGCCATTTTCTCACACTGTTGAAGGTGCTGGCGGCTTAGCTGGGAATGACATCGCAAAAATTAAACAATTGCCACCCACCCTGCTAGCCCAGTATCACTTTTTTGACAGCAGCGCGAAACTGCGCCCGTTCATTGGCGCAGGTTTAAACTACACTGTCTTTTTTGATGAAGAACCAACAGCAGCATTAAAACAGACACTTGGTACTGACAATGTAAAAGTAGACTTAGACAGCTCTTTCGGATTGGCATTACAGCTTGGTTTAAACTACGAAATCAATGAAAAATGGGGCTTACATGTCATGGTATCGAAAATGGACATAGACACAGATGCTACTGTCTATGCTGACGGCAAACAAGCGTTAACATCAGATGTCGAAATCGACCCATTTGTCGCAATGATTGGCGCAAAGTACAAATTTTAATTGTGAACAGGTATAAATTCTCAATCTTGGGCCACTTAAGTGGCCTTTTTATTGTTCACTTTTTTTTGCTCTAACATCTCTTTCCAATGCACTATTTCGTTGGGAAGCTCAGGCTGCTCTCCATTGAATTCAGCGACTTCAAGTAAATCCTCAACAGAAACGATGCCTTTTTTACTCTTAAATACACCCCGTACGTATGCGATAGCATGCAGCCCTCTTTCTGAGTGAAACTTTTGTTCTATATAAAAGTATTTGTGATCCCAGCCAACAACTTGTGTCGTTACTGAAAATTTTTGCAACGGCTTTATATCTCGGATATAGGTTATTGCAGTGGCATTCACAATTGGAAACCACTTCCTTTTTAGCAGTTTTCCCAGCAAACCTAATCGCTCTGTCATCCATGTTCGAGCAAGATCCATCATCGCTAAATATCGCGAATTAGTAAGGTGTAAATTGATGTCACAGTCACTTGGTAAAGCCCTAAAATCAATTGTTGTAGGTTCTAACATGCCTTCGTGGCTTTTGTTTTGTCTAATTTTCCAAAACAATAGGAGTAACCGAAAATATAAATTCATGCTTCAATTGGTCTAACCAGTAATTTGTAGCGCCAGTGTATCATAGCACTTATTAGCAACAAGCATGTTCAGTGATATTTTCGACAATATGTTAAATTCATAGCAATTTGCTATATTTAACAAACTGAATTAAGTTTTAATTATCTTTAAGATAAGTATTTATTTATGAATAATATATTCAAACTTGGTCTTTTTTTAACTACGTTTAGCTTTAGCAGCAGTGTTTTGGCTAACTTTGATTTGACTGGAAAAGGCGTAGTCACATACCCAACTGGCATATCAAAAAACTTTGATTTTGGTTTCGGGTGGCAAGCAACGAATAAAAAGTTTCGCATCGGGAAAAAAGCCTATTCAATGTCTCAACTACCTGAGTCCTATTCGATTGCACTCACTCTCAGTAAAGATGAAACAAGAGTGTGGATACAAGAATTCAATGCGGGTTACATCGAGTCATTTGAATGGAAAATCGGGGATAATACACTCAAGTTGGCTAAGAGATCTTTCAACTCCCCAGTAAAGGGGAACTACATTTTGACACTCAATAAAGTGGATTACTTTTTAAGTAGAAACAATGTGAGCATCGATGTGTATTTTGAGGAATCCGGTGTTAAATATGTCAGGTTGGACGGCGTGACTAGAAATATGGGTACTAAAAAGTAAGTACCCACATACAGTTTATACCTTCACAGTTTTTCGATTAATGCCATACTCTCGCAGTTTGTTAGCAACTGCTGTGTGGCTAAGTCCTAACCTTTTGGCTAACTGCCTAGAACTTGGGTAAGCAGGATACAACTTTCTCAGTAAAGTTGCTTCAAAACGTTTCACCGCCTGCTCTAACGTCCCTTCAAAATCTGACTCTAAATAACCTAAGTCGTGTGTAAATGTCGGCAGTTGCATATTTTCAATGCGTAACTCTTTGTCATCCAATAAAGATACGGCACGATAAATGGCATTTTCGAGTTGACGAACATTACCCGGCCAAGGGTACTGCTCTAAAAATTCTAAGCACTCTGGGTGTAAAGAAGGCACTGCTTGACCATTTTGCTGCGCATATTTTTGAATAAAGTGCTCAGCCAAAGGCTTAACGTCCGCTTTACGGTCTCTTAATGGCGCAATCTCTAGCGTCAATACGTTGATTCGATAATAGAGATCTTCTCTAAAGCCGCCTTCTTGCACCATAGCCGGTAAATCTTTCTGAGTTGCAGCAATGATCCGAACATTCACTTTAACTTCATTTTCATCACCAACCTTTCTAAACGTGCCGTCTTGTAAAAAGCGAAGCAATTTAGTTTGTAATTGCTCAGACATCTCTCCAACTTCGTCGAGAAATACAGTGCCGCCATCAGCCTGCTCTAACACACCACGTTTTGAGGGAACTTGATCGTCAAAACTGGCAAAACCAAATAGTTCAGACTCTGCAACATCATCTGGCAATGACGCACAAGATAACGCAATAAACGGCTTTAACGAACGGTTTGAGGCATAGTGGCAAGCCCTTGCAAGCAGCTCTTTACCTGTACCCGTTTCGCCAGTAATCAAAATAGGCGCTTCCAACTGGGCCATCTTTCTCGCTTCTCGCACCACTCGTCTCATCGCTGTGCTTTGGTTGTGAATAGTCGCGAAGCTTTCTTGCCCATATCGTCTAAAAGCACTGACTTGTTGACCTAAACGACTTTGAGATTTTATATTGATCACGGCACCAGCGAGTACATCGCTCTCCGTGCCTTGGGGAACAGAAATAGGTAAGATATCGGCGATGTAATCTTCACCGGCAACTTCAACACGGGTCGTTTGACCAAGCACTTCATTGCCTTCCAACCACCTTGTAAAATTAAACCCTTTCAATAGCACATTAATACTGCTGCCAATCACTTCATCGAGTGATAAGTTTAAATCTCTACAAGCTGCGTCATTACAATGCCTAACTCCACCTTTAGCATCGATTGAAATAACACCATCAGGCAATGCACTCAGTAGCGTATTTAGCTCATTATGCTCACGCTCAGACGGCAAAAAGGCCGTTGTTCGCACATCTTCAACGCCATCGATCAATCTAATTTCAGGCATGATTTTCTGAAATTGCTCAAATTCAATGGGTGGAAAGCTAACATACATACGGCAATTTACCGAGTCGACTTCAATCCCCTTTAAATCTACTCGATAGTTCACCAATATATTGAGTATTTCTTGTGCAATACCAATACGGTCGGCGCAATGAATCTCTAAACGCATCTGTTCCTCAAAACGGTTTTTTACCTCTGAGCGGATCATACTCTAAGAATAGTCATCAGCCTAGCAAATTGTAAACATTTTTGGACAGATATTTTCCTGATCAGAATTAATAATAATGACCTATAATAACTACATGATAAACATAGCATTTAATTGATGATAAATGATTGCATGCCGTTTGCCTTACATTTTATAATACTAAATAACTAAACAATGTTAAATTAAATGGTGGGAGAAGCGATGAAAGCAAAAATAATAGCCTTAGTTCTAACAACCATTTTCATTAGTGCATGTTCTGTTGAAGACCCATACGAAACTGGGCCAACCGAATCACAGCAGGCTGAGCAAGAAGAACAAGACAAACAAGAAAGCCAAACTGCGCAATGGCAAATCACGATTGCAGACACCAACGGAACTGCTGTGAATAGCGCATCAATTGTAGTTGCAGGTGTGTCCTATCTGAGTGACGATAATGGTCAGGTTTCTCTGCCTTCATTTAAACCGGGTAACTACAGTATCGCAGTTACTAAGGCAGGTTTCGAACCGTTACTAATCACTCAGCAGCTTTTATCGTCAGATCAACAGCTCACATTACAACTAAAAACTAAACCTACAGATGCCATAACATTGTTTTTTGCGGGTGATACCATGTTTGGTAGACGATATATGGATCCATCCTTAGTCACCATGGGAAACTCCCTTCCAGACGTCGAAGGGGCACTAATTAGGGCGCAAACAGCCGCCCAAGACGCAGTAGCAATTACAAAGTATATTAAGCCATTAGTTGAGCAAGCTGACTTTTCATCTGTTAATTTAGAAACCCCAATATTGAGCACCCCTATAAGCGTGCACCCAACCAAAGAATTTGCATTTTTCTCCTTACCGGAAACACTTCAGGGGTTAACTGAAATCGGTGTAGATTATGTCGCACTGGGTAATAACCACGTCTATGATTATTTGCAATCAGGTCTTGAAGATACCGTAGAATACGTTTCACAAGCTGGTTTGCTATTTAGCGGTGTAGGAAATAACAGCACCGAGGCATTTGCACCACTCATCACATCCGTTAAAGGCATGTCTTTGGGGCTCGTTTCTGCCACTTCAATCACAGGCGATGACAATCCAATTAATTATGTTGCTGAAGTACAAAAAGGGGGGGCTGCAGATCTCACTGACAGCAGTCAAGCCGTTGCAGCTGTCGAGCAAGCCATTGAAAAAAGTGATTTTGCTATTGCACAACTACATGGTGGCGACGAGTACTCCTATGCACCCACACGATACATCACTAACCGATTCAATTTACTTAGCGAAGTTCAGCCAGACCTCTTGATTGCTCATCACCCCCACGTAGCACAGGGTTTTAGTTTACTTAATAACACGCCTGTATTACTTGGTCTTGGTAATTTTGTTTTTGAACAAAACCGTATTGAAACCTTACTTGGTGTCGCCGTCACGTTAGAGGTATCCCCTCAGGCTCAGCCAAAGACCACCAGAGCTCGGGCTTACGCTATCTATCTCGAAGACTACCAGCCCAAGTTAGTCACGGGTTTTTTAAGTGATTATTTAATGAGGAGGTTGGGTGAATTCTCACAAGGTGGTGTATCTGTCGTCCCCCGACAAGGCTACGCTGATATCGACTTCTACAACAGTGTTGCACCAAAGCCATCTGAAACAGCTCAAATCACCCTTGAACCTGGACTGCATACCGTTGATTTAAGAGAATTTGTACCGAGTAAGGCCTTTTTAACTAAGGTATCCTCTTCAGGGTCCGTAACACTAAAACTAGGTAGAGATTTGATGTTATTTGGAGACTTTGAGGACTGGGATAATGATGACACATTTGGTGAAGTATCACGCTGGGAAAATGACAGTGAGAATATTACCCCGTGTCTAACTGGAGCACGTAATGGTAAACAAGGCATGTGTATGGTACGAACGCAATTTGACAACCGCCCTTTACGTATGCCGTTTAAGCACACCATTAGAACTATGCCTATTACCCCAAGTGAGACAACCATTGAAGCCTATCATGACATGACTTTGATAGGTTACAACAAAGGGCTCAATGCAGGCGCGCTTGATGCTGAGTTGTCTATTACCACCTCAGAAGACAATTTATTATTCTCTGAGCAAACAATTCGCATATCGGAGCCGGGAGAATACAACTGGCAAATGTTTGAACACAGCTTTTCCTTACCGAGCGACAACAATACTTTAGGACCCGAACAGCTCCCAGCACGCGCCGTAAAACTTGCGTTTTTGCACACACCACCACAAAACGGAGAAGCCACCCTCATTTTAGACGACCTAGCTCTTATCTCATGGCAAAAAGATCTCCTTTTAGATAATAATATCTGGCAGGCCAATGAGATACATGGCCTAGACTTTTTACGAGTATCAACGCAACAAGAAGTCACGTTATCTCTCGAATTTTCGACACTTGACTAGGTTGCTCAATATGTCGATAAAGCAGCAGTTTTTTATAATCAAACGACAAAAGACTTTTTGGTCTACTATGCTGCTGTGCGCACTGACGTTACTGATCACGTTTACCGGTACGTTAGACAAATTAAATGCGCTTATTTACCTTGAATTTAGCCAAAACCTGAACAGGCAAAATACACAAGTTGTGGTGATCGAGTCCAATAACTTGCTGGCGGAGCAAACAGCACTCATTTCTAAGCTCAGGGAGCAACAAGCAAAAGCAATTGTCATATTTAGCCACGTTGGCGGAAACCAACAATTGTCTTTTGACAATGTCTACTTCCCCTACGCAGATCCAAGATACTGCCTGCCAACACTGGAATCTTGGCTGGGGTATGAAATTATCATTCAACAAGCTCCCAGCCATTGTAAAAGTGTTTGGCAAGCTATACTTGGCGAGCAATATCGGGCGCGAGGCCAGTTGCTTGATTTTTCACTTGCTCCACAAGCTTTAACCAAATTCAGCTCAGACAGGCTGCTATCTGATGATGTTTTCTTAACCCAACTGCAAGATAAAGTCGTTTTGGTTTCCCAATACCAATTGAACTTTGCGCTGCCTGTAAGGGCGCCAAAAATTGATACATTCAGAGATCCGGTTTATCTTCACGCTTATATCGCAGATAATTTTTTAGAGCAAACCTTAGTCACGTTGACACCGACCACATATGCAGCTGTGATGCAATTGCTCATTTTGGCCATCTTGCTCATCACCTACCAGAGGTGTAGCTTTAGTACAGGACTGATGATTGCCTGCGTGGTGATCGTGTGCTGTATTCTATCAGCCTATGTATGTGTCAGATTCTTCAATTATTTTTTACCGAGCGGGCAAATTATATTTACCAATTTGGTGACTTTGCTCTGGGTCTTTTTCTCTCGAAAGTGGGCCGAAGAGATTGAATTGAACGACATCATTGGCAATGTTCAGCAGCGAATGATGGGCAGGTATCTACCGCAGGCATTTAGTGCACAAAGCAGCCCTTGGGATGCCATTATCACCTTGGTAAACCAACAATTGGCATTGAAACGCTCAATTTTTCTAGCGCGTACCGAGGGGGATCACAGGCTTCACGAGATCCGCGCTATCAATTGTAGTTTATCTGATATTCACGAAATGCGTCGAGATTATGAGCGCCCTCCTTACTCTGATGCCATTAAAGCTTTTGGCGCATTACATATTACACGCCCCTTTTTCAATGAGTTAACTGAGTCTGAAGCTCAGTATGTGGTGCCGTTAATGTATGCAGGAGATATACGTGGTTTTTGGGCCATGACGGTAGAACCCAACGAGTATTTTGACGAAGAACGATTTATTCAAAACGTGAACCGCTTTGCCAATCAAATCGGAGAGCTACTTTTCCACTTTCGCATCTTTGAAAATCAACAAAAAGCCAATACCAGTGCGCTTACAAAAGCGCTAACGTTAGCGCTTCAAAAGCCGTTAAGCCAGCAAGTTAAGTCATCTATCGGTGACATGGAGCAAAAGCTCTCGACACTTGAACACGTTTTCAATCAGATCCATACAGCAGCCATCATGTTTAATCTTTTTGGCCAAGTCGTACAAACGAATCAAAGAATTGAGGAAATCGCAAAACACAATGAGATGTCGCTATTTGAAATGACGGCGCTAGATTTACTAGAGCGCGTAACTCATCTCGACAGTGAAAAAGCCAAAGGAAAACTACGCTACATCACTTTACAACAAGGTGAACTATACATGCCCGCACAACTCGGTCAGGCAACTTTCATCTTAAGCATACGATCTTTGCGCGCGGCACGTACCACCAGCAGTATTGGCGAGCCTTTCGAAGTTGGTGGTATATTGTTTGAATTTATTGATATTTCTTTTTTAATTAAGCAACTGGAAGACCCTGCTCAGCTGATAAAACAGCTCGAAATGATCCAACCTATCAGTGAGCTAGAAAGCCACGATATTAAGGCGCAACCTTAATGGATTGGGTACTACAGCTATTTCCCAATGGTAGTGGTTTAGGACAGTCCGTCATTACCACTGTGTGGGTTGGTATTGCTGTCGTTTGTATGCTTAATTTGCGTTTTGGTTTTCCCCTTACCGGGCTTGTCGTACCGGGTTATCTCGTCCCCCTATTCATAGTTACACCTGTATCTGCCGTGGTCATCATTATTGAGGCCATCGTAGTTTACGCCGTGATGCTTTTTAGTGCCAAAACCTTGATGGAAAGGTTTGGTTTTGGCGAAATGTTTGGTCGAGACCGTTTTTTCGCCATCATTCTTATTAGTATTTTAGTTAGGGTGGTTATGGATACCTTGCTGTGGCCACTGGTAGCAATGTATCTGGCTCAGTGGGATATCACGTTTGATTACTCAAGCCAGCTATACAGTCTCGGCTTGGTCATCATTGCATTGACCGCCAATGTCATGTGGAATGGAGGGTTCAAATATGGCATGCGAGTTACCTTGATCCAGCTCTTTGTAACCTATTTGCTAGTTCGTTTTATTTTGATGCCATTTACAAACTTTAGTATTGCCAACCTTGCTATTATGTACGAAGCAGTAGCAGCATCCATCGTGGCAGCACCTAAAGCCTATATTATTTTGGTGATAACCGCCTTTATTGCGTCCCGGGCCAATATCAAATATGGCTGGGAATTTAATGGTATCATGCTGCCCGCGCTGCTTGCTCTGCAATTGATGCAACCAACTAAATTACTTACGTCTTTCGCCGAAACAGCTGTGATCTTGATATTGGGCGGGTCAATATTGACCTTCACAAAATTGCGCCATGCAAATTTTGAAGGTGCAAGGTTACTACTGTTCTTTTTTAATATCGGATTCTTATACAAAATCGTCTTAAATTATGTTGTGGTAAATTATTACCCAACATTAAAAGTCACCGACACATTTGCATTTGGTTACATGCTTTCAACCTTGCTCGCTTTAAAAATATATCAAAAAAATGCTCTAGGTTTAGTTATACGTGCCACTTTTCAAACATCAATTGTCGGAGGGTTAGTTGCCATTACGACCGGCTTTTTAATAATGTTTATCCCTGCTATTTTTACAACACCAGCAGAACAATTAAATGCCAATGGCGATACTGAAGTTGCTTTGAGTCAACAAATTAGCGCATATAAAAGCTATTTATACACACAGCAAAGCGAACATGTTTCGATCAGTCAATACCAACAAGCGCAGTCTATTCAAAGCTTCATTAGCGCTATCAGAGTACTCAATCGCGATAGGCAAGAGCAGGAGAATATTCGCCTAGCGAGGCGCCTGCTCTCACAGGCCCAGTTCTCTCTATTTGAAGACCAACAATATTTATATATCAGAGATACCAATACAAACATGGTTAGAGGCTTTTATGTGCTCTCAAAAACACCGAGCAAATCTCATGTTATCAGTGTGCCATATCCCTCAAGTGAGCGCGTAGCCAGCGATGCCGCAGGACTGTTGTTTCAATTGTTAGAAAGTAACGCTCTAGTATTGGGTACACAATTCACCCCTTCTATTGCAACACAACAAGTGTCTCAGCAAAGTCCCTTTTACAATGCATTCTTTACGGTGATTGACGAGCCTGAAGTACTGCAAATACGGTCGGTTAATCAATATACCCGAACTCAACTGCAATTGAGTCCATTTGGAGTGCAAAGCCAGTTTTGGATTTTTAATCAACTACCAACATCACTGTCTCAGCGTCAGCTAACTAATTTGATGGGCTTCGAGCGCGGCCAATTTGGGATGCTGCATAGTAGCAGCCTGCCAACTCCCGATTTTAATGGCAAAATGGTCGAAGCCTATATTGACGGGCCGAGTTACTCAAACCTCTTGTCTGAAGTGGTGCTAAGTGCCAGTACTGGCACAGATGTCGCCGTCACATTTATTGACTCAGAACTTGATGAAATCATCGACGCTTTTGCTCCGCACATCAGTGCCAAAGGCAGTAACCAATATCAAGAATTGACCAACAATGAGGCGGCCCTTTGGGAATTTGAAATCCTCGGCCCATTATATGATCTTGTTGAGCAGCAATCAGATAGAGAATTTGATCAAAATGAGTTGAACCGCTTAGCTCGCATCAACCATATTGCCAATATGATGGGCTATCAAATCCAAATTCTTGACAATGAGCAAGCGCAATACATTGTACTTGCTCCTTTGAATACACCGCAAAGCTACCAACAAGGGCAAGGACTTTATGTCATTAACATGCACCCAGATGCAATGTTAAATATCCAAGTACCTAGGCCCTTGTTTGAAAGTAACACCCTCAAGTTTTCTGGTAAGCTATTTGCCAGCACCAATGCTAAGTCCCTGCTCATCGCAGGTGCTCACCCTTATGCCAACGAACAAGCAAATGTTATGGCTCCAGCGAATGTCAGAAGCTTATTCAACGTAATTCATCAAGGTACGCTTCGTTATTTTTCCGCCCAGCCAATTCTTAGTCTGCAAGTGCGTAGCCATAGCGCCCCCTCATATATCAGGCCCAGCGCAATTGCATTCCAATTTACTCATCCCGATGAGCAACAAAACAACACCCTCAAGGAGTTACAGCACACGTTGAAAAATTTGGGAGTCAACACCCAAATTGTTGCTGGACAAGTAGAAACACGCGGGCTTGAAATTGGTACTTCACCGCAATCCGGTTATCGGCTATTTAGCCCAGTTAGTGAGCTTGCCACACTGTGGTTAGCGTCAGACTTTAAACAGCACTTCGCTATTTCTGAACAAGCGCTACTACAACGTTTGCTCGCAGTATCCGCGCAGCCTTATATTAAGCCGCTCAACACAGTCGTACTGAGCCCAAATGATTGGCTGTTAGAGTCTGCAACTTCTATCACCCATGATATTCGTACGCTCGCCGAGCAATACTCGCAGGATCAGCACCTGCCTCTGCTCTTTGAGTTTTGCAAAAGGCACTCAGATTGTCACTTGCAGGCCGTTCGAATAGAGCAAACACAGCAACTCGCACTCACCATTAAGTTGCGCAATAAGTTATTGGCAATATACACCCCCACAAGCAATAAAGTGCTGACCATCAACGACTTTAACTATGCGTCAGGGAGGCTACAGCATGTATTGGATTAAAAAAATACTGCACTTGGTCATTACTTTAGTACTTCTGATTATCATGTTGTGGGTTAGCTTTAATGGGGTTTTGTGGTTAACCTCTGCTGAGCAGCTGGAGGAGCGCAGCGAAGACGAAACACGCTCTGTGGTTCATTGGTTACCAAACGACAAATATATTTCATTCAACTTTTCTTCATCTAGAACTCGATCCATACGATTACTTTCTAATGCTATTTTTGATGGTCAACAAGCTTTTGACGAACCTGTCAATTACGCTGTCCAATATCAACTATTTAATAGCCAAGGGGGACTATTAGATGAACACACATACCATCACGCATCAAAATTGGTGCTGGCAGCGCAAGAACAGCAAGTCAAGCAAATCATTGAAGACCGAAAAGCTTTGTCTGTCGCGTCGGGGCAGTCTTTTTATATCGATGTATCAAATTATCCTGACGCTAGCCAAATCAAATTAAAACTGATCCCTGAAGAGGATACATTGCGAGGTGTCGTTGTTAGGTTACATGCGCAAACTCCCACAGATATAGATGACAGCCAACAAATATGGTTGAAGCTGCCTGTAGATTGGCGTGAGCGAATGTTGAATTACCACACCCTAGGTGGCAATGCTCTCACCACAGATGAGCTTACCAACGCAGTTAGTTATGACTGGACGAAACTTGCACCGCAAGGGATCCCCAATATTGATTTTGTCAGCGACATCTTGTACGAAACGCTACCCTATAATGTGATTACCTATGACTTTTCCGCACAGCAATGGGATCTAGATAGCTTTTATTCTGCCCCCAATTTAACCGCAACATTTCGAGTGAAAAACAACGAACCGCTGCAATTTAATAGTACCGTGCCGCTGAGCACTCTGCGCCTAACTTGGCATGACTTAAGTCAGCAAGTCGCCCCTTACGAATTGCAAGCAAGGTTAATCTTCGATAACACCTTTCAAATTGACGACATTCGTCCCGGTTTGATAACCATTCAGTCCAGTCTACCAGCACTCACACATTGGTATCAGTCAGAGCAATCCGTTGCAGCTTTGCATAGCTATTATTACATATTGACACCAGATACCCCTGCTAATTACACCGTCGCAGGGGGCAGCGATGTGGTGATGGATATACGTGCGCTAAACGCACAAGATACACAAGCCTTGCTCTCATTGTATGACGAAAAGGGCCAAGTATTCGCTCGCCATAAAATTGACTTGGAGTCCCGAGTTTCCCAATTCGATCGCTTGATAACTCCTGAAACCTTGCGACTCATTGTCAACGAAAGTGAAAAGTACTATCTGCGACTGCCTGACAACACCGCAAAAATCAGTATCTCAAGCCAAGGTAGTTTAGCGGTTAAACTGCAAAGCCGACGCCGAGAATTTCATTATCAAAATGTTGTATGCGAGCAACTGTGTGAGAACCCATTGAGCAACTTTACCGAAATTGGTGCCTGGTTCGCGCAAAAAGCCAGCAATGAATTTGTCTTCACTGAATTGCAGCAGATCTTAAAAGTGCGTTTATTTGAAGCACCGCCTCTGCCTGTTGTTAAAGATACTGATTACGCTTCAGAAGCACTGTTTGACCAACACCCTATTTCAAACACTGCGCTCATTTTCAGCCCGCCTAACTACTTTGAACCTAGCAGCGAGCCAACTCCAGTGCATTTTAGTCAAATTGACGGCATCGATGCCATAACTCTCAACAACGATACGCAGTTAAAAACACCAAAGGTGATTGCCCTAACCGATAAAAAACCCAAATATGTTGAATTTGATGCCACTGCGAGTACGTTGAGCAATGAGTTAGTTTCCAACACGAATAAAACAACTATGCTGTTTACAAATCAGGGCAGCAACCGCCACTTTATTAAATCACGTCTATATAAAATTAATCGTGGTGATACCTTTTCTATGGACTATCAGGGCAAAGATAAGCCTCTTTCGATCGTTATTAAACCATTCACATATCCAGCTGATCGAGTTGAGCGGTCTCCGTTAGTTATCAATACACAACTCAGTGGGCAATACCATGCAGGTATCACCAATGAGTACACTGTTGCGACAAAAAGGTATGCACTTATCCCCACAAACAAACAGGCATTTATGCTTCACCCGCAATCGACCGATATTGTCAGTTACCCGCCCATTACAATCAAAATCGGAACAGACATGCAAACACTTGAAAAATTTGCGATATCGGCTGAAGATGAGATGTGGATAAGTATTTTAGAAGAACATAGCGCACAACCACTTACCCCCCAATGGTGGCAGAATGAAAATACATAAAATCGTCACAGTACTGCTTGGCAGCGCCAGCTTGCATTGTTTTGCCACGGCAGAGATACAGTGGCAACAAATAAGCAATTGGCTCTCTCAGCCCCATACAATCGCGCCTTGGGAATATCATCAACAGGGGTCGCAACAACGCCCCGTACATGCACTAATATCGCCAACTGCTGTCAATGGAGGGGGTGCATTGGTGTACCAGCCAGCGGGCAAACCCTGTTTTGTTTCGATTCCCCATCAGTTTCACGACAAACACACGCTTCAAATTGGTCAGACACTGTTTGAGTCCACATGTAATATGATGGTTTACAATACCTACCACAGATATAGCGAAAGCATGGACAGTCAACCCATGGACTACTCAAAACGACAACGCGGGCTTCATGTCGCGGCCGTTCAAGCTTTTCACTCTATGCACCCTAATGCTTCTATATTTCAATTGCATGGATTTAATCAAAAAAAGCGTAAATCCGCACAAGGAAAAAAAGCCGACTTTATATTGAGTCAAGGCAGAAGCTACAACGCAAAACTCGCTAAGTTACAAACATGTTTATTGGGACTAAGTGAACAGACCTTTGTTTATCAAAAAGACGTCTTTGAACTCGGTGGAACCAAAAATGTATTACACAAAATAGGGCTCGCTCCGCACCGGTTTATCCATATTGAAATCAGCAAACCCATGCGCTCAAAACTTATCTCTCAATCAGCCAGTATGGAGCAATTTAATTTATGCCTCTCTTACTCACGCTGATATTAGTTTGCGGGTTATTTATCACTCAGGCATTCGGAAAAAATGCAAACTTGCAAGCCGATGTACGATGGTATGACGCTGGCACCTATCAACTCACGCGAAGCGCAGCAGACATCAGCCTTAATCATGAGCAGGCCAAATATCTATTTTTGCCTGCAGGGCAATGGCTTTCGACCACACTAGAGACGTTGGATTCTCTGTCTTTTTGGCAGGGTCAAACCTTCAGTGCGCTCATGCAAATAAACAAGCAACAGTGGATCTGCCAACAAAACATGTGTCAGCTAAATGCCTCTTTGCGACCGCGAGTGATAAAAGTCATCAACCAACAACAAGATGGTCAGTTTGAATTATGGCGTGGCTTTCAACATGCTCACAGAGACCCCTTTCGTCGTGCTGTGGCTCTGCCTTTACCAGGAAAAACCATCGCATTAGCACAAGAATATACGACTATTTACCCGTTGAATAAATCGCAAAGTATTAAGGTGTATTTTGAGCAAGCAAAAAAGCTAAAACTGACAGTGCATCGAAACCTCCATGACTTAAGTCAAGGAGGTAAAGTGCAGGCCTTGATCAATGGAATTCCAGCAAGCATCATAAACGTTTCTGAAGCACAGGCTCAGGAGTTTATCCACCATAAATTAGGGGTAGCGAATGTGGATTATATCGCAGTCCCCGCAAACAGCTATTTAACTTTACATAGTAGCTCGAGTACTTGGGTCAAGCTCGAACAAATGCACCGTGGAATATATGATCAAGGTGCGGGTATAAAACAGCAAGAGAAACTGCTCAATCCATATTGGGTCAATAACTTAGATAGCGCGCTTCACCAAATTTATTTTGACCATGACATTTCGAGTATCACGCAATTTAACCCTGAACATGCAAGCGCTTTGGCACTCAGACGCCACCAAGACTTCATTAGTACTATCTCTACTGGCACGTTTTTAACACCTCAAAGCAATACCAATAAACCATTGACCACTCACCGTAGGCTCGTGGCGATTTATCAAGCGCCGCGCGAAGCAAAGCAGCGGCTAATGCAAAGCCATACAACAGGAATGCTGCAATATAACCGCCTTGTAAAATCTTTGACGTATAACATTAGCGATGAACCGCGAGTCAGCGAAAATACCATTTTTTACGTCAGGTCAAACAGACCGACTGAGCTTGTTATTGATATTAAAAAAGTACGTCATAAAATTAAAGTGCTCCCCAAACAAGGCTTTGTACCGCTTAATCTACATATTGATATGAGCGCAACAGAAGTCACTGTATTTTCTGCCAGTGACGCCAAGGTCGATATCGCCATACAAGTGCGCACACTGCTGCCTTTACCCAATAACGAGCTCCTTTACGCTCAGCCTGGCCCTTTGACACTTAAAAGCCCCACTATTGCGACACTCATGCAACATATTCAAGCAGATAAAGCAAAGAGCTTTTTAAACAGTCTATCTAACTTTAAATTGCAAACAACAGCACAACCCCCTCCTTTGCTCGCACTTGCACACAGTCAAAGCCACTGGATGTATCAATTAGGGGAAGTTGAATATCTGGCGAAACAATCCCCAACAAAGGCACTGCCAAAGTTAAGAGCTTTATTGGATAGCCCTTTCCCTAATGTGCAACTGCGTGCATGGCAATTGAGGTTGGACATTCTCACCAGCCTCAACCGTCAAAACGCCGTGTTGCGTTATTTAGCAGCACTACTGCAACAAGACAATAGAGCATTAAGTGATTTCGCCGCGCAAAGACTGCTAAGTAGATACCAACAAACCAACCAAATATTTAATATTCAAGGCTTATGTGCATTGAAGCAACAGCTCAAAGGCTGTGCAAAGCTGGTAACAAGCACATTGTTGGCACAGGGAAAACTGTTAGAAACACTATGGTTGGATCACGACAAACGCCAAACTAACTCAAACGATAGCACTCTCTATGATCGACTCGGTTATGCTTCATATGGGGGACAATTGTTGGATATACAGCCTAGGTATGACATTACACACGCTCAACATGTGCAATTGACTGCCGAAACAGCGGAATACAAAGCGTACCGTTTGGAGCAGCAACCTCTAACCATCACGGCTCACTCTGATATTAATGTAAACGTTAGTGCACGCACTTATGGATTAAAGTCAGGTGAACACGCCATTAGCTGGCTACACGCAGACAAAGGTTCCAAGCTGCACTTTATGCCAATATATAGTGACGTGTTATCCACAACATCCGTCCATACACCTATAGAAGCGCCTTTGTCAGTGGCATCCAATAGTGTAATTTCTTTGCGCGCAGGCGAAACCCTCACATTGAGCAGCAAAGAAACAACCTTTGTCCAATTGCAAATATTTGACTCGACTTACTTTAATCCATATTCATCGCAGCAACTTAGCGAGTTTGCGTTTGGCACGCCTTTTTTGGAACTGTTGCACACTACCAACACTTACAATTCGGCAGCGTTTACCAAGCTACTTAATAATAGTCTGTATCGACTAGAGCAAAATTCGTTAAAGGATCACGAATTTACAGCGCTATTTTCCAAACTAAACAAGCTCAATGTGCCACCCTCACTCTCTCAACTTCACGATCGGGTGCACAGTTATGGTCACTGGGTGCCGGTGCAAAAATATCTCAATTATGCCGGAACACAACTTGTTGACCTAACGCCCATTGAAACACGTAGTATTGCTGAGCAACTGAGTCGTCACACTGCCACAAATGCAGAAACAAAGGGGATCACCATTCGCCCTTATCACACGCTTTCTCTAGATTTCAGCGCATTATCAGCCATGCAAATACGATTAATGTTCTATTTTTCTGATGCTGAGTTAATTTCCAATGCCGCCACATTAGTCGCGATAGAAACAGCCAATGACAATACTGTATGGCCTGTTTCAAACACGCAAAGTCCATTTGGCCTAGAGCAAGCTGAGCTGCGCGATGGGATAGTCAAAATCCGTTGGCTTAACCCTTACTTATCACAAGTTTTGCAGGTTGAAGTTCAGGTGCTCAAAGGAACACAGTGGCAGAGTGTTGAACTGGATCAAAGACAGCTGTTTTACTATGCCACCAGCGAGCAGCCAATCATCGCTAAACTTGACCATGACGCTTTGGTTAAGATAGAACAGTTCAAAGACAAACAGCGACAAGAAGAAATCGGGTTTTATCCTGCGGGCACCATTAAAATCCCCCACCACTACGCAAATCTAGCCCGCCTGTTTGCATGGCAACTCAATGCAAATCGCCAAAAGCTTGCAGTGGCCCCGCCGGTTACGCCGCTTAAATTAACGCGCCCAACTTTGCACTTTGAACAGTTAGCAAAACATTTTAATACACCCCTGATCAATGCTAATGGCAATAAGACCCATATTGAAGGCTTTATGAGTTATGACAGAGATGGCATTTTTCAAACAAGCGAGCCAATAGACACTGCACACCGTCTCGATTTCGGGATCAGATTGCGCAATCGTTATCGGCAAAATTGGTACAGGCTAGAAGGCGCATACCGCCTAAACAATTTACGCTACGAATCTTTCGCTCTAAACGGCATTTATAACTGGCTGGATGACGACACCCCTTGGTTCGTAGAAGCAGGCATGTACAACCGCTGGCAAGAGGCTGAACTCAACAATGAAAGTCACTTAACTTCACATATTGATGCAACAATCGGTCAGATTTGGCGAGATGATGTTTCTGTTCGGCATCAGTGGTGGTGGCAACCCTATTTTTATTACACCAGTATCGAAAAACAAGAATACTTGGATGACCCACTTATCAGCCAAGATATGTATAACTTTTACCGTGCTCAGCACATGCACGGCTGGCAGGGGGGCTACCGGATCCGATATCAACCTTGGGTTGATAGCCAATTCAGTGCCCAAATTAGCACCGTTTCTAACGAAGACTGGACTAGCTTAGATACCGCAACACTCAGTGGCAACTGGCAACAATATTATGAAGGTCATATTTTCAGCGTTGGATTAAGCAGCAGTTATGTCTTTGCCGATCAACATCGTCCCAATGCAACGTGGCAGTACTTAACTTCAATCAGTTGGCAGACGCTTTTCGATTTTAGCGAAGAAACGGCTGGGTGGATAAGTTTAAACTGGACGCAGGACTGGTTTAGAAACAACCACAACGTGCGCTTTGAAGTCACCTTAGGCAATTTACAAAATACCGGCTTCGCGCCGTTTGCTCACGACGAAATTATATTTGAATCTCTGCAACTAACCCATTTCCTAGAGCAAGACATTAATGGCAGATAAAACCTTAAAACGACAATTACAAGACCTCTTATTTGCCGATACAGAGCGATTTTGGCTCAACCTGTATCAGCACAAATACCAAACTCTTGTCGATGAACTAGCTGAATGGGAGCTGGTTAAAAACAAGCCTGAGCAAGAACAAACATCTTATTGGCAGCTTTTACAAACCATCGCTTTTTTACGTCATAAAATTGAAAATTACCACAGCAAACTTCAGGCGATTGATGCCGATTACAAGAGCTTCATTGAAAGGCTTAATAAAGCGGAATTAAAAGCGGAGAAAGAACTGCATATTTTAAAATATGCGGAGCAGCTAGGGGCAACACGCTTACAGTTACAAAAAGATAAGTTAGCCTTTGCTCGCTGGTTCGATGAGGGAGCGGTCATTTCCCGCTATCAATCCAAGGTTTCTGAAATAGAACAGGATTTAAAGTTTTTGATAGCCAAGTTAGGGGCATTGACGAATCGTTACCTTCGTTCGAGTAAAGATGATTTAAACACAGCTTGGCAGAAATTAGATTTGCAGCCATTTTTCATTCATTTGCTCGCGCATAGCAACAGCTTTCATATTCGTCACGGCATGATCCGTGCGCTAGTGAATCAAGTTTCCCTGATCCACGAATTTAGCGCCGATCCTGAGCTGGATGCGGATTTAGTCGCACAGCTTATAGAATTGTTAGAGGCTGAAAACACGCCTTACCTTGCTGTCATAGATATTTTAGAAATTCTTATACACCAGCGCCCTACATTTATTCGCAGCTTTATGTGGTCTAAAGTGGCTGAGTCTGTTAATGACTTTCCTGAAAAGCCCAAAAGTAATGATCAGCTATTCATTCTGATAGCCCTGCCAAAAGTATTGGTTCAGCAACGCACTTTGACAAATTCAGACTTAAAGCTTTTGCAGCAACTCGCCACCCACCCCTACCCTAGAGTAAGACAAGCAACAATCGAATTCATCCCCTATTATGAAGACAGTTTTGCAATTCAACTGTTAGAACAAAGATTTGCCGATGAAACTGCTGACGCCATTCGGTTTACGCTTATCAAACAATTAACCGCGGCGCGATTTAGCGAAAACAACTTTGCATTTAGCCATTGGCAGCACTGCTTGCAAAGTGAAGAAAGCTTTGAGATCAAACGTATTATATTGGAGCAAAGTGCTCGACTCATGCTCAATATGCAACTTGAGACTGAGCAACCAGATGCGATATTTGAGCGCTTTATCGATGTCCTCAACACGCAATTAGAGCGGGAGCCAAATCTCGCGGTAAGGCGTTTTATTTCGCGGACGCGCGAGCAACTCAATAGTTTTTATATTCAGGAACTTATCGTAGATATTGAGGACCAATTAGCCGCTAAACAAACGATCTCGCTACATAGCGACGCCGGATTGGATGAGATTGGCCGCGCATTGAGTTTTATAGCGCAGTCAGAGCTCGGTTTTAATGGTTACAAACAAGGCCAATCATGGCAGATCCATGAAGGTACCATGAAGGGCCGCAGGTTTTGGCGAATATGGCATGAGTTTTTTACACCTAGCACGGACAAAAGGCAAAGCTATAGTCATACTAAAGCTAAAAAGCCCTCTGCTGAGTTACATGTTCCTAGTTGCACCACAGCTGAGATCAGTGAAACCAATGTGCCAGGGGAAGCGCTCTACCATTTAAACGAGCATTCCGCGCGTCCTTACTTACCACTGCCTGATTACTTGCTCTCGATACTGAGTCAAGACCACTTACCAACGCAAGCAAAAAGTTACACACCAGATGGTATTTTGACGATCACTCGTCCAGATTCTTTGCTCAAAAGGCTGCGCGCATACTGGCATATTTCACTCAAATTTGCGTCATTCGATCAACTGAGAAAAGGCGGAGAAATTGAACAGCAAAATTACATTGAAACGATTCGGCAGCTTGGTTTTAAAATTGAGTTTAATGAATATGGCTCTACGCTCAATGCTGAGTTTCCAGTTGAAAGCGGTATTCGCCAACTATTTGCACGCTCCTCAATCACCACTGCGCTGATTAATATTAGCTTGGGCTTCAAAGAGTACTTATATTCAATTTACCAAAACAGCATTGGCCAGCTGGTATTTTTTGTCTGTGCCTTTATGGCTTATTTTTGGTCTCGCCATATAAAAGTAAGCCAGGATATTCAGCGCAACCGAAAACACATTCCAATCTCAATTGGTGGCTGGGGAACCAGAGGAAAATCAGGGACTGAGCGCCTAAAATCCGCGCTTTTTAGCAGCATAGCGCTAAAGGTGATCACCAAAACCACGGGCTGTGAAGCCATGATGATTTATACAACCAGCAATGGGGAGCAACACGAGCTGCCATTGTTTAGACCATTCGATAAGGCCAGTATTTGGGAGCAAAGCGATGTATTGGCATTTGCCAAATCAGTCAAAGCTGATGTGTTTTTATGGGAATGCATGGGGCTTACGCCAAGATACGTCAGAATTTTAAGGCGCTGGATGAATGACAACTTTGCCACTATCACCAATGCCTATCCAGACCACGAAGATATTTTAGGCCCCACAGGTATCGACGTAGCCAATGAAATGTCTGCATTTATCGGCTCAAATACACAAGTATTTACTGCCGAACAATGCATGTTCCCAATTCTCAACAAATCGGCGGAACAAAAAAACTCCACTCTAATTCAAGTGCATTGGGGGGATGGCTTTCAAATTACCGATGATATTCGCGCTTTGTACCCCTATGAAGAGCACCCCGATAACATCGCATTGGTCTGTAAAATGGCCCAATATATTGGCATCAACAAGGATTATGTGTTTAAAGAAACAGCGGAGAGGATTGTCCCTGACATTGGCGTTTTACAGCATTTTGAACAGGCACCAATAGGTAACATCACGCAGTCCTTCGTCAACAGTATGTCTGCCAATGAGCGGCTCGCGACCATAGAGAACTGGCGACGCCTAAATTTGTTTACCCTGAGTCAACAGCCAACGGTACAAACCGTCGCGTTGATCAATAATCGAAATGATCGCATCGCTCGAACCAAAGTCTTCGCTCAGATACTGGTTGAAGATTTAACCTTTGACCATATCGTGGTGATTGGCACTAATGTTGATGGTTTTCTCGCATACTTCAAACAAGCTGTGCACTCGCGCATCACTCGCATTATCACAAACAATGATAAAGAAGATTTAACTAAACTTTTAGAGCAGTTTAAGTGTTTAGTATCAGAACACACACTGTGTGAAAAATTCGCAGCCCTGCTGCCCAACAGCCAATCCACAATCCAAACATTGCAAGATAAAGCGCAAGTTATCGCTTTTCTAGAACAACATGTAAGCTGCGAGCGTCAGCGTCAGCACTTTAAAGCCCTCTTAGATAGCTGGTACATGGCTCAAGAATTAATTGCCATAGAAGATCTGAGTCAAAACGAAAAAGCGTTTAGCGACAAGCTAATTCAACTCCTGTTAGAACGTACACATTTAATTGAAAACCCCTACATCAGTGCTGATGAACTGACGCAAAAAATTGCACAGCTTGGAATAGACGGCCAACACCAACTCATAGTAGGCATGCAAAATATCAAAGGTGCCGGACTAAATTATGTATACGCCTGGCAAAAGTGGCATCATCTTCACCAAACTTGCGACCAATTACTCAGCCATCATATTAGCCAAGCTCAATTTCGCCAAGGACTGCTCAAATTATCCCAGACATCGCGCATCGGCGTTATAGAACACGACTATTTCAATGCATTTCTGGCCAAGCTAAGTAAATTGCCTCATGCACAAAATGAATTTAGTCAGGCAGAAATAGCCCACCTTAAAGAGCGATTACAAACAAAAGACACTCAGTCAAACAAAGAGGTCGAAGATATTAAGCAAAATAGAGTGACCCGTTTTGTCTTGCAAGTCGTCGAATCCTTTTTAGATGCTGGCGCAGCGGTTAAACGCAAAAAAACTGCGCAACAGGTATATAAAGACATAGCTTCACAGCGAATTACTTTGGAAAAAGCCATTGCAGTTTTAGCTGCACTTAACCGCAGCCAAAAACCGGGTTGGTTGGCCCTGCAACAGAAACGTAAAAAGTTCACCGGAAGTAAAAACTAATACTTTTACATTAAATTAGACTAAAATTAAATTTAAGGAATAATAAATTCCAGTCATTTTTTGTATTTTAATTGACCTGAGGGTATAAAACTAAGAAAATAAGATTAGAAGAAATGAATTGAATTTAACATTTTACTAACAATGGATGTTTGGTAAGTAAGTTGGGAGTAAAGTATGAAGCTATCCTCGTCATCTGTATTATTTATTGCTGCATTGACATCAAGCCAGAGTGCGCTGGCTGACACGAATTTAATTACCAATGGTTCATTCGAACAATCAGGAAATATTTCAGGGACTTGGAAACTCTTCAATAATCTACCTGGCTGGCAACGTGCTGGTGCTCGCTTTGAGATCCAAACTGACCGCCTCGGATTAATTGCACCACAAAATGGCTCACAATATCTCGAGCTCGACTCAACGAGCAACTATACAGCGTACCAGTCCATCGCAACAGAAGCTGGAAAACGCTACGTTGTAAGCTTTTACTATTCACCCCGGGTGAGCAACAATAGCCAAACAAACCAAGCTACTGTTTCTTGGGATGGACAAGTTGTTGCAAGTTTAAATGGCACTAGTCGCGGCTGGCAGCATGTGACTGTCACTGTAACTGCTAACAGTGCTCAAAGTGTGCTGGCATTTTCTGGTAGTGGTAAGTCTGACTCTTATGGCGCATTAATTGATAATGTGTCAGTGACCGCTGATTGTGTCACAGGTTTATTTGGTATAAACAACTATGGTAGCGCAGGCGACGGTTACATTTTCAACTTCAATTTAGATACCATGACTTATAGCAAAGTGGCTGGCGTTTCACACACAGCGTCTAATATCGCCAGTAAAGATGGCGTGCTGTATTTCATGGAACAAAATGACAAACAAACCAAAGCTTCTACTTTATGGTCACTCGATCTAGATGGCAATGTAGAAACTGCCGTTGCAAATGCCACTTCATGGCCAATATACCGCTCGGCGATCAGCGATGACGGCATGCATCTGCGCGCGACCAGCAAAACCTACATGTATGATTACAATCTAGAAACGGGTGCAAAAACAGTACTTGGAAAATTGAAATATGCAGGTGATGACTTCAGCCACGGTGATATTGCCTATTCTGCTGACAACAACATTTTGTATGTATTGACAGGTAAAGCACTATATACCCTTGATACCGCAGATATGAGCTTAAGTAAGATCGGCGAGCATGGCGTAAACTGGGCATCTGGTTTGGCAATTTCTGACGACGGTACCTTGTATGTTGCAGGCCGACAAAATGGACAAAATGCGAAAATTTACTCGCTCAATCCAAACACAGCGGTTGCCACCGAGCTTATGCAAGGCCCTGCCCATATTAATGACTTGACCTTCGTTGATAATTACTGCCGCTAATATTTATCGGT
The DNA here is from genome assembly GCF_001625565.1 of Pseudoalteromonas luteoviolacea NCIMB 1944. GTDB lineage: Bacteria > Pseudomonadota > Gammaproteobacteria > Enterobacterales > Alteromonadaceae > Pseudoalteromonas > Pseudoalteromonas luteoviolacea_F. The sequence continues at coordinate 54,867 of NZ_AUXS01000053.1, forward strand.
TCTCAAAACCAGCCTGTTGGCTGGTTTTTTTATGCCTTAAGTCAACTAATGCCATCTGGTAAGGCTTCCCCAATGCCATTACGCTGGGTATACTGACGCGTTTTTATTGCATAGTTAGTCATTACTGACTACATGCGTAGAGCTTTTGGGGACTGGCCTCCCTTTCAAAGCAAGTGTGATTTTTTGTTGGAAATAACGATAAATGACCGCTAATAATTAAAGGCCAAATAACACATTATGACTAAGTTTGGGAACAAAACATGAATTCATTACCTAATCGAGGTGAGTTTTTAGGCCATCCTAAAGGCCTATTCTTACTGTTCGGCACGGAAATGTGGGAGCGATTTGGCTACTACGGCATGCGTGCAATTTTAGTACTTTATCTAGTAGCTCAGGTACAAAACGGTGGCTTTGGTTGGACCAATGCCGATGCATTGAGTTTATACGGTACTTTTACAATGGCCGTATACTTAACGCCCCTGTTTGGTGGCTGGCTAGCAGATAACGTACTTGGACAACGCAAAGCCATCATTATTGGTGGCATCTTAATGGCCGCAGGCCACTTTATTATGGGTATTCCGCACAGTGTTGTGGCCGGTCAAGAAGAAAACGTCTTTTATATTGGCCTAACACTACTGTGTATCGGTAATGGCTTATTCAAGCCTAACATTTCCACCATGGTAGGTGATTTATACGAGGAAGGCGACAAACGTCGTGATGGTGCTTTCACTATCTTCTATATGGGTATCAACTTAGGGGGTGCATTAGGCCCTATCGTTGCGGGTTATGTTGCGTCAGAGATCAACTGGCAAGCAGGCTTTGTTGCAGCTGGTGTCGGCATGGTCATTTCTGTGGTTATGCAAATGCTACTGAGCAAAAAATACTTAGGCGACATTGGTGTTGTACCATCCGCTAAATTATCTCAGCAACAGTCAGAGTCTGGTACTAAAGAGCCTCTAACAAAAATTGAGAAAGACCGTATCCGCGTGATCTTTACTATGTCTGTATTTAGTATCATCTTTTGGATGGGCTTTGAACAAGCAGGTGGTCTAATGAACCTGTTCGCCAATGATTACACTAACCGAGTATTAATGGGCTTTGAAATCCCAGCATCTTGGTTCCAATCTTTGAACTCAATATTCATCATCATCTTTGCACCTATTGTCGCGATGATCTGGTTAAAGCTAGATAAACGCGAGCCCAATTCGCCAGTTAAGTTTGCCATAGGCTTGGTGTTTTTGGCTCTGGGCTTCCTAACCATGATGTTTGCTTTGATGACAGAAAGCGCGGCACCAGGTGGAACTCTGCAGATCAGCATGATGTGGTTAGTACTTTTCTATTTATTCCATACGCTCGGTGAATTGTGCTTGTCTCCTATCGGTCTATCAATGGTGAGTAAACTAGCGCCACTTCGCCTCGCATCTTTACTTATGGGTATTTGGTTCCTGTGTACCGCCGTGGCTAACAAAATCGCTGGATTTGTCGGTTCGTTCATTGGCGAAGGCCAAGAGGCTATGAATAACGCAATGGGTATTTTCATCGGCCTAGGTGCAACAGCACTGATCTCAGCTTTGGCAATGTACCTTTTAAGCAATAAGTTGGTTGATTGGATGCACGGTGCAGAAGGCGACAACGAACCACACACACAAGCACACTACCTCGAAAAAGAGCTTGAAGTGAGCGGTGAAAGACAATAAACCGCAAATAAAATTTACTAAAAGCCGCACTTTATAGTGCGGCTTTTTCATTTCACAGCTTCAAAACGTAAAGATAAATTTACATCATTTTGTGATATGCAGCACACACGACCAAGACCTGCAGCAACAGATCCGTGTATTGAAAAATGTGTCAAAAAAGTTAAATTCAATATAAACCATAAAGTTATAAAAAATAAAACTCATAAACTAGACAAAACACTAACCCGATTTTCTGTTCAATTACTGCATTTCAATCTAAAAAAATTGTCGATTTCCATTTTGTCTTAAAACAGCACCAAATGTGCAGTCAAATTTACAAAACGGCTAACAGTGAATTGCGGTGAAAACCTTTCACTTTAGGTCATTTTGATTAATTATCCACTGCATAAATTACAACAAGCAATCCAGTGCTTAATGCAGGAGAATGACAATGAGTGAAGTAAATAATCCTCTTGGCCTTGTAGGTATCGAATTTACTGAATACGCAACCCCAGACGCAGATTACATGGACAAAATCTTTGCTGATTTTGGTTTCTCTAAACTTAAAAAGTTTAAAGGTAAAGACATCGTTCATTACAACCAGAACGAGATCCACTTCTTACTAAATAACGAGCGTGGCGGCTTCTCTGCTGAGTTTGCTAAGTCACACGGTCCGGCTATTTGCTCAATGGGCTGGCGTGTAGAAGACGCACAAAAAGCGTTTGAAATTGCCGTAGAGCGTGGTGCAAAACCTGCAACTGATTCTGCAAACAAAGACCTACCATACCCTGCTATTTACGGTATTGGTGACAGCCTAATTTACTTCATCGATGTATTCGGTGATAAAGGTTCTATCTTCGAAAATGATTTTGAAGACCTAGCTGAGCAAAACATTGTTGAAGACAAAGGTTTCATTCGTATCGACCATTTAACTAACAATGTTTACAAAGGTACAATGGAAACATGGGCAAACTTCTATAAAGGCGTATTTGGTTTTGAAGAAGTTCGTTACTTCGACATCAAAGGTCAGAAGACTGCACTACTTTCTTACGCACTTAAGTCACCTTGTGGTACTTTCTCGATTCCAATCAATGAAGGTAAAGATGACAACAACAACCAGATCGATGAGTACCTAGACGAGTACAATGGTCCGGGCGTACAGCACCTTGCGTTTTTGACAAACGACCTTGTTGGCTCTCTAGATAAGCTAGACAAAACAAACATCGCAACTTTAGATATTGTTGATCACTACTACGATACAATTTTCGACCGTGTTCCTTGGGTTGCTGAAGATAAGCAAAAGATCAAAGAGCACCAGATCCTAGTAGATAGCCAGAGCGAAAACTGCTACCTACTACAGATTTTCACTAAAAACCTATTCGGTCCTATCTTTATCGAGATGATCCAACGTGTTGATGACGGTGGTTTCGGTGAAGGTAACTTCCAGGCTCTATTCGAGTCAATTGAACGTGACCAAGAGCGTCGTGGTGTGATTTAATCATCCACCAGCAAAGACAAATTAAAAAGCAGCTTTTCTAAGCTGCTTTTGCTATTTAAACTTGGCCATATTCTGGCGAAAGCACAAATTAAAATGCATAGTCATATGCAGCTTGTATAAAAAAGGAAAGACCATGTCTTTTATCAATGAAACACACGATATTAATTTAAAGAGCTGGGTTGCAAGTGCAAACCAAGCAGGTACTGATTTCCCAATTCAAAACCTACCATTTGCCTCATTTCGTCGTAAAGGCAGCAGCGAAGAGTTTCGCGGTGGTGTAGCAATTGGTAACCAGGTATTGGACCTAGCAGCGGTTGCTGCTGCAAACATTTTTGACGGTGTAGCACAAGAAGCTGTTGAAGCGGCAAACGCACAAGCGCTAAATGAATTTATGGGTCTTGGTAAAGCACATTGGTCAGGCTTGCGCCTTGCACTTTCACGTGCTTTACGCGAAGGGTCTGAGCACCAAAGTACACTTGAAGGCGCACTAGTTGCTCAAGATGACGTTGAATATGCTCTTCCGTGTCACATCGGTGACTACACTGATTTCTACACATCAATCTATCACGCAACTGCAGTAGGTAGCTTGTTCCGCCCTGATAACCCACTTCTGCCTAACTACAAATGGGTACCAATCGGTTATCATGGCCGTGCTTCATCAATCGACGTGTCAGGTCAAACTTTCCCACGTCCTAAAGGCCAAACGAAAGCACCTGATGCAGATGCGCCTTCATTCGGTCCATGTAAACGTCTTGACTATGAGCTAGAGCTTGGTATCTACCTAGGCAAAGGCAATGAGCTTGGCGATGCAATTAGCATTGCTGATGCGGAAGACCACGTATTTGGTTTCTGCCTATTCAATGACTGGTCTGCACGTGATTTACAAGCGTGGGAATACCAGCCTCTGGGTCCATTCCTTGCGAAAAACTTCGCATCAACTGTTTCACCTTGGGTTGTAACAACTGAAGCATTAGCACCATACCGTACTGCATGGCATCGCGATGAGAACGACCCGCAACCAATGAGCTACCTTGAGTCTGCACAAAACCGTGAAGCGGGTGCGTTTGATATTCAAATGGATGTATTAATCGAAACAGACAAGATGCGTAGTGCGAATGAAGCGCCAAGCAAGGTTTCAGAGTCAAGCTTTAAGCACAGCTATTGGACAGTTGCGCAAATGGTTACACACCACACAGTAAATGGCTGTAACTTCCTACCTGGAGACATGCTAGGTTCTGGTACTCAGTCTGGCCCTGAGCACGAAGAAGCGGGTTCACTACTTGAGCTTTCTCGTGGTGGTAAAGAGTCTATTACTCTGAGCAACGGCGAAGAGCGCAAATTCCTTGAAGATGGTGACAAGGTAATCATGCGTGGTTGGTGTGAAGCAGACGGCTTCAACCGCATTGGCTTTGGCTCAGTAGAGGGCACTGTACTTCCAGCAAAGTAATTGAATAAAATAATTTCATTCAAATCAAAGGCGTGCATAAACACGCCTTTTTTTTGTATTTTTATACTGGCTTTTTGTATAAAAATTGTTAGAGTTAGGCGTTATCTAAATTTTTGAGTGTTATGTTAAGCGTTATCAAAAGCCTAGTTTTTAAGCTATTTCAACCAAAACAATTGATGTTGCGTCAAAATGGCGAAGTAAGTCTGTTGACTGTACCTTCTTGGTTACAAATAGCACTTGTAGTAAGTGTAATGACGATTTTAGCTTGGCTTGGGTTTTCAACATCGCAATATTTCTCGCAAAAAACACACTTATCGCAACTGACTAGTGAAGTTTCCCATAAAGAAAAAGCATGGCTTGATAAACACGCAGCGCTACAAGCAAAGCTGGCTCAACAACAAACACGTATTGCACAACTTGACGCACAGCATGCCGTACTCAATGAGTTGATGGCTTCATTGCCGCATACCATCACCGAAGGCGAGGCTAACTCAAATGAAGTCAATGCCTCAGAGATAGATTCAAAAACAGACGAACACTTAAAGGATATTGAGCTACATCAGGAACACAGTGACGCTTTCCATCACCATGCCACTGAGCTTAACGATGCACAAACTCAGTTGCTCAAGCAGCTCCACCATTTAATTGCTAATCGGAATGAAGTGCTTTTGGCTAGTATGCAAGAAGCGGGAATTGAAGCTAATACCTCAAGCCAAGCACAAGGTGGTCCATACCATCAGGTGCAAAGTGATAAATTGCCAGCGGCATACTTACAAGCAATTGACAGCTCGGTGAGACTCAACCAGCTCGAAAGCTTAGTACAAAACCTACCTGCGAGCATGCCCGTTAAAGAAGATAAATATTATATTTCCAGTGCATTTGGATACCGCAAGGATCCGATCACAGGTCGACGTGCATACCACAAAGGAGTAGACCTAGCTGGGTGGCACAAAACAGAAATTTTAGCACCTGCAGATGGACAAGTTGTTCGAGCGGGTAAATATGGTGGCTACGGTAAATTTGTCGAAATCCAGCACGCGAATGGCGTTACGACGCGATATGGTCATTTACATACAATTAAAGTGAAAAAAGGGCAGCAAGTTCGTCAATCTGATGTTATTGCTTTGATGGGCAGCACAGGAAGAAGTACCAGTACGCACTTGCACTACGAAGTATTACAGGATAAAAAGCATATTAATCCTGTTAAACTTGCAAGAGTACTCGAACGTGTTCAATAAACTAAAGAATAATAAACCCCATACGCTCTATGTGGCCATGATATCGCCGAATACCAAAGTCATTGGAGATATCCAGTGCGATGGTGAAATTCAAGTCGATGGTGTTGTATCTGGTAACCTTGAGGTCGAACATTTGGTTATCGGAGAACAAGGCACAATAGAGGGCAATATCAAGGCGACTCAAGTTCATGTCAAAGGTACAGTCAATGGCTGTATTTCAGCACAGCAAGTTCGTTTAGAACCTACAGCAAAAGTCCATGGAGATATCATTCATGATACGCTGAGCATCGAAGCTGGAGCACACATTGAAGGCAAGCTCACGCATAAAACGGACCTAACTAATGTCACTCCAATCGAAAAGCAAGATCAGGCTTAACTTTTCGCTGTAATATACATAGTGACATCGGCGTGAAAGACTTTCACGCCTTCGGAATTAAATACTTCAACAGGCACAATAATATCTTCTTTGTCTTGCCACACATGAGGCAATGGAATAACCGCTTCTGCTTTTAGGTCAGTATCCGCTTTTTTCAAATATTGCACTGTCATTCCTTTTGGGATCCACCTATGAGTGTGTACAGGCACAGTCGCATCTGTGACCACACCGGCGCACAACTCGGCGAGGTTGCACTGGGCAATGGCATGGACAGTGCCTATGTGATTGTGAACCGCACGTCGATTTGGCATTTGGGCGCATATTCTACCGCTACTTAAATGCGTGATCTTGGGTTTGATTGTTGCAAAGTACGGCGCCCTTCTACAAACAGCCTTACTGAAAAGCCAATTGCCAAACGGCAGCCATTTAATTCGTTTATATATTTTTAGTAGTGAACTGGCCATATTCTATCCCGCAGATTGTTTTGACTCAAACTAACACATCAGACCAGTTAACTCTAGTGTTAAACAGGCTCCATTTTTATCTAATCGAACAACCGCGCCACAGCTTGCTATGGCCTGAGTAATCGTAGTGCGCTATAAAATTATCTAATTAAATTGTCTCACCGCTTAATTGATATACATATTTCTTATTTATTCCTTTAAATTAATAAAATATTTCACCATGGCGGCGATTTGTCCTGTCTTTTTTCTCACCGCGCAATACAATAGCGACGAAAAGGAGACACCATGCAACACCGAACCAGCAAATCACTTATTTTTATCCTTGCCCTTTTGGTTGTTTTTTGCCCTCTTGGCATCGATTTATATTTACCCGCTTTTGTAGACATGCAAAATGCGCTCGCCGTAAGCGAAGCGAAGATCCAACAAACCGTCAGCATTTATATGCTTGCAGTTGGGCTTGGGCAGTTAATTGCGGGACCACTTGCAGACAAGTATGGGCGAAAACCGATTGCATTGTCCGGTGTAGCATTATTTATGATCGGCGCAGCATTGGCCACTTTGTCTGATACCTGGGGATCGGTGATGTTAGCGAGAGTCCTGCAAGGCCTTGGCGCATGTGCTACCTTTGTTGCCGCATTTGCCATCGTACGGGACAGCTTTGGGCACAAAGGCAGTGGCCAAATGATCACTTACCTAAATGGTATTGTATGCTTTATTCCCGCACTAGCACCTATTCTGGGCGCATGGCTTACCGTTGAATTTGGCTGGCGAAGCAACTTTGCTTTTCTATTTGTGTTTGCCGTTGTAGGCCTTGCTTTACTATGCGTCATTTTTAAAGAAACCAAGCCTGAAGACTCGATATATCAAGGCCATATTTTAGATCTACGCCGTTTTTCGCCTATGTTGAGCAGTACAAAATTTATGTTCAATGCGGCTATCACTATGGTCTGTATGTCAGCCATGTTGGTGTTTGTAGTCGGTGCGCCTGGATGGATAATGTCCCATCTAAGCTTGCCAATGGCAGATTTTACCTTGTGGTTTGCCATCAATGCCGCCATTAGTATCGTATCTAGTTTCATTGCTCCACAATTTATTAAACGTCATAGCCGTCGTGCACTGCAATTTGGCCTGAGCCTATTTTGTGGCGCTGGTTTCATCACCTTATTATTGCCTCAGATCAGCCCTTCCAATTACATGCTTCCAATGTACATGGCATCGATTGGCTTTGCTTTTACACTCGGTGCTGCCGCTGGGAATGCACTGGCTGAATTCCCAAGACAAGCGGGAACGGCTTCAGCATTAATTGGCCTAATGCAAATGAGCGGAGCTGGGCTATTAATGGCCATGACACAGCCTCTGGCACTTATCGCGCCATGGCAATTGGCACTGCATTTGTGCTTGGCAACACCATTTTTAGTTTTATTGTTTACAAAGCATAGAGAAGCTTTACACAGCGCCAGCTAATATGCAGGAATTTGCGTAGAAGTCGTAAAACTGTCATATGAGCAAGGCATAATTTACCTAATAGCTACACAGGCTGTTGTTTAAGAAGACTCACAACTTCTTTTTAGCATTTATATTTAATCAATATCCCCCAACCTTTTTATGCGGGTTTTACAATACCCGCATAGTTTTCAAAAATTGCAATAAACCATTTCCAATCATTTTCCGAATGTTTAAACTAACCGCTAACTTAATTACATCTACTTGATTATGCTTAATCCAGAATTTTTGCTCTCATTTTTGTTTGCAAGCTTTATTATTGCAATCGCCCCTGGCCCCTCAAATGCATTTTTAATGGCACAGACTTTCACCCATGGTAAAACTGCGGGTATGCAAAGCGCATTTGGTTTTGCATTAGGTGGTATCGTCCACACCATCTTTGCCGTTATTGGTTTATCGGCCATTTTAAAAGCCTCAGAAGCGGCCTATACCACAGTTCAGTACCTCGGTGCAGGTTACTTAGCTTATTTGGGCGTAATGACGTTCAAAGCCACTTTAAGTAAAACAGACCAAGGTGCACAGCAAGATACTGGAGACCTGAGCCAACCAAATAAAAATGTTACGATTCAAGCCATGATGACCGAAGTACTCAACCCAAAAGTGGCATTGTTTTTCATCGCTTTTATTCCACAATTTGTTGACACCAGTCTAGATACCTCCACCACAGTTCAATTGGCTTTATTTGGGTTACTCTACCCAATATTGGCGTTTCCGGTCGATTGCGTTTACGTATATGGAGGGGACAAAATAGCGGGCTATTTTCGTGCTCACCCACAAGCCCCTATTTGGATAGATAGGATTTCCGCGGCCATTTTTGTCGCTCTCGCGATTAACCTACTCCTGTAAGGATTGTTATGAAATATACTCGCGCCAATATTCCAGCTAAGAAACACATTGCACTAGTCGCACACGATGGGAAAAAATCTGAATTAGTAACATGGTGTAAGACGCACAAGACCAAGCTATGTAAGCACTCACTTAGTGCGACAGGTACAACGGGAAACCTGATTGAGCGGGATACAGGGTTAGAAGTGCAAAAGCTACTCAGCGGCCCCATGGGTGGAGATCAGCAAATTGGTGCTCAAATTGCTGAACAAAAAATTGATATGCTGGTATTTTTTTGGGATCCCTTGTCTTCACAGCCTCATGATCCCGATGTCAAAGCGCTGTTGCGCCTCGCCGCGGTTTGGAATATACCTGTAGCCTGTAATGAAGCCAGCGCAGATATGCTACTGACTTCTAAGTATATGGATATTGAGCTACCTAGAATGCAGCCCGATTATCCAGATTACCTTGCAACTCGGTTGCCTTAACGATAGATGCGATGAGCCCACTTAGTCAATCCGGCAGTAACACTACCGAAGTTGTCACCATTGAGCATTGGAATATCCCCAAGTGCAGTTTGTAATGCTTTTTTAAGTAATGGGGATTGAGCGCTGCCACCTGTCAGATAAATCGTATCAGGTTTCGCCCCGGCATCTGCAATAGCTTGCTCTGCAAGCGTCACCACTTGTTGCAAACTGTTGTGCACTGATTCCGTTAGCTGAGCGAGGTTGATACTTTGCACAAGCTCTGGCTCAATAAAGGACAGATCCGACTGATGTGCCTCGCACTCGCTCAATGCTATTTTCGCAAGCTCTGCCTGCCTCACAAATTGGTGCGTCATCTTATTTTCTTGCAGTACTTGCAGGCGCTTTAGCTTACCTGGTTCACAAACATCACGCAGCATGGTACTTAGCTCTCTACCAAATGCACTGCTATAAAAGTCACTTTGTAATTGAATATCATTGATTTTGCAGGCTTGCCAAAATATTTGTTTTGGCAGTGGTAGCCCTGATTTGAACTCTCCACCTAACCCACATACGGGCATCAACTTGTGAAACGCCAGTGCAATATCTAAGTCATTCCCACCAATTCGTTTCCCGGTATGGGATAAAAAGTGAGAACTACGATCAGCACAGTCTCTGTAGCTTGGCCCCATTTGTACAAATGAACAGTCGCTGGTACCACCACCAATATCAACAACCAGTATTTTTTGGTCGTTTTGCAGGCCAGATTCAAAGTCAATCCCCGCCGCTAGGGGCTCAAATAAAAACTCTACGTCTGTAAACCCTGCCCTTTTCGCAGCCGTAGTTAAAATTGACAAAGCTTGACGATTGCTTTCGGTCCCACCTACAGCTTGAAAGTTCACTGGACGACCAATAACTGTGTGGGTCAATGAAGTACCCAGATGTTGCTCTGCTCGCTTTTTCAATTCCATTATCATCGCTGTCGCGATGTCTTCAAAAAAAGCAATTTGCTCAACTTTCAAGCCGATAGCACCGAAGAATGATTTAGGAGATTTAACGAAATAACCTTCCTCGGGCATAGAAATGTACTCTTCTATCGCGGATTGACCAACAAACACACCGCTTTCTTGTGGTAAAAGGTCTAAGTCATTGCGAGCAAACTGCGCACTCTTCAAAATACCATTTCTTTGGGCCTTATAATCAAGTAATCCATCTTGATGAAGTCCCTTCGCTACATAATCTGAGATCAGAGAGTTGTGCAATGCATATAACGTTGAAGGTAAATAATGTTTTCCGTTTTCTAAAGGCACTAAGTTTACCGAGCCATCTTGCATTATACCCATCGCACAATTTGAGCTACCGTAATCAAACCCGACGACCATTTTTACCTCACATCCAATAGAAAAAAGGACGAAATTTACCATAGCTCAAATTGATTTGAAAGTGCGTTTGCTTGCTAGATTTGCGATCTAATTCTCAAAAAGCTTGCAAACCTCGGCTTGCCATATTTAGTAAAACCCTGATATTGAAAAGTAATGGTGCTTCCTATTGGAGGAGGTGACTGTCTTTGTTCATCACTAAACCCAGTGCCAATATTAAATGTAACGCCTTCCATGGTTTTGACGGTGATCGAGCCCATCATACCTTGATATTTTCCCTTGCCTGGAACATGGGCAATCACAATGGCTTCTGCATCAAATATAGGTTTATATTTTAATACTTGAGCAGTGCGGCCAGCACGATGGCTTGCATTTTTTTCATGCAAGATAACCCCTTCTCCACCGCGTGCTAATACTTGATTAAAAAAGGCGTCTAACTCTACCTTGGTCGAAAACTGATATTGAGGAATTGGCTTAATATGAACACTGTGGAGCCCATTGACTATTCGTTGATATTTCCCAAAACGCTGTTCAAAACTCAGTTGCGGATCAGGTGCATCAAAAATGAGGTAGTGTACTTGTTGCCAATTTTCGTGGTTTGGTACTTTTCTACGTACTAAGCTGCTGACAAAAGAAAAGTTATTGTAGCCCGCCCACAATTCACCATCCAACCAACGATTTGGTAGTACCGCAGTAAACCACTTAGGCGCATGTATAATATTTCCCGATCGCGTTTTAAGCGATTCTCCATCCCAAACGGCACGAACACCATCATACTTTTCACTCACCAGATAATGATCAACAGGCTTTTGCTCTGTGTACACCTTCGCCAGTTGAACCTCAGGACTATACTTTGAAAAAGTAATGGGGCTAAAAATAATAATAGTGGCTGTTAAAAGCCATAAGACAACTTGTTTCATGCTACTTTCCTTTGCAGATTAAAACGCTTAATAAGTATCTTCAGAGCGCAAACTTCATGTTTACAACTTTAATGACACTTATTTAAAGTAGCACTTCTACTAAACTTGTACAGTCTATCTCGGCTTGACGATTTGCTGCCACATGGCGTCCAAACTCTCGCACTGCCACGTCGCCTTTGAAAAGTCTTGATCTGCGGAGTGCTGATGCGGGATCACAACTGTATTTATTCCTGCTGCTACGGCCGATGTCAAACCCGTTAGGGAGTCTTCCACAGCAATAACCTGTTGCGCATTTACATCTAATTTTGCCATCGCCATACAGTATGGCTCAGGGTGTGGCTTTGGATTGGCTACATCGTTTTTGCAGACGATACAATCAAAGAATTCGAGCAATTGATAATGTGCTAAAACAGGCAATGCCTCTTCACGTGTACTACCTGTCACCAAAGCCAACTTATAATGTTTTGCACATAGAGAGAGCACGTCAATTGCGTGCGGCATTAGTTTAGGCTTTTGCCATGAAGCGGTTTCGACAAATTGTGTGTTTTTCTGGAGGGCTAGCTCATCGCCAGTATGTGGTAAGTTGAAACGCTGCTGCAGAATATGGCCAGTTTTTACGGTCGGAACTCCCGAAAACTCATCGCAAAACACAGCCTCGCTAATAGATACACCCAAAGGCGCTAATACTTCACACCAGCTCATATAATGGAGAGCCTCGGAGTCTACTAAGGTACCATCAAAATCGAATAATATTGCCTTTAAACTCATAAACGCTCCCCATTTAGATAATTAGCCTTTAAGTGCAGCTGGCGGCTCCGCGTAAGCTTCTTCACCAGTCTCAACTTCAACTAATTCATAGCCACGCTGCTTGCGCACAACTTTTAACACCGGCTTTTCAAAAGCAGACTGTAGCCTTTCAGCATCTGCCTGTAAGTCTTCAACCGTATGACCAAAAGGAGCGGCCCCTGTCTCTGACCAGTTTGTCACCTTACCATTAATGTTGTATTCAACTTCGTGAATTTGGTATAGCGGTGATTCACTATCTTTACCTTCGCAAAAAATCACGCGATAGTTCCAAAATCCAGACATGTTTGACTCCTCTAACTTAAACTACGATGCGACTGTATCAGCTAATTCATACAGTTGCATTAAAGAAATAAAAAACCCGTGTTACTTTTGCAATAACACGGGTTTAAAAAGCGAATGATTCACATCAATTAATGATTAAAAGAAGCGAACCTTGAACTCAGCACCGATGAAACGCTCTTCATTCAACATACCAGTATTGTTGTTGAAGTCTACGCCACCAATCACAACCTGCTCATCGAATAAGTTACGTACAAATACTGACGTTTCATACTCATAGTCACCAGATGCCCAAGCATAACCAGCTCTTACACCTGTTTCGAATAAGGCTTCACCTTCAAATTCAACCGACTCATACAAGAAGAAGTTGATTTTGCTACGGTATGATGTATCTGCGTATACAAAGAAATCACCGCCTTCAAGCTCTTTCGTATAACGAAGCGTTGCATTTGCAATCCATTCAGGAGCGTGCGGTAGGCTGTTGCCATCTAACTGATACAAACCAGCCGCGTTCTTTGTATTTGTGATAGTACACTGTGCACAACCTTGGATAGCAAGACTTGGATCATCGATTTCTGTCTTGTTATAACTCAAGTTAAAGGTTGCATTTAGCTCATCAGTTAGCACCCACTCCGTATCTAGCTCAAAACCATAACCTGTAGTTTTGTCAGCGTTAACTAGACGGTTGAAGTTTGCACCACCACCAACAGCTGTAAGCTGCTGATCATTCATTTGGTAGTAGAACACAGTACCATTTACACGACCTTGACCATCAAGCACATCTGACTTAACACCAAACTCAATTGAATTCGTTGTTTCTGACTCAGCTACTGTTACTTCATCACCAAATAAGATACGCCCTTGAACACTTGGAGCACGGAAACCATTTGCTAGACGGCCAAATAGATTAACATCGTCAGTCAACTTGTAAGTTGCACTTAAATCCCAACTTACGTGGCTATCACTCGGGTTAGCAGTACCTACAATTGAGTCAGCAGCACCCACAGGGCTCTTAGTACGTTCAGCGCGGAATTCTTTCTCATCGTCTGAGTAACGAAGACCTAAAGTAACATCAAGTTTATCTGATACTGTGTAGTCAAAAGAGCCAAACACAGCCCATGCAGATGTCTCTTGGTTTTGAACTGCATAACCATTTTGCAAGCCATAATTACCTGCAGCAGCGTCAAATGCTAACGTGTCGAAGCTGTAGCTTTCAATAGTCATTTCTTCATCAAACAAGAACACACCAACCTGGTAGTTAAAGTCACCAGAATAGTTGCTTGATAAACGCAGTTCTTGCGTGTACTGATCGTGATCAGGTAATGCATCTGCTGTTTCAGAAGGGAAGAAGATCACACCAGGACCTTGTACAGGCAAGAATGCAGCACCATAACCACCATCTACGTCTGCACGCGAGTAGATTTCAGCACTTTCCCATGCAGAAATAGAGGTCACAGTATGCTCAGCGAGATCCCACTCTAATTTTAAGCTAAGGCCTTGCGTTTCAACCTGCTGTGTTGCGCGTGATGACGCATCATGAAAAACAACATCATTATCGTAAATAGGGTTAATGTTGTTCGAGCCTTTCTCAATTAAGTTTGCGCGGAAAGGAATTGGACGACCGTCTAGGTCACGAACGTGATAGTTTAAAAGACCTGTGAAGTCATCACCTTCGTATAAAAACTGGATACGAGCCGCTTTTTCACTGTAACCACCTAATGAGTCATCTTTAGCAAACTGATTGGTAACGCCTTCAGGTGAGCGAACATCAATATAATCTGGCTGCTCTTGCCATAATACTGACACACGAGTAGAAATTTTGTCAGTTAAACCAGTACCTACGGCACCTTCAAAATCCACAGATTCACGGCTGCCGTATGCTACAGAAGCATAACCATCAAACTCTTGGCTTGGTTTTACAGAGTCAAATTTAACTAGACCTGCCGGAGTGTTACGGCCAAATAATGTGCCTTGTGGGCCACGCAGTACTTCGATACGCTCAATATCGAATACCGGAAAGCCTTTCAAAATAGGGTTTTCTTGAACAACTTCATCAACGACCAATGAAACTGGCTGAGATGCGTTCAAATCGAAATCGGTGTTACCAAGACCGCGGACATAAAAGCGCGGGAATGTACGTCCAAACGAAGATTCAACCGACAAGCTCGGGATCTTAGCGTTCATAAAGCGGATATCCATACCAGCAGAACTATAGGCGTCTAAATTGTCACCTTGTAAGGCAGAAACTGAAACTGGCACTTCTTGTGCGTTTTCAACACGTTTACGTGCGGTGATTTGAATCACTTCCAGTTGATTGCTTTTTGCTTGCTCTTCTTCCGCAAGCGTAGTGAATGAAGTACCTGCCACAGCAGAGAACAACGTTGCATTAATTAGAGTTGCTAACGTAGATCTTTTCATTGCTTTCATGTTGGTTTTTGACCTTTTTAATGCACTCTTTAAGTTCAACGGTTTAATTGGGCGCCGTATCACAATGGCTATGGCGTTCAATTTTGCGCGTCAATGACAAACAACGCGGACCTCGAATTCGAGAGTGCATAACGACAAAACGAGGCTGAACGCAACGGGCGTAATTATAGCAGCATATTTTTAAAATGCTTCTAATAAACACATAAATTACACACATTTTTACAACGTTCGACGACGTTAGGTCAAATTTAACAACTTTTAGCTACAAAAAGCGGACATTTGTCCTTATAAACTGATCAATACTATGTTCAAGAAATAATTTTTTACCCATTTGATATACAAAACATCAATCTTTCATTGATAAAGCAAAATCAGAATGATTAATACTTTGGTCAATAAACCGAAACAAAATTAAGCTCCACTGGATACCATCGCCCAAAATGGTAACCGGTGTCATGAAAGCGTGCGTATCCTATCGAAATGTAAAACAAGATAAGAGGACATTAGACCTCATAAGTCACATTGCGAAAGACATTTATAAGAACATATGATCTAACAATAGTTCCGCAGCGCACTAAAAATTATTGTACTTTTTTGAGATCTAAAATTATGAGAGAGGTATGAGCTAAGTCATGTGCCATACAATATGATGGCAATTGAGACAAAACAGCAATGTTTCGTTGGGTTAAATTATACTTTTGGAGCGTGTAACCCCTTGTATTGTGCTTTATGGGTTTTTGGGCAGTATTCTATCACTGCGATGCCAGCTGTTGGGAAAATAGGCATTTCTCCCGGAACTAACTGATCGACCATATAACTGACTATTGGCATATGCGCTACGATAAGCCAAGTACTTATGTCTTCGTTCATACTAATCAAAGTTTCTAAGTAATCCACCGCAAAGGAAGCGCTACCACTGGGGATTATATCTGAGCAGGTTTCTTCAAAAGAAAACTGGTTACTCTGCCTTACGGCATCCGCTGTTTGTTGCGCTCGGGCATACGGGCTCACAAGTAATGCTCTAGGTTGGTAGGATTGAGACACCCACTGCCCCATTTCCAAAGCCTGCAATTGGCCTCTGTTTGTCAATAAACGAGCAGCATCATTTGCCTGCATTGGACCAGCTTCACCATGGCGCATGATCAATATGGTTTTCATAGCACTCCGAAAAGTATTGTATTTTTATCTCGATTCAGTAGTAAACCTAGTTGTATGTCCGCTATATTAAAACAAAATACTTAGAACTGGTAAGTGGTTTACTACTTTTAAGACTGTCTCACTTATTATATCGGCGGCGTAAACTTGAAATTAAGCAACAATGATAATAAACAATATAAGCACATAACACTGGACAATGGTCTAAGAGTTTTACTAATTACCGACTCGAGCTGTGAGAAGTCTGCAGCCTCTTTAGCTATTAACATTGGTCACTTTGACGATCCCGTAGGTCGCCAAGGTATGGCTCACTTTATTGAGCATATGCTGTTTTTGGGTACAGAGCAATACCCAATTAAAGGAGAGTTCTCTCAGGTCGTAAGTCAAAGTGGTGGAAACAGCAACGCTTGGACTGGTACTGAACATACATGCTATTTCTTCGATTGCCTAGCGAATAAATTCGATTCTTTACTGTCTCGTTTCGCGGATTTTTTCATTGCGCCGCTTTTTGAGCAAAGTGCTTTAAATGATGAGCGCAATGCCATCGATGCCGAATTTAACCTAAAAGTGAAAGATGACAATAGACGGATCATTCAAGCGCACAAAGAAACTGCAAACCCAGCTCACCCCTTTACTAAGTTCTCTGTCGGCAATCACGATACTTTGGGTGATAGCCATGGTGATATTCGCCAAGAAATCATCGACTTTTTTAACAACAATTACCAAGCCCAATGGATGACCTTAGTTCTAGCTGGTCCGCAACATCTTGATGAACTGAAGCAAATGGCCACAAGTCACTTTCAAAGGATTAAAGGCGACAAAACGTATCAAAAACCAAAGGTTGACGTTCCTTTTTATCGTGATGAAGATCTCGGCTTAAAACTTCACATAAAACCTCGCAAACATTTACAAAAACTGATTGTCAGCTTTGCCATGCCTAATATAAATGAGCTATATCGATACAAAAGCTTGAGCTTTATTGCCCACCTATTGGGCTACGAAGGTGAAGGTTCACTGTACGCAATATTGAAGAAGAACGGTTGGATAAATGCACTTTCAGCAGGCGGAGGCGTCAATGGCAGTAACTTCAAGGATTTTAATGTAAGCTTCGCACTGACCGATATTGGTATTGAATTTTACGAAGACATCGTGGAGATGTTGTTCGAATACATTAGTTTGATCACAGAACAACACCATATTCTACCCGCGTTATACGCTGACAAAAAACGCTTAATGGAGCTTGCATTTGACAACCAGGAAGTCAACAAGTTGATAGACTGGGTGAGCAATGTCAGCGTCAACATGCATCATTACAGTGAAGAAAACACATTGTATGGCGATTACTGCATGGAACGCTTTAACCAAACACTGCATACCGAACTGTTAAATTACTTATCGCCTCACAATATGCGATTGGTATTGATCCACCCAGAGACCACCGATGAACCCGGAGCAATCAATAAAATTGCCCAGTGGTATAACACACCCTATCAAATTGCCCAGCTCAATAAAGAATGGCTCAATGCGCTTGCTCGAATCGATCAACCTTTGCCTGAAATGCGACTACCGAACGTCAATCCATATCTCAGCCAAGAAAACATTCTCTATGATATTGAGTCGACAACACATACGCCTGTCCAACTTAAAGACAGACCGGGGTTTGCGTTTTGGTTTAAACAAGATGCCACATTTAGAGTCACTAAAGGGCATTTTTACCTTGAATTAGATTCCGAAGCCTCAATCTCAAATCACAAAGCAATGGCGCTAACACGGCTGTTTGCTGATTTATTTATGGACAGTGTCGCCGAACAGTTTTATTCAGCTGAACTGGCGGGGCTTAGCTACCACCTCACTTCACACCAAGGAGGTTTGACACTGCATACTGCGGGGCTTTCATCTTGTCAGTTGAAATTAGCTTCGCAGCTTGTTGAGGCACTTCAAAAGCAGCCGATTAGCGCAACCCGATTCGCAGAGTACAAAAAGCAACTCATCAGGCATTGGCAAAATCACAATAAAAATAAACCAGTAAGTGAGCTTTTTAGTATCCTAGGTGCCAAGTTAATGCCCTGGAACCCAACACCGAATGAACTAGCTGCTGCACTCAAAAATGTGTGTTTCAATGAGTTCAATGCCTTTCGCGACTCTTTCTTTACGTCTATTCACGCTAAGGCATTCTTGCATGGCAATTGGCAAACTAAACACGCAATTGCAATACAGCAGCAGCTTTTGTGCAATTTTGCCAAGAGTGAAATTTTAGATGACTTAAAAAAGCCACTTAATACAATTGACAAACATCTTAGTGAGACAATTGCCAATGAACACAGTGAACACGCTTTTGTTCACTATATTCAAGCGCCCAGTAATAGCGTACAAGATAAAATAAAAATCATGGCGTTCAACCAGTTAATTAGCCAACATTATTTTGAAAAGCTTCGTACCGAACAACAGCTAGGTTACCTTGTTGGCGCAGGCTACGCACCATTCAATACTAGAGCTGGCATTGCCTTTTACATTCAGTCGCCAAATTACGAAAGCTCAGAACTTCTCAACTATCACCAACTGTTTTTGCAAGAGTTTGTAGACAACATTGACAGTTTAGAGCATTTGCAATGGTCAGACGTCAAGACCAGTTTAAAATCACAAATTGCTGAAAAAGACAAAAATTTGCGCTTGCGCTCGCAGCGCTTTTGGATTGCCATCGGCAACGAGGATCATACATTTTCTATGCAGTCGAAGTTATTAGATGCACTGAATCAATTGTCATTTGCAGAAATAAAGGCTTTTATTTCGACCGTTACCGATACATCCTTCCCCAGCATCACACTCCGTATAAACTAGTGAATGCTCGCTTATCAAGGTAGTTATATACCTTGCCAGCGAGCTTCATATTTGACATTTTGGTTAAAAAGGTACAAAAATCCTAAATTCTAACCGACTCTTTCCACATTTCATCAATTATGCTTTGACTCAGGATAGCTGTTTCGATTAGATTAACGATGAATGTATTAATCTTGTACACTATGGTATATAAAAACAATATAAGAAACTTATTGGCTCTTATTTATCTTTTAGCTCTGAGTACCCCTGTACACGCACATGTCATTTTAGAGCCGCTGTCGAACAACCCTTTGCTTTTTTTGGCTGTTGTCATGTTGTGCTTGACGCCATTTTTTGTGATGCTCATTATTAACCGCAAAGCAGCAAAAAATCTCGACAACTTACGCATGTCGGAAAAATGGTTAAAAAGTACCGTAGAAGGAAGTGGTGATACCCTGTGGGATTGGAATATCCAATCTGGTGATATCATACGTATCAATGATAAATATGCGTTAAACGAAGAAAAAAGTAATCACTTTATACCTAACGCTAAGCGAATACATCCACAAGACATTCCACTTGTTGAAAAACAGCTTAAACTGCACTTCGCCGAAAAGACCGCCTTTTTTGAAGCTTCATACCGGTTGAGAGATAATTTAAATCAGTATCACTGGGTCTTAGACAAGGGCAAGGTTATCAGTAAAGACGATAACCTTAATCCGCTGAGAATGACAGGGACCGTACGTGATATCAACCATTTAAAAAGTACTGAGGAGCGCCTCAACTTATTCGCTAAGTGTGTTGAGTCCCTTACCGACGCCATCGCTATCTATGATCATAATTTTAAGCTAGTAGATTTAAACCCCAGCTACATTCGGGTGTTTGGTGGCAAGCGTGCACAATACATAGAATCAGACTTTCAACTACCAGGGTATGACAGTCGTTTTATCAGGCAAATAAAGTCGGCACTGAAAGAGACTGAGCACTGGCAGGAAGAACTGAAGATATACGACCAAAAAGGCAATATGTTACCAATCGAGGTGACCATCGACGAAATCAAAAATAGCCATGGTCATGTCACTAACTATGTGGTTGTTTTTTCAGATTTAACAGAAAGAAAGAAAGCAGAATCACAATTGCATAACCTTTCAAACCGAGATCGCATAACAGGCCTGCCAAACAGAAACTTATTCTTTACTAATTTAAAAAAGCTCTCACAACAGGGCACACATCATGCCCTTTTGGTGTTTGACCTTGATAACTTTAAAAAGATCAATGATTCACTTGGCCACCAGCTAGGTGATAGCTTACTTTCGAAATTGGCTATGAGGCTTAACAAACTGTGTCGCCAGCAGGATACCTTCTATCGTTTAGGCGGTGACGAATTTGCACTGGTGATGTCTGGTACCAACGACATACACACCATCACAAAAGTCGCAAAACAATTCTTAGCAGCCATTGCCACCCCATTTAAGATGGCAAATCACGAACTGGTTATTACGTCTTCTGTAGGTATTGTATTGTTTCCAGAAGACGGTAATACCCCTGAGATCCTGTTAAAAAATGCCGATACCGCGATGTATCATGCAAAGCAAAAAGGTAACCATTACCTGTTTTTCAATGACTCAATGAATGAGCAAGCAGTCAAAAGGTTGCAAATAGAAAACTTAATGCGCTTCGGTTTGAAAGAAGACCATTTTGTTGTTTATTACCAACCTAAAATGGATATCCGCACAGGTAAATTGGTTGGAATGGAGGCATTAGTACGATTTATCACACCGAAGAAAGGCATTATTAGCCCAGGCGTATTTATTCCTATCGCCGAAGAAACAGGGCAAATTATTGAAATCGGTGAAGTGGTGCTAGATAAAGCCTGTAAAGATGTTAAACGCTGGGTTGACAAAGGCTTGTTTAATGGCCGAGTTGCAGTCAATTTATCAGCAAAACAATTTAGCCTCCCTGATTTAACAGCCCGTATAGATATTATCTTGCAAAAAAATCAACTTCCTTCGTATTTCTTGGAGCTTGAAATCACCGAAGGTACGGTTATGGACGATCCACAA
This sequence comes from Pseudoalteromonas luteoviolacea NCIMB 1944, assembly GCF_001625565.1. Taxonomy (GTDB): domain Bacteria; phylum Pseudomonadota; class Gammaproteobacteria; order Enterobacterales; family Alteromonadaceae; genus Pseudoalteromonas; species Pseudoalteromonas luteoviolacea_F. The sequence continues at coordinate 76,205 of NZ_AUXS01000053.1, forward strand.
GAAGCGATTTCAATTATGCGCTCGCTGAGCTCTCGCGGGATACACCTTGCGATGGATGATTTTGGTACAGGTTATTCGTCTTTAGCTTACTTAAAGCAATTTCCACTTAATACGCTGAAAGTAGACAAAGCATTTATCGACGATATGGAAAGTGAGCGAGGTCGAAACATGGTCGACTCTATCGTCACCATTGCCCATAACCTCGACCTGCACGTAGTGGCCGAAGGTGTCGAAGAAGAAGAGCAATTAACGCTTTTGAAACAGCTTGAATGCCAAACAATCCAGGGGTATTACTACTCAAAGCCCCTTTCTAGCGAAGAGTTTGAACGCTTTTTACAAGCGGAGACAGGTGAAAAGCCAAATCTGCAACTTGTAAACTAACTCTTTTTTAGTGTCATGAGTTCATAAATCCCTTTTAGTAGACAAGCCTACAACCACCACTTAAGCCCCCTATACCCACTTTTTACGGATAAAAACCAATCAAAAACACAAAATTGTTGCAAAATATTGCATTATTTAATTTAATACCAGCCTTGAAGATACAAGTGATTGCCAATTCTTTAGTACTAAAAATCGGTAATTCGCTAACGTAAGAGGAAAAATTCCTTAATAAACAAAATATTATTGGGTTTAGCTGATAAATTCTCTCCGTTTGAATGCTGAAAATGTGAATTTTGCCACATTATCGGCTCATTTAAGGTGAGAAAAGTGATGCTAATTTTGGATTCTTGCTTAGCGTAATATCGAGTTTGGTAAAACGTAATAGTGAATTTACGAATACTAGGCTAAAGTTAGTATTAAGTAGTTTAGGCGGTACTTGATAGATCATTTGGTCATGGTGTAGTTTGCAGCTACTCCACAGTAGTGCTTATTAAGCACTACTTGAGATGGTTTTAGAATGAGAAAGACCGAATAGGCATATTTTTTGAACTTATCTAATCTAATTTAATAAATTTCAATGGATTGTAAATTTAATTTATGTAATTAGACGAATACTGTTCAGCTTGAATATGTCAAGTATGTTTGTTATTTCATGACATTTTGCATAACAGGCCTTACTCATTACAGAATTCTCTCAATAGCTGCTAAAATTAGCCCCATGTTGTTTTAATTAATATAGTTTTTTCAAGGACACGGGCTATGGATCAGAAGAGTGTACATAATTATTTACAGGCAAAGCCTGGGACCTTTATTACCAAGCCGTTTGCACAAGAAGTAGATGTGTATAAAGTGCAACATAAAATGTTTGCAACGCTTTATGAAGGTAAAGAAGGCCAAACAAATGAAAATGGTGAACCAGTGTGGTGGCTAAATTTAAAATGCGACCCTGATGAAGCCTTGTTACTTCGTGACAAATATTCATCGATTGTACCTGGATACCATATGAACAAGCGTCTTTGGAATACCATTGTGCTTGATGGCAGCATTCCTGAAGACGAATTGCAAAAGTTAATTGATGACTCTTACAACATTGTTGTGGATAACCTGCCTACAGCACAACGTGAAGAGTTAAACCGTATCACTTCTGGTGGTAATTAATTGGCCTCCCTCGCACTGTGTGCGAGGGCCATTTAACCCTCCCCTGCTTAAACCCCTTACCCTTTAGCACTACTTTTCTCCTTTCTGATGGTTCTGTCACCCTGCTGTAAATTTGTTGTGGTTAATTATGCGCATCAAAATACAGATGTTTTAGGAACAGACGACTATGAAAAAAATCTTACTTCCCTTTGTCCTTTCAGCCCTCTTTACCGGTTGTTCACTTGATGGCGACGATGGTAATAATGGCACAAATGGAATTGATGGCGCTGAGGGGAAAATTGGCGAGACCGGGCCAGCGGGGGAAAAAGGCGATCAAGGCACGCCAGGTGCAGCAGGACAGCCTGGAGTTAATGCTCATGCGCAATTAACGCCAGTACTGGTTGGCCGTGCAGTTCTTAACGCACAAAGCCCTGAAGGGGCTGCTGAAATTGTCGGTTACCATGCCCCTAGCCAACGTATCTTTGCACTTAATAGCTCTGCAACCCCTGCGACAGTTGAAATTATCGAGATTGGGCAAATGGATACAGATTCGCTCACCAAAAACGCACGCGGAGTTATCACAGGCACAAACCTGCAAAGCAAAGAGACAGTAAACTTAAACGAGCATGAAAGCGGAGATGCGAATAGTTTAGCAATTCACGGGAACTTGCTTGCTGTTGCGATAGCCAAAGAAACTGGTCAAGCTGGTAAAATCGCATTTTTTGACATTTCGGCTTCTAAGCCTGTATTTATCAAATCTGTTAGCGTTGGTTATTTACCAGATATGGTAACATTTACACCAGATGGCGCCAAAGTCATTGTCGCCAATGAAGGCGAGCCCAAAGGTGACTACAGTATTGATCCCGAAGGTAGCATAGCCGTAATCGCGATCAATAACGGCCAAGTTGAAGATAATGCTACGATCCTAAACTTCAACCAGTTTGATGATCAAATGGCAACACTATCCAAACAAGGGGTTGTATTTGCCAATCCGACTGGTAGAACCATTAAAGGCAAAGAGATAAAGACCACTGTTTCTATGGATCTTGAGCCAGAATACGTCACAATCAGCAAAGATAGCCGCTATGCCTATATTTCATTACAAGAAAATAATGCCATCGCAAAAGTTGACCTCAAAGACAACAGTCTATCTATTCATGGTCTCGGTTTTAAAGACTGGGGGAAGTGGACGTTAGACGCCTCTGATAAAGACAACGCAATTAACTTTTCATCATACCCAGGGCTCTACGGTATGTATCAGCCGGATTCAATATCGGCTTATCAATGGCAAGGCGCAAACTTTATCATTTCTGCCAACGAAGGAGATGGCAGAGAGTACTTCTTTGACTCTCCTGATGAAAACACTTGTTTAGCGGATGGCGGCCTTGAATACGACAAAGACGATGGCTGCTTAGCGTATACCGATGAGGTCAGGGCGGAAGATTTAACGCTGGGTAACAACTTTGACTATGTGAATAATGACGACCAAGATATTGGCAGATTAAAGGTCAGTACAGTATTAGGAGATGCTGACAAAGATAACCAATACGAAGCACTCTATACTTACGGCGCGCGATCTTTCTCGATTTGGGACCACAACGGCTATAGAGTCTATGATTCTGGGGATGAGATTGGCAAGATTACAGCCGCAATTCACGGCTCAGCATTCAATAATGATGAAGATGAAAACAAGGGAGATACACGCTCAGATGCCAAAGGAGCTGAACCCGAAGCACTTGCCATCGGACAGATAAATGACCGTACTTACGCCTTTATTGGCCTAGAACGCATGGGTGGAATTCTCATTTATGACGTGACCAACCCTTTCAATGTCACCATGAATACTTACATGATCAACCGAGGCTTGGAAGCCGATGCTGAGATAAGTGGCGATCTTGCTCCCGAAGGAATGGTTTTTATTGACCAAGCGCAAAGCCCGACAGGTGAAGCTTTGTTAGTTGTAGGTAACGAGATCTCTGGCAGCATTTCTATTTGGTCATTGTCGAGTCAGTAACATTTTTGACATTTGAGCATCGCTGTCTAGGATAAAGCTAGCATCGCACCTTAAATACTGAGGGGGTTTTATGAAACGCATAGCACTTATCACCAGCGGCGGCGATGCGCCAGGCATGAATGCTGCCATTCGCTCGATTGTACTCGCCTGTCACGAACAAAACATCCAATGCTTGGGCTTTTTTCATGGATACAATGGCCTAATGCTCGATGAATTCAAAGAACTAACCGTTGATTTGGTGGCGCCTATTATTCAATTGGGTGGCACCATTTTAAAAAGCGCACGCTGTAAAGAAATGCATAACAATGAAGGTGTTGAACAAGTGGCCGGTACACTTACGCGACACAATATTGATGCGCTGATTGTGGTTGGTGGGGACGGTTCATTTCGGGGAATGATGGCATTACAACCATATTGGCATGGACACCTAATTGGCATACCAGCAACAATAGATAACGACTTGGCGTGTACTGACAAAACCATTGGCTTTGCGACTGCTGTGAGCACGGCAACACATGCAATCGACAAAATTCGTGACACTGCAAATGCCTTTGAACGCGTATTTATTGTTGAGGTCATGGGACGCCACAGTGGCCATATTGCGTTCAATGTCGGGCTAGCTACAGGTGCTGAAGCCATATTATCGTTCGAAAATTGCGACAGTACAAATTTAGAGCAAGTAAAAGCTGACTTAATAAACCAGATCCAATCTCAGCGGCAACACAACCACAGTGGCTTTGTTATTGTTCTGGCAGAGAATTTATGGCCTGGGGGACCCCATGGCCTACAAGCTGCGCTGCGAGAAACCGCAAATATTGAGAGCGCAGTATGCGTTTTAGGCTACATTCAACGAGGCGGCAACCCATGTCCAGAAGATCGCATTCTAGCGACGGAGCTAGGCATTGAAGCGGTAAGGGCTGCTAAAAATAGATCGGGTATTATGGTCGGCAAAGTACATGGACAAATCTCAACAAACTGCATTATCCGAGCAACAGAGCAAAGTAAACCGGTAGACCAAGCATTACGTTTGGCCTACCATCAGATCTGCCAACTAACTTAACGCCCTAACTCGCTCTTTAAAGACGATGATTTAGCCATAAATATCAAAAAGATCAGCATTCAACCAAAGGTGAACCAAAATACTTGCGGCATATCCCAATGCAATCACAGGTGTCCACTTCAAGTGACCAAAAAACGTATAGTTTCCTCTGGCTTGTCCCATCAAGGCAACACCCGCTGCGGAACCGATTGACAGTAAACTGCCCCCGACACCAGCTGTTAACGTGATCAGTAGCCATTGTCCATGGGACATTTCAGGCTGCATTGACAAAACGGCGAACATCACCGGAATATTATCGATCACCGCAGATATCACCCCTAAGAATACGTTTGCCCCAGTTGCAGACCAGCCACCATATAAAATATGAGACATTAAATTGAGATATCCCAAAAAGCCAAGTCCACCAACGCACATAACAATGCCATAAAAGAACAACAACGTATCCCATTCCGCACGGGACACTTTACTAAACACATCAAATGGCACCACACTACCCAACTTCTTGAGTCGCTCTTTGTCTCCTTCGCGCTCTGCCATCGCCATTTTGCGCGCTAAAGATCCAGGCAGTGTGACTCGTAAGAAATAACCAAAAAACTGTAAATAACCCAACCCCATCATCATGCCAAGCACCGGTGGTAAATGTAGTAAACTGTGGCACATTACGGCTGTAGCAACGGTTAATAAAAACAAAGTCAAAATTCGCAGCGCACCGCGTTTAAGCTCAACGCTTTCACAGCTCGCGGAGGGTTTCTTATTTGGAACAAACAGACTCATTATCGCCGCCGGTACCACATAGTTTGCAATTGACGGCACGAGCAATACAAAAAACTCATTAAACTTAACCATCCCGGCCTGCCACACCATCAGTGTAGTGATATCACCAAATGGGCTAAAGGCTCCACCTGCGTTTGCAGCGACAACGATATTGATACAACTTAGATTGATAAACTTTTTGTCTCCTTCCGCTACTTTCATGATCACGGCGCACATTAACAAAGCTGTAGTTAAATTATCGGCAATAGGTGAAATAAAAAATGACAAAAAGCCCGTTAGCCAAAACAGGGTTTTGTAGTTGAATTCTTTTCTTACCATCCATGCGCGAAGCGAGTCGAATAACCTGCGCTCTTCCAGTGCATTGATATACGTCATTGCCACTAACAAAAACAGCATGAGTTCTGCAAACTCGAGTAGGTTATGGCGAAAAGCATGCTCAGTTGCATCTGGCATGCCTTGCTCAATATAATAAGCGCCAATTAAAATCCAAATTAACCCAGCGGCAACCAAAACCGGTTTTGACTTTCGCATATGTAATTTTTCTTCCAGCATTACAAGGGTATAGGCAACCACAAAAATGGCTATGCATATAAAACCCAAAGTGTTAGCGGTCAAATCGAGTTGAGTAGTAGAAGCAAACGCTGAAAAATTGATCCCCAGCAAACAGAACAATAGCAGGCAACTTATCCCTACAAGTTTCATTTCAAGGTGTTTCCTTGTTTAGTGAGTACATCTTCGCCAGAAAGTAACACACTTTTTACACTTGTGGCATTGTACTCTAGTCTAATTTTTACAGCTGGTTTACGAAAAAACAGGTGAAAGCATGAGCTAACATGGCGAACCTTATGATATCGCGGAATTATGATTATTTCGTTAACTTGATTTTGTTGGCTCAGGTAAAAAGAGCAATGGGAAGCTCAAACGACAAAAAATGAGCCACATAGAAAGTGGCTCGATTTAGCAATTAGGTTAGTCCTGATGGCTAAGCTTATCTAGCGCTAGTATTAACATCAGTCCTACAACAGCCAGTACTGAGCAAAGTAGTAACTGGGCATCTTGACCCGTGACTTGCGTAAACTCCATCGGTGAAATATTTTTTTGCATTAGAGGCTTTTCAACGCCGCTCGAATTGACATAGGTTGTCACGACCTTTTTCCATGGCCACAACATGTTTAATGAGCCGATGAGAAAACCAGACAACAAAGCAAATGTAACTTGTTCAAATCGTGCCAAGAGCCACGATAAAAATCTTGAAAACATCATCAGCCCACACACACATCCAATCAAGAACAAGCCAACCAGAGCAAAGTCACGATCATTCACCGCATTTAAGACATGTCCATACATTCCCAACAAAAGCAAAATAAAGCTCCCAGAAATACCGGGCAAAATCATCGCGCAAATTGCAATGCTTCCAGCAACGAAATAAAACCAAGGTTGTGCCTGAGCTTCCGCTGGACTCAATGATGTAATCACCAGTGCTATCAGCGCTCCAACAACACAACTTGCAATGTGCTTAAGCTGCCAGCGCTCCACCTGTTTTGCAATGTACACAAATGAGGCGATGATCAACCCAAAAAAGAATGACCAAACCAGCTGCTGATGATTGTCTAGCAGATAGGTAATAATTTTTGCCAGTGATAAAGCACTGGTAAATAGCCCTCCAAATACAGCTAGCAAAAAGTTTCCGTCAACATGTGCCCACGCATCTTTTATTTTCCCCTTCAAAACCATCTGTAAAGCGGCTACGTTGACATTTTTAATTGCGGCTAAAAGGCGTGCATAGATACCGGTAATAAAAGCAATTGTCCCCCCGGAAACACCTGGAACAACGTCCGCAGCGCCCATACCTGCACCTTTAAAAAACAGCCAAATATAATCACGTTTGCTATCTGCCACTTTAGACACTTTTGAACCTCCATAATTTGATACCCGCACAGTGTATCAAATTCCCGAATTAAAATACTAAAGCTCGCTGGTTTTTAGTCGATACTTAAGTTAGCCGCAGCGGATTTGACGAATACTCGATGAAACATACGATAATTTCACATTTAATTATTTTTTTATGCACTATCGCCGCATTCAAAAACCAGAGTTTAGCAATAGAGCACATTGCACCTGTAGCCAAAGTCGAAGTAATAGAAGCCGATTTGAGTTACTGGTTGCCCAGCGACTCTTTCATTACTATCAAAGACGATGACAGAGAGATCCCTGTGCTTTTCTCCGAATATATGAGTGGTAGCAAGCGAGGTATTATTGTCATGCTGCCAGGCATAGAGCAGTCGCCTTTACAAGGAAACGGTCTGAGTTACTTGCGTGAGGCACTCAATGATGATGGCTACGACACCTATGTGATCCCCTCGCCCGGTTTCAATGCCAACGCCGACTTAATGCAAGACGCCATTGCAAATACAGCCAAAAGCGAATCAAACGCACCGCGACAAACTGTTATCTCTGCGATAAGCGAATCCGCCCTAAATGATTACAAAACTGAACTTGTGGCACGCTTTGATGCGCTATATAAAACTTTGGCGCTACGTGAACATGAGCACATTGCCATTGTTGCGTTTGGCAACAGTGCGGGGTTATTTGCCGAGTATCTAGCTACGCTGCCCAAAATACGTGTGGATGCTTTGGTCACTGTCAGCGCTCAACTTGCAAACCCAAATAGAAACAAGCACCTCGCAGCAAGTTTATCGCTGGTAAGCCCAGCACTGCTAGACGTTTTTTATTCATACGATAACCCTGCTGTGCTTCACACAATCAAAGATAGACGTCGATGGGCAAAAAGAAATAGTAAATACGATTATCGTCAAAGGGAGCTTTTCGGCCAAAACTCCCAACAAAACCAACATTATAGATTGCGAAAAGAACTTTCTGGTTTTTTAAGACAGCTCTAGACGTGCTATTTTTTAAGCACTTCGTAGGCCGCTTGAATACTTTGCGATTTGGCTTTTGCAACTTCCATCATATGTTCAGGTAACCCTTGAGATACCAATTTGTCTGGATGATGCTGTGCCATCAATTTACGGTATGCACGTTTAATCTCTTTATCACTTGCACCTTGCTCAAGTCCTAACACGGCTAATGCATGCTCCTTGGATACATCAGTGCTAGCGGCTGTGTTTTGGCGGTAGTTACCCGACTGTTCACGCTCTTGCCTAAAACTACTTTGTGAATGACGACTTTGCTGCTGCGATTGCCATTGAGCCCGCTGCTGTCTGAACTTAAATTCTGCTTGATAGCGTTTTAATACGAAATTAAAGTGCTTGTTACCAATACCTAAAAATTTACTGACCAATTTCAGCAGTTCCAACTCCTTGCTGGAAAGGTGGCCGTCTGAAAACGCCATTTGAATTTGAATCTCTAAAAACAGCTGCAATAAATCATAGCGTCGTGCAAATGCCTCTTTAAAGTCCCCTACAGCTTCTTTAATAGAAAAGTCACTTTGCTTACCAGAGTTGAAGGCACTTTGTGCTTCTTTGCGGTCGTCACCATGTAGAGCCATCTCATCCATAAAAGCTGAAGCGGCACGGATATGCACCTCGCTCACTCTACCGTTAGATTTCGCGATATGGCCCATAACCGCAAAGCAGCTAGAAAAGAACAGTGCTTGACGTTCATTTAGGTCATCGCCACTAAAAAAACCTTGAAACCCACCAGCCTTGTCAAAGTCTTGCTTTAAGCTTTTATCAAACAAATGGCCCAAATAAAATCCAAGGGCAGCTCCAAGCCATTTCCCAAACAAAAAACCAAACCCAGTACCTAGAATTTTACCCCACATTACTAGCCTCCAAGGCTGCGTTGATCTCAGACAGTCGCTCTGGTGTACCTATATCATGCCATACCCCGACGTACAATTCACAAGAAACCACCCCTTCCTCTATTCCAGATCTTAACATTGGTCCAAGTGGAATTTTTTCTACTGAAAGGTTGTCAAAAAATGCCCTATGATACAGCCCGATACCAGAAAATGTATAAGTTTGCTCATTGGCTGGTTGGTGACTTAAACGAAAATCTCCAGCGGGGTTGTGAGGTGGGTTTTCCACCAAAACTAGGTGTGCTTCTGCGGGCATAAGTTGTAACTGACTTAACGCATGCACATCATAATCGGTAAAGATATCACCATTAATCACAATAAAAGTATCATGATCTTTGCACAACATCGGCATTGCTTTAACAATTCCACCGGCGGTTTCCAGCCCCCCCTCGGGCTCGTAACTGTAGTCAATTTGCATACCCAAACGCTTGCCATCACCAAAATAGCGTTCTATTTTGTCGCCTTGCCACGCTAAATTGATCACCACTTGCGTAATACCTGCCAACTTTAATCTTTCGAGGTGGTATTCAATTAATGGCTTATTGCCAACTTCTAATAAAGGTTTTGGCATATCTGCGGTCAAGGGCATCATACGCTGCCCGCGACCAGCGGCTAAGATCATTGCTTTCATAATGATTCTGTTAATTTCTTTTCTATCATAGGTATTATCTCGGATTGTAACCAAGTTGCAAGCCATTGAAACTCAGTAAACATCTCCGCAGTTTCCACGATGTAATTTATAGTTGGTAATATGCTTGGTAAGTAGCCAGGTTTGTCATCTCGCAAATGTAACCGAGCGAAAATACCTGCCGCTTTTAAATGCCTTTGTAGTCCTGTTAAATTAAAATACTCTTCATATTGTGCAAAAGACATATCAGGGAGTAATCCGGCGTCTGAAAGGTGCTGATAACTTTCTCTCTTCAATTGCTCAAACTGTTGTGACGGCAACTTAAGATAGCAATCCTTTAGCAGCGAAACAGCATCATAACAAACAGGGCCCACTACTGCGTCTTGATAGTCAATAAGACGCCCACGGGCTTGGCTATACATAATATTGCGGCTGTGGAAGTCTCGATGCATTACAACTTGAGGCTGCGCTACCATAGACTCGCTAAGGCGGGTAACTAATAGTTGCCAATTGTGCGTTACCTCAGCGGTGCACCTATAATTCAGCCAAGATTCCAGTAACCAAGATTTAAAAATGTTTATCTCCTGCTCGATAAACGCTGCGTCATAAGTGTTCATCCATTTAGATACTTCAAGCGTTGCAATTTGCGGCAACCAAGCAAGTAACTCACTGTAACAACTGTAATCCCCTTGCTGAGCAATAATATCTGCAAGATGGACCGACCCCAAATCTTCCAACAGCACAAACCCAAGCTCGATATCGAAAGCCAATATCTCTGGTACAGCCAATCCACCTTGAGAAAAAACATGATTGAGGTGAACAAATGCTTCAATCGAGCCTTTTTCTGGTGGTACATCCATTAAGATATGCTCAGACTGTGTTGTGCGAACGCGAAAATATAATCTAAAGCTTGCATCTCCTGTAATAGCAGAGATGTTCAATTCATCATCATCTTGTTTAAGTTGTTTAATATGTGTCTCGACAAAGCGTATTCTTTGTTCTTTTCGTTGCAATGCAAGTGTTAGAGTTGGGCTCGCCATATTTTCACCAATTACTGATCTTAATTACTGTATTTAACACTGTTTTCATTTATTATGTCTGGCTGAATCGTGGTGCTAGGTAGACAAGGTCGATAAATGAACAAAAACTGGGGCATTTTAGTCCTACCCCTTATTAGTACACAGGCTATAGCTAATTCGAACACTGTTAGCGGGCTCTGTAAAGACTATCTTCAGCCAAAAAACTGGCAACCTATGACCGGTTTGCTACCCGACACCATCGATATTCAAGCCAATAAAGTCGAACTTCAGGGTAAAGAAAGTGCTGAGTTTTCAGGGGATGTTGCTGTTAGTACCAACACCATGACCGTCACAGCCGAGAGCGCACTGATAGATAAGCAGAAAGGGCTTCTGCATGCTTCGGGCCCCTTGCTCTTTCAAGATGACTACACCATGGTCAATAGTTCAGGTATGTATGCCGATCTCAGTCAAAGTGAATTTAGCTTGCTCGGCGCACAGTATCAATTGACTCAACAACAAGGTAAAGGGAAAGCTGAAAAACTTCGTGCAACATCAACCCAAGTCGACCTGTTCAACTCAAGCTTCACAACCTGCCCAAGCGACAACCCTTTTTGGGAACTCGAAGCAAGTACAATTTCTCTGGACAAAGAAAAAGGCTGGGGAGAAACATATAACTCCGTTTTAAAGATACTCGATACGCCTGTTGTTTATATCCCTTATTTCACATTTCCAATTGACGATAAAAGAAAGTCTGGATTACTCACCCCGACGCTATCTAGTTCAAATAGATATGGTCTAGAAATCGTCACGCCTTATTATTTCAACCTTGCAGAAAATTATGACGCATTACTGACTCCTAGGTATATGTCAAACAAAGGGCTGCAATTGCAGGGCGAATTCCGCTATTTAACAGAACAACATACCGGAACTATCGCAGCTGAGATATTGAGCAACGACAAATCAGAAGCAAATTTAGATGAACGTTATTTAGTTCATTGGCAGCAAAAAAGTTATTTTAACGATTTTTGGCGTGCAAATATTGATGTAACGAATGTGAGTGATGACAATTACTTAACAGACTTAGGATCAAACTACGCAAATCAAACGGATACTCATTTGGCGCGAAAAGGCCAACTAAGCTATCTTGGAGAAGATTGGCTTGTCGATTTGCAGGTACAAAATTTTGAAGTATTGGGTAACCACGTAGAATCCTACTCTGCGTTTCCAGAAATCACAATTAAAAACCGTACTCCAGAAGAGTACCTAGGCGCTGACTGGCGTTTCACTGGACAAATGAGTCACTTTAAGAACAGTGATGCTCAAATCACGGACGCAACCCGTCTTCACCTTGAGCCAAGTGTAACCTACAACCTCAGTGATTACGCTTGGTCATTCGACTCAAAGTTTGCTCTTCTGCATACGCATTATGAACAAAATGGTCATTTTAGTGAGAGTGAATACGCAGAATCAACTTCACGCACGTTACCTAAGGTCCGTTTGCACGGACAATTAAACTTGGAGCGAAGCACACATTTCTTACTCGCCGATGGTACGCAAACATTAGAACCTCAGATCCAATATTTATACACACCTAAAAAGGATCAAAGCAAAATCGGCCAGTACGATACTGTAAAGATGCAGGATGACTTTTTTGGTTTGTTTAGAGAACGTCGCTTTTCCAGCGTCGACTATATCTCTGAAGCAAATCAATTTACTCTAGGTGCAACTACTCGCTTGCTTGACAATAAAAATATTGAGCGATTCAGTTTTAGCATGGGTCAAATCATTTATCTAAGTGACTCGGTCAAACCAACAAAAAATACGCTTGATGGACGTTTTGGTGACAATAACTACAATGCACTTTTTGCAGCGGAGACCAAAATACACTGGCACCCAAGATGGTACTTTTCAGGTGGTATACAATATGATGCCGACGAAAAGGACCTGATCCGTTCGCATATGACAATTGACTATCGAGGCAACAATAAAAAGCTGGTACAGTTGAACCATCACTATGCTAACGATGTCTCAGGTAATGAGATAGATCAAGTCGGTATCTTCACCAGCTTACCAATTGATGACAATTGGCAAGTGGTTGCAAGTTACCACCGCGATTTGACAAGTAAGCGCAGTATTGAAGTATTTGCCGGTGTGCAATACGAATCGTGTTGCTGGGCTGTTCAAATTACAGGCAACCGGACCATAGAAACGGACTTGAATCAGTCTACAAATTTTCAAGACCCGGTTTTCGACTCGAGCATAAATTTCAATTTTGTGTTAAAAGGGTTGGGGAGCAAGTCGAGATACGATGCAAGCCAATTACTGAAACAAGGTATATTTGGTTATAGAAGACCTTATTTTTTAAATAATTAACAACAAAGACTCTTATGAATTTCAAAAAGCTGTTACTCATTCCCGTACTAAGTGCCGCACTATGTCAGCCGGCGCTAGCTGAACGCATACAAATAGACAAAGTAGTTGCCACTGTTAATGATGGTGTTGTACTTCAAAGTGAAGTAGATCAAATCGTAAATCGAGTCAAAGAACAAGCAAGTCAACAAGGTACAGAGTTACCATCGGACAAAGTATTGCGTATTCAAGCAACTGATAAATTGATTGATGAAACCTTAATTTTGCAGCTTGCAAATAGAATGGGTCTAACTATCTCTGACGCCCATTTAGATCAGACTTTAGCAAATATCGCAAAAGAGCAAGGTGGCACCATTGTTGACCTTCGCAACTCAATTGAAGAAGCTGGTGACAGTTTCCAAGCTTATCGAGAGGAAATACGAAAAGAGATCACGGTCGGACAAGTTAAGCGCAGCGCAGTTGATAGAAGAGTTTACATAAGTCCACAAGAAATCGATAACTTGAATAAAATCCTCGCACAACAAACAGGTCAAAGCGAGGAATACAATATCGGCCACATTCTGATAAAAGTAGAAAGCAAAGCAAACCCTGAAGAAATTGCAGAAGCCAGAGAGCGTGCAGAAAACGTCATTAAGTTCTTAAACGACGGAAAAGAGTTTAAGCGCATTGCAATCGCCTCATCAGGTGGCGCCAATGCACTTGACGGTGGTCAGCTAGGCTGGATGGGTATCAATGAGATGCCAACGCTATTTGCCGAAGCCATCAAAGGTAAAAAGAAAGACGAATTAGTTGGTCCATTGCGTTCAGGAGCTGGCTTCCACATAGTTAAAGTTCAGGATGTCAGAGGGCGTGAGGTTGTCGAAACAGTTGAAGTTCGCTCAAGACACATTCTATTAGAACCGTCTATTATTCTAAGCGAAGAAAAAGCCCGTGATATGTTAGCAGGGTTCGTCAAAGATTTAAGAGCTGGCACAGCGGATTTTGCCGAACTTGCAAAAGAGCATTCTCAAGATCCAGGCTCAGCACTCAAAGGCGGTGAATACGATTGGACAGATCCAACTACGTATGTGCCAGCATTTAGAGACACGCTGTTAAGCCTTGAGCAAGATGAGATCAGTGAACCATTTCGCAGTAAATTTGGTTGGCATATTGTACAGCTTCTAGATAAGCGCGTTGCAGATAAAACTGAACAAGCAAAAATGAATAGAGCGCACCAACTATTGTTTAGAAGAAAATTCAAAGAAGAAAGCTTCAAATGGATGAGAGAAATGCGAGAGCAAGCTCACGTTGAAGTACTAGAGAGCAAATAAGAAGAGTGTATATGAGCTTGAGAATAGCTATTACTCCTGGTGAGCCTGCTGGAATTGGCCCTGATTTAGTGATTAAGTTAGCGCAACAAAGCTGGCCTGCCCAGCTTGTTGCAGTTGTAGACCGTACCATACTGGAACAAAGAGCCAGTGAGCTAGGTTTAGAGATTGAATTACTCCCATTTGATCCTCAACAAGATGTAACGCCCGCAGGACCTAAACAACTGTACTACCTTCAAGTAGACAAGGGATGTGACGTTGTTCCAGGACAGCTTGATGAACAAAACGGTCAATATGTGCTAGATACGCTGCGTATAGCTTCCGAGAAAAATATGGATGGCACCTTTGATGCTGTTGTCACAGGGCCTGTCCACAAAGGGATAATTAATAGAGCAGGTATCTCATTTAGTGGTCATACCGAATATTTTGCTCATCAATCCAACACACCAGATGTGGTAATGATGCTCGCTACGACAGGGTTAAGAGTTGCTTTAGCCACTACTCACATACCTCTGGCCTATGTTTCAAAGGCAATAACACAAGAGCGCCTGACTAAGGTTGCAAACATTCTCTACCATGACTTGCAAACTAAATTTGGTGTTGAAGACCCAAGGATCTTAGTGTGCGGCCTAAACCCTCACGCTGGAGAAGGCGGACATTTAGGGAATGAAGAAATTGATACAATTTCGCCAGTACTTGAAAAGCTCAACAATGAAGGCAAGAACTTCATAGGCCCTCTTCCTGCTGATACACTTTTTCAAGCCAAATACCTAGATAATGCGGATGCAGTACTGGCAATGTATCACGATCAAGGATTACCTGTGTTAAAATATAAAGGATTTGGAAACTCAGTTAATATTACTTTGGGATTGCCGTTTATAAGAACCTCGGTAGATCATGGCACTGCACTTGATCTCGCTGCATCTGGTGATGTGGAAGTAGGTAGCTTTGAATTAGCAATTCACGAAGCAATCAAGCTTGCAAGCAAGAAAATACAGAATTCATGACAGATAAAGTACATTTGGGCCACCGCGCCCGCAAAAGATTTGGTCAAAACTTTTTAAATGACGATAGCATCATTGATAAAATTGTCACAGCGATTGACCCTACTCCGAACGACAACTTAGTGGAAATTGGACCTGGCTTAGGGGCAATTACAGAGCCCGTAGTTGAGCTAAGTGGCAAACTCACAGTTGTTGAGCTGGACAGAGATCTTGCAGAGCGCTTAATTGCGCATCCCACGATGGGAAGCAAGTTAACAGTCCATCAGGGCGATGCAATGAAGTTTGATTTTGCTAACCTAGTCAGTGAAACAGCTAAGCTAAAAATATTTGGTAACCTACCATATAATGTCTCTACTCCACTGCTTTTTCATTTATTTGAGTTTGCAGATCAAGTTGAGCACATGCACTTTATGCTGCAAAAAGAGGTAGTTAACCGTATGGTCGCAGGGCCTGGTTCGAAGGCATATGGCAGACTAAGTGTGATGACGCAATACTACTGCCATGCGATGCCGGTTATTGAAGTTCCGCCAACTTGCTTTAAACCTGCTCCTAAAGTGGACTCAGCCGTTGTTCGATTGATCCCAAAGGATGCCAGTCAACGCAGCGCTAAAAGCACGAAAATACTAAATACCGTCTGTTTAGAGGCCTTTAATCAGCGACGTAAAACGCTGCGCAACAGCCTATCAAATTTACTAACGGTAGAAGAAATAACTCAACTTGGGATAGACCCGTCACTTCGTGCGGAAAATATCTCTCTTTCTCAATTTATCGAAATTGCCAACTGGATTTATGACAACAAACAGTGAATTAGGATCACCGATAAAGGTATCTGTTGAGACATTTTATGTTGAAGCTCAATCTCAACCAGAAAAAGACAAATACGTTTTTGCTTATACTATTACGATAAAGAACCATAGCCTGTGTAGTGCAAAATTGGAAAGTCGCTATTGGTTGATCACCGACGCCAATGGCAAAGAGACTGAAGTTGAAGGCGACGGTGTTGTGGGTGAACAGCCAACAATCCGACCTGGTGAGAGCTATCAATACACCAGTGGTGCTGTATTAGATACTCCCGTAGGTACAATGGAAGGCTATTATTTAATGCGTAATGAGTTTGGTTCGGAGTTCAAGGCTCCAATAAAAGTCTTCAGGCTCAACCGACCAGATATTCTGCACTGATAACATGGCAAGTTACGCTATAGGTGATTTACAGGGGTGTTATACCCCTTTTAAAAAACTACTTGAAGCCGTTGATTTTAACCCGAGCCAAGATCATTTGTATTTGGTAGGTGATCTAGTTGCTCGTGGACCAGACTCACTGGCTTGCATGGAACACGTCACCTCTTTGCAAAACTCCGTTACTGTAACGCTTGGTAACCACGATTTGCACCTGCTGTCGACAGTATTAAATAAAAGAGCGCCTAATCCCAAAGATAAACTAGACACTCTTTTAGCAAGTAGCGCATTACCGACCTATTTGTCTTTTTTACAATCTCAGCCCCTATGCACCTATTTGCCAGAATTTGATAGTTTTATCTCTCATGCTGGAATTCACCCATTTTGGCATATAGAACAAGCACTTGAGTTATCAAAATGGGCACAATCTTGTTACCAGAGCCCACATGCTGCAGACTTTTTGTCAGGTATGTATGGCAAAGAGCCTGCGATAGAAATTACTCACGACAATCCGCAAACTAAATTCAACACCATCGTCAATGTGTTTTCTAGAATGCGATTTTTGACTAAAGATTGGCAACTAGATTTCGAGAGTAAAGGCAGCCAAAACGATGTTGATCATTTACAGCCTTGGTTTAGTCACCCAAGATTTAAAACGAGCAGCACGCGTTTCGTATTTGGTCACTGGGCTGCACTCGAAGGAAAAACATCTGTGAGCAATGTCGTTGCTTTGGATACAGGATGTGTATGGGGTGGTCCAATGACAATGATAAATCTGTCCACAAATGAACAAATTTACAGCAAATAGTCAAAAACCATCCGTTTTTACTGAATTTTATATTCACATCTGCTATAAAATACTTAACTAATGCGCAATAAATCCGATAAGTGGTTGTACTGCTTTAACTTGATGGTATGTCTGTATGAATTTAACCGTTAGCCAACGTATTTGGGGTGGCTTTATAATAATTACCCTGCTTTTATTGTTAATTGGAGTGAACTCACTGCTTAGGATTGCAAATATTGATAGTTCCACTCAATTGGTCAACAACTTATCACTGCCAGCGCTAGACCGAAGTGCCGCATTGCAAATCGAGTTTACGCAGATGAGTAAAATAGCTCAGGCGAGTTACTTCACACAATCTAGCAGTGATCTAAACAACTTAAAGGCAACTTTTAATACTCGCCAAAGTACTTTTGAAAAAAGCTACTCTGCGCTCAATCAAGTTGTCAGAGATGAGCCTACTCTCTATGATAGTAGCAAAGATGTATCTGCAAGCTTTGGATCATTTTCCAAATCGGTTAACGCCTTGTTCGCTGATAAATCACTAGAACTTAGCCTCAACAAACAGCTTGTCGCTCAACTTGAAGAAGCTGAAATTGCCGCAGATGATGCTGCGACTGTGGTTGTCGATATTCTTGATTTAGAAGGTTTCGAGTCATTAAATGCCCGCGCATATCAAGCGGCAAATAAACTGGAGAACTCATTTAGCTCTCTGGCTACAAGTAGCGCGGACATACTGACAATTAATGAAGCCAGTACATTAGATATTGTTAAAAAAGAACAAAGCTATGTGTTTGAAGACATTGACCGCAACCTAGAATTAATGCGCAGTACTGTTGCCCAATTAGATGAAGACTTACTCAATGATCTGGACGCTTACTACAGCGCGTTGAAAGATCAGCTTCAGGGTAGTGACAGCATTGCCAACAACCGCCAAAAGTTAATTACAGCACGTATTAGCACTCAAAATGAGCTAAATAACGCCGAGCAAGCAACAAAGAAAGCACTCGACCAACTTGGTGCGCTGGTAGCCCAATCCAAACAATTGGCCTTTGAAATCCAAAATGAAGTGACTGAAGACGTGTCATCTGCCAACATCGCTACATGGACCGGTATGATTGCTGCGACCTTATTGGCCATCGGCATTGCCTATTTTACAGTCAGCCGCATTACCAAACCTCTGGCTGAAGTAAACCGTGTACTTGATATCGTTGCAAAAGGCGACATGACACACTCTTTAGATGCGTCTGCAAAAGATGAATTTGGTGAGTTAGCGCAAAGTTGTAATACACTTATCACTAGCCTGAAAGAGCTTATTACAGGTATTGTGTCTCGTTCGACTCAACTTGCTGCGGCTTCAGAACAAACATCAGCTATCACAGCTGAATCAAGCCAAGCAATTAAAAGCCAGCAGTCTCAAGTTGAACAGGCGGCAACTGCAACTACAGAAATGAGCAGCACGGCACATGGCGTGAGCAATAGTGCTCATCAAGCGCTTGAAGAAATTAAAAATGCGGATCAAGAAGCTGAGCGTGTCAAAGGGATTTCGCATGACAATAAACGCACTATTGAACAGCTAGCTCACGAAGTAGAAGAGGTATCTACCGTGATCAATAAGCTGCACCAAGATAGCTCCGCTATTGGTGGTATTTTGGATGTTATTCGCGGTATTGCTGAACAAACCAACTTGCTTGCACTGAACGCGGCTATAGAAGCTGCCCGAGCAGGTGAACAAGGTCGAGGCTTTGCGGTAGTTGCTGATGAAGTAAGATCTCTTGCAAGTAAAACACAAGAGTCGACGCAAGAAATCCAATCGATGATCGAATCATTGCAAGCTGGTGCAGAAGAAGCCGTAACAGCTATGTCCAAAGGTCAACAGCAAGCTGAGTCTTGTGTGTCACAAAGTGATATAGCCAATGAAGCATTGAATTGCATTACCGATGCGGTATCAAGAGCTCATGATGTAAGTGAAGAAATTGCCACAGCAGCCAATGAGCAACAACAAGTTTCTCAAGAGATCAGCGAGCGACTGGAGTCGATTGTCGCAATTGCAGAACAAACTGCTGAGGGCGCTAATCAAACCTCAACTTCAAGTTCTGAAGTTGCTAAGCTTGCTGAGGAACTACGACTGTCAGTGTCTCAATTTAGAGTTTAATACTGCAAGGTCAACCCAAATCTTGTAATTGCCTGTTGTAACTTTATCTTCAGGCAAAAAAAATCGCCCTTATGGGCGATTTTTTTATAACTGCTATCAGTCAATTAAAATAGCGAATTAGCTTTCGCCACCACATTGTCGACTGTGAAACCAAAATGTTTAAATAGCTCGCCTGCTGGCGCTGACTCACCAAATGTGCTCATACCTACAATCGCACCATTCAAGCCAACATACTTGTACCAGAAGTCTTCAATGCCCGCTTCGATTGCCACACGGCGTGTTACTGAAGCTGGTAGAACAGACGCTTTGTACTCTGCAGATTGTGCATCGAATACATCAGTAGAAGGCATAGATACCACTCTTACTTTCTTACCGTCTTGACGAAGTTGTTCAGCCGCTTCCACCGCAAGTTGCACTTCTGAGCCTGTTGCAATCAAAATCACATCAGGGTTTGAATCACAGCTAAGCACGTAGCCGCCGCGTTTAATTGCTGCTACTTGCTCTTCTGTACGAGCTTGCTGTGCAAGGCCCTGTCGAGTGAAAACTAGCGACGTTGGACCGTCCTTACGCTCGATTGCTTGTTGCCAAGAAACTGCAGACTCAACCTGATCACATGGACGCCAGCTAACAAGGTTTGGTGTCATGCGCATATTTGCAAGCTGTTCTACAGGTTGGTGCGTTGGACCATCTTCACCTAGGCCAATGGAATCGTGAGTGTAAACGAAAATACTAGGCTGCTTCATAAGCGCGGCCATACGTACAGCGTTACGTGCATATTCCATGAACATCAGGAAAGTCGCACCGTATGGGATAAAGCCTTTGTGTAAAGCAATACCATTCATAATCGCTGACATGCCAAATTCACGTACGCCGTAGAAGATATAGTTACCAGATGCATCATCTGCTGTCAGGCCTTTTGAACCTTCCCACAGCGTCAAGTTTGAACCTGCAAGGTCTGCTGATCCGCCCATAAACTCTGGTAAAATTGGGCCAAATGCGTTTAATGCATTTTGTGACGCTTTACGCGTTGCCGGGTTTGCTGGGTTTGCTTGCAATTCAGCAATATAAGCTTCTGTTTGCTCAGTCCAGTTTGTCGGCAATTCACCCTTTGTACGGCGCTCGAACTCAGCAGCCAATTCAGGGTAGTGCATTTGGTATTCCGTAAATTTAACTAGCCATTCGCTTTGGATTTGCTGGCCGTGTGCCGAACCATCCCATTTAGCATAAACGCCTTCAGGGATCTCAAAAGCACCATGCTCCCAGCCTAGGAATTCACGAGCTGCTTTGATCTCGTCATCACCTAAAGGTGCGCCGTGACAATCATGGCTTCCTGATTTATTTGGTGAACCGTAGCCAATCACAGTTTTACAACAAATTAATGTTGGTTTACCCGTCTCTGCGCGTGCAGCTTCAATCGCAGCTTTAATTGCTTCACTGTCATGACCGTCGACCGCCGGAATTACGTGCCAGCCGTATGCTTCAAAGCGCTGTGGCGTATCATCGCTAAACCAGCCTTCCACTTCGCCGTCAATTGAAATACCGTTGTCATCCCAAAACGCGATTAGCTTGCCTAGTCCTAATGTACCAGCTAAAGAACACGCCTCATGAGAAATACCTTCCATAAGACAGCCGTCACCTAAAAACGCATAAGTGTAGTGATCAACAATGTCATATTCATCGCGGTTGAATTGCGCCGCTAATGCCTTCTCAGCAATTGCCATGCCTACTGCATTAGTAATGCCTTGGCCTAATGGACCAGTGGTCGTTTCAATGCCCGGCGCATACCCATACTCTGGGTGGCCAGGTGTCTTAGAGTGCATTTGACGAAAGTTCTTTAAATCGTCAATAGACAAGTCATAGCCACTCAAATGTAATAACGAATAAATTAACATTGAACCGTGGCCATTTGATAATACAAATCTATCTCTATCTACCCATTCTGGATTGTTTGGGTTGTGCTTTAAATAATCGCGCCAAAGTACCTCTGCGATGTCTGCCATGCCCATTGGTGCCCCTGGGTGGCCTGATTTAGCCTTTTGTACAGCGTCCATGGATAGAACGCGAATTGCGTTTGCAAGTTCTTTGCGAGATGGCATGGATTCTCCTACCTTTAAGTGTTTGCACGAGTGTTTTTAAAGGCCCATTTTTACCTAATAAAATTACCACTGCAATTAAAATCACAAGAAAAGTTATAAATTCACTTTGTTTTTAATGCGTAAATTGCAAGTATCTAAAAATAGACGTCTAGGCGTAAAAAAACTATGCATATAAAATTGTTTTCGTTAGAATATCTCTTCTAAAATTTTCTCGCGCTGTTTTACGCATGTTCGCGAAGCGCTTTTTTTGTGAGTATAAATAATGGCGAAACACTTATTTACTTCAGAGTCAGTTTCTGAAGGCCATCCGGATAAAATTGCGGATCAGATTTCAGATGCAGTATTAGATGCAATTCTTGAGCAAGACCCAAAGGCACGCGTAGCGTGTGAGACCTACGTTAAAACAGGTATGGTCATGGTTGGTGGTGAAGTAACCACAAGCGCTTGGGTAGACATTGAAGAATTAACACGTAAAACAGTTCGTGAAATTGGTTATACCCATTCTGATATGGGCTTTGATGCTGACTCTTGCGCAATTTTAAACACCATTGGTAAACAGTCTCCAGACATCAACCAAGGCGTAGATCGCTCTCGTCCAGAAGAGCAAGGCGCTGGTGACCAGGGTCTGATGTTTGGATATGCGTGTAATGAAACAGACGTTTTAATGCCTGCACCAATCACCTATTCTCACCGTCTTGTACAGCGCCAAGCAGCTGTACGTAAAGATGGCACTCTGCCGTGGTTACGCCCAGATGCAAAATCACAAGTAACTTTTGCATACGAAAATGGTAAACCAGTTGGCATCGACGCAGTTGTACTTTCAACTCAGCACTGTGATTCAGTATCACAAGATGATCTGATTGAAGCTGTAATGGAAACAATCATTAAGCCTACACTGCCTGAAGAGCTAATTACCGAAGCGACAAAATTCTTCATCAACCCAACTGGACGCTTTGTTATCGGTGGTCCAATGGGTGACTGTGGTCTAACTGGTCGTAAAATCATCGTAGATACATACGGTGGTATGGCAAGACACGGTGGTGGTGCTTTCTCAGGTAAAGATCCATCAAAAGTAGACCGCTCAGCTGCATATGCAGGTCGTTATGTTGCTAAAAATATTGTAGCGGCAGGCCTTGCTGATAAGTGTGAAATCCAAGTTTCTTATGCTATCGGTGTAGCTGAACCAACTTCTATCAGCATTGATACTTTTGGTACTGGTAAACTTGAAGAAACACGCCTAATTGAGCTAGTTCGTGAGCATTTTGACCTTCGTCCATACGGCTTAATCACAATGCTTGATCTAGAGCGTCCAATTTATCAGCCTACTGCTGCATATGGTCACTTTGGTCGTGAAGAGTTCCCTTGGGAAAAAACTGACAAAGCAGAAGCACTTAAAGCAGCTGCTGGACTTTAATAGTCTAAACTATGTTAGTAAAAAGGCGCTTGTTAAGGCGCCTTTTATATATCTTAACCAATTAAAAATTCCTCAACATCCTCTTTCATATCCGTGTAATCATCGTCACTCAAATCCAATGCCAACATCACATCATCTCTGAAAGCATGCCAGTCTGCACAACTTCTAAAGTGTTTAATTTCAAAAGAGAAGTTTTCTGCAAGTTTTAATGTAGCGAGGATTTTCTTTTCAAGATCAGAATCACTATCTTGGAAGAAGTGCGCATCATGATGACGCAATATAATTTGACATACCCTTTTGGGCAGGTGCCACGAACTCGCCAAGTAATACCCTACAACAGTGTGATTTGTGGGGTATTGTTCTGATTCGTATTCTATCAATGAGTGTTCAGGCCGCTGTGTTGCGCGCATTAAAACGTCATTGTAATCCTGAAATCGCATAGCCATTGCAGGGATCCCTGCATCGTGAAATAGTCCAAGCAACTGTAAATCTTCGATGGGGACAGGTGTTTTAGTCTGTTTTCCAATGAGCATGGCCACTTGTGATATGTCGGACGCACTATCCCAAAAGCGCTGCAGTGATATACAGCAATCATCTTGCTCAAATGCACTCTTGAGTAGATGCCCTGTCACGACTTGTGTAATGCAATTCATGCCTAAAAACATCACAGCTTGCTTTATATCTGTTATCGTCCTCGACATGCCATAAGCTGGGGAATTAATGACTTTCAATACAGCAGCAGAAGTCGCAACATCTTCTGTAATGATCTCTGCTACACGACTTAACTCAGGTTCATCTTGATTCAGCTCATTTTGTAAACTTTGCAGTATTTCCGGTTTGGCAGGCAAATTGAAACCAGACCGTAAGTCAGCTAAGACTTTGTCATCAATATCTATCATAGGTCACCTATGTGGTGGCATTGATTTTAGTGTAGTAGATGAAATTTGACCTGTCGCGACTATTTAATAAACTCCAACAATCTCCGATTAACGGCCGATAGTCACTTTGCTACAAACCATTTAACCAACTATTGATGCAGTATTTATACACAGGGATAAAATTTAAATTACTATCTATTGGTTTGAAAATTCGCGCTTTTTTTAAAGGGGGGCAAATTCACACGAGAAAAACATCAAAGCGCTTGCGAATTTACTAAGCATGTAAGTTTGAAAGTAGAGTGCTAGAACACACCCTACCTTTATCACGGAATTAACAGTCTACCAATAGGGTTCACAATTGATAGATGCTTGTCTACTTTGCTCCATGGCACTTATTAAAAAATCTGACTTTTGCTGAAGCCAAGTAAGTATATCTGAAAATGACTGAGCATCTTGGCCCTCACACAAACGCTTCAAATAGTGCAGCGTTTCTAATTCATAGATACCAGCAAGAATATCCATCCAAGGCGCTCTAAAGCTATGC
This sequence comes from Pseudoalteromonas luteoviolacea NCIMB 1944, assembly GCF_001625565.1. Taxonomy (GTDB): domain Bacteria; phylum Pseudomonadota; class Gammaproteobacteria; order Enterobacterales; family Alteromonadaceae; genus Pseudoalteromonas; species Pseudoalteromonas luteoviolacea_F. The sequence goes on from NZ_AUXS01000053.1 coordinate 100,766, forward strand.
CTCTCCCCTTCCTCAAAAAGTGCACCAAAGCAATTGCCACTTAGCAACATTTCCTCAATATGAGGTCTTGTTTGTACATATTGTTCGACTGCCATCGCTTGTTTGTCCGGAAACATGCCCCTGAGTTTTTTCCACTCTTGGTCAAATGTTTTTTTGGTCATACCACGAACACTGCTTTGGGCCGACTTAATTGCATTTTGATCCCAGTTTTGACGCCAGCTTTTCTCTATCAGCCATCGTGTGAGTGACAGCAACAATTTGTTGTAACGCGGGCAGTGAAACAGATCTTCTAAATCAGTTTTTGTCGGTTGTACGCTCTTTAAATCATCAATTATTTGCGACAATTCAGGCGCATTATGGATGCGCTTATAATAAGCGTGACGTTTAGAGGTGTATGTTTTCAAATAAATAGCACTCTCAACCCACTCAAGCTCACCCAACAGCCATTTTAATTCCTTGCGAAGACTATCCGTGGTTTCCTTTGCTACAAATTCCTCAAACAGCCAAAAAGCATGTCTGACTAAACGTACCCCATCAATAATGCGCTTCAACGTTTTTAAACTCGGCTCGTTGACGTAGCATTGCTCATGTTTTTGCACAAGTTCAATGGCATAGTTAACTGTTTTTATAAATGCTTGCTCTTGATTCATGTCACCAGACAAAGGCACAAAACCAATTTCACTGTTTGGTTGCAGTGGCATATCATCTGCCAACCTGTAACCTCTTGCCGCTTTCGAATAAAAACCTAATCGCATACCAACTTGTGACACAAGCTGCTCTGCCAATAAAAAGAGGTCCGTACGCTCACCTTCAACCAGTTCAATTTCAAGTTCAGAAATAGGCTCTGACTTACCGCTTGCAGAGACCTCTCCTTTATCCAATACCACCTCAATCAAACTGCCAGCGTCAGTTTCGATTAGCCACGTTCGACGAATAAAATTGGTCGTAAAAATAGGAAAGAGGTTTTCTGAAATAGGCTCTAAACGCATTCCCATCGGCCAAATAGCCGTGTCGAATGCAAAAATATCTGGTTTTCTACCATTTAGCGGAAGGTTGTACTCTGGACGCTGGTGAAGACCACCCAACACTTCTCCCGAAAGTTTGATTGTTTGCTCACATTCGTCATTTACACATCGCGTACGCAAACCAATATCAAGCGCTCTTAGCTCTCTGCTGGGCGTATCGTAGTATGCATTTTCAAGATTTTTCGCCGGCTTATTATTAACCCGCTTCGCAAACTGTGTGATCAATGCTGGAATAAGCGGAACTTCATTATCTGAAACCAAAAACTTCAGTTCTATTTCAGTGTCCATTAGGGGGTAGGTTACCTTTATAAAATGAGAACGTTCAAAATATACAATGACACCTAATTTTGCAATCTTTTTACCTCCAATAAGCGCAAACTTCGATGTTTTGATCACATACTTCAATCTTTTCTATTCAGCGACCTGTTAATTGGATCATTATTTCGCCCCATTCGATTAAGGCAAACCACCGCTGCGATAAACGCAACATTCGGGACTGGGAAATCAGTAGTTACGAATGCTAACAAATAAAAAATCGCGATTGTCCTTTAAGCTCTTGCCAAGCGCTTTTGAAAGCCATACTATTTTGATAAATTCATATAAACCTTAAAAAAATAAGGGCTCGCGAATGATAAGACACCTCGCACTGCCGCTTTTGTTTGTTTTTGCACCATTTACGCTTTGTGCACAAGAAGTCGATGATGCAGCACCCCAGGAGCAAACGGCACAGCAGAACACGCCAAATGGCTTTATTGTTGATAACCTTTACTTATTTTTACACTCAGGCCCTGGCAAAAATTACCGTATTTTAGGCTCCGTAGAAGCCGGTACTGCAGTGCAAATCACCAATGAACAAGAGAACGACTTTGTCCGTATAATAGATAGTAAAAATAGAAGTGGCTGGGTCGAGTCAAAATTTGTCACTGCTGAAGCTGGACTCAAACAGCAAGTTGGTGATTTAAGCAGCTCTTTAGCTCAAGCAGAGCAACAGCTTAACGCCCTAAAAGAGTCGGTCCCTCAATTACAAAATGACTACGATTTACTGGAAGCCCAAAATACTGAGTTACAAAAAACAATCGCAGATCTCAATACACAATTGACACAACAAGCTCAAGAAAACCAAAACCAAATTAAAGCAGAGCAGCATACCCTGCTGTCTTATGGCGGTATTATTGCGCTGTCAGGACTGATCTTGGGTGTACTCCTGACATTATTCTTGTCGCGTAGAAAAAGATACGATGGCTGGAGCTAATTTCACCTATAAAAAACCCACTTTGTTGAACAAAGTGGGTTTAAATTAAATAACGAATATCATTAGAGTTGAAAAAATCACGGTACCCAAAGAGAAGAAAATTACTCCCATATCAGCTAAAAACCGATCACATAGAAGCTCCCTTAATGTTACATCCTCTAACTTCGTCAATTCACCTAACGACGAAAATGCTGCTAAATTGTTCACAAACGCCGCTTGTCTACCGATATCAAACCGATCAAGTGAAAGTTGTTTATAAAATCCAGGGTAAGTAGAAGAAACGTAACTTTCTATTCTCATGAGTTTATTGTTACTCACTCTTCTACAAAATAATGCCCCAGCAAAACTACATACTATTAGAAACAGATATGCCAAGTACCACCTCCTTGCCATGACGATACCTGTTCCCATTTAAATCACAATGTAGATAAAATGCAAGCTAAAAATAATACAAGTTACACAAATCTTAAACCTTTATGTGCTAATTAATTGCAATAAGTTCAACTTCAAAAATCAACAGCGAACCCGCACCAATATTACCTGTCGCTCTATTTCCATAGGCTAGATCAGGATGAATAAAGAGTCGAAACTTATCACCCTCTACCATAAGCTGCAGTGCCTCAGTCCAGCCCGCAATTACTTGTTTAGGGCTAAAGCTGATGGCTTGCCCTCGATCTACAGAGCTGTCAAAAACCATTCCATTGATTAAAGTTCCATGATAGTGAACACGTACACTATCATTGATTGTCGGGAAAGTATTTCCATCTCCCTTCTCTAATATTTCATATTGCAAACCGCTTTCTGTTGTGATCACACCTTCTTTTTTTGCATTCGATACTAAAAATTTCTCAGCATCCAAGCGATTTATTTGCGCAATTTGATTTTGCTTTTGACTATTATTAAAAATAAACCATGCCAGTCCAAAGACTAATATGGCGACCAAAATACTGGTTATAGACATAACTACTCCTACTCAGTGTCTTCAGATGATTCTTTTTCTTCGCCGTTTACTACCTGCGCTATCTGCTCAAGTCTCGCTAATGCTAGTTGATTGATGGTTCCTTTAGGATATTTCCCCTGATTAACCTTTCCAGCGGGCACATTCATTAAAATCTCTAGCGCTTCGTCAACACTTTTAACCGCAAACAAATTAAATTTGTTGCTTGCAATTGCCTCAACAACTTCATCTTCTAACACTAAGTTTATTAAATTAGAATGGGGAATTATCACCCCTTGATTGCCCGTCAGGCCTCGCATCTTACAGAGTTTAAAAAAGCCTTCTACTTTTTCATTAACACCGCCGACCGCCTGCACTTCACCATGCTGATTAATAGAGCCCGTCAACGCCAGAGACTGCTCAATAGGTAACTGAGTAATGGCAGAAATCAAGCCACATAATTCAGCCAGTGAGGCACTGTCCCCATCTATATAGCCATAGCTTTGTTCAATCGCTATATTTGCACTCAAAGTTAAACTAAACTGCTGCGCATACTTATTACCCAGATAACCTGTCAGCAACATAACGCCCTTTGAATGAATTGATTTGCCAAGTTCAGCTTCTCGTTCAACATCAATCACACCGTCTGAGCCCGCATAAACTGTTGCCGTGATCCGTGCTGGTGTACCAAATGCCGTATCGCCTATGTGCAATACGGTCAGTCCATTTACCTTACCGACCGCTTGACCTTGTGTGGCGATTAATGTGTGTCCTTCCTCTATATCACTTAGCATATTTTCGCTAAGTTGGCCGGTGCGGTATTGTTTGCCCAGTAAGGCCTCTGTAATATGATGGTCGTCGATCATCTCTTCACCATCTTGTTTAGCGTAATAGCTAGCTTCTGCCACCAGCTCAAGTACATCTGCAAAGCGTGCAGATAATTTGCTGCGGTGCTCAGCTTGGCGATAGCTAAACTTCAAGAGTCTAACTAGCGCTTCTGCTGTCAGGCCGCAATTTAAAGTTTGCTCGCAATACTCTTGAACTTTAGTTACAAACTGGTACTGCAACCTATCGCTAGAAGGCAAATAATAATCAAAGTCAGCAAGCACTCTAAAAAGTTCTCCAAACTCTTCATCATACTCACTAATGGTGTAGTACAGATCTCGAGAACCCAGTAAGATAATTTTCACATCCATGGGGATCAACTGAGGTTTTAGGGTAAAGCTACTTCCCACAGAGCTATCTTGAAATGGCAAATCATTTTTAATTTGATGTGTTTTTAATGACAGTTTGAGGCCGTCCCACACTTGCGGAGACGCTAATACTTTATCCGCATCCATAATTAAATATCCGCCATTTGCCCGATGCAGAGCGCCGGCTTGAATAGAGCGATAGCTGGTGATCAGCGAACCCTGTGCGCTTTCATATTCGATCTTACCAAATATATTGCCAAATGTTGGGTTGGGTTCATACACCACCGGTGCAGGCGCCCCTTCTTTGTATTCAATTAAAATATTTGGTGCAAAGAAATCCGTCAGCATGCCTTTGGCATCGAAATCTTCTTTTTGCTCGTCAGAGCCTGCCGAGTCATCATCCAGCCAATCCAAAACTGCTTCAACTATTTCAACACGAAGATCTTTTAAGTAACGGATCACTCCAATGTGGCTGGCATATTTATGCTCAAGCGCTTTAAGCAGCGGCTTAGTCGCAAGCTCAATCGTGGTCTTTTTCAATTTTCTGAGCTTTTCTGAGGACTCTCGCTTCCACCGAGGTAGCTCGATAAGCGCTTCGATTAAGCCATCTTCTAACTCGTCAATGGCTTCGTAAAACTGCGTCTGAACTTGTTCATCAAGTCCTGCGAATTCATTTTCATCTAGCTGTTTACCGTTGACCACAGGCACAAAGCTGACGGCCCCGTTTTCCTCTAGCATAATCACGCTTTTATTCATCGCCAGCTGCTCAACCGCTGTCAATGCCGTATTGTACTTATTGTCAAAATCTCTATCGATTGACTTTTTCTTGCGCTGATAGCCAGGGTTGTCAAATGCAGCGGGAAAGGTGTCCACAACTTCGTCCAAAAACGCATCAATATCATCAGCAAGTTGGCGGCTTTCGCCCGGCTGCATGAACATAGTGATAGGCTCTCTGTGGTCGTCATAATTATTGACGTATAGCCACTCTTTAGGTGTCGGACGTGTGTTGCTATGCGCTTCTAATTTGTCCTTGACCATAGTAAAGCGGCCTGTAGCTGCTTCGCCCATGACAAATACGTTGTATCCAGGCAGTTCCATACCAAGGGCAAAATCGAGCGCACTTTGAGCACGTTGTTGTCCTATAAAAGGTAAAGACTCGGGATAAGGGTTTTGCATACATGATCGAATATGTTGCAATGAAACAGTCGGTGTCAGCTGCTCCGAACACAGTGGCTTAATTGTTTTAGTCATTCCTGGTTTCTTTATTGTTCACACTTCGAAATACAATGTTGTGTTGTTTAAGGTGTCAGCGCCTTGCGCAAAAATGTATCGTGTCCGCATTCGCTGCAAGCCTTTATCTCAAGAGTGTGATAAACATCGGTTTTATTCCCGCAATTCTTACACACTAATTGCCCCAATGCTATCCATTCACCTTCTTTATAAACGCCATCGTGTGCAAAATCAGACATCAAAGCTTGCCACTCAAGCTGCGTTCTGTCTTCTAAATAAGCTAACTCGTATAATATTGATTCTTTAAACTCTTCCCAAGCAACACCTTGGTAATGATCGCGATGCTGTGAAATATGCTGTAGATCACGTTTGAAATAATGCTTGTAGTCATTGAGCTTGTTTTTGCCAAATTCACGCCACCTCTGCTCTTCCTTAATAAATTCATCGGCCATCTTTTTCAGCTCGTGCTCTTTCACATCTTTAAACCATTTGGAAAAATCATCAAGCCAATGTTTATAATCTGCCATGTTGCCTCCTGTTCATCTACATCTAGTCACAGCGGGAAGCCCCAACCTCTTACGTCACGTATTTGCGTTATCGTGTCCAGCCAAACACGTAAACGAAACCCATGATTGCCGACGCTGATACAACACCTGTTGAACACTTTCACATTGCATATTCAGAGTATAGAGCACTCCGCCAAAAGGGCCACGAGCCCAACAATAAAAGACATTTTCAACGTCTTTTATTGTTGGGCAATTTAAATTGACATAAATATGATTATTCCGTGCAAATTGCCCATCATATGCTGTGATCAGGCTAAGTTTTCGGGTATGCTATTGACCAATTTTACAATCAGTTTGCAAGAAGTCTGGAAACGTCAATGCAAGAGCAATACAACCCACAAGAAATCGAACCCAAGGTTCAATCCTATTGGGAAGAAAATAAAACATTTAAAGTAGTCGAAGACGAAAGCAAAGAAAAATACTATTGCTTGTCTATGTTCCCTTACCCAAGTGGTAAGCTCCATATGGGACATGTCCGTAATTACACAATCGGTGACGTTGTTTCGCGCTTCCAGCGCTTGCAAGGAAAAAATGTCATGCAGCCAATGGGCTGGGATGCATTTGGTCTACCTGCTGAAAATGCAGCAATCAAAAATAATACTGCACCTGCAAAATGGACCTACGAAAACATCGATTACATGCGTGGTCAGTTGAAGCAACTCGGCTTTGGTTATGACTGGGATCGCGAAATCGCAACATGCCACCCAGAATACTATAAATGGGAACAATGGTTCTTCACTAAGTTATACGAAAAGGGCTTAGTGTATAAAAAGATGTCAACTGTCAACTGGGACCCTGTCGACCAAACTGTACTTGCGAACGAGCAGGTAATCGATGGCCGAGGCTGGCGTTCAGGTGCGCTTGTTGAACAAAAAGAAATTCCACAGTGGTTCATTAAAATCACTGACTATGCTCAAGAGCTACTTGATGACTTAGACAAGTTAGATCACTGGCCTGAGCAAGTTAAGACCATGCAACGCAACTGGATCGGCCGCTCTGAAGGTTTAGAGATCGATTTCAAACGCGCAGACAACAATGAAAACTTTACTGTCTATACAACTCGCCCAGACACATTTATGGGCGTAACGTATGTTGCTGTCGCAGCAGGCCACCCAATTGCCTTAGAAGCGGCGAAAAGTAATGAAGATGTTGCTGCATTTGTCGAAGAATGCAAAAACACCAAAGTAGCTGAAGCTGATTTAGCTACTATGGACAAAAAAGGCATTGCAACAGGCCTGAGCGCCATCCACCCATTAACAGGCAAAGAAGTACCAATTTGGATCGCTAACTTTGTCCTAATGGACTACGGTTCAGGTGCGGTCATGGCAGTACCTGGCCATGATCAACGTGACTATGAATTTGCGACAGCTTATGGCCTAGAGATCAAACAAGTTATCAGCCCTGCGGTTGATGCTGAACAACAAGCTGATCTAACTTCTGAAGCCTTCACTGAAAAGGGCGTACTAATCAACTCAGGTGAGTTCGATGGCCTTGATTTTGAAGCCGCTTTCAACGCGATTGCAAATAAGTTAGAAAGCATCAATGCTGGCAAACGCAAAGTAAACTTCCGCCTTCGTGACTGGGGTGTTAGCCGTCAGCGTTATTGGGGTTCACCAATTCCAATGCTAAGTAAAGAAGATGGTTCAGAACTAGCTGCAACTGAAGAAATGCTACCAGTACGTTTGCCTGAAGACGTTGTAATGGATGGTGTAACTTCTCCAATTAAAGCAGATCCTGAATGGGCTAAAGCCACTGTAAATGGCGAAGCTGCATTCCACGAAACTGATACTTTTGATACTTTCATGGAATCATCTTGGTATTATGCTCGTTACTGTAGCCCGCGCTACGATGAAGGCATGTTAGAACCTGGTGCTGCCAACTATTGGTTGCCTGTAAACCAATATATCGGTGGTATTGAACACGCTATCTTGCACTTACTATACTCTCGTTTCTTCCACAAGCTGTTAAGAGATTTCGGTTTAGTTAACTCAGACGAGCCGTTTGAACGTCTGCTTTGTCAAGGCATGGTCCTTGCCGATACTTATTATCGTAAAGATGAGAAAGGCGGTGATATTTGGATCTCTCCACTGGATGTCGAAACCGAAAAAGACGACAAAGGTCGTATCATCAAAGCTTGGCACAAAGACGATGGTGAACCGGTTATATCAGCTGGTATGGGAAAAATGTCAAAGTCTAAAAACAATGGTATTGACCCACAAACGGTTATCAAACAATACGGTGCCGACACAGTACGCTTATTCATGATGTTTACAGCCCCACCAGAGCAAACCCTTGAGTGGTCTGATTCAGGTGTTGAGGGAGCACAAAGATTCCTACGTCGTGTTTGGAAGTATGCAGTTGATGTTAAAAATGCAGGTACTGCAGATTTAGATCTAAGCAAACTATCTAGTAGTCAAAAGACACTGCGCCGTGAAATCCACAAAGCCATTGCAAAAGTCACTGATGATGTTGAACGTCGTCAAACATTCAATACAGCGATTGCAGCAGTTATGGAATTGTCCAATAAACTGACAAAGGCGCCACTAGAAAACGACCAAGACATTGCGCTTGCAAATGAAGCGCTAAATGCAATTATCATCATGCTTGCACCAATTACACCACATATGTGTCACGAGTTGTGGGAACAACTTGGTCACCAAGGTGAAGTATTGGATGCCGCTTGGCCAACAGTAGACCAAAGTGCTTTGGTTGAAGATGAGAAACTGATTGTTGTTCAAGTAAACGGTAAACTGCGTGCAAAATTAACTGTTGCTTCCGACGCAACACAAGAGCAAGTTGAAGCAAAAGCCTTTGCAGAAGAAAACGTCACTAAATTCACAGATGGCAAAACCATTCGTAAAGTGATTTATGTGCCGGGTAAGCTGTTAAATGTGGTTGCCAACTAATGATTGGCTTAGTTAAGCGAGTCATTTTAGCAGCAAGCCTTACCGGCTTGGCTGCTATGCGCGCGCTTGCTGGCATAAAAAATGGGCTAGCAATTGTGCTAGTCTGTTTGACTGTCACAGGCTGTGGCTTTCATCTAAAACAAGCATCGTATATCCCTGAAGATCTGAGGGTGTTGCATCTAACAGGAGAGGACCAAAAGTCAGCTTTATACGAGCAACTGAAATACGAGTTGCAGCGCTCACAAGTCAAAATTAACGATGAGATTGCAGGTAAAGATAGTAAAAATGCAGCGGAGCTTCACTTATATAGAGATGCGCTGAGCAGGCAGCCACTGAGCCTATTTCAAAATGGCCAAGTTGCACAGTATGAGCTTGCATATAAAGTTTCCTACCGCCTATCTCGCCCGGATCAAGAGCCTTTTGAACAAAGTTTCGAGCTTTATCGCAACTACCAAGATGATCCAACTAACTCACTTGCCAAATCCAAAGAAATGGAAATCATCCTATCTGAGATGCGCAAGTTAGCCACTAAACGAATTATTCGCGAACTGTCACAACTCTAATGCGCTGTTATGCAAATCAACTAGCAGGCCAGTTAAGTAAAGGCCTGCACCCTTTCTACCTTGTTTTTGGTGAAGAGCCTTTCCAAGAAGGAAGTTGTGTTTTAAATATCCGTCAAGTAGCTAAAAAGCAAGGGTTTGATGAAGTCATCAAGTTTGCGCTGCTGCCCGGCTTCGACTGGCAAGAACTCATTGCCCAATACAACAGTATGTCGCTTTTTAGTGCTCGTACAATTATCGAACTTGATCTAAACCAACAAAAGCCTCCTACGCAAGGTGTCAACATCTTAAAAGAGCTGGCAGCAAACATAAACCCAGATGTCATATTGATAATAAAGGGCGCAAAGGCGGGCCAAGATATTCAACGCTCAGCCTGGTTTAAAGCACTCGACAAACAAGGTTTGTTTGTACCTTGTTATGCCCTCACAGGCTACCACTTAGAAAGGTGGTTAGATGACGAATGCAAACGTTTAAAAGTCAATTTAAAAAGCGACGCCAAACGCAGCTTACTTTTGGCAACAGAAGGTAACTTGCTTGCCACATATCAAGAGCTTGAAAAGCTGTCGCTGCTCTATAAAGACGCTTTGATTGATCAACAGCAACTTATGAGTGGCTTACTCAATCAAGCCAAGTTCGATATTTTCGATCTCAATGATGGCTTGTTGAAGGGCAATGCAAAATATATCGTGAAAATACTCAATAAGTTAGCGACTGACAATGTTGAACCAACCAGTGTTGCTTGGACAATACAAAACCAAGCGCAGACTTTACTCGCTATGAAGCGCGCATTGGTACAGGGCCAAGCCATTGCGCCACTGTACAAGCAATATAATATTTGGAAAAACCAGCAGCAGTCGACTCAACAAGCTTTAGATAGACTCACGATCGCCCAGCTAGAACATATTATATCGCTGCTCGCACAGTTTGATTCAGCCTTCAAAAGCAATGGGCTTAGCGCCCCATTCCAAGGTCTTGCACATATCGCATTAAGTTTTTGTCAGCCGATAAACTTCCCTATGCCCTTTACTGACAATTCTAACCAACTAGGAGCTCAGCACTGATGATTGCACTTTTTGGCGGTACCTTTGACCCGATCCACTTAGGGCACATCAACATGGCCAAACAGTGTTTAAAGGAATTATCCCTTACTTCTGTATCCTTTATGCCAAACGCAACACCTGTGCATAAAAAAGGCCCAAGCATAGCCACCGAGCACCGCTTGGCGATGTTAAAATTGGCCACTAAAGAGGAATCAAGGTTTAACATCGATACTAGGGAAATTACACGCACTGAGCCCTCGTATACCGTCTTAACTTTACAAGAGCTAAGGGCTGAGTACCCCAATACCCCCATCGCTTTTTTGATGGGTATGGACTCTTTTAATAGCCTTAGCAGCTGGTATCAATGGCAAACAATCACGCAACTATGTCATATAGTGGTATATGCAAGGCCGGGCGATAAATTAACGCCGTGCTCGCAGCTCGCCCAGTACCTAGAGCAAGCCAAGATAACCTGCCCAGACTCATTGCACCTAGTTCAAGCAGGGAAATGTTACTTTTTGAGCGGCGAGCCTTTTTCCGCCGCATCGAGCGAAATTCGTACGGTAATAAAATCCGGCCAGTCCGTTGAACCTTGGCTGCCAGAGTCGGTCATAACCTATATTAATAAAAATAAACTGTACACACTTTAACTGCCACTGATCGACTTGATAATTCTACTAGAAAACATGTTAGAATTGCGCCCTTATTAGTAGTGTACACAGTAAAGAGATTCTGATTTGGATTCAAAACAACTTTTAGACTTTGCCCTAGATAAAGTCGATGATATGAAAGCCCGTGACATTGTGAAGTTAGATGTCCGCGAAACGTCCTCAATCACTGATTATTTAGTCATTTGTTCAGGCAACTCGAAACGCCACGTTCAATCAATTGCAGACCACGTAGCCAAAGAAGCTCGTCATGCCGGTGAAACACCGCTAGGCCACGAAGGTCAAGATGTAGGTGAGTGGGTACTTGTTGACTTGGGAGACGTTGTTGTGCATGTCATGCAAGACCAAACTCGCGATTTTTATGATCTAGAAAAGCTTTGGGGCTAGTGTGAAGATTCAGTTAATTGCGGTTGGTACAAAAATGCCAGCGTGGGTGGAAACTGGCTTCAAAGAGTATCAACGTCGCTTTCCAAAAGATATGCCTTTAGACTTGATCGAGATCAGCGCAGGTAAGCGCGGTAAAAACGCAGATATCAAGCGCATTTTACAACAAGAAGGCGAAAAAACACTGGCGGCCATCCCGAAAGGAAATCGCATCGTTACATTAGAAGTAACTGGCAAACCTTGGGATACACACCAACTAGCAACTAACATGGAAAAATGGCAGCTCGATGGTCGTGACGTCAGTTTACTGATCGGTGGACCTGAAGGGCTGGCACCAGAATGTATTGCCGCATCGGAGCAAAAATGGTCGCTCTCCAACCTAACATTGCCCCACCCTCTGGTAAGAATTGTCGTTGCTGAAAGTCTATACCGAGGTTGGAGCTTAAATAACAACCACCCGTATCACAGAGAATAAGCCATCCATGATAAAAAACCGGCCAACGATCCGCGACCATAGCGCTGAAGCCAACCTGTTTGCACGACGCGCTTTTGTTGGCTTCGTTTTTGTCGTTATTCTTATTGGTGTGCTGCTTAACAACATCTATACGCTACAAGTTGAAAAGCACGAAACTTATCAAACCCGCTCAAATGATAATCGCATTAAAGTTATTCCTATCGCCCCTAACCGCGGATTAATTTACGATAGAAATGGCGTCCTGTTAGCCGAAAACAGGCCAGTTTATAATCTAGAAGTAATTCCTGAGCAAGTTGACGACCTGACATTATCGCTGGAACAACTCGGTGAAATTATCAATATTACAGAAGCGCAAAAAGCAGCTGTAAAAAAAAGTAATCGACGCTCTCGGCGCTTTAAAAGCCAAATTCTTAAGGCACGTCTCAACGAACAAGAGGTCGCAATTTTCGCGGTCAATCAGCATCGCTTTCCCGGTTTTAGTATTGAAGCGAGGTTAGCCCGACATTATCCCTATGGTGACGCACTGACCCACGCCTTAGGCTATGTATCTCGACTCAACAAAAAAGAACTCAGTGAACTAGAATCTCAAGGGCTTGCCAAAAATTATCGTGCCACTCATGACTTTGGCAAACTCGGGATCGAAAAGTTTTATGAGCAACGCCTCCATGGCCAAGTGGGCTCTCAACGCGTAGAAGTCAATAATCGCGGCCGAATTATTCGTTCGTTGAGCATTGAGCACCCAAAGCCTGGAGAAGACTTGGTATTGACGTTAGACATTGGACTACAAAAAATTGCCCAAGAAGTGCTTGAGGGCGTGCGTGGGGCCATTGTCGTTATGGATCCCAAAGATGGTGGGATCCTAGCGCTCTACTCAAACCCTAGTTACGACCCCAATTTATTTGTTCATGGTATCAGTAGCAAAGATTATCGCGCGCTGCTTAATCCAGATAGGCCACTAATCAATCGCGCAACTCAGGGGCGATATGCACCAGCTTCCACTGTCAAACCTCACCTTGCTATTTTGGCTTTAGAGGAAGGGGTGGTCAAAGAGAACACAAAAATTTGGGATCCTGGATTTTTCCAGATACCCAATGTAGAACACCGCTGGCGTGACTGGTTGCGCTGGGGGCATGGCCATGTGGATGTTTACGAAGCCATTGAGCAGTCATGTGACACGTACTTTTATGAAACTGCTTACAAACTTGGCATCACTAAAATTAGCAATTTTATGAGCCAGTTTGGGTTTGGTGATTTATCGGGGATTGATATACATGAAGAAACCCCAGCGATCATGCCGACCACTGAATGGAAAAGACAACGCTTCAAAGAGTCTTGGTGGCCAGGAGATACCATCTCTGTCGGCATCGGCCAGGGGTATTGGACCGCGACACCAATGCAAATAACCAATGCGGTCTCTATTTTGGTCAATAAAGGCATTCATCGTCCGCCTCACTTAGTGCAAGTTGCAAAACAAAATAACAACGTGGAGCAGATGTATACTGAGGAAAAACCACCTGTCGTGTTAAAAGATCCCCATAATTGGCAAATTGCCCTTGATGCCATGCATAACACAGTCAAAAAAGCGACTGGTACAGCACACAAAGCATTTAAAGGAGCAAGCTATGATCCTGCTGGTAAAACAGGTACTGCACAAATAGTGAGTATTGCGCAAGGTGAAAAGTATGATGCTGAAAGCTTAAAAGAAAAACATCGAGATAATGGCATTTATGTAGGATTTGCGCCTTTTAATGACCCCAGAATTGTCGTCACCGTTATTGTTGAAAACCAAGGGGGTGGTTCAACTATTGCGGCCCCAATCGCACGTAAACTTATGGATTATTATTTTGAGTCCTACCCAAGCGACACGGAGGGTAAATGAACCAATTGAGAAAGCGCCGTTCATTTTGGCAACGAATTCACATTGATTTTCCTCTGCTAGCTGCACTGCTTGTCATGATGATTGGTAGTTTAGCCGTCGTTTACAGTGCCAGCGGCCAAAACATGGACATGATGGCTCGTCATGCAACACGGATGCTTGGTGCCATTATCGCCCTTTTTGTAATGGCCCAAATCTCCCCTAACACATTAAAAAGGTTGGTCTTTCCACTGTACACAGTGGGGTTGGTTATGCTCATTGGGGTATTCTTTTTTGGCATTACCATCAATGGTGCAAAGCGTTGGCTAGATATTGGTGTTACGCGTTTTCAGCCATCAGAAATTATGAAGTTAGCCGTTCCTATGATGGTTGCGTGGTATATAGGTCGACAACAATTACCCCCTAAAATACTTCACCTAGTGATCGGGTTTGCTATCGTACTAGTCCCTACAATCTTAATCCAAAAACAGCCTGACTTGGGAACCTCTTTACTGATAGCCAGCTCTGGCATTTTTGTGTTGTTTTTGTCTGGTTTAAGCTGGCGTCTAATCGGAACAAGCGTGTTGTTGGCTATTCCCGGGGCGTTTGCAATGTGGCACTTTGTCATGCACGAGTACCAAAAACAGCGCGTCTTGACTTTGCTCGATCCAGAAAGTGACCCGCTAGGTGCTGGATATCATATAATTCAGTCAAAAATAGCCATCGGTTCAGGGGGAATAGAGGGCAAAGGTTGGTTGCATGGTACACAGTCACAGCTCGAATTTCTGCCTGAGCGCCACACTGATTTCATTTTTTCAGTATTAAGCGAAGAGTTTGGTCTGCTTGGTGTCGTCATGCTATTGAGTGTGTATTTATTTATAATCGGCCGTGGACTTTACATTGCTGTCAATGCACAAGAAGCATTTAGTAAGTTGCTTGCGGGCGCGCTCACCCTCACCTTTTTTGTGTATATTTTTGTCAATATCGGCATGGTATCCGGCTTATTACCTGTTGTTGGTGTGCCACTACCTTTGATCAGTTACGGTGGGACATCAATGGTTACACTGATGGCTGGTTTCGGTATCATTATGGCAATAGCAACAGATAAAAAAATGTTACTAAAGTAATTTATGAAGAAAAACGTCCTTATTCCTTTGACTGCTTTACTACTTCTCAGCGCATGTAGCAGTCGATATCATACAAACCAAGACAAGGCACCGCTGCGTGCCCCGACAGAGCTCGAAATGCAGGATGCCAAAGTCACAAACGAGCCAAAAAGCGTCAGTGCTGGGCGGCCTTACACTGTG
Source organism: Pseudoalteromonas luteoviolacea NCIMB 1944 (assembly GCF_001625565.1). Taxonomy (GTDB): domain Bacteria; phylum Pseudomonadota; class Gammaproteobacteria; order Enterobacterales; family Alteromonadaceae; genus Pseudoalteromonas; species Pseudoalteromonas luteoviolacea_F. The sequence continues at coordinate 116,164 of NZ_AUXS01000053.1, forward strand.
CTTGGCAAACACTATGCACCAATGTCAGATGAAAAAGGATTTACACAAACAGGAACTGCGTCTTGGTATGGCCGTAAATTCCATGGTTACTACACATCCAATGGTGAAACATTCAACATGTTTGACATGACTGCTGCTCATAAAACGCTGCCCTTGCCCAGTTTTGTCAGAGTCACCAATTTGCAAAATAACGTGAGCGCCATTGTTAGGGTGAATGACCGCGGGCCGTTTCATGATGATAGGGTCATTGACCTCTCTTATGCTGCCGCATACAAACTGGGTTATCATTTACAAGGTACAGCTGAGGTTAAGATTGAGGCAATTACTATTGACCGCAAAAATCCACGCTTAACTTATGTGCAAGTTGCCGCTGGCAGTAGTATGGAAAATGTACAGGCATTGGCTGTGCAACTTTCTAATAAATTTGAACTAGGTACACCCATCGCATTTGAAGATAATCTTTACAAATTGCGACTTGGACCCATTTTGGATGACCATACAGCACAAAAAGTGCTACAAACCTTACAAGAAGGTGAATTTAATAAAGCTTTCTTGCTTTACACAGAGTATGAACTTTAAAATATTCTAAAACTGAATTACATATTTTTTGTTCCGCGACTAATGCCTCCAGATAGGTATAATATGTAGTATGCAGTACAAAAATAAAATCTACTGGTTAGTCTAACAATAGAACGACTATCCAGACTAATTAAAAAGCGAGCATGATGACAGTATTTAAACCAAAAGTAGTTAAAAAAATCCTTGGTGTCGTGTGTTCTTTGTCATTGTTTTCGGCAAGTGCACAGATCATACCTTCTCCACCTCAAGTGAGCGCGAAAGGTTATTTCCTGGTCGACTTCACGACAGGTAAAGTCATCGCTGAAGGAGAAGCTGATACTAAGCTTTTACCTGCAAGTTTAACCAAAATGATGACCAGTTACGTGATTGGGACGGAAATTCTTGCTGGAAATATTTCTCCTAATGACATGGTTACCATCAGTGAAAAGGCTTGGGCAAAAAATTTCCCTGAATCTTCAAAAATGTTTATAGAAGTAGGGAAGAAAGTCAGCGTTGATGATTTAAACCACGGCATCATTATTCAATCAGGAAATGATGCATGTGTTGCAATGGCCGAGCATATAGCTGGCAGTGAAAGTGCTTTTGCTGATTTGATGAATGCACATGCTGAAAAGCTGGGTATGACCAATAGCTATTTTATCAATAGCCATGGTTTAGATGCTCCTGAGCAATTCACTACGCCCAGAGATATGGCCACGCTAGGGGCTGCGCTGATCCGAGATGTTCCTGATGAGTATGCTCTTTATAAGCAAAAATCATTTACTTTTAATGGTATCAAGCAATATAACCGTAACTCGCTGCTGTGGGATGCAAGCTTAGATGTGGATGGCATCAAAACCGGCCATACCGCAGAAGCAGGCTACAGCTTAGTCACTTCTGCAACCAAGGGCGATATGAGACTCATAGCCGTGGTAATGGGCACAGAGAGTGAACGAGCGAGAAAAGTAGAGAGCAAAAAACTGCTAAACTACGGCTTCAGATTTTTTGAAACCATTACACCTTACAAAGCAGGTGATAGCTTTGCAGATCAACGTATTTGGATGGGTAACAAAGAAACCGTTTCTTTGGGTATCACACAAGATACGCCCATTACTATTCCTCGTGGCCAGCGTAAGAATTTAAAAGCACATTTTGAGTTGGATCAAACGTTGACAGCTCCCCTTGCAAAGGGCAGTACTGTAGGTACTTTGTTCTTGCAACTTGAAGGGGAAGATATCGCCGAGTATCCACTTGTGACACTCGAAGAAATCGAAGAAGGCAGTTTCTTCAGTCGCATATACGACTACTTACGTTTACAGATCATGCAATAACCCTGTGCAGAGTATGTATATAATGCAACAGCGCCTCTACTTGAGGCGTTTTTTTTTGCTGCAAAAATGATAGAATGCCCGGCATTATTGAGGTGATGATGCCTAAGTGAAAACAATTCACATTACACAATCATCGCTTAGTATCTGTAGTGAGGAAACCGTCATGGTAACACCTGTAAAAAACACTAAGTTTGATGAGTACTTAGAATTCCCTTGTCCGTTTACTTTTAAAATTATGGGCCTAGCAAACGTAGATCTGACAGATCAAATTCTGACTAAAATGCAAGCTATTGCACCTGGCGACTACGCTCCAAAAGTAAAGCCAAGCAGCAAGGGGACTTATGAGTCTGTGACTTTGGTTGCAACGGTAACGTCAAAAGAACACATTGAGCAGATATATACCGAGTTAGGTAGTATCGAAGCGGTTCGTTACGTATTGTAATCAGGGAAGTCCATGAGCAACCATCATGTCATCATTCGTCATCTAGGACGAAAAAGTTACGAGCCAATATGGCAAAAAATGCAGCAATTCACAGATCAACGTGATGAATCTGCGCCAGATGAAATCTGGCTCGTTGAACACGATCCTGTATTTACTCAAGGTCAAGCTGGTAAAGCAGAGCATCTACTTGCGCCGGGAGATATTCCTGTTGTGAAAGTTGATAGAGGTGGCCAAGTAACTTATCACGGTCCTGGGCAGCAAATGATGTACGTGCTATTCAATTTGCGACGTCTAAAAATTGGCGTGCGTGAACTTGTTACTTGGCTCGAAGAAACCATTATTGATGCCTTGCAAGAGTATAATATCAATGCCTACGCTAAAGCAGACGCTCCAGGCGTTTACGTCGATGATCGTAAGGTGGCTTCTTTGGGATTAAGAGTGAGAAGAGGCTGTTCATTTCACGGGCTTGCACTCAATGTCAATATGGACCTTAGTCCATTTTTACGTATTAACCCATGCGGCTATGCCGGCATGGAGATGGTACAAACTAGCGATATAAATGGGCCTGATTCGCTCGATACAGCGGGTCAAGGGCTCATCAAACATATGCTTAAGCGCATTAACGCTGAGCATGTTGTTCACACTGAAGGGTTTGAGAACGAATGAGTAAACCAGTCAAAATGGAACCGGGTGTAAAGTTACGCGATGCTGAAAAAATGGCATTGATCCCGGTAAAAGTACTACCAACTGAACGAGAGCAAATGCTCCGCAAACCAGAATGGCTAAAGATCCGCTTACCAAAATCAAGTGAGCGAATCGAAGGGATCAAAAGCGCTATGCGAAAGCATGGCTTACATTCTGTTTGTGAAGAAGCGTCTTGCCCTAATTTGTCTGAATGCTTTAATCACGGTACAGCAACTTTCATGATCTTAGGTGCTATTTGTACTCGTCGTTGTCCATTTTGTGATGTGGCACATGGTCGTCCGCTGAAACCTGATGCGGCAGAGCCAGAGAAGTTAGCACTTACCATCAAAGATATGAAGCTCAAATATGTGGTGATCACCTCTGTTGACAGAGATGATTTACGTGACGGTGGTGCCCAGCACTTTGCAGATTGTATTAGAGAGATCCGCAAACATAACCCAGGCATTACCATTGAAATCCTAGTTCCTGATTTCCGCGGTCGTATGGACCGTGCACTAGAGATCTTAACTGAAACGCCACCTGATGTGTTCAACCACAACTTAGAAACAGCACCGAGACTATACAAACTAGCTCGTCCAGGTGCTGACTATAAATGGTCTTTAGAGTTGTTACGTCGATTTAAAGAAGCACACCCTGAAGTAAAAACTAAATCAGGTTTGATGGTTGGATTAGGGGAAGAGATCCCTGAAATCGAAGAAGTACTAAGAGATCTACGAGAGCATAATGTTGATATGCTGACAGTTGGTCAATATCTTGCGCCTTCGAAGCACCACTTACCTGTTAAGCGTTATGTTCCACCAGTAGAGTTTGACGCACTAAAAGACTACGCAGACGAAATTGGCTTTTCACATGCTGCATGTGGCCCATTCGTTCGCTCAAGCTACCATGCTGATCAACAAGCTGCTGGTAAAGAAGTTAAGTAGTTTATCTTTACCCATAAAAAGCAAGTCTCACGACTTGCTTTTTACCCAACCTTTTATTTAACTATCAACTGATCTTCCCATAAATGGATGTGATTGGGGTTTGTCAAATTGAAGACCTTCACTGCCATGGTCTTTCCGGCCGCATTTTCACACTCGATAATTTGATACAAAACTTGATGCGCTGGATTCGTCAATACTTCATTTTTTATAAATACATCCGAATGAAAAGGACCTTTGCGGTCTTCGCCATGAAATAATCCAAGCGATACACCCCGATTTGCCAAAGTTGTACAGTAAGACTGCGTGTTTTGGTTATTAACACTAAGACGGCTTTCAATCTTATATGCTGAATGATAGCCATATGAATACGGTATATAAATAAACTTACCGGCAGGCTGTAAAGAAACTTGCCAATCGACAATTGGCGCGCCTGGTACATTGACCAACACATTGAACTCCTGCCCAAATTCGTCAGTACACCCGATATGAACCGTCTTAGGATCTTGCAGTGCACTTTCATCACTGAACTCCGTTTCCATCGTCAAACTAGTCAGCACATGGGAGTTTATAGAGACATTTAAACTCGCAAGATTAGTATGTGTGCGATTGGAATACACATTGGCATTGTCACAGCGACTAAATTCGTTGCTAAGTTGTACGTTAAGTATCAGTTTGTGGGCATGCTCACTTGTAATAGCCACACTACTGACGGGTCCATAGGCGTAACTGGTTGTGCGTTCATAACCATCGACATCGGCCACATTTTGTACCGATGCATAAGAATTTAAACTCGCTAATAACGTACCAATGGTCAGTGATAATTTAGATAAAGACATAATAATTTCCTTTCATATTGAGAAAAAAATTTGTAGTCTGTACTGCTTACTCAGCTATCCATTGAGTAAAAAGTTAACAGGCAAATTCTCTAATATCAAAAGCCTTTATCTCCGAATAAACACCCTGAATTTGAAAATCTTCTTATTTAAATCAACAAATTAAAAAATTCACTCAAAGGGCGATACGGGAACCCTTTGAGTTTAATAAGAAGTCATTAGAAAAAATCAGCTATCCTATGTAAAACACCAAAATCCATCATAAAAACTAATTTCTCAGTCACCAAAACTACAAGTTGGCTTACCTGACAAACCCTGGGGGTTTGTTTAGAGAGCTCATAATATTACGCAGGATCAGTAAGCGCGTAATAAACTAACCGAACTTACGATACACAGCACACGCGTAACTATTTACGCAGTTATTTCGGAGTCATTTCTTACCCCTTCAATAACTTGAGTAATATCCATTAAATACACATCTTCAATCAATGAAATAACATCATTCCATCTCGGGTTATATTCATTGTTTTCCCAGCGCCTTAACGTACGCTCCTCTATACCATAACAAGCAGCTGATTCAGCTTGTGTATATCCCCTGCACTTTCGTGCATACTTTAATAATTGCGCGCCTTTTGGTGTACGCACTAACTTGACAGGTTTTGGACTTAAGTCAGCACCGCTATGAGCAGACACCAGATGCTGAGATAGTCTAGACTTCATTTGTGTATTAAATGTTGGGTGGTTGGCCATATTCACTTTCCTTATTTTTTTACGCAAGCAAGTACGTTTGCACTCAAAAGTGCCCTACTAACTGTTATAACTTACCGTAATTAATGCATACTGAACCGTACTAAAGCTCGGTCTGCGTAATTTTTTAATAAGTATAGAGCAAAATATTACGCACCACAACCGCTAATAAATTTATTCCTGCGTAAAAAATTGCATTGAGTTTATTTTTAAAGCTCCTTATAATGTCCAAATTGACGCTTAAATAGATGTGATGTAGGAAATGAAACCCATTATGGACGGAGAAAGTTACCTAAATACCCTGGCTGAACGTGTAGAGGAAGCTATAAAGCCTCACAGTATCAGGGCATTTGCGTCAAAAATTGATGTTTCTGAAGGCACTTTGCGTCGAATATTAAAAGGCGAAGACCCTAAGCTCAGTATTATTGAAAGGATTTCCAGTGAAGCACAAGTGAGTTTATTGTGGTTGATCACAGGAGAAGAGAGCTGCGCCCCTGACTCAACATTACACCCAATTGTAAAACTGGATGAGTTCAATGACGCCTTTGTATTAGTGCCAGGCTACCATGTCTCAGTTAGCACAGGACACGGCGCCTTTAATGATCAAATGCAAGTATCGAGGCATTTAGCATTTAGAAAGAAATGGCTCGAGTACAAGAACCTCGAAAAGAGTAAATTGGCAGTTGTATTTGCCAAAGGCGACTCTATGGAGCCAACCATTCACAATAACAACACCATTTTGGTTGACTTGAGTGACAAGAAGCTCAGCGAAGGTCTGATCTATGTAGTAAGGCTTGGTGAAGAACTATATGCCAAGCGACTACAACAGTACTTAGATGGCTCGGTGAGGCTTATCAGCGATAATAAAGAATATGTTGAACAAGTCGTAAAACCCGACGAAATGGAGCAGTTGGAGATCATCGGAAAAGTAGTGTGGATTGGTAAAGATTTAACTTAGCTTTTTTCAAACACCGCATGGCACCTTAAAAGACAAAAATTAGCTGCGGTATAAAGTATTGCAGCTCCAATTAATAACACCTTCTCACCTCAAAGCTTGCATATTCATTACCACACTTTAATTACGCTCATCCATCAGCATGACCATTAAGTGTGTAACTGTAAAATTTTACACCTTAAAAAATTCAAAAAACCACAATAAAATCAAATAAAAAAACAACCAATTTAAAATAAAGTATTCTTTAAGTAACTAGCACAAACCGCCATATATGATGGTGACATCTAGAAATATTTTACTTTATTAAATGCTAACTCAGGTCGATAGACTGACCATTATGCTGTGAACAAGGTAGTCGGCTAATGAAATTTATTGATATTTTTGATACATGGAAACAATTGGGTGCACTAGAAAACACCTTGAGCGATGATCACCAACAAATAAGCTATCAAGATGCAATTCTACGTATCAATACTTATCGAAACTGGCTCTTAGATAACAAGTTAACCCCACCGATTGCATTTTGCTGCGATCAGTCAATTGAGCATTTAATGATGTTGATGGCCTTATTGAGCACCGACATAAATTTTGCTTTATTACCTGGCAATCACACTGAGTTTGATGGCGACATATTTGGAGACCAATTACATATGTCCGCCCACTATCATAGTGATTTAACACACATCACAATCAACAAACATGATAGGGGTAATACCACAACGATTGCGGGTGCGGTCTATTTTGTTACTTCAGGCAGTTTAGGCTCTCCAAAGGTAGTCGTGCATCGGAGAGAAAATTTAGTCGCCAACTCATTTAATGTGTTAGAGCGCCTGCCGCTTGACCATGAGAATCGCGTCCTTATTCCTGTTCCGATTCACCATATGTATGGTTTTGGTGCAGCGCTGTTACCTAGTTTGCTTGTTGGCGCTACAGTTCATATAACAAGCAACCTTAATATTATTAAATTTAAAACTGTCGAACATCACTTTGTTCCAAATGTTATTTACCTCACTCCCCATATGCTAGATGGCTTGCTCTATAAGCCAAATCACGATCTGAGCTATCAATTTATTGTCAGCGCCGGAGACTGTTTCGGCAATCATAAATATACTCGAGCCACGGCCAAATTTAAGCAGATTTTTAACCTTTATGGGTCTACCGAATTGGGAGTCATCGCAATTGGGGAAGTGCAAAAAGCCGGTCAAGAGATCAATGATGCGGTTGTGCCATTGAGCGCAGTAGAAGTCAAAATAGACAAAGGAAAACTTACTGTTAAGCATCCTTTTGGGTTTGACTATTATTTGCACCAACCAAAACAACAGTCACTCTTCACAACGGGAGATCTCGTCTCAATTTCAAAGCATAGTGGCTTTAGAGTTATCGGAAGAGACACATTTAGTGTAAATAGAGATGGCCGTTTACTTGCCTTTTCTGAACTGGAAACTCAAATCAAAAGACATCAAGACATAGAGGATGTCGCCCTAATAAAGGGCAAAGAAGATATAAAGGGGCACACTATTGTTGCAGTTGTTGGGTCAAGCACTCAGGCAGATCCCAAAGTTCTCTGCAAACAATTAACTGATTATTTACCGCCCTATGCAATGCCTGCAAAGGTCATTGTCCTCCCGCAGCTGCCAAAGCTGAGCAGTGGAAAAATTAACCGAAAAGAAATAACAAAACTTTATGAGGGATCAGAAATATGATTGATGCATTAAAACAGCTTGTCGTAGAAAAACTCGATGTGAATCTCAGTTATGACGAATTCGACCACACAACCCCCCTTTTTGAAGATGGCTTGGCAATGGACTCTATTGTATTCACCGAGTTTGTCTTACTGTTAGAGAAAACCTTCAATGTTGAATTTGAGCATGACTCACTAACTTTCGAGAATTTTTACAATCTTGAAAAAGTGTCGCAGATCATCGCTAAGCACAGTGGCAAATAGCCATGTTGACTCTGACACTAAGTATAAGAAGCCAATATGGAAACTAAAAACGACGAAGCGCAGCTGCCTGTCAGTGATCTGAACCGCAAAGGCTTTATGACCACTTATCCGCCTAGTCGCTACTGGAAAGGCACATTTCAATCCGAAGCATTGGATAACGACAGACTAAATCTGTATATCCACATTCCTTTTTGTATTCAGCGATGCAGATACTGTTTTTTCAAAATTATAGAGTTGTCTGAGAGTAACCAGCAGGATATAGACAATTATGTCGACTACCTATGTAAAGAAATCGCGCTAGTATCGAAGCAATATGCATGGTCTAAACGTCCGGTCGATACGCTTTACTTTGGCGGGGGTACACCGAGTTTATTAAAAGCGCGTCATCTATCCCAGATCATGGATACCCTAAACGCACATTACACAATGGCTTTATCTGAGTTTGTATTTGAGGTGGAGCCAATTACGTATAATAAAAAGAAGTCAGAAGAGCTCGCACAATTTGGTATTACGCGTCTTAGTTTTGGGATCCAGTCTTTTTGCGATGAAGTCGTCGCAAAGACAGGCCGAAAAGACACTGAAACGATGAACATAAAAGCCATTCAGCGGGCACTCGATACCGGTGTTATCGTCAATATTGACCTACTCAGTGGGTTGGAGGGGGAAACCGAACACAGCTGGCGATACAGTATTGACCGCGCGATTGCGCTCAATGTTCATTCGATCACTGTCTACAAAATGGAACTTTATCAAAATTCAAAATACTTTAGTGATCTACATAAAAACAGCATCATCCTACCAACGGATGACCAAGAAATGGCGTTTATGGATTATGCCATTGAGCAACTTCATGCTCATAGCTATCAAAATTCTACATTTTTTACTTTTACCAAAAATGGTGATTACCAACAAAAGCATTTACATCAGCGTTGGCAAGGTGAAGATACCTATGGATTTGGCGTTTCGGCCTTTTCGTCTTTACAAAGGGAATACATTCAAAACACTTCGAGGCTAGAGAAGTATAAAGCAACTATCGACCGAGATATGTTGCCCGTTGAGCGAGGTGCAAAGCTCACATCAATGGATTTGATAGCCAGAGACATAGTACTGGGCATGAAAACATCTCGCCTTGATTGCAAATGGCTCAAAGCAAAACACGGAGTTGATTTATTATCCCCAAACAATGTGATGCTACAAAAATTAATAGAGCAAAATTTTATTGCTGTACAAGAGAACACAATAAAAATGACAAACAAAGGTGTGTTTTATGGCGATTTTGTAGGTAAAGCGCTTAGTCGGCACTTTTTAGACTCATTCGCTTAATTGCCAAACCGTACACTACTCTATGGCGGTAGACACCTGACTTGGGTTCCCGTCGCCTTTATTACGAGTGTCTATTGAGGCGTATACATGATAGTTGACAGGTTCTTATACATTAAAAATTACCCCCTCAATGATTGTAAAAATCCACTAAATGAAACGGGTTTAACAAAATCTAATCGGACTCATCGTGGTGACACTCCAATAAAATAAGGAAAGTTCAACTTGGTAAATAACTACCCAAACTTATTTGTCGTCGGCGCACCGCGCTCAGGCACAACAGCTATGTGCCTGTACTTAAAGCAACACCCGTCAATACATGTATCTATTTTGAAAGAACCCCACTACTTCGCAACAGATCTGATGGTGCAACCACATACAATCACTGAAACCAATGACTATCTAAAGTTATTCGTCAACTCACCTATCAATGCTGAAGGCTCGGTGTGGTATCTCACCAGTAAAGCTGCAGCGCACAATATTCACACACATTGTATAGACGCAAAAATCATTATTATGCTGCGCCGCCCGTGGGAGCAGATACAGTCGCTTCACTCGCTCTATTTACGCACTGGAAATGAAGATCAAGCTGATCTTGAGCGCGCTATATCACTTTGCCAAAATAGGCGAGAAGGAAAGTGTATTCCACCAGCGAGCTACTTTCACGACGGGCTGCAATATTTGAATAATGCCAGTTACTATCAACACGTCAAACGCTACATAGAAGTCTTTGGCAAAAATGTAAAAGTGATTTTATTTGATGATTTTATTCAAGATACGCACCGCATCATGGCCGAAACCTTTGACTTCATAGGCACAGTCCCCTTTGATGATATCGAGATTGACCAACAACAGGCCACACTCAAAATCCGCAATACTGTACTGCGTCAGCTCAAGCAATTACCTGAAAATATTCGCAACAAGCTACACCGCAACCACGTTCGTGTACACAAAACCGGGCAAGTCTCTTCGATGAGTAAATCTCTAAAGCAGTACCTCATGGACTACTATTACACCGATATTCAATCCACTGCGAATTTACTAGATCGAGATTTAATCAGCTTATGGTACGAGCGATAAATAAAGGACAGTCATGATTAATCTACACTATTTAACGCTACTCAAGAGATTGAAACATAGACACGAACACCTCAATGGCGAAGCCGTTGAAACCAAATTTCTTCATTTGCTCTCCTTAAAAATGCCCGATGTTGGGTTTGATCAGCTCCCTTACAACCCGCAGTGGCCGCAGTGGTTTGCGCATGAAAGACGGTGTTTAGTTGAGCAAAGTAATACACTAAAGTTGGCAGAAATTCAGCATATAGGCAGCACTTCAATCCCGAGTATGTGTTCAAAAAATATCATCGACATTGCTGCTAAAACCCCCTATGAACCCGATGACATTCACGTACAGTCTGCGCTAGCACAATTGGGTTATACATTTTATGGCAGAAGCCCAATTCATACGCAATGCAGTTGGTACTGGAAAGTCGAGTCTCGTAAATGTTATGTATTACACCTCGCCCATCACGCTCTCCCCTGCTTTAGCGAAGCCATCCTTTTTCGTGATTATCTTAATTCAAACAAAAAGCAAATCGCTAAATATCAAAAGTTCAAAGATCACGCTTTTGCTTCAAGTTCTGACATGCTGTCATACTCTGTGCGCAAAATTGACATTTACTGCGACATACTAAACGATGCAAAACACTGGTTAGCAACGACTAAACCATGAATGTAAGTCAATTGATGGGTTATAGGGTGGGGCTTTTCTCGTTCAAAAAAACAGTGTCACTTCTTCAGTTTGTGATGAAGTGACACTGATGTATTGCCATTAAGGTTTATTTTTGTATGGTCTTGTTAGGCCATGTTACCTAGCATTAAAGCTTTTTCCATGCACCACTTTTTCCAGGTTCATCACCTTTAGTCCACCACAGTGCCTGATAACGTGCACACAGGTTAGACGCATCGCAATGATTTACCTCTTCACCAGCGTTGTATGCCACTTTTACATGCCATGGAAACTCAGCTTGGCTAATCAATTTCCAAGCATCAGCAAAACGCGTCGGCTCAACACCAGATACCCAATATTTGGCTTCCCAAACAAGAGTTTGCTTCACTTCTTGGTCAAAGTGACTGACGCGGTCTCCGGTATTGTAAATTGCAGATGCATCATACGCAGGGTGCCCACCAGTCCCTTTTGGCGTCACAGTCACCGTCACAGTATCCGTGTAGTTGTCCACTCCATTGTCAGAAACACTTAGCTGGAACACCAATTGTTCAGCCTGAGTTACTTGAGGAGCTGCAAAGGTTGCCTTATTGGTATCACCGCCTACCAATACAGCCGTGCTACCTGACACTTGAGTCCAAGCATAAGTAAGTGCATCACCATCCGCATCGGATGTCGCACTACCATCTAATAATACGTTTGCAGTGCCTGATTCAACTTGCTGATCTGCACCGGCATTCACTACAGGTGGTGTATTTACAACACTATCGCGCACCGTAACAACGACTTCATCACTTGTACTACCGCCTTTGCCATCATTGGCTGTAAAGCGCAATGTAATTGTGGCTTCACCAATTACATCAGGCGCAACAAATTCTGCGTTTAGTGCGCTTGTTACACCAAGCGTCACCGCAGGGCCTGACACTTGTTGCCATTGATAGGTCAACGCGTCATTGTCCGCATCACTGGCTGTTGCAGATAACTTGACAACTGACCCGGACAATACACTTTGATCCGCACCGGCGTTGACCACAGGCGCGCGGTTTGAGCCGTCAACCAGTGGGTGTCCAAGAGATTCATGCATCCAGTTTAAGATGTCGCCGTTATCGGTATCAATTTCCCAACCAAACATACCTGCAAGGCCTTCTTGGAATACAAGTTCGCCTTTCGCTTTTATCGATCTTTGATCATCGTAAGAGATCAAATCCCCCGTGCTTGGACGGTAAATATAAGGTGCCTGCGCAACTGTATCGTAGTGGTACTCCCAATCGGGGTGTTTTGCCCACTGCGCAATGTTTGCATACATTAACGTGCCCGGCTCAAGTTTAAATGCATCCGCTGGTGCAGATGGTCCAGTTGCAGTGCCCTGCATATGGTGTGTACCAGGCGTATGCTCAACACCCGTCCAGCCTCGGCCATACATTGCAATACCCGCGATCAGTTTATTACCCGGTACTCCTTGCGCCTTGAGCAGATCAATACCTGTTTTTAGATTGTATTGTGTTGTACGTACATCAGAAGGTTTGAAATCAGAAGGATAAACCGCGGTTTGGTGACCTAGACCTTCTAAGTCCCAAGCGCCAAAATAGTCATAGGACATCATAAGAATATAGTCCATATACTTAATCGCTTCGCCGTAGTTGACCTTTTCTAATTTATCAAAACCGACATTGATGGCAGATGTTAGCTCGTATTTTCGACCTGTACGTGCTTCCTCTTCATCTAGCATTGCGCGAAGCTCTTTCATCAGTTTGATATAAGTTGCGCCATCACTTGGTGAACCTAGGTTAGGGTTTGCCGCCGCAACGCCTGGGAATTCCCAGTCGATGTCAATGCCATCCCAAAATTGCCATGTTCTCAAAAATTTACGACATGACTCAACAAACGTTTTTCGCTTGGCATCATCGGCCATAAAGTAGAAAGGATCAGATAAAGTCCATCCGCCAATAGATGGAATGATCTTAAGGTCGGGATAGCGTTGCTTCAATGCCATCATCTGACCATAGTTACCCTTGATAGCATCTTGATTCACTTGGTCACCAACAGGCTTCATATAAGCAGCCCAAGGATCTGGTGGCGCAAGTTCGAAGTCATTTAATCCAGCGGCAACACGTTGAAACGTATTGTAGCCAGTTGGGTTCTCTTTTTGAAAAGACTCATTAGGACCTGTGATAGCGACAAAACCATAAAAAATATGGGTTAAATTTTCCGCCGGAATATTATCGATGTAGTAGTCCATTCCCTCTACACGATACACGGACCATTCCGCCGCATACGCTGCGACAACTTTACCCGTTGTGTTGACGTATGATCGGTTTGTCATTTCAATCGGAAAACGAGGATCATTTACCTTCATTGGCAGTGGATCTAAATGGCTCCCTGCTGTATCAGCAACAACGAGCACTTTGTTATTAGTGCTGTCACTACATCCGTCCAGATTACACAGCTGCACGGTTAAATTAAATTTACCGCCTTTTGTAAATGTTAATGTTTCTACACCCGATTGCGAGCTGCCTACCTCAGTCAAAACTCTACTATGTACTACTTGCCCATCAAGTAAAATCTTAACTGTTTCGCCAGCTTCCCCAGTCCACTTTGACCAAGGCACAGAAACATCAACACTTGGCGCGACGACGACATCTTTATATGCCAGTGAATCTGTAATTGTTACTAAACTATGTTTTTCGACCATCCACTCTACTTTTGGTGCGCCAGGTACCGCAGCAAAAGCAGGAAGAGAAGCCATAAAGCCAGAGAGAAGCAATGCTTGCTTCACTCTGCTTAATACCCTGTTGTGTGATTTTTTCATTTTATTTCCTTCTACATGTTTTTCTTGTTTTACAGGTTATTATTTGCCTGCCTTTTTAAATTTCAGAGGGCCTTTATTACCACCTGAAAAATACTCTCCTATTAGATATTGCCCGTCATCAGACAAAGTTAAGGTATGGACACCTTCAGTTGTCCAGCCTGGGATCTGTTGTGTTACTTGGACCTTAACCGTAATGGTATCTTGCTCTCTCTTGCCAGCGCCATGTTCAACAAAAGGTATGCCTTTGAATTCAAGGTAATGTGCAGTAAAGATTTCACTACCCTGTTGCGACACTATCAAATGACCATTGGCAAAATTACTGTTGTTTACGTCATGCCATAATCCTGCAATACGCCTCTCGGCAGCTTGCTCCTTGACATTGGCCACATCAGAGACAGCGCTGTCATCAGCGTGAACAAGAAAAGAACAATGAAGTGTCAAAAATAAGATGATTGGACGAAAAGAAATACGCATGAGCTCATGTCTCTCTGAATTTAATTAACAAAACAAAAATACTGTTAACACCAATGTACCGAATATAACGCAAAACACAACCCACTTTAGGGACTAAAAAGTAATCACCGCAGTTCAATCTCTTTTTCTTTGCATGCACCCATACTTATAAATTTCCCTACCAAGTTGAAATTCAAGCTTATAAAAATTGAACAAAGTTAATTTCCTCAAAAACAAATAGTAAAAATAATTGACTAAATAACATTCAATGCCACGCCTTGACGACATTGAAAAACGTAGATACTTATACGTCCTTGGAAGTCTTGCAATTTTTCCAAACCGTCTAGATAAGCAATCATGCAAAGTAATTCTTGCTACGTGAACTAAAATTCAAATCATCACGGTCATCTGTCGATACTTCAAAGTTTTTTCTAAACATATAGGAAACGATATGGCACAGAACACCTATACCCCAGAAAAAGTGTGGCAATGGGAAGCTGGAAATGGCGGTAAATTTGCAAATATCAATAGGCCTACAGCTGGTCACCGTTTTGACCAACCACTGCCAACAGGTAAACACCCTTTGCAATTGTATTCATTGGCAACCCCAAATGGAGTTAAAGTCACTATTCTATTAGAAGAGTTGCTTGAAAAAGGGATCAATGGAGCAGAATATGATGCATTTCTCATTGATATCATGGAGGGTGAACAATTTTCTTCCGGGTTTACAGATGTTAATCCGAACTCAAAAATCCCCGCTTTGGTCGATACCACACACCAACCTGCAATAAATGTGTTTGAATCAGGTTCAATCTTACTTTATCTAGCAGAAAAGTTCTCTGAGTTTATCCCTGACAAACTTGTAGATCGAACAAAGTGCCTTAACTGGCTATTTTGGCAAATGGGTTCAGCACCTATTTTGGGGGGTGGATTTGGCCATTTTTACGCGTATGCACCAGAAAAATTTCAGTACCCAATAGACCGTTACACCATGGAAGTAAAAAGACAGTTGGACGTATTAAATATTCATTTGCAGAATAATCGCTACCTGTGTGGCGATGACTACACCATAGCAGATATGGCTATATGGCCTTGGTATGGGGTACTTGTAGAAGGAGGTCTATATGAAGCCGCTGAATTTTTAGACGTGCAGGCATATCCAAACGTGATCCGCTGGGCTAAACAAATCTCCGCAAGACCTGCTGTAAAAAAAGGGCGAATGGTAAATCGCACGTGGGGGGAAGAGCACGAGCAGCTTCATGAGCGCCATGACAGCCACGATTTTAAATCAAAGTCCCAAGATATACACACAGCTAAGTAACAAGGTTACTGCGTTAGCCTCATTTGAATGAGGCTTCCCGCTCGCTGTTAACCCTGCTTAGACATATATTCACTCATCCTTTCTTGCAGTTCCAATTCACTTAAATCTTCAATATGCGTAGCGATCGTCCATATATGGCCAAATGGATCTTCAAGTGTTCCCGCTCTATCGCCATAAAATTGATTCTCTACCGCTCTGAGTTCTTTTGCTCCCATAGCCAAAGCTTGAGAAAATACCATATCCACGTCTTCAACATAGTGCATTAAAGTAACGGGCGTACCGCCAAGTTGATTGGGCCCTTTAAAATGCATGTCGGGACATTCATCACTGATCATGAGGTGAGAATTACCTATTTTAAGCTCTGCATGGGCAACACCACCATCTGGCATATTCATTTGTAATACCAACTCGGCTGCAAATACCTTTTGATAAAATTGAATTGCCTGTGTAGCACCCTGCACAATAAGATATGGTGTTAAAGCGTGATAGCCTTCGGGAATTGCGTTCACGGCCATTGTAGTGTCTCTCAGTTGCTAGTTAGTCTGAATAAAATTAGTCTATTTATTGCAAAGCACAAACGACTGTGACCACAAAAACCAAGTTTTACCAATCTGAATATCCGCTTTTCTTCGTGAAAAAAAACGCTAAACTATGCGTTTTTATCGCCGTTAGGGGTCATTATGCAGCGCAAAAAATTAGTCAACCAACTTACTGAATTACTCAAGCCCTTCCAGATAAATGACTTTTGTCCAAATGGGTTACAAGTCGAGGGTAAAGACAACATCACAAAAGTAATTACCGGTGTCACCGCTAGCCAAGCGTTGATTGATGTCGCGATAGAAAAGAACGCCGACGCCATTTTGGTACATCACGGATATTTTTGGAAAGGCGAAGAGCAATCAATTACAGGCATGAAAAAACGCCGAATCCAAAGCCTCTTAGCGCATGACATCAATCTTCTTGCTTATCATTTACCCCTTGATGTGCACCCAGAGCTTGGAAACAATGCACAGCTCGGAAAATTGTTAGACCTAGAAATTGAACGCCCATTAGAGCCGTGGAACAAAAACAGTGTTGCAGTTAAAGGAAAACTCAAAAACCCGATGACGGTAGATGAATTCGCGAAACTAATAGAAGATAAGTTGGATCGAAAGCCGCTCGTTAATCAAGCTGGCGACCATCTCATTAAAACCATTGCTTGGTGCACAGGTGGCGGCCAAAGCTTCATCGACTTAGCAGCGAGTCAAGGTATCGATGCCTACCTGACCGGCGAAGCATCAGAGCAAACAATTCACAGCTCCAATGAGCAAGGGATCCACTTTTTTGCAGCTGGACACCACGCCACTGAGCGTTACGGGGTGAAAGCCCTGGGTGAATACTTAGCCGACAAATACGACCTAGATGTAGAATTTGTCGACATCAATAACCCGGTATAAATATAACATGGCTAAAAAGCACTCCACCTCCGTGCCAACGGACCGCAATTTTTGCGATATTGCCGGAAAATTTAAAAATAACATTTACGGCACGAGTAAAGGCAAGATCCGAGAAGCGGTTCTAAAACGAGACTTGAATGAATTACTGAGCGAACACTTCGACAATAAACCACTCAGGATCTTAGATGTTGGGGGTGGACAAGGGCAACTGTCGCTATATTTAGCTGAACTCGGCCATAAGGTTATTTTACTTGATATCTCTGCGCAAATGTTGGCCATTGCCAAAGAGCGCGCCGAAGCACGGGAAATTTCATCACTGTCGTTTATCAATGCAACGCTGCAACAGCTCACAGAATTAGAGCTTGGGCAGTTTGATCTTGTACTTTGCCATGCCGTACTAGAGTGGGTTGTGGACCAAAAGGCGGCTTTGACAATCCTTAATAATTGCTTAAAGCCAGATGGTGTTTTGTCCTTGATGTACTTTAACAAATCAGCACAACGGTTGGCCAATATGGTCTACGGTAATTTTGATTATGTATCAAACGGTCTTCAAGTGAAACAGAAAGTGGGCCTGAGCCCAAACCAACCCCTTGAAAGTGAACATGTAGACAGTTGGCTCGCCGAACTATGTTTATGCACTTTAAGCAAGACAGGCGTTCGCTGTTTTCACGACTATTTACGTGAACTTAATAAAGCAGATGAGCAATTCGAAGAACTACTGGCACTTGAACTTAAATACAACAGAGCGGAGCCATATGCCTCGATTGGCAGGTACACCCACTTGCTCTTGAAGCAGGACCGATAGAAGGTAAAAGAAAGCGGCCTTAACACAAAATACCCACCACGGTATCAATGTTAAGGCCAAGACATTTGCTGTAAGAGAGCAGCCATTCAACGTTGACATAGTTGCATGAATTTGTCCCTTGAATCCCTTTGAATTAAATTGAAAAGCATTAAAATCATAAACTTAAATTTTTAAATTAAATTTTTTCATCACTAAAGTGCAGCAATATATAATCGTATAACTGCCGTTTTTTTGTAGCAACTCCCTGCCCGCCAGCTGACAAAATGACTTCTTTTTGTTTTTCTGAATCAACCCATGTGTAAACGTAAAATGGCGTCTGATCACCTGTTGAGCGCATCGCTCTAAGCAGCTTTAATCCAGCCAAGGGTTCTCCATCACGTCCCATATCAGAGATCACGACGGTATACTCGTACATACTTAACAGTAACAATGCTTCTTGGGTTGATGTGGTGTTGTAAACACCTATTTTTTGCTGCAAAAAATAACCTTGCTCTTTGACATTATTTTTGGGGTTGTCGTCTACCCACAAAATACGTCCTTTCGCATCTGTCGGTTCGCTGACTTTGAAGCCTGCATTTTGTTGATGTATAACTGACTGGTTTATCACTAACCAAATACATGCTGAGCACATCAGTAAAGTGACACCTATCCAAAACTTCAAATGTGCCCCATCTGAACTATGCTCTGCTCTGAGTAACTCTAGTTGAACCCTGGTATCTTCAGAAGCATATTCGAAGCTGACTACTATCTCAGGGTTGAATTTATACCCTTGGCCTCGAACAGTGATAATTAAATCTTGATCCACGCCAAGACGCCGCAACAAACTGCGAGTATCGGAGATTAAGCGCGGCAGTGACCAAGGTGAAACCACTGAATCAGGCCACAAGTGAGCGACAAGCTCATCCTGAGCGCAAATTTTAGGCCGAGTATCAATTAAATAAACTAACAACTTAAAAGTGCGCTCTTCCAGAGCAACACTTTTACCATCCACTTTAAGGCTTTGGCTCCTAATGTTTAAAGCTGCATTAGAAAATTGATATTCCATATCACTATGATTTCCATTTAATTAACTAATAACCAAAAGAATTCATAGACTATACCAAAGTCTTCAACAGAGCTAGCCTTTATCGCTAGTAATAATGTCTAATAGAACAATGATATAAGCGAATATTGTCCAGATTGAGGCCTGCGTTCATCCCTCTAAATTGAAATTCACTGAATACAAACGATTCCTCATATCTGTGGTCAAGGTGAGGACGTTATCGACAAACATCAATGAGCAATTGTTCAGCTATTGCCGATATAACATCTGGGTCTTTTTGCGCCTGAGAGAATGTTCTTAGGCCATAAATACCGACAATTAAACTTTGCGCACGTTGTTCAGGTAAACGCGCACCACTGAGATCCCCCTCTTCACCAGCTTGGACAAAAACCTCTCGCATAACGCTTTGCCACATAACGCACTGTTGGCTGAGTACAGCTTGCGCTTGCTCATCTGTCTGCGCAATCTCATTGATGGCTTTTTGACTTAGACAAGATTGGGTCGGGTCACCGCTTACGCACTCAGCCACAATATTACCTAGATAAGCACTTAACCCACTTTTTGCATCTTTTTCATTGCTAAAGATGGCCTGCAGTTCAGTATTTCGATCTAAATTATATTGCTCTAACGCCGCGAGCAGGAGCCCCTTTTTATTTTCAAAAGCACAGTATATTGATCCTGGGTGTAGACCTGTCGCTTGCTTCAAATCTTGCATGCTGGTCTTGTTAAACCCTTTTTCCATAAACGCATTCATGGCAGCTCTTAATACGGCTTCTCGGTTGAACTCTGCACTTCTCATAGGCTACTCGGGTAAATCATTTAGGTATATCTTAAACAAATTTGAACAAATGTTCAAAATAGCTCTTGAATGATCATTCAAATAAGGCTATTTTGAACAAACATTCAAATAAAGAGAACAACCCATGACAGATATTCTATTTCAACCTTATCAACTGAATTCCGCTATTTCACTGCAAAACCGAGTACTTATGGCACCACTTACACGATGCATGGCGGATGACGATCTTGTGCCCACTGAAGAAATGGCCACATATTATGCTCGACGTGCAGACACAGGTTTAATCATTTCAGAAGCCACCATTATTCGCCCTGACGCTCAGGGTTACCCAAATACTCCAGGTTTATTCACTGACGAGCAAATCGCTGGTTGGAGAAAAGTGACAGATGCAGTACACCAAAAAGGAGGCAAGATTTTTGCTCAGCTGTGGCATACAGGTCGAGTAGCACACCCTTTCTTTTTCTCTGGTGAAAATGTCATCGCTCCCAGTGCAGAAGCTGTCGAAGGGACCGTACCTCGCATGCGTGAATTGACTTACATCACACCGACTCCGGCGACGGTGGCACAAATTGAAGAGCTCATCCATGACTATGCTCAAGCAGCCTCAAACGCAATGGAAGCTGGTTTTGATGGTGTCGAGATCCACGGTGCGAATGGCTATCTCATAGATCAATTTTTACATCATGACAGCAACAAGCGAGTCGACCAATATGGTGAGACACCTGAAAATATGAGCCGATTTGCACTAGAAGTCGTTGATGCCATAGCGGACCAAATTGGTTCCCATCGCACGGCTTTGCGTCTATCACCTGGCGCCTATTTTAATATGCAATCAGATCCGCGTGATAAGGACGTATTTGACTACCTATTACCTGAATTGGAAAAACGCGATTTGGCATTTCTGCACATCGGTATTTTCGATGATCAAATGACTTTCGACCACCTCGGAGGCAGAGCATCTGATTATGTCAGAAGTCGATACAACAGCACACTGGTCGGCGTTGGTGGATTTACACCACACACCGGTGCAGAAGCGATCCAAGCCGACCGTTTTGACTTACTGGCAATTGGTAGACCGCTCATTGCCAACCCCGATTATATTGAAAGAGTTAAAAATCACCAGCCACTGGTAGAGTACAGTGAAGAGATGCTCGCTTCACTTGTATAAATCTAGCCTCTGTTAGGGTTATCACTTCACAACTGGTAGCCCTTGACTTTGCCACCCTAGCATATCCCCTTCCAAGTGTAACAATTTGAAACCCTGCTCAAGCAAAGCACGTTCGAAGATATTTGCCCTGCGACCAGAGCGGCAATACACAACTAACGTTTCACTTTTAAGCTTTGCGAGCAAAAATGACTGTGCAGCTATCTGATCGTAAGGGATATTAAGTGCACCTTTTAAATGACCACTTGCAAACTCCTCAGGCGTGCGAACATCTATGATGGTATGAGGCTTTGCTGACATTTGGTTAATTAAAAGATCTTTAGCACTGACTAACTTAGTATCCGAAAAGGACAAGGGGCTAAACAATATTAATATAACTATCATTAGCTTATATAAATTCAAAGAGCTCTTAAAGCGTCTTACATGCAACATATCACAACCCTCAAACTGAACATGCACTATTGGTAAATTATAGTCAAAATTAAATTACCCAAAACCAAAATAGTGTGTTTTTAGTAGATACAATTGATAATTTTTCTATTTGTTTTTTTACCGCAAAAAAACAAATAACATATTGATATTAATAACTTTAAAATATCAACTTTGAATTAATTTGTGTCTACTAGCCTTTAGTCTAATACCAGAATTTTAAATAGCGACTATTACTTACTGCACGCGTATTTGGGCAATTGGTTAGACAAATTTGATTTTATATTTTTAAATTTGAGTTATTAGTCTAAAATTAACATTGCTCATTGCGCTTTGAGTGACCATCGCAGTGGGCTCGTGCCTATATTACATACAAAATGATGAGAATTTGTCTTTTATATTAAACAAATTAGTTATTATTTCGTCACAATAGGCATGAACAATAGCGTTAGTTTTAACCCCTTGCTGAACGCTTATAGGCTTCAGTGAATTTGTGGCTTAGTTGTGAAGTTGTTTTGCCACTTTATGTTCGGAACAGCATATTATGGAAAATCAAAAAATAGCAGTAGTAACAGGCGCTTTAGGTGGTATAGGTACTGCAATTACCCAAAAGCTCGTAGAAAATAATTACTTTGTTATTGCCGTGGCAAGCCCAAGACGTACCGAAGCAGACTTCGATACTTGGTGCAACCAATCAAATATTAACCCTAAGTTTGTTACTCCATTATTTTTGGACGTAACCGATGCCCAAGCGTGCAACAACAGCCTTGAGTCTATCATCGATAAACACGGTAAGGTTGATGTACTAGTTAATAACGCTGGTATTACCCGAGATTCATCGTTCAAGAAAATGAACGTACAGCAATGGCATGAAGTCATTGATACAAACCTAAATTCAATGTTTAACATGACCCAACCGTTGTTTGCACACATGTGTGGCAATAAGTCAGGTCGTATTATCAACATCTCTAGCGTAAATGGTCAAAAAGGACAATTTGGTCAGGCAAACTACGCTGCAGCTAAAGCAGGGATGATAGGTTTTAGTAAGTCACTCGCATATGAAGGTGCAAGAGCAGGTGTTACTGTAAATGTTGTTGCACCCGGGTACACAGAAACCCCTATGGTCGCGAAAATGCGCGAAGACGTACTTGAAAGCATCAAAGCTCAAGTCCCTATGCAGCGACTTGCCACACCATTAGAAGTAGCTGAAACAGTAAGCTTTTTAGCCTCTGAAGGCGCAGCTTACATTACAGGTGAAACGCTGGCCCTCAATGGCGGCCTGTATATGAACTAGAAACTCAACGATACCATTTAGAAAAGGTAACTTTTCTGTAGTAGGTGGATATTGCATTTAATTTAACGGATTATCTCTCAATAGGAAGCAAGCCATGTACAACGACTTTTTTAAATCAATCACTGAGCAAAGCGAGAAGTTCTTCTCTCCAGCAATTCAGTTCAATCAATTAGTTGCTAAAAATATTGAGCAACTGGCTAAAATTCAACTTGATGCAGCTCATTCATTCACTGAAACATCAGTTGAACAACTTAAAACTGCAGCGGAAGTAAAAGACGTTAAGTCTTTCATCGATTTCAATGCAAGCCAACTAAGTGCAGTCAATAAGTTGAGCCAACAGCTGATCGAAGACGGACAAAAATTGACTCAACTAGGTCAAGAGTTTAAAGACAATTTAGAAACTATTTCTAAAGAAACTGTTAAAGCTGCAAAAGTCTAATGCACTGTCGGCCTGTGTGAGATAAAGCTTGCTCAGGCCGCTCTGTCAAACTTTAGAGCTAACACCATTGACAATTCTGTTTGTAATACCTCTTGAGTAAGCGTGCTCTAGCTACGAAAACGCCATGAATATACACCAGCTCTAACTCAAGTTTTCATGCAGTTTGTCAGGTAAATGCAGCGCCTTTTGCAGCAATGACTCGTCTGTCACACCTCCGACTAGGAAGCATAAAATGGATACCGACAATAAAGATTTTACTCAGACCATGAGCGCTTGGTGGCAGTATAATCAAGATCTTTACAGTATATTCTCACAAAATTTGTTCAATAATAGTCCCGTTCAAAAAGCGCTTAATGAACAAAGTGCGGAAGATTTTGGCGAATGGGCCAAAGAAATTACAAAGCAACCAGAGATATTTGCAAAACAACAATTAAACTGGTGGCAGGAACAATTAAAAATTGTTCAGCAAACATGGGAGCAAAGCCTGAACGCTTCAAGCGAAGAAGTTATCTCGACTGAGCGTGGCGACAAGAGATTTCTTGCTGACGAATGGCAAGATAACCCGTGGTTTAGCTACATAAAACAAAGTTATTTACTTTTTGGACAGTCATTACTTGATTCAATTCGTCAAACGCCAGGACTGGATGAAAAACTAAAAGAACGTCTCGAATTCTTTGCCAGGCAGGTTATTAACTCTATTTCTCCAAGTAACTTCATCACCACAAATCCAGAGTTATTAAAACTAACCATCGAGTCCGAAGGACAAAACCTAATTAACGGTCTTGAACTGTTCAAAAAAGATATGGCAAAAAGTGGCGACATGCTTAGGATCAGCATGACCAATGAGAATGCCTATGAACTAGGGAAAGATCTTGCTACCACACCGGGTAGAGTCGTCTTCCAAAACCACTTGTTTGAATTGATACAATATTCCGCTACGACAAAACAAGTACATAAAACCCCGCTTTTATTTGTCCCTCCTTACGTGAACAAATACTACATCTTGGACTTAAAAGAAGAAAACTCTTACGTCAAATGGGCCGTGGACAATGGTCATACAGTTTTCATGATCTCTTGGAAAAACCCAGATCCGAGTATGGCTGAAATTGGCTTTGAAGATTATGTCGTTGACGGTGTCATTACAGCCTTAGATGAGATAGAAAAGCAAACAGGTGAAGCATATGTGAATGCCATCGGTTATTGTATTGCCGGTGCACTAGTCGCAACCGCCATGGCGTATTTCACATCTAAGCGCATGAAGCAGAAAATAAAAAGTGCCACGCTGCTAACAACGTTACTGGATTTCTCTCAGCCTGGTGAACTTGGTGTTTTTGTCAATGAAGGTACTATCTCGGCACTCGAGGCGTACAATCTTCAAAACGGTGTTATGCACGGACACCTACTCGGCGTGTCGTTCAGTATGCTCAGGGAAAACAGCCTTTACTGGAATTACTACGTCAATAATTACCTTAAAGGTCAACCTCCTATGGATTTAGACCTCCTGTATTGGAACGGCGATAGCACAAACCTTACAGCAAAATGCCATAACTTTATGCTGCGTGACCTGTACTTGGAAAACCGCTTAATCGCCAATAAAGAAGTAGATATCAGAGGGACTAAAATTGATTTAACAAAGGTCAAACAACCTATCTATGCACTGTCTACCCGTGACGATCATATTGCGCTTTGGCAAGCGACCTTTAAAGGCTTCCAATATACCAGCTCAAAAACGACCTTTGTCCTTGGTGAATCTGGTCATATTGCGGGTGTGATCAACCCTCCTAAAGCCAATAAATATGGATTTTGGTCAGGTCCGGCTCTGCAGGGTGAAGCAAATGCATGGCTTGAAAAAGCTGAGCATACAAAAGGCTCATGGTGGGGGCATTGGGGTAAGTGGATAACTCAATTCACTGATGAAAAAGTACCAGCTCGGGCAGTAAAAACCAAAGCCAATCCTGGCATTTATGACGCCCCTGGGGAATACGTTAAAGCCAGATTATAGTATCAAAAAAGCGAGTAAAGCTTTGTGCCCTTTACTCGCTCATTATTTTTTTAGTGGTAGATAATAAAGAGAAGCTAGATGCACTTGCTGTTTTGTAATATCAGGGAAGTTACGCCTTATACCATAGGCATGATAAAGGGGCTCCAATATCTTGCTCCCGGCTAGATTGTCTAGCTGCCTCAAAAAATGCAAAGCACTGCCTTTTTTGCCCGCGCTCGCATTTTTTCGGCAACACATTTGATAGCGAGCAATAAGCCCTACCAAGCTGTGCTTTACACCTTCCTCTTGTAATTTTAATTCAGCTTCAATGAAAAAAGCGACACCGCTCCAATAAACACGCTGATATGCTTTTAACCGCCACATATTTTCAGATACCGAGGACAAAGTACCGGTAAATGTGCGCGTTGCTCTTTCACCTCGGGCAAGCCCCGCGCTGATACGTTGCACAAACTCTTCTGACGAGATGATACCACTTCTAAGCATTACCCCATTTTGTAAATAGGTCGCCAGCCCTTCCGCAAGCCACATATCCCGGTAAGCTAATAAAGGGTGATATAAATGAGCGAGTTCATGGTATAGCGTCCAATCTTCCTTTAAAGCCCATAATGACGCTTTGGTGTTGACATGAAGTGTGATGCTATCAATATTCCCCCGGGATATCTCGCCCCAGGGAACGGGTTCATTCGCATACTCAATAGCATGAATATAAACGGGTACAGTCGGTTGCTCTAATTTCCCAAGGACCAAGGTAGTTTTTTCAAGCCCGTGGTGTAACCAATTGTTCACTTTTTCAGATTCTAAAGACGTGTGGGGAGCACTGTGCCATACAGCGTCAATGTTATTGCTGCATGCAGGAAAACAACAGCCCATAAAACACGTAAATCCGACAATACAACGGCCTATAAGCCCCATAGTTTCTCATGCTATAAACTTGGATCCCAATTAGGATTATAGCGCTAGCTGCAGCCCTGTGTAGGATGCTTCAGTGTGAGAACCTTTTTTAATGGTAAAATGTTTGCCACCGAAGCGCACTCTGCCACGTTTTCGCTCAATAATTTTCTCAGCTAAACTTTTGTCGTCAACTAAGTCGACAAATTGTTTACGAGCTCTGTGTATTTGGATATTGATGTGGCTTTCACTAATGCCTAGATCTTTAGACAATTGAGATACACTCACCCAACCTCTTTCACTTTCTTCTTCTACAGCAGCTTCATCACGGGCCTTATAACGAGCTAGTAACGCAGTCAGATAATGATGTGTTCTGACGTCAAAATCTAATGCTGCGCCGTTATGATTCACTTTTAATTCTGTTATTTCTTCGTCTAGACTAATATCAAATACAAATTCAAGATTTGACTGGTGCGCTTTATCAATAGGCATGGTAGCTTCTTGAGAAGCTGCTTCAACTTGAAATAGGTACCATAGTTCATTTGCAACACACAGGTTATCACTGTCAGTTAGCGCAACTATTCTGCCACTTTCAAGGTGTTCGTAACACCAGCATAGTTTTTCATTATCATAAAAAACCACTAACTCAGGGTCTGCTTCTGAGGGAAGGAAGTGGTACTTTTCGAGCGGAATAACTTCATCAGGTTGATCATTACACGACGGGATCAGCAAATCTTTTGGCGGTGAAATTGAGTCTACGATAAAGGTCTGAGGGTGCATTTCAGAAAAAGTGATCTCATCATCAACTTTCAAGTGTATCGCTTGATTGTAAGCAATTCTCTGTCCGTTCAGCCATACACCATTTTTACTGAGGTCTCGCAACTCCCAATCCTGTCCATTGTGTTCAATGACTGCATGAATACGTGAAATCTCAACACCACTGACTTGCGTATCTACAGAGTATGTTAGCCTACCAAAGCGATGAAACGCCTTTAAGTAGATCACATCTGTACAGTCCTTTACTTTAAGCTTTGCCATGGATCCGCCTTATTTCTCTTTTTGGTACTATCTTGAACTAGGTATGCAGCGTAATACTTGCCGCAAGCTACCTTTTACACATTTTAACGCTTAAGCCCAACTAAATAAATTACGCCTTATTACACCTGCAAAAAATTGCAAAATGCTTGTGTCTATTTTACTCCGTGTCGATAACCTGACTCTGGTAATCTCCATCAAAATTGCCTAAAGTTATCAATGGCTCCCTTCAAATAAACTATGACACAAACTATGTTGCGTCCCATAACTATATCACTTGTATTGATACTCATCACTCATCTCATTAGCTTCCCAGCCACTGCTGATGCACCTATCAAGCCACGTGTTACAATTTTAGTAGACGATAGCTACCCCCCGTACTCATACGAAAGCAACGGATATCTATATGGCATCTATATCGAGCAAGTTAGACTAGCTGCGAGGCAATTATCTGAACACTACCAGGTAACACTTGAAGCAATTCCATGGAAACGGGGGGTGGCAGCAATGGAGAATGGCGAAGCCTTTGCTTTACTTCCCCCATATATCCACAAAGACAAAAGGCCCTATATTTGGCCTTACTCAGTATCTTTAGGCGCAGAAGACGTTGTGGCATTTTGCAACCCAGGCATTACGTTGAACAATATTTTGCAACGATCGCCTCAGCTACCTCCGATCAATATAGGTATTAATTCGGGTTTTTTGATTTTAGATAAGGAGCTGAATTCGGCGAAAAGGCAAGGCTTGATTAAAATTTGGGAAAATAAAGATACGCTAACCAATATTAAAAAGCTCTCGAAGTTTCGCTTAGACTGCTACGTCAACGACAGATTATCAACATTGATGGGATTTGAATCGGTAAAAAGAGAGATTCAAACACTGGATATGAAGCAGTTTAAAGAAGATCGCATAGTTCTAAGCCGAACCGCACACATTGGCTACACAAAAGACAATGGCGACAAGTTTCCATTCAAATATGACTTTATACAAAAAATGGATGAAGCTTTACTCACAGTTCAGGCGAAAATGAATGAATAAGCTACACGACGCATAATTAGCTTTTAATTCAGAACTGGTGATACACCTAAAATTAAATGTATCACCGCGCTCCCTATTTTTAAAAGCAATGCTGCGAATGCTATCGCATCCAAACTTTGATTTCTGCCAATCCATTTGATTGCAACAATTGTAATTGAGACTCTACGTTTTGACTCTGCTCGAACTCAAATGCGTCTAGCTCATCATCGAACACGACTGACGCAGCGCCATCTCCACCACTGCGCTTAACTTGATGCAATGCGATATCAGCCAAATTAACCGATGCTTCCCAACCAATTACATGCCCTCCTAGCATTTGCAAAGGATAGAAAGACCAACCAACAGAAACAGTCATTTTTGTAGACTTGCCGTTTGGTAAAGTAAAATCAAACTCGCCAATTGCTTTACATAGCTCTTTTACATACTCATCGACATCGGAACATTGAAAATCTCGTAGTAGAAGCAAAAACTCGTCACCACTCCAACGCGCCACGTAGTCTGACCCCTGGGTGCGAGTATTGAGTAATGTAGCAAGCTGCTGTAGACAACTGTCCCCACCGATAGGGCCGTTTGCATCATTTACCTTGCTAAATTTGTCGATATTCAAAATCATTAAAACAAGGCTTTTCCCCTGCTCTCTCAATGAGTGAGCATTGCGCTGATAGTGTTCAATATCCTTGGGTAACTGATCGAATAAAAAGCGCCTGCTTTTGAGCCCTGTTAGTTCATCAGAGTGACTTACCAATTTCAGTTGCGTATTTACTTTATTTAGCTTTTCATTGGCTTTTCTCAACTCGGTCGTCCGCTCTGTTACCAGTTCTTCTAGCGCAGCCTGTTTACGCCGTTCTTGCGCTCTAAATACCCAGAAAACGAGATAAAATAAGAAAATAAAGCCACAAGTAATAATCAGCCTGAAAAATACAGTTTCGTCAAAACGGCGTGGGAGTGTCAATTTAACTGACTTTGAATGGGCCTCTTGCCAATCTTCACCTCGGCGCTTCACTTCCAACTTAAAGGTAAATTCACCCGGTGGTAAATTGGTATAGATGGCCTCTCTTCGCGCCAACGCATCGCGCCATTGATCGTCATGTCCCTCGAGTTTGTATCTAAATTCAATACTTTGGGGCGCATAAAAATCAATTGCCGTATAGCGGATGGTCAAATCCCGTTCATTTGTATCAAGCACTATACTCTCAACAATTTTATTGGGTGTCAGTTCTCGTGTTGGGGTTGTGATCCCTTCAAAACGGGGCTGTAACTCACTATCACTGAACAACTTAACACTTTTAGGGATCCTCACCACCCCTTGCAAACTTGGGTATAAAAGAACATCATCCACCTCAACAACTGAGTCATGACCAAGGCCTGTACAACACTGACTTGGCATGCCATCTAATTGACGATCAAAAGGATTTATCACCTGCTCTACTTTGAGGTTGTCTATTTCACGGGTAAATTGCTCTATCGACATGCGATAGACCCCTTTCATTGAACTAACCCAAATAAAGTTTTGCTCTTTGTCGTAATGCAATGACAGAATCGGTCCATATGGTAGACCGTGAGATGCGTCTAATTGGAACCAATCACCTGAACTGGTGCGATAATACAACCCGTCATAAAACGTACCGACCAGCGTAGTGTAATTTTCAACGTGTAATATACTCGTCACATAGGCAGATTCTAAAGAAGTTTGACCGCCGATCTTTTCAATTCCACGTTCATTGTATTTGTAAGCACCTTTATCAGTGCCAATAAACCCATAGCGAGGAAAGTCGACAATATAGGTGACAAACTGACTACCTAAAAAAGCATTATAGGTAAATGGCGTTAAACCATTGTAATCTAATCGATATAAGCCTCGCCCTGTACCGATCCAAAGCCCCCCTTGGTTAGACGGGCTAATCGTAAATACTTGCGTTTGACGAAATTCTCGATTTGGAATAGCCAATAAGCGGCCATCATCATAAATAACAACCCCTCGTCCAGTCCCTAAGTAAAGGCGGTCGTCAAGAAACTCCATATCGTGTACTTCAACACCCTTTAACTGGGCAGGCGTAATAATAGGCTGGTAGTTATCATCCTGATCCAGCATGCCAACCCCTTCACGGGTCGCGACCCAGACATTTCCTCTTGGACCCATTGTCATTGCCGAAATAGCTTGCTTGCCCCGCAAACCCGCTTGAAATCTTTCCACTCGACCTGAATGTGCAAGCCACAAACCTTCGTTTATGCTTGCAAGCCATACATTGTTGCTTTTATCAATGAACAAGTCGGTAAACCAAATCCCCTGATCAAGTTGTACGAGATCGACAGACTGCCACTCTCCACCACTTTCTTTATAAAGCAAACGACCATATGTAGAGACCCAGAGACCACCTTGCTCATCGCTTAAAAACTTATAAACTGCGCTGTTGCCAATTTCGTCAAAGCGACGCAAGACTTCATCAAAATCCAAGAAAAATGCGCCAAGTTGAGAAGCCAAAAATAGCTTGCCATCAACCCAAGCTAGGTCGTGAATGTTGGTTTGAGCCAGTTGTCTAGGCAGTGAGATTTTACTGGATAACTCCAGTCTCATACCGTTTGAGCCCACAAACTGCGCTTCTCCTATACGTAATAAGTGGCGCTCGTTGACCACCCAGATACCATCTGGAGATGGCGCCATTTTAGTTACAGCACCGACAATTTGACTGATATGTGTAAGTGATAATTTACTATCGTCTAAGTTGTTTTTATCCAACATTAAACGCTTAGCTGAGATGTAATACAGACCATTTGCCGCAACCCAGATGTTGCCGCTATTATCTTCAATGATGTCTTTTACATCCGCTTGTATTTTAAATTGCTGCGCTTTCATCGTCTGCGGATCGATACGCAACACGCCTCGTCGAGTACCTACCCACAGCATACCAAAGCGATCAACAACAAGCTTGTTGATTGCATTACTGACTAAAAAATTGGTGTTTTGAGTGTTAAAGTTTACAAACTGGTGCCCATCAAATCGGCTCAGTCCAAATTGTGTCCCGAGCCAGATATAGCCTTGCTGATCTTGCACCACACTTTTAATACTCTGTGATGGTAAATCATTTTGCATATTCCACTGTTTAACAACGTAATCGTTGATAGCCGCATTTACGTGAAACACAGCCGTCAAAATTAACAGTAGAAAAAACTTGTGCATAGATTCCCTCTTTTTCAACTTTAATTTAGCCGCCTAGGACCCCTGTTTTAAACAAAGCTTGGATACAAATCAATGAAAAAATACCAGCTAAAACATCATCCGCCATGATCCCACGGCCACCATGTAGCTTCTTATCCAGCATGCGGATCGGCCCAGGTTTTGCGATGTCGAAGAAACGAAACAGTGCAAAGCCGACCAACAATGACTGCCAGCTGATCGCAGCTCCAATCATTGTAATATAAAAACCTACGACCTCATCCCATACAATGGCAGGGTGGTCATGTACATTAACGTCCCGAGCCGTTTTACCACATACCCAAACCCCAAATATCGTCATCAATACTGCGAGGCAAACCTGAAACCATATTGGTAGCGTCATGGTGGCAAAAATAAAAGGCAAACCAGCCAAAGTACCGACTGTTCCTGGGGCTTTGGGGGCAAGTCCCGTACCAAACCCCAATGCAAACAATTGATGTGGGCGTTTGAGATTGAATTTTAACGACTTATCCAAGCTCGCTCCTAATTAAAGTGTTCATAGCCAGCTTGCTCTGGAATAGAGTATTTCTCGCCATTTTTGTAGAGCTCTATTTCGCCTACAGTATTAGTTATTTGTCCAATACAGGTCGCTTCGACACCGTACTGCATTAATCTTGCCTCTACGGCACTTCTGTTATTGTCGTTTACTGTAAAGAGCAATTGGTAGTCATCACCATACGACATACTTAGCATATCAATAAGTGCTTGATCTTCCACCGCACGTAAATCATCGGATACAGGAACTTTGTCTACATCAATATCCGCTCCAACCATTGAGCGCTCTACAATGTGTTGTAAATCAGCCAGCAAACCATCGGAAATATCGATGCACGAAGTCGCCAAGCCTCTCAACACTTGTCCAGCCGCCACATGTGGTTTTGGATAATGTAATTTTTCGACAACACGCTTGGTTTGATCTGGACTTAATGCTATACCTCGTTTTCGAGATTCAATCGCTAAAGCCGCATCTCCCACTGGACCAGTAATATAAATCCAATCACCCACATTGGCACCAGAACGCGTCAATGCTTTTCCCTTTGGCACAATTCCTTTGGCGCAAATTGTGATAGTGAGAGGTCCTTGAGTCGTGTCGCCTCCGATCAACTGTACATTGTAGTATTCAGCGATTTCATGTAGACCTTCAGTGAACTCTTCCAACCAGGCCATATTGACATCAGGCAAAGTTAAACCTATTGATACCCAAGTAGGTTCAGCCCCCATTGCGGCCAAATCGCTAAGATTAACAGCCAATACACGATGACCTAACGCTCTTGGTGGAATGTCGGGGAAAAAGTGTACACCTTCGACTAAGGTGTCTGTGGTCACTGCAAGTTGACAATTCTCTGGAATTTCAACAACAGCACAATCATCACCAATACCAACGGCAACATCACGGCGAGTTATGCCTCTGCCTTTGAAGTAATGATTTATTAACTCAAATTCCTTCATACATTAAAAAAGCCGGCCAACGCCGGCTCTCCTCATGATTCTGATTATTTGCGGATTTTCTTAACTGCTTTGTCCAACACACCATTTACAAATTTATGGCTGTCTTCTGCACCAAAAATTTTGGCCAGTTCAATCCCTTCGTTGATGGCCACTTTATAAGGCACATCTTCACGGAACTTAAGCTCATACGCGCTTACGCGTAAAGTCGCTAACTCAACCATGTCTAAGTCGTCAAATGGACGAGATAGGTGAGGTTGAATCGCTTCATCCAACTGTTTATGGTTTACTGCAACACCACGTGCTAAATCTTTAAAATACTCTACATCAACTTTTGATACGTCATTTTCGATTAGCATTTGCTGTTCAATATCAGCAATCGGGTTGCCACTTAACTGCCATGAGTAGACAGCTTGCAATGCAAGCACACGCGCTTTACGTCTAGCTGCTGGTTTCACTGAGATTCCTCTTAAATTTGCTCAAGTACGTTAACCATCTCAAGTGCACCAAGTGCAGCTTCACCGCCCTTGTTGCCCATTTTGGTTCCCGCACGTTCGATAGCTTGCTCAATACTTTCTGTTGTCAATACGCCAAATGCAACTGGAATATCGTAATCTAATGAAACGCTTGCTAGTCCTTTGTTTGACTCGTTGGCAACCAGATCGAAATGTGGTGTGCCACCGCGAATAATAACGCCTAGCGCGATAATAGCATCATGCTCTTTTTTCATTGCAACACGTTTAGCTGCAAGAGGTAACTCAACGGCACCTGGTACATAAACCACTGTGATGTCTTCTTCTTTCACGCCACCTGTGCGCTTTAATTCATCTACAGCACCTTCTAATAAGCTGCTGCCAATGAAATCGTTAAAACGAGAAATGACAATGGCAAATTTTTTACCTGGTGCGAACTTGTTACCTTCAATTATTTTCATTAGATGATTCCTGATCAGTATTAGCAATAGCCAAATTGACGCGCATAATAGCACATCTTAAAGAAAAACACCTACTGTCCAGCAAGACAGTAGGTGTAAAAAGTGAAGACCGAGATTATTTCGGCTCTACGTAATCGACAACTTCCAAATGGAAGCCTGATAGTGCGTGATATTTCTTCGGCAAACTCATTAGACGCATTTTCTGAATGCCTAAATCTGCCAAAATCTGCGAACCAACACCTACAGTACGAGAAGTGCCTTGGAATTTGCGGTAGTTAATCTTTTCACCCTGATCTTCGGCAGCAAACGCTTTGACCAGTTGCTCCAAATCTTCTGTTTGCTCATGCTTACCAAGGATCACTAATGCACCTTGGTGTTCGGCGATATATTTCATTGCGCCATGTAAAGTCCAGCTACGGTCTGCACTTCTATCCGATAGGAGAATGTCATTGAACGTGCTTTGCAAGTGAACACGTACTAGCGTCGGTTCGTCTTCTTTTATTTCGCCTTTTAACAATACATAGTGAAGTTGATTGTCAATGGTGTCTTTATAAGTAACAAGGTCAAACTCACCAAACTCTGTTGGCAATTTGCACTGAGCTACTTTTTCAATGGTAGTTTCATTTAAGTTGCGATATTCGATCAAATCCGCAATTGTGCCAATTTTAATGTCATGCTCTTTGGCAAACACTTCTAGCTCTGGGCGTCTTGCCATAGTGCCGTCAGGGTTAAGAATTTCAACAATCACAGACGACGGCTCTAGTCCTGCCAAGCGAGCTAGGTCACAGCCAGCTTCAGTATGCCCAGCGCGTGTTAAAACACCACCCGGCTGCGCCATGATAGGGAAAATATGACCTGGCTGAACAATATCCTCAGGTACAGCGCCTTTGGCAACAGCAGCTTGCACTGTGCGCGCTCTATCAGCAGCCGAAATCCCCGTTGTTACGCCTTTTGCAGCTTCAATAGACATAGTAAAGTTAGTAGAAAATTGAGCGCCGTTATTTCTAACCATCAACGGAAGGTCGAGCTGTTGACATCTCTCTTGCGTCATAGTTAAGCAAATAAGACCTCGGCCATAAGTCGCCATAAAGTTTATCGCCTCAGGCGTAATATGCTCAGCCGCGATGATTAAATCACCTTCATTTTCTCGATCTTCATCGTCCATCAAGATCACCATTTTACCGGCTTTAATGTCTTCGATGATTTCTTTTGCGCTATTTAAGCTCATAATTTTCCCATTATTTACTTTGTTTGAATGGCCAATTACTTAATAAAGCCAGCTTGTGCCAACAAACTGGTTGTGAGAGTCGATTCGCTGGAAGTCGTTTTGCTACCTTGTATTAAACGTTCCAAATATCTTGCAATTTGATCAACTTCTAAGTTCACCAAAGTACCGACTTTAAAGTCTGCGATAGTGGTTTCTTGCGCCGTGTGAGGCACGATGGTGAGTTTAAATTTATTGCCCTCGATGGCATTTACTGTCAAGCTGATCCCATCAATGGCCACAGAGCCTTTGTAGGGTATGTATTTTAATAACTCTTCAGGTGCCGATAGCCAGTAATCTGTCGCTCTGGCGTTCGCTTCAACAGAAACAATGGTTGCAATGCCATCTACATGACCCGAAACCAGATGCCCACCAAGACGTGAGACAGGCTGCAGTGCTTTTTCTAAATTCACCTTTTGACCAACTTGATACTCACCAAATCGTGTCAGTGATAGCGTTTCATTTGACACGTCAGCTCTGAAACCATCACTGTATTTTTCTACTACGGTTAAACAAACACCATTGGTCGCAATGCTGTCACCCAGTGCTACATCTGCCATATCTAAATTATGGGATTTTACTTTAACACTTAAGTCGCCTTGCTTTAGTGTTAGCTCTGATAATGTGCCGGTTGCTTCAATAATGCCTGTAAACATAAATTCTCTTATTTTTTAGTCGCATTAATGCGAATATCTGTGCCTACTTGCGCACATTCTGTAATTTCAAGCTCAGCGATCTGACCCATTTCAGTCAATACCGAGCTGTTAAACAAACCTTTGCCGCCTTCGCCGATAATTTTTGGCGCCACGTAAATGATATATTCATCGATGAGGACTTGTTCATGCATTGCGCCACATAATGTCGCACCGGCTTCAAGCCATATCTGATTCACATTTTGCTGGGCTAAATATGTTAGCGCAGCTCTAAGATCAAGTTTGTCATTTACAGTGGGCAAACATACTTGCTCTACGAAATGAGGCCACTGATGCTGATTATCAAGTTTGGAACGAAAAATAATGACTTTTGATCCACAGCTGAACAAGTTGAGCGCTGGATGTAAACGATTTTGCGAATCAATGATCACTCGAATTGGTTGACGCAGCTTTGCTAACTGAGAAACCTTGTCAAAATCTTCAAATTCACCAGCGCGCACATTAAGTTTAGCGTCGTCCATTAACACCGTATCAGCACCTGATAATATGGCACAACTTTGTGCCCGGTATTTTTGTACGTCCCGTCTCGCCTGCGGACCAGTTATCCATTTGCTTTGGCCATTTTGCAGGGCTGTTTTTCCATCTAAGCTCGCGGCCAGCTTTGCAATCACATAAGGCCTACCGGTTTCCATTCTTTTTAGGAACCCTTTATTCAGCGCACGCGCTTCGTGTTCAAGTAAGCCAAATGCTGTTTCGATCCCAGCTTCTTCCAACATTTTCAAACCATTACCGGCAACTTGTGGATTAGGATCCACCATAGCGCAAATTACTTTTTTTACGCCCGCATCTATCAACCCTTTTGCACACGGTGGAGTACGGCCATAGTGACTGCACGGCTCTAATGTTACATATGCAGTGGCTCCATGGGTATTTCCAGCAGCCTGTCGCAGCGCGTGTACTTCAGCGTGGGGACCACCCGCTTGTATGTGAAACCCCTGCCCTATCACTTGATCATTTTTTACGATGACACAGCCGACGTTCGGGTTAGGCGTTGTCGTGTACTGTCCTTGCTTAGCAAGTTCAATGGCCATTGCCATATAGTCATGGTCGGCCTGCGAAAACTCCATTAGTCACCCAACCTCGCAATTTCTTCACCAAACTCTTTGATATCTTCAAAACTGCGATACACCGAGGCAAAACGCACATAAGCGACTTTATCCAGCTTTTTAAGTGCTTCCATAATGCATTCACCAATCATTTTGCTGTTTACTTCACGCTCTCCGGTTGCTCGGATCTGAGATTTTATTTGATGTACAACTTCTTCTATTTGTTCTGTACTAACGGGGCGCTTCTCTAAAGCACGGTGTAACCCATTGAGCAGCTTATCTTCATTGAAAGGCTCTCGGGTGCCATCTTGTTTGATTACTCTTGGCATCAATAATTCAGCGCCTTCGAAGGTCGTAAAGCGCTCATGACAAACTATACACTCGCGACGGCGACGCACTTGATGGCCTGATGCCACCAATCGCGAATCAATTACTTTGGTATCTTTTGCCGTACAAAAAGGACAATGCATATATTCTCACTGTTAGGTAGTCTATTAATGCGGCGTGTTTGAAAATCATCAATGCCACTCAATGGCAACTACGCGTGTTCAATTGCGCAGGATGACAGAAAATAAAAAGGCCGCATAAATGCGGCCTTTATAATATCAAAAATAACGCAAATTGTGAGTGTAATTATGCGTAAACAGGCAATTTAGCACAGATAGCTTTTACCTTTTCTTTTACTTCTGCTTGCACTGATTCATCATTGATGTTGTCAAGTACATCACAGATCCAACCTGCCAGTTCACCCGCTTCTGCTTCTTTAAAGCCACGACGAGTGATCGCAGGAGAACCAATACGTAGACCTGACGTTACAAATGGAGAGCGCGGGTCATTAGGTACTGAGTTCTTGTTAACAGTGATATTTGCACGACCAAGCGCCGCATCAGCGTCTTTACCTGTGATATCTTTATCAATTAGGTCTAGTAGGAACAGGTGGTTATCTGTTTTACCAGAAACAACTTTGTAGCCACGCTCTTGAAGTACTGCAACCATAGCTTGTGCATTTTTAACAACTTGAGTTTGGTAAGTCTTGAACTCAGGCTCTAACGCTTCTTTGAATGCTACTGCTTTTGCCGCAATAACATGACATAAAGGACCACCTTGGCCACCTGGGAATACTGCACTGTTTAGCTTTTTGTAAACATCTTCATCGCCACAAGCTGATACAATTAAACCACCACGCGGACCAGCAAGCGTTTTGTGCGTAGTTGTTGTCACAACGTGCGCATGAGGTACAGGGTTAGGGTATACACCAGCCGCAACTAGACCTGCTACGTGTGCCATGTCTACAAGTAAGTATGCGCCTACTTTGTCAGCGATTTCGCGGAACTTAGCCCAATCAACAATACCTGAGTATGCAGAGAAACCACCAATGATCATCTTTGGCTTGTGCTCAAGTGCTAACGCTTCTACTTGTGCATAATCGATCTCACCGGTTTCTTCGTTTAGACCGTATTGGATTGCATTATAAGTCTTACCTGAAAAGTTTACGTGAGAGCCATGAGTCAAGTGACCGCCGTGTGCAAGGCTCATACCTAACACAGTGTCATGTGGCTGAAGTAGAGCTTGGAATACCGCTGCGTTTGCTTGTGAACCAGCATGTGGCTGTACGTTTGCGTAATCAGCACCAAATAGTTCACATGCACGATCAATTGCAAGTTGTTCTACAACATCAACGTGTTCACAACCACCATAGTAACGCTTGCCTGGGTAACCTTCTGCGTACTTGTTTGTAAGCTGTGACCCTTGAGCCTCTAAAACACGCGGGCTACAGTAGTTTTCAGATGCGATTAGCTCAATGTGCTCTTCTTGACGAGTCGTCTCTGATTGGATCGCGTTAAATAGTTCAGGGTCAAAATCTGCAATATTCATGTTACGTTCTAACATGGTTTCTCCTAGGTGCACGTATGATTAAATTTACCGAATGCAATTGTACGCAATTTACATCCAATTGCCTACGAAATCTGCGTGAGCATATTTAAGCAAGGATTGAATTTATTTCACAGTGTTTAAGGGATGATATTTTTTTATTTAAATATAAAAAAATATTATGTAAATTGATTTTTTCATTAAAAAATAAAATGTGCATACATTCACCCATTGTTACTTACTGTATGCACAAATAGTTTAATCAGCTGCGGTTATGATACTAACTTTTCAAAAAGGCGCTTCTTTAACCCCTCGTAGTCGGCACTAATTGATTCAGCTAAACACTGCTTTGCCAGCGCAGCTGCAAGGACTTCTGGCATTTCAAGTTGTTGTTCTAGAACACCTTCAACAGACTCTTTAAATTTAGCTGGATGCGCTGTAGCCAAAAAGATACCTGTTTCATTTTCTGCATGGTTTAAGCGTAGACCTTCATAGGCTATTGCCGTATGCGGCTCTGCAATATAACCAAGTTTATTGATTTCCTTCATCACTTCTTGGGTGCGAGATTCTGAAACCGAACATGAATAAAAATCATCTTTAGCAAAAGAGTTACCATTAAGCATACTTTCAACTCGTGGCCAGTTATTAGGTTTACTCACATCCATAGCATTAGACAATGACTCGAGCGTAGCATTTGGGGACCAATTTCCTGTTTCGATATAACGCGGTACAGTATCATTCTGATTAGTCGTCGCACTAAGCTTTTTAACAGGTAACCCTATTGCAGCCGCTATCATGGCAGCACAAACATTGCCAAAATTGCCACTCGGTACTGATACATGAACCTGCTCGCGTTGCGAGTCTTTTAATTGTGCAAATGCCTCAAAGTAATAGCACACTTGGGCTAATAACCGACTGATATTAATTGAGTTGGCTGAGTTCAACCCTAGCTGAGACTTAACTTCATCATCCAAAAACGCCTGTTTTACCAGCGCCTGGCAGTCATCGAAGCTGCCATCTACTGCGAAACAATGAATATTGCCACCAAGTGTAGTAAACAACTTTTGTTGTGCGAGTGATATCTTGCCTTTAGGATATAAAATCACTACATCAACATTTTCTTTGCCATAAAATGCATGGGCAACAGCTGCCCCTGTATCACCGCTGGTGGCAGTTAAAATGGTGACACGCTCACCTTGATTAAACAAGCTAATGCACTCTGACATAAAGCGTCCACCAAAATCTTTGAACGCCAATGTTGGACCATGAAACAACTCTAAACAATAAGTACCGCTTTCCACTTCCACCAGCGGCGCAGGAAAGTTAAAAGCACTTTTGACCATGGCATCCAATGTATCGCTAGGTAGCTCATCACCAATCAAATGCTGCAATATACGGCTGCTACGCGCTTGAAATGGCATAGCCAATAGTGCGTTAATATCCTCGAGTGGCACTAGATTTTGTGGGAAAAAAACGCCTTGGTTGCGGCCTAAGCCGATTTTAACCGCTTCTGTAAATGAAACCTGCTGCTGAGGGTCCATTAGATTTACTAAATTCATATCAATTCCTTAAACCAATTCTCTGGTACCTGCACTGTCCAGCTGACAGATATGGCTAAAACCGTGCTCATTTAAATAATTCGACTCTAGCCAAGACTGGCATTGATGGGCCACGTTTAATGTTGGGCACAGAGCAAATAATGTTGGGCCTGCACCTGATATACTCACTACGCTCGCACCTAGCTCAGGTAGGCTCAACTTGGCATCAGCGTATCCATCAATCAACTCTGCTCGACAAGGCTCTGCCACTGAGTCTTGCATAAGCGATACTGCCTCACTAAATCTATTTAGTTGTAGCAGCGCGCAAAATGCTGACAATCGTTGTGCAAAAGCAACACTGTCTCCAAGTTTCAATTCTGGCGGTAACACTGCTCTTGCCTTTGCAGTATTTAAAGCAAAACCAGGATAGGCCACCACAATGTACCAATTAGGGTCAACTGGCAAAGCCAATGCCCGATTTGGTACCAACTCAGCCGTCAACTGGAGCCCTCCCAAATAGCATGGCGTGATATTATCGTAGTGACGAGCCCCACTCACCTTAGCTTCAAAATCAGCCATCAACTCGATCATTTGAATTTGAGACAGCTGTGTGCCTGCAAAAGCATTCAACGCTGCAAATGTTGCAACAACGGAACAAGCACTAGATCCTAGCCCAGAGCCGACCGGCAACCTTTTTTCAAGAGTCAATGACAGGCTAGGCATATCAGCTTTCACATGCGATCTAAAATGTGTTAAACACTGAAAAGCGAGGTTATCTTGTGCTTCTTGAGGCAATTTGTGGGCATATTTACCAACGCAGCTAAACTGATCTCGCTGAGCTTCTTCAATACTAACCACATCGCCCAGTAACTGACCATCAATCGGCGCAATCGCTGCACCAAGCGAATCGAATCCAACGCAAAAATTCCCAATTGAGGCTGGCGCATAAAATTTTCTCATGTTGCGCTCCTAACGAGAGAGTGTTTTTAAGATATCGGCAAATACGCCTGCGGCCGTTACTTCTGCGCCCGCCCCATAACCTCTGATCACAAATGGCTTAGGCTGATAATACTGACTCAAAATTGCCAGTGCATTTTCTCCATCACGTATATCAAACAACGCATGGCTAGCGTCCACCGCTTCTATACCCACTTTACATTTGCCGTCTTGAATGCTGCCAACATAGCGTAGCTTTTTACCTTCACTGGCAGCGCTTTGAACCCGATCAGAGAATGTCGCATCCAATTCAGGCAGACGAGCCATAAACTCATCAACTGAACTGCCCTGCGCAAATTCCTCAGAGACCACTGGTTCAACTTGAATATCATTCAACTCCAAATCAAATCCAGCCTCACGAGCAATGATCAATAGCTTTCTCGCCACATCAGTACCTGATAGGTCATCCCTCGGATCTGGCTCTGTGAAACCATTTTGCTTCGCTTTCGCGGTTGCTTCTGACAGGCTGAGACCATCTTCTATCACCCCAAACATGTATGACAGAGAACCAGATAAAATACCGTTGAAAGACAGTAATTCATCACCTGCACCAAACAATAACTGCAAATTGTCTAAAACTGGCAACCCTGCTCCAACGTTAGTTTCATATAAGAACTTCCTACCAGAACCTTGTGCTGCATTTTTCAGCTGATGGTAATACGCCATATCGCCAGTGTTGGCTTTCTTATTGGCGGCTACCACATGGAACCCTGCATTTAAAAAGTTTGCGTATTGATCTGCAAGTTGCTCAGAAGAACTACAATCAACAATAACTGGATTAATCAAGTGATTCACTTTGACAAAATGTTCTAATTTATTCAGGTCAAATCTGGCCTCACTTTGCGCCAGTTGACTTTGCCACTGTTCGAAATCAACACCCTCTTTACTTAAAAAGCACTGTTTCGAATTCGACACACCATAAAGATTTAACTTGATATTGCGTTTTGCCAGCCAGTCTTGTTGCTTTTCGAGTTGTTTGATTAACTCTTTGCCGACTAGGCCACAACCCAGTAAAAAGAGGTCTATGGAAGGAACATGAGTAAAGAAGTTCTCATGACAAACTTTCATTGCGTCTTTACACAACTCACCTGAAACAACAGCAGAGATCGCACTTTCCGTAGAGTCTTGTGCAATTGCAACCACGTTTACTTGAGCTTGTGCCAAAGAGGCAAAGAATTTAGCAGCAAGCCCTTTGTGTGACTTCATATTGTCACCGACCAAAGTTACGATGGCGAGCTTTTTACGTACTTCAACAGGTTCAATAAGTCCCGCGTGCGTCTCCAATGTAAATGCCGCCTCTAACGCATTGAGTGCCAAGGCTAAATCCTGTTCATACACACAAAAACTAATACTGAACTCACATGACGACTGTGTGATCAGGACAATCGACACATTGTCATTAGCCAGTGCGCCAAACACTCTTGCAGCCATACCCACTTTGCCTTTCATACCCGGCCCAGACACCGTCAGCATAGCTAGATTATCCAAACTTGATAGTGCTTTTACAGGCGCATCACCTGTGCCGTCAGAAGAGATTAAAGATCCAGGCACATCCGGATCATGAGTGTTTTTTATCTCGCATGGGACATTGGCTTTAGCACATGGCAAGATTGTTTTAGGGTGCAACACTTTTGCTCCGAAATAGGCAAGCTCCATCGCCTCCTTATATGAAAGGCGGTCAACTTTGGTGGCCTTCTTAATCAGCCTAGGATCCGCACTATACACCCCATCGACATCCGTCCATATTTGGCAAATATCGGCATTGAGACTTGCGGCCATTACAGCCGCTGAATAATCAGACCCATTGCGACCCAGTGTTGTCAGCTCGCCTGCAGCATTGCTACCGGTAAACCCGGCCATGATATAAATACCTGAGTCTTCAGAAGCCACTTGCTGGCTAACAGCTTCACGAGTTTTATCCAAGTCAACTTCGGCATCTAAGTATTGGGCGTGAGTCTTGATACAACTTGTCGCATCCAAAGCACAGGCACCATGCGCTTTCAACATAGTAACCATAAGAGAAACACTTACTCGTTCACCAAAGCTAATCGCAAAAGCATTGACCGATGCTGGGCACTGTTTAAGCAATTGGACACCCTGCAATTGTTGTTTGAGTAAGTCCAACTTAGGCCAACCTAAAACCTCTCCATATTGTGATTCAACTTCGCGTTTAAGGGCCACACAGCGCGACTCTAGTGCATCCCACTGTGCAGCATAATCGTCGCCGCGCGCAGCTATTTGAACCAATTCGACCAAACTATCAGTCATACCT
Organism: Pseudoalteromonas luteoviolacea NCIMB 1944; assembly: GCF_001625565.1. Classification (GTDB taxonomy): domain Bacteria; phylum Pseudomonadota; class Gammaproteobacteria; order Enterobacterales; family Alteromonadaceae; genus Pseudoalteromonas; species Pseudoalteromonas luteoviolacea_F. The sequence goes on from NZ_AUXS01000053.1 coordinate 159,899, forward strand.
CCAGGAGCTGATAGCACAACAACCGCTTTCTCACTGCCATAATTCAGGATCAGAGACTGCACGCGACTTAAACATGCTATATCTGCCAGTGAAGAGCCTCCAAACTTTAAAACTCGCATTTTTCAATTTTCCTCATTCCAGAAACGAAAAAGGCCTGTGCTCTTGGTGAGCACAGGCCTTTTTTAAATATGCACGGACCTATGCCACTATCCAGTATGGATGGTGGTCGTAATAATAATTGTCACGTTACATGTAATTGGGTTCATGGTTTTTACGTCAACCTAAGATTAGTTTTTGCTTAAAAAATATTTACAGGACTTAGACTGCCCGATCTTTGGCCAATCTGTCAAGTCGATAAATAGAAATTAAATATGCAAAAAGTTCAAGATACGTACTGGAAAGTGAAATACTTATCTAACGAATACCATATTCGTTAAGTAAAGACATAAGTTGTTCTGATTTGACTGGCTTTTCAAGGAATTTTAAAGCCCCCAATTGTGCCACCCTTGTTTTCATTTTGTCCTGAATGTCTGCCGAGATCACAACCACAAAAGTTTCAATTTTAAGTGCCTTGATCGCCTCAAGCACACCTATCCCATCCAATATCGGCATGGTCAGGTCAAGACAGAGCAAATCAATTTGCGAATTTTGCAATATTTCGACGGCTTCTTGGCCGTTTTTAGCCTGACAAACCTCAACATCTAAGTGTGTGTTCAGGCAGCGCACAACTTGCTTACGTGCAACAGTTGAATCGTCACACACTAACACGGAATAGCTCATAAGAAGGTAAATCTTTATTGTTCTAGTAACAAATAAACGTTATTGTTGTTCTAATCTTATAACACAATAATCAACATCCAGTAAGTTTTTTATATACGCTTATATGTTGTAAAGATAGCAAGATAAACATTTATTTTTAGCCATTTATTGGCTAACTTTAAGTTTAACACGCGTGCTATAACATGGTCGTCAGGAGCGAAGAACACTCCATGCTACAGAAAAGTCTGTCGAAAAAACTACTTACAAACGTTCTGTCAGTTTACTTTCTGCTAACGTTTGTCGTAACTTGTGGACAAGTTGTCGCAGAATATGTCAACACTAAAGACTACATCCGTAACGAATTGACCATGCTGCAAAAAACCTTCAGCCGCAGCCTGACACGTGCTATCTGGGAATTAAACACCAAACAGACTGTCACAACTGCCGAAGGGTTATTGGCAATACCAATGATCGAAGGGATAATTGTGCGAGATGATAGTGGCGAAATCATCTCGCAACTCGGGCGCTCTCTAAATATTCACGAACTATACAGTCAGCAGCTTGTTCAAGAAGAAGCCTTAATTGAAGATACGCCTTCCGGGTTATTCGGGTACACATTCCCACTTATTTTTGAGTTTTCAGGAAGGGCTACACAAGTCGGTGACGTCACCTTATTCTCTAGTCGCGAAGTCGTTTTCAGCCGAATTATGATCTCTATCTACTTTTTGATAGGGAATGCCATGGTTAAAACGACCTTCTTAATTATCCTATTTTTATTGGCCTTTAGAAAACTCCTCACAGAGCCACTGACAGACCTCACAGAACAGATAGAAGACTTTGAAGTCGACAATGTTGATGGACATAAAATAGATATTGATACCACTGAACGAAATGAGCTCAAGGTTATGGAAGAAGCCTTTAATAAGCTGATCGACAAAGTTGCCGAATATCGAAAACAACTCGATCAGACGCAAAAAGAGCTCATTATTAGTAATGAAAAATTAGATCAACACAATATTCAGCTCGAGCAAGAGGTTGCTAGGAAAACATCAAACCTTAGTCAGGCGATGATGGACTTACAACAACAAAAATATGAACTAGAAAAGCAAAAGCTGACACTCACAGAAGAGATAGACCTGCGGCGCCAAACAGAAGAAGAGCTACTGACAAAACAAAACGAATTAGAAAAATATGTCGAAGAGCTGAATATGGCACAAGAACGCTTGGTCGGTTCAGAAAAAATGGCTGCATTAGGTGGTCTTGTAGCTGGTATCACCCATGATATCAATACACCTGTTGGTATTGGCGTTACTGCGACTTCCTTTTTGCAAGAGCGCCTCGATCAACTGGAAGCTGCCTATAAAGAAAAAACCTTATCTCCGAAGGCCTTGGAAGAGTTTATGCACGAAGCAAAACAAAGTGCGAGCCTTCTAACCAACAATCTCGCTCGGGCATCTGAATTGGTTGCCAGCTTCAAACAAATTGCAGTTGATCAGGCCAGTGAGGCGGTTAGAACCATAAACTTCCAACAGTATTTAGGCGAAGTTCTTCGTTCTTTACACCCCAAATTGAAAAAAACCGCGCATGAAGTCAATATTGATTGCCCGGCAGATCTGACTCTTAATTTGCCAGCCGGAGCCATTAGCCAGATTTTCACTAACCTAATCATGAACTCTCTTATCCATGGCTTTGAAGGGGTGAATAAGGGCACCATAGATATCCAAATTACTGATGACAATGAAGATGTCAAAATCGTTTATAAAGATAACGGTAAAGGCGTCTCACCTGCACAATTAGAGAAACTATTTGACCCCTTCTTTACCACTAAACGAGATCAAGGTGGCAGTGGTCTTGGTACACATATTACCTTCAATTTGGTGAAACAAACATTGAATGGTGACATTGAAGTTAGCTCAGAAGAGGGTCAAGGGCTCACCTACCACATTAGTTTCCCGAAAGAAATGAAAGCACAACAGGCAATGTTTAGTTAACCCTGACACCAGCGGCGTGAATTGACCTTTTATTCACGCCTTATCACCCAATCAAATTTAATCACAAAAGCCACAATATTGGCTTTGCTCGAAACACCTTTGATTTGCTATGATGCAATTCGATTTTTCACTTGGATATTTGAATATATGTGGTTCAGCAACCTGATCTGTTACCGTTTTAAACAAGATGTTTCGTACACGCAAGAAGACTTTGAAAAAGCACTTGAGCAAGATATATTCCGCGCTTGCGGCAGCCAAGATATGAGCACCTTTGGTTGGGTAAACGCATTAGGGAAACACGGTCAAACTCTGTCTCATTTCTCACAAAATAGCATATTGTTATGTGCCAAGCGCGAGGAAAAAGTACTGCCAGCGGCAGTGATCAATGATATGGTCGCTGAAAAAGTCGAACAGATAGAGCGTGAAGAAAACCGCCCAGTAAAGAAAAAAGAAAAAGATGAACTTAAAGAAAATATCCTAGCCACTCTGCTGCCTCAGGCATTCAAAAAATCGAGTTTGCAGTTTGCCTTTATTGATCAAGAAAGCGGCTGGGTTATCGTCAATAGTGCGAGCTTTAATAAAGCTGAAGAAATGATGGCTTTACTACGTAAATCTTTGGGCACACTGCCTATTGTTCCTGCATTTGCTAACTACGACCTCGATGTATTCTTAACTGATTGGCTTACAAAGTTTGAAGCGCCTGAAGGTTTTGCTATTGGTAATGATGCAGAACTACAAGATGCTGCTGACGAAGGTGCACAAGTTAAATTAAAGCAACATGACTTAGCCAGTGATGAAATTAAGCTTCACTTAGAAAATGGCAAGCGCGTCACTAAACTCGCGCTGGATTGGAAAGAGCGTGTACAGTTTTTATTGCAGAACGATGGTTCAATCAAACGTGTGAGCTACAATGATGCACTGAAAGAGCAAAATGCTGATATTCCAAAAGAAGATTTAGCAATTAAGTTAGATGCTGACTTTATCCTTGTCTCAGAGGAAGTAAAAGAATTACTTGAAGACCTCACAAAAGAGCTAGGTGATAAAGACGATCTTTAATAAAAAAGGGCCTCAAGGCCCTTTTTTATTGTATAAACACAAATTTAAGCAAACATCGATTTCACATCCGTTAGCAAGTCTAAATATGCATCATCTGTAAACATATCAATAGAGCGAAGTACGCCTTTTTCTTCATATACACCCAACGCAGCGGCTTTGTCTGATACTTGTAAAATCCCTTCAACAATAGCGCCAGCACGGATAAAATCAACATAACAAACATGCTCAGGCTTATAGTTTGGGTTAGCCCAACTTTCTGCAACCTCAACAAAATCGTCAGTAAATCCCCACTCACGCATAATAGCACCACCTATACGACCTGCTAATTTTTGAATTGCGTGCGCTAAAAAGCTTGGGTTTGCAAATACTTCAGGGTGCTTCTCTGCTTCTGTCAAAATGGGTAACACACCAATATTAAATACTAGCGAGGCAAGTGTAATTGTGTCTTTATTCAGCGATGTATGTTTGTTCAAGCGCAAGTAAAACTCCATGGTCGAAATCGCTTGGCAAGCCACTTTCAAGGTTTTTTGCCACGCTTTGTCCATGTACGTTTTTATCAACTTGTTATTTGAAACGAACAGCTGTTCCATTGCCATGGCTGTAGCAATATTTTTTATTTGCCGAAGCCCAATACGTGTCACCGCTTGATTTAAGGTATTTACTTTAATAGAACGTCCCATAAAGCCGCTATTTGCTACTTTTATCATACGTGCAGCCAATGCAGGATCATGAGATATCACGTCTGCCATTTGCAGTAGGTTGACTTCGGGGTCGTCGGCTGCTTGACGAACTCGAACAGCAATTTCAGGCAAGGTAGGTAAAACGAGTGTGTCATTATTGATTTTATCGACAAGAATGGTAAGTAATGCGTTTTCTGTAGACATATGGTCAAGTCCTTTAAATTCGCCACTTAACGATGGCCTTATAATTTTTACTGCTTTAAGTATTGTCTAACTTCTCGATAAAGTTAAGAAAAGTATAAAAATTATTCTGAGCATGGTGACAATAGAAAATACTTTGTTTTTACCGTTTGCTCAATTGGTATTTTTTCCGCATCATAGATGCGACACAATCATAATAACTAAAATCCTGGGATAAATGATGAAACTTTCTAAACTCTCTAGCGCGATTTTAATCGCTTCCGGTTTGCTAGTAAGTGCATGCTCACAACAACAAGCAGACACACCAAAATCGAATACAGCCGCTGCGCAAGATACAGTGACCTATTCATTGCAAAATATTGATAAAAACCGCCTCAATATTTATACAGAAGTCACTTTAACCAGCGACCTGAGTCATCTTAATGACAACCAGAAAAAAATGATTGCACTGCTTATAGATGCCTCAAAAATCATGGATGACCTATTCTGGAAACAAGCTTTTGGTCAAGACAAAGATACCTTCCTTGCGCGCATCGACGACCAACAAGTACGCCGTTTTGCAGACATTAACTATGGCCCTTGGGACCGCTTAGATGGCGACAAAATTTTCCTAACTCGCTTTGATGATAAAGCCCCTGGAGCAGAGTTTTATCCCAGTGATATTTCCAAAGAAGAACTAAACCAAGCTGACTTTAAAGACAAGCAGGGTCTTTACTCCATGGTTAAAAGAGACCAACAAGGTAACTTATATTCAGTGCCATATGCCACTGAATTTAGGTCTGAGCTAGAAGCTGCAGCCAAGCTTTTAAGAGAAGCCAGCGCCCTTGCTGTAGACAAGCAGTTTTCAAATTACTTAAACCTGCGTGCTGATGCCTTGTTAAACAACAGCTATCAACCTTCAGATTTTGCATGGATGGATATGAAAAATAACCCTATCGACGTGGTTATTGGTCCTATCGAAACATATGAAGATCAACTTTTTGGCTACCGAAGCGCATTTGAGTCATACGTATTAGTTAAAGACTTAGCTTGGAGCGAACGCCTCGCAAAGTTTGCGGCATTTTTACCTGAACTCCAAACCGGCTTACCGGTTGCACAAAAATATAAACAAGAAGTCCCTGGCTCAGATGCAGATCTTAACGCTTATGACGTAGTGTACTACGCAGGACACTCAAATGCTGGCAGTAAAACCATTGCTATCAACTTACCTAACGACGAACAAGTTCAGTTAGAAAAAGGGACTCGCCGGCTACAACTAAAAAATGCGATGCGCGCTAAGTTCGATAAAATTCTCGTACCCATTGCGGATGAGTTGATTGTGCCAGAACAGCGCAAGCACATTACGTTTAACGCATTTTTTGCCAATACTATGTTCCATGAAGTTGCGCACGGCTTGGGGATAAAAAATACCCTCACAGGTAAAGGGACTGTACGTCAGTCGCTACAAGAGCATGCCAGCGCCATAGAAGAAGGTAAAGCCGATATCTTAGGACTTTACATGGTGGAGCAGCTACTGAAAAAAGGCGAGATAACGGAAGGCACCTTGGAAGACTATTATGTTACCTTTATGGCTGGCATCTTCCGTTCGGTCCGCTTTGGCGCGTCAAGTGCTCATGGTAAAGCCAACATGATCCGCTTCAATTTTTTCAAACAGGAAGGCGCATTTTCTAAAAATGCCCAAGGCTTGTATCAAGTTGATATGGATAAAATGGGTGCTGCAATGGAAAAGCTATCTAATTTGATCCTCACCCTACAAGGTGATGGTGATTACCAAAAAGTTGACCAACTAATTGCAACTCACGGAGATATAAAAACAGAGCTGCAAGCAGACTTAAATAAGCTGGCCAATGCAAATATCCCCGTCGACGTCACCTTCAAACAAGGCAAGTCTGTCTTAGGGCTTTAAATACTTAAAAGGCGCTAAATTGACAGCGCCTTTTTTAACGCTACTAATTGACTGTCACTGTATGGTTGAGCCGGGTGCACACCCCAAACCGGTTTAGGCCAAGCGACGTCATGTGTATAACGCGCAATATGATGCACATGTAGTTGCGGTACCATATTACCCAATGCTGCAACATTGAGTTTATCTGGCGTGAAAACCGTCATTAACAGCTCACTTAGTTGCTTTGACTCCTGCCAAAATTGGCTCTGCTGCGTTTCTGTCAAATCAATGATTTCCCGCGCACCTTCAACTTGAGGCACAAGAATAAACCAAGGGTATTGACTATCATTCATCAATAATACTTTGCACAGCGGCCATGACGCTAACTCTATACAATCTCTCTGTAACTCAGGGGCAAGTTCAAATGCCATGTATTCTACTCCGATAAAAAAGCAGATACCCAGTATCTGCTTTATATTCATTGATCAACACGATCATGGTGTTGTCTTAAGAACACTCGTTCTTATAAACAATAGCGAGCAAATAAGCTGCTTACAGTTGCGGCTGTTGGCTTACCATGCTGCCAATCACCGTTTTCCACACCGCTACCAGCAATGTCCATATGTACATATGGTAAAGGTAGCTCAGAATCGCAGCCATGTTTGTCCAAACCACCTACAATGGCTAAAAATGCCATTGGGAACTGGTGGCCTCGCGCTGTTACCGCTGAAGGTGCATTGTTACTAGAGAGTACATCATCAGCTAAAGTGCGCGGCTGTACAAAGTCATAATCTTCTCTGCGACTGCGAGAAACTTCCGCACAATCAGCCCAGACATCTCCTTTATCAGCAATCAAGCGCGATACTGAATTTGCACGTGCCGGACCATTTTCAACAAATGCACTGTATGGACCCATTGCCCTTGCTGCATGGCCGGTAAGTGTGGCAACTGTGAATAATTCAGGGTTTACCTCTGATTTCGCCAAGTCTTTTATCTCACTGAGTAAATCACCCATTGCTAAACGTCCTTCAGCATCGGTGTTACCAATACGTACACGTACACCTTCGCGGGTTTCGATAATTTCATCGGGAACAAAGCAATCAGAGCCAATAGAATTTCTCACAACGGCTAGGTAAGCAATCACCTTCACACCTTTTGGTTGATACTCGGCCACTGACTTCATAAACCCAGCAACAGATGCTGCACCGCCTTTGTCACGACTCATACCAGCCATAAAACCGCCCACTTTTAAGTCTGCGCCGCCTGTATCGTAAACAAGACCCTTACCTACAAACATTAAAGTGCGCTCGATATCGCCTTCAGGTATATATTCCATTTTAACAACACGCGGGTGATGGCGCTCCACGGCATACGACGCGCGCGCAACCGTGCTCAACATTGGATATTCTTTATCTATAGCAGCGATGTCAGAAATGACTTCTACCTTAACCGAGGTATTTTCAAACAAAGATACACAATAGTCAGCAAAACGAGGAGGAGCCATACGCTCAGGCTCTGTACCACATAAATCACGCGCCGCATACTGACCCGCTGCAATCGCATTAATCTGTGAACAAAGCGCATCTTCAGCGCCAACTAAGTAAACACTTTCTACCGGCTCGATTTGCGCTCCACGATACTCTCGCGCTTCTAAAGGCTGCCAAAGTGCCTGACACATTCCCAAAAATGCAACCTGTAAGGCATTTTGATAACGTTCATCACTCGGTACACCTGCCAACACCAAGACGGGTTTTACAGCACCAGCAGCTTTGGCTTGTGCAATGGCCGCTTGACCAGCAGCGAAGAAACGACGCACATCATCGTAATCACGATTTAGAGGTCCGGTCGGCGCTAAAATTAAACGTTGACCCGGAACTTGAGGCGCCAACAAGACATTTGCCTGTGTTGCCAAACGTGCATCTACGGCCAAATAAGGCGCAGCTGCCTCATTGAGCTGTTTATCGCCTAAATCACTTACATCTGAAGTAATGACGATTAAGGCATCAGCGTCACTTTGTTGCCAATTTGATGCTGGCAATGAGAGAGGAAAAGACATAAAAAGGCCCTTGTTCTTGTAATTTAAGGGCCAATTATCGGTTATTTATTTGCAAGAGCCAAGTTAGCTTGTCGATTCTTCACTGTCCGTAGCTGCTTCCGCTGTACTTTTCAGTTTACTGACCACACTCCATGCTTCTAACATCACCAATACACTCACGACTAATACGATGATATCTAATCCAACTAGTAGCCAATTGCCCTTTTCGTAGTATTCTCCCAATTTAATCAAGCCCGCGAAAAATGCCATTAAGATCACAAATATCATGGGGATAAGCGTAAATTTGGCTGGTCGGCCCAACTTGATTAGATAAACAGAGATCACCAACAGGGTTAGGCTTGCCAAAATTTGGTTAGTCGAGCCAAACAACGGCCAAATTATCATGCCCCCACTACCAGAGGCTCCGCCGGCACCAAATGCAAGTAATAAGCAACATCCCACAGCAACTAAGGTGGCGACAATGCCATTTTTTAGTACTGGTAACTTATAGATATCACCCCACTCTTGGATGATATAACGCTGTAAACGCACACCTGAGTCCATAGTCGTGCCCGCAAACAAAACGACCATAACAGCTAATAAAGTTGATGCGATTTCAGCGGATAGTCCCCACCCGGTGCTGATCAAGTTAGATCCGCCTTGAATAAATGCGCCAACAGAACCTGCACCGAGGTGACTGTATATTTCGTGCCATTCTTCAGGCGATACCGCCAACATAACCCCGCTCACAGCCACTAAAGTAATAAGCGCCAACGAACCTTCACCAACAGCACCCAAATACCCGACAAAACGACCATCGGTTTCTTTATTTAACTGCTTTGAGCTGGTGCCTGACGATACGATGCCATGGAAACCAGAGACAGCGCCACACGCAATCGTGACAAAGAGCAATGGAATAATGCTTGGCGTGTCGATAGCCGTTTGCGTATTAAATGCTGGTGCCGTTATATCTGGCATCACAACAAAAACCGCACCGTAGAGCAATACCAGCCCAACCAGCAATTGCATGCCATTAATAAAGTCTCGAGGTTGTAATAACATCCAAACAGGTAACAAAGACGCAACTGCCGCATAAACAAATAAGATTAATATCCAGCTGGCTTTATCTGTCAATCCAAATACCTCGCTGGGAAGCGCAATAGGCATGCCACTGCCTGCATAAATTGTTGCATACAGCACCACAACACCCACTAAGCACAATGGGATCAGTGGCACTCTTCGTTTTAACAACTGGCCAATGATCAAAGCAACCACTATTGCCGACCAAGCAGGGAAAACAGCATTGGGGTTGGCAACAAACGAATTCGCGATCACAACACCAAAAACCGCATTTACCATTAAGAGTACTAAAAATACCACAATCATAAAGAGCGAACGGGTGCGCTTGCCAATGACAGTTTCAGATAATGCCCCCATTGACTTACCCTTATGGCGAGCACTAGCCCAAAGTGCGCCCATATCATGGACACCAGCAAAAAAGATGGTACCAATTACCACCCAAAGTACAGCAGGAACCCAGCCCCAATAGACTGCGATAGCAGGGCCAACTATGGGCGCAGCACCAGCCACAGAAGTAAAATGATGACCCCACAACACCACTTTATTGGTTGGAACATAATCAACCCCATCATTAAGTTCATGGGCAGGTGTGACGAAGTTATCGTCCATTTTGAAAATTTTGGTTGCGATAAACTTAGAGTATACAAACCAGCCAAATAGCATACCCAAAATACCGAACAACACTATCATGATCGATTGCACGAGATGTCCTCTGTGTTATTTTTGTATTAACATTACTCTAACACGGAAACATGTAATTTCAGTTATATTTTAGTCGCACGCCCCCTAACAGCTGTAAAGTTTGTCTTGTGATCTCAATTAAATAGGCCCATTTGTACCTGATTACTCGGCGCATCACCCAAACCAATTTGCACCCCCACCAGCCGCACAGGTTTATTGCCATAGCGCGCCACAGCCTGCTCTAATAAAGTACACAAAATATCTTTATCTATGTGGTGACATTGACATTCCTTGGTGGTTTGAGAAAAATCGTAAAACTTTACCTTAACCCCCAACTTGGTAAATTCACGCTCTGCTTGATATCTAGCACTTCTACGGGTAAGTTCGGGGATGAGTTTGTCACATAAAATAGACTTTAACTGCGCTAAATCTTTAATGTCCTTCTCAAACGTTGTTTCAACCCCTACCGACTTGCGTACTCGCTCTGTCTCTACGCCTCGGTCATCAACACCTTGGCAGCGCCGCCACAAAACCCTGCCAAATTTCCCGAAGCGCGTAGCCATTTCATCTTGGCTCAGTGCTTTGATATCACGGCCTGTAACAAGTCCACATGCCAGTAACTTTTCATGTGTCACTTTTCCAACCCCAGGGATCTTTCTCAGCGGCAACTCATCGATAAAGTCATCTACTTGAGTGGGTGTGATCACACATTGTCCATTGGGCTTATTTTCGTCACTGGCGATTTTGGCTAAAAACTTGATTGGTGCAACACCGGCTGACGCTGTCAGCCCAGTTTCATTATAAATATCGGTACGGATCTGCTGCGCAATCAAGGTGGCACTGCCTTGACAAACCTCACAGTCAGTAACGTCTAAGTAGGCTTCATCCAAAGACAAAGGCTCAATCAAATGGGTGTAGCGAGAAAATATTTGCCGGATTTGTTGAGACACTTCTTTGTATACCTGCATGCGACCCGGAACAATGACCAATTGAGGGCAAAGTTGTTTAGCCTTGTAGTTAGACATAGCAGATCGCACCCCAAACTCTCGTGCAATATAATTCGCGGTACTTAACACCCCACGATGGCTATTTCCACCTATCGCCATGGGTACTTTAGCGAGTGCGGGGTTATCACGCATTTCTACCGCTGCATAAAAACAATCCATATCAATATGGATAAATTTTCTCACCGACGCGCCCTTACAAAATACTGTTTACTTATACAGTATAGTGGCAGTTTTCTAGTTATTTGTCTATTGCTTCAATAGCTACAATTTATGAACTCGCCTTTTTATGTCAGGAGCAGGCATTGACGCATAGCAGTACATAATAAACGCATACAGTGCAATATTCTGAAGGAGCAGAACAAGCGCAACAAAGTAGTCTCTAAAATAGAGTTTGATATAGGGGGTGTCTATTAACCAATACTTATAACAAAGAATCTCAATCCAAGTTATAAAATTCACAATTGCAGCCAATGTGAAGAGCCGCAATAAAAAAGATTCATAAACAGTCAGTTTCTTGCGCATTGCAACAGTTAAGAAAAACCCCCTGCGGGTTTTTTGATATATAAAAAATGCAATGTAGCGTCGCAAAAGTATCGGCAACATAAATACAAGGCATATAAAGGCTTCAAAGATATAGAAGTGCGTTTTCCAAGATATGGTTACTTGATAACAAGCAAAACTAATGCATGTAAGTATGGAATAGCTGATAACTAACCACCGTGCGAATGGGTTCCTCCAGCCAATGACTAGCCCTAAGAAAAGTACAACAAACCCTAAATTATCAATTACAACAAAGAAAATATGATTATCCACTTCCCAATAAACCTAACATCGTTTACTTCCAAAAACTTAGGTACAATAATTTATCAATCAGATACATTCAATCATTTGTTTACAATAAAGGCACAGCCGCTAACTTTAATAACCCACTGTAAACAAACCTCAGCAGAATAAGTAGAAATGCTCTACACTGCTGTTAGTGAATTTGTATGTATCTAACGACTACATCTTAGCTGTTTAAACCTGTTCGATTTTGCAAGGAGTATCTATGAAGTACAGCCAATTAGGCCACTCATCACTAAAGGTTTCACGAGTTTGTTTAGGAAGTATGACTTGGGGGTTGCAAAACAATCAGCACGATGCTGATGAGCAAATCAACTACGCGCTGAGTCAGGGGATCAACTTTATAGACACCGCAGAGATGTACGCAGTACCCCCTTCACCAGATACCTATGGTAAAACCGAATTGATCATCGGTGACTGGATCAAACGCCATGAAGAAAAACGACAAGAAGTTATTTTGGCAACAAAAATAGCGGGCGCGGGACTCGGTTGGATTAGAGAGGGAAAACCTATCGATAAAAGTGCAGTCATCAACGCTGTTGAACAATCGCTACAACGACTGCAAACAGATTATATAGACGTGTACCAATTACATTGGCCAAATCGCACATCACCGCATTTTGGTAAACACTGGCACGGTATGTTAGACCTACACGCCGTCAGCAAAGCACAACAGCTCGACGAAATGAGTAATATCCTTGAAGCCTTAAAACTATGTCAAGATCAAGGGAAAATTCGTCATTGGGGGCTTTCTAATGAAACCCCATGGGGGATCAATACTTACTTACACTTGTGTGAGCAACACGGTATAGAACGACCAGTATCCATTCAAAATGAATTCAATTTACTTCACGAGAAAGACTGGCCCTACTTACTAGAAAATTGCGTCAATGAAGACATCGCCTATTTACCTTGGTCTCCTTTGGCTGGTGGATTGCTATCAGGCAAATACTTAGGTGGTGCGAGGCCTGAAGGCAGCCGATGGACCTTAATGCAACGCAATGGACTGTTCAGAGATACACAGTATTCACAACAAGCTACCGCTGCATATCAAGAAGTTGCGCATGAACACCATCTAAGCACTGCACAACTTGCTTTGGCATGGTGTGATCAGGTAGATGGCGTTACTTCAACCATCATTGGGGCGACCTCAATGGCACAACTAAAAGAAAACATAATTGCTTTTGACAAACCACTTCCACCAGAAGCGTTGGCAGAAATAGACACCATTTTAAAAACTTACCCTGTTCCATTCTAAGCTTACCCACAGATTAGAGTGCAAATATGATAAACTCGGCATATTTGCACTCTCAAATGACGACGTATTTATGAAACAACTCAACCGCGAGCCTATTGTGCCCCTACTTGGCAGCCACTTTGTTAGACATGCCGTGCGGGCAATCGTAATCAGAGGAGAAGAAATTTTACTTCTCTATACAGCGCGATATGACGACTATACACTGCCTGGTGGTGGAGTCGACGAAGGTGAAGAGATTGAAGTCGCATTAAGCAGGGAACTACTAGAAGAAACCGGTGCCCAGTCAATAACCCACATTTCGCCATTTGGTATATACGAAGAGTATCAAAGTTGGTACAAACCAGATTTTGACAATGTACATATTATCTCACACTGCTTTATCGTCGATATTTGCGGCTCTTTCACTGAGCCTCAAATGGAATCCTACGAGCAAGCAAATGGTATGCGACCGGTTTGGTTACCGATCAAAGATGCAATTTTGCACAACCGTGAAACACTGGCTAATAGCGACAAAAAAGGACAATCTATTTATAGAGAGCTGGCGATATTAGAAACTGTTGCAAAAGAGGTTATAGGCCTGAATTTTGACTGATTAAACGCTTCCCCCTGTTATCGCAACATACAGGGGAAAACGCCCTCGATTGGAAAAGAATTCACTACAGTAAAAAACGCTTTATTTGCCAGAAGCACTTGTAAAGCCTGCTTTGAAAATGAAATTGGTGGCACAATACCGACTCGCCCCTTTAAACCCCACCGCATCATCACTGGATGAACAATCGAACAAATAGGATACCCCTCTACCGTACTCCTTCAAGATATAATTTCCGATCCTCTAAATTACAGCGATACAAAGCGTCCAAACCTCACAGCAAAAGTCATATGAACATAGTCACCGTGCTTCCAAATGGCCAATGATGTCGCTAATACAGTAACACCTGACGAAACTTCCAATATAAGGGTTTCACTTGGGAATTAATGTAATAAAAATGTAAAATAAACACATGTTACGCAGCCATGAATAAGTGGTTGGACAAATAATTTCAATAAATTTCACTGCGTATTGGTAATTTTATAATTCTGTTCTAAGTTTTGATGATAGGAATATCAAAGCTAAGGAGTAGACTATGACCATTCGTCACACTTTCATTTTACTTTCTTCTCTTGTCATGATTGCACTGTTTTGTATGGTGGGCGTGCTTTGGTATGAAACAACTCACATCGCCAATTTGGGGCAAAGACTGGCAACCAGCAAAGAGATCAGCAACGACCTTTTGATGCTAAGACGCCATGAGAAAGATTTTTTACTTCGCAAACAGCAAAAGTACGTCGACAAGTTCGATGCCCGAATTAAACAAATGCGCAATAATATGACGGTTTTAAGTGGTCAGCTCCCCAGCCACTTGCAACAGGCTTTGGTGGTGGCTGAAAAAGATCTGAGTAACTACGAGTTAAACCTACGAAACTTGGTCGCGCTAGATAAAAAAATAGGTCTCTCACCGAACCAAGGGCTGCGCGGTGAATTTAATCACGCCGAAATCGCCCTACACGAATCCCTGACCAATATTGGCGATATTACCGCGATGAGCAAAGCATTGCGATTAGTGTTACTTGAAAATGACTTCCAAACAAACCTCGATATGTCTACTAAAAACGAAGTCACTCAGCAGTTAGCCGTCATGAAGGTTTACTTTTCAGATCAATTTAGCGCTGGGCAAAATGACCTGACGCTGTTTGAAAATACTGCGCGAGCGCTTACTGTAGCGCTGGTAGAACGCGGTCTCGATGCCAATTCGGGCTTGCGTGGAGAGTTGCGTTCGAGCATTCACAAAGTAGAAGGCACTATGAATAAGCTCTCTGGTGATATAGAGATGGGGATCAGCAATGAACTTATTTCTGCGCAAAACCAAGGCATGATGTTAGCTGGAGTACTCACAGCAATAATTGCTGGGCTATTGCTTTGGAAGGGATCGCATATTGTCAGAAGATTAAAAGCGGCCAATGCAAATATGGCAACCATTAGTCATGGCGAAGGGGATTTAACCCATCATATCAATTTGACTGGCCGTGATGAGGTGACGGAGTTTGCCGGGTCAGTCAATCAGTTTATAGATACAACCGCAGACATCGTTAGAGAAATTAAGCATACAGGCGAGACAGTCGAACATGGTGCACACCAATCCGTCGAGGTGACAAAACGCTCCCAACAAGCAATTGAAGAGCAAAAAAACAATACACATGCGGTTAAAGTTGCAGTTAGTGAACTGGTACAGGCAGTGTCACTTATCGCAGAAAATAGTGTGGCTGTGCAAAACAACGTCAATGATGCAGATGAAAACATGGCCCGAGGCTCCGATATCATGCATAGAGCCCACCATAACATGTCTGAACTAACCGGACATATCAATGAAAACAGTAAACTGATGCATCAGCTTTCTTCAGCGAGCAGCGAAATTGAAAGTGTCACATCTGTTATTCGTGGGATCACTGAGCAAACAAACTTACTGGCATTAAATGCCGCAATAGAAGCCGCCCGCGCCGGTGAAAGTGGACGGGGGTTTGCCGTGGTAGCTGACGAGGTTCGTACGCTGGCCAAACGTACCCAAAACTCAACAGTAGAAATTGAACGCATGATCCATGGCTTACAAAGCCTTGTACACGACTCTGAGCAAGCTATGCAAACCAGCTTAGAGCTAAGCGAACAGATGTATGAAGGAATTACAGAAGCACAGCAAAGCATGGACGATAACAAACACGCCATGGATAAAATACGCGACATGGTGATTCAAATAGCTGGGGCGACAGAAGAGCAAATGGCGACAGTTCAGGGCGTTGAAAATGCCGCCGCAAACATTTCAGTATCAGCTGAGCAGCTTTATGTCGACTCTTGCCAAAACTGTAAAAATTGCGAAGCGCTGGAATATGACGCACATAAGATGCAAGAAGATGTGTCCAGATTTAAAGTCTAATCTAGCTACTCACCTCTAAACCTCAAAAGCGCTTTTGTTTTTCGCAAAAGTGCTTTTGAGATCAAAGTAAAACACTTATCTGCTCGAAATCTCATCCAAACATGTTACAGTCATGATCCGGCACATAATTTGGTATTGGTAAATCAAAGGAGTACGCATGAGTGTGAGACGTATAGGCCAGTTTTTTAACCCTAAATCAGTGGCTGTTATTGGTGCTTCCAACAACCCAAATCGTGCTGGTAATGTCGTAATGAAAAACCTATTACAAGGTGGCTTTAAAGGGCCAATTATGCCAGTCACCCCAAAATATACTGCGGTGCATGGCGTACTCGCCTATCAAGATATCGAGTGCCTACCCTGCATACCTGACTTAGCCATAATTTGCACTAACAAAAATACGCTATGTAAACTAATTCAAGAGCTAGGCACCAGAGGTTGTAAACATGCCATTATCGTTGCTGCTGGTTTAAGTAATTCCGAAAAACACACGTTGTACAGTGCCGCGCAGCAGGCTGAAGTGACACTTTTGGGAAGTAACAGTTTAGGGTTGATCCTGCCGCACATCGGACTCAATGCAAGCTTTTCTCATACTGTCGCCTCACCTGGTAAACTCGCTTTTGTATCTCAATCAGCTGCGGTTTGCTCAACGATTTTAGATTGGGCTCAAACAAAACACATTGGCTTTTCTCACTTTATTTCTGTAGGGGATTGCCTCGACATTGATTTCGACGAACTGCTCGATTACTTGGCAAGAGACAGCAAAACATCAGCGATTTTACTTTACATAGACAATATCAAAGACGTGCGCAGATTTATATCCGCCGCACGAGCAGCCGCTTTTAACAAACCCGTCATCGCCATAAAAACAGGCCGCACAATCGCTGGCGCCCGAGCCGCCTATCATCATACCGGAGGGAAAACTTCCGATGACGCAGTGTACGACGCGATGTTTCAACGTGCAGGCATGCTTAGAGTAAATGATTTAAGAGAGCTATTTGCGGCCACTCAAACACTCGCGTTGCATCCAAAATTGCTTAAGGTGGAGCAACTCACCATACTAACAAATGGCGGCGGTCCGGGGATCATGGCCGTTGACACCCTGTTAATGCGATCAGGAAAGCTCGCTAAACTCAGTGAAAAAACTATCGGCGCTCTCAATGAGATCGTGCCTCAATCCTCGCAAACGGACAACCCAGTCGACATTTTTGGTGACTCGTCACCTAAACGGTATCAGCGTGCGTTAGAAGTGCTTTTAAAGGCTGATGAGGTGAAGAACTTATTGATTATTCATACACCGTCAGCACTTGCGCCAAGCTCGGCCTATGCCAAAATCATTGCTCAAACACTCGAAAAAATTCCCAAAATGGCAAGGCCCTTTGTCATGACTAACTTTATGGGCGAGGAAGCCGCCCGCTCAGCAAGAGATATTTGTGTACTGAGTAACATACCGACCTATCGCACCCCTGAGGGCGCGGTTAGTGCATTTATGCATCTAATTACGTATCGCAGAAACCAAAAGCATTTGACCCAAACACCTGAATCTATCATCCAAGATGAACTTATCAATAGTAAGGCAGCTAAGCTGCAAATCAATGGGTATTTGCGTACCAACCATCGATATCTATCGACCCACTCGGCTAGCCAGATCCTCTCTTGCTATGGCATTGATTGTATTCATACCGAAGTTGCACTTACGCCCAGCGAAGCAAAAGAGCAAGCTGAAGAGATAGGATTCCCCGTTGCATTAAAACTGATCAGCTCCGCTATCCCTTCTAAATCTGAAGTGGGCGGTGTCGTACTCAATTTGAATGATGGTAATGAAGTCGAGCAAACTGCTTTTTCAATGCTACTGCGGATCAAAAAAACCTACCCAGACGCTGAGATTGAAGGGTTTTCTCTACAAAAAATGGCATCCAGAGCTGGCACTCAGGAACTGCGCATTGCAATAAAAACAGAGCCTGATGTAGGGCCTGTTATCTTGTTAGGTGAAGCGGGAACAGGGTTGAACTTCTCTCAAGCTGCCGTCGCGCTCCCGCCATTAAACATGAATCTAGCAAAATACTTAATCGCCGCAGCCCATGATAAAGGTGTGTTAAAAGAGCGCACACTGCCCGACAAAGTCGACAAGTATCGCTTATGTGCCCTTCTCACTAGAGTGTCGCAAATGATTGTTGAGCAACCGGATATTCAAAATCTGGAGCTCAACCCTATTTTGGCAAGCTCAGGTCAATTTCTAGTGCTGGATGCCCAGATAGGACTCTCGCCTTATCAGCCCAAAGCACACCGCAAGCGTTTAGCAATTAAGCCATACCCCAAAGAGTTAGAGCGAGTATTAACACTAAAGAATGGCCAAGAAGTGACTCTTAGACCGATTAAGCCAGAGGATGAACGCAATCATCAAGAGTTTGACCAATCGCTCACCAAAGAGGACAGATACAATCGTTTTTTTGGTCAATTACCCCAATTTACTCACGACCAGCTCGCGAAAATGACACAAATAGACTACGACCGCGAAATGGCCTTTATCATTAGCGAGCGCTATAAAAGCGCATTTCGTACGCTAGGTGTTTCTAGGGTTTTAATGGATCCAGATAATATCCAAGCTGAATTTTCTGTCATTGTACGCTCTGATTCACAAGGCCTTGGTTTAGGTAAATTATTGATGAATGCGGCGATAGATTACTGTAGAGAAAAAGGGGTCGAAAGTATTGAGGGGATCACACTATTTGAAAATACTGGCATGATCAATTTGGCCAAGCACCTTGGCTTCAATGTGAAACGAGACTTTGAAGAAGGTGCAGCTATTATGACTTTACCACTTCAAAATAACAGTTAGTGATTGAAAAGCATGAGTTTAACACTGAGACAAAAAACGGCAGCAATACTAGAAGGCAGTGGAAAATATCGGAAAATAGCCCACAGCTTAGATATTTTTTTAATCGCACTCATTATTTTTAATGTGGTCGCTATCGTTCTAGAGTCAGTGCCTGAACTCGCTAAACAGTATTACCTCGCGTTTTTTTATATTGAGGTCATCTCCGTGAGCATTTTTTGTGTTGAATATTTGCTTCGACTGTGGTGCTGTGTTGATAAACTCAATTTCAAAGATGATACAAAAAGTCACTTTATAATTCGCTTACGCTATATTCGCTCTCCTTTGGCTGTCATAGACTTAGTCGCCATATTGCCGACTTTACTCATGGTGTTTTTTACTTTCGATCTACGGTTCTTGCGTGTAGTACGGTTGATGCGCATTTTTAAGCTCACACGCTACTCACGTGCTATGCAACTACTTTTAGCTGCTTTTAAGGAAGAAGCCAGCTCACTCATGGCAGCATTTTTTATTATGTCATTAGTACTGATCGTCGCGTCGTGCGGTATTTACTTAATTGAGCATGATGTCCAACCTGAAAAATTTGGATCAATTCCAGCTGCAATGTGGTGGGCTATGGCGACGTTGACCACCGTTGGTTATGGAGATGTAGTGCCCATTACGCCTCTTGGGCGATTTTTTGGCGGAGTGATTACTTTGCTCAGTATGGGCATGGTTGCGATCCCAACCGGACTGCTCGCATCAAGTTTTGCTGACCAGCTGCGCAAGCGCCGCGATGCATTTCATGAAGCCGTATTACACGCCTTGGTTGACGGAAAGCTCGATGACGCAGAAGCAGAGCATCTCGAAGCTCTGCGAGTGGAGTTGGGCCTTAGCGCAACAGAGGCTCATCAAGCGATTAAGTTGATGACCTCTGAGCGCTCCCACAGTCTTTACTGTAGACACTGCGGAGAAAAGCTCTAACTATCAAACATTTCTTGCCAAGTGTTCTCCATTAAATGTGCGATCATATCGCCAGGTAAAGGCGGACTAAATAAAAAGCCTTGAAAACGCTCACAGCCTAGCATGCGGAGAAACCTCAATTGCTCGATGTTTTCTACATCTTGTGCAACGCAGTACTTGCCCAAGCTATGCGCAAGAGACAAGGTGGAGTGAATAATGCTCTCGTGATCCTTGTTTTTACCAATATCGACGATGAATCCACCATCAATCTTCAAGGTACTCACCGGGAATTGGGTAAGATACATCAAAGAAGAGTACCCAGTACCAAAGTCATCCATATATAAACGACAACCAAGTGTTTTGAGCAAGTGCATACGCTCAATGGAGTCGGCGACATTTTCCATCATCACCGATTCCGATATTTCGAACACCAAACAACTCGCGGGTAAATTGGTTTTCTCAAGTGCATGCTGCACCTGCTGGACCAAACCATCATAGTGCAAAGCCTGCGCCGATAGATTGACGGATATATAGAGATCTGGCCAAGTTAAATGCCACACTTTTAGCTCTATCAAAGCCCGTTCTATCGTTTGCAATATCAAATCAATACCCAACCCTGTTTTCTCAGCAGCCGTCGAAAACTCTTGTGCACTCACACTGCTATCATCGGGCCAGTGCAACAACACTTCAAAACCTTCGATATGACCTCGGGTCGCATTGAGTATCGGCTGATAATAATTGCACAACAATTCATCTTTGTGGATTGCGTTTAAGCGCCGCTCGATTTCAATATGCCGTTTTGCTTGTTGATTGATATCTTGGTGGTAATATTGAAAGTAACTAATTGGACTCTTTTTAGCATGGCTTAGCGCAATTTCTGCTGCCTGGTTGAGCTCAAAAGCATCTGATGCGTCATTCGGAAAGAGTGCAATTCCGACAAATACATCTATATCAACTTCCTGTTCATGGACTCGAATACCCTCTTCAAACCGAGCCATCAGGCAATGTACGTACTGGGTCACAGCATCAACTGAGTCCAAGTGCTCCATCAAGATATAAAAGTCTTTTTCTTGGCCAATTGCTAAACTATCAACTTCTCTAAAACAACATTGCAGTGTTGTCGCAGCCTGTTGAATAATGGCTAATACAAAGTCCTCACCAAATGTATCAGCCAAACGCTGCAGTCTTCCAAATTTTATCGCCAATATTGCCAAGGAGTGATCCGCCCCTCCGATTTGCTCTATTCCATGTTGCACCCTGTCCATAAATAACACTTTGTTGGGCAGTTTAGTCAGTGCATCATAATTGGCTAATTGGTAAAGCTCTTTTTCTGTGCGCTTCTGTTTGCTGATGTCAGTGAGGACAATGATATAATTTTGCCCCAATGTTGCTGTGATCTTGACCAGTACATGCCTTACCTCACCGCTCGGCAAGCGTAAAACCTCTTCAGCACTATGATACTCTTCTTCAGACAACTTACTCATGGTGCGCAGATAATGCATCCTGACATGACGCTCTAAACCTAGACTCACACTGGTACTGGATAAAGGATTGGCTTCGACGGAAAACGCATCCTGAAGCGCTTTGTTGCATGCTAATATACGAAAACGCTTATCGAAAATCATAACCCAGTCTCGGGTTTGCTCGAACGCCTCGCCAAAGAGTGCTGCACGCTCTTCAAATACCCGTTCGCGAGTTAAGTTTGTGTAAGTACCAGCAACGCGCATAGGAACAGCCTCTCGCCACGCCATAACTTTGCCGTAATCTTTGTACCAACGCCATTGTCCTACGCGATTTCTAAGACGGTATGTGCAATCAATATAGCCCTTCGCGGTAGAGACAAACTCTAGCCACTCGATTCGAAAAAGCGCACGATCTTGTGGGTGGATCAATTCTAAATAGTCATCTAGATTGATGTAGTCGTTTTTGTATCCAAGTTCATTTACCAGTCTGGGCTGGTAGACCAAATTTGAACCAGATTGCCAATCCCATACACCTGAGTTACTGCCTTCTAATGCCATTTTAAGGCGCGTTTCACTATTTCTGGTCTCCTTATGGGCCTCCATTAGTAATTGCGCGACTCTATTTTTCCTATGCACCCATAGAGCGAATAGACCACTGGCTAATATTAAGTAACAGGCTAGCGCCACCGGTGAACGCCAAATTGGATATTTAACGCGAATATTAAGCTCCGCTGGCTGAGTATAATCACCTGTCAGTGGATCTTTAGCCCACACTTTGAGACGGTAAGAACCAGGGTTTAGTTTTGGGAATACAACACGGTTACTATTGCGACTTAAAATTCTTTGTTCGCCGGAAAGCTGGTATTCATAAACAATGCGTTCTTGCGCAGTAAAAGCCATTGCAGAAAATGACACTTCCAACCCAATATCATCGTGATTCAAATCAATGGAAGAAAACGATTTTAATCCTGCGGGTTTGAGATCTCGTGACATTAAATCGACATTGGTAATATTGACACGGGTCAAAAGAGGACGATTAGGGCGGTTAACTTCGGGATCAAATATCGTGATCCCCTGCAATGAACCATAAGCAATATGACCATTCGCTAATTTTGCCGATGAGCCACTATTAAATTCATTGCTCATCAAGCCATCATTGATGGTAAACCCTTGGAGATGAAAATTATCAGGATCTAGCCGCCATATCCCTTGATGAGAGGACATCCAAATCATACCAGCTTTATCTTGTTGCATTTCATATAAGATGAAATTGGTCACCGACAGTGAGTCAGCAGGCAGTGGCAGTGGTTTATACCCATCAGCAGTCAGTCGAACTAGCCCATGAGTAGCAAATGATAGCCAAAGCACGTTATTTTTATCAATGGTATAACTTAGCAGATCAACAGCCGACTGTTTGTGCGCTTTTGGTACCTGATAGATCTGAGTCAACTTGTGCAGTGTATGATTGTATCTAAATAGCCGCCCCTCGCTATAAAACACCGGCTCAGATGGGTGACTTGAAAGCGGTTCGAAAAAACCATAGCTTAAGAAGGGATCAAACTGCGCAAAGCTCGACCCCAGAGGCTCTAAAATACCATTATTCATATTGAACAAATAAAAGCCTGAATTCCCATCGACAAAATAAAGCAATCCAGGCTCAACTAACACGGCGCCTTTAACAAACCCTGCTAGCACTTCCGTTGACTCTAGGTTTTGTGCACTTGGACGCGAAACAGTCTCTGTTTTGGGATCAAAAACAAACAGACCTCGGTTACTGATAAGCCACAATTTATCTTGGTATGGGAACAATTCAAATATCGAGAATTCGGGTAAAAAGCTCTCGCCCATATAGCCTTGAAGGAGTGGTGTTGCTTCTCGTGTTTGCGGATCATATCGCGTTAAACCATCTCTTGTGGCAGCCCAAATATACCCTTGAAACTCCACAATTCCCCACACTGCACCATGAGAAAACTCACC
This sequence comes from Pseudoalteromonas luteoviolacea NCIMB 1944, assembly GCF_001625565.1. Taxonomy (GTDB): domain Bacteria; phylum Pseudomonadota; class Gammaproteobacteria; order Enterobacterales; family Alteromonadaceae; genus Pseudoalteromonas; species Pseudoalteromonas luteoviolacea_F. The sequence goes on from NZ_AUXS01000053.1 coordinate 183,556, forward strand.
ATAAATCGAATCATTTTGTACGTTATCAAAAATATGATTATCTGGCGGCAAATAAAATGCGCCATCAGTACGGGTAGCAGCCCAGACTCCACCATTTTGGTCTTCATTTAAATGAATAATGCTGCTATCTGATATCGAAAATCGACTTTGCGTCAGACGTTTATCCGGTTCAATAAGGCCTGTTTGAGGGTCAAAACGCATTAATCCTTTGTCTGTACCAAGCAATAGATATGCTTGCTGCTTTAACATATGCCAAATATTAAACTCTTCCAGTACCGTTTTATATGCTGGTGTTGCCTCAAAATCTCTTTGTAGCTCACCTATATCCAATTCGTATAAACCAAGAACTGCACCGACAAGCAAAGTTGAGTCATCCAGTAATAATAGTGATTTAGTATTGAGCTGAAATGGGTGCTCAGGATCATCGATATGTGTTAGTGGCTTTAGCCTTGCACTTGGAATATGGTAGGCAAATAATTGTTCGGTCGTTGCAATATACAAAATATCTTCAAACTGCAATAGCCCGCGCACAAGACTGCGCTCGGTCATACCAGGAATAGGGATGACTTCGGTGATCTCTCCCGTTTCTTTGTTCAATACTGATACATTCTTAGTGCGCCCCAGCCACAATTCATTAGGGCCTTTTTCAAGCATTTGAAAAACACTATTTTGGATGTAGTCAAGTTCAGAAGCTGGCGCTTTTATATACTGTCTATAATGATCTTTTTCTGGGTGATAGCTAAATAACCCAGCTCGGCCCGAGGCTATCCAAATTTTACCTGTTGGGTCTTGATAAATCCGGTCGATTTGCATTTTATCAAGGGCTTTATTTGGGCCCATGACTTCAAGCACCTGATAACCATCATAGCGATTTAACCCCCCTTCAGTAGACAGCCACAAATAGCCCTTTTTATCAAAGAGCAGCGTATTAACATAGCTTTGTGATAAACCTTCTGCGGGAGAAATGCGAGATACTTGTGCGGTACACACTGCGCTAAAAATGATAATCAAAAAAGTGACGATATACTTCATGTGTGAACAGTCCTTTGAAAACACATTGCGATAATTTCTCTGCCTTGATTCGTGTAATTCACAAACTTTTCCTGCAAGACTGTAGGTAAAGTCAGTTGATCAATTTCAACAAAATTGAGTTGTGAGTACAAAGGTGCAACAGTGCGATAGGCAAAGGTGTAAACACATTCTTGCGATTCAATCGCACAGAGCAGCAAGCGCTTCGCAACACCTTGTCCTCGATAAGCTGAAGCGACAAAAACGGTAGACAAAAAAGCATATTGTTCCACCTGTTGAATTCTACAGGCTGCAATCAACTCTGATGATTTAGTAACCCATACCGTGTCTTGTTTGGTTGCCCTTCCACGTACTCTGTTAGCCTGATAAAACTTATTAACCAATGGCGTTTGAATTTCAGGCAAACGATAACAACTCAACTGCATAACTAAACTAACATAAGTCCCAAGTATTGCTCAAATTTCGCCTTTAGTGTGTCACGTTCCGATAAAGGGCGACTATTGATAGCATCATAAATTGCTTCTCGCGTATTCTTGCCGCGTTTAATCTGATACGCCCAAAAAGACGCTTCATATTCCAGTTGAACTTGATACTTTTCGGCTCGGGAGAGGTTACACAGGTTATATGACATCGTACTGTACAATTATTGAAAATTATAAAAACAGTGTATCATATATGTACTAGACAGCGGCAGTCTTGAATTACAAAGTTAATTGTTGCAGGGTAATCAATTCGACTTTTATTGGACCGAAGCAAGACGCTCAATGAAAACTGCATTTTAGGGGAAATATGTGGGAAATATCAAAATATTATGGATACTTTTATTATCGCAATGCACTTTGTCTCACGCACAAACACTTTACTTCAATCGCCCTGCAGATACCCCACAAGCTCGCTATGTAATAGAACTTTTGAGTTTGGCGTATAAAGACATAGGCCATAAGCTAGAATTAATTGATTTTGACAGACAAAGTGCGTTGATCGCAGCCAACGAAGGTGAGCTGGATGGACAGCTCGGGCGGATCGCTGGCGTAACAGATAGTTATGCCAACTTGTTGTACGTAGACTTTCCACTTTACTCCTTCAATCTACAGCTAATAAGCCATTGTACAACTTGCTCATTCAATCAGATAGAATCTATGGTGGTACAAAGTGGCTATTTAGTCGTTTATCAGTACATGATGGAACAAAGTTATAAAGGCGAACTCATTGAAGTTAAAAGCAGTGCTGCTCAGCTCAACTTACTGATGCAAAAAAAAGTGCAAGGAGCACTTATTGTTGACTTTCACCTAAGAGAACACTTGCCATATATGGATATTGATACACTTAAAATTGATGACCTTATGACCATAGATAGCTTCCACTACCTTCACCAAAAACATAAAGCACTGATCCCTAAATTAAAGAATACATTAGAAAAACTAGAGAAAAAGGGGGTTATTGAGGTGCTCAAGGCTAAATATCGAATTTAAACAAATCATCTTGCTTATCTTGTGGTTCAGCCGAGTTATCAAGCTGTTGAGCATTCTTCTTTGCCATAATGCGCTTTTTGCGCCGTTGACATAAATCCACAACTATTCTTTTTTGATGCTCTGTCATCTGGTTCCAGCAAAAACGCTCTTCCCGGCTGCGAAAGCACCCTTTACAGTAACCGCGATTATTAACTTCACAGATCCCTTTACACGGACTAGGGATCGTAAATATCTCAATTTGTTCCATACTAAGGGTCAAAGATCAATCCTGTGCATTTAACGCCCACAATGATCTGATACTACCTAACTCGAGCACTTAATAAAATACTAGTTGAATTTTAGTAAACCGCCCACGACAGCGTTCAGACGCACTTTAATAGATTTCTTGCTATGTAAAGCAAGCCATACCTGATTCAGAGTATGTGCAGTACCATTTAAAAAATCAATTTCGCCCCATTTCGACTCCGATTTTTTTGCTCAAACATATATTTACTGGTACTCAACTCGGATTTAAGCGTCATTTGATGCTTGTCTATTTTCTTTTTCACTTGCAAATAGATGCACCTGCATGTACATTCCAGCTTTACATGCACTTGCATCTATTTCCCAAATTTAGCTGGTGTAGATGCAACTTTTCGAGGATTTATCATGAAATACGTGGCTCAAATTATGTTTGCTCTGTTTACTTTGTCTTACGCTTTGCAGATATCTGCAAAAGAAGCGAGCGTTCAAAAGTTATCAGATAACGTTTATTCAGTTTTTCTGTTCCATTATCAATCGTTAATTATAATAGGCGACAAGGGAGTACTGATCACAGATCCTGCTAATACACAACGTGCGATCTTGCTCAAGTCGACTATCTCAAAGTTAACTCCATTACCAGTAACAAAAATCGTACTGTCACACGAACATTATGATCACGTAGGCGGCACAGAAGTATTTCCCAATGCGGAAATCTATGCACATCAAGCTACAAACTCAATTTTCCGCTTGGATGTGACAGGACAAGCTCCCAAAACAGTGCATCATTATGTTGGCGACAACACGAACCTGGTGGTAGGGGAAACAACTATCAACCTATTACACTTTGGTGCTGCTGATGGGGTAGGCATGATTGCTATACACTTGCCAAATGAGCAGGTTGTTTATTCGGCTGACTTGTATGAAGTTGACGCCATTACCCAAGGAGCATTCATTGCAGATACTAATTACTTAGGTGGCCGAAAACTGCTCAACGCATTGGTTTCCTTTGAGCCTAAATTCGCAATTACAGCTCATTCAAAAAGCATGGACCCCAAACACCTGCAAGTAGCAGCTGATTTTTACAATGACCTATTTAATGCAGTGGAGCCGGCCGTACAAGAAGCGATGAAAAAAGATGCTATCGCGACTATGGATATAGCCAATACGCTACCAAAGCAAGTGAAACTTCCAAAATACAAAGACCTACGAAACTACAATGACCTACCACAACATGTAGAGCGTATGGTGTATTCAGTTTTCCACGGTGGATAAATCACATATCAACACATAAACAACCATTGAAAATGTTGATCTATTTGTCACCGATGCTTGTTCACATAACTTTGAATGGCATTACCTTCAGTGGTACTAGTTCTTCAGATTTATCTGTGAGAACGGCACTTTTTCTAAAAATGAGGACACTCCGATGTTAAAAAATAAAGCGGCTTACCTGCTGTTCAGTTTTAGTCAGTCAGAAAATATGAAGGGGTTTGGCACTTATGCTCGAATAGCTGATGTTATTTTAAAGAAGTTTGGTGGTGAGTTGATCATTGCAGGAGCAAACGCTTCGAGCATCTCAACTTTCGAGGGCTGCTGGCCCGCTGAAACTGGGTTGAGCATGATCCAATTTCCCTCTCGCCAACATCTCGAAGACTTTTGGAATTGCACTGAATATCAAGAGATCATCGAAATGCGTACTAACATTCTCAAACCAAATTTTACCATTGGCTTTTCAAACAAATAGTTAGATACAAATGATAAATTCTAAATTGAGGTAAAAACATGATTGGATATGTAACACTCGGCACAAATGATTTGCAAAAAGGGGCCAAATTTTATGATGAATTACTGGCGAAGATTGGTGCAACAAGGTTTATGGAATTCGAGACCTTTATTTCTTGGTCAATAGATCCAGAAAAACCAAAGTTTTCCATTGCCAAACCTTTTGACGGTAACACAGCCACCATTGGAAATGGCGTTATGATCGCACTTGCTGTTGAAAACCCGCAACAAGTAGATATGTTGTACGCGAAAGCGTTAGAGTTGGGAGCAACCAATGAAGGGGCGCCAGGGCCCAGAGGAGATCACTTCTATGGCGCTTACTTCCGTGATTTAGATGGCAATAAGCTCAACTTTTTCTGCATGGTATAGCATAGGGGACGTAGAGCTAGCTTAGCTGACACAACAATATATCCTTTGTGGTGTCACCTAACTCTTGTAATTGAGCACGCCATTTTTCTTTGACCTACGCAACTTAGTTAACTCAACTAACAACTGTACACAATGGATCTTATTGGCGATAAAGCCGAGTTAAAAGCGTTTGGATTGTTCTGCACTCTTGTTCATTAAAGTTTTCACCGATAGTAGACTGAATGCCATTTGCATAAACTTCCCACATATCTTTACGAACCTCTTTACCTAGCTTTGTGATGATAACCTGATGACCTCGGCCATCCTTTGGTGATGGCACTCTTTCAACGTAACTAGCTTTTTCCATTCTAGCCAAAAGCCGAGATAGTCCATATTGCGGCAGCAACATCCCTTGTTCAATTTCAAAGGGTCTGAGTCCTTTTTCGCCGGCTTTGTCCAACTCCCACAAGACATCGTACCAAAAAAATGGGGGTAAGCCATTTTCCTTAAAAGACTTTTCTACATGATTGAGGGAATGCTCTTTCGCTCGCAGCAATGCTATCCATGCATCAACAACATATTCTTCTGGTTTTATCGACATAGACTTTACTTTTAACTATTTGCCTTCAATTCTACACTTCTACAATGAAATTTCGTGATATTAGGTCTGCTCCGTGATTGTTCACAAAGCACCTTTACCATGGTGAAAATACAGATGTAGAACAAATAAGTGAATGTTTTACTAACTGACGTCTAGGAAGGTGAGTTCTACCCGCATCTATTAATCCTAACAAATGGAAAAGAGATGTTCTAATCATTTAAAAGCCATCAAATAACAACAGGCATTAAGAAAGGTTTCTATTATAGAATTAGCTAAAATTGATGAGAGGGTAAGAAGATGGTGCCGACTATCCGAGTCGAACGGATGACCTACTGATTACAAGTCAGTTGCTCTACCAACTGAGCTAAGTCGGCACTCAAAAAGAATGGTGCCCAGAGGCGGAATCGAACCACCGACACGAGGATTTTCAATCCTCTGCTCTACCGACTGAGCTATCTGGGCAAATAAATTTTCTTGTGTATCAAAACTCACTAGGGATTTTCAATACTATTCCAAAGAGCTCTACCGAATGAGCTATCTGGGCAAATAAATTTTCTTGTGTATCAAAACTCACTGAGGATTTTCAATACGATTCCAAAGGGCTCTACCGAATGAGCTATATGGAAAAATAATTTTCTGTGCGTATTAAAAACTCACTGGGGATTTTTAATACAATTCCAAACGGCTTAATAACGTAAACCATCTGCAATGCTAATATAAATAATTGGTGCCGACTATCCGAGTCGAACGGATGACCTACTGATTACAAGTCAGTTGCTCTACCAACTGAGCTAAGTCGGCACACTCAAATAATGGTGCCCAGAGGCGGAATCGAACCACCGACACGAGGATTTTCAATCCTCTGCTCTACCGACTGAGCTATCTGGGCAAA
>NZ_AUXS01000054.1 GCF_001625565.1 Pseudoalteromonas luteoviolacea NCIMB 1944
TGACAGTAAACAACGCTCTGAGTTGGTCAGTGGCTCGCCATTGATAAACTTATGAGTCAACCAAGTCCCTTTAAACTGTTTATGCCAACGAATTAGAATGGCTTTATCGTTTAGTCGTTTCGCTTTTTTATCATCAACATACAAAACAATATGCGTATGGTTACTCATCACGGCATAGGCACATACATCAATGCAAAACACCTTAGCAAGTTGCAATAGCTTCTCTTCAACCCACCCTCTTCTGTGTTCATAAGACTTGCCAGTGGACTTATCCTCTCCACACAAATACGCCCGTCTTACACATCGTGATATGCAGTGATAGTACTTGGTATCTACCAAGCTAACTTGCCTTTTACGTGCGATTGCCATAAAAAATCCGCCTAAACTTCAACCTTTATTAAAGCATAGACGACTTTTGAATTTATGTATAAATATACGTGGGTGTCATAAGTATTCACTAGTACTGACAGTAAACAACGCTCTGAGTTGGTCAGTGGCTCGCCATTGATAAACTTATGAGTCAACCAAGTCCCTTTAAACTGTTTATGCCAACGAATTAGAATGGCTTTATCATTCAGTCGTTTCGCTTTTTTATCATCAACATACAAAACAATATGCGTATGGTTACTCATTACTGCGTAAGCACATACATCAATACAAAACACCTTAGCAAGCTGTAATAGCTTCTCTTCAACCCACCCCCTTCTGTGTTCATAAGATTTGCCTGTTGCTTTATCCTCTCCACACAAATACGCCCGTCTTACACATCTAGATATGCAGTGATAGTACTTGGTATCTACCAAGCTAACTTGCCTTTTGCGTGCGATTGCCATAAAAAATCCGCCTAAACTTCAACCTTTATTAAAGCATAGGCGACTTTTGAATTTATGTATAAATATACGTGGGTGTCATAAGTATTCATAAGTATTCCATTTATCTAGTGGTGCTAACTTCGCACTCAATTGATACCTTACGGGTGCTACCTTTTACCTCTATCTTGGCTGATAGATCATTTGTAACTAGTAATTTTATACTCCAGTCTTGAAATTCAACATTTTCAGATAAGGCATCATTCTTGTCACCAAAATAATGAAAATCCATTTTGAAAGTAGTTGCGTCTACCTCCGAACTTCCTTGTGCAACTCTTTTAGACACTTTAAGAGATTGTAAGTCAGGAAAGTGAACATCTTTGAAACATCGTCCTTTAACTTCAACCAGTCCCTTGTTGCTTGATATAGCCACTTTACTCAAACCGAAGTTTTCGTTTACGTACACAGAATACTTAACCCTGTTAACATCAACTAAATGAATTTCATTAAGCTCTACATAAATGTCTGGAATACCTGTATATGAAAAATTCGATTTCTCGTGTTGAGTTGCGTAAGAAATACCACTGACGGCTGCCAAACAAATGATCATCCAGAATATACTGTGTTTCATTTTCGATTATTCCTTCTTTGTAGGTGGTAGATATTTGTAGCCATCTGGTGTTGCCAAATATAACCCAGTTCCACCTTTTACAAACTGTTTGTCATTTCGTGAAAAATCGTCTATGTCTGCGGTCCCTCTTCTTTGCATGGAGCTCCAGACATTAGGATACATTTTTCTCAACTCTTTAGTAATCTTGAATCGCTTAACGTGCGCATGTATTGCTTTGCCTAGAGGGACCTCATTTGATGATGAACAAGAGCTGGTAGCAACTCCACATTGCAATGGTGTGCCGTCGGTTGCAATTACAGCAGAAAATTTGTCACCCGAAGTGCATATGTTTGCACAATGCTCTACGCTAGTTTCTTGTGATAAATTATATACCTCACTACTCAGACGCATAAGAAAATCCTCTTCACTTTCGCCATCTATACTTCTTAAAGTTTTGACTGTTTTACGTTTTGTCTTTTTTGTGATTTTACTGCTGTCCCCACCAGCCACTTGTAAATTATCAGTTTTTCTTTCACTATGACTGCTCTCAGCAGCGATACTCTCCTGAGACCCTAAATCAAAGGTTACAGTTCCATTAACTAAGTCAATATTTTGAACTACACCACTTGCGCCACTGCGCTTCATGGTATCTACTTTTATAAAGTTCTCGCCTTTACCACCCACGTCTACAATCAAATTCCCGCCATCGACAAAAAATTTGTCACTGTCCCCAACACTATAATTCATTGTGTTAGAACAACCCGCTGTAGGCTCAGACTTAGCTCGTGTGCCATTTGACTGACACGCCGATGAATACCCAGTCGGATCTGTACCACCCAGCGGGTTATTCATAATATATGAATACGGGTTAACAGACTGCGAGTTTCCTGGCGACTGAATCACGGGGTCAACACTCATAAACCTACCAAGATTATAGTCGTACACCCGGCCATTCATATGAATGAGTTCTAATTCATCTAAATGCTCGTGATCAGTAAATCCACGGCTAGTTTTTGCTGTATCAATATCATCTAACTTTGCAGTGAACTTTAAAGCACCCGATGCTGCACGCGGTTTACCAAATGGGTCAAAGTTACGTTCAGTAACCACATAACCATTGGAATTGGTGATAAGCCTTGCACTGCCTAGGCGGTCTTTATGCAGGTAGCGAATATACGGGCTTGCGCCTGATTTAGTTGAAATAACCGCAACATCACCAATGTAGGCGCGCGTTGTGGTTTTACCACCTTCAACGTCAATTTCATAATGTTTGCCCGCATAATAGGTGGTTTTACCCGCTTGAACTTGCTTGAAGCGCATATGGTCTGCACCATAAACAAAGTCTGCTGTGATCCCATTTTTAGTAATACGCGTCGGTTTATCCATGGCGTTGTAGGACGCAGCGCTAAGGCCATCACCTTTTATCATATTACCGCGACCATCATAACTAAAGCCTACCCAACGTCCGTTTTTGTATACTTTCTTGACCGCATTTGCACCACCACCACTGTAGCCTGATATATGGGTTGAATAATTGTAGGCGGTAGCATAGTCAGACTTTTTCGTGATATTACCCACAGCATCGTAATCATAGCTAATGGTTGTATAGCCTTGAATTTGATTTGATTTTAGACGATGCAAATGATCGTATTGATAGGTCTCATCATATTCATTTCGCGCACCGAGTTTACCCGACGCTACTGACATGCCTTTTAGGTTACCAAACCCATCATATGCGGTGTACTGAATGGTTAACAGGTTAGTGTTATTTTTATGGGTATAGTGCTCGACCATTTGGCCGGTTTGGCGGCTATAGTAGGTATTGGTTTTTAAACCGTTACCCAAAGTTTGAGATTGAATCGCACCAAAAACATCTCGTGCTGTCACCTGTTGGAAACGATAACCACTGGCCTTGTTTCTAATTTCTGACTGATATCCTTTGTCGTCATAAATATATTCCAAAGTCAGGTTATTTGGATAACGTACCCCTTTAATACGACCATAATTTGCATCATAGAATGTCTTCGTTGTAAAACTACGATTATCACCGCTCACCGTATGTGAAATAGCGCGGCCTAGTCCATCATAGCTATAAGAGTGCGTAACCCCATTGCCCGCGGTACTAGACAACTGACCGTATGAATTTGTATCAAAGGTGTAGGTATAGGTCTTCTCACCGGTAGCACTTCTTCTAATAACGCGACCTAACGTATCAACGTTGTAATGCACAGATTTAGAATTACTGCGTGTTTCTCGTTGTACTTCCCCAAATCCGTTGCTTACAATATTTGTGCTGCCTTGGTTTGGATCTACAACACGGAGTTTATTACCAAAGGCGTCATATTTGGCTAAAATATTGTGCCCATTGGCATCTTGTATCACAATTGGCAGGCCTTGCCCATTGTAGGCATAGCGTGTGCGTCCGCCCAGTGCGTCAACTGTTTCTACCAATTGGTTTAGACCGTTATAGCTACGGCTCATTTCACCTAAGTGAATGTTATAGCACGACTCAGACACATTAATATCGGTCTTAAAACCAGTGTAAGCGTATTCAGCGGTCATAGTGCCATTTGAAAACGGACTACATTGCTGGTCAGTCACTTTACGGTCAACACGGCCCAATACGTCATAATTCCCGAAGCGTACACCGTACTTAACTTGCCCCCATTTATACGGCTGAGATTCAAATAGCGGATACCCTTTTGCGTTAAAGGTAGCGTCTGTAAAAATCCAAGCACCATCTTGACCAAGGACCATAGTACGAATGGTACGTCCTAACTTGTCAATAAATGCCACCTGCTCAGGCGCACCAGCGGAAACTGTTCTGACTTGCTTAACGGCATCTCTCGGTGCGTAGCTTCCCGCCCTTTGCACAGCAGTGTAGACAGTGGGAGAACCCTCTACTTTTTGGCTATATGGACGCAAGTAATTATCGTATGTATAGTCCGTGGTTAGGTAATCAGCTGAGTTTACTTTTTTATGAACTAATTTTTTTTGACCTGTTTTAGGGTCAGTGATAGTACGAACCAAGTGCCCTTTCGTATTGATTACATCAAAAACATAGTAGCCGGTCTCATGGGCTGAGGTGCCATTGAGCGTATAAGATATTGACTGAACGCGGCTTTGGTCAGTCCATCTTGCATCATTGTAAATCCGAGCCGTCTTAGTGATTTTAGTCGGCAGACCATAGCTATTAAACTGATATTCTGTCCGGTGACCAGCGCCTGACGAGCCACTCACAACGACTCTTTGTGCTTTTCGAGCGCTACTAAAGTTACTGTAACTCGTAGTGATTGTGGTGCTGCTATCTAACGGCTTTTCGCTACCTCCATACTGGCTGTATGGATCGTTTGCGTTTCGCCTTGACACAGACTCTTTCGTAACAACGCTGCTCCTTAGTATATTTAACCACCAATCCGAGGTATTGGCCTCATACCTGTTCACAGTGGTTGTTTTGACCACGCCACTACTATCTTCAAGGCTCTGCTCTGACTTAATTATATTTCCATTTCTGTCGATAGAATGCACCTTAGTGCGCTTTTCAACAAGTATGTTCTTAGTGTCTAAATCACGCGTTACTTCATAACTTGAATTGGCATAAATACTATAAACATTTGAGATGCTATGGTTTGCATTGTCCATCCAGGACGTTTCTGACTGGCTAATTGCTCGGTCTTCAATTGGGTCTAGAGGACGACCATTTTTAGGGTATTCAGATAGTGCAAATGTTGCTTTTCTCTTTAGCTTGCCTGTATATGGGAAGTGCTGACGGAACTCAGACTGTGTGATAAGCCCCTTGGTAATGTCCGCTTCAATTATTGCCCTAAAACCAGAAAATCCTCTACCTTGGTTATTAAACAAAGCACCGCGATAAGCATACCTGCGAACGAAATCTCCACCTATACCATTGTCTTGTTTAAACTCATTGACAACATACATACTAGAAGTAAAGTTTTGGTAGCCTTCAGTAATACTCCTGTCGCTCTGATATAGCTTTGAGAGCCCGGTAATACCTGTGCTAACAGACGACGAAAGTGGACGATACTGCCATTCACTTTTTAGGCCTTCCCCGTTTGTTACTGAGTTCAACAAGTCTAATGGACGATAGCGACTACCATTGGTGCCAGAGCCCGTACCATAGTTGCGACTAACGTTGACTTTGCCTTGCGCATAACCAGTTGGTGTTGAATCTAAGAAGCGACAAAAAGATCCACCTGAGCCGCTCTCACAACCATAATTGAACACAAGATCAGGTAGGCCATCACCTTGCGCATCAACCATTGCAGACTGATAAACAGACCCGATAAAGTCTGTACTTGATTTAACGAAGCTGCCATTTTTTAATTCTAGTTTTGAGAATGAATAGATACTGCGATCATAACTACCAGTAACAGACTTTACTTGCCCTTCACCGCTTGGAACAGTCCCTGTGTAAATTTCTTCGCCGCATAGCTCAGTAATTCTTTCCCCACGATAACGGTAGTGAGGGACGTTGTAACAACCTCTCACTTTGATGCCGCTCGGTATCAACAGTTCTTCTTTACCATCGGCATCGATATCCGCTACTTTAATAGCATCGCCGTATTTAGGTATTTTAGCGCTTCTTATGCTTTCTCTATCACCACCAAAGCCAAAACGCTCTTCAAAAATAAAGGTACGACTAAACACGCTCGAGCCCGTATAAACCGGGGCAGTAAAAGACCCATTCCCTGTGCTATATCTAACAAACAGTTTGCTGCCGTTGGTTCTTGGCTTGTACCAACCAAACCAGTCTTTGAGCCCGTCACCATTTAAGTCTGCGAAACGATAGTAGCGACCCCATGCATTTTCGTGCCTGTACGTGTAGTCACTTTCATCATCCCAATTTATGGCTTTAGAATATGAAGTCAAAAGTTTGCCATCAGCTGACATGAGCTGAATTGATGCTAATTTTCCCTGCCCTCTATCGTTGGAGCTGTGGGATACACGATAGAAGTCCGGAATGCCGTTGCCATCAAAGTCCCCACCCAGTGAGTAAGATTCGGAAGGTGTTGCGGTATTCGCACGTTTATTCACAGAAAACAGTTTTTGTTTATATGACGATGAATACGGCGAAGAAAAGTTACCAGTGTGGTAATAGAAGTTTATCGAGTCAGCACTATATGAGTTTGTTTTTTCGTAGATTACAAGGTCAGGTAAACTATCGCCATTCATATCACCTACATGTAAAAATGAAGACAACTGCGGTATTTCAATATAAGTATTGATCTTAGTCGCAGTGCCGTTAGCATTACTGCGATAAAGGACCAGCTTTTTCTTAGAGCCAGATGAGCCTGCGTCAAAGTCAAAATCGTCTGTCAGTCCATCTAAGTTGTAATCTGCAGTTTGGGAGTTGCAGTTTACCTTTTCGCCGCTGGTACCTGAAAATTCACAATCCGTCAAAGGGTGGGTATTACTTGAAGTATTACCTTCAGCGTCAATATAAAAACCAGGCCAATCTCTTGCACCGTCGCCGTTTCGATCGCCATTTGGTAATACCGCCGCGATGCTCTTCCCAGCGTTAATATTAACAAACGTACCTCTTACCTTAGTTGCTTGGTCTGCCCAATCAAATGTGGTTTTAGGTAAACAATAGCTACCTGTTGCGCCGTAACACAACTCAACAGAAGCAAGTAGGTCTAAACCTGAGGCCTGACTAGTATTGTAGGCTAGTGTATATTCTCGAGTTTGAAGCGTGTTATGTTTTGTTGTAATACGCTTAAGTCGTTGTGTGTTTTCATAGGACACACCATGGTGATATTTGGTGGTTGGATCAGTGGCTTGTTCATATTCAAAATGGATATTATGGAGCCCTTCATGAGCGCTACTGTTACCGGTGTAATTAATTTTATCCAACAGTTTTTCATTATTACCGTAACTTACATAATTGTAATGAATAAAGTTTTTCTTGGTTGCATCATGTGTGTAGTCAATTAGCCAAGCGTATGGCCCTTTACTTTGACTACGGATATCACGACTATTGCTGGAACCACCAAAAGCACTCACATGGCCATTTTTATATTTTACAATAAAGTAGCTAGAATTTGAGTTCAAAGCGCCACTTTGCGTCACAAGTGCAAAGCTGTCCATTTCAGTTCTATACTGAGTGCCACTTTGGCCATATTGACCGCTGACGGCCACAAGCTTTTGGCCATTTAAGCACAACCTGTCACTGTTACTATATTGTGGGTTTTGGCTATAGCCTTCTTGTGCATAGGTAGCAGCGCAGCGCGTAATTGCAGAGCCTGCCGACAATGACCATCCTTTACCCGCTAATCCACCACCTGAGCGCGAAGAATAACTCAATGATACTTTCGGTTGCATGCCAGCACGTCCAGCAGTTAATTCAATAGGTATAGAATATGTTGCTCCGCCACCACTTACACCTGCACCGCCTTTGATCGTGCCAACGTTATCTACACGAGGTGCGCTAGGGCTTATAAATGATGCGTTGTCAGGTACTAATGCAGTCAGTTCAGCATATTTAGTATCAAATATGTTTTGAACTACACTGCCAGAGGCGATGCGTGAACAGCTACTGCGATAGCACAAAGCCACTCGAACTTGTGCAAAGTCGTTAAACCTGTCATCAAGCCTGACCGAATTCTCAGTGGTGTATAGTAGATTTTCCCATTGACCGTTTTCATTTAATACTTGAATCGCATACTTTTCAGCCCTCAGAGCTGCAGACCAAGTAAGCAGTCGCCCTTGATTATCGGCAATGATTTTTGCGCTGTATTCACTGGCACTAATAGGCCTTGGGACCATGACTGGTTGACCCCATAAACCGATAGGCATAAATAAGTTGCCAGATTTAGCATGTGCTATTGAGGCAAAAGCTGTCATTTGCATAAAGCACAAAATAGCGATTGCATAGAGTAACTTAGGTTTGTGTAGTACGCTAATCAATGCGTAAGACTCCTTTTAAATATTCGCAATAATAAAGCCTGTTCTAACCAATATTGACATAGACATGATCGTAAATTTGCAAAAATCACCGCGATAAAATGTAGTTATTGAGGAAATAACCACCAACTTTGTTAATTTAAATCCGCGCAATATACATAAAAGCACATCAATAAACAAGATTAGAAAAGTCAATAATTACAACACTCTATGATGTAATGAAATATTTATTGTTAAATTTATTTCAATTCTGAATATCTGCTAAATCGTCTTTGCCCATTTCAAAGTTTGCTAATGCAGGTTTGCAAACTTATAAGGTGCAAATACACCATTTAATAAAAGTGAGCAGCAAACATAAATCAATAGAAAAGTAACAATTCAAACGGAATTTCCCTTATTGCATCTCAGGCCTTTCAAATGTGCCTCGCAATAATAACCCGCTCGGCTACGTTGCCTGTATATTTAATGAGCACACCAATAGCATGGATACAAAAATCATTCGTTCATAGTCACTATATGTGGCGAGACACATTGCTCAAATTTTTATTTATGGTCGGATTTTTTGGAGATGACCTGATAACTTTTAATTGGTGAAAGTTGAGTCGAGTATTCAAATAAGTATTACTGGCGAAGAAAGTAATTTCTACTCTGAGTTAAGTTAGAGCAGCGGTTTTACCTTCTGAGCCTTTAAACACTTTCGTAAATTTAGTGCTCAGCTTTGTCCAAAGCTCAGGGCGTATATTGGGAGTTATGGTCAACTAATTCCAGGCAGTGATGTCAGTTGCTCTTCCACAACTGCAAGTGTCTTCATATCATTGTAACTATACCCTTTTCGAGATGCAGGAGCGCATCAGATCACGCTTCATACATCACTCTAATCATAATTAATCAACCGATTTAGAGTATTCCATTATTTCTATCGTACTAGTGCCGACTCTATCAATTGTTTAATAGAATAAAAAATATGCTACATTCTCTTTGTTTAAAATTTATCGATAAGCTTGTTGTGCCCTAAACGATGAGGAGTTCAGCACTGGTGGCACGACAAAAGGGCTTATATTTTATGCACTATTTAGGGAGAATTTTGTGAAATTAGAGTCTATTGCGTTACATGAAGGTTATACATCAGAGCAAACCACTAAGTCTGCCGCTGTTCCCATTTACCAAACCACTTCATACACCTTTGACAATACAGAGCATGGTGCTGACCTTTTTAACCTTGCGGTACCGGGCAACATTTACACCCGTATTATGAATCCAACTAATGATGTATTGGAAAAGCGCCTTGCTGCAATGGAGGGCGGCATAGGCGCTTTGGCCGTGTCGTCCGGTATGGCTGCAATTACCTATGCAATTCAATGCCTCACACAAGTGGGGGACAATATTGTTAGCACTAGCCAATTATACGGGGGTACCTACAACTTATTTGCACATACTCTACCTAGACAAGGTGTAGAGGTAAAATTGGTTTCATATGATGATTTTGATGGGTTTGAATCCGCGATTGATAGAAACACTAAAGCTATTTTTTGCGAGTCTATCGGCAATCCTGCAGGCAACATTGTGGATATTAATCGTTTAGCTAAAATAGCGCATAAACACGGTGTTCCTGTGATAGTAGACAATACTGTCGCAACGCCTTATCTATGTCGCCCTTTTGAACTGGGTGCAGATATCGTCGTACACTCATTAACGAAATACATCGGAGGTCATGGCACCTCAATTGGCGGTATTATTGTTGACTCAGGTAAGTTTGACTGGGTAGCCAACAAAGAGCGCTTTGCAGTTTTAAATGAGCCCGACCCATCTTACCATGGCGTTGTTTACACTGAAGCTTTTGGACCAGCGGCGTATATCGGGCGATGTCGCGTTGCTCCATTAAGAAACACGGGGGCTGCACTGTCGCCGATGAATGCCTTTCAAATTCTTCAAGGGCTTGAAACACTGGGCTTAAGAATGGATCGCCACTGCGAAAATGCAGAAAAACTCGCCGAGTTTTTAAAGCACCACCCAAAAGTAGAGTGGGTAAACTATGCAGCGCTCAATGATAGTCCTGATAACGAGAATTGCCATAAGATAACTAGTGGCAAAGCTTCAGGCATACTCAGCTTTGGTATAAAAGGTGGTATTGAAGCATGTTCAAAGTTTATTGATGCATTAAATATGGTTCTTCGTTTGGTTAATATCGGTGATGCAAAGTCATTGGCGTGTCACCCTGCATCCACAACACATAGACAACTAAATCAAGCAGAGCTTGCCTCGGCTGGCGTCAGCGAAGATCTAGTTCGTATCTCGGTTGGCATTGAGCATATCGATGATATTATTGAAGATGTTTCTCAAGCATTGGAAAAAGCTTAGAGCGCTACTTCTGGTCGCGATTTGTAAGATTCGACCAATGTAACTACACTGAGTCAGTTTAAATTGGCTCAGTGCCGTGAGGCCTATTAACGTAACTTGTTAATCCTAAAGGTTTCTGGAAAGTGGTTAAAATATCTTGAGAATTTACATACAGTGCTATCCCAACGGGTAGTGAACCAACCTTTCATTCTCGTTTCAATGGCTATTTTGTAAAAAATATATTTCAACGCGCCGTCAACAATTGCGAGAGCTCTAAAAAGGTTTTATGACTAATTACAATACAACACTCCTCTAAAGTAAAAAGTCAGCACTCTTATACACCACATTTAGTTTTTCCTCTTAGAAACCATGAGCAATAAGTTAACAATAAACAGGAGGAAACCCAAAGCACCTATAACAAACTGACCGTCAGTTTTTTCAAAAAAGTGTTCAGTAATTGAAAAGCTTGTGTATAGTGCGAAAAACTGAACAAAATATATGGCTTTGTGTCTTCGGCTTTCTGCCGATAATTTAAGGAAAAAATGTACACCTGTTAAAATTACAGCAATTAAAATTATCAGAATTTCGTACATATCAATTCCCATTATTAAGCTGATGAGTACTGCTGAAGACAAGCCTAGAGTTTTTAAAAAATGAACGTAACATATGTCAACATGTATTTATAGCTAGCAAAGGTGGTTTTTTATTACTATTGATGCAATTAGCTATAGATTAGAAATTGGTATTAATTTAAGCGCTGAAGCTGCCTTGACGAATAGCCTTTATTAAATTCCTATGCACATCATTCGCATTATTAACTTTCTTATATTTTACGGAATTAAATATCGTTAAAAGCTCAGAAGAGTATGGAGCTACCATAGCCCACGTTTCATGAGAAAATATTGCTACGAACATTTAATCTAAAAAGATTAAAGGGCACACAGTCTTACATTTACGGTGCCCATGTATTATGTTTAATTACGCCTTTTTGGTGTTACCAAACAAAAGTCCCCTGAATCGGGTAACTACCAGACATCTCAATCTCACGCGAAATAGTGAACGTGTCTAAGTCAATTTCAAGAATTCGACCATCGTCACTCGCAGCTGTATAAAAATATCTATCATTTTTTGGATCAAAAGAAGATGTATGCGACTGAGTTTTTCGGCTTTTTGAAGAAGCTGGCGGGCTCACCTCAATATCTGTCACCTTTTTGTGTGTATTTAAATCTATCACCGTCATATAAGTATCAGTGTGGTTGGTTGACACTGCCAACATACGACCTGGGATCATTGTTGTATGACCATTGCCTTTACCCGTTTCGATAGTGGAAATTACTTCCATTGATACGCTATTAATGACAAAGGTTGTGCCTTCGTTTGATCCTAAATAAATATGAACGCCATCGGGGTGAAAAGAAGCGTGATGTGCACCCATTGTCTCAACATTTGTAGCCGTAGTTGGCATATGTTTAATCTGCTTTTGATACAGTTTATTATCAGATAGTTCAAATGCCATAATACCTGGCGCTACACCATTTTTTGGTGAGCCTTCCAATACCGCATAGAAGACATTTTTATTCCAGCCAGTTGCATTAGGTGTAGACATTATATGATGCACAGAAGTAGGTGTAGCTAGTGTATATTTATGCGAAATAACAAAACTGTCTTGTTCAGTCTCAACTTCATAGAGCTCTAATGTTCTGCGAGCTCTGTCCAAAATCAAAAACTGTGTTTCACTTACCCAAAATGGATGCCCGGTAGCAAGGCCCCCACCAAAGTCATTGACTGTTAGCGTAGTTTCGTTGCCAACTGTTGCAATCACTTCGTTGGTCTTTGTATCAATGATGCTTGTTACCGCTTTCTTGGTACCCGACACAGCCGCCAGCTTTTTACTTTTGTTATAAGTTACAGAGCGAGGAAAGTGGTTTAGGGGGATCACACCGCCTATTTCTAGCGTTTGGCTAGAAATTACATCCAAAGATTGCGTGTTTCTGGTAGTCACATAGACCTGTCCATCGCCAGCTTTGTCGATAGGATATGGGCTATCCCCTATTGAGTTGATGACTTCTTTGATTTTCATCGATTGAGGCTCAAACGTCAGTACTTGGTTGTTATCTTTATCTGCATAAAACCCTGTACTATGCGCCATCGCCGCTTGAATGTTCAACGCTGAGAGTACGGAAAGTAGTAGAATTGGCTTTTTTCCCATTGCGATTTCCTTTCTTATTTAGATTGTTAGAATAATTGTGGATGTCATTGTTTAATTCAATAACCTTTCATTTCTAGACGCACTGTATATATTTCGGACAACTTATCGGCTAATATAAAAAAGTACCCTATACAAGTACAGCTAGATGATATTAGATTTACATCCCTAACATCCACTAATTTCCACAATAAAGGTAATAAAATGAAATTAAATCACGTTGATTATTCCGATTTATTTATTAATGATTTTTTAGCTATATTACCTCGCGATCTCAAGGATATAATTAAGATTGAATGGCAGTTATAGAACCCCTTTATTTTAAGCCTAAGACACCCCGTAAGATATTTACAGGTTAAATCTTTACTCTCAGGACTGTTCCATTCGCAATAAAAAATCAAACTGGCTAAAAGAGAAATATTTGACAAAAGAAAAATTGGACAGACACATAAAAGCTAGACACACATAAAAGCTAGACAGGCACATTTTTAATAATTGGCGGAATTACAACCAAACACCTTCAACGTTATATCTACAATATAAAAATTCACTGTCTATTTATGTTCACTGGGGGAGAAAAATCACAATTAGGAATATTTTAATATTAATAAAAAAGTCCAACTCTAGATTGACTCAGAACGAAAAATCAACTCAATATTACCCCGCGCCTTTATACCAATACATATCATTTTTAGCTGCATGTGCCTTCAATTTTGATGGCATACCCACAAAGTTAGCGTAACGCCTACCATAACTTTTAACCATCCCCAGCCATATCGCGTCTTTTATATTTAATGATTCCAATATATTTGGGACTTCATGTGCTATATGTCCTCTCTGCTTTAGGTAGGCATGCCGCCCAGTCCAATCAACCAGAGACAAATAACCCAACAAAGAAAATGGTAAGGTATGCTCTTGATTGCCGCCACCAAAAGGCTTTAGCAACTTAGGCTGAGAAGCAACTCGCTCTACTTCTCTATGTTTTTGTTGTGTACTGCTGGCTCTAATTGTCTCAAATTGTTTTAATCGCTCTTGAATTGATGTGAAATCACTCTCCTCAAGTTTTTTAGCCATATTCGCTCGTATCGGGTTTAAATCAACATAGGCCATACAGCTTAGCAAGGCAATTTCATCCAGAAGTGCTTGTGATTTATATCGCCCCTCCCAATATTTTCCCGTACAGTCGTCTTCCTTATTTGCTTTCTTTGCAATATATTCATTGAGGTTTTTCATGTACCAACTAATGTCGTATAGTCTCGCACGCCACTTAGTAATCAATTCAGATACCAGCGATTGCTCCGCGTCGCTGAGCACTTGCTCTTGTAAATATCTATCAATGACTGGACTACCTTTGTATAATCGGTACCATCTCGTTATTACTTCATCATCTGACCAATTTATTGCCTCTTGTCTATTCACTTTTACAACCATATGATAGTGATTGCTCATGATGGCATAAGCCGCTATATCTATCGCGAATACGCTACTTAAAAATTTCATCCGCTCGACCAACCACCTACGTCTATGGTCAAAGTTTTTGCCCGTATACTTATCCTCCCCACACAAAAAAGCGCGACGTACACATCTCGCTATTAAGTGATAATAAGACGTCGACGATAAATCTATTAAAGCCTTCCTTGCTCTGGTCATTCTTTTTACACCCGCTTTCAACTGGATAAATAAACAGTAGTAGAAGGGGCCTGTTTGCGCAATAAGTTTGTGCCTGTCCTTTCTTACACTTTCTTACATTTTCTTGCAATCCCACCTTGCGCTATCTCTTATCTTGTTTTTAACGTTTAGTTTGAACAAAGCACTTAAAAGTTAGGATTTGCTTTAGGTGCTCAACTTCAATCAGATTATTAATCGTATGATGAGGTTTCAACTTCAAAACCCCGAGCTATCTGTTGCACTAGCGCAAATACGAGAAACTCAAACAATAAAAGTCTCCCGGAGATGAGCTTACTCGCAATTTCAATTCCTTATAAAGCAGCCTGACCTTACCTAATCAAAGCGAAGCAAAGGCAGGCTGTTTAACTTAGTAAGTTTCACCCAAACTACTTAGTGATTTGCACGGTATCAAGTCTAAAACCTCCTTTTTCGTCACTTACCTTCAATACGATTTCTTCTTTTCCATCTTGATTAATATCATAACTGTAAATGTCATTCGAAGAGCTTGGTAACGAACGCTTAATTCGTTTCGGTCTGCGCGATAACCCTCTTCTTTTGTCACCAAAATAAACTTTGAGTTCATTAGTATCTGCCCTTATCAATAAATCAGTTAATCCATCACCATTGAAGTCTTCAAAAATAATCCCCTTTCCGCTCTCGCTGCTTGACTCATTCATATTCATTGCTATTTCAACGCTTTTTTTTGCAGCTGCTTTTTTCTCAAACTGATTATCATTTGTTCCTTTAAAAATACTAATTGTACTATCAAGCGTAACGTCTTTATTTTCCATCGCAGCACTGGCGATTGAAATAATATCCATAAAACCAATGTCAAAAGAGATCACTGCTAAGTCGTTTTGCCCGTCACCGTCAAAGTCGCTGATGTTAGCGATGGCGCTAGTTTCCTCCAAGGTAAGTTTAATATCAGGACTGTCTTTAAAAACCAGCCCGTTACTCGTATGTTCAGAAAAGAAAACCCTATGAATGCTTTCACTGTCTAAATCCTTCTCTTCGTCAGCACCGTCTGAGAGACTCTCTATCGTATGAATATCTGGATAACCATCATTGTTAAAGTCTCTTAACTTCTCGATTTTCTGTTTACTACTTTCGTCAAAAGTCATGAGTGTTTGTAGTTTTTTGCTAGGGCCTTGAGGGGTTGCCAAAAAATACTGCACCTTTTTTAGCTCATAAAACATTAAATCATCGATGCCATCTCCATTTATATCAGCCAAAGTAGGAGTTCGAGGCAATGTATGACTAATCGTCAAATTTTGATCTGAGACATGAGTGACCGTTTGGGCATTTAACGGAAGTGAAATCGGACTAAACTTCCCCGTCTCCTGCTGGACATAAATTGTCTGCTCTTCAACTCCTGGGAAATAAAAGTCAGTCAAGTCATCACCATTTGCGTCTAACGTAAACGCTTGGTGCTTAAAATGCGAAAAAGTATCAGACTGAAATAAAGTATCAGCTTCTATCAAATTATGTGTTTTTGTTTCATCAGCGTGAAATACGCCTCGCTCAGTTAACACAAATGCCTGAGCCCCTTGATGATTTTTAAGTTTACCAACGCTATACATAATCGGCTTTTCTGGTACAACTAACAAAGAGACTTGTTTAGTTTTAAAATCGATTTTTTGTAAATAGGCTGATTCACCATTACCGGCTACAAAAGCTGAGTCTGTATCTGCCACGACAAGCTTGTCATCAGCTTTGTATTGTAAATCGATTGAATCATATGCGTAAACCAAGCTGCTGAATAATGCAAAAGGAAGTAATCTTTTCATAGTAGAAGTCCATTAAAAATAAATTTTATTTTATTGAAATATATAGATATAATTTACTATTACGATTTGGCTAAGCTGCTTTTTTCCACTTATGCTTAGCTCATGTTTTCGGTTTTTGGCCACTTCCATGCATGCCAAATTGTCATCAAAGACAACACGACTTCCAACCCGGTCAGATAAAGATAAAAGCCCCATACGGTTTCCAAATTGATAGATACAAGTAGCACAACAAATAAACTAGGGATGATGATATTCAATCTTCGATTGATATTGGGTTTTAGTGTCAAAGTTAGAAAAATCATGACACTCGGTATCGACATTAATAGCGCGACGGCAAAAAACTCAAATTGAATACCTTCCTTTTCTGCGCTCACGAGCAATGCCTCGGACATAATGCCTGGCACAAACACTTGAATGTAATCACCGTATACATAGCAAAACATCACTGCGACCCAAAGCGCTGAGAGCTTCAGCTTTACATTTATTTGATAGTCCTCAAAAGGAATGGAGATGTCCTTTATCATATTCATATTAACTCCGTTGTTTAAATTAAGCCCTTGGGAAAGGGGTTGTTGACGAAGCTAAACGATATAACTTATAAATAGTTAGGTCGTCCGAGACTATAAGTACGGACACTTATTTATGTTTGAATCACTCAAAGAAAAGTAATAAAAGGAACAGAGTTTGGTCGACCCTATCGAAATTATTCTGACTATGGTGATTGTTGGGCAAGTTTGTATCAGTGTGCCTATTCTTTTATCAAGAGTGTTGAAGTGTGCGATGAATTTGCCATTGGCGTTGTTTTTATTCGCCAGTGGTGTTTTGGCATTAAATTCAACGATAGCTTCTGTTTTACCTGATTACTATGCTTTGTATACAGCCTTTGCATTTCCAGTTCTATTTTTACTTTCCCCATCATTATGGTTTTATGTTGAGGGACTTACAGCTGATTCACCGTGGCAATTACATAAGAAGCAACTTAGGCACTATGTGCTAATAGCCCCGGCCTTACTGATCTCCGTGATGATTATATTTTTACCCAAGGACATTCATAATGCCATTTTCATCCTTGATGAGGAGGTCAACGCGCCCTTTGTTAGCACATTACTCTTGGGTATTTTGATCATGATGCTGCTTTGGCTGATCCAATGTGCTTATACACTAATAAAGATTGTACGCAGATTAAATCAATACCGTAAAAAGTTAAAAGACGTTTATTCCAATCATGATAAAAAAGAACTCAACTGGATGAATTGGCTACTTTTTATTTTAGTTAGCGTGTGGCTATCTTCATTAGTGACAGTATTTTCCTCAAGCTTATTTGACCATGCCTTATTTAATAGTAATACGGAGATGGTCCTGTCTGTTCTATTAATCTGGTGCATAACCCACTTTGGCCTGCAACAAAAGCCTGCGCTCGCTGATCTAGGCGATGAGGATATCCAAGACATGAGCAAAGATCACGACAACCCCTCTGATGATAAGCACTCTCCGACTAAAAAGTATCAGCGCTCCGCTTTAGGTCAAACACAATCAGCCCGAATTGCAACAAAGATAAACTCAGCAATGGAGCAAGACAAACTCTATTTAGACTCAAACCTGTCATTACAAAAACTGTCAAAACACCTCAATATTTCGCCAAATTACATATCACAAACGCTGAATGAAACGTTATCCGTAAGCTTTTTCGATTTTGTTAACCAATGGCGTATTGAGGCCGCCAAACCTAAAATACTGGCAAATAACAGTACTGTACTCGATATTGCATTGGAGGTGGGGTTTAACGCACGTTCATCCTTTTATAAAGCATTTAAACAAGCAACAGGACAAACCCCTAGTGAATTTCGAAAGGGCCACGCAAGTAGTTAAATACAGCGCTTTTGGCAGAGCTCAACAGGTTTAATTGTGAACAGACGTACGTTGAACTCTGTGATCTAATAAGGGCTAGTCTTGACTGCAACCCTGTATAAAGCTTTAAAACTTAACGTAGACGCGGATATACTTCAGGAATAACGGCTTCATTTAGCGATATCATTTGATAGTAAGCCGCTATTTCTTCTTCAGTAAAATCTCCAAGTTGTATTTCGACAAACATTTCATAACTTTGAGACTTTTGCGTACTGGGCACAGCTCCAAGCTGATAAATGTAATCTAAATAATGGATAGGGTCCACGTCAGAGCCCAACAATGCGTCCTCAAGAATGATTGGAGTGATACCCGCTTCAATTAATTTATAAACAGCGTCATACAAGCCAAATTGAGAAACCACGCCAGAAATAACAGCTTGATTCTTACCTGCTGCTTGAATATCTGCCACCACATGATCAATTTTTTTGTAGCTGACCACATTGGCATTTTTACGATATTTTGATGTATAGGGCTTTCCTTTTTCATTAACATGAAAACTCGGCATATAGCTAAATAAAAACTCCTGCTCTAAACCTAAAAAGGTAAATCTCGGCTCTGTAGCAGATTTGTTGTCATGCTCAGCCATAGCTAGGCTAGTGTCATCCATATTAAAATTAATCATCGCGGTTTTATGACGATCGCCTTGGTGAAGCTCATCACGTTCACCCACTGCGTAGCGCGGACTATAGATCAATTTGTCCTTGGACTCCATTGATTCAATAATTTCACTGGCCGTTGCCAATTTTACGCCCGCTTGTTGTAAACGTTTAAAAGTTGGTCGCTCATAGATTTCGGTTGAAAACGTTGCGTCACTTGCTAAATAGACATCGAAGCCCATTTTCTTGAGTCCTAAAACGGTTTGCATAACACACACATCGGTTTCTGCACCTGCGACCACCACTCGGGAAATACCTGCATCAGACCAAGCTTCCATGGCGGCATGAATATCAGTTTCCAGTGTTGAGTTAAACGTTTGTTTGAAGAAGCTTTGTGTATTTTCATCAAGTGCTTGAGCAATACGTGTTATATAAGCAGAATAGTCTAAACCTTGGTCGGTGTTGGAGGCTTCGTAAGTAATGGTTGTTGGCATATTTAAATCATCGGCTTTTTGTGCCAATTGTGCAATTCGGTCAATGCTGGCGTGCAATTGAGGATCTACATTTTGCGGTGGTATTTGATACTCAGGGTAAAAAACTTTAACCCAAAATATATCACTATCCATCACATATTCTTCCTGAGCATCAATAATCAGTAAACCCGTATTTTGGGCACTCAGATAAACCTGCTCACTTTTTTTGGTTTCTGATGCAAATTGCAACCTGTCATCGATGTTACAAGCCGACAGACCAAACGCCAACGAAAGTACTAATAAAGACTTTTTCATAAATCACCTGTTTAATTATCCTTGTTTCAAAGCAAATGAATGGCTGATTACTTTTTAATCAAGCATCGATATTTAAACGTTTTATTAACAAA
>NZ_AUXS01000055.1 GCF_001625565.1 Pseudoalteromonas luteoviolacea NCIMB 1944
TTGCGCAAGGTGAAATGAGCAAGTTTATCAGCCGCTAAGGTTGTCATCTCTAAAATAACACAACGTCAACATGGATTGCGGGCAAGCTCACAACGACGGGAATTAAACGCCAAAGCTTTTCCTACCGCTGTTTCATTAATGCAACAGCTAGACCTGAACTAACAAAGGTGACGCCAGCGGAAATGTTTAACCCCTGCAACACTTTTGGTCGATTTTTTAGGATGTTTTTAAGTTGAGTTGAAAATATCCCCATCAGTGCAAAACCAATACTTGTGAGTAACGCAAACCAAATGCCGTATCCCAGCATTTGAAGAGACACACTACCAAGCGCTGGATTGACAAACTGAGGGACGAATGCGAGCACAAATATGCCGGGCTTGGGATTTAATGCAGCAGATAAAAAGCCTGTCGCAAAAATTGAACTTAATGGTTTGGCTTTAACAGGCTCAATAGCAATCAAGTTTTGATTACGAATTACTTTTATGCCCAACCAAATGAGATAACTCGCACCAATAAATTTTACGACATAAAAAGCAAGGGTAGATGTTTGCAGCAATAGCGTGAGGCCAGCTGTTGCCGCAAAAACATGAAATAAGATCCCAACACCAGACGCCCAAGCAGAAACACAGGCTGCGAGTTTACCTTGGCTAACGCCTCTAGCAATGGCTAAAATATTATCTGGGCCCGGTGAGATAACTAATAAAATACACGCTGATGTATAGGCAAGAAAAACGTCAATGGGAAACATAGAAAACCTCCTTGGTTGTACAGTGTACATTAGAGGCTGATGTATATATTTAGTTCATATTTACTTTGAAATTATCAACTTGATTAAAATTCGAGCAAGACAATTATAAATGTAGCAGGATTGCATTTTGCTCACTTTTACGCATTTTTTTAACCACCAGTAAATAGGAGTTGTCAATCATTCGCTCTATTTCACCTTTGGGCACTGTACCGTCTAAAATAATCGTATTCCAATGCTGTTTGTTCATATGGTAGCCCGGTATCACCGCATCAAAAATATCTCTAAGCATCAAGGCTTCGTGCGGATCACACTTTAAGTTTAACCACCATGTCGTGCTTTGAGACTGAGTTCCACGCATTTTTTCAGGGGAAAGCGTAGCAAACATTTTGCCTTTAACTTTATATACGTCCACACCTTCACCAAAAGGTTGGCTTACACCACTAAAAGGCTTTGCCATTAAATAATCATGAACGGTGCGCTGCTGAGACATGTTTCATTCCTTAGTGACAAATCGGATCTGGGCAACGTCAAGTAATACCACCAACACAGAGTCCTGATTAAATAATTGAGCGTACTGTTTGCCTAATTGGTTGGCCGCTTCAATATCCGCTGCTGACGCGTTATATATTGTAATGACCTTAGCATGTTCCTTTTTTCCTTTATAGTAGCCAACCGAATCAGCAACGCTAAACCCGGTAAATGTATTTGCCACTTGATTTGACTCAAATTGCTGCCACTGCTGGGGTGTAACTTCGCCGCCTGTCGGAATTGATAAACCAAAATACATTTTAATGCCGGTACTTTGGGTGTGATTGGCGGCTGGTTGAGAAGCTTCTACATGAATTAATTTGGCGGGGCTCACACATCCTGACAGCACAATGAAACAAACTAGTCTTATGACGCTTTTGTAATTCACCTCATACTCCTTTTGAGTTTATATTTTTAAGAGTCGTTTAAGCTTTTAAAACCATAATCGACGTTCAAACTAAACGCCAACCTAACTACATCGACGCCAAAAGCAGCATAAACATGCTGCTTCGATGTTTGTTACATGCCATTAAGCATGCAATTTAAGGTATTTCTTCACCTTTTTAATCGCCATTTTTTGCTTTAGAGGCGATAAATAGTCGATAAATAAATTACCATGAAGGTGATCTATCTCATGCTGCATGACAATCGCTAAAAACTCATCACTTTGAACTTCAATTGGATTGCCATCGCGGTCTTGCGCTTTTACAGTAACCGAAGTGAAACGCTCAACTTCAGCAAAGTAGTCAGGTACAGACAAACAGCCCTCTTGGCCTTTTTCTTTGTTTTTACCTTCAAATACTTCTGGGTTTACCAAAATCAATGGATCGTTTCGCTCATCTGAAATATCGATCACCACAACAGCTTCTTCTCGACCAACTTGTGTCGCAGCAAGCCCAATACCGTTGCTTGTCGCGTACATGGTCTCTAGCAAATCGTCAATTAACGTCTGAATAGATGCAACATCTTCTACCTTTTTTGCTTTTATTTTTAATCTTGGATCTGGTGCAGTTAAAATTTCTAAAACAGCCATAATTAGTTTAATTACTCGTTTAAATATTTTGAAAATCAACAGGCAAACCGCCATGTTGTAAAAATGAGGGTCAATATGCACGGAACAATGAAGTGCTTTAGTGCTGGAGGATCAAGCCAGCGCCCGTCAAGTTATCGTAATCCAATAACAAATGCAACCAAGCTGACGGGGCTGCAAAAACAACTAAGGCCAGGCACTGTATGCCCTGTCCGTTCAGAGCAGCTTATCAGCGTAGGCAAACACTGAGGGGGCTCCGCCGGTATGCCAAAACAAAACTTGTTGACCACTGACCAACTCACCTGAGCCTATCTTATCCAGCATTGCTGCAAATGCCCTCCCAGTATAAACAGGGTCTAATAGTATCCCTTCGGTTTTTGCTAACAGTTGAATCGCCGACTTTTCTCGCTCATTCAATATTCCATAACCAGCGCCAAGATAACCATCATCCAATATCACGTCTTCTTGGTTAAATACTTGGCTTAAATTAAGCGCGTCTGATGTTGAATTTGCCAGCGCCAATACACTTTGCTTAAATTCTCCAGCGCTCGATTCAGCTTTATCAATTTGAATACCTGTGAGCATATATTGATGCTCCAGTATAGACCTTGCAATCATCAGCCCAGCATGAGTACCGCCAGAGCTGGATGCGAAAAACACCTGACTTAGTGTGTCCGTGTCTATTTGCGTAGCCAGCTCAAGGCCCGCTTCAACAAACCCAATCGCCCCAAGTTCATTTGAGCCGCCGTATGGGATCACATAAGGTTTGCGACCTTGAGATTTCAAGTCTTCAATAAGGCGAGGAATATCTTCCCCTTTGCGGTTGTCTTTACAGTAATGGAGCTGGGCACCAAATAAGGTATCGAGTAGTAGGTTACCAGTTGCCTCATCTGGTTTGTCGCCACCTAACAATAAATGGCATGACATATTGAGTTTTGCCGCCGCTGCAGCTGTTTGCCTGCAATGATTCGATTGTTGCGCCCCCGCGGTTACGACGGTGTCACACCCTTTGGCTAACGCATCACCAAGAATATATTCTAGCTTTCTGGTTTTATTCCCTCCCAATGCTAGGCCTGTTAAGTCGTCACGTTTCATTAAAATCTCTGGGCCACCTAAATGGCGAGACAAATTAGTGAGCTTAACAACGGGTGTTGGGGAAAAACCCAGTTCAACTTTTGGGAAATCTTGCAAAATTTTTCGATTGTCCATAACCATATCCAACTAAATAAACTGTTGCCAGTCTACCTAGATTGCGAGTCTTTACAATAAATTACTGCTACCAGCTTTTAATCTCTTCACATGGCGACAAACTTAGATATACGTTCACCACACTCGACAACACCAATAACTTTGCATACCAGTTAAAAATATACTTCGTATCTTCGTCCTACTCATAACAAAACAAAGGAGTTAATTTATGAAGCATATTGCTTTTGCACTACTGTGCGTATTGAGCTTGTTTGCTCAAGCCTCTTACCTTGACTACAAATATGAGCATCTACCTACCGAGCATACAATCCAGTCAGCTGTTTTGGGTGAAGCGCGAAAAGTCTGGGTTATTCTACCGGAAGACTACCACGCACCAGAAAATAGTGAAAAGCAATACCCTGTTGTTTACACCACCGATGGCGAAAACTTGCAGTACTTAACGGGCCACAATATGTGGTTTTTGCAGCGCTCCAACATGTTACCGCAAGCCATTTTAGTAGCGATCAATACTCGCCACCACAGAGTTCGAGATTTAACACCAACGGTACCAAAAAATAGCCCCACACCTGAGGCTTCTGGACAAAGCCAGAATCTTAAAACCTTTATTAAAAACGAAGTGATCCCATTTGTAGATAACACATACAGAACCGATGAATTTAGAGTACTCTCTGGCCACTCTTTAGGCGGGTTATTTACTATCACCAGTTTGTTATCGGAGCAACTACAGCCGCTATTCAAAGGCTATGTCGCAATTGATCCGTCTCTGTGGTGGGATAACAGCATAGTTGCGAAATGGATTGATGACGCACAGGACTCTCTCGATGAAAAAGCACTTTCAGTGTATATAGTTGCGGCTCATGAAGAAAATATCCCACCTGAGCATCAAGCGCTATACCTAGCGCATATCAAAGCCATTGACGACACCGCAAATCACCTAATTGATACTGACACAACGACAATCCGCTACGACATTACTCATGACGAAAATCACCGCTCAGTACTGCACATTGGCGTATTTCGTGGCTTAAGAGAAGTATTTAAATGCTACCCGACAGTATGCCCAAAAGAAAACGAGGAAGACTTTAGTAACGACTAAGTCTCAGCGTCAATCTGGAGGTGCCCCTTGCACCTCTTTTCTTTTGCTGGGTGATTTTTTAGGCGCAAGACTAAACGATAAACTCTGCATGCTGTTTGCCTTCACCACCAATATGCTCCCAACTCGCTTTACAGCTTACCCATAAATGGTGCGCCACTTTAGCATTTTCCAAATCGGTGTTTGAGATCAGACCTACTGGTACATACATACGCTGTTCGTCGTTTTTACCAGGTAAATTCGACCCACACTCAGTACAAAAGCGACACAGCCAATCATGGTTTGGTTTGTGCCATGTTTTAATAAATTCCTGACCACATAACCAAACAAAATCATTGTTATTAACAACAGCCACCGAAACACCATTGCCACCACCGGCCTTACGGCAAATAGAACAATGACAAATATAAATATGCTCAATAGGCGAACGCACTTCAAACTGCACAGCATTGCAGTTACAGCTACCCTTTGCCAATTTTATCCCCTTCAAACAGCTATGTTTAACTCATTGTTTCTATTGTAAGAACAATTATATCCTGATCGCAAGGTGATAAAACACAGATGACTTAGCGAACACAAGATTCCTTTTCTAAACTTAGTGCATCAAATTAATCAAGGCACTGAACTATGGCTTTTAGCACAGGGCTTTTAATCCTCTTATTTGTGATTTTTGCGCTTTTTATTGGTGCGTTTGTCAGACATATTTTAAAGGGGACACAAGTCCCCTACACCGTGGCTCTATTACTTTTGGGCATAGCTATCGGTCTGCTGCAACGCGGCGAGCTCTTCGATGCATATGCACCTGAGTTTGGTCACAGCCTCGCCTTAGTCGCTGAAATAGATTCTCATTTATTTTTATATCTTTTTTTGCCAACCTTGATATTTGAAAGTGCCTTTGCAATGGAGGTGCACCTGTTCAGACGCATGTTTACTCAAATAGCCATATTGGCAGTGCCCGGACTCATGCTGGCGATTTGGTTAACCGCAGAGCTGATTTTTGCCATCGTGCCTGATGGCTGGGGATGGAGCTGGGCCATTTGTTTAATGTTTGGCGCTTTGATCAGTGCAACAGATCCCGTTGCCGTTGTTGCGCTACTCAAAGAAGTCAGCTCTCGAAAACGACTTGAAACGTTAATTGAGGGAGAATCTTTACTCAACGATGGTACAGCTATTGTCTTCTTTTCGTTATTTTTTGCCTGGGTTACTGCCATGTACAGTGGGGATGCAGCGGCGGGTCTCTCCTCTCCTTTGCACGTCACCCTAGAGTTTTTGCAAGTTGTATTGGTTGGCTTGATCATTGGTGTGATCGTCGGCGGCCTGTGCATCATGTGGATTGAACACGTATTCAACGACCCCATGATAGAGATCTCGCTAACCATAGCTGCTGCTTACTCAGTATTTTTTATCGCTGAAAACTTTCACGTATCAGGAGTAGTTGCGGTAGTAACGCTCGCCATTATGTTTGCCAGTATCGGTAGAACACGTATTAGCCCAGAAGTGGCCGGATTTTTACATCATTTTTGGGAAATGATGGCCCATATGGCCAACACACTTATCTTTTTATTGGTAGGCATTTTAGTCGCAATTCGAGTGCCTTTAAATGACGTGCAAGCGTGGCAAATGCTGTTGTTTTTATACGTGGGCATTTTGCTTATCCGCGCAGTCTCAATTACTGTATTTATGCCGGCTTTAACCAGATTAGGAATTGGCATTAACTTTCCCAAAGCGGCTGTATTATGTTGGGGAGGATTGCGAGGCGCGGTATCTTTGGCTTTGGCATTGGCCGTAGTTGCAAGTGATGTGATCCCGAAAGAAATTGGTGATCGGGTGTTGTTTTTATGCGCAGGCATTGTGGTATTAACGATATTGGTGAATGGCTCAACCATGGGTACGTTATTAAAGCTGCTGGGTTTAAACTCGCTGCCACCAGCAAAACAAGCAACTGTCGATAAAGCACAAGCAAAAATAAGCAATGAACTTCACGACATGTTACCTGTGATGATGACCAACCCTTTTTTACAAGGTGCAGACTGGGAAACCGTTAAACAAAAGTCTAAATTACAAACGCTTGATGAACTTGAGTCCGACGCCAATATCACAGACGATGAGCTGAACACAGCCTATAAAAGGCGGCTACTTGAAACGGAACGAAAACACTACTGGACACAGTTTGAACAGGGCATGTTGAGTAAACAAGCAACC
Source organism: Pseudoalteromonas luteoviolacea NCIMB 1944 (assembly GCF_001625565.1). Taxonomy (GTDB): domain Bacteria; phylum Pseudomonadota; class Gammaproteobacteria; order Enterobacterales; family Alteromonadaceae; genus Pseudoalteromonas; species Pseudoalteromonas luteoviolacea_F. The sequence continues at coordinate 6,811 of NZ_AUXS01000055.1, forward strand.
AGTAAATTGGTTGAGGCAGTGGAAGCAGCCTTAGATGGAGAGCCGACCATTAGCCCTAGAACGCGCATTTACACAGTGTGGCAAACGCCAAAATGGTTGCGGCCACTTAGACAATACACTTGGCTAAACAAACTGCTACTCAAATTTTATTTCAATAAACTGGCCTTAGGCTATGACATTGCTCGCGGGTTTATGCATGCACAAGAGGCTTTGCAAAGCCACATTCAAGCTTTAGCACCTAGCCAAATGGCGGCAGACGCCGTGAAGAAAGCGGTCAATGACAATAAATCACGAACACTTGAACGCATGAATGAATTACACGATAGTTTTCCTGAAATTATTCAATCATTACAAACACAGGCTGCCACAAGGTTACTGCTCAATAGAGAGCGTGCAGTGATCAATGCGCAGTTAAAACAAGCGGTTTTAGACAAACCTGAGGCACAGCGCTTGCTGTGTAGCGTAGAAGATAAAATGGCCAGCTTACAAAATGAGTCAATTTTTAAGTCAACGCAGGAACAACAATTTACCAACGACATTCCCTGGGCTAAAAATTTACCACTTGAGACTCGAGAGAAGCTCTCGTCGTATGTTGAACACAGCGTTTATGAGGCGGAGCATCTCATTTGTAGTGCAAATAATCCCCTCAATAAAATTGGCATTATTAGCCGAGGCAGCGTGAAAGAACAATGGTTAATGGTGACAGAAGAAGGGAAAAAACACACTTGCACCAGTAAAGGGCCTGGCGAGTCAATCGCGTTAATGACCCTGCTTACTGGAACAAGTAAAACAGAATGTGTCAGCGAAACCCCTTGTGATGTGATGTGGCTCCCCTGTGACAAACTCAAGCAGCTTATGCAGCAAGATAGCCAGCTCACACAGGTAGTTTGCAAACTAATGCAGGATTATTCGGTATGAGTTACTGAATTTTTGTACTTTATGGTTCGTTTTTTACTTCGCGGATCAACTGCGCCACCGTATGTTGGCTATAAACTTTAATGCCATTGGCCATCAATAAATGTGCTGTCACACCGGCACCAGGTATCTTCTTTCCACTAAAGGTGCCATCGTAAATTTGTTGACTGCCACATGAAGGGCTACCTTCGGCCAAAATCGCATATTTGATCCCATGCTGCTGACAGAGCGAAAGCGCTTGGCGTGCACCTGTTAAAAACGCATCGGTTACATCAACACCATCATCACCTAAAACACTTGCATTGTGGCTTAACACATCATGTCCATACCCACCGACAATCTCAGCTGGCGCCCTTGGAATTGGCAATCCAGCCGATACTTCTGGGCAAAACACTGAAAGTTCAACGTTCAGTTCCAACCACCCTTTGTCTGACTTATCCAAAGACAAGCTACTGCCGTTGTATCGCACTTTATTACCTACCAAACATGCACTTACAAATACTTTTTGCATTCGTACTCCACTTGCAAAAACCTAGTTCAAGGCAAGTTTAACGCAATCAAACAAGAAAGTGATCACCGTACAGCTATCTGGCTTAAGTTTATGCTCAATTGTGTTTAATTAGATTGCACCATTGAATTCACTTTAGTGTAGTTAACCTACTCTAAAGGTATTTATATTCTAAATGATTAATACATTTATTATAAAATTCTCTCTTTAAGATCTTTTAAAGAATTTATATGCATTAATATCCCTGCTTTGCATACGTATTCAATGGATTGTTCCCGAAAGCCCCTTATATTGTAAAACTCATGTAAATGAGAGGCACAATAATGAAAAATATAATTTTACCAATCGTGGCAAGTGTTTCGGTACTTGCATCAAACTACACCTACGCTGCGCCCAGTAACACAGGTGCACCAACCACATTTGTTCACCTTTTTGAGTGGTCTTGGCCTGATGTAGCCAAAGAATGTGAAACTTTTTTAGGGCCACAGGGATATGCTGCGGTTCAGGTTTCGCCACCAAGTGAACATATTACCGGAAACCAGTGGTGGACAAGATATCAACCTGTTAGCTATCAATTAGTTAGCAGAGGTGGCAACAGAGCGGCTTTTATCGATATGGTGTCACGCTGTAAAGCCGTTGGTGTCGATATTTATGTAGATGCTGTAATTAACCATATGGCACATGGTAGTGGCACGGGCGTCGCAGGTAGCCAATTCGGTAACAAGCAATATCCGATTTACAGCCCGAATGACTTTCACTCAACTTGCGCAATAAACCCTGCTGATTATGGCAATAACCCATGGCGTGTCCAGCACTGCGAGTTGGTAGGTCTTCACGACTTAGACACAGACGCACCGTATGTTCAGACGCAGCTGGCTAACTATCTAAACGACCTTTTAAATATTGGGGTTGCAGGTTTTAGATTGGACGCGAGCAAACATATGCCCGCATCAGACATAGGTGATGTGCTTGCAAAATTAAACCAGCAGTCGGTGGTATTTCAAGAAGTGATCGACCAAGGCGGTGAAGCTGTTCAAGCATCAGAATATTTCCAAAATGGTTTGGTAACAGAGTTTAAATACAGCATCAAACTTAGCGAAACGTTTAAAACCGGAAAGCTTGCTTGGCTTAAGTCTTTTGGAGAGCAATGGGGTTTCATGCCAAGCTATAAGGCTGTTGTATTTACCGATAACCATGACAATCAACGCGGACATGGCGGTGCAGGCTCTATTGTCACCTTCCACGACGGAAAGCTCTATGAATTGGCAAATGTATTCATGCTAGCCTACCCATATGGCTACCCAAAAGTAATGTCTAGCTACGAGTTTAACGGCGATACCGACGCGGGTGGCCCAAACATGCCAGTCCATCAAGGTAACAACTTAAATTGTAACGCACAACAATGGCAATGTGAGCACAGAAAGCCATTAATTGCAGGTGCAATGCGCTTTAGAAATCATACCAATGATGACTGGTCAGTACAAAATTGGTGGGACAATGGTAACAACCAAATTGCTTTTTCACGCGGTAATTTAGGCTTTGTAGCCATTAACCGCGAGTCAAGCAATATGAATGTAAGGCTAGCAACAGGGCTTGTAGCTGGGATATATTGTGATGAACTCTCTGGCGGTAAAAATGCACAGGGCTGCGCAGGCAAAACCATTAAGGTAGACACCGACGGGACAGCACATATTACCTTAGCGCCGATGGACGCAGTGGCGATTCATCATCAAAGCATGACAACAGATACCCCTAGTGATGGCAACGAAGATTGGCAAAGAACGGTTGTATTTATAAAGGCACAGACACAAAGCGGGCAAGATATGTTTGTACGCGGCGGGTTAGATCATAATGCAGCTATACAACGTGGGCTGCAATGTGATCAAAATCCAGTGCTTTGCCAAATTCCAATAAAACATGTCAATCTCAGAAATCAAACCACTGCGTCATGGAAGTCAGGTGATATGTACCTAGACTGGCAGGCGTCTGAATCAGGTCAATCAAACCAAGCTCAAGGTACAGCTTTGGATTGGACAACCAATATTTGGCCTGCAAATTGGGGTGAAAAGAAAACCTATGACCTGCATGGGTTTGGCGAGTCAAGCTTAAACCAATGGGGCCCGCACTACTGGAAACTAGAAGTAGAAATGGATTGTAGTAAAACCCATCAAGGTTGGTTTGAGTTAAAAGCGTTCGTTAAAAACGGTCAAGGCTGGGAAGACAACATTTCTCAACAAAACCGTCCTTATGACAGTAACAATCACTTTGCTCAATGTGGCAAACTCAATGTCTTTGAGTTTGGTCAAAACACTCACATTATTCAGTCTCTCTAATGTTAAACTAACCGTTTGATTCACCGAACATGGCAACCAAATATGATTTTTTGGTTGCCTTTTTGCATACGTATTCAATGGACTCACCTTAAACGAGCGATATATTGTCAATCTCAAATAAGTGAGAAACATACAAATGAAAAACTATAAATTTCCAGCATTTGCGAGCTTGGCGCTCGTGGCATCTAGCCATGTCATGGCGACACCCCATTCAACATCTACATTTGTGCATTTATTTGAGTGGTCATGGGCGGATGTAGCAAATGAATGCGAAACTTTTTTGGGTCCTCAGGGTTACAAAGCCGTACAGATCTCACCACCAAATGAACACATTGCAGGGGATCAATGGTGGACTCGCTACCAGCCTGTATCTTATGAAATAAAGAGCAGAGGCGGAAATAGAGATCAGTTCGTCGATATGATTAAGCGTTGCAAAGCGCAAGGTGTAGATATTTATGTTGATGCGGTGATAAACCACATGGCCCATGGCAATGGTAAAAGCATAGCTGGCAAAACATACGGCAACAAACAGTACCCGATCTATGAACCAAAAGACTTTCATAAACCATGCGCTATCAAATCAGAAGATTACGTCAATGACGCATGGCGTGTACAAAACTGCGAATTAGTCGGTCTACATGACCTAGATACTGACTCTCCCAGAGTACAAACTAAAATTGCGGGCTATCTCAATGAACTGATCAAGCTTGGTGTCGCCGGATTTAGATTGGATGCTAGCAAACACATGCCCGCTAAAGACATTGCAGCAATTTTAAAACAGCTTCAACATTCTCCTCTTGTATTTCAAGAAGTCATAGATCAAGGCGGTGAAGCCATCACCGCTGACACTTATTTAAATAATGGTATGGTGACAGAGTTTAAATACAGTGTGAAACTGAGCCACGTTTTTAAAAAGGGACGACTGGCTTCTCTCAAAGGCTTTGAGAAAGACTGGGATTTAATGCCCAGTGATAAAGCAATTGTATTTACTGATAACCATGACAATCAACGCGGTCATGGCGGTGCTGGCGATATTGTGACTTTTCAAGATGGCAGACTTTACGAGCTAGCAAACGTGTTTATGCTCACCTATCCGTATGGCTATCCAAAAGTCATGTCCAGTTATAATTTTAATGGCGACACGGATGCGGGAGGGCCTACTGAGCTGGTTCATCTATCTGATAAACTCAACTGCAATGACCAATTATGGCAATGCGAACACAGAAAGCCGTCTATTGCAGGTGCGATGCGTTTTCGAGCCCAAACAGGCAAGAGCCAAGCAATTCAGCATTGGTGGGATAACGGTAATAACCAAATCGCTTTCTCAAGGGGAGATGTTGGTTTTGTCGCAATTAATCGAGGTTCTCAAGTGATGAATGTCACATTGCAAACCAGCCTCCCGGCTGGTATTTATTGTGATGAGCTAAGCAGAACGTCAGCCATTGATTGCTCAGGCAAAACCGTGTCAATTGATCGCAATGGCAAGATACACATTGCTCTAAAACCAATGGATGCGTTGGCTATACATCGTTTTGCACAGGTGAATTAAGTGCAAAAGGCACCGACTGCGAACGCAGTGAGTGCGGTTCTTTTGCGCAAGGTGAAGTAAGTGCAAAGTGTTAATGTCAGCGAGCGCAGCGAGCTCATTTA
>NZ_AUXS01000056.1 GCF_001625565.1 Pseudoalteromonas luteoviolacea NCIMB 1944
ATCCCTATCTCTCCGCCACTACAATAAGCATTTGTTTAATGACAACATGATGCTTTACAAACATGGAGAGATGGCTGAGTGGTTGAAAGCACCGGTCTTGAAAACCGGCATACGTTAATAGCGTATCTAGGGTTCAAATCCCTATCTCTCCGCCATATCAAGCCCAAGCTAACATTAGCTTGGGCTTTTTTATTCATTACTTCCTCTCATTTCTACTTATGTGAAAATGCGTTAGATTTTGAAATTAAGACTAATGTATCATTGATACAGTGCTACGAAAGTCAAAGACTTAGTCTCTAACATAGTTTAGTAAGGTGTTTGTGATGAAAAAAGTGGCCACTGCGATCGGTATTTCAATGCTTTCTCCACTTATTGTCGGTAGTTTACTGGGTGTATATTTCTATATTACGACAGGGCAGGGACAATTATTCGTTCAGTTGTTGACCACGGCCATATCCAATGCTCACATTGTGGGCTTAGCCATGGCGCTGTGCGTTTTACCTGTTTACTTGTTCTTATATAAGCGGAACAAATTAACTTATTCTGCTCTGACTACGGCTGCAATGTTGGGAGGTACTGCATTGACCTTGTTACTTTCCGTATCGGGAGGGCCCATATTGATTGCTAATGCAGTGATGTGTGCGTTGGCATCTGCGTTATTTTTATACAGCTTAAGAAAGCAATGATAATTGTGCTGTTTGCAAAATGAACAGTTGATGTTGTATTGACGACAAATTGGTACTTTTTCCTCGTAAAAGGTTTCATTTGTGTGCGTGAAAGAGTACCTTTACTGTTTATATGTAAGAATGTTCAGTACCAACAATGCAAAAGCAAAAATTTTATGAGTTGTTAAATCAACAGGCAAAGGGACTCATTGATGGGGAGCGAAACCATATCGCAAATATGGCTAACTTGAGTGCCTTGCTCTTCACGAATATGGAAGATATAAACTGGTCCGGTTTTTATTTGATGGATGGCGACAATGAACTTGTTTTAGGCCCATTCCAAGGCAACCCCGCATGTATTCGAATTCCTGTTGGTAAAGGCGTCTGCGGTACAGCAGTATCAGAAGCAAAAACACAGTTAATTGAAGATGTACATGCTTTTGAAGGTCACATTGCATGTGATGCTGCGTCCAACTCAGAAATAGTGATACCAGTTTATAAGCAAGGTAAAGTTTTTGCGGTATTGGACATCGATAGTCCTAGTTTGGCAAGATTTGACGAACAAGATAGACTGGGATTAGAAGCGTTAGTTAAAAGCTTCGAGGAAACACTTTAAAATGAAAGATATGCTTAATGTACAAGACTACTTGTTTTCCAACTTTGATGTTGGCGACTGGGAAGGTGATGAAGAACAAGTTGCAGAGACGCTTAATGAACTCATTCACTTTGCTTGGGAGAGATTACCCGAAGATCTTGGAAGTGAGCAAATTGATCAAATTATAAATGGTATTTGGGAACATCTTCGCGGTGATATGGCATTAATTGAAACCGACTTAGATGAACTCTTAGACTGGGTTACACACTATATTAATTCATCATTAGATGAGAATATTTAAATAGGTTTAGACATGGAAACCACAAACAAGCTAAAAGATATTAACGAGGTATTGGAGTTTTTATACTCAGAATTTCCTCAGTGTTTTAAACAAAAGGATGGTATTAAACCACTCAAAGTTGGGATCTTCAAAGATATTGCTGAGAAGATCGAAGGCTCTGATAAAGTTAGTAAAACGCAAGTTAGGCAAGCACTAAGAAAGTACACATCTAGCTGGCGCTATTTAGAAGCCGTTACTAAAAATGAATTTCGTGTTGACTTAGAAGGCGGCCAGGCTGAAAAAGTAGAGCAAGAACACGTTGAACATGCGCAAAAAGCACTTGAAGAAAGCCGTGCAAAGATGGCTAAGCGTAAGAAACCGCAAAGGCCTCGTAACGACGGTGACACAAAATCTTACAAATCAAAAGGGCAAGGCCAGCCACGCCATGCTAATAAAAAGCCTAGAGTTAATAAGAAACCTGCACAGCAACAGCAGCGCAGAAGTTCAGGAAAAGTTGAACCTCTTCCAGCAAATGAGGTCAAGGTTAATAATAAAGTTAAAGTTAAACTTGGCCAAGCACTAGTAAACGCAACGATTACTGAAGTTAATAAAGACGAAGTACACGTTGAGCTTGTTACTGGTATGCAGGTTAAGACCAAGGCCGAAAGCCTATTTATTCTATAAGGAGTAGTGTATGAGTAAAAATTTACCACTCATTGGGGCAGTTGCACTGTTTGTTTCAAACACATGTTTGGCAGCAAATAGCGTTGTAACAGAAAAAGATATACCAGTGCTTAAGCCAGAATTACAGCACGCAACAGCTACGAAGAGAGTGACAAGTAAATTTACTCGTGACCACTACAAACGTTTTAAGCTCAACGAAACACTGTCTGAAGAGATATTTGACCGATATGTAGAAACACTGGACTACAATAAGTCTATTTTTCTTCAGTCTGACGTAGATGCTTTTAAACAACATAAAGCAAAGTTTGATGAAGCACTGATGAGTGGTAAGTTAGACTTTGCTTTTGAAATGTTCAACGTGAGCATGAAAAGACGTTTTGAACGTTTTGAGTACGCCATTTCTTTGTTAGACAAAGAGATGAAGTTTGATACCCCAGATGCATTTTACTATGACCGCGAAGAGGCAAAGTTTGCCAAAGACCAAGCGGAATTGAATGAGTTTTGGCGTCAAAGAGTTAAATCAGATGCTTTGCGTTTAAAGCTCACTGGTAAAGACTGGGAAGGGATCAAAGAAATTCTAGCTAAACGCTACAAAAATGCTCAGAAGCGATTAGTACAAACAAATAATGAAGATGCCTATCAGATCGTCATGAATTCTTTCGCTCGCAGTGTTGAGGCGCATACATCATATCTGTCGCCGCGCAGAGCGGAACAGTTTAAGATGGACATGGACCTTGAGCTCGAAGGGATCGGGGCTGTTTTAGGTTACGATGAAGACTACACAATTATCCGCAGCCTAGTACCTGGCGGACCTGCGGACAAATCTGAAAAAATTAAAGCAGACGATAAAATTATCGGTGTTGCTCAAGATGGTGAAGAATTTGTTGATGTCATTGGGTGGCGATTAGATGACGTTGTTGATCTTATTAAGGGACCAAAAGGTACCAAAGTGAGATTACAGTATCTTAAGGGTAGTGACTCTCATGGTACACCTAAAATTGTTGAAATAACCCGTGATAAAATACGACTTGAAGATCGCGCTGCAAAGTCGTCTGTATTTGAAGCTCAGTACTCAGATCTAACAAGTAAAATTGGCGTTATTGAGATCCCAAGTTTCTACAATAACTTGTCCGAAGATGTCTTAAAAGAAATCAAATCTCTTAAAGCGCAAAAAGTCGATGGCATTGTGATAGACCTGAGACAAAATGGCGGCGGATCTTTATACGAGGCGAAGAAGCTTTCCGGGCTATTTATTGATAAAGGACCAATTGTTCAGATTCATACAGCGAACAACCGTATTGATGTGCAAAAAGACCAAGATGGAAAAACCTATTACGAAGGGCCTATGACTGTGCTGGTTGATAGATACAGCGCATCTGCGTCAGAGATATTTGCTGCGGCAATGCAAGATTATGGCCGTGCTGTTGTGATAGGTGAACAAACATTTGGTAAAGGTACAGTGCAGCAGCACAGGGGTCTTAGAAAAACTTACGATCTGTTTGAAAACCCACTTGGTAGCATTACCTATACCATTGCGAAGTTCTACCGTATTAACGGTGGAAGCACGCAAAACAAAGGTGTGATACCTGATATTTTACTCCCTTCATTTATCGAACCTGAAGAATGGGGCGAAAGCCAAGAAGACAATGCTCTTCCTTGGGATAGCATTGCAAGAGCTAAATATAAAACGATTGACGACCTAACGTCTGTTATTGGTCATCTAAATGAAAAGCACAATAAGCGTATTGCGAAAGAACCTGAGTTTTCGTATGTGTTTGACGATATTAAACGTTATAAAGAGCAGGAAACTGAAGTTTCAATTTCGCTTGTAGAGTCTGAGCGCAAAAAAGAGCGTGAAGAAAGAGATCAAAGAGCGCTGGTTCGTACAAACGAGAGATTAAAGCGTTTAGGGATGGAAGCGATTGAAAAGCTGGATGATGTTCCAGATGTGATATCAGACTTGGATCCGTATCTAGAAGAAGCCGCACTTATCACACAAGATATGATCAATTACGGCAGACTTGTGAAAAACGATATTAAGTCGAGTTAATAAGATACTTCAAATGAAAAAGGCGCGAGAGCGCCTTTTTTCGTTACTCCTGCTTGCAAATTTGTTATTATCGTCAGCCGCAACAAGACAACATGAGACCATGTTTATCAATCCGTATTGATAATTGGCACAATCAATCAGCGAGAAATTTAAACCTTCGTATAAGCAACATGCTTTTATTGAAAGATGAATTGTCGTTTATTAAAAATTATTAAACCGGATTGGTAAAATAGAGTAATAGCTACTCGGTCAAATAATAATACGCACCGCAATGAGTGCGAGGGGTACATAAATTTGAAACAACCAAAATCGGCATCCGCTTGGGATGCTTTTATACCAATTATCGTTTTAGTCAGTTTATTAGGGGCTGCTGTTTATTTGTATGGTGATAATTCATCATCCGGCCCAAATCAAATCGCACTTTTATTTGCGACCTTTACAGCTGCACTTATTGGACTAAAAAACGGTTTTACCTGGAAAACGCTTGAAGAAGCAATGATTAAGGGTATCACTATTTCTCTAGGCGCCATATTGATCTTACTCATGGTAGGCGCTTTAATCGGTACTTGGCTGCTATCAGGTACGGTTCCTACGCTTATCTACTACGGACTACAAATTATTAATCCCTCTTGGTTTTATGCAGCCAGTTGCTTAATTTGTGGCATAGTCGCAATGAGTATAGGTAGTTCTTGGACGACAGCTGCAACAATTGGTGTTGCACTTCTTGGAGTGGCCAATGGGCTTGGGTTAGACCCCGTTGTTACCGCAGGTGCTGTCATTTCCGGTGCATATTTTGGTGACAAACTAAGCCCACTGTCTGAAACCACGAATCTAGCACCAGCTGTCGCTGGCAGTGACCTATTTGATCATATTCAGCACATGCTATGGACAACCGTTCCAAGCTTTGTTATTGCGCTCATCATTTTTATCATTATGGGCTTTAATGCTGATGTCGCGAGTGACGCAAATAAGATAGACGCTATTAGTGCTATTTTGCAAAGTAACTTTAACATTAACATTTTTATGTTAGTTCCTTTGGTCATTCTATTGGCTCTAGCGGTTAAAAAAATGCCAGCGTTTCCTGCTATTTCAATTGGTGCTGTGGTTGGTGCTGTTTGGGCTCTCTTATTTCAAGGTGATTTGATTGCGAGTCAGATTGATGCAAGTCAAGGCGAGTTAGTAGGGCAATTTAAGCTGATTTGGGCCACTTTCTTTGATGGTTTTAGTGTCCAAACTGGCGATGTGAAAATGGATGACCTTTTAAGTGGCGGTGGTATGTCTAGCATGCTGACGACGACTTGGTTAATAATGACCGCACTTATGTTTGGTGCCATCATGGAAAAAACAGGCCTTTTAGAAGTGTTTGTGCGCAGTATCCTTCGTATTGCAAAAAGTACAGGTTCACTTATCGCATCTACGATCGCAACATGTTTTGGTACTAACTTAGTTGCTGCCGATCAGTACATCGCGATTGTGGTACCTGGCAGAATGTTCAAAGAGGAATATAAACGACGTGGATTACAAAGCGTCAACTTGTCAAGAACGCTTGAAGACGGCGGAACGATTACCAGTCCACTTATCCCATGGAATACCTGCGGTGCGTACATGCAAAGCGTCCTGCTCATCAATCCACTTGATTACGCAGTGTATGCATTTTTCAATCTGATAAATCCATTGTTAGCAATTGTTTATGGTTACCTCGGGGTTAAAGTTTTAAAACTTAAACCAAGAGAGCAAGAATAAAGACAAGCGGCCTCACACAAGTGGGGCCTTTTATTGTTTTAACAGTGATATTACTCGTCTAAACTTATTTACAGGCTACATTTCACTAATTTAATATTATAAAATCCTGTCCAATAGATAATGAGTGCTCTAAACGGGCGCTGAACTTACGCAATTAGATATTGGCATTTAATAGACAAGCAGATATTGGCCGCAGAGCGTTGTTTATATTATTTTGGCCAACTAATGCGATGAAGGAATTTAAATGACGCAGAAACCGCAAGCTAAACTTTTAGCAGATTACCAACCACCTAGTCACCAAGTTGAACACCTTGATCTGACTTTTCATTTATCACCACAGCAAACAAGAGTCATAGCCAAGTACAGTTTATCGGCAAATAGCGAGCAGTCTTATGTTGAGTTAGATGGTATTGATTTAAAGCTTATTTCTTTAAAAGTGAATGGCCAGTCTCATACTCAATATACCCAGTTGGTTGACGGTATAAAAATAAACTCGGTCCCCGCTTCATTTGATCTTGAAATAGAAACAGAAATTGCACCTGAACTAAATACTTCTTTAGAGGGGTTATACCTCTCTGATGGTGCATACTGTACGCAATGTGAAGCAGAAGGGTTTAGAAAGATAACATACTTCTTTGACAGGCCAGATGTACTTGCGACCTATCGCGTTACTGTAATTGGCAGCAAAGATTTTCCATTTTTGCTATCCAATGGAAATCAAGTTGATTCGGGGACTTTAGAGGACGACAAACACTTTGTGACTTGGGAAGACCCATTTAAGAAGCCATCATACTTATTTGCTTTAGTCGCGGGAGACTTTGACAAGCTTGAGGACAAATTTGTCACTAAAAGTGGAAAGGAAGTCAAGTTACAGCTGTTTGTGGATAAAGGTAACCTATCTAAAGCACCACATGCAATGGCGTCACTACAAAAGTCAATGAAGTGGGATGAAGAGCGTTTTAACTTAGAGTATGACCTTGATATCTATATGATTGTTGCGGTTGATTTCTTCAATATGGGAGCAATGGAGAACAAGGGCCTGAATGTATTCAACAGCGCTTGTGTCTTAGCGAACCAGGAAACAGCGACGGATAGAGACTATCACGTCATCGAGTCAATCGTTGGGCACGAGTACTTCCACAATTGGACAGGTAACCGGGTCACATGTCGAGATTGGTTCCAGTTGAGCCTAAAAGAGGGTTTAACAGTTTTTAGAGATCAGGAATTTAGCAGTGACCTAGGATCTAGAGCACTTAACCGAATTGATGCTGTCAATGCAATGAGAACGCATCAATTTGCCGAAGATGCAGGGCCCATGGCACACCCAATACGTCCAGAGAAAGTCATTGAAATGAATAACTTTTACACTGTGACAGTTTACAACAAAGGTGCTGAAGTGATCCGTATGATGCATACGTTATTGGGAGAGCAGGGCTTTCAGCAAGGCATGAGTCTGTATTTTGAGCGGCACGATGGTCAAGCTGTTACTTGCGATGACTTTGTCAATGCAATGGCTGACGCGACGAATACAGATTTAAATCAGTTTAAGCTTTGGTATCAGCAATTTGGTACTCCCACTTTAAATGTGGCTACAAAATTCGATCCTGAGTCGAAAACTTATGAAATTGAGCTAACACAAACGCATGCTAAAAATGACCCGGTCACAGCGCCTTTACATATTCCTGTGGCAATAGAGTTATTGGATGAGCAAGGACAGGCAATTGTGTTAAATACGGCTGATTTAAAACAGGGCCGTGTTCTTGAGTTGACGAAAACCAGTCAAGCTTTCAATTTTGAGAATATTGGAGCAGAACCTACCCCTGTGCTATTGGAGGACTTTTCTGCACCGTGTTTACTAAAGTATGATTACACATTGTCACAGCTTAGCCACATCGCTAAATATGCATCTAGTTACTATGCGAGATGGGAAGCAATGCAAATTCTGTTTACTCATCAAATACGTTCGTATGTTGAGAATACAGAGTCAACAGGGCCCATGACTGAAGAGCTTGCTTCAGTATTAGTTAGTATGTTTGAAAACAAGCCAGCAGATCTTGCTATTCTTGCTGAATACATCTCCGTACCTAACTTTGACACTTTATCTGGAGGGTACGACGTTGTGCCTGTAGATGCGCTTTGCAACGCAATAGAGCTTCTTGAGCAACAGGTTGCTCAACTACTCGAAAAGCATCTTGTCGCATTTTATACAAGCACACAAGATAGCGGTGGTTTAAGTTCTGAAGATGTGGCGATACGTGCACTTAAGAATAAATGCCTTTACTACTTGGCATTGACTCAATTTGATGTGACGAGCCATCTGGTTGAACAGGCTAATTCTATAAACATGACAACTAAATTAGGTGCGTTAAAAAGCGCCTTAAATGCGCAGCACACTCTGTCAACAAAATTAATGGAAGAGTTTGATGCTCAGTGGAGTCACGACCTACTTGTAATGGATAAATGGTTTGCATTACAAGCAACCAATCAGTCTGATGCCTGTATAGATGTTGTGCTGTCGCTGTATTCCCATCCTTGTTTTGATAAATCAAATCCAAATAGAGTTCGTTCTCTAGTTGGTTCTTTTGCCAGATCAAACCCAAGGCAGTTTCACAGAGAAGATGGCAGAGGGTATGAGCTCCTGGCTGATTTAATTGCGGAATTAAACGAACTCAATCCACAAAATGCATCACGAATAATCACCCCGCTATTGTCATATAAGAGGTTTGACCAAAACCGACAGGAAAAAATGCGTGCACAATTGGAGCGTTTAGCTGCAATTTCTGACTTAAGTGATGATTTATTTGAGAAAATAGATAGAGCCTTAAACTGATTGATGCAAGAATATTACTTTTTTTTAAGACTCACTTACGAACAATGTTTAGCCTATTACGAAGGTGACATTGAATACATACAGGTTGTGGAAGATGGCGGGAAGCGAATTCGCTTCCCTGCAACACATATTAGACGGTTTGTATCGAGCATTGGTGTTAGTGGTCGATTTAGATTGCAGCTTGACGATAGTAATCGATTTATAGCGCTTGAAAAGGTGACTTGATCGGCAAAAAGACTTTCTGAGATAAAGTATTTTTGTTAATTCGGTTTGTTTTAAACTTAAATTACGTGTTATAACTACTCTGGTAAGACGTCTTACCAAGGTTAAAAGACGGGCTAAAAAGTTAAAAATGCACCGAACGAACGCGTAAAATTTGTAATTTTCGATTTTCGCTTCTATCGTTACGACAACAAAAAACAATAACTTGATTAGATTTACCCGCCATAAGGGGGAGAAATAATGATAAAAAAAGCGCGCTTTACTAAGAACAAGATTATGCTTGGGCTTGGAGCAGCCATTTTTGGAAGTGTTGGCATGCATGCGCACGCCGCGAATTTCCAGGTCGGTGATTTTGAAATAACGTTCGATTCGACGTTTTCATATGGTCAGAGCATCAGGGTAGAAGACAGAGACTTTGGGCATATTGGTAAGAGTAACCATCCAAGGTTTGATTGGACGGGTTATAATGCCTCTACAGGTAACACTTTATACTCTTCTTCTCAAGTTTGGAGTCAGCCAGGTGCATACTCCAACAATGGTGATGCGGGTAATTTAAACTTTGACTCTGGCGATACTTTCTCGCAATTGCTCAAAGGCACTCATGAGTTTGCTATTACTAAAGATAACTACGGTTTCTTCTCTCGCTTCATGTATTTTTATGACTTCGCGATGGAAGATGGCGATTTCGCATATCGTAACCCTGTGTCAGGTCAGCAAGTAGATCCTTGTGCTGATGACGACACGAAAGAGCAAGTATGTTCGGATGCGCGATTACTTGATGCGTTCGTTTGGGCGGATTTTGATTTAAACGACGGTAATAACCCACTATCAATTCGACTTGGTCAACAGGTTATTAACTGGGGTGAAAGTACATTAATTTCACATGGTATCAACGTTAACCCAGTTGATATAGATCGACTTAAGGCACCCGGTTCTGAGTTAAAAGAGGCGTTTATCCCTGTAGGCATGCTTTGGGCCTCGGTGGGTATTACTGAGAACATCACGCTAGAAGCTTTTTATCAGTATGAATGGCATGAAACGCGCCTGCCGGCAACTGGTAGTTATTTCTCAACAAATGATTTTGCCTCTGCAAATGGTTACGGCCAAAACGTGCAACTTGGTTTTACGTCAAACCCGGATATTGACTTACACCATTTAACTGAAGCATTAAACTCTCTTCAGGCAAATTGGGTTGGAGCTTTAGCAGCACAAGGTTTGGATGTTACTGACCAGAGTGTGTTAAACAGCGCAGAAGCGCGACAAATGCTGTCATCTATGTATCTCGCATACCCAACACGTGTTGCCCTGAAAGGCAAAGGTAATGCAGGTAAGACAGACGCGGACGATAGTGGCCAATTTGGTATTCGCTTAGGTATGTTCGTGCCTGAGTTAAATGATACAGAGATCGCGCTTTATCATATTAATTATCACAGCCGTAGACCTCTGATTTCAGGTAAAGCCTCTGACTTTACCACTGGCGCAATCATACAGGACCTTGAATATATTCAAAGTAATAAGATCACTGAGGACAACATCACCAACCTGAATGCCTTTACCCAGGCTGTAATTGTTTATCCTGAAGATATCAAACTTTATGGTCTGAGCTTTAATACGGCGATTGGTGAAACTGCGTTTTCTGGTGAATTTGCTTACCGTCAAGATGAGCCACTACAAATTGACGATGTAGAACTTCTTTATGCTGGTATGGTAGAGCAGCTAGCAGCGGCGGGTATTAGAGATGACTTCAGAGGTTTTTCTCAACTGAGTCAAGGTAACGCAACCGCTTATGTTGAACCGGGTCAAGTTGCACAAGGCTACGTACTGAAAGATACCATGCAGCTTCAGTTTACAGCAACACACCTATTTGGCCCATCATTAGGCGCAGATAGCTGGGCAGTGGTTGGTGAAGTTGGTGCGGTTACAATTAAAGACATGCCAGCTTACGACGAGCTGCGTTTAAATGTAGCGGGTACAGGCCGAAGTGGTACAATCGAAGGGGTTGAAGGTCGTAACTACGATTTAATTCACCAAGCTGTATCTAACGGTCCTGAAGTAAACCCATTCCCAACAGCTTCTTCTTGGGGTTACCGCCTGATTGCAAAGGGTGAGTATAACAACCTTTTCTCTGGCGTAAACTTTTCACCAAGAGTCGTATTTTCACATGACGTAAATGGTACGACACCTGACCCTATGTTCCTGTTTGTTGAGGATAGAAAGTCAATGGGTCTAAACCTTAACTTTAGTTATCAAAATGCGTGGTCATTTGATTTAGGGTACAACACTTTCTGGGGCGGTGGCGCAACAAATACGTTCTCAGACCGTGACTTTGTATCATTCAATATTAAGTATTCAATTTAAGGGCTTTCGATATGTTTAGAAAACCTACACTATTAGCAGCATCAATAATGACAATAATGGCTGCTCCAATTGCATTAGCGAAAATGACGCCAGAAGAGGTCGCTCGTTTAGGCAAAGATTTGTCTCCAATTGGCGCAGAAGTCGCCGGTAACGCAGACGGCACGATCCCAGCGTGGACTGGCGGAATTACTAAGCCACCAGCTAACTTTAAGCCAGGTATGCACCATCCGGACCCATATGCTGGCGACAAAGTTTTGTTTACTATCGATAAGAGTAATCTTGATAAATACAAGGACAATTTGAGCCCTGGACAAATCGCCTTGTTTGAAACATACCCTGATACATTCAAAATGAATGTGTATCAGACGCGACGCAGTGCAGCATATCCACAGTTTGTTTACGATGCTACCAAGAAGTACGCATCTACAGCAGAGTTAATTGAAGGCGGTAATGGTATTAAAAATACCGCAATTGGTATTCCTTTTCCTATTCCTGAAAATGGATTAGAAGCTATTTGGAACCACCTGTTAAGATACCGTGGTTTGTCAATTGCTCGTAATGGTGGTCAGGCAATGCCAACGGCTTCGGGTTCATACAACATTATTGGTTTTGATGAGAAGCTACTAGTAAAATACTCAGATCCAAGTGCAACGCCAGAAGAGCTGCAAAAGTCTAACGTACTGTTTAAGTTTAAACAGAAAGTGACAGAGCCGGCTCGACTAGCAGGTACGGCACTGCTAGTTCATGAAACGATGGACCAAATCTTAACGCCACGTCAAGCTTGGACCTATAACACGGGCCAACGTCGTGTACGTCGAGCACCGAATGTTGCATATGATGCACCTGGAACAGCTTCTGACAGCCTACGTACTACAGATGACTTTGATATGTTCAACGGTTCACCAAACCGTTATAACTGGACATTAAAAGGGAAAAAAGAGATGTACATTCCGTACAACAGCTATAAATTGCATAGCGACTCTCTTAAGTATGATGACATTTTGAAAGCCGGTCATATTAACCCTGAGCATGTTCGTTACGAAAAGCACCGTGTATGGGTTGTCGAGGCAAACCTTAAAGAAGGCACTCGTCACATTTATAAAAAGCGTGTGTTCTTTATTGATGAAGATAGCTGGCAAATTCATGTCGCTGATCTATACGATAATCGTGACCAAATGTATCGCGTAGCGATGGCACACGGTATCAATTACTACGATGTACCAACTCATTGGAGTACACTTGACGTTTACCACGACTTAAACTCTCGTCGTTATCTAGCCATAGGTTTGGACAACGAAGAAAAAATGTATGATTTTACGCAGTCTTTCCAAGACAATGAGTTTACTCAAAGCGCACTTCGTCGAGAGGGAAGACGTTAATATTACGTCTTCTGGGATCAAGTAATTGGTCTTTCTACGCTCTATTAAAGTTGGGCTCGCCGTAGCCCAACTTTATCCCCCCAGTCATTCACGACATTTTTTATTTGAGTATTCATAATGATTAAGAAGTTAATTGCAACGTCGATTGCAGTGCTCGTTATGCAAAGTGAAGCTTTTGGCAGCGCCGAAGAAGCGTTGAGAGTTGCACACCCAGAGAAAACCTTGCTAACCGATATAACCTATAGTGGCGATAGATTAGTCGCGGTAGGAAAGCATGGCACCATTGTGTTCAGTGATGACGGTTCCAGTTGGCAACAAGCACACGTACCAATTCAATCTTTATTGACCGCTGTAGATTTTACAACAGCAGAAAGAGGTTGGGCGTGTGGCCATGATGCGTCGATTTTACACACCACAGACGGTGGCGTATCTTGGCAAATTCAACAATACCTTCCAGATCTAGAAAAACCTTGTTTAGATATTGAGTTTGTTAATGACAAGCAAGGCTTTGCTATTGGTGCTTATGGCATGATGTATCAAACTCAAGACGGCGGAAAAAGCTGGAATAAACGCTTTTTAAGTGAGTTTGTTCATCCCGATGATGTCGACTATTTGGCAGAACTGAAACAAGACGACCCGCAAGCATATGAAGATGAAACGCAATTCATACTGCCACATTTCAACCGCATGCTAATTGATGGGCAAAACATATACCTCGTTGGTGAGATGGGGTTGTTTGCTGTAAGTCATGATCTAGGGGTAACGTGGGAAAGGCAGGAGGAGTTCTATTCAGGCTCTTTGTTTGCAGTTAATAAAAACCAACACAGTGAGCTGATAGTCGCAGGCCTTCGTGGTAACACCTTTCAATCAGCAAGTGATGATATTTCGTTTACACCAACTAAGGTAGACAAAGCGGCGACGATAAATAGCATCGTTGAATATAAGAACAATCAAATAATGTTGGCCAATAGTGGTTTTATCTTCACGGTGACAGGCAACAAAGTTCAAACGAGACAATTGAAAAACGGGAAATCTATTCTTTCTGGTGTGATACACAACGGCAAACTTGTGCTTGCAACAGAAGAAGGCATTCAAAATATCGAGGTTGATCGCTAATGCAGTCTATATTAAATCAACTAGTGTACGTCGTATTTAGACATCGTTTTATGGTTATTGCGCTGTTTGCGCTCACCACCTTATTTTTAGGCTTTAAGTCTACCCAAATCCAATTGGATGCCTCATTCAATAAAAATATTCCTTTAAATCATGACTATATGAAGGTGTATTTGAAGCACGAAAAACAGTTTGGCGGAGCCAATAGTATTTTAATTTCTGTGTGTGATGCGGATGGCGATATATTCAATCCAGAATTTTTCTCACAGCTAAAAGCTGTACATGATCAGCTTTACTTTATACCGGGCGTTAATCGCCCGCTAGTAAACTCGATATTTGCGCCGAGCGCCCGATTTGTTGAAGTTGTAGAAGATGGTTTTGCGGGTGGACCGATTATTCCAGCAAACTTTACGGCAGACGAAGCAGGGTTAGCGGTAGTTAAGCAAAATATTGAGAAAGCCAAAGTGGTTGGCCGTATGGTCGCGAGCGACTATTCTTGTGCCATGGTATCGGCTCAGCTGATGGAGACCGATCCACAGACTCAAGAGAAGCTAGATACTTTAGCGTTTGCAAAAAAACTTGAGTCAGAGATCAGAGATCCACTTAGTACAGAAAAAGTATCAATTCACATCATCGGTTTCGCTAAAATGGCAGGGGATATCGCTGATGGTGCCAAAGATGTGGTGTTCTTTTTTGCAATAGCCATTCTTTTTACTTTTATAATGGTTTGGTTGTTTTGTAAGAGCTTTAAACTCACATTATTGCCAATTGCATGTTCATTAATCGCTGTTGTTTGGCAGCTTGGCCTGTTGTCGGTACTTGGTTTTGGCCTTGACCCAATGTCGATATTGGTGCCATTTTTAGTTTTTGCCATCGGTGTGAGTCACGGCGTACAAATGATCAATGCCATAGGTAAAAAGGTATCTGAAGGTGTAAGTAGCAAAGTCGCGGCAGAGGCGAGTTTCAAAGCACTATTGATCCCTGGTGGTATCGCCTTATTATCAGACACCATTGGATTCATGACATTGCTGGCGATTGATATCGGCATTATACGAGAGCTTGCAATTACAGCGAGTTTAGGTGTTGCTGTAATTATCTTCACCAACTTAATTCTGTTGCCTGTTTTAGCCTCTTATTTCAAATCTTCTAAAATGAACCGAGTCGATGACGGGAAGAATGAGACTAATAGTGTATTTACTAAACTACGAGAGAGTTTGGTTTTAGCGACAGATAAACGGTACGCAAGCGTTATTCTTCTTATCTCAGCAGGTTTATTTGCTTTTGGTTATTGGCAGTCGAAAGACATGCGCATTGGCGATTTGCATGCGGGAGCGCCAGCACTTCATGAAGATGCGCGTTACAACTTAGACACCTTCTTGATATCAGATAGGTATGAGATCTCATCAGACATTTTAAAAGTGTTGGTAGAGGCATATCCGGCGGCCTGTACTGAACACGATACGATGGAACGAGTAAGTCGATTCCAGTGGCGAGTAGAAAACCTTGCTGGCGTACAATCTGCAGTTTCTTTGAGCTCGGTTGCGCAAGCTGTTAATGCAGGTTACAACGAAGGCAATTTGAAATGGCAAACCTTGCCTAGAAATGGTGCGTCTTTAGTACAGGCAACTTCCAGAGTAGAAACAAGTACTGGTCTACTCAATGGCGATTGCTCCGTAATGCCAATTATCATCTTCATGGATGATCACAAAGCGGAAACCATTGACCACGTCGTGTCTCAAATTAAATTGTTTGCAAACGAAGAGGGGACAGACCGAGTTAGTTTTAAGCTGGCTTCCGGCCCTATCGGTGTGATGGCAGCAACAAACGAGTCAGTCGCGGCTGCACAATTACCAATGATGATCTATGTTTATGGTGCGGTGATTATTTTGTGCCTGATCAGTTTCAGAAGTATACGCGCAACAGTTGCGGTTGTATTGCCTTTGTATATTGTTTCAACACTAGCACAAGCGCTGATGGTTAAATTGGAAATTGGACTTACTGTATCCACGCTGCCGGTCATTGCACTGGGCGTAGGAATTGGTGTCGATTATGGTATCTATATCTTATCTTCAATGATGAATCAGCTAAAACAAGGTATGCCTTTATCAGCTGCTTATCGCAATGCGTTGGCTGAACGAGGTAGCGCTGTTTTGTTTACGGGTATAACACTTGCGATCGGCGTGAGTACTTGGATTTTCTCTGCATTAAAGTTTCAAGTTGATATGGGGATCCTACTGACGTTTATGTTCTTAGTGAATATGCTTGGTGCTGTGTTGTTGTTACCTGCGATAGGTACTTTTATCTGGCCTGACCAGAAAAAAAAGTGTGAATAATTGTGCTCTTAAATGGCCTTAATTGGCCATTTATATCTACAATTTGTGAATATATGACCAACTGGCTGAAAAGCCTCAAATGTTTTTGTCAAAAAAGCTTTTTATTAGCGCCAGAAAGGTTAAAATCCTCTGGACTCCACGCTAATAATTGGCTGTACAAATAATCTACCGTTCAAAGGTGGTATAGATTAAGGAACACATAATGACACAAAGTGAAGGTCCAGCATCGGTTATCCTTGATAACGTTTGCAAGTTGATCCAGAAAAAAGTTCATGCCGATAACGTGTCGCTCGTTGAAACATTCGCCAAAGCCTTGTACAGCAACATGTCTAAAGAGGATTTGGCACATCGTAACGACAGCGACCTGTACGGTGCTGCTTTGAGTCTTTGGAATTCTCTCGAAAAGAATACCTCAGACAACGCAGTTATCCGTGTATTCAACCCTGAAGTTGCAAAAGATGGCTGGCAATCGTCTCACACGATTGTAGAAATCATCTCAGATGATAAGCCGTTTTTGGTTGATTCAGTGCGTATGGCACTTAGCCGTAAGAATATTGCATCGCATTTGCTTTTACACTGCCCTCTCAAAATCAACCGTGACCAAGAAGATAAAATCTCCGCTGTTTCAGGATTAAAAACCGAACAAGAATCTTCATCTACTAAAACTGTTTTCTTTATTGAAATCGATCGTCAAACAGACGAAGCAGTAATTGCGGATTTTACGCAAGAGCTAGAATCAGTGCTGAAAGATGTTACTGTAGCGGTTGAAGATTGGTTGCTAATCCGAGATAAACTAGTTGCTGTTGGTGCAGACATTCCTAACCGCAAGCATAGTTCTTCTGAGCAAGAGCTCAATGAAGCAGTTGAATTCTTAGATTGGCTAGCTCGTGATAACTTCACATTCATGGGTTACCGTCAATATGACCTTGTTCCAGTTCAAGGTGACTATGAACTTAAGCCGGTTGCAGGCTCAAGTTTAGGCCTGATGAAAAACTCTACTGAAAGCAGCCGCTTGCTATCAGGATTGCCAGAAGTTGCTCGCCTTGAAGCACGTAGTAAAAACTTATTGATCCTAACTAAAACGAACTCTCAGTCTCGTGTTCATCGCCCAGCCCATATTGATTATGTTGGTATTAAGCGGTTTGACGACGAGGGGAATGTTATTGGTGAAGACCGTTTTATTGGTCTGTTCTCATCAAGCTTTTACAATAATAGTGCATCAGATGTTCCAGTGCTTAAGAGCAAAATTGCTCGCATTATGGAGCAATGTGATTTTGCAAAAGGGACGCACGCATACAAAGCTGTTCTAAATATCTTAGAAACGTACCCACGTGACGAGTTAGTGCAAGCTCGTGAATCTGAGTTATTGGATGTGGCTACGGGCGTTTTGCAAACCCAAGAGCGTGACATGTGTCGTCTATTCGTTCGAAGAGATGTCTATGGTCGTTTCTTCTCTTGTATGGTCTATGTGCCGCGTGAGCGATACAACACCGCGCTTCGTCGCGAAACTCAAAAGTTGTTAGGCAATGCCTTTGGGTCTAACGAAAAAGTTGAGTTCACTACATTTTTCTCTGAGTCTACACTGGCAAGAACGCATTACATTGTTCGTGTAGCTGACAACAACATTAAGTACAACGTGAAAGAAATCGAAAATAATTTAGTAGAAGCTGCCCGTACTTGGGAAGATAAACTACAAACGGCTTTACTTGCGGGTGAAGGTGAAGCTCGCGGTAACGAGTTAAACCGTAAATATGCAACTGCTTTCCCTCGTGCATATAAAGACGAAGTATTGCCAAGTGCTGCTGTCGTTGATATCTCAAAACTTGAGAGATTGAGCGATGAGAACAAACTAGAAATGTTGTTCTACAGACCTCAAGAAGAAGCAAATTCGCAAATTGTTCGTCTGAGCTTATTCCATAAAGATGAACCAATTCACCTATCTGACGTAATGCCAATGCTAGAAAACTTTGGTTTACGTGTAATCGGTGAAACACCATATGCCGTTAAGACAAGTGATGGTCAAATCAATTGGATCATGGACTTCTCAATGCTGCTCGACAGCAAAGGTCTGGCTGACTTTGATAAAGTATCTGCTCGTTTTCGTGCAGCGCTTATCAATGTGTGGAACAATCGACTAGAAAACGATGGCTTTAACCGCTTAGTACTAAAAGCGGGTTCTACAGGCCGTGAAGCATCTATTTTACGTGCATACGCTAAGTACATGCGTCAAATCGGTGTAACTTTCTCGCAGTCTTACATTGAAAATACGTTTGAGCATTATCCTCACATTGCAAACCAATTGGTTGAGTTGTTTGAGAAGAAATTCTGCCCTCAAAAGAAAGTTGCTCAAAAATCACTTGATAAGCTGGTAGAAAAAATCTATCACGAGCTAGAAAGTGTAGCGAACCTTGATGATGACCGTATCATTCGTTTATATGTTGCAATGATTGATGCAACTCTAAGAACGAACTTCTACCAAAAAGAAGCTGATGGCTCAAACAAGTCTTACGTATCATTTAAAATCCAGCCAAGCGCAATTCCAGAAATGCCATTGCCATTGCCTGCATTTGAAATCTTCGTATACTCTCCGCGTATTGAAGGTGTTCACTTACGTGGTGGTAAGGTTGCTCGTGGTGGTTTACGTTGGTCAGATCGCCGTGAAGACTTCCGTACCGAAGTACTGGGTCTTGTGAAAGCCCAGCAAGTTAAGAATACGGTTATTGTGCCTGTCGGTTCTAAAGGTGGCTTTGTTTGTAAACAGCTTCCAAATGACCGCGAAGGTTTCTTCCGTGAAGGTCAAGCGTGCTATAAGATTTTCATCCGTGGTCTGTTAGATATTACTGACAACATCGTTCACGGTGATATTGTTCCTCCTGTTGACGTTGTTCGTCACGATGAAGATGACCCGTATTTAGTAGTTGCAGCGGATAAAGGTACTGCGACTTTCTCTGACATCGCAAATGGTATTGCAGAAGAGTATAACTTCTGGCTAGGTGATGCGTTCGCATCAGGTGGTTCTATCGGTTATGACCACAAGAAGATGGGTATCACAGCGAAGGGTGCGTGGGAGTCTGTTAAACGTCACTTCCGTGAAATGGATATTGACTGTCAAACAACAGATTTCACAGCGGTTGCAATCGGCGACATGGCTGGTGACGTATTTGGTAACGGTATGTTGTTGTCAGAGCACACCCGCTTAGTAGCTGCGTTCAACCACATGCATATCTTCATCGATCCAAACCCTGATGCTGCGAGCTCATATAAAGAGCGTGCACGTATGTTTGAATTACCGCGCTCTTCGTGGGAAGACTATGATGCTAGCTTAATTTCTCAAGGTGGTGGTATTTTCTCACGTGCTGCTAAGTCAATCACGTTAACACCAGAAATTAAGAAAATGCTTGGCACGAAGAAAGCAAGCATGACACCAAATGAGTTGATTAAAGCACTTCTCATGATGCCAGTTGACCTATTATGGAATGGTGGTATCGGTACTTACATCAAAGCTGCGGGCGAAAGTGATGCAGATGTAGGTGACAGAGCGAATGATGCTTTACGTATTAATGGTTCAGAGCTTGGCGCTAAGATCTTCGGTGAGGGTGGTAACCTAGGTGCAACACAACTTGGTCGTATCGAGTTTGCAGCTAAGGGTGGCCGAATCAATACTGACTTCATCGATAACGTTGGTGGTGTTGCGTGTTCAGATAACGAAGTAAACATTAAGATCCTACTTAATGGTTTAGTTGCAGAAGGCGACTTAACTAAGAAACAGCGTGACGAATTGCTATATGCAATGACCGACGAAGTTTCAGAGTTGGTATTGGCTGATTGTTACCGTCAAACACATACGTTATCAGTAACTAAGTCGAAAGGTCCTGCGACGCTTAAAGAAAAGATCCGCTTTATTCATGCTCTTGAAAAAGACGGCAAGCTTGATAGAAACATCGAATTCTTACCAAGTGATGAAGAGCTAGCAGAGCGTGCAGCAGCAGGTTTAGACCTGACTCGCCCTGAGCTTTCTGTACTAGTTTCTTACTCTAAGATGGTATTAAAAGAAACTTTAGTGGTAGATGAAATCACTGAAAACCCTTACTACCGTCAGCTATTAGTGAACTCTTTCCCTGTGCCTCTACGTGACCGTTTCAACGCGGCGATGGATGAGCACCCACTGAGAAAAGAGATCATCGCGACTAAGCTTGCGAACAATATCGTAAACGATATGGGCTTGAACTTCATGATCCGTATGCATGAAGAGACTGGCGCTACAGAAGCTGAAATTGCACTTTGTTATTCAATTGCATGTGCAACATTCCAGATGTCAGAAACCTGGGCCGAAATTTCAGCGCTTGATAACAAGATCCCATCAGCTGTACAAACAGAAATGTTGTATCAGTTACGTCGTACAGTTCGCCGTGTTACGCGTTGGTTCTTACGCCACCGTAATAAAGCACTGAGCATCGAGGAAACAATTGAATTCTTCGCGCCGACATTTGCTGACTTAAGTGCTAACTTAACAACTTACATGGTTGACGAAGAAAGTGCACGTTTAGCAGAGAAAGCTGCTGAGTTAACCTCAGAAGGTGTTCCACAAGCGCTAGCAGATCGTATCGTATCGCTATCTAGCTTGTTCTCAGTGATGGATCTTGCAGAAGTTGCAAACAACGCGAAGCGTGATATCTCAGTGGTATCTAACACGTACTTCAAGTTAGGTGCAAACATGGGTCTACACTGGTTCCTAGACCAAATCACTGCGCAACCAGTGGCTAACCACTGGCAGGCACTAGCACGTGCTTCATATCGTGAAGAGCTTGACTGGCAGCAGCGTGCATTGTCTGAAGTTGTATTGAATAGCTTTGAAGGTGATGGCGAAGTTGACTCATTGATTGATCAGTGGATGGATAACCAAGCTTCGTTATTACATCGCTGGCAGCAAATGTTAGCTGAGTTCAAGACCTCTCAGAACCATGACTTTGCGAAGTTCTCAGTAGCACTAAGAGAATTAATGTTACTCAGTCACAACTGTGACACTTCCAAATAAAAATTAACACGTTAAAATACCCCGGCATTTGCTGGGGTATTTTTTTGCCTCAAACTGTTACCAGGAACTTAAGGAGTCACGATGTTTTACGATTTAGCACGTCGTTATATGTTTAATAAAGATGCGGAATGGGCCCACGACTTTGCTCTAGGCAACTTGCGCCGTTTCAAAAATACCCCATTAAGTCTCGCTTGGTCTCAGTCTCTACCTAAAAAGCCAGTTAACTTTTTAGGCTTAGAATTTGACAACCCGGTAGGGTTAGCTGCAGGTTTAGACAAAAACGCAGAGTGTATTGACGCATTTGGTCAAATGGGTTTCGGATTTATCGAAGTTGGTACTGTAACACCAAGACCGCAAGCGGGTAACGACAAGCCACGTATATTTCGTCTTCCAGAAGCCCATGCTGTGATTAACAGAATGGGATTCAACAACAAAGGTGTCGACAATTTAGTCGCCAATGTAAAAGCATCAAATTATACCGGGATCCTTGGGATCAATATTGGTAAGAACAAAGATACACCTAACGAGCAAGGTAAGGATGATTACATCCACTGTATGAGAAAAGTGTTTGAACACGCTTCTTATATCACGGTAAATATCTCTTCTCCAAACACTCCCGGACTGCGTGATTTACAGTATGGTGAAGCGTTAGACGACCTGTTACAAAGTTTGAAGAATGAGCAAGTTGATTTAATTGAAAAGCACAAAAAATCTGTGCCTATGTTAGTTAAGATTGCGCCTGATGTAGATGCGGTACAGCTTACGCAAATTGCTGAATCTCTTGTAAATAATAGAATTGATGGCGTTATAGCGACCAATACTACGCTGGCGAGAGATGCAGTACAGGGGCTTGAGTATGCCAATGAAGCAGGGGGTCTATCTGGTCGTCCTGTACGTGAAAAATCAACCCATGTCGTGACTGAATTAAAGCGTTTGACTGAAGGTAAATTACCTATTATTGGTGTCGGTGGCATCGATAGTGCGGACGCGGCAAAAGAAAAGCTAAATGCAGGCGCAGATTTAGTTCAGGTTTATACTGGTTTTATATACGAAGGGCCACAATTGATCAAAAGGATCGTAAACTCTTTATAAGGATCAGTCATATAACGAAAAGATCCTAAACAAATTGTTATTATAAATATTTTCACACTTGCAAAAATCGCGATATACTTCGCGTTACTGGTTGAATTAATTTAATAGTAATGCGGAGGGCGATTTTGCAAGCATCAAAAGAGTGGCGTTGGCTTCAATGTCGCGTGCAGAACCGTTTGCTTGTTGATTTGGGTGATGAGCTACAGCTTTGCACTCCATATCGTCTTCGCCAACTTACGGCTGATTCTGATTCCAGTCCTACCTTTAGCGTTGAAGAAGCGCAATTTTATCAAAATGTCTTTGACTACTTGTGTAGTTATTCAGTTTGGTCTGAAGCACAGTGCTGCCAGATTGCTCTGAACGCAACAGCTGCAAAGTTTCACTTATTACCTGTGCAAGCAAAAAGCTGGTTTTTTCGGCCATATGCAGGGACAGAGGTACTTTGCAACGCAGTTGTAAGCCTTAAGTCTAAAGTGATGGCTGGCGAGTGCCTTATTGTTGATCATGAACGTGAAGCCAGTTTGTGCATTAACTTGACTGCAGACTTCCAACTTGATGAAAATATTAGCTTAGAACAGTTCCAAGCAATAAAAGTTTTGAATGATCGCATTCACCCAGTATTGGTTAGTAATAAAGTAAGCATAAGAGCTTAATCCAATCCCCGTCTTTACATAGCTGTGTTATACTCGCGTCAATTGAAATTACAGGGTTATCACATTGCAGTTTATTGCGCTTACATCGATTGGCATCGAAAATTTACTAGTCGAAGAACTTCAATCTTTCGAAATTAAAGTTACAAAGCAAAGCATTGGTTCGGTTCGCTTTGACGCCGACAACCTCACTGCTCAAAAGTTTTGTATGATGACGCGATACGCAACGCGCGTTATGTTGTTGATTGACGAGCATGAAGACATTAATAATAAAGATGACCTTTATAAATTTGCTCGCTTTCAGGGGTGGCAAGAGTGGTTTGGTCCTTCACAAACTTTTGCTGTCGAATTCAACGGTACAAATAAAGAATTAAAAAACACTCAGTTTTCAGGGTTAGTTATCAAAGATGCCGTGGTTGATTATTTTCAAGACCTTTATGAGCAGCGCCCGTCTGTAGATAAACAAGATGCCAATGTTCGAATCATTGCCAAGCTCAACAAACAAAAAATTGCATTGTATTTGGACTACTCAGGGCCAAGGTTATCGGATCGTGGCTACCGTTTAAAACAAGGCAAGGCGCCAATCCGTGAGCATCTTGCGGCTGCACTTGTGACTCGTAGTGGCTGGTTGAATGATACGTCTAAGCCGCTTTTTGACCCTTGTTGTGGGTCAGGTACGTTACTCATCGAAGCTGCGAGCATGGCGCTAAAAGCACCTACCAATCTGAATAAAGCTTTTGCATTTAAACGTTTGCCAAGTTTCAGAGAGGCAAAATTCAAAGAGTTGCAAAAAGAGCTAAAACAGCAAAAAGTAGACTCCAAGCTTTGGTTAATTGGTCACGACATAGATTCAAAGGTAGTAGAAACCGCAAAATCTAATGCTAATCGCGCTGGTGTGGGCGAGTTTATCCAGTTTAAAGTGGCAGATGCAGGTAAGTTACAGTCTGTTGCGAAACGTCCAGGTACAGTGCTAAGTAACTTACCTTACGGTGAGCGTTTGGGCTCAATGGCCGAGCTAATTAGCCTTTACCGTAACATGGGTGCAAGTTTTAAAAAGTATTACCAAGATTGGAATGCCGCGCTGCTTGGTACGGACGATGAACTATTTAGACTTCTGAAGTTGGCATCTAAGAAACGCTATAAATTTAAGAATGGTCCAATAGACGTTACCTTATATTTATATGAGTTGAACGAAAAACAAGTTGCGCAAAACCAACAAGCTTCAGAGTTACATTATGAACAGTCTCGCGCATTTGCAAATCGCTTGAAAAAGAACAAGCAAGGCTTGAAAAGTTGGTTGAAAAAAGAAGCTGTTCAAGCTTATCGTCTATATGATGCTGATATTCCAGAGTACAACGTAGCTGTTGATGTGTATGACGACAATGCAGTAATTTTTGAATACGCAGCGCCGAAAGAAATCAACGCGGAAGTTGCCGATAAGCGATTACAAGATGTCATCTCTTTGACTGCTGAGACATTAGATATTTCTCCAAGTAATTTGGCCGTAAAGGTGCGTAAAAAGCAACGAGGTGATGAGCAGTACACTTCTTATGAGAAGCAAAATCGTTATCAAGTCATTGAAGAATTTGGTGCCAAATTTAAAGTCAATTTATACGATTATTTAGACACAGGCCTATTTTTGGACCATCGTTTAGCGCGTCGCTTTATTCAACAAAACGCACAAGACAAGCGAGTGTTAAACCTATTTGCCTATACAGGTACTGCGTCTGTTCACGCAGCACTTGGTGGTGCTAAGTCGGTGACGACAGTTGATATGTCAAAGACATATCTCAAGTGGGCTGAAGAGAACTTTGCGCTTAATAACCTTAAAAATCCGCGCTTTAGATTCGAACAAGCTGACTGTCTGAACTGGCTTGAGCATGCGAAAGGTCAGTATGATCTGATCTTCTTAGATCCTCCTACGTTCTCAAACTCAAAGCGAATGAAGAATGTTTTTGATGTGCAAAGAGACCACATTCAATTGCTAACTTGGGTTAAGAATATTTTGAGCCCAGATGGCGTTTTGTTGTTCTCTAACAACAAGCGTGGATTTAAAATGGATGAAGTTGCATTAATGGGCTTGGGGCTGAAAGCGGAAAATATCTCAAAGGAGACACTATCTCCTGACTTTAAGCGCAACAAGCAAATTCACAATAGCTGGCTTATCACCCATGGCTAAGGTGGTTTTATATCATACTGATGGATGTCATCTTTGTGAGCAAGCATATGCTTTAGCAATTAATGTGCTTGCTGCTAACGACATTCATCATCAAGATATTTTGGAAGACGAGAAATTGATGACACAATTTCAAACTTCAATCCCAGTAATAAAGAATATAAAAACAGGTAAATTGCTGAACTGGCCATTTACTCAACAACAAATTGAAGAGTTTATACAAGAAGATGGATTTAATTAGAATTGCTAAAGCACAACTTGCTTTTGGTTCTCATCCGTTATTAGACAATGCTGATGCGCTAATCGAAGCAGGAGAGCGAGTGTGTATTGTTGGCAGAAACGGTGCTGGTAAATCAACTTTATTGAAGGTCCTTGATGGTCAAGTATTACTTGATGATGGTGAAATAAACCGTTTGACCGGATTAAAAGTATCGCGACTTGAACAGGACCCGCCAAAAGGCGCCGAGGGGAGTGTATTTGACTACGTGGCACAAGGCTTACCTGACGTTGCGAGTCTTTTAATTGAATACAACCACGTCAGTGAGGCGCTTCAAACTGATCAATCAACGAACCTGCTAAATAAACTTGAACGATTGTCTGCAGAGATTGAAGCTGCGGATGCATGGCGTTTTGAAAGTCGTATCAACTTGGTATTGAGCCAGTTACAACTGACAGCGCAAATGCGTTTGGAAAAGCTCTCTGGTGGTTGGTTGAGAAAAGTTGCTTTGGCAAAGGCGTTGGTAAGCGATCCTGATTTATTGCTACTAGATGAGCCAACCAACCACTTAGATATGGCAAGTGTGGAATGGCTTGAATCGTTTTTAAAAGATTTTAAAGGTGGCATAGTCTTTATTTCCCACGATCGTGCTTTTATCAGAGCTGTGGCGACAAGAATTTTAGACTTAGACAGAGGTAAGCTAGTGTCTTATCCAGGAAACTACGCTAAGTATCTAGATCAAAAAGCCCATGACTTAAAAGTAGAAGAAACGCAAAATGCGCTGTTTGATAAAAAACTTGCTGAAGAAGAGGCTTGGATCAGACAAGGGATCAAAGCGAGAAGAACACGTAATGAAGGCAGAGTACGTGCATTGAAGGCTTTGCGCGTAGAGCGTAAACAACGTGTTGAGCAGGTCGGTAAAGCTGATTTCAATATTGAGTCGGCAGAGCGTTCAGGTAAGCTAGTGTTTGAGGCCAACTTTGTAAATCACGCATTTAAAGATAAGCCAATTGTTAAAGACTTTTCGACCTTGGTTATGCGTGGTGACCGTGTTGGACTAATTGGTCCAAATGGTATTGGTAAAACGACTTTACTTAAGCTTTTATTTGGCAAGTTGTCAGCCGACAGCGGTAAAATTAAGCAAGGTGTGAACTTAGAAGTTGCTTATTTTGACCAATACCGTGAAAAGCTTGATGAAGAAATGACAGTGCAAGACAATGTCGCTGAAGGTAAGCAAGAAGTTGCAATTGGTGGTAGAAGTCGACATGTTTTAGGCTATTTACAAGACTTTTTATTTCCACCAGCAAGAGCGAGAACACCAGTAAAAGCACTGTCAGGTGGTGAGAAAAACCGATTACTTCTAGCAAAACTATTCTTAAAGCCTTCAAATGTATTGGTTTTGGATGAACCGACCAACGATCTCGATATTGAGACACTTGAACTGTTAGAGGAAATTATCACTCAGTATCAAGGTACAATTTTAATTGTCAGTCACGATAGGGAGTTTATTGATAATACCTGTAATAGCGTGTGGGCGTTTGAAGGGGATGGCGTTGTTACTGAGATAGTCGGTGGATATAGTGACTTTGAGTCTTATCGTGATAATAAACAGGCGCAACAAAAAGAGCTAGAGAAGTTAGATAAAGAAAAAGCAACGGCGAGCCCGGCAAAGCGAGATACAAGTAAAAACAAATCTAGTAAGCTCAGTTACAAATTAAAACTTGAATTAGAAGGCTTGCCGAGTAAAGTAGAGGAGCTTGAATCCGCGCTTGAAAGTCAGCAAGAATTAGTTAACTCCCCTGAGTTCTTTAAACAAGAGTCTGATGTAACACAACAAGCATTGAACCAACTTGCGGAATTGGAGTCCAAGCTCGAAACCGCGTATGAACGTTGGGAAGAATTAGAAGCTTTACAGAATCAGCAGTAAGGATTGAAATGAGATATTCACTTTTAGCCGCCAGTATTGGTTTGTGCTTTTCAGGGCAGCTATTTGCTGCAACGTACCAATTAACAGAGTTGCCATCACATATTGGATCAAAGAATACCTTTGTCTCTGATGCTAATGACTCAGGTGTTGTTGCAGGGCGAGCAACTGAACTCTTTAACTTAAAAATTGATGTTAGCTATATCGACTTTAGCGATGATTCATTGATAAGAGAATATGATCAGTTGAAAGACGCGAGAGATAGAATCGATGATCCTATCAAATTTACGCTTGATGATATCCAAAATAATAATGCTACAGCAACCGATCCAGACGCACATGCATTTATGCGTGGCTATTTAAGTCAGCGTAGTGGTAATGCAGAATTTCAAAAATTAAACTCTAGCACCAGCTTGATATATGCGACTTCGAGCGCCGACGAAAAGGTCATTTTTGATGAGCAAAGAGATTATACAGGAGGAGAGTTATCTCGTTCAGTCGTCTCTTTTATCACTGCGGTTGCATCAGATGGCGCCATGGTAGGTTGGGGTACAGCGCCATACACGAAAAAGAACGAATTTACTAAAAAAGACGAAAATGAAACAACGGTCTTTTTTGAGCGCGAGTTTTCCTCTAGAGCGGTGTTTATAACGCCAGCAGGAGAAGTGATTGAATTACCATCGCCAAGCTTTGAAGCGGATTACGGCGGGCAGAGTATGGCTGCCGACGTACAAAAATTAGATGACGGAACCTATCTAGTAATAGGTCAAAGTGCCGTTAGTGTTGCTAAAGATGGTCAAGATCGCTTTAACGATATTTGTAAAAATGAAAGCGAGCCTGTGAATGTGTGTGTTTGGCGATTGCAGAATTTATCTGAGTATTACAACCGCGAAGCATACCAGTGGAAGCTTGACGCTAATTTCAACATTATTTCGGGTGAATCTAAAAGCTTAGGTGCTGGTCTTGTTCGCGAAGATGATGAAGAGCGTGCTCATATTGGAACAGCTTTAGCTGTTAATAATGCAGGCGTTGTTGTTGGCCATTCACAAACACGTAAAGACGACAACTTTATAGTTAGGCAAAGAGCTGGTTTTTATAAAGATGGTACTTTTACGCAAATGATTGACCATGTTGAAGGTTATGAGTCAAGCCGTGGCGTTGCAATTAATAATCAAGGTATTGCAATCGGTTACCGTTTCAATGAGTTTACACTTGGTCGACAAGAGCAAGTTAAAGGCTATTACTTCAATGTTAACGACAAAAAGTATACAGAAATAAAGTCATTTTATGACGGCTCAGCCTTATTCCCTGAAGACATCAATGATGCCGGTTATATCGTTGGTCAGGCAGAAGCCGAGAATTTAGGTGACAACCCAAGAAGAGAGGCGTTTCTTTATAATACTGCCAACTCGGAGCTACAAAACATAAACGACTTGTTACCGTGTAAAAGTGATGCTTTTCCTTACAGTGTTGTAGAAGCTGTTAAGATAACGGACGACAATCGAATATACGGTGTCGCTACAAAAACGGCAAAGCGCAGGGATAGTCTTGGACAAGTGATGAAAGATAGCTCAGGTGCAGATGAATATGAGTCAATAGCAGTGCCTGTGTTACTAACTCCAGATAGCAGTGGCCAACCTGAGCAATGTGCTCCTGAAGAAGCTGAAACTTACGAGAGAAGCTCAGCATCTTTTGGTGTATTTAGTTTATTGGCTCTGCCGCTATTAATGTTGCGCAGACGCAGAAAGTAAACAAATAAAAAAAGGGCCTCAGGCCCTTTTTTTATGAACGCTAGTTTTTGATGGGGGCTCCCATAAACTCCTGCTCAAAATTTATTGATTTCTTGCTTCCCACGCTTTATTTACAGAGCGTCTCCAAAGATAATCTATACCAAAAAAGCCGATAATGGCTGCGATACATGCACAGATCAACGATCCTACGATAAATGCAGGGCCGATGGTGGTAATACTTTCTGTTAACCATGCCCATGTTGGCTCAAAATGGAAAGGCTGCATCTCTTGACCAAGGGCAAAAACCCCGACAAGATAAGAACAGTAAAATATTGGTGGCATTGTCAGCGGGTTTGTAATCCAAACAAGCGCAATTGATAAAGGCAAGTTTACTCGAAATGGAATTGCGAGTGCAGCCGCTAAAACCATTTGAAAAGGGACAGGGATGAACGCAAAAAATAGTCCAACGGAAAATGCACCCCTTGCTGAGCGTCGATTAAGATGCCAAAGGTTTGCATCATGCAATAAACTTCCAAAAATTCTTAACGATTTTTGTTCTTTGATCTTATTGTGATCGGGTAAAAAGCGTTGGATCGTTTTCTTCGCCATATAGAGCAACCATCTACTTCAATATTGATTTGCTGCGGCATAATCTGTGGGTGTCTTATATCCGTGTTTTACATGGATAATTGGCAGTTACCCGGCAGTTTAGCCTTGCTCGTTTTTGTTAGTAGCTATTTTAAGCTTTTTTCAAACGTTTTGGCAGGTTTTATTTTAGGTATTTTTGTTACAGCTTTACATTACCAACTGTTTTATCAGCTTTCTTGGAAAAACCTAGTTGTTGATAAACCAGTAAAAATCACCGCTCAAGTGACCCAAATTATAAAAGCAGGAAAACGCCCTTACATACAGGTAGACATCAAATCTATTGACAAGTTTCAGGTAAAAGCCTGGCAACATGCGTATGCTAATTTATCAACGGATTCTGGCAATATCACCTTGCATGAAGGCGACATGGTCTCCGGAATTGCCAAACTAAAAACTTTTCGTTCGAGAAAAAATATATATGGCTTCGATAAGGAGTTATATGCCTTTCGCAATCATGTCTATTTTAAGGGCAAGCTAAAAGTAACGTATAGAATAGGGGACACTAATACCCTGCAAGATAAGTATAGACATTTTGTGTTGAGTACATTCGGCGCGTATAAATTTGGCTGGTTTTACTACGTACTGATGACTGGAGATAAAACACTAATTCCTCAAATAGAAAAAGAGCGCTTTCGCATGTTGGGCTTGAGTCACTTATTGGCTATTTCTGGTTTGCATATTGCGATTTTCTTTTCTCTAAGTTTCCTTTTAATAAAAACAGTAATTTACCCTTTTAAAAACCTAATATCGCAAAGCGTGAATGTACATATTTTGGGGTTAGTGTGTGCGCTGGTATTGGCTGGTGGCTATGTTGTACTAAGTGGTATGCAAGTATCAGCACAGCGTGCGTGGTTCATGACATTTTTAGGTGTTCTATGTTACGCACTGGGAGCGAGAGTCAGCTATACCCGAACTTTGACATATGCACTAACGGTTATATTACTCATCTCACCATTTACACTACTTAATTTAGGGCTTTATTTTTCTTTTGCCGCAGTTGCGAGCATCTTGTGGTTGCTCACAACTCCATCTTCTTCCGATGGTTTTAAAATAAGTTGGGTTAATAAGTGCGTATGGTTTTTCAAGATACAATTACTTCTATTCCTTGTTTTGAGTCCTTTGATGGTTTTTGCGTTTCAAGGAGTTAGTTTATCCGGGGTAATAGTGAACCTAATTGCGATCCCGTTATTGTCTTGCGCGATTTTTCCTGCCTTATTGGCCCAGGGAATAGTTTCAGTTGGCTACAACGTTCAATTGATGGATCAAATAGACCACCTAACTTACCTCGGGTATCAGTGGTTAACTAACCTTGATTACAATTGGCTTGAAGTGGGTTATATATCTGTCACTCAAACTGTATTGATGATGTTAATTTTGTTTATGCTCGGCCATGCGCTTATTCGTGCCTACGCGGTAATACCCATGGTTGTGTTAATGGTCCACAAGGCCGTTGATACTTCGCCACCATGGCAAATCAATATTTTTGACGTTGGCCACGGGAGTGCCATCTTGGTACAGCATCAAGGTAAAGGGTTTTTATATGACTTGGGTGCTAACTATTTTGGTACATATTCTATGTTTGAACAGGTTATTTTACCTTATCTACGTGCCAGAGACATTCAGCTAGTGCATACTATTGTGAGCCATGATGACGGGGACCATGCAGGCGGGTTACCAGATTTAATAAAGCTCTCGTTTGGAGAAACTTTGCACGCTTTTCATGGCACTCCTTACAGGCAACCTTGCGGTTTGAAGGAAATAACGTTTGGTCAGCTAACCATTCGTTCGATTTGGCCGAGTGAACGCCAGAATGACGATAACAACAGCTCTTGTGTTGTGATTGTCGATGATGGGAAGCACAAGTTACTTTTACCAGGTGATATCGAGTCGGTGACGGAAAATAAACTAACGGCTCAATATGGTAAGCAATTACACGCGGATTTTTTACTGGCACCACATCATGGTAGCCGCACTTCTTCAAGCATACCTTTTGTCCGCGCAGTTGGTGACAAAAAGACAGTGATTTTCTCTCGAAGCCACAACACCGCTTGGCAATTACCTCACCAGCAAATACTAAAGCGATATCTCGATGCAGAATACAAAATATACGATACTGCGTTAGATGGGCAAATTCAGATCAGAGTGTTTTCTGACCACTTTGAAGTTTACACCGCAAGAAACGCGAAAAATCTATGGTTTTTAAGATAATGCATTCAGTTTTTGTGTATTGGCGGATACAATAAGGAGGTTTTGAAGTTTTAGAGTAACACTATGCAATCGTCTGGAAAGCAAATATATAAAAGGCTTTTGACTTACACCTACGAATTTAAAGCTGCCGCCATGTTCGCCATCATTGGCATGCTTGGGTATGCGGCAATGGATGCACTGTTTATCCAGCTTATGAAGCCATTTATGGACGAAGGTTTAACTGAGGGAAACCAAGACGTACTGGCGATGGCGCCCTTTGTTGTTATTTTACTCGTTGTTGGGCGGGGAGTGTTCAATTACATGTCATCTTACTGTTTGAGTTACGTAGGATCTCAAGTGGTTAGGAAACTGCGCCAACAGTTATATGAACATATGCTATTTATGCCTGTTTCATTTCACGACAAACACTCTAACGGAGAGCTTGTTTCGAAAATCACTTTTGATACAGAGCAGGTCCAGCAGGCCGTAACTCGAGCACTTCAGGTTGCGATCAGAGAGGGCGCATTCGTTGTTTTCTTGCTTTGGGGAATGTTCGCCATCAGCTGGAAGTTGTCATTGCTATTTTTAGTGATCGTGCCATTTGTTGCCATCGTGGTCAGTATCGTCTCTAAACGTTTCAGAAAAATTTCGAAAAGAATACAAGATGCGATGGGGGCGGTCACCCGTAGCTCTGAACAAATGTTATCAGGTCACAAAGAAATTCATGGTTTTGGTGGACAGGAAAAAGAAATTTCGCATTTTGCCACGGTTAACAACCACAATCGTCAGCAGCGCGTGAAGATGGATGCGACTAGAGCGTTAAGCGTTTCGGTGATTCAGCTGATCGCAGCCAGTGCAATGGCTGTTGTTCTTGCTATTATCGCTATGCCTGATGTACACGATACACTAACACCAGGCGTCGTAGCTTCGCTAATTACTGCTATGGTGATGATGTTAAGGCCTTTAAAGCAATTGGCGAATGTTAATAGTGACTTTCAGCGTGGTATCGCGGCAGCCAATAGCATATTTGAAGTACTAGATCAGGAAAAAGAAAAAGACCTAGGCACGCACAGTGTTGATGCCGTTGCAGGAGATATATCTGTTAATAACGTGTCTTTCACGTACCCAACCAAAGATGAGCCAGTTATTGAAAACTTATCAATTGATATTCCAGCAGGCCAAAGCATAGCATTGGTCGGTCGAAGTGGGTCTGGCAAATCAACTCTTTCAAGTCTATTACCCAGATTTTACGATTTAGATAGCGGTTCAATTAAGCTAGATGGCGTTGAATTAAGCGATTATTCTTTGGCGTGCTTAAGAAAGCAGTTTGCTTTGGTATCGCAGCACGTTACGTTGTTTAACGATACGATAGCCAACAACATAATGTATGGGCTAGACGAAAAAATGTCAGACGAAGAGTTAGTGGAAGTTGCCAAAAAAGCACATGTTTGGGAGTTTGTTAAAGATCTACCAGATGGGCTCAACACCGAAGTGGGTGAAAATGGGGTGATGCTTTCTGGCGGCCAAAGGCAGCGAATCGCCATTGCAAGAGCAATAGTTAAAGATGCACCAATTCTAATTCTTGATGAAGCAACTTCGGCCTTAGACACCGAGTCAGAGCGTTTGATCCAAGAGGAGTTGGATAAACTTATGGTGAATAAAACTTCGATAGTGATTGCACACCGTTTATCTACCATTGAAAAGGCAGACCAAATCTATGTACTTGAGCAGGGGCGTGTGCTTGAACAAGGAAAGCATCAAGACTTATTAGCAAAGGATGGGGCATATTCAGCACTTTGCAAAATGCAATACGGTGAATAATTGTGAATAAAATAGAGAAGAGCTGGTACAAGCCAGTTGGCCTAATTAACATTTTGTTGTTGCCACTGAGTGCGCTATTTTGGTTAATAAGCGGATGTAGACGTGTGTTATTCCGCCTTGGGATTAAATCTTCGTACAAAGCCTCTGTGCCAGTAATGATTGTTGGAAATATTGGCATTGGTGGCAATGGAAAAACGCCATTTGTGCTTTGGTTGGTGCCTTATTTGCAATCATTGGGATTAAAAGTAGCAGTGATAAGTAGAGGCTATGGCGCGAAACCTCCTCATACGCCTTACCAAGTTTCAAATGAGAGTACCGCACTGCAAGCTGGCGATGAGCCACTATTGATTTATAAGCGACTTGGCTGCGATGTGGTCATTGGCGCAGATCGACAAGCGAGTATTGAATATCTCATTGAAAATAATGAACCTGATATAATTGTAAGCGATGATGGTTTGCAACACTACCAACTGGACCGAGATATCGAGGTGTGTATTGTCGACAATGAACGTCGCTTTGGAAATGGCTTTTTATTGCCCGCAGGCCCTCTAAGAGAGTTACCTAAGCGCTTGAAGACGGTGGACTTAACTGTATTTAATGGTTCAATTAAAGAAGATGGCTATTCGCTCAATACCACGGGTATTTTCAGTGTAAAAACCGGACTCCCGGTGAGTGGCTTTACACCTAAAGGCATTGCAGTGAGTGCGATAGGCAACCCTGCTCGGTTCGAAAAATCGTTAAAAGCCAATGGAGTAAACATTATTCAAAGCCGGCATTTCGCTGATCACCATATGTTTACTGAGCAGGACTTTGACACAGTTAGCAAAAACAATTTATTCATGACAGAAAAAGACGCGGTTAAATGTCAGTCGTTTGCGAAAGACAACTGGTATTTTTTACGTGTAGATGCTGTTCCGTCAGAAGGGCTTATTACTAAGCTCCACAATTTATTAGATAAAAAGGGGATCATCACCCATGGCGTTTGATACAAAATTACTCGAAATTATTGCCTGCCCAGTATGCAAAGGCAAATTAGCCTACGATAAAGAAAACAAAGAACTTATAAGCACAGCCGCAAAGCTTGCTTACCCTGTAAGAGACGATATCCCTGTTTTATTAGAAAATGAAGCAAGGGAGCTATCCCTTGAAGAGGTAGAAAAGTGGAATTCATAGTTGTCATACCGGCAAGGTATGCGTCAACGCGATTGCCGGGCAAACCGCTGGTTGATATTTGTGGCAAAACCATGATTCAAAGAGTGTATGAACAGGCGGTCAAATCGGGTGCAAAAGCCGTTTATGTGGCTACCGATCATCAATTGGTTTATGACGAAGTAAAGCGCTTTACTGACAATGTATTAATGACGCGTGAAGATCATCAATCAGGCACAGAACGCCTTGCTGAAGTGGTTGAGTTACTCAATTTAGACGACGACACACTGATGGTCAATGTGCAAGGCGATGAGCCGCTATTAGAGCCTGAAAACATCTCTCAAGTTGCTGATTTGTTATTCCAGTCGTCAGCGCCAATGGCCACTTTGAGTGTAGATATTAACGACGTAGAAGAAGTTCTAAATCCCAATGCAGTGAAAGTAGTCAGTGATGTTAATCAAAATGCACTGTACTTTTCACGCTCACCCATTCCATTTCAGCGAGACAGCATGATGTCTTTGGATAAAGCGCGCATTCCAGTGTCGCATTTTAATC
This sequence comes from Pseudoalteromonas luteoviolacea NCIMB 1944, assembly GCF_001625565.1. Classification (GTDB taxonomy): domain Bacteria; phylum Pseudomonadota; class Gammaproteobacteria; order Enterobacterales; family Alteromonadaceae; genus Pseudoalteromonas; species Pseudoalteromonas luteoviolacea_F. The sequence continues at coordinate 35,437 of NZ_AUXS01000056.1, forward strand.
GTCATGTTGGAATTTATGCCTATCGCGCTGGTTTTATTAAAACTTATTTAGCACTGAGTGTTTCACCACTTGAAGTGCAAGAGTCGCTCGAGCAACTAAGGGTATTGTTTCATGGCTACCCAATCAAGGTTACAAAGGCGATGAAACCAGTTCATGCAGGTGTGGATACCCCAGAAGACCTAGAGAGAGTGGTCGAGTTTTTGAATGACTAACTTCAATGTCATTGCGCAGCACGAAGATTACATTGTTGCCTATAAACCCTGTAACTTGAGCTTTCACAGTGAAGAGCAGGCAGGGTTTGTTGCACTGTTGGAACAACAGGTGGGCTTCAGTTTATTTCCGGTACATAGGTTGGATAAGGTGACCTCTGGGTTGATTGTCTTGGCGAAATCAAGCCAAGCGGCCGCGAAGCTTACAGCGCTTTTTACGGATCGAGAGGTAAGTAAATTTTACCTTGCGCTGATTTCAGATAAACCGAAAAAAAAGCAAGGTTGGATAAAAGGTGATATGGCTAAGTCGCGCCGTGGTACTTATAAGTTGCTAAAAAGCCAAGATAACCCTGCGGTCACTCGGTTTTATACGGCGAGTATTCAATCCGGTTTAAGAGCCTGTTTGCTTAAGCCATACAGTGGTAAGACACATCAGCTTAGAGTGGCATTAAAAAGTTTATCAGCACCAATATTGGGTGATGAAAGCTATGGTGGTAAGCAGTCAGATAGAGTATACCTTCATGCTTTTTCACTGTCATTTTACTGGAATGGAACACTTCAAAGTTTTAGCGCAGTACCAGAAGAAGGGTCGCAATTCATGCAATTAATCGAGCATGACATTTTTTTATCGTGGCGTCAGCCTGAGCAGTTAGAGTGGTAATATGACAGAACAAGATACGTCACTTCGTTTTGGTGGCATAGGCAGGTTATACGGTGATCAGCAATTGGCATGGCTAAGTGAAGCTCACTTTTGTGTCATAGGGATTGGTGGGGTTGGTAGCTGGGCCGCTGAAGCTCTGGCAAGGACAGGTATCGGACATATCACCTTAATTGACCTGGATGATATATGTGTCACGAATATCAATCGTCAATTGCATGCCGTTACTGAAACAGTGGGTGATATAAAAGCGGAAGCAATGAAAACGCGTTTGCAAAGTATTAATCCAGATTGTCAGATCACCGTTATCGATGACTTTATCACACTTGAAAATATCAAAGAGTATATTCAAGGTTTTGATTACGTTATTGACTGTATTGATGCGGTGAAAGAAAAAGCAGCCCTGATCGCACATTGCAAGCGAAATAAAATACCGGTAATGACAACCGGTGGTGCAGGGGGTCAAACGGACCCGAGCCAAATTTGTTTTGGTGATGTCGCTAAGACGACCCATGACCCTTTGCTCGCCAAGGTGAGATACCTACTGCGTAAGCAATACAACTTTACATCAAATCCAAAACGAAAGTTTGCCGTTGATTGTGTTTATTCAACGGAGCAGCTTGTTTACCCGACCGAAGATGGTGCTGTTTGTAAAGCAAAGCAGCAAGCGGATGGCAGCAAGAATATGGACTGTGCTACAGGCTTTGGATCCGCAACTATGGTTACTGGCAGCTTTGGTTTTTTTGCAGCTGCGCGGTCGATCAGAAAATACTTAGATAGGCGTGCTCGAAGCAGCAAATAAGTACTTTTAAGTATATTTTGTGTGTGATAGCTTTTAAATATATGCCCAATACAGTCATAAATTAGCTGTATTGGGCTAGTAAATTGCGCTCATATTTTGGGAATAATTAGCATTCCATTTACAGAAACTAAGTAGTTGAAAAGGCGGTACTCTATTAGCACCTTCTTATTCTTATTATAAGGAAAACGGCAAATACCATCTTTAGGCTCTGTTTGGCTAACCTGATCTAGCATAAGCATCACCTCTTTATTTTGTTTAATAAATTGTTGTTCTTCGCCAGAAAGAGATGAGAATACGTCTAAAAATAGGTGACGAAGCGCAATGCCTAGATATTGTTTAGAGCTGCCAGTATTAACAATCACAGACCAATATTGATGAAGTAAAAAGACAAAGCTAAATGCCTCAATCCCCGTGTATTGTTGGTAGGCTGGCCCAAACATCCTTTCAACATACTTGATAGACTCTGATATTTTTTCGTAGACAGCAAAGTCTTTATCATACTCCTTTGCGATACTGGTATTCGTCAATAGGTCATTGACAATAAGGAAAGCATCACGGAGGTTACACTCTATAGTTACTTGAGGCACGAAAGACATTCTTTCAGCTTCACTGTTCAAAAATGCGTGTTGAATAAAGCCAAAATAAGTTTGATCGTTTTTCTCTATATCGGAAGGAAATCGAAATACGTTATATTTAGTTGCGTTTTGCATATAAGGTGCGTGCCATCGAATAGAATTCATATTTCGAATAGCTGGGATCAAGACTTGATCACAAATGTGTTCATAATAACTTTGCAGCAATTTACTCGGAAGTACTATTGAAAAAGGGGACTGGTTAAAACTTAAAATATCCTCAGTATTCGTATTTAGTAGGTGAAACTCAGTATCAAGCGGGAAATCGCTATCTAGGAATATAAATCCAGGCATTCCTCGTTTATCTTCAGGAATATAAAATGGATCAATTTCTCTTAGAAAAGTATGCTCGTCACTGGGGCCAACTGCATCGAGTGTCAGGCTGATTCTATTGTGATCACGAACAGAAAAATCTACAAAGGTTCCCTCAGGAATATCGTCACAAGTGGCATATGAACATACAAACCCTTCACCGTCAACGGGGTCATTGTCTATCTCTTCCTCTTCTATGTTTGAGTCATTCGGAAGTTGAATATCATTTAAAGCCTGATTAGTGGCATATGATAGTGTCACTGGAAACAAGTCCGAAGATTGAAATTCAAATCCTATCGAATAGATCATTAGCGCCGGCTCTTGCTGAGATACCGTACTTCCATAACCACCATTTAAAGGGTTTTTATTACTCAGATTATCCATATTCCTCTCCAAAAACTTTTTTCATTCAGCCTTTGAGTATGGTAATTAACCAGGCGAGAAAATCGGGGATTAGAGTTATTGTTACAGGTAAAGTTTCGAAGTTAAGTGCATTTATTGGCGCAGCTCTAAATAAAAAGTTAATCGCTTAAACCATGTGATGCTATTGCAGGCATATGTCGCTATCCGTGCAAAAAGGGTGATTAATTTATTACACTTTTTTAGTTTTTCTTGGCAGCCTAGTAATTAAATTTTTCTCTAGACTTTATGTAAGCACCTTAATCGAATAAAAAGCATCCTATCAAATTGATAACATGAAGATTAATTTATTGACGAAATACCAAAGTAGTTTTGAGTTAATAATTTTGATTCATTCAGGGTAAGAAAGATAGCAAAACCCGCTGTCATCGCTTTCAGAATATGACTAAGAGGGTTAGGGGACTGGCTTTATATGCGAAGTGGCCATTAGTTTTTTGTTAACCTAGCTGATTAAACCTCGCTCCTTAGTTACGATAAGCGCTGAAATCTCATTTCGTAGAGAACTCAGCGCTTATGAAGGAAAAGATGAATGGGAATTTACCGTTTGGAGCGGTATAGGTCATCCTACTGAATTGCAGCAACCTTTTTATTTATAAGTTCAACAATGGCTTTGACGCCGTTACCTCTTGATGGGCTTAAATGTTTAATTAGCCCCATTTCTTCAAACAGCTGATAGGCATCAATTGATTGAGCATCCTGAGGGAGAGCGTTGTTGTAACACGCTAGGATGATAGCTAGCAATCCTTTTACAATTCGTGTATCCGAATCTGCGATGATGACCAATCTTTGCTGTGATTCATCTAGATCCAAATGAAGCCAAACGTTACTTTCACAGCCTTTAACTTGTGCATCAGGGGTTTTTAGTGGCTCAGGTAATACTGGCAGCTGTTTACCTAATAACATGATCTCACGATACTTAGCTTGCCAGCCTTTTAAACTATTTAATTTGCTTTGGATTTGATTGATATCCATTTTATTCTTCCAACATCTCAATGGTTTCGATAAGCGCAGTAATAAAGGCGTCTATGTCTTGCTGATTGTTATAAAAAGCAAGGCTCACGCGAACGGTACCTGTAATACTTAAATGTGCCATTAATGGCTGGGTGCAATGGTGCCCACTTCTTACAGCAATGCCATAAGAGTTAAGAAGTGTCGCAATGTCGAAGTGGTGCTCGCTTTTATAAGTAAAGCTTACCACGCCGATATTGTTTTGCGTATCACCCCATATTTTTATGCCGTCAATTTGGCCCAATTGAGTCAACAAGTATTGATATAGTGAATGCTCGAAGGTGAGTAGCTCGTTTTTATCAATTGAAGTTAAATAGTCAAGTGCCGCACCAAATCCAATTACGCCACTGATGTTTGGCGTGCCGGGCTCAAACTTCTCTGGGGCAGTCCTAAAAGTTGTTCCGGTAAAACTCACGGTATCAATCATTTCCCCGCCAGTTTGATAAACAGGTAAATTGTTGAGCATTTCATAACGGCCATACAATCCACCAACACCTGTTGGTCCAAGTGCTTTGTGAGCTGAAAACACAAAAAAGTCGCAATCTAGCGCTTTAAGATCTGGTCTTAAATGCATAAAAGATTGTGCGCCATCAACGACTGTGATAGTTCCGTAGGGTTTAGACGCTTCAATCAGTTGCTTTACGTCATGAATATTACCAAGTGCGTTTGATGCATGGCACACGCTTAGTACTTTAGGTTTTGTATGGCGAATAAACTCAATAGCGGCGGATTGATCTAAAACCCCTTCCTGTGAAACAGGTAAAAGCGCAATTTTAGCCCCGGTTTTTTCTGCAGCTTGTTGCCAAGGGACAATATTTGCGTGATGTTCAAGCGGCGAAAGCACAATAACATCGTCTTCACCAAGCGTATTGGTCAGGCCATAGGCCAAAAGGTTGAGAGAGTCTGTTGCACCTTTGGTCCAAACAACTTCATTGCGTTGGACATTTAAGTATTGAGCAAGCTTGTCACGTACTGCTTCATATTTAGCTGTTGCCTGTGCACTCAGTGTGTGGGCACCTCGATGCACATTGGCATTTTCTTGATGATAGAATTGATTGACAGCATCAATAACAACTTGCGGCTTTTGCGTGGTGGCGGCTGAATCAAAGTAACAAAGCGGCTGCTCATCAACTAAGTTTTGTAATAAAGGGAAGTCTTTCCGAAGTTGCTCAATCAAGGTATTTGCTCATTAAGAACTATAAACCGCCGAATTTTACCTAATTCAACTAACCTTGCAAGCCCGAACAATTTATTTCTGTTTAATGAAATCAAAAAAGGCAGCTATTAGCTGCCTTTACTGGATTAGTGTCCCACTTTAGGAGGGAAGTTGGACAAAATATCTTTCACGGTATTATTAACCGTTTCTGTGCGCTTTTCAGGCGACTCCTTCTTACGAAGGCGTCCTTCTTTTGCGCCGCGCCACACAAGTTGATTTGAAGCTCTGTCGATAACATCAATAACCAAAGTACCTACTTCATATTCACGGGCCTGTGTTTGCGTATGCCAGCCAACACCCCAATAATTCCAACGCGCAGAGTAGCTGGTATTAAATGTATCTACGTCAAGTTTTGTATCAACCGCTGCATGAAAGTTTACCATGACATCTGCCTGAGCATTTTCTACCAAGGTGAGACCATGTTGCGCCATTTCTGTAATAATTGCATTTCGAACGCGCTTTTCCATCAGTTCACTGATCTGATAGTTTTGAGCACCTTTGTCAAAGTTTGCAGTGTCTGGAGACCATGAAAAAGTTTTGTAGTTGGCAAATTCAACTGATTTATCATAGTCCCAATCAGGGGTGTTAGAACAAGCACTTAATACAATCAAACTTAGCGCTACAAGCAGGTTACGAGTCATTTTTTACTCCTTAATTAAGGCTTTTGGCCTTGTAATACTAACTGGACCAAAGTTTATAAGCAAAAAGCAAATAAACTTTAAGATCCAGTAAGTAAGACCAGTTAAAACTATGAATGTTCCACTTCAATCCAGTCTTTTTCATCAACCCAGTTTTGGCTTCCCTGATTAACACTGCGGATGGGAACCAAGTAATCACAGCTGATCTGCGGCTTAACAGAAGCAAATATTGGCACAAACCCGAAGCTCAGTGCAGTTTCGATAATTGCTTTTTGGTTCTGCGGGTCAATATCTGCAGCCTCATCAATGTATATTGGTATACGGTATAAAGCTTGTTCTTGATCAGATAGCAGGTAGCGAATGAACAGCATACCACATAACAGTTTGATGGTAATTCGGGTACCATTGGAGCCCGCAGAGTCAATTTTATCAAAGTGCTCGGTTTCACCAGCTCTATTGACGACTTCAAAGCGAATATCGAATAAATCGGTAAGCGTTAAACCTGCTTTTTCACTGGCTAGTTTAATGATATGGTCTTTTGCTTCATTAACTGCATTTTCATCCGCTTTTGCCTCACTAAGTAAGTCGAAACTGTCACCTTGCTCATAAACTTCAGAAGTGCTGATAATAGTATCAATGCTGTCGACCAACATTTTGCGAGGGATAACATTGATCTTAAATGCTTTTAAGTTCGAGATACGATGTTGGCTGATCCCGCGGTTAAAGCTGTTCATTTCACGGCGTAATCGATCTAAATCTTCTCTTAAGCCTTTTATTGTCGCGGCAACTTCGGTCAGGGCGACACGTGCTTGACGTTCAACAGCATCCCGTTCGTTATCAATATTGTGGTATGCGCTGATCAATTTAGCATATTTGTTTGACTCATCGGTTTCATTGTCAAACTTGGTGATGCCTGCATTGTAGATATGAAGATATGTATTGCGCACATTTACATCTAAGTTTCTCAGCTCTTGGCAATCTTTGTTGAATTGATGGACTATTTCCGACAAGTTATCAAAGTCGATCTTTACATCGATAGGATAGGGGGTCTGTTTTCCTTCATAAATTGCTAATGTGTGGTCGATACGTTCGGACTTCACTTGCTTAAGACGATCGCTTTGTCTCAAAATAAGATCTTGCTTGCTTTTTATGATCGAACGGCGATCTGAAATTGATCCTGCGTTGCGTTGTACATCTTGTAAATAGTCATCTACTTGCTCGCGTTCGGCACCTAATTGGTCTTTGAGAGCCATTTGTGCCTCTGCCGACTGTTGCATGGTTTGGAATTGCTCGAAGCGTTTAAGTGCATCTTCCGTAGCCATCAGTTCTTGATACAAGGCATCGCGCTCTTGTTGTTTATCGGCAACATTCGCTGCAACTTCTCTTTGCTGCTTTAGCTCTGTCAATGAACGTTGCAGTGCTTCGAGCTGGGCTTGTAATTGTGCTTTGTTCTCTCCACTTTGCATTTGCACTGGCGCTAGCTTCTTAAGTTTAACGCTCACACCAGGTAATTGCAGCTCTCCACCTTTAACGGCGTTTGAAAGCAAGGCTAAGAAATCAGCAAACGCATCTTCATCGTGAATGGTTACTTCACCTTGAGAAGTGGTTGCAAACGACAGCAGATCAGGGTTCAGTATTCGAGAGATTTCTTCTACTTCTTTGAGTGATAGATCTTCTCTCATACGAGTAAATAAATTGAACTCTAGGTTTTTCAGTTGTAGCTTTAAGCTCTTTATCTGCTTTTGAGTTTCACCAATACGGTAATCTAAAGTATGTAAACTCTGACCTTGTGCGCTGTTGATCGAGAATGACAACTGCTCATACTCTTTTTTCAAAAGAGTGAGGTTTGTTTTTAGTGTCGCATGGTTGGTTAATTCAAACTCAGATTTGAGTGCTTGATAGTCTGTAAACCATTGCTCAATTTGTGTTTGTTTACGTTCGATATCGCGAGATTGCTGAACATAAAGTTGTTGTTTTTGTTCAAAATCTCGTTTTTCTTGCTCGATATTTTCGAGCTGTTCATTCAGTTCGTCGATTTGTGACGTTTGGTATTCATCGAATGCGATAATAGCTTGATCAATTTTAGGCGCATAAGCTGCCAACTTACCCTTGATAGTCGCTTCGCTTTCAATCATTTGTTCCAGTGCAGCAATGGGTTCTTGCATTGACTCTAAGGCGGTAAGCTCACGTTTAGAACGATTGACTTTATCGAATGCACGTCGCCAGACTTCGTAAAAGTCGACTTTTGAGTTTGACATATGACGTTCAAAAACTCGTAACATAAAACGTTTAACATCATGAGCGCCTAACTTATGTAAGTTCAAAATGCGTCGAAAGATCTCTTTGTAGATCGCGGCGTCTTGAACATTGTTAAGTGGGATCATTTTAAGATTGATGTCACCATCATATGGGGTTGCGCCACCGGTCAATAGTGCGTTGAGTTCTGCGGCTTTTAGTTCAATGGCTTTGTAACCTTTAGAATCTAAATGATTGAATAACTTAGTGTATTTAATGATGCTTTTACCTTCAGTAAAATCATCAAGGTTAAGTTTACCGTTGTAGCAAAAAAATTGGTGCGCGTAACCTGCGATTTTTCCAAGACCTGCAACACCAATGACTACGTCACCATGGGGTAGGTTTGCTTCAAGTAAAATGTAAGACTGATCGCTCGAAAAATAGAATTTTCGGGTTTCTTCTAAGTCGTGGCCGTCCCATTCAGTTAAGCGTAAATCGTTGACCAAAGGAAATTGAAGCGCATTGATAACTGAGCTTTTACCTGTGTTGTTAGGGGCGCAAATTGATGCACTTTTATCCAGTGGAATAACACACTTTGCATAGCCTGCGGTATTTAAAAGCGCTAGCTTACTTAATCCATATAATTCGCTCATACTTCTTCCTCTAGCGCTTCAAAATTGTCTTCGTTAACTTCCATTAGGGCGTCGATATATCTATAAACCGGCGCTAATAATACAAAACCGCGTTCAGTTTCTTTGCACAGCCCCAATCTCAACATACGTAAAAAAACGTCTTTTCTTAAATCAGATCCTGAAAAGATCTCCAATTGATCAAATAAATGTTTGTTGAGCTGAATAAGCGTTTGCATCAGTTCCAAATCAATTTGTTCATCAAACAATGCTCGCAGAGGATCTTTACCTTGGTTTGCGTAGTACTCTATAAGAATAAAAACCGTCAAGGCGATAGCGCGACTGATCTTGCCCATATTGGGAGTGCTTTCGTCACTGGCAAGGTAGTAAAATCCTCTCGCATCATGTTGTAAATCATGGCCTAACGCTGCAAACAACGCTTGGTATGACTCTATGTGTTGGTCCAGTTCTTGCCAAAGCGTCGTATCTTGTTCACTGATGTGATACCCACCTGCAAGCTTTTTATTGATGGCTTGCAGTTGTGATAAATCGTTTAGATTAATTTGTGTCATGGTGTCGTACTTATTGTTTTGCTTTTTCAGCGTCAGAATTATTATTTTCTGTGGCGCTAAATGGATACAATTTGATTTTGGTATTAGCGAGTTGCATTGACTCTTTTGAATCGGATTGACTGACTATCAATTCAGGGTCGCTAATTAGTTTTTGATACAAAAACAGCATTTCGTCAGCTTCTAGGTTAGGATAGCTATCACTTAAAAACCCAAGCAGGGCAGTGCGCTTTTGCCCACTGGTTGAAAAAGACTTTTTGACATCTTGATAATCAGGAATATTGGGGCTTTGGTATGCAGGTACATCTTGATGATCAGGCAATTGATATTCTTCATGTTCAAACTCAGCAAGGCTTGCCATATAGGCGACCATGTGGCGCTTTTGACCAAGGTTAAAACGCTGAATATCGGACACGAAGTCTGGCTGAACAGGGCTAAGCATACGATCCACCCCATTTTTACGGATAAGTCCGAGCACTTTGGCTGCTTGGCGAGTAATAAGGGTGTTCCGCCTTAATTCCTCACGCAATGGCATTAGCATATCGGCACTTTTACCCAAACTTTCTCTGCCTATTAAATGCATGTCTAATATACGCGTTCTCAGTTGCTCGAGCATACGTTTATCTTGAGCGCCTCGACCAAGCTGTTCGATTTGATTTATTTGTTCACTAATTTGCGTTTCTATGTCGCTAAAACAAGCTTGAAATGGACCGTGTATGTCAACCATTTCAAGCATTGGTTCAATATATTCGTCAAATGCTTCTATGACAGCTTGATAACGTCGCTTCAATGATAAATTGCTGTGATCAGATTTGGCTTGCTCTACAAGATTGAGAATTGCACTCTCATTGTGTTGATAAAGCTTTACAATTTTTCTGACCCGTTCATCCATAATACGACTAAAGCGTCGAAGCTCGCTATGGTCACCTTCATTACCAGCCTGAACCAAGCGTGCCCCAAGCCGTTGCAAATCTTTAACTAATACGGTGATTTCTTCAGCAAGACCTAAATGCTCCTCTTGGAGCAAAAAGCTTGCAAAATCAGCGACCGCTCGGTTGATTTCGAGCTGCGAAGACTTAGCTAGAGGAATAATAATTTCTTGATTAAGCAGTCTATTTGTTTCTTTATAAACCCGTTCACTTGACCAGTTAGGGTTCTTTAATTTTATTAAGTTTTGTACATCTTTTATACTGAAATCCGACATTTTAAATCGCTTAAATAGCAACTCTAAAACGTTCCAGTGTTCATTTAATGTATTAAGAACTTTTTTCGCTGGGATCATAACTTTCCAGTTTGTATCATTTTTGTGACATCACTTGTTCACGAATTTGTCATAAATTGTAATTATTGATAGCGGTCACTTGCCCATAGTGTTAGACTCCGCGCCGATTTACATCACCCTTTACAAAAATTACATTTGATTACAGGTTGTTTACGCGTATGGTCACTTCCATAATCCTAACCCTAATAGCGCTAGCTTTTGTGCTTATCGTTATAGAGGATATTATCCATGTAAACAAGGCCAAAACGACGCTTTTTTTTGGCACTTTATGTTGGATTATCGCTTTTATCTCTCCAATTCATGGCGAAAGCTCAGAAACTATACAACATCAGCTCGATCACAACATCTTAGAAATTGCGACGTTATGGCTTTTTTTAATGGCTGCGATGACTTTTGTTGCTTATTTAAACTCTAAAGGTTTTATTCAAAACATTGTCCATCGCATCATGCCTGAGCAGATCAGCGAGAGAAAGTTAATGTTTCTCGTCGGTGCTTTTGCGTTTATATTTTCTTCGATTTCTGACAACATTACTGCGACGCTAATATCTTTGGCTGTTGTCATGTCCTTAAAACTGGATGCGAAAAAGCTAGTAAAGTATGCCACATTAATCATTTTTAGCGTAAATTCTGGTGGTGTTTCGCTGATCACTGGTGATGTAACAACCTTGATGATATTTTTGGCGGGTAAAGTCACAATACCGGATCTCTTGCTGTTAGTTTTGCCGGCCATCGTGAGCGTATTTGCATTGGCAGCAATGTTATCCATCGGTATGAATGAGCAACTTTACTTTGCACGCCAAGAATTACGCCGTATTGAAAAGACTGACATAACGATTGCAGTCATTTTTATGTCCACCGTACTTGCCACGTTGTTTTTAAGTGTTCAGTATCAAGTACCGCCTATGCTGACGTTTTTATTCGGTTTGTCATTTATGTTTCTAGTTGCGCAATTTTTAATGCGAAAAAAAGACGTCAACAAAAAGATAATCGATTACATTAGAGAAATAGAATACGACACGCTGCTATTTTTTGTAGGTGTACTGCTGTTGGTGGGGGCGCTTAAGGAAGTTGGCGTGTTAAGTATGTTTACTGAACTCTATCAATATTTGGCACCTGAATATGCAAATTATTTGGTTGGGTTGCTGAGTGCAGCAGTAGACAATGTGCCACTAACCGCAGCGTTATTAAAAGCGCAGATCGAAATGACCCCACAGCAATGGCTAACATTTACCTATGCAACAGGTGTGGGTGGCTCTATGCTAATTATTGGTTCCGCTGCGGGTATTATTGCGATGAGTAAAGTAAAAGCATTGACCTTTATGAGTTATTTAAAAATGGCGCTGTATTTACTGATTGCTTATACCATAGGTTACGCTGGATCGTATTATATGGGGCAACTTATTTAAGTCTTTTTTGGTGTTAAGGTACAAAATTACTTGACACCTAGACGTCTAAAAGATAGTTTTTAAAAGCCTGCTCTTGTAGCAGGTTTTATTTTGCCGGTGTTCAGCTTAATACCCGCAAAATAGACAGAAGAGGTGCGATGCTTAGGTAGCTTGTTCGAGGACACGACATCCGACGACAGCAAGCGAGGGAAGTATTCGCCGAGGAAAGTGATTGGTCGTATCAATGACTTTTCGGTTTACGGGGTTGAATCCTCGGAACTGTCACCGTTTATTGGTGGAGAGCTTCTGGCAGTGGTTTTTTCAATATATTTCTATTTCCTCTTGCCAAGTTAGTTCTCCTTATTTTTTTGATAGTACATGTGCTATCACAAGGAGATAAAATGAATTCCCAGTCTGTTGTTGCTAAGTTCGGTGGTACAAGTGTTGCTGACTACACTGCTATGTATCGTTGTGCACAAATTATTAATGACGACCCTAAGGTAAAAGTCGTGGTTGTAAGTGCCAGTGCAGGTGTTACAAATCACCTAGTAGAGCTAGTTCAACAAAAAGCCAATCATCAAGAGCGTTTGGCACTGGTAGACGCGGTTATGCAAATTCAGCACCGCATTCTTGAACATGTCACCCTAGACTCAGACTTACAAATCGGTTTCGAAGAAACTTATTCAGAATTTAAAGAAATAGCAATGTTACCCGCACTGAGTGCACAGCAATGTGACGAAGTGTTGAGTTTTGGTGAACGTTTTTCTTCATTCATCTTTACTCAAGTGCTACGAACGCTAGGCGTCAATTCAGTCCGCTTTGACGTTAGAAACATTCTAAAAACGGATAGTAATTTTTCAAAAGCGACACCAGATATTGAAGCTTCGGCAGCAGCCGCCGCTGAACATTTGGCTCCGCTGTTAGATAATCATGTGGTAGTAACACAGGGTTTTATCGGCAGTGATAAATATGGGCAAACGACCACTTTGGGCCGCGGTGGTTCTGATTACAGTGCGGCGTTAATCGCAGAGGCAATTGATGCTGACAGTGTGCAAATTTGGACTGATGTAGTTGGCATTTTCAGTACAGATCCTAGACTCTGTACTAAAGCGAAACCAATTCCGAGATTGAGCTTTGACGAAGCGGCTGAAATGGCAACGTTTGGCGCGAAAGTGCTGCATCCAGCGACGATTTTACCTGCCAGCAGAAAAGGTATCTCTGTTTTTGTCGGCTCAAGTAAAGCGCCTGAGCAAGGTGGTACTTGGATTGAAAAAGAAACTCAGGCTCAGTCTGGGATCCGTGCCGTCACACAACGTAAGAACCAAATCCTATTAACATTAAAAAGCCCTGAAATGTTGTTAGCAAGCGGCTTTCTCGCGAAAATTTTTACGATATTAAGTAACTACAATATATCGGTCGATCTTGTTACGACTTCTGAAATAAGTGTTGCTTTGACCTTAGATAATGCGCCTAATGCGTCACGTCCAGAGCTTGAACAAGCGTGTCTTGATGAGCTTGGTGAATTTTGTCACGTTAGTGTAGAGAACAATTTGACGTTAGTCGCTATGATAGGCTCTGAAATTCAGCTAAAAGGGGGAGATGATTGTTTGGTTGATGTGTTATCTGAATTCGATATACGTCTAATTTGCCATGGTGCAAGTCGTCACAATTTATGCTTCTTAGTTGAACAGGCCAGCTCAGATCAAGTCGTTCAAGCAATCCATCAAAAATTGTTGGAAGCGGCCTAAAATTCTGGTTTTACGATAGTAGCTTAGGTATATTTTCTAGGCTACTATCGTTTCTGTTGTTGATGAAATAACTTTATAACAAATATTAATGATAAAGTTGCAATAAAGAACCCGAGGTGGCACTCTTAATAAAGTAACAATAATTTGCATAAGGGCCTCCCATGCAGTATCAAGATATCTATGAGTTTTGGTTTGTTACATGCTCAGAAAAAGATTGGTGGCAGAAGTCATCAGCGTTTGACCAAAAAATCAAAAGTCAATTTTCAGTTCTACATAAAATGGCACACAACGGCGAGTTGGAAAGGTGGAGAGATACCCCTGTTGGCTCATTGTGTGAGATTATCGTTTTAGACCAATTCCCGAGAAATATGTACAGAGATACACCGCAGGCTTTTGCCAGTGATGCTCTGGCTTTGAGCTTGTCTCAACAGGCCATTGATAAAGGGTTTGATCAGGCCCTAAACGATACAGAAGTAGGTTTTTTATATATGCCGTTTATGCATAGTGAGAGCGCGGTCATTCATCGCCAAGCAGAGGCTTTATTTCGCGAATTACCGGGCTACGAATTTGAGCTGGCACATAAAAAAATAATTGATCGATTTGGACGTTACCCTCACAGAAACGAGATTCTAGGTCGAGTCTCAACGGATGAAGAGCTTGAGTTTTTGCAGCAGCCTGGCTCTAGTTTTTAATTGGTGAGTTTTATTCATTAATGGGCGAGGGGAGTTCCCGTATCAGGGTTGTTGTGCTCGCATTTTTCAATCAAAAAGGTATAATCGCTGGCCAAAACAATAATTATATTTGTGTTCGATTATGGCTCAGGTACGTGATGGTTTTCAAAGCCGACTTGGCTTTGTCCTAGCAGCAGCGGGTGCCGCTGTTGGTTTAGGAAATATTTGGGGCTTCCCAACTCAAGCTGCCAATCATGGCGGTGGTGCATTTTTACTCGCATATTTTATCGTTATCTTTTTGCTGGCATTACCTGCGTTGTATACCGAGCTTTATCTCGGTCATCAAGCACAGGCAAATCCAGTAAAAGCTCTCAAGCAAGCTTGGCAAGAAAAGCAACCTAATGTAGGAGCGGCCGCTGGCTATATTGGTTTGAGTGGCGCAATTGTGATGCTCAGCTTCTATTCTATTGTTGCCGGTTGGATGCTGGCACATTCTCTAGAACCGTTAACTTCGTTGTTTGGTATGGATGCTGTGAGTCAGTTTTTAACTGGTGACTCAACGGCGAGAAACTTTGTGTTTACGCCTTTGATGCTGCTGTTAACTGCGGCAATTATTTTAAAAGGGGTGAAATCAGGTATCGAAACTTGGTCTCGTCGATTAATGCCAATGTTGCTACTTTTGTTGTGCTGCTTGATTGCTTATATGGCAACGTTAGAAGGGGCGGCAGAAGGATTCAAAGCTTACTTGGTCCCTAATTTTGATAAGATTACTGATCCGGATTTGATCATTGCAGCAATGGGCCAGGCATTTTTCTCGTTGTCTCTTGGTGTCGGTTGTATGATGATTTATGGCTCATATCTAAAGCCCAATGAAAACTTACCTAAGTTGACTTTTAGTGTCGCCATGTTGGATACCGGTGTTGCATTTTTAGCTGGTTTGCTGATTATTCCGGCTATTTTCGTGGCGCAGCAAAACGGCGTGGAAGTTTTTCAAGATGGAAAATTAGCTGGGGAAGGGCGTCTGATCTTTGCAATTTTACCAGAGCTATTTAAAAGTATGGGCCAAATAGGCATTTGGGTCGGTCTCACGTTCTTCGTACTTATGTCTATTGCTTCTTTAACTTCGACTATTTCCTCTACAGAAATACCGGTTTCATTCTTAGTTGAAAATCATGGTATGGGAAGAAGAAAAGCAACATGGATTGTCACTTTAGTGATTTTAGTTTGTTCAAGCTTAATCATTATGAACTTTGATTGGCTGTTTGGTTTGGTGATTTCAGTGTTCACTCGATATCAACTACCTTTGATGGGACTTTTTTACTTTATCACAGTTGGTTGGATGTGGAAGCGAGGTAATACACTGCTATTGGACGCGACAGGTTTACGCTATTGGTTTGCTCAGTATTTGCGATTTATTTGTCCGATACTAATGACAGCCGTATTCGTTAATGTCGTTATCAATAAATAACACCAAATTGCAGATAACAAAAAAGCGCAGCCATTTGGCTGCGCTTTTTTGTTATCATTTGGTTTAAAAGGGGCCATATGTACTAAACGAGGTTTGGAGTATGCGTCTTGTGTTTAAGTGCATATAAGTTTTTCAGTGTGGTATTTGCTATTTCTGTCAGTGCTTCTTGTGTAAAGAACCCTTGATGACCTGTGATTAGTACATTAGGAAAACCACTTAGCCTTACAAAGGTGTCATCTTGGATGATCTCTTCACGGCGGTCTTTGAAAAAAAGTTCCGATTCCTGCTCGTATACATCTAACCCTAAATATCCGATTTTCTTTGATTTGAGTGCAGTAATGCATGCGGGTGTGTCAATTATCGCACCGCGACTGGTGTTAATCACCATAACGCCTTGCTTCATTTTCTCAAATGCTTGAGCATCAAGTAAGTGATGTGTAGCATCGGTTAGGGGACAATGTAGGGATATGATATCGCTCTGCTGTAAAAGCATATCGAGTGACACCTGTGTATAAGAGCCTTCGCCGATGTTGGGATCATATACAAGCGTGTGCGCACCAAAGCCATTTAAGATAGACACCAAGGCTTGGCCAATTTTACCACAACCAATTAAACCAACAGTTTTGTTGTGGATATTAAATCCCAATAACCCATTGAGGTCAAAATTCTCTTCTCGGATACGGTTATATGCTTTATGTGTTTTTCTCGCTAGGGTGAGTATCAAGGCCATGCAGTGCTCTGCAACCGCCTCCGGGCTGTATGAGGGAACTCGCACAACTTGCAGGCCCAATGCATGCGCTGACTCAATGTCCACATTATTGTAGCCAGCACACCTCAGAGCGATGTATTTAATACCGAGTTCTGCTAATTCAGCGAGTACACAAGCGTTGAGATCATCATTGACAAACACGCATACGGCATCATAGCCAGCCGCCAAATAAACGGTATCTCTGTTTAGATTATGTTCGAAATACGCAAACTCAAAATCAATGAAATTTTTAATTGCTTGAGAGAAGAATGCGTTTTCATATTTTTGCGAACTGAAAAGTGCTACTTTCATCTTGCAACTGACCCTCGATGATCTGCTTTAAAGATTCAGGCTTTGTACGCGGTGCATAGCGTGACAAAAGCTCGCCATTATTACCGATTAAAAATTTAGTGTAGTTCCATTTTATTGCTCTATTTTGAGCAATGCCCCGCGTATGTGATTTTAGGTAATTAAATAAAGGATGAGCATCAGGGCCATTAACCAATGTTTTTTCAGCAACTTTAAAACTCAAACTAAAATGTGATTGATAAAACTCACGAAGCATTTCATTTTCTAACGGCTCATTTTTACCAAATTGATTGCATGGGAATGCAATTATCTCCAGGCCTTGTTTATTATACTTACGATACATTTTTTCAAGGGCGGTGAGCTGTGGCGTAAAACTACATTTACTTGCGATGTTGACAATGATAACGGGTCTATTTTGATATGACCTAAGTGAAACTGTCTCACCAGTAAGTAACTTAACACTGTATCTGTAAATATTATCCATGCTGCAAAGTTCCGTGCATATAACGAGTTGTATTTATAATTTTCATGTGGAGTTGTTGTGTAATCCACTGACTGCCAATGAGGTGTAATCCCCTCCATTGTTCAAGCATAGCAGTCATTTTGGTCAATTTTATGTCAAGGGAGTTTAAATTTAACCAAATGTACACAAATGATAAGTGAAGAGAGATTTAAAGCAGAGCTGTGCCACCGGTGTGGCACAAAAAAGTAAAGTTTAAACAAGGCGTTTTAATAAGCTGGAAGTATCCCAACGATTGCCGCCCATCTTTTGAACATCGGCGTAGAACTGATCTACCAAAGCGGTTACGGGTAAGGTAGAGCCATTCTTTTTGGCTTCATCAAGAGCAATAGACAGATCTTTTCGCATCCAATCCACAGCAAAGCCGTGCTCATAATGATCATCTAACATGCTCTTATGACGGTTTTCCATCTGCCAGCTACCAGCAGCACCTTTTGAGATCACTTCAATGACAGCTTCACAGTCTATGTTGGCATTTTGACCAAACTGTAATGCTTCTGCGAGACCTTGCACAACACCTGCGATACAAATCTGATTCATCATTTTTGCTATTTGACCTGAACCGACATCGCCGAGCAATTTAGAAAAGCGTGCATAAGCAGCCATCACTGGCTCAACAGCATTGTAGATGTCTGCTTGACCACCACACATGATGGTAAGTTGGCCGTTAACTGCACCTGCTTCTCCACCTGATACCGGCGCATCAATGAAGCCGATCTGCTTAGATTCGCAGGCTTTAAATAATTCTCTCGCTACATCTGCGGAAGCGGTTGTGTGATCAACTAATGTAGTATTTGCACGCATTGATTGAAGAACGCCATCAGTACCAGTGGTTACTTCTCTGAGGTCGTCGTCATTACCAACGCAAATAAATACGATATCCGCATTCGTGGCTGCTAATGCTGGGGTCGTCGCAAGTTGACCGGAATACGTTTCCATCCAAGTTTGTGCTTTGCTCGTAGTACGGTTGTATACCGTGACGTTATACCCTTGATTTGCTAGGTGGCCAGCCATCGGAAATCCCATTACACCGAGGCCAATAAAGGCTACATTTTTGTTATTTGATGTCATATTTAACAATCCAGTTGTGACAAGTGACTCGATTGTAACTTAAGTGGGGGAGTTTTGGCTGAATATTTTGCATGATAATGAACTGTTTTCATGCATTTATTTTGAAAGGTTTATAACAGAGTAGCCTGATATTCAAGCTACTCTGTTTTGAGTAATTAAACTTTAGAAGTAGTTAAGTTTTCTTCAAGATCTTTCGCTGCGTCTGGGTCGTTAAAAACATCATGATTTAATTCACCTTCCGATTTTGCGACCACACATGTAACCATACAGTCACCAGTAACGTTAACAGCTGTACGGGTCATATCCAGTAGCCTATCAACACCCATGATAATAGCGATACCTTCGACTGGAAGACCAACTTGGTTTAACACCATTGCAAGCATGATCAAACCAACACCAGGCACACCTGCTGTGCCCACAGAAGCCAGCGTGGCAGTTAAAATCACCATTAGGTAATCGCTAAGAGTTAAGTCAACAGCAAATACCTGAGCGATAAAGACGGTAGCAACACCTTGCATAATGGCTGTACCATCCATATTGATTGTTGCACCTAAAGGCACCGTAAAAGAGGCGACGGTATTGTTTGCACCTAACTTTTTGGTAGCTGTTTCAAGTGTTACAGGCATTGTTGCGCTAGAGCTAGAGGTACTAAATGCAAACATGCAAGCATCTTTCATTTTAGTTAAGAAGGTCACAGGGTTTAGACCTGTAAGCACCTTGAGTAAAATGGTGTAGTTTACTAAAGCGTGGAAAAACAACGCTGCCACTACAACTAAGAAGTATTTTCCAAGTTCAACAATTAAACCCATTTTAATATCGGTAAACAGCTTTGCCATTAAACAGAACACACCATATGGCGCTAAGTTCATTAATAGAGTAACTAATTTCAAAATGACCGTATTTAAATCATCAAAAACAGCCGCGATCCGTTTGCCAGGCTCTCCACTTAATGCCATAGCAATACCGAATAGCAAAGCAAATACGATAACTTGGAGCATATTGCCACTGGCCATGGCATCGATTGGGTTAGTTGGGAACATACCAATGATAACTTGCGCGAGAGTAGGCGCTTCTTTTGCATCAAAGCTGCTTGTAGTTGGCATATCAATCCCTGCACCTGGACTTACGAGCAGAGCAAGTGATATTGCGACTGTGATAGCAATTGCAGTAGTTGTTAAATATAACAATATAGACTTACCACCTAGACGACCTAGCTTTTTAGGATCACTTAGGCTACAGGTACCACAAACCAAAGATATAAATACCAGAGGAACAACCAGCATTTTTAAACTGGCAATAAAGATTTGACCACCGACGTGGAAAAGACCATCCACAAAGAAACCTCTTAATGGAAAGTCGACAAATCCAAGGGGGATTAAGAATTCAGGCTCACCGGCAAGAATTTGTTGGAAAATTATACCGACACCAATACCCGCGATCATGGCTATCATGATACGTGTAGTCAGGCTAAATTTATTATTATCAGTCATTGTTTTGGACACGCCCTAAAACTTTTCGTTGTTAAAATCGTTATAGCCTAACAGGATGGTTCAAAATGAACAAAAAAAAATGCCAAGACTACGAAAAAATTGTGATTTTTTATCTTGGTTTGGGTTAACATTGTGCAAATAACTCTAATTTTAAATTGTGCGAGGGAGAACTGCGGATGTTTTCAATGCGTTGGTTTAGCACCATATTTATGATATTCCTTCTAACAGCCTGTGGCGGAGGGGGGTCGATAGAAAAAGACACCTCCGGAGATGGTGGTAATGATACAGATGAATATGCAATTGCATTAAGTCTCAATTCTCAAAGTGGTTCTTCCGAACTCAGCGTTTCAAATCCTATTCAGGTCCAAGCCAAAGTTACAAAAGATGGTCAAGCTCAAGCTGATAGGCTGGTCAAATTTGTCGGCGATGAATTTTCCGAATTTAATGGCTCTACGTCTGCGCTTACGAATAGCGAAGGTATTGCTACAGTCGGGATAGTT
Source organism: Pseudoalteromonas luteoviolacea NCIMB 1944 (assembly GCF_001625565.1). GTDB lineage: Bacteria > Pseudomonadota > Gammaproteobacteria > Enterobacterales > Alteromonadaceae > Pseudoalteromonas > Pseudoalteromonas luteoviolacea_F. The sequence goes on from NZ_AUXS01000056.1 coordinate 55,957, forward strand.
GCGAATAATAATCAAGGCGCAGGTACCATAACCGCGTCTTTCGATGTAAATAGTGAAACACTCACCAAATCAATCGAATATGCGGCAATGGGCGATGGTGGCACGCAAATTGCGCTAACCATTACCGATGTCAATGGTAATGAAGTTGACACCGACAATAGATTAGGTGGTGAAAATCCAGCGACCGTTATGGCGACATTAACCAGCAATGGGACGCCCTTAACAGGTCAAATTCTGACCTTTACATTTGATGAACTGATCAGCACCGCAAGTAACGGTAAAATCGTCACTGATGCAAACGGGCAGGCTAGTTTTCAAATTAATGCAACTAGGCAAACTGGTGCAGGGTCAATCGTCGTTACTTATGGCGATATAACTAATAGCACGAACTTCGTTTCAGACGGATACGAATTTTTTGGGCTACAAGTTTACGCCTTATCTGTTGTCGGCTTAGACCAACAGGGCAATGAAACAAATGACTTGTCGTTTTCTTCGCCGATAGCTGTGAGAGCAACCTTAACGCTAAACGGTAAACCGCTTGCCAATGAACCTCTTGTGTTTACCGTTAATAAGGCACTGATTGGTTCAGCGACCAATGTACTGAAAACAGATGAGCAGGGAGTAGTCACCTTTAATCTGATTGACAATAATGAATCCGGCGTAGGGCAGTTAAATGTTACTTATGAAACTCCGGGTACTGAGATTGAAGATGTTTCGTCATCTATAAGCTTTGAAAGTGAGGGTGACGGCGGTTTGCAGATGCAGGTGCAAATAACAGATCCTCAGGGCAACGCAATTTCTGAGCAAAACCCATTAGATACAGGGAAAAACGGCTCGGTCTCAATTAATTTATTAGACAACGGTCAACCACTATCTGGCGCAATTGTATCTGTTAATGCGGGCACAAAAGGCATTACATTGCCATCAGATGGTCGTGTTGAGACAAATAGTAGCGGTCAAGCTACATTGGCACTTATTCCAAACATGGAGTCGGGCGTTGACACGCTAACGGTGACATATACGACTGAAACAGAGACTGTAACCAACACAGTTAATTATCACTCAAATGGAGACGAGTTTTTTGGTCAGCAGACGTATGAGCTTGCAATTGTTGGTGAGACGGCTGCTGGAGCGTCTTCAAATCAATTGTCTTTTGCTACACCGTTGACTGTAAAGGCGACACTAACATTAAACGGTTCGCCTGTGTCAGGACAAAATGTGAACTTTTCGGTTGATGACAAAGGTTTACTGGCGAGTAGTGTGGTAGAAACAGGCACTGATGGTGTTGCGCCGGTCATTTTAACTGAAAACAATGTTGATGGAGCTGGGGTCGTTACGGCAACATATACGACTGAAGACAATCAGGTGATCAGTAAATCTTTCAGCTTTATCAGTGCTGGTGATGGCGGCTTGCAAATGGTGCTCACTGTTACAGATAAAGAAAATGGCAATCCAATTAGCCAAAGCAATCCGCTGAGCGGTACGACGAAAGGCTCGGTAGAGGTCACGCTTTCCAACAATGGTATATTGGTCAGTAATGCGATTGTCAATGTCTCTACAGGCGGTAAGGCAGCAACTGTACCTTCTGATGGTCAGGCTGCAACTCAGGCAAATGGTAAAGCATCACTAGAGCTGGTTGCTAACAATGAGGATGGCGTTGGACAACTGTCAGCGACCTATACAGACCCCATGACATCTGAAACCGTGACGCAGCAATATATTTACTATACAGAGGGAGATCCTGATTTTGGTGACTCGGCATTTGAGTTATCAATTGTTGCAAGAAATGCGTCAGGTACTGAAACTAATGAACTATCTGGTAATTCAGAACTGACTTTGAGCGCGACGTTGTTACAAAATGGTTCTGCATTTGAAAATCAACAAATTCAATTTACGGTCAATGCGTTTGGAACATTAGACCCGCAATCTGGTTCGGTTTTAACCAATGCCTCGGGAATTGCGACTATTCAACTTAAAGATAACTCCGTTAAAGGAGCTGGTAGAGTTACAGCGACATTTACTGCAAGTAACGGCGAAGAAGTATCGCGCAACTTCAATTTTAATAGTCAAGGCGATGGTGGCTTATTACTGATTATTGAATCTATCAAGGACGGCAACGGTGCAGTCATTAATGAAGGCAACTTGTTGACAAAAGATAATAGGGCAGAAGTCACCGCCGTGCTTACAGAAGACGGTAGTCCGGTTCAAGGTGCCTTGGTGACTTTTTCGGTAGATGAAGTTGCAACAATGTCTCCGGAAAATGGCAGAGCGGTGACAGATAGCCAAGGTAAAGCTTCAATAGATTTATTTGTTACAACGGTGTCAGGCGTTGGAGAAGTTACGGCGCAATATGAGGGCATCACAACAAACCCGGCTGTGTTTAACTCTAAAGGTGATGCGGTTGTTATTGATGGCAATTATAGTTTTGACATTCGCCTATTAGTCAACTGTGCACCTGATTGGGACGCGATACGCAATGACACTTCCAACCCAGTTGACCCAAGTGATTGTACTGAAGTAACCAGTGTCGACTCCAGTGTTATTCCTGAACTATTTATTCAATTAGGTAAGGTGACCAGCGCCGGTGAGAGTGTAGAGAACCAAATTATCGACGTTTCGACGGATAAAGGGCAGGTACTGCCTAGCTCAGGCAAGGTATTGACGGATGTAAATGGCATTGCAATCTTAAAGCTGCAGCCTGGAGACAGTGACGGTGCAGGCACGATCAGTGTTAGCTTTGACGGTGAAGATGCAAGCGAAAACTTCTCTGTTGGTATACAGCAGCTTTACTTGCAGCTGTCTGCAGATTTACCCGCGTCGACTAACCCAGATCAGCCTCTGCCTGAATTAGACGCCGGTGATAGCTTTATCGTGACTGCTAGCGTGTACACAGATGAAGCCTTGACTAACTTATATCAACAGCCCGTAGACATTGGCTTTTCGACTATCTGTGCAAGTCAGCAGCCTGCTGGTACATTGGCGACAATTGATAGCCCAGTACGAACTCAAGCTGGGGTAGCCACTTCTACGTATCGCGCTAGTGGTTGTAATGGCAATGATACAATAACAGCCAGTATTTCTGCCGCAGATCCGGTTAACTATGCTTTCTATGTAAACACTGCTCCTGTGCAATCATTGAAGTTTATTAGTGCAAGCAACCGCTTTATTGGATTACCTCCTGCAACTGGCAGTGTGGCTGTTACTTCAACTATTACATTCCAGCTCATTGATACGGATGATAACCCGCTAAGACAAAAGCAGATTGAGTTCAGGTTTGCGGATTTAACGGGTGAGGCAAGCCTAAATACTTATAAAGGTAATACAGACAATGATGGTGAAGCAAAAACTTTGATCGAAGGTGGTGTTGTACCTGGAGGCTTGGTCGTGGAAGCTTGTTACCTTCCTGACGAGACAATCGCGCAGGCAGCTCTAACTAACCTGTTCCCAACGTGCTGGCAGTCTAAAATTGATCAATGTACTGCGGACCCAAGTTTAGAGTTTTGCGAACTTCCTGCTGGTATTACGGGATATACGCTGATCCCAGCGAATGACCAGATCAATGCTGTTTCTTCTGGTGTGGTTTTATCTTCAGGTGTGCCTGACCAAGATAGTTTTGATGCGGCACCAGAGACGTATATTCTGAATACGCAAAACTATGTCGGTATAACCACAACTATTAACGTGTTCTTTGGTGATCAGTTTAATCAACTTTCTAAAGATGACCTTGTTGCAAATGTTCAAGCGGAAGCTGGAGTAGTTGGTAACATAGATGGCACGGGTGGAGATGAGTCATACCAGTGTTTTGCTGATAAAGGACGCTGTCAGGTTCAGTGGCGATCTCAAGGGGAGTTACCTTTTACAGCAGATAAATGGCGCAATAAAATTAGTGACGTCTGTGATACCTATCAAGGACAACCGGTACCTTGTATCGGTGCATTCCCGGCTACGTTCACTGAAAACATTGATGGTGTTGATGTGACTAGAACCGTAGTACGTGGTGCTCGCGTCACGGTTCTTGCGACGGCAAAAGGTCAAGAAAACTTCCATGATAAGCCTTCGACAGATACCATTCCTCGCAAAAATGGTTTATTTGATATCGGTGAATTTCAGCCATTAAACGACGATTTACCTGAAGCTTTTATTGATTTTAACAGCAATAATCAATTTGATGCTGTAGATTGTGATCCAAGTAATGGTGAAGCAAACGACCCATGTGAACCTACTCTGAGTAATGGTGGTCACAATGAGTTTTATTTAGATGCCAACAATAATGGTCGCTACGATGGCTTACCTGCTGATCCGACAACAGGCATCTACAATGGCCTTTTATGTGGTCAAACAGCTGAGGAAGCAGGTCAGTGTAGCAAAGATCTCGTTGATATTAGAAAGCAGTTTGAAATTGTTGCATCAAGTGATGTTGTCTATGCTCGATTTGTCGTTGCTAAATCCCACATTGGTGGTGCCGATTGTGAAAATACAGACCCAGATGTCCCAGTCAGCGGCTTGTTCGGACTAGAAGCGACAGAAAATGATGCTTATTGCGACGTGAATCGTATAGTGTTAGGCACAGAAGCTAATCAAACTGAAGAAGTTACAGTCGAGATTTACTACTCTGACCTATATGGTAATTCACTGCCGGAAGGCACAACGGTGAGTATTTCTACTCAGAACGGCTCTATAACTGTACAAGAATTGACCGGTACAATATTTGCGAGTGGCGGTTTTGAGCGTGGCAGAGCTGTTGTGTTGGTGACACCAGAAAATGCCGCTAATAATATTAGTTCTGGAAACTTAATAGTGACATTCACGATTCCAGATCCTAATAATCCTGGTGAAAGCATAGAAAGAACCAAAACACTGACGATCCAAGATAATGGTTAAAATTTCGTAGTCAAAGGGCCTTTTTTAAGGCCCTTTTTTATTAACGCTTGAATTTCCTCACATATCCGCTATATTCGCCTCTTTAACAAGTCCAAAGATGTGATTGAGTAAAAATGAAGCAACAATTGCTTAATTAATCACTGTTCAGATAAAAGTTAGAATGAAAAGCTTGTAACAATAGGTGTTTGTGGATATACCTATAAATAATAACGCCCAAGAGGGCACAACAGACAAAATTAGTCAAAATAGGCAAATATGGGCAAATCGCTAGTAATCGTAGAGTCTCCCGCAAAGGCCAAAACTATTAATAAGTATTTGGGAAAAGACTACATTGTGAAATCCAGTGTAGGTCATGTTCGTGATCTACCAACGTCAGGAGCGGGTAAAACCAAAGGGGTTGCTACCAAGTCTCCGGCTGAAGTACGTAAAATGTCACCAGAAGAGAAGGCGGCATATCGCAAACAGAAGGACTACGCTAATTTAGTTGCAAGAATGGGCATAGACCCTGAGAAGGGCTGGGAGCCTCACTATGAAGTGTTGCCTGGCAAGGAAAAAGTTGTCCAAGAGCTTACAAAGCTTGCTCAAGATGCAGACCACATCTATCTCGCAACCGATTTGGATAGAGAAGGAGAAGCAATCGCTTGGCACCTTGAAGAGATCATCGGTGGCGATGCGTCAAAGTATAAGCGGGTGGTATTTAACGAGATAACCAAAAACGCGATTACGCAAGCGTTTGAGGCGCCTGGCCAGCTCAATACTGATATGGTGTATGCACAACAAGCTCGCCGTTTTCTAGACCGAGTTGTAGGTTTTATGGTTTCACCTCTACTGTGGCAAAAAGTCGCACGTGGGTTATCAGCAGGCCGAGTTCAGTCAGTTGCTGTGCGTTTGTTGGTTGAGCGAGAAAGAGAAATTAAAGCGTTTATCCCTGAAGAGTTCTGGGATATTCATGCCGATACTAAGCTGGCAGCAAGCGATGTTCGCTTTGCTGTGACAAAGTATCAAGGTCAAGCGTTTAAGCCCGTTAACGAGCAAGAAGCATTAAAAGCAGTAGCGGATATTGAAAGCGCAAGTCTTTCTGTTGTTAAAGTTGAAGAGAAGCCAAGTAAGAGTAAGCCGAGTGCACCTTTTATTACTTCAACTATGCAGCAGGCTGCGAGCACCAGATTGGGTTACGGCGTAAAGAAAACCATGATGTTGGCGCAACGTTTGTATGAAGCAGGTTACATAACGTATATGCGTACCGACTCAACAAACCTGTCAAATGATGCTGTTGAAATGTGTCGCGACTATATTCAAGGTAACTTTGGCGATAAGTACTTGCCAAAAGCACCTATAAAATATAGCGCCAAAGGTAATGCTCAGGAAGCGCACGAAGCAATTAGACCGTCTGACGTAAATGTATTGTCAGGGCATGTTGAAGGCGTAGATGCGGACGCTAAGAAGTTATATGAGCTTATTTGGCGACAGTTTGTTGCTTGCCAAATGACGCCTGCTGAGTATGACCTGACCAATATCACTCTTGGTGCAAACGACTATACGTTGAAAGCGCGTGGGCGTGTACTGAGATTTGACGGTTGGACTAAAGTACAACCAGCAGTGCGCAAAAAGAACGAAGAAGAGCAAGCATTGCCTGCTGTGGCCGTAGGTGACAACGTTGACTTAGTGAGCCTTGATCCTAAACAGCACTTCACTAAGCCACCGGCTAGATACAGTGAAGCAAGCTTAGTTAAAGAATTGGAAAAAAGAGGGATTGGTCGTCCGTCTACTTACGCAGCGATTATCTCGACAATCCAAGAGCGTGGTTATGTACGTGTAGAAAATAGACGTTTCTTCGCTGAAAAAATGGGAGAGATAGTCACAGACCGCTTAGTTGAGAACTTTAACGATCTAATGAACTTTGACTTTACAGCAAAAATGGAAGGCCGTTTGGATGACATTGCTGAAGGTGAAAGGGAATGGACTCATGTTCTTGATAAGTTTTATGCGGATTTTTCACAGCAGCTTGAATTGGCAGGTCAAGACGAAGCCGAAGGCGGCATGCGTCAAAATGTGATGGTCGAGACAGACATTGACTGTACAACTTGTGGCAGAAAAATGGGTATTCGTACTGCATCGACTGGTGTGTTCTTAGGCTGTACCGGGTATAGCTTGCCACCTAAAGAACGTTGCACAACAACAATGAATCTGATCTCTGGTGATGAAGCCATTGATGCTGATGATGTTGAAGATGCTGAAACAGAAAGTTTAAGACAGAAAAAACGCTGCCCAATCTGTGAAACGGCAATGGACTCATATCTGATAGATGAGACACGCAAGATCCATGTGTGCGGTAATAACCCCGCATGTGGTGGTTATGTTGTTGAACAGGGAACATTCAAGATAAAAGGTTATGATGGACCTGTTATTGAGTGTGACAAATGTGGCGCTGATATGCAGCTCAAGTCAGGTCGTTTTGGCAAGTACTTTGGTTGTACAAAAGAAGATTGTAAAAATACGCGCAAACTGCTGAAAAGCGGTGAGCCTGCTCCACCAAAAGAAGATCCAGTTCCGCTACCTGAATTGGAATGTGAAAAGTCGGAAGCACACTTCGTCCTGAGAGACGGTGCATCAGGCATTTTCTTGGCGGCGCATACATTTCCTAAATCACGGGAGACTCGCGCGCCAAAAGTGGCAGAGCTGAAGAGATTTAGAGATCGTATTTCTCCTAAGTTTTATTATCTTGCGGATGCACCTGAGCAGGATAACGATGGAAACTTGGCTGTAGTTAGGTACTCTCGAAAAACGAAGACTCAATATGTCATGACAGAAGTTGAAGGAAAAGCCACAGGCTGGAAAGCAACCTTTGTTGATGGTAAGTGGGTTGAAGAAGAGAAAAAGCGTAAAAAATAACTAAAAAGGCCAGCATTTGCTGGCCTTTTATTGAACAGACCTTTTCAAAGCAACGCCAATCAAATTAACCTACCGAGGAGCCAAAATCACAGCTATATCTGTTTTAATGATTGCGTATTCTATGCATCTAAATTAGAAACGTGAACAGTTGACTTGCCTCTGTTGGCCCTCTATTCTAACGCCCTCTGTATTAATCCACTAATACAAAAAATATCAACAACGGATCTAAAAATAGGTGTTGATTTACATAAGGAAAACAGTAATGAATAAGTACGGCAGCCACTTTGTTAAGCTGTTTAGTTCTGGCTTAGCGACTCTTGCCATTGCCTGTTCTGGGATAGCCACTGCGCAACAAAATACGCCTCTTGAAGCGTGTTATGTAGAAGGACTTCAAGACCGATTAATGTGTGGTTCGGTTAGCCAGCCACTGTCAAAAAAATCATCTTCGGAAAAAATAGAAATTCATTTCGCCGTAATACCGGCAATAAAACAATTACACCCAAAAGAGGCTGTTCTAGCATTCGCTGGTGGTCCTGGGCAATCAGCGATTGAAGTGGCGGCAATATTTGCACGTAACTTAAAGTATGCAAGAGAGAACAGAGATATTATTCTTGTGGACCAGCGTGGTACAGGAAAATCTCAACTTTTGCAATGTGATAGTGGCAGCATAAAAGAGCAATTTGCGTTCGACGATCAAGCCCTTTCGTTTATTACTTTTACACAAGAAGAGACCAATAAGTGCAAAGCGCAACTGCAGGTTGATTTATCAAACTTTACAACCGTAGCTGCCGCCAGCGATTTTGAAGCGGTGAGAATCGCGCTTGGGTATGACAAATTACACCTGTATGGTGCATCTTATGGTACTCGCATAGCACAAGAGTATTTGCGTCAATACCCAGAGTCGGTCGCCAGTGCAACACTTGACGGTGTCGTACCGATGCAGCAAAGTTTAGTTGCGATCGGTGACGCTATAGATGGGGCGCTAAATGAAGTGTTTTTGGATTGCATGGCTGACAATGCGTGTTTAGAGCAATATCCAACGCTGGCCAATGACTATGCAGAGCTTATTGCATCGCTTAAAGATAAACCGATTACTGTAAAAGTCAGACATCCTCGCACCTTTGAAGAGATCAAACTTGTAATCACCGAAAGTAAACTGCGAGGCGCGGTAAGAATGGCTCTATATAGCCATACTACACGTTCATTGATCCCGCTGGTAATAGACTCGGCTAAGCGTGGAAACTATAGCCCACTGGCTGGATTACTTGGCAATGAAACAACATTAGGTGGCATTGCAATGGGTATGCACAGCGCTATCACCTGTGGTGAAGACTGGCCAAACCTGACCGAACCCGACCGAATTCAATATAGCCAATCCTATTTTGGTAAAATGATGATTGAGTCGTTAGATGCCATTTGTCCAATTTGGCAAGTAGAGCCAGTTGATGAGTCATTCTATAAACCGGTAAAAACAGACTTACCTATTTTACTTCTCTCTGGTGGTTTAGACCCCGCAACGCCGCCCAGCTGGGCGGAGCTTGCTATGGTTAATTTGTCTAATGCAAAGCACCTCGTAGCGCCATCTGCAACTCACGGCGTTGCAGCACAAACATGTGCCAACAAAGTGATAGGGCAATTCATTAATACTTTGACGTTTTCTGAGCTGACCACCGATTGTTTGGACAAAGACAATCGAAAACAGTACTTCATGAATATTAATGGTCCAGTAGCCAACCAGAGTAAAGGAGGAAAATAATGATTGAAGTAACCGACTTAGAGAAAAAGATTGGCTCAGTGCAGGCACTCGATAAACTCAGTTTTCGTGCAGATGATGGCAAGATAACTGGCCTTTTGGGCCCCAATGGTGCAGGTAAAACCACTTGCTTGCGGACTGTATTTGGTCTGCTTCAAGCCGATAGCGGGTTTGCCAAGATAGACAATATTGATGTGGCAGTTGAGCCTATGCGTGCCAAGCAGCAGCTAGGCTTATTCCCCGACCCATGTGGCCTGTATGAGCGTTTAACGCCCAGAGAATATATACAATTTTTTGCAGAGCTTAGTGGGATGGAAAAGCAACAGGCGATCTCAGCAACAAGTAATGTACTTGAAAAACTTCAAATGGGTGATATTGCTGATCGCAAGAGCCAGGGATTTTCACAAGGGCAGCGTATGAAAACTGCATTAGCCCAAGCGATTGTTCATCAGCCGACAAATATTATTCTTGATGAGCCTACCCGTGGGCTAGATGTTATGAGTACACGCATTTTGCGTGACTTGTTGCTTATGCTCAAAGAGCAGGGACATTGTGTCTTGTTTTCTAGTCATGTGATGCAAGAAGTTGCAGCATTGTGCGACCATGTTGTTGTTATGGCAAGCGGTAAAGTGGTTGCTGAAGGGTCTCCTCAAGCATTATGTGAACAGACTCAAAAGGAAACACTGGAAGAGGCTTTTATAGCATTAATTGGATCAGATGAAGGGCTTGCTGCATGATTAAACTCGTTCAAGTTCTGTACAAAAAAGAAATGCTCGATGCTAGTCGAGATAAACGCTCGGTTATGGCGGGTCTCTATTACGCAATTGGTGCACCAATTGTGATGTGTTTGCTATTTACTATATTGTTGAAACAATTGAGTTCTCCAGAAGCGCTCGAAATTACAGTAGAGAATTCAGATGCAGCGCCTAGTCTTGTAAGTTATCTTGAAGGTTTTGATATTAGCCATGGTAAAGAGGGTAGTGCAAAAGCGATTACACTCATCATAGATGAAGATTATGAGCAGGATATGTCACAAGGTCGCAGTGCTCGAGTAACCATAGTTGCCGACAAATCTGATAACAAACTGATCAAGTCAGTTCGTCGATTAGAGGCAGCACTTGCTCGATATAATTCTGAGGTCGCAGGACTTAGGCTTATTAGTCGGGGTATTGACCCAAGTATTATGCGTGCAATCAATGTGCAAACCCATGATCAGGCAACGCCAGACTCAAAAGGGGGAATGTTTTTAGGTATTGCAACTCTGTCTATAATCATTGCGCTATTCTATTCTGCGATGAACTTAGCAATTGATACCAGTGCAGGTGAGCGAGAGCGAAATTCATTGGCGCTTTTATTGAGCCACCCATTGAGCAGCACGCAAATAGTGTTAGCAAAAGTAGCTGCTATCGCCAGTTATTCGATGATAGGGCTGGTGCTAGTCTTGATTGTTTCCAAGTTCGCATATGGCATGGTGCCATGGGAGCAACTTGGTTTTAGCATCAATTTAGACGTTATGTTTATACTATTTTGCACCCTTATAGGAATACCTATTGCTTTAATGTCGGCGAGTTTACTTGTGTTTGTCTCTTTTATGGCAAAGTCGTTCAAAGAGGCCCAATCTTACGTTGCTTTTGTGTTATTTGTACCTATAGGTTTGAGTATGATGACAACCTATGATATCGCGACTGACTATGTACAATGGATCCCGATTGCAGCGCAGCAGTATGCCATGATTGAGGTTATTAAGGGCAATGAACTTCCTCTGATGCAAGTGATATTGTCATCTTTTGGCACATTAGCCTTATTTGCTATCTTCACTATGTTGAGTAGCAGAATGTTGAAAAGTGAAAAAGTCGTATTTGGCCTTTAAAATAGGCCTTTTCGGGTTGAGTAAATTTAAGTGCTCAACCCGTTTTTATATCAACACGATCAATTATAGTTTTGAACTATGTACATCGCCTTATGATGTGTCATAGGTAGTCAAGGCCCAACGAATTGGAACATTTACTTTCTACTTTAAATGCTCTTAAGTGCCAAGCTAATGTCGTAGAGATAACTTTTGATAGGGTGTTTGTTGCGTAATTCTCATAATTGCTCCTTTTCTCACAAGGAAACAATAACAATGTCACGCAGCCTGATTTATCATCTCTGTGACATGCGTCATAAACACTAAGCCTTATTTGTCGTTAAAAAAGCTAGAGTGCGCACACCACGCGATTTCTGCCAGACTTCTTAGCTTGATAAAGCGCTACATCGAGTTTGCTATAAATCTTGTCTAGGCTTTGAGGAGAGTTTTGATAGTAGTAACTCGAAAAGCTTGCAGTAATGTTAATTTCTTCTCCAGATTCTGTCTCTATTGGGGTGTTGCTAAGTTGCACTCTGAATTGCTCAATAATATCGACACAACTTGAACGCGCTAAGTTTGGAAGAAACAGCATGAACTCCTCCCCGCCAAAACGAGATAAAAGTGCGTTGCTACCGAAAAACTCTTTTGCCAGCATTGCTGTTTGTTTTAATGCACGATCTCCTGTTGGGTGTCCATACACATCATTGACTTGTTTAAAGTGATCTAAGTCGAACAATACAAGGCAGTGCTGTTTGCCAATTGCCGGCAAGTTAGTACGTGAGACCACAGATAAAAATGCACTGCGATTCAAAGCGCCGGTTAGGTTGTCGTGTTGCGCTCGGTATTTGTGTTTTGAGTACCCGCGCAAACTAATGAACAGAAGTAGCAGCGAAAACAAAATTATAATTGCTTGGAACTGTTGTCGCTCCTCTAACTGAGAGATTTGGTCCAATTGCAAATTATTGTGTTTTTCTAAGCGAATATTTTCTAACTGTTGTGCAGTCACTTCAAGTTCTGACTCGAGTGCAATCATTGCTTGCATCGCTCTTTGGCTATTAAATTGTTCTTTTTCAGCAATGAGTTGCTTTTGCAATGTATAAGCTTGTTCGAAGTTTGATTGCTGAGCATACAAATCTGACAAAAGTTCTAAACTTTGGATCAGGTGAGTTTTGTCGCTGACGTTTTGAGATAGGTCTTTAGCTTGTGTTGCTTGCTGAACAGCTTTCTCTATTTGGCCAAGTGCACGCATATTTTCTGCAGCCTGTAGTCTTATATCAGTGATCAAATTAATGTTATTCGACATGCTAATTTTTGACAGCGCGAGCTCCAAGGCTTGTGTGGCGAGTTTAGTTTTTGCCGTGTTGGTATATACTTTGGCTTTTTGGACGAGAGCGTAGGCTTGACGATAGGGATTATCAAACTGTACGTAGTATTGATACGCCTTATCTAACCATTGCAGTGAGAGGTCATAATTTCCCGCTTTATTGGCAACAATCCCCAAATTGAGCATGGCCAAAGCGACTTTAAATTGGTTTTTTTGGGCTTTTCTGAGCATCAATGCCTTTTCCAAATACTTTGTGGCATCGTTATAATTTCCAATTTCTAGATATGTGAGGGCAAGGTTATTGTAATAGGGGGCCTTGTTTCCTTCATATTTTGAGTTGGCAATAACTTTTTGATACATCTCAATTGCTAACGCATGATCCCCTAAAAAGTTAGCGTTCAACGCCTTTGCATTTTGTAATGCATTTAAGCCCCAGAATGGTTTTTCCAGTACGTTAGCATAGCGCTCCACCTCTTGGATATGATGGTCTAGTTGAATGTAGTTCGCTAATGTGATTTTTGCATTGATATAAAAGAGCTCGACAGTTGCAGTGAGTGCAGGATCCTCTATGGTATACGCGCGTGTTATAGCTTGCTTAAAAGCAAGCATAGTCTGCTCGTATTCATTATTATGTGCACTTATTAAGGCCATAACAAGATGTTGTAAAATAACATCGTACTCACTGTTATCATACTCAATGAGGGTGTTTAAGGTTGCTTCTTGCTTAAGTGCTAAGGCCGTTCGAGTCAGTGTTGCTCCGATATAGACACGTTTTGCGCTGGGCTGCGTAATTTTGACTTGCTTTACTAAGTAATCAAATGCAGTACGAGTGTTTTGTGCGCGAAGTATATCGTAGGTTTGTTGCCAAGTATTTTGGGTAGAGCTGTAAACCGATGGAGCGCCAATTAAAATGAGAGACAGTACTAGAGCAACATAAAAACGCAAAGAGATAGCCTTTGGGAGTAAATAATTGCGAATAATAACATAATAGTTTGGCGTTTTTACAGCCATTAAGGTGTTATGATTTGTAATCGAGAAGCTGCAGAAATAAAAAATGCCAGTTTTACTGGCATTTTTTATGTTTGAAACTTAAGCGAGGTCTTCCTGTGTATCGGTATGATCTCGTTTGTGGTGTGTTGCTATCTCATTGGCAAGCTCTTGTTTTGACCGCTTTTCTGTCAATTTTCTGGTGGTGAGCCAATAGAAAAACAGAGGAACAAAAAACACTGCTAGGAAGGTTGCGGCCATCATGCCGCCCATGACGCCTGTGCCCACACTATGTCGTGCCCCCGCGCCCGCTCCTGAGCTTAATACTAGAGGTACAACACCTAAGATGAAGGCCATTGATGTCATAATGATAGGTCGGAATCTTAGCCTTGCCGCTTCGAGAGCTGCTGCACTAGCACTCCAGCCTTGTTGATGCTTCATCAAGGCGTATTCAACTATTAGAATGGCATTTTTACTCGCAAGACCTAGCAGGGTAACTAGACCAATCTGGAAATAAACATCATTCGTTAAGCCTGCAATCCAAATCGAAACCAGTGCACCAAAAGTACCAAAAGGAAGTGCAAGTAGCACAGAAATAGGCAGAGACCATCGTTCATAAAGTGCTGCCAATATTAAGAAGACCATGACAACCGCAAGCCCTAACGCAAGTCCAGTTGTGCCTGAGCTACGCTTTTCTTGGAAAGCAGATGCCGTCCACTCAAAGGTCATGTCAGGTGGTAGCACTTCTGCTGCGATGCGTTCAATTTCCGCGATGGCTTGTCCCGAGCTGTACCCAGGTGCTGCGTTACCCATCAGCTTTACAGCAGATAAGTTATTGTAGCGGTGCAGGCTTTCTGGGCCTCTAGAAAACTCAATATCCGTGAAGGCTGAAATTGGAACCATATCACCTTGGTTATTTTTAACATAAATGCGACCAACATCTTGCGGTGTCATTCTAAATTGTGCTTCGGCGGACATAATGACCTGCCATGAACGACCAAACTTATTGAAGTCATTGACGTAGTAGTTACCTAGGTTTGCAGCAAGCGCGTTAAACGCCGAATTGATATTGACACCCATAGCACGTGCTTGCTCTCTGTCCATATGAACTTTGAGCTGTGGCGCATCAGCTCGCCAAAGCGTTTGCAAGCCCCCTAAAATTGGACTTTGCTGAGCGGCATTCATCATTAATTGCATGCCTTGTTTTAGCTTTTCAGGATCCGCTCCGGTTTTATTTTGCAAGTAGAACTCAAACCCACCAGTACTACCCAAACCAAATATTGCAGGGGGGTTAAATGCCAGTACGAGTGCTTCTTTGATGTGTGCGGTTTTCATAAATAACTCACCAACCAAAGATTTAGTGTCTACCTCACGTTCATCCCAATGTTTTTGAGTGATGAAGAGCGTAGCGGCATTATTTTTGTAACCGCCGCCCAAGAAATCAAAGCCTGTGAACGCAACAACATTCTCATTAGCCGGGTTAGACTGTGCTGCTTCGATAACTTGTTTTGTGACTTCAGTGGTTCTTTCTAAAGAGGTGCCATCAGGTAAAAATACGGCACTGATATAAAACCCTTGATCTTCGTCAGGAACAAGAGAGCCTGGCGTTTTTTGCCACATAAAGAGAGTCGCACCGACCATCGCAGACATAAGTAAAAAGCCTAATGCACCGCGGCGGATCATGAAACTGACCGACCCAACATATTTGCCTGTCATACGCGTAAACCAGTCATTAAACCACAAGAAGAAGCGGGCAGTTTGTTTATGCTCGTGTTTTAGGATAAGTACGCAAAGTGCTGGAGTCATTGTCAAGGCAACGACACCTGATAAACTGACCGAAATTGAAATCGTGATCGCAAACTGTCTAAATAGCTCGCCCGTTAACCCACCCAGAAACGCAATCGGGATAAATACGGAACACAATACCAGTACGATGGCAACAACTGGGCCACTGACTTCTTCCATAGCTTTATAGGCTGCTTCTCTGGCGCTTACGTGCTGCTCATGCATGATCCGTTCAACGTTTTCTAATACCACTATGGCATCATCGACGACGATACCAATTGACAATACCATGCCGAACAGGGTTAAGGTGTTGATTGAGTAACCGAGCATATAGAGGCCAGCAAATGTGCCAAGTAGTGATACAGGCACCGCCAGTGTTGGGATTAAAGTTGCACGCCAGTTTTGCAAAAATAGATAAACCACTAGGAAAACTAGCACCATTGCTTCACCCAGTGTGATCAATACTTCGCGAATAGAAACTTCAACAAAACGCGTTGTGTCATAAGAGTTAATGTGCGAAAGACCCTGTGGAAACTGTGCTTTGAGGGATTCAATTTCAGCTTCAACTTCCTTCGCGACGTCTAGAGCATTTGCGCCAGGTTGTAAAAATATACCAAGTAGTACAGCGTCTTTACCGTTGATAGTACCGTTAAAGTTGTAATCTTTTGAGCCAAGTTCAACACGTGCAATATCTTTTAAACGTAATGTTGAACCGTCAGTGTTAGCTCGAATGATTATATTGTCGAATTCTTCTGGTGTTGAGAGTCGTCCTTGTGCTGTGACACTGTAGACCAGTTCTTGAGGGCTCGCTGAAGTGGGTGTTGCGCCAATGCTGCCTGCCGCATATTGTGAGTTTTGTTCACGAATAGCACTAGTCACTTCTTCTACGGTAACTTTCAACTGACTCATGATGTCAGGTCTTAGCCAAACTCGCATTGCATAATCACGCGCACCAAATATCTGCACATTTGTTGTGCCAGGGATACGCTTAATATTATCCAAGATGTTCATTGTGACGTAGTTGGAAGTCCACAGGCTCGAACGACTATTGTCAGGCGAGTAGAAAGCGTGAACTTGTAAAAAGCTTGAAGAGCCTTTAGCAACGACAACACCTTGACGACGAGTTTCTTCAGGCAAACGGGCTTCGACTTGTTTAACTCGGTTATTAACATCAACAGCGGCTTGATCTACATCAGTGCCAATTTCAAATGTCACCGTAATAGTCGTAGCGCCAGAACTGCTGCTGATCGACTCCATATACATCATGCCTTCAACGCCAGTGATGGCATTCTCAATTGGCGCGGCAACCGTTTGTTCTAGGACATCGGCAGATGCACCTGGATATACGGCGGTGACCTGTACTTGTGGCGGAGAGATCTCAGGGTATTGCGCAACGGGCAGGGTACGCATAGCTGCGAGGCCGGCTAGCACAATGACGATTGAGATCACAAAGGCAAAAATAGGCCTATCTATAAAGTATTTTGAAAACATAGGGCTTATTCTCCTTCAGCCGCTATATTTACTGGCATGCCTGGAAAGAAAATACGCGCCATACCTTCGATAATGACTGGTTGTTCTGGTTGTAGACCTGAACGAATAACCCACATGTTTTGGCCATTCAAATTCACCCATTCTCCAACTTCTACAGGGGCAGGAAGTGCAACTTTCATCCCTTGTTCATTATCAGCTGCCACATAAACGAATTTACCTGTGCCATTGTCCAATACGGCTCTTTGAGGGACTACAATCGCTTCATTTCTAATTGCACCACTCAGTTGTACTCGCACAAACTGGCCAGGTCGTAGCTCACCATTAGGGTTAGCTATTCTGGCTTGAAGCTCTGAGGTACCTGTGAAGCGGTTAACCCTGACATCAGAGAAATTTACTTTGCCTTGCTGAGAGTAAGTTGAGCCGTCTTGCAAAATGATGGTCGCGTCAAACTCATTGTTATTCGGTAAAGTCAGCTTGCCAAGCTCAACATCTTTTCGCATAGCGAGCTGTTCGCGTTCTGAAAAACCGAAGCGCGCGCGCATTACGCTGGTGTCCGTTAATTCTGTGAGTAATACGGTTGGACCTGAAACATAGCTGCCTTGAGATTCTCTTTCTCGACCAATAATGCCAGATACCGGAGCTTTAACCTGCGCATATTCTAAGTCAAGTTTTGCTTCATTGAGCGCTACTGTTGCAGATTCTAAGTTTGCTAAAGAAATATCGTAAGCTGACACTGCATTGTCGAAGTCTCGCTTCGATACTGAGCGCTCATCTTTCAGTCTTTCTAATCTGTCTTTCTCTCGCTTTGCCTGGGCAACATTGGCTTCTGCCGCATGCAAATCTGCTTGTGCTTTTTCTAATTCAAGCTCAAAAGGTTTAAGTTCAATGGTAAAGAGTGAGTGACCCGCCTTTACATATTGGCCTTCGTCAAAGTTTCTTGACTCAATTAGCCCGGGTACTCTGGCGCGGATTTCGACTTCTTTGTCACCTAGAAGAGTTGCTGGTAATTCGATGTTAAATGGTACACTTTGCGTCGAAACGTGTGTAACACTGACATTAGCAGGTTGCATACCAAAACCGGCCTGTTGCTGTGGTGCTTCCGAGCAAGCACTTAATGTACCTGCGGCAAGTAATGCCAAAGAGAGGTGTTTAACTTTGCTTTTGAATGATGCTGGATACATGAACACTCCAAATCCTATTTAATATCGTGCTTTCTAAACCGCTGCATTAAATCAATAATAACAGTTTAGCTTACTGCCTTGTATAAAATATTCCACTGGATAAATTAGTGGTTACTTTGTCATGTCATACCTTCCTCACACCAAAGCTAAGGTTATAAACTCGACAATTATACAAGTAAACGCTAGTGTATACTTATTTAATTTGAAGGTAAACGGCTCCGTGTACTTTTTGGAATAAATATAAACGGTATCGTGTACTTTTTATTGTCCCGATTTTTAGTTAAACTTATGTTAATTATCAAAAGAGAGAAAGATTGATGACGCAATTGTCAGCCAAGCAGCAAGCAATACTGAGTGCTGCGATAGATCAGTTTGCGCTTATGGGGTTGCAAGCAACAACTATGGAGGCGATTTGCCAAAAAGCGGAAGTATCAAAACGGACTTTATATAAACATTACCCCAACAAAGAAGCTTTGTTTGATGCAGTGGTTATTTTACTTATTGAGAGAATAGAGCCTCTAACAGCAATTCAATTTATTCCAAATTATGACTTTGAAGTTCAGCTAAAACATCTTGCATCAAGTGTGGTTGGCTTACTCTGTGACCCCGATTATATAAGACTTTCTCGAATTGTGATGATTGAATCTATGCGCAGTGAAGCGCAGGCTAAACGCCTCAACGAAAAATTTAGCCACTGTGAGCATTCTATGGTGGTGTGGTTTGAAGAAGCGTCATTGGCTGGGTGTTTGGGAGACCATGACGCACACTTTGCAGCTGCTTTTTTCTGGGGTGGCTTAAAAAGGCTTACCTTTTGGGAGATGGCAATTCGATGGCAACCACCAGTTGATGAGCAGCAACTTGCAACCTTTATAGAGCAGGCGTGTAAACTGTTTTGTGGTGGTGTTAATCCACGCCAATAAAGCCGCCTGTTTGGTGAGCCCAGAGCTTTGCATAGATGCCATTTTTTGCCAGCAACTCTCGATGAGAACCTTGTTCGACGATGACGCCTTGCTCTAGCACAATTAGTCGGTCCATTTGCGCTATGGTTGATAGTCGATGCGCGATGGCAATAACTGTTTTTTGTTGCATTAGCTCATCTAAGCTGGTTTGAATGGCATGCTCTGACTCGGAGTCCAAGGCAGAGGTAGCTTCGTCGAGAATTAATATTGGGGCATCTTTTAGCAGCACTCTGGCAATAGCTATGCGCTGCCGTTGACCACCAGAGAGCTTCACGCCGCGTTCACCAACTTGTGCTTCTAAGCCTTGATTCCCATGGCTATCTTCGAGATCTTTGATAAAAGTATTGGCTTGGGCTTTAGAAATGGCTTGCATTAGCTCTTGCTCAGTTGCGTCTGGTCTGCCGTACAAAACGTTATCTCTAATACTGCGATGCAACAGAGCAGTATCTTGTGTCACCATCGCAATTTGCTTTCTTAAACTTTCTTGGGTTATATCATTGATATTTTGCCCATCTATAGAAATAGCCCCTTTTTGAATATCGTAAAACCGCAACAGCAGGTTTACGAGCGTTGATTTACCTGATCCAGAGCGCCCAACAATGCCTATTTTCTCACCGCTTTTAATCTTTAATGAAAGAGATGAGAAGACATTGTTAGGTAAATTCTCATCATGGCGCTTGTAAGCAAAAGTTACGTTGTCAAAGCTGATGGCGCCAGCGGTCACGATAAGCTCGTTCGAATTTGGACTATCAGTTACCTCAACTGGTCGTGACAAGGTGTTCATACCGTCGACTACTGTGCCTATATTTTCAAATAAGCTGCTAATTTCCCACATGATCCATTGAGACATACCATTAAGTCTTAGGGATAGACTAATTGCAATGGCAATCTCGCCAGCAGAAATGACGTTTTGCGACCAAAGGTATAAAGAGAGTGCAGCAATGGTGAAAACTAATAAATAGTTCAAAGCTTGAATACAGACATTGAGACTGGTTACTAGGCGCATTTGGCGGTAAACCGGTTGCATGAACACATCCATGCTGCTTTTAGCATAGTGTTCCTCACGGCGAGTGTAAGAAAAAAGTTTTACAGTTGAGATATTGGTATAGCTATCAACAATACGTCCGGTCATTTCAGAGCGAGCATTGGCTTGTTCCGCAGCGACTTGCTTGAGACGTGGTAAAAAATAAAACTGTAATCCGATGTAAAGCAGTAACCAAACAAAAAGCGGCAATAATAAATAGAGGTCGCTACTGCCTATCAGTACCAATGTGGCACCAAAATACACCACGATGTATACCAATACGTCTAGCAACTTCATTACGGCTTCTCTTATGGCCAATGAGGTCTGCATGAGCTTCGTTGCGATTCTGCCTGCGTAGTCGTCTTGATAAAACGACATACTCTGTTTCAATAAATAGCGATGAGCAAGCCACCTAATAGACATGGGGTAGTTACCGAGTAAGCTCTGATGCAAAAATGCGCTATGCACAAATACCAATATTGGGATACCAATGACGGTTATTCCAGCCATCGCAATCAAGGCCTCACTTTTGTTGCTCAAAAGTTGGGATGGACTCATGGTTTGCATCCAATCTACCAGCGTTCCCATAAAGCTGAATAACACGACTTCTAACGTCGCTAGCGATGCAGCACATATAGACATAATAATAAGTGGGTATTCCATGCCTCGGCTGTAATGACGACAGAAGGCATAGAGCGAATTGGGAGGTTGATCCGCATTGCGATTTGGAAATGGGTTGGTAATTTTTTCAAACAACTTATACATTAAATGTCCTTATAAATGCCCAAGTGTCTTATTAACCATATATAAGATTACGGACATTGACAGAGATTAATGTCTTTAAGTGTATTTTAAAAAAAGAGAAGTGTGTAAATGGGGGAGTAAGATTTCGACGGTGAGCAAGGTCACCCACCATCGTTTAAGGCGTAATACTTAAGCTTGTTCGTCTTCTACATCGTGGCCGTAAGTTTTGCGCATGATAAGTACATAGGCGTTTGTAAACGCTTGTTGTTGGTACTTTCTCAAACCTGTCTCTTCATAGTCAACAGGCACAGGGTTACGCTTAAGTTGTTCTTTTACTTCAGTTGCATTTAAAAGGTGAACTTCTGTATTTGGAATTAATTGTAAAGCCGCTTCCATTTTGAAACCAGCAGCACTACCTGCAAACTTGCCTTTATGCGCTCTTTGACGAATCGCGATAGTATCAATTTGGTAGTCTTCCACAAGTTTTGACAAGTCGAAGTGAAACTTGCGCATTGCTTCATGATCTTGGCCAATATTTGGCAAAGTGAAACGAGTTTGTCGAATATCCCTAATATCAAAAACGTCACTTTCTTTCGTTAAAAGACAAAGCATCGCTTCGCTGCCGGTAATTTCAACACCTAATGTTCTCATTGTATTTTCCAATCTATACCTAATGGCAGGGATAATAGCATAGCTTTTTTGTTAAATTGTAATTTCTATCGCAATTGCTGCATGATCTGAATATCTAATGTCCTCTTCATCTCTTTTTGGGTCCAAGTGGCTGGCGTAATTGTGATAAGTTAGTGAATTGACCTGCGAACTAGGGTGACGAGGAGAAAACTCTTTGGACGTTAAAATGTAGTCCAATACATTACCTTCTCCCTGAAAGTAGTGAGTCGGGGGTTTGATGCCTAGTTCAGGTTGATTGTCAGCAATTGCAAAGCTCTCATACAGGCCGACGCTTTCAATCAAACTGGATTCACTTGCAATGGGGAATTGCTCAGTCATAAACGACAGCGCTGGGCTTGTAATATGAGCGTTAAAATCACCCATCACTAAAGTCGCTGAGTTTTTTTCTCGCTGTGTTTTTAATGCATCGTAATACACAATGGAGGCTTCAAGAGAGCGCGATATTTGAGACTGCATTGCGCCGACTGTTTGGTTGAGCATGGTTAAGAAAGGGTCTTCTTGGTCGGGGTCGCCGAGCAACTGGGCCATTGAATGAACTCTTTGGGACTTAAAGTGAACAGCGTAGAGGGTTAATAAGCCAAAATCATCTAATTCAAATGTACACTTTATCGGAGTCCGGTTGAATTTGAAGTGGGCGAGGTTATTTAAATATTCTAACAACTCGTGGCTGGGCTCTAACGGTTTACACTGTTTAAATGGCAGTTTAGATGCGATTGCTACAACTGGGTTAAAAAGTACATTGGAGTAGACAGCATCTGGCTTAGGTGAATCCACCGTGGCAAAGTGAGTGAGCCCTAAATCTTCACACAGTGATGCGAGAGTGTCTGGATTGAACACTTCTTGAAATACGATAACAGTGGGGTCAATGTGTTGGATCAGCCCTGTGATAAACTGTGTTTTAGTGGTCCATTGAGTGTCAGAGTACATTTCTTCAGGTTGGTAAAATGCATACGGAGGCTCTGCAAAATTCAAAAGATTGAATGACGCAAATTTGAATGTTGTTCGCTGCTCCATATAATTCCCTCAATTTTCCATTAATAACGACTATTTTATCTTAGTCTTTTCCTTGCAACTCGTCACGCATCAGGTCACAATAGCGCCAGGATTGAAAGACCCCAGTCAAATTTAGCATATCACTGAATAACCAATGCTTATTCGTAAAAGCGTTGATGGGCAACACTAACACTTAAAATTGATAATAGATACATGTGACGCGGCGTAGGTGTCACCACTGTAAATAGGATTAAAAATGCCAGTAATTACTCTTCCTGACGGCAGTCAGCGTATTTTCGAAAACCCTGTTTCTACTCTTGATGTTGCAAAAGACATCGGCCCAGGTCTTGCAAAAGCAACGATCGCCGGCCGTGTTAATGGTGAGCGTGTAGATGCATGTGACATCATTGAACAAGATGCCAATCTTGAAATTATTACCGCAAAGGACGAAGATGGTTTAGAGATTATTCGTCACTCTTGTGCGCACTTAATTGGCCACGCGGTTAAGCAACTTTTCCCTGAAGCTAAAATGGCGATAGGTCCAACTATCGACAATGGCTTTTATTATGACATCGACATGGAGCATTCATTAACTCAAGAGGACCTTGATGCTATTGAAAAGCGCATGTTACAGCTTGCAAAAACAAACTACGATGTTGTTAAAAAGAAAGTAAGCTGGCAAGAGGCTCGAGACACATTTGAATCTCGCGGTGAAAGTTACAAGATGGAAATCTTAGACGAGAATGTTGCTAAAGATGACCGTCCGGGTTTATATCATCACGAAGAATACGTTGACATGTGTCGTGGTCCTCACGTACCAAACATGAAGTTCTGTCAACACTTCAAAATTATGAAGGTGGCAGGCGCATATTGGCGTGGTAATGCAGATAACAAAATGCTTCAGCGTATCTACGGAACCGCTTGGGCAGATAAAAAGCAGTTAAAAGCCTACCTAAAACGTTTAGAAGAAGCTGAAAAACGCGACCACCGTAAAATTGGTAAAGCGCTAGATCTATGGCACTGGCAAGAAGAAGCGCCAGGCATGGTATTTTGGCACAACGACGGTTGGAGCATATACCGTGAGCTAGAAGACTTTGTACGTGAAAAATTACGTGAGTACGACTACGAAGAAGTAAAAGGCCCATTGATGATGGACAGAGGGCTTTGGGAAAAGTCTGGTCACTGGGATAAATACTCAGATGCAATGTTCACCACAGAGTCTGAAAAGCGTGAATATGCTATCAAACCAATGAACTGCCCAGGCCACGTACAAATCTTTAACCAAGGCCTGAAGTCATACCGTGATTTACCGCTTCGTATGGCTGAGTTTGGTTGTTGTCACCGTAATGAGCCATCAGGTGCACTACACGGCCTTATGCGTGTTCGTGGCTTTACACAAGATGATGCCCATGTATTCTGTACAGAAGAGCAGATCATGGATGAAGTATCATCTTGTATCAAGATGGTCTACGATACATATGAAACGTTTGGTTTTGAAAAGATTGTTGTAAAACTTTCTACTCGTCCTGAAAAGCGTATCGGTGAAGATGAAATGTGGGACAAAGCAGAAGCAGCACTTGCTGAAGCGCTGAAGTCTAATGACATTGAGTTTGAATACCTACCGGGTGAAGGTGCGTTCTACGGACCTAAGATTGAGTTCACATTGTACGATTGCTTAGAGCGAGCTTGGCAATGTGGCACAGTGCAGCTAGACTTTGCGTTACCGGGTCGTTTGGGTGCTACATATGTAGCTGAAAATAACGAGCGTAAAACACCTGTTATGATCCACAGAGCGATTTTAGGTTCGATTGAACGTTTCATCGGTATTTTAACTGAAGAGTATGCTGGTTTCTTCCCAACATGGTTAGCACCGAAACAGGTTGTTATCATGAATATCACGGATAAACAGGCTGATTATGTCCAAGAAGTTGTGCAAAAACTAAATAAACTTGGAATAAGAGCTTGTGCTGACTTGAGAAATGAGAAGATTGGCTTTAAAATCCGCGAGCATACTTTAAAACGTATACCTTATTTACTTGTTGTTGGCGATAAAGAAGTTGAGCAACAAGAGCTAGCAGTAAGAACGCGCAAGGGCGAAGACCTTGGCAAATTCTCTGTAGACGATTTTGTCGCTAAAATTAGCGAAGAAATTAAAAACAGAGCTTAACTTTTGAAACCCGTGCGGCAAATATATTTACAACAGTGCCGCACGTTTAATTTTGGATTTTTTGGAGGAACGTACCATTAGAGGCGGCAAAAAAGGGCAAACAACTGCTCAAAAGAATCGTATCAATGATGAAATCACAGCGAAAGAAGTTCGCTTAATCGATGCTGAAGGTGAGCAAGCGGGCATTGTCTCTACGAGAGATGCGCTAGCGCAAGCAGAAAGCGCAGGTTTAGACCTTGTTGAAATCAGTCCAAACGCTGAGCCACCAGTGGCTAAGGTAATGGACTATGGTAAGTTCGTTTTTGAAAAAGCAAAATTACAAAAAGAACAGAAGAAAAAGCAAAAACAGATCCAGGTTAAAGAAATTAAATTCCGTCCTGGTACTGACGAAGGTGACTACCAAGTTAAACTTCGTAACTTGCGCAAGTTCTTAGAAGGTGGCGACAAGGCGAAAATCACCATCCGTTTCCGTGGTCGTGAAATGGCTCACCAAGAAATCGCAATCGACATGCTTAATCGCTTAAAAGCAGATTTGGAAGAGATCGCTCAAGTTGAGTCTTTCCCGAATCGTGTTGAAGGTCGCCAGATGGTTATGATGATGGCACCTATTGCAAAAAAAGCATAAGTCAGGCATAATTCGCGCCGATTTTTGAAAGAATTTAGCACAGGTATACAAAGTACTTAGATTTTTAATCTCAAGTCACCTGTGTTAACCGGTTATAAGTAAGCATTTTGTTTTCATTTTGCTTCACCGGAACAGGGTGTAAGCTGGGCCTTAAAAGAGATGTTCGCATCCGCCTACTTGCATATATTAAACGCAATATCATTTGGAGTTATTGCAATGGCTTATAAGCTAAAAACACACAGAGGTGCTGCAAAGCGCTTCAAAAAGACTGCTTCAGGCGGTTACAAGCGTAAACAGTCGCATCTTCGTCACATTCTGACTAAGAAGTCTTCAAAGCGTAAACTACACCTACGTGCTAAGTCTATGGTTCATAAGAATGACCTAGGTCTTATCGATCGTATGTTACCATTCGCTTAATAGAGGATATCAGAAATGGCAAGAGTTAAACGCGGTGTTATCGCACGTGCACGTCACAAAAAAGTATTAAAGCAAGCTAAAGGTTACTACGGAGCACGTTCACGTGTTTACCGCGTAGCGTTCCAAGCTGTAACTAAAGCTGGTCAATATGCATACCGTGACCGTCGCGCTAAGAAACGTACTTTCCGTCAACTATGGATTGCACGTATCAATGCTGCAGCACGTCAAAACGGCCTATCTTACAGCCGCTTCATTAACGGCCTTAAAAAGTCGTCAATCGAAATCGATCGTAAGATCCTAGCTGATATCGCAGTATATGACCAAGTAGCTTTCACTGCTCTAGTAGAGAAAGCAAAAGAAGGTCTTGCAGCTTAATTTTTTAATTAAGTAAAGCGATGTTAAAAAGGAGCCTTTGGCTCCTTTTTTAGTTTTTTGAATTAACTGTTTTCCAATTTGGTCAGCAAATTGCGCTTCCCAAAAATCTATCAACGATTCTTAAGCAATAGCTTATCCAGCCAACTTGAGCTTAAAACCCGCTTTAAATAACCCATTAAGTAAGTTGGAAAAGTGACATAGTATCTGGGTTTGGCTTTCGGCGCCTCAATGGCGTGGAGCAACTTATCATACACAGCCTCAGGGCCAAGCGTAAATTTTTGCGGTGCTGTTTGTGCCTTTAACCTGGTTAACTGCGCTTGGTATTCAGCACTGTGATGGCTAGCAGTAATATCAATATGTGCTTCGAAAGCCTGCCGTGCATTTTTCCTAAATTCCGACAAAATTGGACCTGGCTCAATTAAGCTGATCTGAATGTCAGTGTCGGCAAGCTCCATTCTGAGTGTGTCGGTTAATCCCTCCAGGGCAAATTTACTCGCGTTGTAGGCACCTCGGTAGGGCAATGCCACTAAACCGAGTACAGATGAATTTTGTACGATACGCCCTTGTCCAATAGTTCTCATATGGGAGACCGCTAATCGCGTTAAGGTGTGCCATCCAAAAAAGTTAACTTCAAATTGCTGTCTTAACACATTCGTAGGTAAATCTTCGACGGCACCTAGTTGTCCGTAGGCGCCATTGTTAAATAAGACATCCAATTGGCCATCACATAATTGGAGCGCTTGTTCGAATCCTTTTTGTATTGATCCCTCATCTGACAAATCAAGTAAGACACAAGGGATATTGAGCTCTGTAAACTGAGCAAGGTGTTTTGGATTTCTCACGGAGGCAATGACTTTGTACCCAGATTTATGCAAGGTTTTTGCACAATATAATCCTATTCCGGTAGAACACCCCGTTATTAATATGCTTTTACTCATTGGTTTAGTTAAACTTTCCTTAAATTAGCGACGCATTAGTGCGTTTAACTGTGAATTTTTGTTGAATCACCGCACATTGTAAGCCGTTAAATAAAATATTGATATAATCAACTTAATACAAAAAAGACACAAAGAATGTTTATGAGTTTAGGTATTGTTCTGCTTTCTGCAACACTTAATTTGAATAGTCATCTCCCTCCATTGCAGCCTTGGCAAGGGGAAAGTCAAAGCTTAATGCAACAAGATGGGCCTCTGACAACAGACTTTGAGTTAAGTGGCGGATTGGAGTCTCCGAATTACGAACAGACAAACGCATTTATCAAGCGATTAGTGGCGTCAAACCCGACTCAGTTTCAATCAATAAAGATTGGTACAAGCGACCAAGGTAGAGACATCAATATGCTGTTGGCTGTAGAAGGTAGCCAGTTTTCGCCAGCTATGATGAAAAATAATAATAAGCCGACGGTGTTAATTCAAGCGGGTATTCACGCAGGTGAAATAGATGGCAAAGATGCCATGTTTATGCTGCTAAGAGATATTGCGACTGGAAAGCGCCGCGACATCTTGAGCAAAGTCAATATCTTGTTTGTGCCTATTTTAAACGTGGATGGTCATGAACGAAGCAGTGAGTTTAACCGCATAAATCAACGTGGCCCGTTGACTATGGGTTTTAGAACCAATGCCCAAAATTTAAACCTTAATCGTGATTACACTAAATTAGATACACCAGGTGTCCGTGCGGTCTTAAAGGTCATTAATGACTACGATCCTGCGCTATATATTGATGTACACGTAACCGACGGCGCTGATTATCAGTACGATGTCACTTATGGCTTTAACCCAAGTTTTGTCAGCGACTCGCCAGCCATTGCGAAGGTGTTAGAAGATCAGTTTACCCCCATTATTGACGAAAAACTGTCAAAGTTTGGCCATATCCCAGGCCCACTTGTGTTTGTGATGGATAAGAGAAACCTTGAAAAAGGGCTCGCTGGATGGGTTGCTTCTCCGAGGTTTTCAAATGGCTGGGGGGATATTAAAGGGTTGCCAACTATCTTGGTAGAAAACCATTCATTAAAGCCCTATAAGCAAAGAGTGTTAGGGACTTATGTTTTTATCGACGGCGTGATAGATGCATTGTCACAGCAACACAAGGCGTTAGAAAAAGCGGTCGAATCGGAAAAACATTTCTACCCAACTGAGCTGGTGGTGTCAAGAGAGTATAGTAAAGAGCCTGATTTCGTAAGTTTTAAAGGGATAAAATTTAAACGCTTTCAAAGTGCACTGTCAGGCCACAAAGAAGTTAAATATCTGGGCGAGCCGATCCACTACGAAAAACTCCCTGTTTTCTGGCAAAAAGAAGTTAACCTAAAAGTATCTGTGCCGGAGGCTTATTTTATTCCTCCACAATATGCGGCATTGGTTGAAAAACTTCAACTGCATGGAATTGAAGTTGAAAAACTCGCCGAAGGCAATGCAATGACAGGATTAACTCAGCTTAAAGTAGATGACTATAGTTTCGCTAAAATGCCCTTTGAAGGGCGTTTTAGGGTTGACGCGACATTCAATCATCACCTGATCGAGAGTGAAGTATCTCTTTCTGGTTGGACAAAAGTGTCAACGAAGCAAGCATACTCAGAGTTAGTTACACACTTGCTTCATCCCGCAGCGCCTGATTCGTTTTTTGCATGGGGTGATTTTCATAGTATTTTCCAACGAACAGAATATGTTGAAAATTATGCACTTGAGCCATATGCTAGGAAAATGTTAAAAGAGAGCCCTAAGCTTGCTTTGGCATTCGATAAAAAGATCCGTGAAGATAAAGCATTTGCTAAAAGTGATAAACAAAGGCTTGAATGGCTGTACGAAAAAACACCATACTATGATCAAGCGTATTTAAAATACCCTGTACTGATGTTTTATGCGAAGAAGTAACATGAAAGTTTTCACAATACCAGTTACACCATTTATGCAAAACTGCCGAGTTATCGCTTGCGACTTAACGGGAAAAGCTGCCATAGTAGATCCAGGTGGAGACGCGGAAAAGATTCTTGCCGTTGTCAAAGAGAACAACTTACAAGTTGAGTTTGTGCTTTTAACACATGGGCATTTAGATCATGTGGGAGTGAGTAAGGTAATATCGCAATCGCTCGATGTAGAAATTATTGGTCCCCATATTGATGATAAGTTTTGGTTAGACGAGTTACCTATGCAAGCTCAAATGTTTGGGTTTGCGCCTCATACTGCTTTCTTACCTAATCGCTGGTTAAGCGAAGGAGAAGTAGTAAAATTAGGTGAGCTAAAATTGCAAGTTAGGCACTGTCCTGGGCATACACCAGGACACGTAGTTTTTTATGAACCTGCAAGTGCGACAGTGCTAGTTGGTGATGTGCTGTTTAAAGGTTCTGTGGGGCGTACTGATTTTCCTAAGGGAGATGCCGCACAACTTAAGCACGCTATTGAAACTAAGCTCTTTACCTTAGGTGATGAAACTCGGGTAATGAGTGGTCACGGAGAAGATACCACAATAGGGTACGAGAAGCGTAATAACCCATTTATGAGCGGTCGTTTTGGGTAACGCAACGTGAATAGCGTAAAATTTAACACTAAAATATAAAGAAAAATATGTCATTAAATCAAGTTGATCGTCAGATACTAGCGTTGTTACAGCAAGATGCGAGTTTGTCCACGGCTGAAATTGCAGACAAAGTAGGGTTGTCACAATCTCCGTGCTGGAGGCGCATCGCTAAATTGGAACAAGATGGATTCATAAAAGGGAAAGTTGCGCTGTTAGATGAAAAACAGCTTGGGTTTGATATGTTGGTGTATGCCCATGTAAAACTGTCAAATCATGGGCGTAGCAACCTTGCTGAATTCGAAAAATTGATAATGAGTTATGATGAAGTGACAGAGTGCTACACCATGGCTGGTACAATGGACTTTATGCTGCGTATTGTCTCTAAAGGCATTGAAGGCTACGAGCTTTTCGTCCGTGATAATTTACTTAATCTTGAATACGTGCAAGAAGTTCATTCTAACGTAACCATGACGTGCGTCAAACGCTCAACCGCATTACCAATCATTTAGTGTCATACAGACATCTCAAATTAACACTATAATGTATCATGTTTGTTAAAAGCGCTGGATTTTGTTAGGATCCAGCGCTTTTCTGTCGTAGTAAAAACACTTGGGGATATAAATGTTTAATCTTATAGGCAAGGCGCCAAGCTCTGCTAAGAACGACGTGCTGTCAGGTTTAACAGTTGCATTAGCACTGGTACCAGAAGCGGTCGCATTCGCATTTGTTGCACAAGTTGACCCGTTGGTTGGCTTATATGCAGCATTTATCGTCGGATTGATCACATCAATTTTTGGTGGTCGTCCAGGAATGATTTCAGGTGCTACCGGGGCACTTGCAGTAGTAATGGTTAGTCTTGTGATTGAACATGGTGTCGAATACCTGTTCGCGACAGTGCTATTGATGGGTATTCTACAAATTTTAGCGGGCATATTTAAATTGGGTAAATTTATCCGAATGGTACCGCACCCAGTCATGTTAGGCTTTGTGAATGGCTTGGCCATTGTTATCTTTTTAGCTCAACTAGGTCAGTTTAAAGTAATGGATGAGTCGGGCACTTTACAGTGGATGCAAGGCGCTGAGCTATATATTATGGCTGGTTTAGTTGCATTAACAATGGCTATCATTCATTTTTTACCAAAATTGACGACAGCGATCCCATCAAGCTTAGCAGCGATTTTAGTTGTAACAGGAATTGTAATTGGCTTTGATTTAGACGCACGCAACGTACTCGATTACTTAAAAGATATGAGCGGCAATGCAGATGCAACCATAGCTGGTGGATTCCCAATGTTCCATATCCCTGATGTACCTTGGAACCTTGAAACACTAAAAATTATTTTCCCATATGCGCTAATTCTTGCTGCTATTGGCCTAATTGAATCATTACTGACATTAACACTTATTGATGAAATCACAGAAACTCGCGGCAACAGTAACCGTGAATGTGTTGGTCAGGGCGCTGCAAATGTAACGTGTGGTGTGTTTGGTGCAATGGGTGGCTGTGCCATGATTGGTCAATCTATGATAAACATTAATTCTGGTGGCCGTAGCCGTTTATCGGGTATTACAGCAGCACTACTATTACTTGGTTTCATTTTATTTGCTGCCAGCTTAATTGAGATGATCCCACTTGCTGCACTTGTTGGTGTTATGTTCATGGTGGTTCTAGGGACTTTTGAATGGTCTAGTTTCCGTTTGATGAAGCGTATTCCTAAGAGTGATGCATTTGTTATTGTATTAGTCTCAGGTGTAACCGTTATCACTGACCTTGCAATAGCGGTCTGTGTAGGTGTTATTGTATCTGCACTTGTGTTCGCATGGGAGCACGCAAAACATATCTACACCAACAACTATATTGATGACGACGGTTCTAAAGTTTACGAGTTACATGGCCCACTATTTTTTGGTTCAGTGAAGAACTTTGCGGAGCTATTTGATATCGCGAATGACCCTGAAGACGTTATTGTTGAATTTAAATATAGCCGTGTTGCAGATCACAGTGCAATTGAAGCCATTGATGCTCTAGCAGAGAAATACACAAAAGCTGGCAAAAAGTTACATTTACGTCACTTAAGCCAAGACTGTAAGCAGTTGCTAGATAAAGCGTCTGATTTGGTAGAAATTAACGTGATTGAGGATCCAAAATACAAGGTTGCCTCAGACAAACTTGCGTAATTTTTACATTACTTAATTTTAAAGCCCGCATTTAGCGGGCTTTTTGTTTTTCAGGCATTAGTCGTAATTATTTAAAATCTCATGGCTAAATCAAAATAGGTTGATTAAAGTAAGGTCAATTAAAATAAATTAAGCATGTATTATGAGCATTAAATCATCTTTAACGGTCTTGTCTTTGATTCTTTTATTAGGCAATACTTCAGCTGTATCTAGCAAGGAAGTGAGCGTAAAAACGCTAACCAAAACTTCGCAAAGTTGGGACGGAACAGAGTTGCCAGCATACCCATCTGGAAAACCAGAAATTACGGTACTGGATATTGTCATACCCGCTGGAACAGAGTTGCCACTGCACCTTCATCCAGTGATCAATGCAGGCGTCGTAATTACCGGAGAACTGCATGTCACCAAACAAAGTGGAGAGCAGTTAATATTAAAAGCCGGTGACCCGATTGTTGAATTAGTCCACCAATGGCACAAAGGCAAAGCGATAGGCGATGAGGATGTCAGGATCATCGTGTTTTATGCAGGTGAACAGGGCAAAGCCATCACGGTGAAGAAGCATTAGATTGGGTTTCTTAGCCCTGTTTAATATCAGAAACTTATGTGCTATCCAGTGGCAAGGTGGCGGGTGTGCTGAACCAAAACGTCATATAACGCACGTATTTTAGCGTTTTGTTTAAGGTCCTTATGATAAGTATACCAAAGCGCACCAACATTTTCTGAACTTAGCATGGGGCACTGATCAAGTCTGACTAAGTTTGAATATCTTTTGGCGTCGTTATCAGACAATGGCCCGATCCCCATGCCACTGACAACGGCAGATTGTATGTCAAGAAACTGGTTACTGGTATAAACAATATTTTCATTTTGCAGATGTTGAATAACCTGATTGATGAAAGGGATATGGTGTTTAGTTTTGTCAGGCATAAGCCAATGAAAGTTATTAAAATCGCTTTCATGTTTTGGTTGACCATGCTCTGCGACATAATCTTTCGATGCAAAATATGCCATTTTGAGTGATAGGACATGACGGGCAATAAGATCTGGCTCTTTGGGCTCTGGCCCGGCTCTGAGCGCTACATGGATATTGCCACTTTGTGCAGGAATAACTTCGTCAGTTGCCAGTAGTTCTATTCTAACTTTGGGGTAGGCTTTTCTAAACTGATGCATTGCCGGAGCAAGCATTGCTGAATATGATGTCACTGTTGTGATCCTGATTTTCCCGCTAAACTCTTGTTGAATGCTTTGCAATTTATCTTCTAAGGCAATAAATTGGGTATCAAGATCTGCCAGTGTTTCAGTCATAATATGACCTGCATCAGTGAGTTGATAACCCCGTTGATGGCGGATAAATAATTTGACGTTGAGGGCGTCTTCTAAGCGGTTAATATGGCGTAATACGGTCGTATGATTGCATCTTAATTGTGCCGCAGCTTTGGCAAGGGAACCCGCTTTTGCTACGGTGTGAGCAACTTTGAAATCATCCCAATTTAATTTTTGCATAATTATAAATATAAATTATTCAACTTCGTCTAGTGTCTGAGTATATAGTTTTTTGCACATTAGTTCTTTACTTTATGCACTATGCTTTTCGACTGCTACGCGGTAACCTAAGATCAGTAACTTAAAGAAGTAAGGTGTCATATGCTGAAAAACAGCAATCAGAGTTATGGCTGGGTAAGTATCGCAATGCATTGGTTAATGGCTCTGGCGATCTTTTTTATGTTTGGCCTTGGCTTGTATATGGTTGAGTTAACATATTACGACCCGTGGTATAAAGGCTCACTAGATTTGCATAAGTCATTAGGGATTATATTAATGGGGCTGTGGTTGTTCCGTTTTGTGTGGCGATATATAAACACTAAGCCACAGGAGTTACCTGGACCTAAGTTAGAACAGCTCGCGGCACGGATTGGTCATCAAGTATTATATCTTTTGATGTTGCTGTTGCTATTGAGTGGTTACTTTATCTCAACAGCTGACGGTAAACCAATCAGTGTATTTGAGCTATTTGAAGTGCCAGCAGTGCCTTGGTCTTTTGATAATCAAGAAGATATTGTAGGTGATATACATTTTTGGCTTGCATGGGGTTTAATTGGGTTTGTAGCTATTCATATAATGGCTGCGCTAAAACATCAATTTATCAATAAAGATGGCGGTTTAAGCCGCATATTAAAAGTATCTAAATAAAAAGTTTATTTTAAGAATTATAGAAAATTATTAGAGGGCTATATATGAAAAAGCGTATCGTTAGTGCGATTTTAGCAACTGGTTTAGTGATGTCGGGTGTTGCAAACGCCGCGGAATATAAAGTAGATAAAGCGGGAGCACATGCTTTCATCAACTTTAAAATTAAGCACTTAGGGTATAGCTGGTTGACGGGTAGGTTTAACGATTTTGACGGCAAATTTAACTATGACAAAAACAAGCCGAATGATTCAAAAATCAACATTGTGATCAATACGGCAAGTATAGATTCGAACCATGCAGAGCGTGACAAACACCTTCGAGGCAAGGATTTTTTGAACGTTAAACAGTTTCCAAAAGCAACTTTTGAAAGCACAAAGTATGAGCAAGTCAGTGACACAGAAGCAAAGCTGACAGGTTTACTTGAGTTAAACGGTGTTAAAAGAACCATTACTTTCCCAGTCGAAAAAATTGGTGAAGGTAAAGATCCTTGGGGTGGCTACCGTGTAGGCTTCTCTGGTGAAACATCGCTAAAGCTAAAAGATTTTGGGATTGATTATAACCTTGGCCCTGCATCTACGCATGTGACTTTAGAGCTACATATTGAAGGTATTCGCCTGTAAAGGCTGATGCCGAACTGTCAATCAGAGATGATTACTAGTCAACTCTGATTGACAGCACGCCTTTGTGATAACCCCCGTCCAACTGTAAAACCAACTTACTATCAACAATTAGTTTGAGCTCCGTTTAAAAAAGACCATGGACCACACAGGTCCAAAGATAAACCAAAACAAAACAGTAAATACAGGTATCTTAAACCATATGGTTATTGCGTGTGTTTTAGCGGGATCGTCGACTAAAACGACAATTAAGATAAGCAAAACATAAATAATCAACACTGCCAAAATGCATCTAAACCAGAGTTTAAGTTCGTCTAAGACCGCTTGCCAGCCAGTTAAAGCTGTCGGTACCGGAGACGGACCTTGAGAAAACTTGTATGAAAACCATTTATCTACACAGCCAACTAACAGAGGCCCAAATGCAATGGTAAATCCTATATAAGCAGTAGCGAGGCCATGGGCAAATGTTGCGTAGCTACCATTGAGTAGATCATAGATAACAAACATCAATAGCAGCAAATCAATCAGTGGTACACAAGCCAAAATTACAGAGCTTACTTTTCGTTTTCCAAACATGTACCTCACTGCAAAACCGCTTAAAAGCGCAACCCAAAAAGCAATTTCACAACTGATAATTAGAAAATATAGAATGTGGGAGTCAAGTGTCATGTGCTATTACTCAATTAACGATTAATGCATCTTAAGTCGCAAGATATCACAGCTCAATGCGATATAATTGGAATACCCAATAAATGGTTTAACTGAGGTCTATTCGCAGTGTGAATGAGGGTAGCTTAAAGGTATATAAATACCTTTAAGTTTATAACGCTTGAACGAAAGAATATTGTTCTTTTATTGTTGAATATTGAAGTTTAATCGCAGCGAAATTAGCTAGAACCCTTACAAATCAAATTTGAAATAGGTGCGTTTAGTATTCCTTACGATCTAGGTATTGCCGCTAAACCTTGCCAGTCTTCTAGATCTTGGTTTGGTTTTTCTTTTCTAAACTGAGCGTATTGGGCTATACCCATCTGGTCTTCAAGGATGTCGACAATAATTCCTTTTTCTTTCAATAACCCTTCATTGCCACAGGCGTTACTCACGTCGCCAACCACCACACGGTTAAATCCACGCATATATAACAAAGTGGCACATACATCACAGGGACTTAAACTGGTGTATAGGGTCGTCTGAGAAAAGTCTATTCTGCCAGCATCTCTAATCGCAGAAGTTTCACCATGGTTATATGGATGGGACTCTTGCACGAGAGTATTGTGTCCTTTGCCCACAATTTCTTTAGTTTGATTATTGACAATTACTGCGCCAATAGGGCAGCCGCCTTCGTCATAGCTTTTTTTCGCAAGCAACACTGCGACCCGCATATAATCAGAATCACTAAGCCTTGCAGTAAACTCGTTAGACAATAATGTTGATAAACTCGCTGTTGGCATATGAGCAATGATGTTGAGCGAAGTATCATTAATTTGGGTATCGTGTGTAAAGAGTGGCGCTATCATGAGTTTATCCAAAAAAATACAATTACAGTACTATATAAAAGATCATTGAGGAGCAATTGTGAAGGCTGTGACAATAATACTTAGTACAAATTAGCGATTGTGGTAATGGTGTGTTTCTTTCAAGATAGGCCTTGTTTCCTAAATAATTGAACTCCTGACCTTTTGCGTCTTCAGATCACATAAGCCGATAAATGATAATAGACTTAAGCAATAGGGAAAAACTCAAATATAAATGTTGAAAAATAAAGAGCATCAAAATAGTATTGACTTAAAATTAAACAAAAGCACAATAAATCAACACTTTAACAATAAACAAGGAATAGAAAAATGAAACCTGTATTAAAAAAAGCAAACTTAAAAAAACTTGTAGTAGCAGATACACATTTAACCCCACAGGACACAAAAAAGATTGCAGGAGGGGCTGAGTTAAAAGGTATCACTTCCATTTTGATTTTCTGTGATACAGATGTTATTAAATAAACACTTCGGAGGTGGTCCCACCTCCAATCTCCCCCCGAGAAATAGTGTCATAACATTAATGTCAATTAGGCCTAACGCAATGAAAGAATTGGTTAGAGTCAAAGTGATGAATACGACGAGCGAGCTAGGTACGCAATAGCACAACAATAGTAATAAAAACTACCAGGCCAGTGAGTTTGTTTAAACAGTAATGCCGGATTTGTACACAATAGGAAAAAACATGACAGTCTATGAAATGTTAGTAGGTTTAGATGTGAAGGACGATATCTTATATAGTGAATATCGTGAAGCGATGAAACCCATTTTAAGGTCAATGGGTGGAGAGTTCGGATATGACTTCCGTATTGAAGAAGTACTAAAAAGCGAAGTCTCGCAAAACATCAACCGAGTATTTACTATTCGGTTCCCAAATAAAAACGTCATGACATCATTTTTTGATGCGCCAGAGTATCAAGTCGTAAAGGCTAAATATTTTGCGCCATCTGTCAGAGATATCACCATTATTCGCGAGTACGAAGTAGTTGAATCAGACGCGTAGCAGTGAATGCTTAGCGAGTTTGTTTAATTTAAGGTAAAGGTGAAAATTGCCCTTTTTTATCAATGAGTTTAATTGTATCTTAGCGTCAATTCTTAATCGTGCTGATTTAAAAAGGAAAAGTGATGAAAAGATTAGTGTTGTGTATGGATGGGACGTGGAATAAGCCTGCGCAATATGATCGTGGTAAAAGAAAACCAACCAATGTTGTTAAGTTGGCCAGGGGTGTTGAGCAAGTTTGCCCAAATGGCGTTCATCAAGTTGTGTACTATAGTGAAGGCGTTGGTACACATTGGGGAATGGATAAAATTCTCGGAGGCGGTTTTGGCCTCGGTCTATCGCAAAATGTACTGCGTGCCTATCAATTTTTGGTTTTAAATTATCAGCCAGGAGATGAGATTTATGGCTTTGGTTTTAGCCGAGGGGCTTATACTATTCGAAGTGTGATTGGGCTTATCAATAAAATAGGGCTGTTGCCCAAAGATCACGCTTTTTATATGCCAGAGGCTTACAGGCTCTACCGTAATAGGGCATCCGACACAGAAGTTGATGCATTCAAAACAGAGCACAAGTGTACAGACGTATCGATTAAGTTCGTAGGTGTTTGGGATACAGTTGGCGCGCTAGGTTTGCCATTTGACTTTGATTTAATTAATCGTCGCTATCAATTTCATGATGTCAGTCTAACAGACAACATTGAACATGCTTATCACGCTTTGGCAATTGATGAAAAGCGTGGGCCTTTTAAGCCGGCAATTTGGACATTACCAGAAGGTTCAACTCAAACTCTTGAGCAAAAATGGTTTGCAGGTAGTCACAGTAATGTAGGCGGTGGGTACTCTCAAGATGGGCTTGCAAACATCTCACTGCATTGGATTAAAGAGAGAGCGACTGAGCATGGCTTAGTCTTTAATGAACGATTTTTATCTTACTATCGACCCTATCATTTAGATGAATATAGAGATTCGATGAGCTGGGTGTATAAAATTACAGAAAAAATACGCAAATTGGGTGTAGGACAGCGTACCAATGAGTCACTGCACGACAGTGTATATCGGCGCATTTCAGAAAGCGAATGCTACCAGCCGGTGAATGCAATTGAATTTATGGAGAAGGTAAATAATCCCAGCTAACTGCCATATATTTCGTACTCAAACATATCATGAAATTTGATAAATATTAAATAGATACTCCTTGCATATGTATGGGGTATCTAATAATAAACTCGCGTTTATCGCCAGCAATATATTTTTATTCTGCCAGTTAACATCATAATCACGAGTCACTTCACACCTATAATTTTCAGGCAATACCAAAAT
Organism: Pseudoalteromonas luteoviolacea NCIMB 1944; assembly: GCF_001625565.1. Taxonomy (GTDB): domain Bacteria; phylum Pseudomonadota; class Gammaproteobacteria; order Enterobacterales; family Alteromonadaceae; genus Pseudoalteromonas; species Pseudoalteromonas luteoviolacea_F. The sequence goes on from NZ_AUXS01000056.1 coordinate 94,440, forward strand.
TTTATTGGGTAAACCTCAGTTATTGCAATTTGAGTTATATTGTTTTTTTTGCAATGAAACTAATTTAAAAAACATTTGAATATTGTATAAAATATATTTACTTGGTTTGAGTGTTTTGTTATTTTTGTTTTCCCGATTTTGGGATGAATTTATTAGCATAGTTAAACATGCTACTTATTGTGTATTTAAGGAAAATTATGACAACTAAGTACTTGGCAGGTGTTGCCTCTATTTTATTCACTGTTAGCGTGCAAGCAGCAACAATGGGCAATTACGTACCTTTTAGCCAGCAAGATTATATTAATAATGGTTACAACGGCCCTGGTGTAAAAGCGCCATTAAATGGTAATCAATTTGACCCTATGGTTTGTATTGATGGCAGACGTGTTCCGGGTGTAGTAAGTGCAGATGGCAACTGCTATGTAGAATACAAAAAAATTGGCGTAACAGTGATTATTCAATTCTAATGGCGCCTAGCGGTGGCTATACATGGAAAAGAATAGGCCGAGGTTACAACTTAACAGGTAAAGAAATCACTGGTGGAGCGCGCGACTCTGGTGAGTATTCTTATCACTGTATGGCAGAAAAGTTTATTAACGGTTATGGTAAAATCAAAGTAGTTGGTAAATATATCCCTAATCAGGATCGTTGTTATTTGACAACTGGTGAAAGGGAAGGAGACAGAACTCATATTGATATTGACTACTGGCGTTCACCTGCTTGGATACTTGTGGCAAACTAACATATTTTCTAAGCAAAGCTATCTCAGCTTTGCTTTTTTACTTTCCTGCTCAAAGGTGAGTACTCATTTTTTAACTTCGAAACTGTGATTTTTTATAATGTATGTTTTTTGATTTGAAAATGTATTGAGTGGGGAGAGTTCGAATTTATGTGTGTTAACTCCAATAAGCTTGCTCTGCACTTTTCAGAGAAAACACACAACTAAAAGATAAAATTAATAAAGGGGGTTTTAGTGTTTGGCTTGAAGCGCCCTTATTGTTCAGTCTCTTTTAGTACGTCAAGTAAGAGTAAATAAGTCTTCTCAAACGCTTCTTTCTCATTCGGGAATTGCTCCATTGTGTCTTTGTATAGACTCGCCGCAGCTTGATATTCTCGAAGTTGAATATAACATTGGCCCATATAGTAGCGAGCAGTAACATTACTAGGATTAATCGATAGAGAGTGATCAAAGTATTTGAGAGCTTCTTGACAGTCGCCAGTATCCATATAAATGAAGGCAATGTTATCAATGGCTTCATAAAACATTGGAAATATATTTAGCGCTTCAAGGTATAAAGATATTGCGTCATTAAACTTTTTTTGCTCACTAAGCGAATATGCTTCTTTATATTTTGTATTTGCTAAAGCGATCAGCTCTTCAACAGTTTGCCCGGTAACATGTGCATATTTTTGGAAGTTACTGTGTTTTAAGTATTCATGGAAGTAGCCGAGCTCGCTTTTTTTCACTGGTTTATTTCCTATTAATTCCCAGTCTTCGGCTAGCGCTTCAGTTGATAAAGGCGTGTGGCCCACTAAAACCCCGAGTTGTTCGACACTTGATTCGGTAGGCTTTTTTTCAGAATGTTGAAAAAAAGTTACATGCAATGTTGTGTCATCAGGGTTGTCACTATCAACATTGATTATTTTCAATGTTTCCCATTTATCTTTTTGTTTTACATAAAAATCCCCTTCTTTGTACTGGGTACTCTTCGGTGTCTCGTGCGCTTCAACGGTGTATACGCACAGTAAGGAGCTAAACAGACAAATGAGCGAGGTAAAAATTTTAGGCATCGGTTTCCTACTAGGTTAGCATCAAATCTTGGTAGGTCGTATGGCAGTGAAAACTGCATTATTGGACCACCCATAAAAAAACAGGGCGCAATGCTAGACTAGCTTGCAGTATAAATAAAGAAACTTTTTGGTAAGCCTACTAAGAGTTTGTTTTCTCGCTACGCATGTGCAATAAGCCATGAGTAATTGAATTACGCTTTTGAAGTGCTGACCTTTCAATAGGGAGCGGTAACAAGCCAGCCATCCCAAAATTGAAACTATCTTCCCAAAAATGGGAAGAGATCTTAGCTATGAAATTAAAAATATTAAATTAAATCAGTAGTTTAATATTGGCATGTAATTCGCCTTAGTGTTTTAAAACAAACACTAAGGTCAAATATGGATATAAAAGCATCCCTTGCTAAAAATAAACAGCGAAAATTTCCGGTTAAATCGCTAGTTTTCGGTGTCACCAGCTGCGCATTCCTGTTCGGTGTCGCATTTATGGATGTGAAGAACGAAGAGGTAGATGCTCCGAGTCTGGTTTTTGCGCAAGTTCAAAGCGGGCAGCTGAGCTTAGCGGTTTCAGGGTACGGTCAATTGCGCTCTAAGCAAAGTCGCTTTATAACAGCAAGTCATCGCTCTCAAGTAGAAGAAATTTTCCATTTACCCGGCAGTCGTGTCAGTCATGATACCGTTATTATGCGCCTTTCTAATCCAGATTTGTTGCAAACCCTCAATCGTAGCCGCCTTGCACTAGCGAGACAAAAAGCCAGTTTTGAAGCGCTCAAGCTCAGTCAACATAGTGCGCTGCTGACCCAAAGAGGACAGCTGACTTTGCTAAAAAGTGAGCTGGCCAATGCACAGATCAGAGAAGAAGCTGAAGCAAAATTGATTGCCAAGGGAATAGTATCGGCCCTTGATCATAAGCGCTCACAACTAGAAGTAAATCAGCTTACTGAGCGCGTCAAGCTTGCACAATTACAGCTGCAACAAACCAAAGCCCTTCACACTCAGCGCTTGCAGATTGAACAAGAGTTAATGAGAGAAGTGGAGTTAAGTTACCAAGCTGCGGATGCCGACGTTCGCAATTTACAAGTTAAAGCCGGAATAGAAGGTATGCTCCAAGAGGTGAATATTGAACAGGGCCAATCGGTACAAGTTGGTGCGCCTTTGGCTTTAGTCGGCAGTGAGATGTCGTTATTGGCTGACCTACAAGTGCCAGAAAAACAAGCTAGTAGGGTACAGGTCGGTCAGCTTGGCATTATCAACACCTTCAGTGGAGAAGTTCAAGCACGTGTTAATCGCATAGACCCAGTTGTTAGAGATGGGCGAATTGCAATTGAGCTTGAGCTAACAGGTACTTTGCCTGACAACGCTCGACCTGAACTGTCAATTGAAGGACGAATCATTACAGAAACAAAGGCTAGCGCGTTATCTCTGCAAAGGCCTAGCTACATAGCGGAACAAAGTACTGCAGCTTTGTACGTTCTCAATGAAGAAACAAATCAACTAGTTAAAACCCCAATAGAGTTTGGTACACTCGCCGGTAACGCCATCGAAATTCGAACTGGTGTAAAGGCCGGCGAGCAAGTTGTGATCTCGGACATGTCCGATTTTAAACATCTCGAAGAAATAAAAATAACTCAATAAATTCAAAAGGACGCAATTATGGCTAATACACCAGTTATCGAGCTAACAGACGTTTCAAAAGTTTACGTCAGTGAAAACGTTGAAACACACGCACTTACTAACATCAATTTAAGTATTTACAAAGGGGACTATGTTGCAATAAGTGGGCCCTCAGGTTGTGGAAAATCTACCCTGTTAAGTTTAATGGGCCTGTTGGACGATATCAGTTCGGGCTCTTATAAAATTGAAGGGGTGGATACTCAGAGTTTGGATGCCGACACCCTTGCAGAGCTGAGAAACTTACATATAGGCTTTATTTTTCAATCGTTTAATTTAATTGATGAGCTGTCTGTCTTTGACAATGTGGCATTGCCTCTTATTTATCGAGAACAGCCCTTGAGCCAATCAGAAATAACACAGCGCGTCAATCACGCTTTGTCTCAAGTCGAAATAGATCACCGGGCCAATCATAAGCCCAATCAACTCTCAGGTGGTCAGCAGCAACGTGTTGCAATAGCAAGGGCATTGGCCGGAGAACCTAGTATCCTCTTAGTTGATGAACCCACGGGAAACTTGGACTCTAAAAATGGTGATGCGGTGATGGCAATACTCGATACGCTGAATGAGCAAGGCACTACTATTTGCATGGTAACGCACGATCCGCGTTACGCGGGTTACGCGAAACAGCAGGTTAAGTTGTTAGATGGATCGGTGTTGCACACTAAGTCTGAAATAAACCACAGTGATAATGCGCCAGCAAAGAGGGAAATAGCATGAATATCATTCGGTTTTCCAACCAACTCAAACTGGCAATTCAGTCCCTTAGACAAGCAAAAGGGTTTTCTGTCGCAATCATACTGACTCTGTCACTTACACTGGCATGTTTCTTTGTAGTAATGAGTTTATTCAGCAATTATTTTATCAAACCTTTAAATGTAGAGCATGAAGAGCGTTTGGTTATTGTCGAGCAAGACAATGTATTTGCAGACAAAAACAGCCCAGGATATCAAAGCTTCCAGTCTATAGAGCAATGGTACAAAACACAGCAAGTATTTGAAAAAGCGGCCGCGGTGAGCACTGGTCAGGAGATTGTGACTAACTTACCTGGTCAGCCAAAATTAGATGTAACTTATGCAACTGATGAGTACTACGAATTATTTAGAGTGCCAGTGATGCTAGGCCGGCATATTGCAAACGTGCAGGTTTTAGACGAAAAAGTGCAGGAGGTGATGATCTCCTACCAAATTTGGCAGCGCTACTTTGACGGAAGTGAACAAGCTATAGGGCAAAGTCTAACGATGGAGGGTATGCAGTTTACCGTTGTTGGTGTGGTTGGACAAAATTATACCGATCCGTTTATGTTCAATGATGGCAAAGCACAAATCTGGTTTAAGTTTAGCGCGGATAGACGTTATTTCCGAGAGGAAGATCCAAGCCCTTGGTACAATTTATTTGGCACACTTAAATTAATTGGTGTTTTAAAACCGGGCGAAACCAACGCCACTGCAAAAACGCATTTGCATCAATCACTGCAAGAGATAAAAGCGCAATGGGTAGAGGGTTTCCCAAACATCGTTGACTTAGTGCCCATTGTAACGAGTTTTCGCAAAGCTGAATTAGGTGACAACAACAAACTCGCGATTTTGTTGCTAGCGGGTGTTACGGGTTTGCTATTAATTGCACTTTTAAATGTCAGTAATTTATTTGTCTCAAGGGCTGTTGTGAAACACAAGCAACTCGCTCTTCAAGCGGTTTTAGGCGCAAAGCGTCGTGTATTGTTTCAAAGTATTTTATTGGAAACTTCGGTTTTAATGACTGCGTCTGTGCTGGTGGCATTGTTTTTAGCTGCATGGGGGATAAAGCTCTTTGTTTCTTTAAGCACTGGCTTTTTACCTTTAATCTCTGATCTATCATTGGACAGCACGGTATTGCTCAGTGCTTTACTTGTATGCGTTCTATTAGCTTGGCTATTTGCATTTATCACAAGTCGCCTTATTAACTTTACCAAATTGCGTGCTCAGATTCAGTCATCTGGCAAAGGGGCTGTCAGCCAAGTAAGCGCAACGACAGTGAAGATGATGGTTGCAGTGCAGCTGTTTTTAGCTTCAACTTTGGTCATTGGCGCAACGATGGTGCTTAGCAAAACGCTAGAGACACTAAATCGTCCACTAGGAAGTAAAACAGAAAACTTCTATGCGGTGCACCTATTTATTCAAGATATGGAAGAAAGCATTGCTGAGCGTTATCGATTTATTGAAGCGTATAGAGAGGCGCTATACAAAATAGATGGCGTCGCAAAAGTGGCCCATGGCAGTAGTCCAGTGCAGTACAATACTCGAGCCAGTACAGTTACTGATATGGCAGGAAACGAAAGTGTGTTTATCCCCCAAGCTTGGGTTGGTATGGACTATTTTGATGTTACTGGATTAAAAATCATTGAAGGGCGCACCTTTAGTGAAGCGGCCATGCGTGGAGAAAAACATGAGTTTTTAGTGACAAAAGCGGTCAACGATTTACTCAAGCCTGGTGGAAGTTTGATTGGCGAAACTTTTATGAGCTTTGACCCAGACAATCCAGTTGAGGTGGTTGGCATAACAGAAAACTTTAATCACCCTAGATCATTTGGCAGACACCAAGGACGTCATTTTTGGTGGGCATCTCAGCCTTATGCTTTTCCATATATCGTCAAGATGGAAGAAGGGAAAAGCTTAAGCCGAGAGACATTGTTTACGGCGGCTCGAAGCGTAGATCAACGTACAGGCATATGGCGCTTAACCAATTTGGAAAAAGAGTACGGGCTTATGACACATATGGAGCGGATCACACGAAACTTATGTATTTTGCTCGCATTGTTTACGTTAGTGTTAGCGGGTGTTGGTATCTATGGTGTGCTGAGTTATAACCTAGGGCTACGTCGCTATGAATTAGGCATACGTATGGCATTAGGCGCAAAAAGCAAAAGATTGTATCGAGAGCTATTTCAGGACACTATTGTCCCATTGGCACTTGCTTTCGTCTTAGCGGTCCTGCTCTGTGTAGTAGGTTACACGTTTTTTGTAGAACAAATTAGCGACTATATGTTGGTTAACCCTCTGTGGTTGACGGCGGTAAGTACAGGAATTGCGGTATTTGCGTTATTCGCAACTTTATACCCGATGAGCAAAATATTGGGTGCGAAACCGATGGCGTCATTACGTCAAGAGTAATACGTAGTGGACTTAGGCGTAGATCCTAAGTCCGCTTTCCAAACAATAATTGATGATTAGTAAGGAAATATGAAAACAGTTTTAATTGTGGATGATTTAATTGATGTTCGCCTCAGTGCACGGATCGTGCTTGAAAGTCATGGTTTTCATTGTTTAGAAGCTCAGCACCCGAGTGCTGCAATGACTAGCTTGGAGCAAAATCAGATAGATTTGATATTGCTGGATATGAATTTTAGCCAAGATACTACTTCAGGACAGGAAGGATTGGCTTTTTTATCTAAACTTCAATCGCTCAACTATACCATCCCAGTTATCGTAATCACGGCATGGGCCAAAATAGACTTAGCAGTGCAAGCTATGCAAAAGGGGGCTTGTGACTTTATCGAAAAACCTTGGAAAAATGCGCGTTTATTAGAAGCGGTGCAAGGAGCAACGATACAAATAGATTCGCAGCAAACCACATCTACACAGTCACGATTTTTGGCTTTTAGTACGCAGAGTAAGCAACTTCTAGAAAAAGCGCAGCGCATTGCAAAAACACAAGCGAATATATTGATCACCGGTGAAAACGGTACTGGAAAAAGCCTGCTAGCTGAATATATTCATGATGAAAGTTTGCGAGCAAGTCACGAGATGATCAGTGTGAACATGGCTGCGATACCTGAAAACTTATTCGAAAGTGAGTTGTTTGGTCATAAGAAAGGGGCTTTTACAGATGCGAAAGAAAATCGTACTGGCCGATTTACACTCGCCAATGACTCAAGTTTGTTTCTAGATGAAGTTGGTTGTTTGCCCATAGCTTTGCAAGCAAAACTGTTACGAGTACTGGAAAGTGGAGAATATGAAGAAGTCGGGTGTTCGACATCAAAGCGCAGCAATGCTCGAGTAATTTCAGCAACCAATGCTGATTTAAATAAGCTCATCGCGCAGGGCGAGTTTAGGCGTGACTTGTTATTCCGTCTCAATACTTTGGTGATAGAGCTGCCGCCGTTGCGAGAGCGTTTGGATGAAATAGCAGCTTTTGCTGAGTATTTCATTGCAAAACACATGAATAAATATGGTCGTACGGATGTGGCGTTGAGTGAACAAGCCCACAAAAAGCTAAAATCTTATCATTGGCCAGGGAATATGAGGGAATTATCTCATGTATTAGAGCGGGCAGTGATCATGGCAGATACTAACGTTATTCAAGCTCAAGATGTGCAAATTCAACCCAGTGACGAAACATTATTGCCATTGCCTTTGATGACATTAGAACAAGCAGAAAAAAAACTGATCCTCAACGCGATAGATCACTTTGATGGTAATGTTGTTAGAGCGGGAGAGTTTTTAGGTTTGAGTAAATCTGCAATTTATCGTCGCGTGGATAAGTTTAACATTCAGGTAAAAGACTAAAAATGAAAATCCAGCCAGCCTCTTTGGAGAGCAGCCTAATTTGGTTGTTTTTCGTACCTCTTTGCACCATCACTCTGTTTGCCGTTTGGACTTCTATTAACTTAGCGTTGGATACACTAACGTCTTTCACTTTGATATTGGCTGTCTTGTTACCGAGTTTGTTTGCACTGTATAAAGCTTACCAGCGAATATTTAGGTGCTTAGAGGGCGTCGCGGTGCAACTGGACGGATTGGCAAATGAAGAGTTTACGGTATGGCATCTAGCTAAGTATAAAAAAGGACGCGTTGCACAGATTAAAGTCGACCTCAAGACGATAGCAGAGCGCATGAAAAACAAACGGCAAGAGTATTTGCAGAATGAGACTTTTATCTTTGATTTTATCAATGAACTAGACTTGCCGATAGTGGTGCTCGATCACCACTATCATGTTTATCATCACAATAGGGCGGCTGAGGCGTTTTACAATGGTAAAAATATCACAGGATTTAGTACCGCTCAGTTGGAACTGGAACAAGTGCAAGGTAGATGGCAAACTTTAAAGCAAAATCAAAGGTTTAAAGTTGTTGAACACAGTTTGTATCGAGGTCAAAGAAAGTACCAATTGATGGTGTACGTATCCATAGAGCAATCATTGCGACGCAATGAGCAGCAAGCTTGGCAAAAACTCGTGCGAGTCCTCAACCATGAAGTTAGAAACTCATTGACGCCTATTTACTCAATGGCTCAGTCATTAAAAGAGCTGCCAAATCAATCGAACGAAGCGCTCAAAGATACTATGTTGAATGTGATTGAAAAGCGCTCAGAACATTTACTAAGCTTTGTTGCTAACTATTCGAAGTTGTCTCAATTACCCGTTCCACAAAAGAGCTACATCACTGCTTCTGGTTTGTTGCTGCGTTTGCAGGCCTTATTTCCCACAGTTTCCGTTAAGCTGCTTACTGGGCAAAATTTATCTCTATTTTGTGACGTTGAACAATTGGAACAAGCACTGTTGAATCTGGTCAAAAATGCACAACAAGCCAATGAGGTAATAGGCTCTCAAAGGGTGGAGTTGACACTGAGCTTACAAAACGAAGGTTGTCAAATTGACGTTTTAGACAATGGTGAAGGGGTCAGCAATACTGACAATTTATTTACGCCTTTTTATTCAACAAAAGAGCAAGGTAATGGAATTGGCTTGGTACTGAGCAGAGAAATTATTCGTGCACAAGGGGGAGAATTAACTCTAAATAGCAGAACCGATGCTGACGGAGCTGTTGCACGTATCGAGTTACCAAATCAGGTTAAAGAATCTGACACTATTTCGTCTTAATAGTATATAGCACCTTATATTTAGCCAGAACTAGATACTGATATAACTTGGCCAGTCGGAGCACAAATGAAACTTGCAGCAATTCGAATACCCTGTCAAAACCTCAAAGATGCACAAGCCTTTTATGTAGATAAATTGGGATTAAATCCCGCATTCGGATCGCCTTCTGAAGGTTTTGTTGGCATGCAACTGCAAAACGTTCAATTGATTTTGGAGCCACAAGAGCAAGGCGAGTTTGAATGTGGACGATACCTTGGCTTTAGTCTCGCCGTCGAAGACATAAATACCTTCTATAGCGAGGCTTGTGCGCGAGGTGTATTGTTCTCGAACAAACCAGAAAAACAAAGCTGGGGCGGTATTATGACTCATATGTATGACAACAGTGGAAATATCTTTTCGGTCATTGAAGTTTAAAAAGTAACTATATTTCAAGTAACAAAACTAGCAGAGCATCTACAGTTATCACTGCGGCCCTAAACTCTCTAGAACTAAATGTGTTTCGCTTCGTCAGTGGGGTGCTAAAAGTATGGGAGTCATAGTGAACCGTTTACTCAACTTGCCTGATTTTTAATAGATGTTTTAATGGCACAATGTAAGTGTGCCATTGGCTCTATTGGTTGTTGCTTATAGTTTTGGGGTGGCTTCAATATGTGATGTTAGTTTTGTGGCAACTTCACTTAAACCGGCGTTAATTGCTTTTAGTTCTGCTTTTCTCAAGGTCTCGTAAAAATTTAACTCTTCAGCATTTCTATTTACAGTATATTGTTTGGTTGAGGTGAGTGTAAATGGCACAATTCCTGTTCTTGTGTCTATCAACACAGCTTCAGTAGAGCAATATGAACGCACTCGGTCTTGTTCAAAAAATCGAAGCTGTTTAAAGTTATCACATCCATTTTTGTAAACTAAAATAAGGTCCGCTTGATAACGGGCCGCAGCTTCTCGTAAAAAGGGAACGGTTTTTTGCTCTGGTAACAATAATGTTGGTAGGAAAGAAGCGTCGTATATCCTATGTGAGCTTTTCAGCTTATCAATAAAGTGCGTAATCATCTCATTGTCTATTTGCACGAATTCTTGTGAGCGCATTCGTGAATTTTTTGGGGTCGATAAATTGATAATGGCGATACGATTTACATGAGGCAGTGAAATTCGATGAGCTAGCGCTTGTTTGATTTGAGCATCGCTCATACTAGGACCGTCATTCGAAAATAAGCTCACGGCTGATTGCGGCGCATTGGTTTCCATCTGATAGTCTGATGGCCTGTGTGTAGAAGATGTTGAGCAGCCTGACGCAAGTAGTACGCCCAGAACAACAGCTATATATTTCATTGTTTTCCTAGAGTTTAATTTATTATCCTCTCACAGTATGTCGGTTGCTATCTTAATGACAGATTAATCTGTGCTTAACAAAGTAATCTTGCAGTTCAGCATCGAATACAATAAACAAGGCGCACGGGCAGGAAGAATTGAGCCGTTTTTATGAGGTGTTACTGTGGTTTGTTTCGTGTGGGTGAGATATCTGACAATCCAAATATCCGCTTTTTGATAGAAAGCTAACCATTGGCAAAATGCTGACTATTTAAAAATAATAAAAAAACTCAAGCCTATTCACTTGAGTCTCATATACCTGTGATCACAGCTCACATTGCGTTTCTTTGCGCTTTTTCATCATTTCTTTGATAGCTTTATTTAAGTTTTCTTTTTTTATATAACGTTCTGGAAGTGCTTTTATGGTGTATATAAAATCACCCGTGCTCCAATCAATTGCATCATCGAGAAATTGCGGGCTGACCACAGCAATATTGAGTTTCGGGTCCAGTCGCTTCAACGCATCAACAGTACCAAGATGATAGTTGCTATGAAATGCACCATTGAAGTGAATAACACGGCTTGCTGGGTTTGATTTGAGCGCATTGTAAATAGACTCTGCCATTGTATTATCGCGAGCTAGTTGGGCGTAAAAACTATTGCTTAACTTCACTGGACCCGACTTTTTATCAGCTTTTGGACCATGGTGACTCATCGCTTCAATAAACTTGTCTTGATATGCCTGTGAGCTGGTGGTGATATCTTTTGCAACCCAGTTTTGGTGCTGTTTATCAAAGGTGTTTATATATTCAGGCCCTTTGCGCGCGACGCAACGCACAATGCTCAATGGCGTATTGGCAGCGACAGTTGTCAGTTTGTATTGTTTGGCAAATTCAACCAAGGGGCGATAGTCACTTTGGTAGTTATCCCACGCATTGGCTTGTTTTATTAGAGTTTGCTCTCCAATTTCATTATTTATGTACTGCTCCAGCACATCTTGTTTATCACGTGTAAATTGCTCAAAGCTCAGTATTAAGTTTGGATTTTGTTGATATATCAAGGGTAGTAAATCGGCTTGAAGGCGGTGAGAAGCACTGTGGGTGTGATATTCACCCACAAAGATCACGTCGGCGTTGTTTAGGTGTGATCCGAGTTTTTTAATATCGATTTGCTGCTTGTTATTTGCATCGTATAAAGTGTAATCGTGCAGCGTAACAATGCTGTGTGAGTGCGTTTTATCTTGGTGTGTGGTAACGCAACCTTGCATCAACAACGTTGAAGTAGTTAGCAATAGAGCTGCTTTTAAGTGCATTGTTTTTATCATGAAAATTCCGATGTTCTAATAAATTCCAGAAACCGATATTCAATTGAATATCATGGTAATGATAACTGTTCTCATTACAGGTGTCGAGCTTGGCTGGTTGTGCGGTTATATCGTTGCTTTCTACATAACTTATTGAAAATGATTAATTTAATATCCGTAGTGGATAGAACTAACAGTATTCAATTAAAATAGGGATTTAAATTTTGAAGAATGTTTTATTATCGTCGCTACTTTTGTCGACACTTGTCAGTCAAAAAACGCTTTAAATCATTGTCCTAAACTACTGAATAGCTTATCGATTAAAAGTCATTAAGCTATTCGTAATAGGCTTGAATTGTCTTTTGCTCTTCTCGCCAAAATTGAGCCTATCTTAGTCGAGCAATTTGCAACCTCATTAAGTGCCGCCTAGAAGGCCACCTTTCGCCATGTAATTCACAGTTATTTCGCGGCACTAAACAGTCGCCCGTAAGTCACTTTTTTATAACGAGTAATCTTATAGTGATGCTGTTTCACTCGAAGATATTGTTTTGCATAAATTGGGATTATTCATTGAGAACCTTGTTAAATTACTGTAGGTTTTTGTTTTGAGATTTATGTTCTGATAAATCAATTGCATATCATATTATCTTATATTTTAAAACCTTATATTTTTCAATTTACTGTTGCTTTGGTTGACTTTTTCGCAGTGGTGGTGTCATTTTATTTCGGTCTCTGTTTCTGCACACTGGAAAAAATATGGTGAGTAGTAATGAGGGGCTATAAAAATTGAGCCTTATAGCGCAATTGCAGTTTTTTAAGTTCGTGATTTTAACTTTTGGAGTTAATTAGATTTCACTTTTTAAAATTTATATTTGCATTTTGTGATATTGGCTTGGTGGCTAAATAAAAAGCAATGAATTAAAAAAATATTAAAGGATGATTTGTAAAATGAAAAAACTTACTTTACTTGCAGCATTGGGTTTGGGTATGGCCAGTGTATCAGCACAAGCCGCTGTGGTTGAATGTTTGATAAGTGGTACACCTACACCTCAAGAGTTTACGCCTCAGTTTTGCTCTAGCCAAGCTAGCTCACCTGCGACCGAGGTCATATTTAGGCTCACGTCGAGTAAGCCAATCGCAGAAGTAACGTGGAATTATAGTGGTACTTCTGGCCGTTGGGATTGCAGAAAAGGACAATACTGTGTATTTAGCAATAGCACAAGAGAGCCAAGTGGCAGTGCAGAAGCATGTGCAACACGTGTTCTTTACAAAGATGGTACATGGGAAAACTTAAACTCTTGTGCATACGGCATGTTCTGGTATGGCAGCGGTCCTGTGATCACGCCGTTCACACATGATGTAACTGAAGAGCAATTAAACGCAAGTTCAGAGCAATTTTAATTAAGTTAAACACATAGATTTATTGTTTAACTTTTCAAATTAAATAGCACTTTTAGTGCTATTTAATTTCGAGTTCTCTTCTCCCACATTGGTTACTTCCCTTGGAGGAGAGCGCTAGGAGTCTTTGGCAACAATTTCATCATTGCAATCAAGTCTATTCATAAGCACAACCTTCTACCATTCGGCTAACGTTTCGTCTTAATGTGCGAAGCAAATTATCCAGTATTTCGTGACATAAGATACATTCACGCATCTATTGGTGCTAATAATATTGTGACAATCGGCTGCTATGGCTAAATGCAGCTTACGTTAAGTTTGGGTTTGCTTTGTACCTGACCTTAGCTTTTAGGCCGATATTGTCGAAAACAGTATTGATAAACTACCGTATTGTTGGTTCGGTATAGAACATTCAATACTTTAGCTCGCTAACATAAGCAGATTTAGTAAGGTGACTAAATTAAGGAGTGAGTTAGCAAAGTCTTCTGGTGCTCCAAGTTGCAAATTAAATACCGAAAGAAGTGTCAGGTTAGTTTTAATTAGTAAGGTGGCGTGTTTATCTCAACGGCCTTATCCATCATATTGTTCTGCATTTACCATTTTTCATAGCGTGCCCACAGAGCCACATTACCGAGTTATATCAATGTTTGTTTGGGCAGCAGATCAGTTGTTAATTTTTTAGTCGTGGAGCTAGGGCTGCGATATTTTTAATACTTGTCATATTAAGAGTCAGAATTCCAGTTAATTGAGTAACAAGGCAGTCTGTTACCCATATCTTAGAGTTATCACGCTTACCATAGCTAAAGCAGGTTTAAGAGAGTAATGATGCTGGAGTTAAAAGTGACTAAATATGCTCGCTTGATACATAATAAATAATTTAATTTTTTTGTATGTCAGTGACGCCACAAGACCTCTTTGTTACTTAATATATTCGCTCGATAACAAGCGTATTCTATGGTTTGAAATTAGAAGGGACACTTTCGTTGTGGGGACCTGCATGTAGGTTAAGTTGGTCTATAAATATTTTTATATTATTTAAGTTAAATTATTCTTTTATATCTAGCTTATTGTTTAGAATTTATTTGAATTTTAACTGCTTTATGTATATCTTCTGCGAATCGACAAAAGACACATGGAAAGTGAGTTGTAGATTGTCACACTCCTTTTCTAAGAAAGTTAATGACAGATAGCAATAAAAATAGACTATTTGAATCAGGGATAAAAGCACTATCTATAATAGGCCGGTTACATCAAAAGCCCATTGATTCAGCACATTTGATTCATGAATATACTGCAGAGGTGCAGTCGCACCCTGAACTAGCAACAATCCAATTGTTAAGAGCTGCGAAGGCGTGTGGGTTTAAAGCCAAAGAATACCGTGTATCTCTCAAAACACTTGAAAAAGGAGTTTTTCCAATACTCGCTAAGCATACGAGCGGACACTATTTTATTATTGTAAGTATTAAAAATGGACAGGCTCTTGTTCACGATAGCTACAGCAGTGAGCAGCAACGCACTATGAGTATTGCTGACGTTGATAAAATATCAGAATGTGAATATATCTTGCTCACTCCAAGAAAAGGCATTTTAGCTCAAAATGAAGCATTTGGATTTAAATGGTTTGTACCTGCGCTAATACGTTATAAAACATATTTTTGTGATGTGGTATCTGCTTCGTTTTTTATTCAACTACTTGCTCTCGCCTCACCTATTTTTTTTCAAGTGGCCATTGATAAAGTAATGGTACACAAGGGGATGACTACGTTAGATGTACTTGCCGTAGGGTTTCTTGCAGTCATTATATTCGAAGTTATTCTAAGTGGTTTGCGAACATATCTATTTAGCCATACTACAAATCGTATTGATGTAGAGTTGGGAAGTAAACTCTATCAGCACATGCTTGCATTACCCATATCATATTTCAAGTCAAGACGGGTAGGAGATACTGTTGCAAGGCTTAAAGAACTAGATTCTGTGCGTGAATTTATGACAGGTTCCTCCTTAACTGTTGTTTTGGATTTGTTTTTTACACTTGTATTTTTTAGCGTCATGTTTTATTACGCGCCATTGTTGGCATGGATTGTAGTGGGCAGTTTGCCATTTTATTGCATTATTGCCATGTTGCTTGGTCCTAAGCTGCGAGTTACGTTAGAGAAAAAGTTTCAGTGTAGTGCTGAAAATCATGCTTTTTTGGTTGAATCGGTCAACGGCGTTGAGACGATTAAGTCTTCGGCAGTAGAGCCACAAATGCGCAGTCAGTGGAATGACAAATTGGCAAATTATGTGTCAGTTTCTTTTTCAGCGACACAGCTAAACAATATATATGGCCAGCTTGCCAGTTTAATCACTAAAGTCACTGGATTACTAATACTTTATTTTGGCGCAATCGCGGTTACCAACGGTGATCTGACAATTGGGCAGTTCATCGCGTTTAATATTCTAGCTCAGCGAGTATCAGCTCCAATCATGCGGTTTGCAAATCTATGGCAAGACTTTCAACAAGCCAGAATTTCGGTGGCAAGATTGGGTGATATTCTCAATACACCAACGGAGCAAAGTAACGGAAATAAGATCTCTTTGCCTGATCTTCAAGGCGAAATATGCTTTGACCATGTCAACTTTGGCTATACACCAGAGCGTCCAAAAGTACTAGAAAATCTTAGTTTTAAGGTAAACTCTGGTGAAGTAACTGGCATTGTTGGACGTTCAGGTTCTGGTAAGAGCTCGTTAACTAAGCTCATCCAACGTTTGTATTTACCTCAATCGGGCAGAGTACTAGTTGATGGTGTAGATACCAGCCTTATTGACCCAGACTGGCTCAGACAAAATGTGGGCGTGGTTTTGCAAGAAAACTTTTTACTCAACGCAAGTATTCGAGAAAACATCGCATTATCTGATCCTTCAGCCTCGCTTGAGCACGTCATTGAGGTTGCAAAATTGGCAGGTGCACATGAATTTATATTGGAAATGCCTCATGCCTATGACACACAGATAGGTGAACAAGGTGGTTTATTATCCGGGGGACAAAGGCAGCGAATTGCTATTGCAAGAGCTCTGTTGAGCAATCCCGCAGTTTTAATTTTCGACGAAGCGACCAGTGCACTTGATTACGAGTCTGAGCACATCATTCAACGTAATATGGCAAAGATATGTAAAGGGCGTACTGTATTCATTATTGCTCACAGACTTTCAGCAGTGCGAGGTGCTAGCAATATTTTGGTACTCGACAAAGGCCGTTTAATAGAGCAAGGAGATCACTCGACCTTACTGAAAAAAGGTGGACACTATGCTTATTTATGCCGTTTGCAGGGAGGTGCTCCTTCACAAAAAGTGCCGATAAGGCGAAGTACCACATCAAGTCAGGAACGTGAAAATGGCTAAATCGAATAAAGTTAATTTTGAGTTTTTGCCTGCTGCGTTGGAAATTCAAGCCGCGCCAGCGCCTCGGTGGGCACGCAGTATTATGTGGTCCCTGGTCATTTTTCTTGTTATAGCCATTGTTTGGTTATGCTGGGGCAGAATAGATATTGTGGCGTCAGCGCAAGGGAAGCTTGTTCCACAACAACAAGTACAAGTGATCCAGCCTATCGAAACTGGAGCTGTTTTAGCAGTTCATATTGAAGAGGGCAGTCAAGTGGTAGCAGGTCAAGTTTTATTAGAGTTAGACCCCGCTATTACACTTGCGGACAAGCAAGATTTAACGGCTCAACTTGACCATGTTAATGCTCAGGTTGATCGCTTAAGAGAGTTATTACTATTTGCACAACAAGTTTCTGAAAATGATGAGGGGCAAATAAGTTCTGTTACTCAAAAAAGTGTACACAATGATACAGATTACAACTTGCTTTTAAGCCAAATAAAGGAGTTTCAGCAAAGCCGGCGTGCAGCTTGGTCTGTGATAGGGGGTCTGGAGGCTCAATTGATAGGAGCACAGTTAAGTGTCAAAAAAATTCAAACTATGCTGCCTTTAATTGAAGAGCGAACACAATCACTAAAAGTACTTGAAAATGAGAAACTTGTTGCTAGAGAGCAATATTTAGCTCTTAAACAAGAAGCGCTTGATCTTGCTGGGCAGCTACCGATTGAGCAAGCTACAGTTCGTGAATTGAAATCTCAAGTTAACCAAGCAAAAGCGCAGTATGCTCTATTGTTAACGGACTTCAGAAAACAATCTCTTATAGAACTCAATGATGCTCTATCTCGTCAAGCAACGCTAAAGCAGCAGCTAGCAAAAAGTACATTTTTAGAGGAAAAAACGCGATTGGTGGCACCTGTTTCTGGCACTGTTGAGGCATTAAGTGTGACTACAATTGGTCAAATTGTGACTCCTGCACAAGAGCTGATGCGGATTGTGCCTAAAAATGACACGCTTATAGTTGATGCTGGATTGTTAAATAAGGACATCGGGTTTGTTTTCAACGGGCAAGTGGTAGAAGTTAAAATAGAGAGTTTTCCATTTACGCGATATGGCGTTATAGAAGGTAAAGTTATTGATGTGTCAATGGATGCCATAGAGCATGACGTTCATGGCTTAGTTTTTCCAATTAAAGTTTCGATAGAAAAACAATTAATGTTGATTGATGGACGCACAGTTGCGTTGTCATCTGGAATGGCTGCCACCGCAGAAGTGAAGACAGGTTATCGACGTATTATCGAGTTTTTATTATCCCCAATTATTCAAAGTGTCGATGAAGGTGCCAGAGAAAGATAAAACATGCAATGAAGGAGTGAAAACAATGAATAAAGTGATATATGGCGTGACCTTATTGTTGCTTAGCAGTCACGGGATGGCTGCGGGGTTTGACTGCCAAAAAGCAGCCACAAAGGTTGAAAAGCTCATTTGTAGTGACAGTGCACTGTCTCAGTTAGATGAAGATATGGGGATTGCATATCGCAACAAGCGGGCGTCCTTGTATGGTGTGAAAAGGCAACAGTATTTGGTAAAGCAGCGCAACTGGTTAAAACAGGTCCGGAATAAATGTGAGGCAGTGGCATGTTTAAAAAAGGTTTATCAAGCGCGTATTTGGGAGATAAATGGCCAAAAAGCGCCGTTACCAAACTTTAGGATCACCAAAGGCCAAGGTTACACCGTATGCGAAGCATTTTTAAAAGTACTGAACCGCACTCCGAGAGAAGAGCTCAAAGCGTGCGGCTTACCTAATTTAACAGGTTCTGGGTTTAAACCAGTGGAGTTTACCGAAGTACTCGCTGATAAAGCTCTACAGATGGATAAAAAATATTATGAGCTTATTAACTATAGAGTGCCTTACGAGACAGTCGAAGCGCAGCGAATAAGCCGCTACCAGTCAGGTTTTTATCGCATCTATACTGGGGTGTTGACCATAGATGGCAAAAGAGAGCCTGTGATTCAGGTGACGCAGCCCTCTTCAGGATGTTACACACCACCCAAAGGCGAGTACTTTTCGCTTGCAAATGCATTTAAAGATGACTGGAAAACATTCAGCGATGAAAAAAAGCTGAACTTTTCGAAGTCTGCTGGCGTTTTCAAAGGGCATGTTTCTACTGATATGAACTTAAACACACGTTCACTAGATTCAGGTGAGTTTGTTCAATTTAATGACGGATCTTACTTAATTGATATGTTTAGTTTACGCAGGAAAAACTTAAATAAAGATTGGACAGGAAAAAATCGAGTTTTTTTGTATGAATTTGATAGAAAAACAGGAACAAACTCTCGTTTTGAGAGTAAAAAGCGTTGCGACTATTGGTATAACTACTAAAAAAAGGATTGTGATAAATGATGGAACGAGATTATGAAGCACTATTAAGATCTATGTTGGATGTGGAAGGCAAAAGCTATGTAGTATATTTAGATCACAAAGGTATCCCCACTATGGGAGTTGGTTTTAACCTTCAGGAAAAAGATATAGTAAAAAAAATCATCAATCAAATGGGATATACCCCAGATAGCATTGGTATTGATAATCATAGAAAGCTTATAGATGAAATAGTTGACATTGCTGAAGAGAACTGGACGGAGGCGAATTTAAGCTCCAAAATAGAGAGTATTGAAAGTCAGCTCGCCACTTACAAAGGGCAAGTACAAGATCAGGCCATTAAAGACTCCCTCAGAGACAGCTTTGAATTTAACAATTTAACCGAAATGACCCCTATTTTTGAGGGATTGATTCGCGAATACGAAACCAATACGATTCATGAAATACAAAGAGAATATAACGCAAAGCATAAAACCAACCTGACTACTGACGATATTCAAGAGGTATGGAATGGACTAAGTGAGCGCCAAAAAGGTGGAATTCTTTCCATGGTATACAATGGTGGCGCGGACGGCATGATTGGGAAGGGGATTTCTACAGCGCTGGTTGATGGCGATGTAGCCGGCGTATTTTGGGAGATTGCATTTAATAGCCTTGCACCGAATGACCTAAATGGCGACGGGGTTATAGCCGAGCGACTTTGGTCTGAGCAAAAGCGCAGAGCCGATGAGGCCCATGAGTTTATCGAGGATGTGCTAAAAACGGCGATTTCTTTCAACGACTTAACATATTTAACTTACTTAAAGATAAGTTTTCGGATATTGAAGCTATTTATGAGAGCTTGTATGATCTCACGTATGAGACTGACGAAGACGGTAATCGCATAGTAAAAGTTGAAAAAACTCAACTTGAGCGTTATTTACAAAGTGTTGACTACGTAAATAATATATTAAGTGGACTCGGTGATTCATTGGGGCTAGAGGCGGCGACATTCGATCCGGATTTTAGAATGCTCTTTAGCGAAAACCTTGAGCAATGTCTTGCAGAAATAAAAACTGAATTTGAAGAAATCAATGACAACTTGCGGCTGAGAGATCCGTTGATTTTAGATTTAAACGGTGACGGTGTTCAAACCATTCACGTAGACGCTGGTGTACTGTTTGACCATGATGGGAGTGGATTAAAGCAGGGTACTGGCTGGATATCAAAGGAGGATGGGTTTTTAGTCCTTGATCTGAACAATAATGGTCAGATAGATAACGGCTTAGAGTTGTTTGGAGATAATACTCGATTGGCTGGGCAACCTGATCAAATTGCAGAGCATGGCTTTAGTGCGTTGAAAAGTTATGACACCAATGGAGACGGCAAAATTGATGCTCAAGATGACGTCTACTTTAGTTTACAAATTTGGCAAGATCTTAACCAAGATGGTATTAGCCAAGAGGGGGAGCTCAAATACCTGACTGAGTGGGGGATAGACTCCATCTCATATGATTATGTTAGGGTCTCAAATTCTCAGTCCGGTAATAGAATCGAATATGAGAGCTCCTTTACTTGGTCTGATGGTCAACGGGGTGATGTTTCGGCGCTATTCTTTGCCAGTAACTCCTTTAATTCCGTATTTGTTGAAAAATTCCCTATTTCAGAGCGGGCGGCAAAGTTACCTGATGCGCAGGGTTTTGGAGGTGTAAGGTCGCTGCGTGAAGCTGCTTCACAAAATAGTCGCTTAGCTGAACTGCTAGAGCAGTTTGTGTCTTTGGATAATCGCAGTGATCAGCGCGCACTAATGGACAAAATATTGTTCGAATATAGCGAAACCTCAGCTTTAGATAGTTTATTTGATGAGTTTTCGCGAATTAATGTGAACCCAAATACCTATAAAATTGCTGGTAATGACTGGACAAAATTGGCCGTAATTGAAGCTTTTGGTGGTGATATAGAGTCTATTTATGAAATAAAGAGGTCTTCTTCATTTGCGGTTTTGAAACCGTTTATCGGAAATGATGATTTAAGTTCTCGATTAAGAGATTCGGTCTACAAGGCATATGATTCAATTGAAGATGCTATTTATATTCAAATTGCATTGCAAACAAGGCTTAAATCACTCACGGACACCATCGTTTTTTCATTCAGTAATGGCAGCTTGATGTTTGATTATGGTGAATTTGAAATCGCCATTGGTACACATATTACGGCAGACCCAGTAAATGGTTTATTAGATTTATATGATCTGGTCCGATTTTACCCTTTGCTCACGAAAAGTGATTATGAAGGCTATAAGTTGTTTTTCTCTGAGTTGGCAAAATTCAGTGGTGATCAGAGTGTGATGGAGACATTAGCTAAGGATATACCCCTAATAAATATGCGTGATGAAAATATCACGTTTAGCCGAGATGTGGATTTAGTTGTCGGGACAGATGGACAAGATAAGGTTTACACCTTGGCTGGTGATGACTTTATTGCTGGCATGGGGGGAGATGATGTATTGCAAGGAGGTCTAGGTGACGATTATTTAGATGGAGGTGAGGGAGCTGACACTATTGTCGGCGGTGAAGGAGATGACATATTAAGAGGTGGATCAGGAAGTGATGTACTCAAAGGTGGTAATGGTAATGATACTTATATATACGAACTTGGTGATGGTAACACCATAATAGACAATTACGACCTTTCAAAAACCTCTCAGGATATTCTCAAGCTTGGAAAAGGTATTTTAGCTAGCGATATACGACTAAGTACACATAACCGGAATTTAGTAATCACACTTAATGATGGCTCTGCAATCACACTAAAAAACTTCCTTGGTGACTCTTCTTCAAACAAAATTTCATCAATTCAATTTGCAGATGGCAGCCACTGGACAGCACAAAACATTAAAGAACGGTTTTTTGCCAGCACGGAAAATAACGACTCAATCACGGGAACCGTTGAGTCTGACCGAATATTGGGCAAGGGTGGTAACGACTATATAGAAGGAGTTTCTGGCAGCGATTTCTTAGATGGCGGTGACGGTAACGATACCTTGATTGTCGGGCAAACAGCAAGCAGTAAGTACGAACAGAACACCCTAGTTGGTGGCAAAGGCGATGATATTATCAAGGGGTATTGGAGTTCAGACACGTATATCTACAACCTAGGAGATGGTCACGATGTGATCTATGAATTTGGTTCGAATGAGAGCTCGGATCAAATTATCTTAGGCAAAGGCATTTCGAAAGACCAAGTAATTGCAGTGCGAGTTGGAGACGACATTACCTTAAAGATTTTAGATATCACAGGTAGCATTGTTGGCTCAATCACGTTGGCAGGCGCCTTTATTGATAAAAGTGATATTGTTGATAATGTCGTATTTAGTGATGGTGCGGTTTTAACAGCTGAAGAAATATTTAAGTCGGCCCAGATACAAATGGGTACCGAGGGCAAGGATATATTGCTAGGGTCTGTGCAAAGTGAGCTGCTATACGGTTTAGCTGGCGATGATCAAATAGACGGAGTAGCAGGAAACGATTACTTAGATGGCGGTGACGGTAACGATACCTTAATTGTTGGACAAATTGCGGGCAACAAATATGCAAAGAATACTCTAGTAGGCGGTAAAGGCGATGACATTCTTAAGGGGCATTTGAGTTCAGAAACATATATCTACAATTTAGGAGATGGTCACGATGTAATATATGAATCCGGATGGAGTGAGAGCTCGGATCAAATTATCCTAGGTGAAGGTATTTTAAAAGACCAAGTAAAAGCTGTGCGAGTTGGTGATGACATTACCTTACAAATATTAGATGTTGATGACAAAGTAGTAGGGTCAATTACGCTCGCTGGGGCCTTTATTGATAAGAATGATATTGTCGATACCGTGGAATTTAGTGATGGTACATTATTGACTGCGCAAGAGATATTTGATTGGGCACAAAATCAAATTGGAACTGATAGTAATGACAGCATATTTGGGTCAAATGAAAGTGACAAAATTTATGGCTTAGCGGGCGATGACCACATAGACGGCATTGCTGGTAACGACTACTTAGATGGCGGCGAAGGCAACGATACTTTAATTGTTGGTCAAACATCGAGAAGCAATTACGCAAATAATACCCTTGTTGGCGGTCAAGGAAATGACATTCTCAAAGGGCATGTTAGTTCAGAAACCTATGTCTAT
>NZ_AUXS01000057.1 GCF_001625565.1 Pseudoalteromonas luteoviolacea NCIMB 1944
ATTGTCACCCGAGCCATTGTCACCCGAGCCATTGTCACCCGAACCACCATCTCCTGGATTACCCGAATCATCAATTGCACTTTTAAAGGTGTATGCAATAACCTCTATATTTTCTGCCGCAAGTTCAGCAGTTAAAGTCGTCATTTGATCATTAAGGGCAGCAAATAATTCGTCACGTCTGGTTTTAGTTATTGGCTCATAAACATTATTTGTTTTATCAGCTTGTAACTCATCAATATATTTTGTGATTTCTGCTCTTTTTTCATATAGCTTTTCGTAAAGTTTCTGCTTGTCTGCAATCGAGATCCCTTCAATCATGGCTGACGCTTCTTTTAATCTGCGGTTGTGCAAACCATTTATGCGTACTTTTTCACCATTAACGGTATTTGAGTTACTTGAATAGGCTATTTCGTAGTATGCTTCAGCCCAATCCTTATCTTTCAAAGCCTTTGATAAACTCGGTCCCACCATAGGAGAGCCACCATTAAAGGTCAAAGAAATCAGCGCTGCCTTTCTCCTATCTGATAAACCATCAAATACTGCTTGTGCAGCAGCTCTATCTCCATCCAGGTTATTATCTAGTCCGTCAATTGCTAACTTTTGGTAAGTAGGTAGGATGTCATTGAATACAGCTTCCATACTGCTGGTGTCATCAGGAAAAACAAAGGTTTCCTCTGGAATGGAGTTATCAAGCCGTTTGTCATCCGCCTGGTAGATTTTTAAAACATCGTTAACTTCTTTTATTCGATCATCTTTATTCGACTCTGTCCATTCCTTTCTAAATATAGCTTCCAAACTTATTTTTAAGGCATTAAAGTCAGTCTCTGATAGCGACGTTGTAGAGTAATTAAACTGTTCGAGTATGGCCTCTAGTACTTCTTCTTCTCTGAGGTTAAAACCTACGCCAATGGTCGGAATGCCTTTTGAATCAAGATAAATAGCTTTGACCGCGTCTTCATGGCTTTTAATTTCGGTGAATAAACTCATTTTAACTCTCTATTTTTTATCATTTAACTTATAGGAACATACCGGAGTGGCGCCGTAGGTATTTTTTGAACTGATATGCCCTGAAAATTCAGCAATTGAAAACCAGGTGCTATGATTAAGGTCTGGTATATTCTTAAAGCTCATCCCACTAGGGTAAGTCGGGTATATTTTATCCTGATATATTAAAAATCGACCTTTAGCACTAAAAGTGCCTTTTTTAAAATTCTTTTCTAAGATGGTGTAACTACTGTAAAACCCGTTAATTTGGGCTTGCTGTATCTGTTGTTGTTTTGTCATGGCCTCCCATTGCTTAACTCGGTTCCTTGACATGCTAACAACATCCACATCATTACCAGCCTCACCTTTTTCAAGCGGTCTACAAGTTTGTAAAGGCATTAACCTTCGAATGACATGTTCTTTCTTACCATCATTATTGGCATCAAAAAATGCTTCACCTAGTCGGAAGTAGCCTAGCTGATAATCTTTTTCTCTATCTGGCCAAGCTTGCTCCCAAGTCTGTCTACCGCGGTATATCAGTTGATCAATTTCTTTAATTCTTTCCCCTTGAATTGGTGTAAACACCAATTCTTTAATATCCGGGTTATGTATGGTAGGTAATTTACATTTAAGTAATTCATCCCAAGGGCTTTGGTTAAGCTCTGCTAAAAAGGCTTCACACAATCCATTATCTAAATGATTTCTGGAGAGTTTAAAACGAGGCTGATGCTGCTCATTACCCGTATGGGGTGGTGTGTGTGTTTTGGCCACAGAGTTACTAGCAACTACAGTGCCCTGTTTGTGATCAGCTATGGCGTGCGCTAGTCTCTGAACGCTGCTAGCTCTGGCTTTGGTCGAAAAAAGCTGATTAGATTTTTTGTAAGCGCCGAGCGCTGCCTCATAATTTTTCAAACGCTCATAAGCAAGCCCTTGGTTATAGGCAGCACTAGCCTGCTGTTTACTGTTGCTACTTTGCTGCAAAACAATATCAGCTGTCTCTATAGCCCCTTTAAAATCACCATTTTTTATTTTAACAAGGGCTAAATTACCTAACGCATGGTAGTTTTTCGCATTGCGATTAACTTGTTCCATAAAACAAGCTTGCGCTTTAAGGTAATCCTTTTGACTATATAATGTAATACAAAGATCATTTAAAACACGTTTTGATTCAGGGAAATCATTAGCTTGAGCATATAAACTCAAACTAAAAACCCCTGTAATTAACCCCATAATTTTTTTAAATTTATACATGTTAATCCTACGATAATATAAATTTGATTTTGCTTTTTTGAAAAAGTGTATAGACATATTGGTTACTGACTAATGCCAAACTGAACTTTTTAAACATCGTAACCTCTACTTCCTGTTTATTCTGATTTAACGCTCTCTTGCCCCTTCATCTAAGTGCTGAATAATGGGCGAAAGTAAAAACTCTATAATGCGGCGATTGCCGGTTTTAATTTCAACATTGACGCTCATACCTGCACTTAAGGGGACACTCCGGTTTTCCACATTAATGTGCTGACTGTGAAGACGCACTTTAATCGGAAAATATAAACCGAGCTGCTCGTCTTTAACTGCATCGGTTGATACTTCAGTCACTTCACCCGTGATTGCGCCATAACGGGTAAACGGAAAACTGTCTACTTTGACCACAACGTCTTGCCCTACAAAGGTAAAACCAAT
Source organism: Pseudoalteromonas luteoviolacea NCIMB 1944 (assembly GCF_001625565.1). Classification (GTDB taxonomy): domain Bacteria; phylum Pseudomonadota; class Gammaproteobacteria; order Enterobacterales; family Alteromonadaceae; genus Pseudoalteromonas; species Pseudoalteromonas luteoviolacea_F. Next base: position 2,671 of record NZ_AUXS01000057.1, read on the forward strand.
ATCTTTGTTTAGTAGCTGTGCATTCACTATAAGCTCATCATCGTCAGGCACTACGGTTAATAATTGTTGCGCCGGGGTGACCACTTCTCCTATGGTCGATAGCTGTAACGCCTCGACAATACCGTTTACAGGCGCTAACAATAGATTTTTTTCTGTGAGATACTGTTGCTTTTCAAGCTCTTGCTGCAGCGTTAAAATCTCTTCGTTGATTTGGCTAATTTCTGAGTGAAGCAACTTTTGAAGCTCAGTTGAGTGGGTTCTTTGCTCTTGGGCGTTTGTTTTAATGGCATGGTTAATTGAACTCACATTGGTTAGTTCAATTAGACGTTGCTCTTGTTGCTGTACGGCTTGCTGTTTAAGCTCTAAGTAAGTCGCTCGAGCGACAAGTTTTTGGTCTTGTAATGATTCTAGCGAGTCAACTCGCTCATTGAGCAAAGGCAAAATTTTATCTAGCTGCACAAGCTTGGCTTTTGCGCCTGCAAGTTGAGCTTCTAATTGCGACAATTTCGCATCATACACAGCTTGCTCATTTTGATATTGTATAAACTCTGCGTTTAGTAGTTGTTTGTGTTCAGTAGTTAACGCAGGGCTCACATCATCAAATATTTGTGCATTTTGTACCAGCTGTAATAGCTGTAACCTTCTTAACCGTTGCTGCTCAAAATTAGCTAACGACTGCTGGGTTTGTCTATAATTTGACTCAGCCAGTACAGACTCTAATGATACGAGTACCTGACCTTTAGTAACTTTGTCACCATCCTCAACATGTATTTTCTGTACTGAGCCAGTTTCTAATGGCTGGATCACTTTGACTTTTTGTAGCGGTATTAACTGACCTTGTGCCTTTGCAACAATATCAATACGCCCAACTATGGCCCAAATAATTGCCAAGCTAAAAAAGCTAACGAGTGTCCAAAGTACTCCACGCACCAGTTTAGGCGGCGGTGCAGTTTGAACTTCTAATACTGGGGGTAAGAACTCGATGAGCTTGGTATTTACAATCAATTTGCTCATTATACAATCGCTCTTTTGGGCGCTTTAGATTGCGCGACCTTGTTATCTTGCAGGCTCGCTAAATGTGCATAAATACCTTCTAATTTAAGTAGATGTTTATGATCACCCTGCTCAACGACACGGCCATTGTCTAGTACTAAGATACGATCTGCGTCTCTAACCGCTGACAAGCGATGCGCCACAATAAAAACGGTTCTGCCTTTGGCTATCTTTTGCATATTTTGTTGAATGATGCGCTCAGACTCATAGTCAAGAGCACTAGTGGCTTCATCAAAAATTAGTATTGCTGGATCTGACAACAGCGCCCTTGCGATGGCTAAGCGCTGACGCTGTCCGCCCGATAAGGCTGAACCTTGCTCACCAACTTGAGTATCATAAGCTTCAGGCAGTTTTAAAATAAATTCCTCAGCCCCTGCTAATTGCGCAGCTTCAATCACTCTCTCAATGGAAGCCGAGGGATCAGAGAGTGCAATATTTTCACGAATCGTGCCGCTAAATAAAAAGTTTTCTTGTAGCACAACGCCAACTCTAGGCCTTAACCAAGCAGGGTTGATCAAATTGATATCAACACCATCGATATAAATTCTGCCCGAGTTCGGTAAATATAGTCTTTGCACCAGTTTAGTCAGTGAGCTTTTTCCAGAGCCTGAGCGCCCTACTAACCCTATTACTTCACCTGCTGAAACTTTTAGATTGATATCATTTAATACATTGGCTCTTTCAGGCGAGTAGCTAAAAGAAGTATGCTCAAAAATTACTTCTCCTCGTAATTTTGGTAGTTCTAGCTTGCTATTTGTGCCTGATTCAGTCGGCGTGTTGAGCACATCACCTAAACGTTCAATAGAGATTTTTGCCTGCTGAAAGTCTTGCCATACATTGGCAAATCGCATGATTGGTGCGGCAATTCTTTGTGCTAGAATGTTAAAGGCGATGAACTGGCCAATGGTTAAAGTTCCCTCAGTCACGGCCAATGATCCAAAATATAAAATTAATAAGCCAACAGTTTTAGTTATAAAGTTTGAAGATTGACTATATAAGTTGTTCAACTGAAACGCTTTAAAAGATACGCTTGTATACTGTGCTAATTTTTCGTCCCACTTGTTACTCATCGCAGACTCAACGGCCATCGATTTAATGGTCTCAACACCATGAACAGACTCGACTAAATAAGAGTGATTTTCAGCGCTATGTCTAAACTTTTTCTCTAAAGTGGCACGAATAGATGGACCCAGCAGATATGCGATGAAAAAATAAAACGGGAGGCTTGCAACAACAATCCATGTAAGGTCACTTGAGTAATAAAACATGACCGCAAAAAATACGAATGTGAAAAACAAGTCTAGGATCAGGGTGAGAGAAGTGCCTGTCATAAACTCTCGAATACTATCGAGCTCTTTGATTCTCGCAACAGTATCGCCCACTCTTCGCGATTTAAAATAGGCTAATGGCAACTTTAACATATGCTGATAAATTTCACTGCCGAGCCCGACATCAATTCGATTGGTTGTATGGCTAAATAAGAAGGCTCGCATTGCACAAAGCAGTACTTCAAAAAATATGACACAGAAAAAGCCAATGGCTAATACATTTAATGTTGTAAGACCGTTGTGTACCATTACTTTGTCAATGGCTACTTGAAAGAATATTGGAGATGCTAAGCCAAACAGTTGTATAAAAAATGACGCGACCAATACTTCAATAAAAAGTTTTTTATACTTTTTAATTGCCGGTATAAACCATTTAATACCAAATTTGGCTTTTTCGGAAATAACTTGCTCTCTTGGTGATAAAAATAAAAAGTCATTAATGAAAAATTTATTAAAATCAGCAAAGCTCATTACTTCTGGTGCATTTCCTTTCGATAAATCATGTATCAACACACCTTTGTCATTGATCTTTGCAACAATCGCATAACGACCATCTGCTTTCTTAGCAATCGCTGGCAAACTATGCTCATTGATATTGTCTAAATCTATTGAGATGAACTTTGCTTTAAACCCCGTTGATTTAGCAGCTCGAAGCAACTGAGTCTCAGTTAAAGCAAGTTCGGTTATTTTTTGATGGTTATATTGAGCGTATAAGTCTTCAATATTAACATTGATACGATGAAATTTACCGATTACGGCAATGCACTGCAGGCCAGATAAGAATATATCTTGCTCGTTATTTTTCACAACTTCTCCATGTGATTTTATACAGAAAAAATAAATTTGAAGTGAATATTTTTTAGGAAGAAGCAGACAAAAAAACACATCACCCATTAGTGATAATGCGTTGTCGAGAAGAATAAGCTGATTCAGCGTCATTCAACGAATCACTCCAACTTTACCGGGTGCTAATAATAAAGTACCACAAAATGTTAAGTCAATAATTATTTATTAAAATGGCACAATACAATGACTAATTTATTTAACAATAAAGGGTGTGAGTGATTAATGAACAACTTGCCTTTATAAACGATAAAGCGCTTTAACGGAGTCCACTTGTTTAAATCTTCCAAGACCGGTTTGTAGGACGTTTTAATGGTTCATTTAGACAAGAATTTTTGGATGCATATTTGTTTGAATCTCTCAAACAAGTGAAATAAATGGTGTGGCTCTGGCATTTTAATTAAAACGAAAAGCTTCACGTGAAAGCCTTGGGGATCCGGAGCCTACCTCTTATCAAGCTAAATTATAAAGTTCTAGTTTACAGGCGCCTCGTTAACAGGGAGGTGTAAATCGGGCTTTCAGTTACGCCAATCCGCCATAAATATATTGGTAATTGGCTCTAATGCGATCTCACTCATTGCGCGCATTGATTCTGTCTATTTAATCTATGCCGAGTATTAAAGTATACTTTGAGGTATGCAAATCCAAGTGCCAGCTCAGTAACAATCGCCAACCCAATCCCCACTCCCGCATACTCTCGAACATATTCAAACGTCCCTAAAATAGCTAAGCCAAACATCATGATAATAAAACTTAAACATACCATTTGCCTTGACTCAGAGTGCTCTGCATTGCGCATCAACCAAGACAAGATACCAAGTGTTAAAAATAGAATGGCAGCCCGACGAGCCATGAAAGAGGCTGATTCGGTTTGAGGAATTTGAAATAAAGAATACATGAACTCTGGGAAAAGCAGCAATGCTACAAATAGAAAACCAGCAATTGTTGCCGTAACAACACTAAGTGTTTTAAATTGCATTTAAAATATCCTTTTTAGTTTGAACAGAGTTATATTTATAGACGCTTTAAAAAGTCAAAATGAATACATATTTGATGAGTAAGTGTCATCGTAAATTACGATGTTCAATTAGTGAAGAGGCATCACAAAAATGCCGACGCAATACGCATAAATCAATTTATAACGCGATTATTATGCCCTACAGCTAACTCGATTCGCTCTAAGTGGCACTGTCTCATCAATAGAAATAATGGCAAACCAAATGAAACACCAACCGCCATAGTGCCCATGACAGGCAACCATAACTTAGTCATTTTGAGCAGCTTACCTTCATACAATATAAAAGCGATTAGGGTAAAGGCGGAGATCAGCACGTCTAACCATGCAAATGATGAAATCTGGTCTTCACTTATTTGGGTATAAAGTTTCACTACACTTAACCCGTTTTCAGATACCCAAGGGATCAACATGCTAAACGGCAAAACTATGCCTAAAATACACAAAACGCCATAAACATATTTAATCATATTTCATCCTTATAATACTCTTAGAGTTCTCTCGGTGGCCAAATACTGACCTTATTTTCAATCACTACCTTTTAATTTAAAACTTAGTCTTTTTAGATGATAACTAAGTTTATTGGCTTGTGGCGCATTTTACGCGCTTTAGGTAACCTTTTTGGGTTAAAACTTGGCTGCCTTTTGGATAACTATTTATAAGAAGATCACCATTACTTAGTAACCAAGAAGACTGAGGGCTGCCAATTAGGCCAAATAGTGTTTCCATTTTGAAATCGGGCGTGAGCAGGCTAATTTTTCCAGAGTTTGACGATAGATGAGCCAGACCCGATGTCACTACCACACCAAAAGGCATTTTATAAACATCCTCAACGTTCATTTCTTCTAGTAAAGTCATGTTGTTGGCTTTATCAACTCTTAGCAGCTCTCCGCCAAATTCACCATTGTCAGTGCCAATCAAAACTTCGCCGTCGAAATTAACAACCCACGGAGGTTGGACCGTAACCTTTTCGATTTTATAGTTTTTCCCTCCCTTATCATGATATGACCTGACAACCTGAGTTTTACTATATTTCCCTGTTTTTTTATCGAGTAATTTCAATATCCAGCGCCTGTGTATCGGCTCTACGTCAGGGTGCGCAGCTGCTAATTTGACAATGAACTCCTCCATTGACATATCGAGGGTCTCTCTTTCGATACTCCAAGTAAACTTTGTTTTATAGGGCTGTAATGATGGGTCATGTGTTTCGCAATTTATTTCTTCTAGCATGCTAGCAAAACTGCTACTGCTCAAAAAAAGGGCTGAAACAGCGAGTGTTTTATACATAACTTCCTTAAAATATTACATGTCTACCTGTTATTACCATGACGGACTATGGTATAAATTTCAATAGAGTACTGCAGTATTTATAACCTGCGTAGCCCTTTTTACCTTTGAGCTGATTAAGGTATAGATTTAGCCCTATAGTTTACCAATATTTCTTAAAGGATTCTGAAACAAGCTCCTTTCCAGTGACAGCGTAATAGATGAAAATTAGCGCTAATATGAGACAAGAGCTGACCTCTATTACCAGACTTGACACTGGCTCACTCTTAATAACAGATAGCAAAACACATATTATTCCCAAAAATCCTCCTAGCACTGCTGCCAATATTCTCAATATCATCTCGCGCCCCTCCTAAGTTTGGTTGTCGACAAGTAACCACGCTCTCAGATCTACCTCTGAAAAGTTGTTTGACAATAGGCCTGTGGTATTGAATTCATATACGCGGTGCTTTTCCAAATCCACTGGCGCCATAGTATATATTTTTATATTTAAAGAAACGAATTAACAGCCTTTATCGACTCGCAATTTTGGACAGTAAATATTGGGCTTTTTAGGAGCAAAGGTCCCCTAGCTCTGGGCGCTAATTATTTATGGAGCACGTTAACCACGAGCTGACAAGTGCAGCAAGCTCTTTTGGCTTTTCAAGAGGAAGCATGTGACCGCTGCCACAGGCTTCATAAACATGCTCATTCAGGTGGGTTTGTGCCAATTTCTGAAACCAATGGTGATTTATTATTTTATCCGCTTTACTGTAATAAAAGTAGATAGGTATGTTTAGTGTAAGCAATTGAGGTAGCAAGTTTATACGCTCGTTGGTGCATCGGTACTGGTTAATTAACGCGATTTCGCCTAGTTCCCTTTCCATTAACTGAATTGTATCAACAATACTTGTACTACCAAGCTCACTAGTTCGATCAATGAGCCCATACGCTTTTTTAACGCTGATCCCGGCATATCCATTTTTTTCTATAAATGAAAGCATGGCTTGTCGAGATGACAATTCGTCAGCGAGCAACTGTGTTGGACTGTTAGCAACGACAAAAAGACGCTTGACCTGCTGAGGGTGCTTACTCGCAATATATGCTGCAAGATAGCCCCCCATTGAAAAGCCCAAAAGATAAATCGGCGCATGTGGTTCTGGGTTAGAGCTTACGAGATCAGCGACGATATCGTTAAAAAGTTTCTCGCACAGTTCATCCAGATTATTGGCATTAGGGATCTCGCAGTGCACTAATTTAATTTGGTGGTTCAGCTCACGACTTAGCGCTTCCCAAAGCCTTTGATTACACATGGTGCCAGGCAGTACATACACTTTATTATGCGTCACTGTATTACCTCAAATACCTTAATTGGATATCTATACTACATCAATATGACGACTGATTTAGGCTCTCTAACTTTTTTAATAGCAAATTTATATATCCGCGGCATAACAACACTACATAAATAAACACAAATGTATTTGTTATGTGTAACAACAACCATAATTGCTCAAAATTAAAGAAGTAGCCAGCCATTTGAATGACACCAGCAGCGGAAAACAAAAAGTAAAATGACATCAAAAGTTTTTGCGGAATAAGCATTGAGCTCGTTTTATTTTGCGGTGCTACTGAACTTTGGAAAAGCCCCTTTACTTTAATTAAGCTTATTTGATAGTAAATGATTTGGGTCAAATAAAGAACGCCGACTGCAGGTGTTACTTCTGTGGAATCAAATAGACGGTACGTGAAAAAAGCCACAAACGGGACAAAATGAATAACTGATCGCCAGTGTGCAACGTAGCTACTATCTGTTTCATTTCGATAGCGCTCTATCAAAGGGCCCAATAGTAGAGGAGATGCATGAATAAATGCAACCACGAGCCAAGGGATTTCAAAATCGAGTAAACTCATAAACTCAACTGCCGGCGAAAGGATCATCACCCAACATAATGCAAGTTCTAGTCGTTGTAATTTTGGTAGCCCTTGTTGTATGGATATGAGTGACACTGTTATCAAAAAAACCACAACGACACTCGATAAATAGCTGATTTGTAATACATCAATTAACACACTTTAAAACCTCAACTTTACTTTTTTACCAACAGCCTTGTTCAACAACCTGTTCAATGTAGCCTTTAAATACCATTTTTCAATTGCCGCACCAGTACAGGTGCCATCTTTCTTTGTTATGAGCACAATACAAAGCCACTTTACTAGGAATTTAAATGCGTGTCATTAGCATTAAGTGTATTCGCAGCACATAGTCTATGATCCACTTTCCACTAGGCGAAACAAGGCGCGGTGTTGTTTAATGCTCGTCAGAATTTCGGGGGCCAAGAACATATGCTATTTACTCAGTATTGCAATCCCTTGTTGTACCATTTCAGTGAGGTGATGCAAATCATTTTGGAACGTTGCACTACGCAAAAATAGATTCAGATCAAAAGTTAAAAATATTTTTATATTTTTTAAATTTGTTTTTTTGCATCAATTGTCAACTCACCATTGTTTAAAATTCCAAATTCATATCCTCTTCACATCCAAAAGAACAAAATTCGCACACCTATTTCAACCTTGTTTTTTTAAGGCATTTAATCACTATTCCCTCAATTATTTTAGTTAATAAAGTTCAATCATTATATTTCATAAGCTTACATAATTTAAAAACTGTTTCATAACAACAAAAAACCTCATTATTGAAATATATAAGTAAACAAAAGCAAAAAGGTTAAGCATAAAAAATTCTTAAATTAGAAGTTTCAGATATGAAAATAATTATCAAAGCGCTTGAATTTTCAGGGGGTTTACACAATAAAAATTAGTCGCTAGGTTATTTGGCAATCAGCAACGGTTGAACATATAACTTAAGGTTTTAGAGCCCAGCTAAAGCCAAGTAATGATGTTAACCGGGAGAGTACATATCAAACTATTCATTTAGGCGTGTATATCTACTTTGCAGATTAAATAGAATTCGGCGCATGAATATATTCATGTATCAGAGTGTTAAATGCTAAGTAATAAGGCAGTTAACTTCTGCGCCAGACCGTAGTCCAGGGCGAATAAAGTCCTGTATTTAAAAAACAATGGAGTTCCAATGAAACTAAAATTACTCGCAGCGCTTACAACTGGCTTTTTAGCAACTTCAGCATTTGCTCAAACTTCTGTTCAAGATATTGATGGCTACAACAGAACGACGACATACGCAAATGGCGCTGTTGATCGTATTGTCACTGATTCTTTAAGTGCACGTACATTTGAAGCTTGGGTGTACTATAAGGAAGCTGGCTCTGAGTGTACCAGTGGCTATATTTTCGATGAACTAACTGGTCAGCAATATGGGACTGTCAATATCGGCACAGGCGGCATTGGTGCGACCATGGTTGATACTGTTCATTTCAATAACGGTTTCACTGACGAACAACTCAAACGCAACCGCGTTCTTGCTTTGAATTGCCAAAACTTAGAAGGTGAGCAATTCAAGGTATACCATAAATTCTCAGCGCTGCCTGTTATCACATGGGATACAAACCTAGCTGGCGTTGGTGAGTACAAAAGACCAGATTGTACAGGTGCAAGCTCACACTGTGGCGGCCGCGGATGGTATGAGCAGGTGAGCTATACATCATCACTACACATCGACAACAAAAACAAAGACACTTACTGTTCTTCAACAATGAATGACGGTTTCGAGTCACGCGTATTCAATGGCTACGATAGCACACCACTATTCCACACAAACCATTATGCGCTAGAAAATGCAGTATATAACTACTCTGGTCCTGCGTTTAGACAAACTGTGACTTGTCACAGCCCAGTAGGTGAAGTTCAGCGTACTCAAGTATGGGTTGTATCCGGTGAAAACGATATCAACCTAGAAGTTGATTACACTGTTTACAAGTAATGCATTGAGCCGGTCGAGCTTTAAATGACTCGACTGGCCCTTTAAAGCTCACCACCACAGGGCTTAATGCTAATCACGTATTAATAATTATCAAAGAGAGGCCTTTTCTCTCTTTTTTGGTTTCTAACACCTACTTTACTCAGCAGTCCCTTCCGACTTACCTAAGTTACTTGTTTTTGCGATTACGAAAGCCATGTGTATTCACGCCGGGAAGTGAGTTCAGAATGCACACCTATAATTTAATTTACCATTCAATAAAAAAGGCGCCATATAAGGCGCCTTAATGAATCTATGCCAGGTTATTTCGTGTAACCACGTGGCATTGATGAGTCTGTAGTGTAGCGCTCACGCAATTTATCATGACGTGATTCAGTTGTTACCTGCTCGCCGTTGATCCAAATTTTATCAACTCGAGTGCTAAACTCGAACGGATCCGCAGTCCAAAGAACAACGTCTGCACGCTCACCTTTTGCTATTTTGCCGCCTTCGATGCCAAAAGCATCAGCAACATTTACTGTCATCGCTTTAAGGGCGCCTTGATGTGTCATGCCATTTGCAACAGCAATACCAGCATTGTAGCGCATTTGATATACATTGTGGCTACCGTCACCAGCAACATTCAAAATGACTTTTACACCCGCTTTTTCAAGCTCGCCAGCATTACCAAGATGTGCATGTAGCGCGTCAAAACCAGTTGGTAGGTTTGATACTGAGCTCACAATCACAGGTACTTCAGCTTTAGCTAACTCATCTTTTACAAGCACCGCATCGTCTGCACCTTCAATGATAAGATTCAAGCCAAACTGTTTTTTCAGTTTGATAAGTTCTAGTAGCTGAGAGGCGCGTGATGCAGAGGCCACTATCGGTAGTTTGCCATTAAGAACTTGGATCAGTAACTTTTCTTCCGCTGAAGGATCTTTGTCTTTTTTCTTATCCTTTTTAGCGGTTAGCTTTGCTTTTTGCTCAGATAACTTTTTAGAGAAAGCTTGAACAGACGCAGCACGAGAGCCGTCGTCGCTCACTGCGCCTAAGTCGACAATAAGCGCTGTTTTGCGATCTGTCACACTGCCAAATTCACCAGATAAGTCAGCGACAAAAGCAAGACCTGAGAACACACCACTTTCACCCCAAGGTAAAGAAGGCACGCTTACATTCTGTGTTACTCCACCTTTTCTCGCATATGGGATAAGGCTTGAACGGGGGTTAAACGCAGAGCTTGGATCAAACTCAAGACCTGACTTGTCATATGCATCTACAGAACGAGATACAGCACCCACTTCAACCAAACCTAGATGGTTCATTGACCCGATAAGGCCAGGCGTTAAAATTTTCCCTTGTGCATCCACTGTAACATCAGCATTAAATGACTGAGGATTCACCGCTTTAATTTTGCCGTTCTCGATAACAACAGTTGCGTTTTCAAGCACGCCTTGACTGGTTAGTGTATGCACCGTGGCGTTGGTAATTGCTGTTACTTGAGCGAATACCGCCGAAGAGCTAAGCAACGCGCCAGTTAGGATAGATAATTTAAACTTGTTCATTGTTGCTCCCCTAGCGCTGACCTAACATAAAATCACTTACTGCTTGGTATTTACTGTCTTGGCGATCATAAACTTTTGCGCCATCGATAAATACTTTCTCAGCTTTTGAATAAACGCTAAATGGGCTTTGGTCCCAAATAACCACATCAGCTTGTTTGCCTGCTGCAATAGAACCTGTAAGCTCTTCGACACCTAGAGACTTAGCTGCATTGTAGGTGATCCATTTAATGGCATCTTCTTCTTTAATGTCAAAACCAACTTCATTGGCTGAGTACATAACTTTTGCAGCTTCGTGATTCAGACGCTGAATTGTTGTATCAGAATCAGAGTGGATCACAGCACACGAGTTCTTAGCAGCGTCAACAATGGCGACGTTTTCAAGAGACATGTCATATGCTTCCATTTTGAAGCCCCACCAATCTGGCCAAAGTGCCGCACAGTTACCATTTTCACCCAGAAGATCAGCAACCTTGTATGCTTCAATACCGTGGTGGAAAGTACCCGCGTGGTAACCAAACTCTTTAGAAAGGTCGATCATCATGGCCATTTCCTCTGCTTTGTAGCAGTGGTTATGGATTAAGATTTCGCCATCTAGTACACCACGTAACGTATCTAGCTTGATGTCACGATGAGGTGCATCAGGGTTTAAGCCAGCTGCATACTCAGCTTCATATTGTTCCCAAGCGCGCTTGTATTCTGACGCTTCAATCCACGCTTCACGGTAACCTGCCATGTTGCCCATACGTGTTGTAGGTGCAACGCCTTGGCCGCCGTATACACGTTTAGGGTTTTCACCACACGCCATTTTTAGGCCATACGGTGCATCTGGGAATTTCATGCCTTGCATGGTTTCAGACGGAACATTTTTTAGTGTAACTGCACGACCACCGAATAAGTTTGCAGAGCCTGGTAAGATTTGTAATGACGTAATACCGCCTTCACGCGCACGGTTAAAACCTGGATCTTGCGGCCATACCGAATGCTCTACCCAAACTTGAGCTGTATTCGGGTTGATCATCTCATTACCATCTTGGTGAGACTCAACGCCAGGGCTTGGGTATGCGCCCAAGTGTGAATGGTTGTCGATGATGCCTGGTGTTACCCACTTACCTGCCGCATCGATGGTCGTGTCTGCACTCACAGACAAATCTTTGCCAACCTGGCTAATTTTACCGTCAACGATGTAAACATCAGCATCATTGATTCTTTCACCAGTACCGGTCAGAACTGTTGCATTTGTGATTAAGGTACTTGAAGTTGAATGAGGCTTATAAGTACTTGGGTAAGGGTTTTTCTCGATTGTGACTTTATCTTTTTGAGGACCAGTGTCTTGCTGGCAACCTAAAAGAGCTGTGCTTAGAGCAAGCACGATCACAGAGGGTTTGAACATATTCATATTTTCATCTCTGTAGTTTTTGTGACTGTAGTTATCAAAGAGACTGTAGCGAAAATTCACAAAAATTTCGATGCAAAAACCTCAAAATGCCATAAATTACGATAAATTACGTGAGAAATTGCAATATTGTATAACAATCAGGCACGACTTATGATTGCTCAGGTTGTTTTTTAGACACACTTTTACATACTTCGACATACTTTTGAAATAGGTTTTAATAGAAGGAGAAAAAGCTGCTAAATACGTCGAAACATCACGCTACCGGTCTGTTAACAAAATAATATCTGAAGTTTTTTTTTGTCAGCTTGAAACAAGTTAGTACGGCTTTTTTATTTTAATTAGATGTACTTACACAAGCAAAAATACAAATACATAATTCCTTACATTCGTACAATCTTCCCTTACAGCATTTTGAGTCGTTCAGAACAATACTCTAGTGGAATCGCACCTAAAAATCTGTTTGGAGAATAACGATGAAAGTACTAATGACCGCTGCTGCACTGACTGCGCTTGTATCTGTATCAAACGCTCACGCCGTTGAATTTGTTGCGGCTGATGACAGCCATGCTACTGAACTATGTATGGCTTTCGCCTCTGATCGCCCTCATATCATGCTTAAAGCGATGCGCGGACAACACACCGCCAAAGTACGTATTACCAATAAACTCGAATGCAACGACATGAATTTAAGTGAATTTGCTCATATGTACAGTTTAACGCGTACCGCCAAATTTATGAAAATTGATATAGAAACTGAAACATCTATCAAAGATATTGCACAAACTGAGTCAACACTGCCTGTCGTTTTATCTGGCTCTAAATAATGACTGATCAAATGGTGTGCATAAATTCGTTATCTATGCACACCTAGTTGAGTCAAGTTAGAGGATACTGGCGATCAATCCGAATAACCCGCCAAATACACCACCCCATACAACAAGCCATCCCAAATGAGTATGGATCATGTTTTGTACGATATTTTTAACCATCACCGGTGTTAACTCGTTGAGCCTTTCATCTACCGCATGCTCAATTGCCGTACGAATTGATTCAAGAGATTGTCCATTCGTTAACACTCCAGATATTTTGTCTTTAAAATCTGGCTGCTCGCTCATTTCTAACAAAGCCTCTTTCATTTTATCGGTAAAAGTATCTCGCATTGGTTCAATGGCTTCTTTACCCCCTACCATCGCTAGCATTGCGCCAAACTGAGAGCCTTCTATCACTTGAACAAGTTTGTTAAAGGCAATCGATAGATCTGCATGTTCTATCACTGGATTCAAATCAATATCGACCTGGTTTTTTTCAGCAAAGCTCTTTAACTTATCTTGATTAAAAAACTCATCTAAAATGAGCTCTTTAATGGCAATTTTAAACTCTTTGAATTTAATGGTAATAACGCCTGAACCATACAATCCGGGGACTTTTTCAAATAACATATGTACTGCAAGCCAGTTGGTAACAGCGCCTGAAAGCGCAAACAGTCCCATGGTGAACAGCAGATCATGATTTAAACCATAGCCAACAGCAACTAACATTGCAGCCATCAGGTTGGTGATAACACTTTTATTCAATGTGAACATCCAAAACATTTCAAAACTGGTGGCTATTCTATTAGATTTAAATTTGCACTCAAGTATTTGTGTTATAGCGAAAATCGATCATAGTTAGATCAAGTGCTCACTCGCCACCGGGCTAACTATGTGGAACCTAGTAAACCAGTACATCAGTGAAGCGATTCACGACAATTTTGAATTTACTCGAAAAACCCAGCTCCCCAGCAACCACAAGTCCAAAAACTATAAAATTGAAAATGACAGGCACAGCTTTCTGGTAAAGGTTGACCACATTAGTGCATTAGAGCGCTATGAGTGCGAAGCGGACAATCATACATTGCTTACTCGTGATAGTGATTTTTTAGTGGCCGACCCTGTGACGATTGGCTCTAGCCTTGAGTATTGCTTTAGCGTGTTTGAGTGGTTACCGTCGCAAACAGACAAACAAAACTGGTACCTGTGTGGCAGCACGCTTGGTAAAATGCACAGCCGCCACGAGCAGGAAATGTTTGGATTCGAACAAGACAATTATATCTTGGGCCTTTCACAACCAAATCAATGGCATAAGAAATGGTCAGTATTTTTTGCAGAAGAGCGCATTGCCTGGCAATTGCAATTATTACATGAAAAGAACATAGAGCTTGTGGATATCGATAGCTTTGTCGAATACATCAAGCCCTTAGTCAACCATCCTGTACAACCTTCTCTCTTACACGGTTATTTTTGGCGCGGTAATATCGCGTTTTCGAATGATAAACCCAGTGTATATTGCCCGGCTTGTTATTACGGGGATAGAGAAGTCGACATCGCCAACAGCGAATTATTTGCTCAGTTACCTGACGCTTTTTACACTGGATACAATGAAGCGTACCAAATTGACAAAGGCTATCAACAACGTAAGCCGATCTACCAGTTATATAGTTTACTCTGTCATGCTAACGTCTTTGCGGGTGACTACGTCATTCAATCAAAACAACAGATCGAGCACATCCTAAAATAGCCGCAACATTGCGGTAATAATTGCAATAACTGCTATAGTAAGAAAAGGAGTTCAGGCGGTTGTTGGAGCCATATTATGAAGCAGCTGTATAACCAACGGATCAGCTGCCCCCACTGTGGTCATCATATATTTGTAGACTTAGATATCAGTGAGGGCGACCAAGATTTCTACGAAGATTGTGCCGCATGTTGCAATCCAATTCATTTAAACATGCACATTGATGAAGCCATCAATAAATTGGAGTTAAGAATCGACAGTGACGACGAACAAATCTTTTAGCCTATTGGGTTCAACGTATTTTTTCGCAGGTAGTGCTCAACCGTGTTGACGATAGTGTAAGTTTGCTGATCGACTTCAATGTTGAGCTTGTCACCGTCTTGTACTTTACCAATATTTGTAATAGATAGAGTTTCAGGGATGAGGTGAAGCCAAAATCCGTCTTCATCAACTTCACCGACAGTGAGGCTAGCGCCATTTACTGCAATAAACCCTTTGTAAAAAACATACTTGGCCCAGCTTGCATCCAACAGCAGTTTTATTTTCACATTTTCAGCCGTTTTAACGACACAGTCTACCGTGGCTATATCATGAATATGCCCGGATACAATATGCCCGCCCAGTTCAGTACCAAACGTCACCGAACGCTCAAAATTCACTTTATTGCCACACTTAAGTTCGCCCAAATTGGTTAATTTCAAAGACTCATCAATGACATCAAAGCTTACTTGTCCAACTACATCGGATTGACTCGTTTCAAATTGCACAACGGTTAAGCAACATCCATTCACAGCAATGCTGGCACCTATTGTGAGTTGTTGCAAATGCTCATTGCCAACAGATAACACCAAGCGCATGACGCCATCATTTAATATTGCACTGACAACAGATGCCTGAGTTTGAACAATTCCAGTAAACATGTTTTTTCCGAGGTAAAAATTATGCCGACATTCTACCTGATGCCCAGCCCTGTCGAAACATATTTACACACTTATTTCGTAGATAAACATCACAAACTTCAATAGAATGCAGTTTTTGAAATTACTGAGTTTTAGGATGAAGTTTGAACTCTGGGAAGCCAAAAAGTTAATTAGACTTGCCACACCCGTTCTATTAGCCCAAGTTACCCTCGTGATGATGTCTGTAGTTGATACCATGATGGCAGGACAAGTTAGTCCAAACGACTTGGCAGCACTTTCCATTGCTACTGGGGCACTCAACCCACTGATGTTTTCGTTGCAGGCTATTTTATTGGCACTCACCAGTATGGTTGCCCATAGTGTCGGGGCCAATGATCATGACAGTATTAAACGTTACTTCCAGCAAGGCTTATATTTAGCTGTCATGCTGTCGTCTTTAGGGTTTATAGCCAGCTATTTCACACAGTATTTATTTGCCAGTACGGGCGCAAGTCCTGAGATTGCGCAAATGGCACAAGATTATATCGATTATGTTAAATATGGACTGGTAGCGTTTTTGATCTTCTCTGTGTACCGAAATGTTACTGAAGGCATGGGTAACACCAAGGTTGCTTTTTATATTGGCTTACTTGGTTTAGGGATTAACGTTATCGCTAACTACATTTTTATATACGGCAAATTGGGTATGCCAGCACTGGGAGGCGCCGGGTGCGGTGTTGCCACCAGCATCGTTATTTGGACTATGGCTATTGCACAAATTTGCTACAGCCTAAGAAGCAAGCAACTAAAAGGCAAATGGTTGCTCAGTGACTTTATGAAGCCGCACAAAGAAACCATTTTGCAAATAACTAAACTCGGCTTGCCTATCTCGTTTGCCACTTTTTTTGAGGTGACTTTATTTGCGTGTATCCCACTCTTTATTGCTGATTTAGGTGCAGTAGCCGTTTCTGGACATCAGGTTGCTGCAAGTGTAACCATGATCTTATTTATGCTACCGCTAAGTTTATCCATGGCAATAGGTATAAGAATTGGCAATATCAGTGGACAAAACAATATTGAACGACTGGTCAATGCAACCTACACCAGCTTTATACTGGCCGTTGGTGTTGCTGCTATTGTGGCACTCGGTACCTACTTGGTTAGATATGATATTAGCTGGCTTTATACACAAGAAAAAGAAGTCGCTATGCTCGCATCGAGTATAATTATACTCGCCTGTGTCTACCAATTACCCGATGCGCTGCAAGTTGCTGCAAATGGTGTTTTACGGGGCCTAAGATATACCAAGCCTATTACTGGCGTTACCTTTATCTCATATTGGGTAATCGGTTTTACCCTTGGATACGTATTGGCAAAAACAGACCTAATAGTGCCTGCGATGGGACCGACTGGCTTTTGGGTCGGCATTATAGTTGGTCTTACAGTAGCTGCTGTGATGCTGATATATTTTGTGAGGAGAAAACTCGTTGAAATGCAAACTGCTACTTATAGCACTTAGCACGGTTTTGTTAGGGTGCACACCTGCGCCCAGCGACACGAATCAAACATATACCGAACGCCTAGGAAAGGTATTCGATACTGATGGGTTATCTATTGAAGCGCTGAGTGTGTTGCCACACTCAGCCATCGACAAGCCGAAATCTAGTTATACAATATCTGTGATAGATCTTGCCAAACTCGGGCATTGCCGCGTTTCTACACACATTGCAAATCACAACAATCAACTAGGCAAGCTTGCTAAACCTAGCGAACAATTTAAGTATGCACTTAACTTCATTGCATACGCGCAAGCATGCATCGATGACGATAGAACACCAAAAGATGTGCAACAAGCCTTGGAGCTTGCAAGACAAGAAAAACTTGCGCAGCTCTACCCTATGCTCGCTTATGTATTTACCCATGAAAAAGAACTTACCCAGTTTTTTACGCTCACTTTCAGTGAAGTCCAGCGTGAAACCAGCCAAGGGGAAATACATGCCCTAGAAGCGTTAAATACGCTGACAAGCTTAATAAAGGATTTAAACGAACCAAACAAAGCCAATGGCACTATGCTGACAGATGCACTTGAGAAGCTTAATAACAATAGTTATGTGCAAAGTTTGAT
This sequence comes from Pseudoalteromonas luteoviolacea NCIMB 1944, assembly GCF_001625565.1. Taxonomy (GTDB): domain Bacteria; phylum Pseudomonadota; class Gammaproteobacteria; order Enterobacterales; family Alteromonadaceae; genus Pseudoalteromonas; species Pseudoalteromonas luteoviolacea_F. The sequence goes on from NZ_AUXS01000057.1 coordinate 20,594, forward strand.
CACCAGTACCAGAGTCCAAATAGCTTGGAACAAAACAACCACGGCATGGCTTAGCTCTTTGGCGTTAGAGCGCAAAGTCTGCCCGGCTGGTAAAAACAAAAAGCGCGCTCAGGTACTCAACAACGTATTTCAAAAGTTCTATATCCAAGATATTCAGGCTTATCAATCACAGCTTGCCAAACGCTTACACGACATTGAGCCTCACTTTCAAACTTTTACAGATAAATTTGGCGGACAAGACTACCCTAATGTCGTCACACCATTAATAGCCGAGCTAAAGCAATCCGCCAAAAGCCACGTTTACTGGTGGCAAAACTTCTACAAAGTGTGCAAAGTTAGTCCGTTGTGATCGAAAAAACCGCAGACAAACAAAAATTTAGCAAAGTTACTTGATCCATTTCGCAGAGCACTATATATTAGCCGCCGTTGCCAAGAAACACGGCACATTGTACGACCGTAGCTCAGTTGGTTAGAGCACCACCTTGACATGGTGGGGGTCGGTGGTTCGAATCCACTCGGTCGTACCAACTTAATTTAGTTAAGTTATATAACAGTTTTATGATACGACCGTAGCTCAGTTGGTTAGAGCACTACCTTGACATGGTAGGGGTCGGTGGTTCGAATCCACTCGGTCGTACCAACGTTAACTAAATTAAGTAACATTTTATAGTACGACCGTAGCTCAGTTGGTTAGAGCACCACCTTGACATGGTGGGGGTCGGTGGTTCGAATCCACTCGGTCGTACCAACTTAACATCGTTAAGTTATATAGTTTTATTGTACGACCGTAGCTCAGTTGGTTAGAGCACTACCTTGACATGGTAGGGGTCGGTGGTTCGAATCCACTCGGTCGTACCAAGTTCTAAGCTCCCTCTCTTATTTTAAAATCCTTTTTAGCTCCTGAGAATAAAACGCTACTACTGTATTTAGATCTTCATCCTATCCGTACAAATTGCAACAACTGTGCATTTACTATTGATCACCGATCACCCGATAAATTTGGAGCCGATATTTGACGAAGTTGACACTATAAGAAATGAAAACCGGCATGATTCAGCAAAGCACCTTATGTCATTGTTATGGTTGTGAGTACCTTTATGTTTAATGGATGGGACAAGCATAAAATATAGCTAATTACATGATTATTTATCTGGCTTCTATAAAGAAGTTCTGTGTTAGTTTTTGGAGTAAAACCATAAACACTGGACCCTGAAGCAAGTTCAGGGTGACAGAAGTTCTCAAAAAATGTACTCACTGCGTTCGCCGTCACTACCCAGTTGCACCATACCGTCATCCCGGACTGGCTCCGGGATCCATGTAAAGCTTATAACCGATACGTAGTTATCTTATGCAAAACGACGCTCTTCATCTTGCCTTGTAAGAAGAAACCAAGTTCAGTGACGTTTTTTGGTATTTTCGTCCATAAACACTGGAGCCTGAAACAAGTTCAGGGTGACAGAAGTTCTCAAAAAATGTACTCACTGCGTTCGCTGTCATTAACCCGTTGCACCATACCGTCATCCC
>NZ_AUXS01000058.1 GCF_001625565.1 Pseudoalteromonas luteoviolacea NCIMB 1944
TAAATGAGCTCGCTGCGCTCGTTGTCATTAACACTTTGGACTTAATTCACCTTGCGCAAAAGAACCGTACTCACTCTGATTGCAGTCGGAGTCTTTTGCACTATGGACCCTGAAACGAGTTCAGGGTGACGAGGGAGGGGAATGCTGCCACGGTCAATACCGTCATTGTGGGCTTGCCTCGCAATCCATGTTTATTGACGCGGTATTGCTTATAGAGGTGACAGCCTCAGCGG
>NZ_AUXS01000059.1 GCF_001625565.1 Pseudoalteromonas luteoviolacea NCIMB 1944
AAGTTCAGGGTGACGAGGAGGTTGAGCACAGTCGCGTTGTTTGATACCGTCATCCTGAACTTGTTTCAGAATCCATGTTTTTTGATGCTAGCTAGGTTTTAAGAGTGGCAGACGTAGCAACTGTCAAAACTGCTCACTTCACCTTGCGCAAATTGAACGTACTCGCTTCGCTCGCTGTCGTTACATTTTGCACGTTATTCACCTTGCGCAAAAGAACCGTACTCACTGCGTTCGCTGTCGGTAACCTTTTGCACGATGTCATCCTGAA
>NZ_AUXS01000060.1 GCF_001625565.1 Pseudoalteromonas luteoviolacea NCIMB 1944
AATCCATGTTTATTGGTGGTAGGTTGGTATTAAAGGTTCGTCATTGTGGGCTTGCCCCGCAACTCATGTTTATTGGTGGTAGGTTGGTATTAAAGGTTCGTCATTGTGGGCTTGCCCCGAAATCCATGTTTATTAGTGGTGGGTTGGTATTAAAGGTTCGTCATTGTGGGCTTGTCCCGCAAGCCATGTTTATTGGTGGTGGGTTGGTATTATAGGTGACTTGCTCGACTACTAATAAAATAGCTCGCTTCACCTTACGCAAAAATAATGTCGTCGCTAGGTGCTTGGTCATGAGGCTTTTGCACTATGGACCCTGAAACGAGTTCAGGGTGACGAGGGATAGGTAATGCTTGGTGTTTGAGACCTGTCATTTGAGCTTTGGTGTATAAGGCCTGTCATTTGAGCTTTGGTGTTAAAGGTCGTCATTGTGGGCTTGCCCGGCAATCCATGTTTATTGGTGGTGGGAGCGTATTATAGGTAACTACCTCGGCAACTGATAAAACAGCTTGCTTCACCTTAGACTTTTGCACTATGGACCCTGAAACGAGTTCAGGGTGACGAGGGAGGGGGCGTGCCTTTATGTTTAAGACCAGTCATTTGGATTTGATGCTTAAGACATGTCAATTGGATTGGCTAGTCATTGTAGGCTTAGGTATTTAAGCCCGTCATTGTGGGCTCGCCCCGCAATCTATGTTTATTGGTGGTGGGAGC
>NZ_AUXS01000061.1 GCF_001625565.1 Pseudoalteromonas luteoviolacea NCIMB 1944
TCCTGGCTGATTCACTTCAGCGTCCTGGCTGATTCTCTTCAGCGTCCTGGCTGATTCTCTTCAGCATCCTGGCTGACCATGGCTTAAACTCTTCACTGGCTGATTACAGCTTCCTTGCTGACTTAAGAGAGTTTAGCGACTCAGCCTCCAATAAAGTTTTGCATCCTTACAAAGCATTGGAGGTGAATCACACTACCAAGTGCCCACTCCTTGCTGCGATAACCAAATTATTAAAATGTGTATCAAACACCAACAACTAAACGATTGTTTTTTTATAACTTAAATAATAAGCTTTTTTATCATGATGTTATAAATCCTATTATTATGTTTATTTCAATCGCGTAAGTGAGAATATTACTTGGTAAACCAGTTCAGAAAGAGAGGGAAGCAGTTGCTCTATAGGCCTAAAAGCATATAAAAGAATATTTACTCACCTTTTCCATAAGGATCACTGCACTCTTTTCCGATATGACAAAACTCAGGTGAAGACGAGTTCAATACGTACAGTGGGCCTAAGGTAAGCGCTGCAATAAAGGCAAGGCTCAACAGTTTATTGACGTTCATAATAGTTCTCTTCTTTAGTTAAAGTTACTTTATAGAAAAAGCATCGCAAGGTTACTCAAAATACAACTGCTGTATTGCAGAGTTGTTTATCTGAACAGATAGATACACAATGTGTTCGCCCAATTGATCTGCAGAAGTTCTTGGGTACATACTCAAAAACAAGTCCTCAATTACGGTATGCTTTTGCGTTACTAAATCCACATGGTGCACATAACTTTTTAAATAATCATAATCTGACCAGATGACAGAATTTTGTTTAACATGCCAACGAGTAATTAACTGAAGACCAATACGATGTTTCATTGCCTCTAAAACTGCTAAGCTAGAGTCTAAATGGTAAAGGTCACCATTGCCGTCAGCAGCTATAAATCCACTTTTTGAAGGTCGGATAGACATATACCCTCGTAGAAAGACATCTATCGTGGATGTGGAAATATTGAATCTTTGTATCTCCCACTCACCAGCTACTTGCACACCAAAGAAAACCTCTTCGCCATTATGACTAAATACACCATCACTACTTAAACCTGAATCAGCGGTTAAATAGTGAATATGGTTATTTTCAATAGAGAATATTGCGAGCCTATGGCCTTCTTTGACAAGTAAATACTTGTTGTTCGGTGCCGAATCTAGAAGCTCAAGCCGCTTCTTCGTTTCGTAGTGAATAGTCTGCTGCTCTGTGTTGATATTGAGGTGGGCTATATAATTGATGTTATTTTTTTTAATTCGTACCCATCTCATATTTTCATTTTCAGGGTCAAACATCATGGATGTAACTTCCGGTGCAGTATCAATGACCCGGCTTACTGCACCCGCATCAGCAAAAGAGCGTTCAATGTACAACCTATCAGCCCTAACTTGCGACTTTTTAATCGCAACCACACCACCATTATTATCAACAGCTATATCGGTGATTAAGTCGCCTTGATTTTGCAAAACAACTTGCATAGCTCCGGTATGAACATCAACAATATTTAGAGCGTCCCTATCTAGCATAAGAATTTGTTCATCATTCAACCAAACAGCACCATGAACCTGTGCACTTGTTTCACTGAGAACTCGCTCTTGTTGTGATTCAAAGTTTAATATAACAAGCTGATAACTATCCGGTTTCATCACTATAGTCATTAACTTTTTTTTGTCCGGTGAAACCGTGCCTCCCCAGATATATTGATCCGAATGACTCGGGGCAACAAGCCGAGTTTTTTGCAAAGTTTCAAGGTCAACTGCATATATCATCAATCTTGATTCAGCTTTATTAGCAAGCTGTACAATAACTTCCGATGGAACTCGCCCCGGTTGAATACCACTAATAAGGTATTGCTCATCAAACAGGGTGATCATGGCGCTTTCTGGATCGGATACAGTTAACGGTAATAACTTGAGAGAAGATGCGCCTGTTACGGTGTCGCTAAAGAGCAGAACTTTATCATTCTGTGCAAAACTCACAAATCGCGCATTGGTAGCCTTGGTAGTCAACTGCCGGACTGACCCATCTTGATTATCCAATAGGTACACTTGGCTTAGTTCATTTTCTAGGTTTCTACCAGTAAATGCCACGAAGCGTCCATCCGATGATACTGCTACAGATTTTTTTTCACCCTTGTACTCTGTCAGTAATTTCTCTCCAATAAAATCGAAACGGCTGGAGGAATGTTGAATTGCAACATATATACATGTCATTGCTACGATGACAGCGCAGGTAAACCAAATTAAATAGCGTTGCTTGTTGCTTTTTGGTTGGGTTACTCGATCTGATATTGACGCAGCCGCGTCAGGCTCTTCAATTGTGGTGGTTAACGTCTCATCGTGCGACTCATCAAGTATTGAAGACTCACAAATTAACTTATAACCTCGCTTGGCGACCGACTTTACATATTTAGGGTTATGTAAATCATCATCTCTAAGAGCTACCCGCAGTTTTTTCACTGTACCACGCACAGCGGTATCCGTTACCACACGGTCTGCCCAGACATGCTCATGCAACTCCTCTACCGTGACATAACGACCACGGCAATGATAGAGGTACAGCAGCAACTCCATGACTTTAGGTTCTACCGAGATTTCTTCGCCGTTTAAAAAGAGCAAACCTTGCTCCAAATCCACGACAAACTCCCCAAGTGAAGCTCTATTACTATCCTTTTGCAACAAACTATTCCCAACTAAAGTTTTACGCACAAGATGGACTAAAAACCAACGTCAATAATGCTAAATATGTAAATATTCATAAAAGTATCGACACATCAAGTGTACCAAGGAAATCCTTGACAATTCAACCAAAACAGTTTCTCCACAAGATGAAAATCTCTTTATAAATATATAGTTATATTCATAATCACCGGTATTACACTGCCTTAGTGGTATAAATTAGTACTTAATAAACATTCACTTAAGATATTTTTTAATGAGTGATACGCATCAAATTTCAAAAACGAGAGAACAAATTTGTATTGACACTTTTTCACAATCTATACCCATTGACGTCCAATGTGGCAAGGATTGCACTTCTTTCATATGCGAAAAAAGGAACAATAAAGGGTTTACTATAATAAAAAAGTGTCAAACTGTTCAGTTTAAGGCTACTAGATAGGATGAAGTATTATTTTCCGTATATATCGATCAGCCCTTCAGTGAGTAACAAGGCAAACACACTAAAATGCGAGGTATTAGGGATCACCTTATATTGATAGTCTAAGTTTTTGTACTGGCGTTTATCTAAGATGCCAACAAAGGTTTTCAGATCCGTCACCATCCCCCCTTCTTTGCCACCAATATAGTAGCGGACAGTAGCAGGTAAAGCCTTGTTATGCTTTGCATAACGCCGCTCCATCTCGAATATGACTTTATTGTCATACCATAGAGATGGACTGCCTAATATATATGACTCGAACAAGCTTGGCTGATGTAACATAATGTATGTACCAAGCAACCCACCATAGGAGTGACCCACAAAGGTCTTTCGTGTTTTATCTACACGGAATTGACTCGCAATCAGTGGTAGCACTTGGCTATCTATAAATTTCACGTAATTATTTGCTTGTCCGGATACTTGCTGAGCCGCTTTTGAATGGCCTTGTGTCTCTTTCGGTGCAAACGTAGGCGTGTAGTCCCGTGTCCGACTAAATAACGGGTTTGTTCCTTTAGAATATGAGATGCCGACGAGAATGACTTCTTCAATGTCCCTCCCTTCAATTAGGTGTAAAATCCCACTGGCAGTGGCAATGGAATAACTTGTATCATTGATCAATACAAGTGGATAATTGCGTTTTGACTTTTTATATCCTTTGGGTAGTCGCACATACAGCTCATAGTTTTGTTGATTGAACTCGGATGTAATTTGCAACGTCTGCGTGTTTTGAATAACAAACTGATCACTGGCACTTACTTGCGTAAAAAACGTTAATAAGATTATATTTAAAGTAAGAAAAAGCTGCTTATACATTAGCGTTGATACTCCTTGATGATCTGATTAAAGACGAACTCTGACTGTTCATTTTGTTTTGAATAGCTGTGTTTTAATTGCGCTTCAATACGTGCAACAGTTTGAGAAAAAGCTTCCAATTTGGCACCAGAAAGTTTGCCTGCTGAATATCGATGAGTCTTGAGCGTCAAAGGGTTAATAGCATGTCCATCTTTGTGCACTTCAAAGTGTAAATGGGGTGCTTGAGACAAACCTGTATTGCCCAGATAACCGATTACTTCACCCTGACTCACCTCACTTCCTGCTTTTATTCCCTTAGCAAACCCTTGCAAGTGGGCGTACAACGACTGGTATCCATTTGCATGCCTAATCACAATGCGATTACCAAAACTGCCGCCCCAACTGGCTTTAAGTACCTTTCCATCTCCGGCTGAAAAAATTGGCGTACCCACTGCTGCACCAAAGTCCAATCCCTTGTGGAGTCTTGAGTAACCTAATATTGGGTGTTTTCTGCGTCCAAACGTAGACGATAACCGAGCCCCGTTAAGCGGTGTTTTAAGCAAAAAGCTTTGCACAGGGCGTCCATCTGCATAGTAAAACCTATCCTGTGATTCACCATTCCCTCTATAGCGATACAAAAGATGAGGTACACCTGATACTGTCAACTTGATAAAGTTTACCTTGTCCGCTTCACTTTTTTTGGATAGTTGGTGTGTATCAATCAGCTGAGCTGACTGATAGATCACTTCAAACACATCTGTATCTTGAAGCGACCTTTGAAAATCTACTCGATGAGAAAGAACAGCAATAGCTCTTTGAATGACTTCCACCGCAACACCTGCGTCTAACGCACTGTTATATAGGCTACGACCAACATTAATTCGAATATGCTCGTCTACCAATTCAGTTTCCAGAGTGGAATCTCTTACTTGCCAATCCCCATCTTCTAAAGTTGCCGTTACGGTTGTCGCAAAACGTACACCTATGGAAAACGCGGTTAATGCGCCTTGCTCGTTAAGTGTTATTTGGATCTGTTTTCCCGCAGTCAACTTATTCAGATCCAGCCACGGCTTTAATTCACGTATCAGCGCCATAGCTTGCTGCGTATTTACGTCATAACGACGTAATACACCTATCAAGTTCTCTCCAGCAGCTAGCTTTAAGGTTTTATGTGAGTTCTTTGTTGTGTTTTTAGGCTTCTTAGCCTCATTGGCGTCAATATTAGAGTCAATTGGCGTCTTACCTACTGTTGAATGCGGCTTAGGCGCTTCAGATCCCGGTGCTGCCGTCACTACTTTTTCGCAGGTGCAAGCAACCCCTACAACTAAAGCTGCAGCCATTAATAAACCGTTTTTTATCATGATTATTCTAGTGCTAAAATTGCCAAAGGATTGATCCGTTGCTCTTGATACAACAGCTCAAAGTGAAGATGTGGCCCTGTAACACGGCCTGTCGCGCCTAACGTCCCAACTTTACCGCCTCCTTTTATCCGCGTCCCCGGCTCTACCACAATTGTATCTAGATGTGCGTACAAGCTTTGATAACCATTTTCATGCTGCACTAGTACCACATTCCCATACCGTGACGATAAGGTTGTCGCATCAGCAATAACAACAGTACCGCTGGATACAGCCATCACCGGCGCGCCAACAGGTGCAACCAAGTCAATACCTCCGTGCGCTTTTGAGTTTCGAAACTCAGAGATATGACCATAGTGCGAACTCACCCAAAATGTATCCAATGGATTGTGCCAATGGCTGGTGTTTACGTGTATCGCAGGTGCCGCTTTTAAGTTCACAAAGCCGAGTAAAGCAGTGATCAGTGAGAGTAAAATGATCAAATAAGCTGGTTTATTGGATTTCGGCTCAATAATTTCCTGTAATCTAAGTTTATAATCAGCCAAACTCAAAGCTCCGGATGAAAAATTAGCAGCACTCGCAAAAGAATGGGTGTTCACAGAGTGTTTAAGTGCAGTCACCAAGGTTGCAGCATAGTGTTTTTTATTTAATTCAAAATGTGTCACTGTAAACTGATCACACCTTAGCTCTAGAGCATGAACAAAACACTTCTCCATACGCTTTATAAAAGGGTTAAACCAAAAAATGCACCCGAGTATGCTCCACGCTATCAAGGCCAAATGATCTTTGCTACGTATATGGGTCACTTCGTGACAAAGTAAACTGTATTGCTGTTCGCTATCTAAGTTCGAAAAGTAGTTGGGCAATACAATTTTGCAATTAGCAATACCGAAAACAAAAGGGGAGCAATTAATTGGAAGCTGGACGCATGGCACCGAAGTAACTGATTGCTTGAAAGGCTCTGATGTACTCAGCAGCCTATTTATGTTCTGCCAGCTTGCAAATAGCGTATATAACCTGTAAACAGCCACAGCCAAATACAGTGCAATCACACCATAAAGTAAAACATCAGCCAAAAACAGTGTACTTTGTTCTGAGGTACGCGGTACTTGATGCTGTTTCTGCTCAATATAACTTCCGAACTCTAAAAGTACTTTTGGTATATGTACTAATTCAGAACTAGAACCAATAGGTAAAATAGGTAAAGCCGATAATGCCAATACGGCCCACCAGATTGTCGGAGAAGATGGATACCTGCGAGCTATCAGATTACCTACATTCAATAGTAGATAACTCGTAAATAGCCATAAAGCTAGCACCATGACAGGGCTTACTAATGTCCAATCCATGCCATTTTACCCTATTCTTTACTCTTTCCATTTAGCTCATCAAGCAGAGATTCAAGCTCATCTAACTCTTCAGCTTCAATAAGACGGCTATCCGCAAACATCGCAACAGGAAGCGGTCCATCCAACTCAAATACAGATTGAGCAAACTCTTGGGCACACGCAGCAAGTGTGGGTACTTTCTCAGCTGCCGCAGTAAATATTTTTTTGTTGCCTTGCTCTCCTACATTGAGCAACCCTTTGTCTGCCATTCGCTCAAGTGTTTTCCGAGTTGACGAGTAGCTCCAAGAAAAATCCGCTTCAATTTCATCATGAATTTCTCTAGCTGTTCTTGGTTCACGCTTCCAAAGTAATTTTAGAATTACTAGCTCTGTGTTGTTTGGCTTTAACATACTACCTCCTGTGACATATGTCGCACCTTAACACACAGCAAAGTGCGACACAAGTCGCACTTCAACACATAAGTACACTATCGATATATAAGATTGTCCCTACAGAAGGTTAAGTTGCACTTTGATATTGTGCATAAAAGTTTGCGAAACAGGCACTTCCAGCCCATTAGATAGTATCAAAACCAGTTTCCTCCCATCTTTTTTTGTGGAATCAACTGCTTCTTTGGCAACCCACCAAGAGCGATGAGTTTGAAAACCAGGAAACTCATGGAGTTGCAACAAAGCATCTTTAAACCGCATTAATAATAAGTGCTCCCCCTTATCAGTGATGACTTTTAGGTAATGATCATCCATTTGTAAACACAACAGCGAACCGCGCTTCTCGAGAGGGAGCTTATTAATGAATTCGATTGAATTACGCTCCTTCAGCTCTCCAACTTGCGCCTGTTCAGTGTCAATTTTTACTTGCTGATCAATGATCAATTGACGTTGCAATTTCACATATGTCTTAACTGCACTTGCCGCTGTAATAATCCCACCTATAAACATACTGGCAATAATTGATGAAACAACAGATCCCCAGTAGCCTGAAGACATGGAGAAAAAAGCCGAGATGATAAACGGCGCAACCAACCCCATGGCTAGACTCGCTAAAAAGGTTGAGACAATCAGGGCGATCAGTTTATGGCGTGCCCATGTCGGTAAATAAACATCAAACAATCTGTCTCCTACCTTGATTGCTGGAGCATATAGCGCATAACCGCAAAAACACATTGTCAGCCAAAAGCCGAGGGCATAAACAAAACTCACACCATCCATGCCAAACGGCTTTAAATAAGCCAAAAACATTGCAAACACAAATACAACTACGCAGTCAGAGAAAAAATCTCGGATTGACCAAGATTTAGTTAAACCATGATTTGATTGAATATTTTTTTCATTTTCACGATTCGCCAATTTGACACCTTATAAATCAGACCGTTTCACGAAGTAATTGTCACCCCTACGAAATCCAGATTGCTCGCAGGGTAACCGCATTTTATCTTGTTTATCGACAAGCGCAATTACGCGTCAGAAAATAACAACAGCAGAGGATCAAAAATGAAAGCATTACTAATGACACTTAGTCTATTAAGCACTCCAATAATGGCAAATGAGTTAGAGCTACGAATTGAAGATATCAATAGCAGTGAAGGAAAGATTTACATTGAACTGTTCAAAGGTGAGCAAAACTATAAAGAGGGCCAAAGTTACACTGCAAGTATTATTAAGGCTCAAAAAGGGCACACCACAGCCCACTTCAGCAATTTAGAAGCTGGCGAGTACGTTGTGCGTTTTTTTCACGACATCAACAATAATGCAAAGTTGGATAGTAACTTATTTGGTATTCCTACAGAAGGCGTAGGGTTTTCAAATAATGCAACCATACAATTCGGCCCACCTAGCTATCAAGAGATGGTTATCGCCATAAATTCAGGTCGCAATGTAGAAAATACCACTATCCACTATTAAGGAGCCGACGATGGAACGCCGACAATTGTTAAAAGGTATGCTAGCAGCACCATTGGCACATGCTGCAATTTCTAATCCGTGTTTAGCAAGTAACTTGTTTGCTACGGAAGACATAATGACAATTAACCAAAAACGCTTTACGGCCGCATTGGAAAAACGTCCAGAGCTTATCGGTGTGGTCGGTGTTGACTCTAATTACAGACCACAAAAGCTACTTTTGGAGGGGAAGTTACCGGATGATTTAACGGGAGCGTTTTACCGTAATGGGCCAGGCCTTCACCAAAGAGCCGGTCAGCGCTATACACACCTGTTCGAAGGTGACGGCATGGTGCATCAGTTCCAAATTGGTAACGGCGCGGTTTATCACCAAGGAAAGTTCATACGCACTGATAAGTTTGAACAAGAAGAAAAGGCAGGAAAATTTTTATACTCAGGTCCAGACAGTAAGTTGCAAAACAGCCAATCAATTGCGAACCCTGATTCGATAAACACCGCAAACACAAACGTCATACCGGTGAATGGTGAGCTTTGGGCACTTTGGGAGGCAGGCTCTGCAACAGCTCTAAATAGCCAATCTTTAGAAACGTTAGGGCGAGTCAACATTGGTAAGAATACACAGCATGAGCAAAGCCTAAAAGGGCTTCCTTTTTCTGCACACCCAAGGCTAGAAAAAGACGGGTCTATTTGGAATTTTGGCTACGCACTTAGTGGGCATATCGTATTATATCATTTAAGCCCCACAGGAACTCTTAAAAACGTCGCATTGATAAACAGTGGTTTTAAAGGTGGGATGGTACATGATTTCCTGATCACCAAAAACCATATAGTATTGGTTTTACCTTCGCTTAAACGAGACCTAAGTACAGAAGGGTTATTTTCCTCAATACAGTTTCACCAGCAGCAGCCAATGGAAGTATTAGTGATCAGTAAAAATACATTAAAGATCACAAAGCGCTATGAATTAGAGCCTGGTTTTGTTTTTCACTTTGGAAATGCGTGGGAAGATCAACAAGGAAATATTCATCTTGATATGAGCCTCTACCCAGATAGTACAGTATTACATCACATGGCATCTATGATGAGAGGAGAGGTCAATATTCCCGTTTCGTCAGCACAGACAGTTATATTTTCTCTAATGTCTAACGGCAAAACAAAGTCGCATAAAATTGATGGAATTAGCGAATTTCCAAGGATTTATAGCCATTTGACAGGTAATAGAAATCGCGATTTGTTCACACTCTCTTCTGTTGAAAGCGATGTTTGGAGTGACAGTGTAAGACGCATCAACCTTGATACTGACAGCCAAGATTTATACACCTATGGGAAAGACTTTTTAGTTGAAGAGCACGTATTGGTAGATCAAAACCACAACGCAAAGGGAGGCTACCTAATTGGCACGGCATTGCATATCCCAAGTAAGCGAACTTGCTTAAACATTTTTCGAGCACAGCATGTCGCTGATGGCCCCATTTGTAGAGCATGGCTGAACCATGCAATTCCATTGGGTTTTCATGGGAACTTTTTGCCAAGTTAATTTAGGCTAAGTATGATTTACAATAGGTACTAATAGCCTTAAAAACAGCTCGCTGTGGCATGTTCATATCCATGCCACAGAATCGTTAAGGCGACATAACCGTCGCCTTAAAAGTTTAATTCGGGTTATGGCAAAGCCCGTCAAACGAATAACAGTCTCGCCCAGTAACACAACCTAAATAGACAGCTGTGTCACACCCATAGCTACACATACCATAAGTCTCGAAATTTCCGCCACCTACTTCTGCCGTTTGCTTGGCCGCTAGCTCACTTGATGTCTTAGATAAATTTTTTACGCGTTTCTTATTCAATTTTATTTTCATAATTATATCCTTTAACTTATTATTGCTGCTCAAATAACAGCCTTTACATTTTTACCGTTTTTAGTGAATTTAGCAAAGAAAGTCTGCCTCTTTTCTGTAACCAAATACGATAAACCTAGCCAGCATCAAAACATAGATCCTGAAACGAGTTCAGGATGACATCGTGCAAAAGGCTACCGACAGCGAACGCAGTATTACCTAGCTAATATCGAATACATAGATTCTAAAGCGAGTTCAGGATGACGGTAGCAAACAACGCGGCTGTGCTCACCCTTTTCGTCACCCTGAA
>NZ_AUXS01000062.1 GCF_001625565.1 Pseudoalteromonas luteoviolacea NCIMB 1944
TTGTGACCGTGATGTCTTTTAACAGCGCATCATTTGAATCAACTACGCCATCCTGATCTACATCGAAGAACACAGTACCTGCAATAGACTTATCACCGGCCTTTGGCTTTTCGGTAAAACGGATCGCAGGGGTTGGATCTGTGCCCACCACGACTTTGGCGACATTGCTCACTACGCCTGTACCTGCGCCAATATAGCGATTGCCGGTTTGATAGCTTGTGCTTGGTGTTTGCGTGATGGTATACCCGTCAGCATTGGATTCAATCAGGCCAGTAAAGCTGAACTCACCGTTGGCATTGGTTGTTACACTCTGATTTATTGCCTGACCAAACTTATCAGTACCTGTGATTGTGACTGTGATGTCTTTTAACAGCGCATCATTTGAATCGACTACGCCGTCCTGATCCACGTCGAAGAACACAGTACCTGATATTGGTTTATCACCTGCCTTTGGCTTTTCGGTAAATCGGATCGCTGGCGTTGGATCTGTGCCAACCACTACATTGACAACATTGCTCACTACACCTGTTTCAGTACCGATATAACGGTTACCTGTTTGATAAATCGCACTTGGTGTTTGCGTGATGGTGTAATCATCTGCATTGGATTCAATCAATCCAGTAAAGCTAAATTCACCCTTGGCATTGGTCGTTACACTCTGATTTACTGCCTGACCATATTTATCGGTACCTGTGATTGTGACTGTGATGTCTTTTAACAGCGCATCATTTGAATCAACTAAGCCGTCCTGATCTACATCGAAGAACACCTTACCTGAAACTGATTTATCACCCGCCTTTGGTTTTTCGGTAAATCGGATCGCTGGCGTTGGATCTGTGCCAACCACTACATTGACAACATTACTCACCACACCTGAGTCGATACCGATATAACGGTTGCCCGTTTGATAATCTGTGCTTGGTGCTTGCGTGATGGTGTAGCCATCTGCATTGGATTCAATCAATCCAGTAAAGCTAAATTCACCCTTGGCGTTGGTCGTGGTGGTAGTATTTACTATTTGACCAAACTTATCTGTACCTGTGATTGTGACCGTGATGTCTTTTAACAATGCATCGTTTTGATCAACTACACCATCCTGATCCACATCGAAGAACACCTTACCTGAAACTGATTTATCACCCGCCTTTGGTTTTTCGGTAAAGCGGATCGCAGGCGTTGGATCTGTGCCTACAACAACTTTTGCGACATTGCTGATGGCACCGGCTTCAGTGCCGATATAACGATTACCCTTTTGGTAAATCGCACTTGGCGTTTGTGTAATGGTATAACCATCAGCATTTGATTCAATCAGGCCAGTAAAGCTGAATTCACCTTTGGCGTTAGTCGTTGTTGTGGTATTTACTGTTTGACCAAACTTATCCGTGCCCGTGATTGTGACTGTAATGTCTTTTAACAGCGCATCATTTGAATCGACCACACCATCTTGATCCACATCGAAGAACACCTTACCAGCAATCGACTTCTCACCGGCTTTTGGCTTTTCAGTAAAGCGGATCGCAGGCGTTGGATCTGTGCCCACCACGACTTTGGCGACATTACTCACTACGCCTGCACCTGTGCCGATATAACGATTGCCCGTTTGGTAAATCGAGCTTGGTGTTTGCGTGATGGTATAACCATCTGCATTGGATTCAATCAGGCCTGCAAAGCTGAACCCACCGTTGGCATTGGTTGTTA
>NZ_AUXS01000063.1 GCF_001625565.1 Pseudoalteromonas luteoviolacea NCIMB 1944
ATTTATTGCCTGACCAAACTTGTCCGTGCCCGTGATTGTGACTGTAATATCTTTTAACAGCGCATCATTTGAATCGACCACACCGTCCTGATCCACATCAAAGAACACCTTACCAGCAATCGACTTCTCACCCGCCTTTGGCTTTTCGGTAAAGCGGATCGCAGGGGTTGGATCTGTGCCCACCACGACTTTGGCGACATTGCTCACTACGCCTGCACCTGTGCCGAGATAACGATTGCCGGTTTGGTAAATCGAGCTTGGAGTTTGCGTGATGGTATAACCA